>NZ_JACHGH010000008.1 GCF_014207435.1 Salirhabdus euzebyi
TTTTCCAAATTCATCTGTACATTAAAGATAAGCACATGCTAAGGAAGGAAATACACGTAGACTCCTACGAGACAGCGCGAGCCAAAGGTGCGCGTTGTGTATTTCCGTAGCGGTGGAATTCTGACACATTAAATTACGTCGCATTTTCCATCAACTTTAATAGAAGCAACTACACGGTTACGGAAAGTCTTCTTTAAAAAGAAAAACGATTGTACGAAACAAAAAACAGTGAGGAACACCCCACTGTTTTTTTGTTTAATATACAGATGTATTGTCTTTGGACATGTTCTCTAAAATTTCTTTTACTCGTTTTAAGAATTGACCGCAAATTAATCCATCTAAAATACGATGATCTAGCGATAAGCATAAGTTCACCATATGACGAGCAGCAAACATTCCATTAATAATTACTGGCTTTTGAACAATAGATTCAACTTGTAAAATAGCTGCTTGGGGATAGTTAATAACTCCCATTGATTGAACAGAGCCAAAGGATCCCGTGTTATTCACCGTAAAAGTTCCGCCTTGCATGTCAGCTGATGTAAGTTTTCCAGAACGAGCTTTGCCAGCAAGTGTATGAATATCTTTAGCGATTCCTTTTATGCTCTTCTCATCTGCATTTCGAATAACTGGAACAAATAACTCTTGGTCTTTCGCGACAGCGATGGATAAGTTAATATCTTTACGCTGAATAATTTTGTCCCCAGCCCATGAACTATTGATTTGTGGGAATTCTTTCAGTGCCTGCGCAACAGCTTTTACAAAGAAAGCGAAAAAGGTTAAGCCAAAGCCCTCTTTTTGTTTAAATTCGTTTTTAAGGCTATTGCGATATTCCACCAAATTCGTAACATCTACTTCAACCATCATCCAAGCATGTGGAATTTCCTGTTTTGCCCGAACCATATTTTGTGCAATTGCTTTTCGGACTCCTGTAACTGGAATTTCAATATCCCCTGTAGCTGTTTCTACCTGAGATGTTGGAGCAGCTGATTGCACATTAGTTGGTTGACCTACAGGTGTAGAAGTAGGTTGAGCAGCAGTTGTCGATTGGGCTTCTGCCTTCGGAATCAAACCTGTTTCGATTATTTTCTCCAGGTCCTTTCTCGTAATCCGCCCACCTCGTCCTGTTCCTACTACCTGATCTAAATCAATGTCATTTTCTTGTGCAAGTCTTAAAACGGCAGGTGAATAGCGCTTTTTCATTGACTGATCACCTGAAGCATCTTCATTGGAAATCGTTTCTTTTTCATTTGTATTAGCTGTTGACTTTGTTGCTGCTTCATCTGCAGCACCTTCAACCTCGATGTAACACATTAGTTCCCCTACTGCTATCGTTTCACCTTCTTTTGCAACTAATTCCTTAATTGTTCCCGTAAAAGAAGATGGTACCTCTGCATTTACTTTATCCGTCATTACTTCTGCAATAGGGTCATATTTATTAACTTTATCTCCCTCTTTAACGAGCCAAGTACTAATTGTCCCTTCCGTTACACTTTCACCTAGCTGAGGCATGGAAATTTTTTCTTGTGCCAATGGAAGTCCCTCCTTCTAAAACGAATTAATATTCAGCAAGTTCTCTCATTGCTTTTTCCACCTTGTCTGGATTCATCATAAAGAATTTTTCCATCGGTGGTGCATAAGGCATTGCTGGGACGTTTGGTCCTGCTAGACGTTGGATAGGTGCATCTAAGTCGAATAAGCAATTTTCCGAAATGATAGCAGATACTTCACTGATGATGCTACCTTCTTTATTGTCTTCTGTTACAAGTAATACTTTTCCAGTTTTCTTCGCCGCTTCAATAATTGCTTCTTGATCCAAAGGATAGACTGTTCGCAGATCTAAAATATGAGCAGATATACCTTCTTCGGCAAGCTTTTCTGCAGCTTGTAAAGCGAAATGAACACAAAGTCCATATGTAATGACAGTAATATCAGAACCTTCGCGCTTTACATCCGCTTTTCCGATTGGCAATACATAATCATCTTCTGGAACCTCTCCTTTAAGTAAACGATAAGCACGCTTATGCTCAAAGAAAAGAACTGGATCTTCATCACGAATGGCTGCTTTTAATAATCCTTTAACATCATATGGTGTGGATGGCATAACAATCTTTAACCCTGGTTGATTTGCAAATACTGCCTCAACAGATTGGGAATGGTACAAAGCACCATGAACGCCTCCACCATATGGCGCACGAATCGTAATTGGGCAATTCCAGTCATTATTCGAGCGATAACGAATACGAGCTGCCTCAGAAATAATTTGGTTGACTGCAGGCATAATAAAGTCGGCAAACTGCATTTCTGCTACGGGACGTAATCCGTACATTGCAGCACCAATACCTACCCCAGCAATCGCTGATTCCGCAAGAGGAGTATCAATAACTCTTTCTTCTCCAAATTGATCATATAGACCATCTGTTGCGCGGAAAACACCACCTTTTTTCCCAACATCCTCGCCTAGAACAAATACTTTTTCATCCCGTTCCATTTCCTCTTTTAAGGCTTGTGTAACAGCCTGAATATAAGACATTATTGGCATAGTATTTTCCCCTCCTTACTCTGCGTAAACGTATTTTAATGCACTTTCTGCTTCCGCATATGGTGCATTTTCTGCATAATCTGTTGCATCATTAATGATTTTGGCCATTTCATCATGTAGCGCTTTTTCTTGCTCATCATTTAAAATGCCATTTTCTTTTAAGTAATTAGCAAACGTAATGATGGAATCTTTCTTCTTTGCTTCTTCTACTTCCTCACGTTCACGATACGTACGGTCATCATCATCACTAGAGTGGGCTGTCAAACGGTAAGATACCGCTTCAATTAACGTAGGTCCCTCACCTTTAACTGCACGTTCTCTTGCTGCTTTCACTGCTTCATAAACAGCTAATGGATCATTACCATCAATCGTAAATCCTGGCATTCCATATCCAATTGCACGATCTGAAACTTTTTCACAGCCAAGCTGTTTTTCAATTGGTACAGAAATAGCATATTTATTGTTTTCTACCATTGTAATTACTGGAAGCTTGTGTACCCCGGCAAAGTTTAATCCTTCATGGAAATCACCCTGGTTAGAAGAACCTTCCCCCAATGTAACAAAGGAAACAAAATCTTTCTTTTCCATTTTTGCAGCTAGTGCAACACCTACTGCGTGTGGAACCTGGGTCGTAACTGGGGAAGACCCTGTTAATATACGGTTTTTCTTTTGACCAAAATGTCCTGGCATTTGTCTACCACCTGAATTTGGATCTTCCGACTTCGCAAAACCCGAAAGCATTAACTCACGAGGTGTCATTCCAAAAGCAAGTACAACTCCCATATCACGATAATATGGTGCTGCGTAGTCCTTTTCACGATCTAAAGCAAAGGCTGCCCCAACTTGTGCTGCTTCCTGCCCTTGACAAGAAATAACAAATGGAATTTTACCTGCGCGGTTTAATAACCACATTCTTTCGTCGATTTTTCTAGCTAAGAGCATTGTTTTAAACATTTCTAAAACTTGGTCATCGCTTAAGCCTAATGCTTCATGACGGCTTTTCGCCATTAAAATCCCTCCTTTAAAAAGTGGACAATGTGAATATTTTTTTATTTATCCGTGAATTTGCTTGCCTTCAACAGCTAGTGCGGCTTCACCGATTGCCTCAGATAACGTTGGATGAGGATGAATCGTATGACTAATTTCCCACGGAGTTGCATCTAATACTTTCGCTAATGCAGCTTCTGTAATCATATCCGTTACATGTGGTCCAACCATATGAACACCTAATAAATCATTCGTCTTTTTATCTGCAACAATTTTAACAAATCCATCTGACTCTCCAAAAACAAGCGCTTTTCCTATTGCTTTAAAAGAAAATTTTCCAACTTTCACATCGAAGCCTTTTTCTTTGGCTTGTTCTTCTGTCAAACCAACACTTGCAACTTCAGGGTTTGAATAAATACATGTAGGTACTTGCTCATAATTCATAGGGTATGGGTTTTCATTCGCCATATGTTCTACGGCAACAATTCCTTCATGCGAGGCAACGTGTGCTAGCTGCATACCGCCAATCACATCACCAATTGCATAAATATGAGACTCTTTCGTTTGATAATAGCTATTCGTTTGAATAACACCTTTGTCTACTACAATATCAGTGTTTTCGATTCCAATATTGTTGACATTTGCAGCTCTTCCAACAGATACGAGCATTTTTTCAGCTTGAAACGTTTTTTCTTCGCCGTTCTTTTCAGCCTTGATTTCTATACCAGCAGACTTATTCAAAGTTTCAGGTAACACTTTAGCACCTGTTACTATTTTAATTCCTTTTTTCTTCATTAAACGTTGTACTTCTTTGGAAACCTCATGATCCTCTGTTGGCAGAATGCGATCCAAATATTCTAGGACTGTTACTTCTACCCCGAAATCAGCTAGCATAGATGCCCACTCTATTCCAATTACGCCTCCACCGACAATTACTATAGAGGCTGGAAGAGTTTCCATTTCTAGCGCTTCATCAGAAGACATAACTGCCTCCCCGTCTATTTCCAATCCAGGTAAAGAACGTGGCTTCGAGCCTGTTGCAATTAATACATTTTTTGGTACTAGCATTGCATTTTCTTCTCCATTGTTTAGTTCCACCGAAATAGTACCTGGCATTGGTGAGAAAATACTTGGACCTAAAATTCGCCCAAAACCTTCAAACACATCTATCTTTCCCTTTTTCATAAGTCCCTGGACACCTTTATGTAACGTGTCCACAATATTTTGTTTTCGTTCTTGAACTTTTAGGAAGTTAACTTTAGGTTCCTGAACTTCGATTCCAAACTTATCAGCTTCCGTTGTTTGGCGAAATACCTCCGCACTACGAAGCAAGGCCTTAGAAGGAATACATCCTTTATGTAAACAGGTTCCTCCTATTTTCCCTTTTTCTACAACGGCAACCTTCATTCCGAGCTGGCTAGCCCGAATTGCAGCTACATAGCCACCAGTTCCCCCACCAAGAATGACTAAATCATACTCTTCAGCCATACTTATTCACTCTCCTTTCATCGTTGTTATGCAGGATTTGGATACTCTTTTGCTTGTTCTTCATTTCTAAGTACACGTAAAGATCCTTCTGTTAAAGCTTGTAGTTCATCTTCACCTGGGTAAGTTAAAATATCAGCAATCCATTCAACCCTTTGCTTAATAAGATCAACAAATTCTTTCCCATAAGCAAGCCCACCTGTTAAAACAATAGCATCTACTTCACCTTTTAAAACTGCACTCATTCCTGCAATTTCTTTGGCTACTTGGTAAGCCATTGACTCATACACTTCCAACGCTTGTTTATCACCTAGCGCAATAAGCTTTTCTACTTCTACTGCATCATTTGTTTGTAAGTACCCCATTAATCCACCGTTACCTACTAATTTTTTCATGATTTCGTCATAAAAAAATTCTCCACTAAAACACATAGCTACAAGATCACCAGCAGGTACTGTTCCAGCACGTTCTGGGGAAAAAGGACCATCACCATGAAGTCCATTGTTAACATCAACAACTCGACCATACCTATGTGCACCTACGGTAATACCACCACCCATATGTGTCACGATAAGGTTAATATCCTTATAATCTTTGTTTAAATCTTTTGCCGCTTTTCTTGCAACTGCTTTTTGGTTTAACGCGTGAAAAATACTTTTTCTCGGAATTTCAGGTACGCCTGACCTTCTGGCAATTGGGTCTAACTCATCTACTACTACAGGATCAACGATAAAAGATGGGATATTTAGCCCTGTCGCTATTTCATGTGCTAGAATTCCCCCAAGATTAGAGGCATGTTCACCGTTATAACCCTGTCTTAAATCCTCTAACATCTTGTCATTAACGTAATACGTACCACCTTCTATCGGTCTTAAAAGACCACCGCGACCACAAACAGCATCTAATTTCGAGATGTTAATTCCTTCATAATCTAATGTTTCTAATATAATTTCTTTCCTAAATTCATATTGATCAATAATTCGGTTATATTGGGATGTTTCCTCCGTAGAATGGCGGATTGTTTTTTCAAAAATACACTGTTCATTCTCAAAAACACCAATTTTTGTCGAAGTAGAACCTGGATTAATTACCAATATGCGATAATTGCTTTGCTGCAACTTTAATGCCCTCCATTATTTCTAGTTGTCTTATACTTGTCTGTTTTGTTTTTCTTAACATTTACTATTCTATTTGAAAGAACAAAAGTAAGGGATTGCTAAAAATCCCTTACTGCTTTTCTTATCTTCTGGATAAAATGTGGTGACCATTTTGTAAAAATGTGCTTCTTGATTGCTGCATACTATTAATTCTTTCTTCTGCCATACGGTCAGCGGCAACGTTTGTCGGTATGTTATCGCGCTTAGAAATTTCAAATACTTTTTCAATGTTATCGTAAATTGTTTCGATACGTTTCATTGCTCTTTCACGGTTATATCCATATAGTTCATCTGCTACATTTATAACACCACCGGCATTAATAACATAGTCAGGAGCATAAACGATTCCATTTTCATATAGAACATCCCCATGCTTAGACTCAGCTAATTGGTTGTTAGCGGAACCAGCGATAACTTTCGCCTTAAGTTTAGGAATAGTTGAATCATTAACAGTTGCTCCTAAGGCACATGGAGCATAAATATCACTTTCTACATCATAAATATCATTGGGATCTACTGCTTTTGCACCAAACTCATCAACTGCTCTTTGTACAGCTGCTTTATTTATGTCTGTTACGATTAATTTTGCCCCTTCTTCATGCAAGTGACGGCAAAGACTAAAAGCAACGTTTCCTACTCCCTGTATAGAAACAACCTTACCTTCTAGTGAATCGGAACCATAGGCCTCTTTGGCAGCAGCTTTCATTCCACGATACACACCATAAGCTGTAGCTGGAGAAGGGTTTCCAGAAGAACCAAAAGCAGGTGAAATACCTGTTACGTAACTTGTTTCTTGATAAATGGTATCCATATCATGAACTGTTGTACCAACGTCCTCAGCTGTAATGTAGCGACCATTTAAACCTTGAATATAACGACCAAATGCACGGAACAATGCTTCGTTTTTGTCTTTTTTCGGGTCACCAATAATAACCGTTTTTCCACCACCAAGATTTAAACCTGCAGCTGCATTTTTGTATGTCATACCTCTAGCTAGACGTAATGCATCTACAATAGCATCTTCTTCAGAATCATATGTCCACATACGAGTACCACCAAGGGCAGGTCCTAACGTCGTATCATGAATGGCAATAATCGCTTTTAACCCTGAATTTTTATCTTGGCAAAATACCACTTCTTCGTAATCATACATTTCTAAGTACTTGAATAATTCCATTATATTTCCTCCTCTGAGTCTTTTTTTGCTGTTAATAATGCTAAAACTAATGAATATAATTTGCTCTCGAAACTATCGGAACGAGAAGTTAAAACAATTGGAGCAGCAGCACCACTAATGACAGCGGCAACCTTTGCATTTGCAAAATAAATAAATGATTTATAAAGTGCGTTCCCTGTTTCTATTGTCGGAACTAATAAAATATCTGCCTTACCTGCTACTTCCGAATGTATTCCCTTTTCTTTTGCAGCCTCTAGAGAAATAGCATTATCAAAAGCTAAAGGACCGTCAACAATACACCCTTTGATTTGACCCCTTTTTTGCATTTGAGTTAAAGCAGCACCATCTAGCGTAGCTTGCATAGAAGGATTCACAACTTCAACCGCTGACAATGCGGCAACTTTTGGGTTGTCAATACCAATTTTGTGGGCAACCTCTACTGCGTTCTGTGTGATTTGTGCTTTTTGTTCTAAATCTGGATTCACATTCATCCCAGCATCTGTGAGTATAAGAAGACGGTCCTGGTTCGGAACATCAAATACAGCCACATGGGATAGAACCTTTCCTGTTCGAAGTCCATAATCCTTATGAAGGATTTCTTTTAGCAACACTTTAGTAGGTACTTTCCCTTTCATTACTACGTGTGCTTCTCCAAAATGGACCTTCTTTACAGCTTGTTCAGCTGCATTCTGATCAGACTTAGCATGAACAATTTTTATATGCTTATTGTTTACATCTAATCCAATATTTGAAGCTAATTCTCTTATTTCTTGTACGTCACCAAACAACATAAATTTCGCAATGCCATGTTCTATAGCATTTTTTATTGCCTTTAAAACTTCTTTATCAGCCGCTTGCGCTACCGCAACAACTTTTTGGTGACTATTTTCTTTCAATTTGTCTAACAACGATGTTAAATTCATATCTTTCCACCTCTTTTGGTTAAGAAAAATTGAGTGAGGGAATACCACCAGTAATAAAAGTGCAAAAATAATATTATGCACATTTTTCGTCCCCATAAACTATATATGCAAAAATCATGCCAAACCAATTTTATGAAAACGCTTTACTAATTGTGGAAAACATCATGCAATTTATTGCATTCATGAAAAATCTTGCGTGCTATCTTTGTCAATATTATGTTTATCTAGTTTATAATATAAATTACGAATCGAAACATTTAATTGCTTAGCAGTCTCGGTTTTATTAAAATTATTCCCCTTTAATGCCTTCATTAATAAATTCTTCTCATATAAATCTAAAGAAGTTTGCAACGAAGTACCCTGTAGGTCTGTATAGTCAGGTAATGTCTTCGTTTCCGACACTTGTTTGGCAGATTCACGCAATGTAGGTATATGGTCCATTCCTATTATATCTTCATGATTTTGCATATAAATCATCGCTCGTCCAATAATATTTTCTAGCTCTCTAACGTTTCCAGGAAAATGATAACCTTTCAAATACTGAATTGCTTCATCACTGATCGTTTTTACATGTCTACCATAGTCTTGGTTTAATTTTTCTATTAAATGATTTACTAATGCAAGTAAATCTGTCATTCGTTCTCGTAAAGCAGGAATATAAATAGGAAGTCTGTTTAATCGATAATATAGGTCTTCTCTAAATTCAGCCTTCATTATTGCTTTCTCTAAGTTGACGTTAGTGGCGGCGATAATTCTTACATCTATTTCTATCGGCTTCGTACCACCAACACGAACAATTTCATTTTCTTGTAAAACACGCAGAAGCTTCGCCTGCATTTGAAGGGAAAGTTCACCAATTTCATCTAAGAAGATACTTCCAAAATTTGCTTCCTCAAAATATCCTCTTTTTCCACCTTGTTTTGCTCCAGAAAAAGCCCCTTCCTCATAACCGAATAGCTCACTTTCCAAAATAGACTCCGCAATAGCTGCACAATTCACTCGTATAAACTTATTATGACGTCTGTTACTCTCGTTATGGATAGCATGTGCGAACAGTTCTTTACCCGTACCAGACTCTCCTCTAAGTAAAACAGTAGCAGGGGTTTTTGCTCCTACTTTGGCTTGCTCCAAAGCAATCTTCATTTCTTCAGACTCCGCGATAATATCATCAAATGTATATTTTGCTTCTAAATTTCTAATAATTTGTCTTGCTCGTTTTAATTCGTTGGTTAAGGACTCAATTTCTGATACGTCATGGATGACCCCTACACTACCTTTCAATTTCCCATCCACAATGACTGGTGCAACATTTACGATGACGTCCTTTTTTGCAGGTCCCACTCGCATCCTAGCACCTCTTACCGCCCGTCTCGTTTTCAATACCCTTAAGTGCATGCTTTCTCCTTCAGAAATATCAGCTGTAGCTGGATGACCAACAACATCCCTTTTGGTTAATCCTGTTATACGAGTATAAGCTGGATTTATCATCAATCCAATTCCATTCTCATCTACTACAGAAATGGCTTCTTCTGAGGAATGAATAATAGCTTCTAACATCGTTTTTACATCTTTTAAATCCGTTATCTCTTCTGCTAAATCAACCACTTCCGTAATATCTTTGAACACCGCAAAAGCGCCAATCAGTTTTCCCTCCGGACTGATTAACGGAATCCTTGTTGTAATTACTTTTTTGCCGTTTTCTAACGTTAATTTTTGATTTACTTCTTTTCTTCTAATATTTAAAACGTGCGGCAATCTCGTGGTAGGAATGACCTTTTCTACAGGAATATTCATCATATCTTTAATTTTGTAACCTAATATTCGCTCTGCACTTTTATTCACAAAAACGATTTTTGCTTCTTCATTGATTACAATCATCCCATCATGAATAGCATTTAAAATGAACTCTCTATTTTGGGCCTGGCTCTCTAGTTCACGTAATAATGTTTCTTTTTCGTCCAACAACTGAGAAGTGATAAACGCTACTGCTCCAGGTATAACGACTGTTTTCTGGTTTTTTTCTTTCATAATTTCCTGAAATACCTTTTCATTACCTGTTGCCTCAATAACAATGTCTACTCCTAAAGGAAGCCAATCACGAAAATCTTCTCCTGTCTGCACACCATACTGTTCAGCCAACTTTAATCCAGGAGCATCTTTATGTATATCAACAATAGCCATGACATTTAGCATATCTGATTCTGCTAATACTTTAAGTAAAGAGGTTCCACCTTTTCCTGCACCAACAATTAATACACTTTTCATTATTAAGCTCCTTACCCTGCAAATTATTGCACAAGTCAATCATAAGAGAGTTTGACATTTTTTGCAATAAATCGTTTCTTTATTTTCAAGTAACCATTCCTCTGCTATACTTCTTTTTAGGGAAATGATAAAAGGAGTTATTGTTATGTCACGTTTTATTGCATTATTAATCATTGTCATTCCAGGTATCATAGCTACAATTGGTATAAAGTTAATGCGCGATGCTATATTTCATATTGTTTATCCTGTTTTCTTCCATTTTGTTATACAGTTTGTTATTGGATTAGCTTTTTTCATACTCGGTCTAACCTTTATAGGTGGATTCATTCTACACCGTGATCGAAAAAGAAACTTAACTAAAGGGCGTTTTTCAAAACAAAAAAAGAGCTGAATGCATGTGTAAATGCTTTCAGCTCTTTCTAATAATACTAGGAATTAATTTAAATTTTGAAAAAATATTTCATAAAGAGATTGTACAGCTGGTTCTAATCCTTTTTCCTTAATACCAAACATCATGGAAACTTCTGAGGAACCTTGGTTGATCATGACAATGTTAACATTGGCATTTTCAAAAGCTGTTGTCGCTTTACTTGCCACTCCTGGAGTACTATTCATTTTCTCTCCAACGAGCATTATCATCGCTAAACCTCTTTCAATGGTTACAGTGTCCACCTTCAGTTCATTTTGTATTCTTTCTATAACAACCTTTTCTTTTTCAATTGGCAATTGATTTTCGCGTATAATCACGGACATGTCATCAATTCCAGAAGGAGCATGTTCAAAAGAAATACCTTCATCTACTAATATTTGAAGTAAATTTTTCCCAAAACCAATTTCTCTGTTCATCAAATATTTACTTACATAAATACTTAAGAATCCTGCGTCACTTGCAATTCCCATTACGGGAGTATTGGGATCTACTTCTCGTTCTGAAACAATCATTGTTCCTGGTTGATTAGGATTATTTGTGTTTTTGATGCATACAGGGATTTTTGCTTTAAAGGCTGGGATTAAGGCTTCATCATGGAAAACGGAAAAGCCTGCGTAGGATAACTCACGCATTTCTTTATAGGTTAGAACTTTAATTTCTCTAGGGTTAGAAACAATGTTAGGATTTACACAGTAAACAGAGTCTACGTCTGTAAAATTTTCATAAAGCTCTGCTTTTACTCCGGCTGCCACAATAGAACCAGTTATATCTGATCCTCCACGCGGGAAAGTCATTAAGGCCCCATCGGGAGTATAACCAAAAAATCCGGGAATGACCAAAATTCCTTCACGATCATTTAGTTCAAATAATCTATCATAGCTTTCCTCAAGTACTTGTGCGTCTCCTGGCTGATCACTAACAAGAATCCCTGCTTCTTTAGGATTCACATAAGAAGCATCGTAACCTAATGATTGAAGATATAAACTTAAAACTTTTGCTAATGTGTCTTCACCCATAGCTTTTAATGAATCTAATCTGTTTGTTTTCAGGCTGTCATTATGTAAAACCTGATTAATGGATTCGTCAATTTCATCTAACAGTTCTGTTGATAGCTTTAAATTTTCTAACATCGTTTGAAAACGAACTAAAATATTTGTTTTTGCATCCTCTATAGGTTTGCCCGATGCAAAGTTATTTCCCAATTCAATAAATAAATCTGTGACCTTAATATCTTCCTTATTTCGCTTTCCAGGTGCAGATACAACAATAAACTTTCTCTTCGGGTCACTCACAATAATATTAGCCACTTTTTTAAGCATGTTGGCATCAGCTACGGAACTTCCTCCAAATTTAGCTACCTTCATAATAAAATAAATTCACCCCATAAATGCGATTGTATTTTGTTACATCTATACATTTTAACATGAAAGGGTGAAAAGATTAATTAATATCTTGTTGTGTTCATCTTATTGGGAATCGCAACAAACGAAATAAGCAGTTGAAATATGCCTATAATGCCTCTGAAATTGGGTAACCAAATGGGCTTCAAGCGTCATTCAACTGCGATAGTATAAGGCTAAGACCAAGCACTAAGGGTCTCTCAAAGTATTCTGCTAAAGGGGTCTTATAGCACTTACGATAGCTTTGGCCACTATAGCTCAAGTTTTCATAGAAGCCGTATCATGATCGAATTCCACTAAATCCCATGAAGTAATGATACCAATAGGGGCTTGATCTTGTCCTCCATTTTCCGTTAAAATAACTGCTTCCAACTTTTGTTTTTTCTTATAATATTCCTCAAACGTATTTTCCACGTCATATACCGACGATTTTTTTTCTAAACAGGCAACATTTCTCCGTTTTTCTAATTCTAAAATATCAGCTACTCTAACATTATTGATCGTAATGACCCCATCTTTTATTCGCTGGGAAAACCACTTTGCTATTCCACCTTCCGTTAATAGTCCTTTAAAATGACCTTCCTCGTAAACAGGAAATTGTGAGTAGCCATGTTTTTCAATCGTTGATAAAACTTTTTGAAGTGATGTATAGATATCAAAAAAGATAACAGGCTTTGAAGCCAACTTAACTGCTGAAGGCGGATGATAAACTAAGTGACTAATCCTTTCAATATCTTCTACAATATCCTCATGAGGTTCAGCAATGTAGTAGCCATTATCCACTTTCTCGTGAACAATTGCATTCCTTAGCTTGGCATATTGCTTTAATTGTGAAAAATTCTCTCTTATCGAGGAATACTTTTCACTGTTTACTTGTAATAAATCTACAAAACGATCAGTTTTTCGATTTTTAGTTAGTTCTTTTAAACGAGAGTGAATTTGATTAAAAGCTATTTCAAAACGTTCCGCTCGACTCATTTCGTTTCTTAAGTTATTTTCCATATATTCACCTTTGCATCTAAAATGATAAAAAGAAGTCCAAACTTATTTTATGCAATACGTATAATTTATAAACATTGTGCCATAGAAAAAGCCTTTTATTCTATTAACGAATAAAAGGCTTTTACAGCTTTTATCTATAGTACTTTAGCTCACTTTATGCTCTAAACGCAGACGGTCAGCAACCATCGCGATAAATTCTGAGTTAGTTGGTTTTGCTTTTGACATATTAACTGTATAACCGAATAAAGACGAAATGGAATCAACATTCCCGCGGTTCCAAGCTACTTCAATCGCGTGACGAATAGCACGTTCAACTCTTGAAGCTGTCGTATTAAATTTCTTTGCAATATCTGGATATAATACCTTTGTAATAGAGCCAAGAAGCTCAATATCGTTATAAACCATAGAAATGGCTTCACGTAAATACATGTATCCTTTGATGTGGGCAGGAACGCCTATCTCATGAATAATATTTGTGATACTAGCATCTAAATCAATTTTCTTGTTTTTCAATTGCTTAGAACGTAGTGATACACTATTG
Organism: Salirhabdus euzebyi; assembly: GCF_014207435.1. Taxonomy (GTDB): domain Bacteria; phylum Bacillota; class Bacilli; order Bacillales; family Alkalibacillaceae; genus Salirhabdus; species Salirhabdus euzebyi. The sequence goes on from NZ_JACHGH010000008.1 coordinate 13,910, forward strand.
TTTTTCACAACTGCTGGAATACCATGAACTTGTAATACTTGTTCTTTAAGACTTTCTAAATCAAACGGCTTTAAAATAAAATAGGATGCTCCTAAATCGACTGCTTTTTTAGTAACTTCTTCTTGTCCAAAGGCTGTTAGCATAATTACTTTCGGCAGATTTGTTTTATCTAAATCCTTCATTTTGTTTAGAACAGCCAAACCATCTATATGAGGCATTATTATGTCTAAAATCAAAACATCTAGATCTTGATTCTCCAAAATTTCTAAACACTCTTTCCCATTGTAAGCTGTCCCGACTACTTCAATTTCAGGTTGATCATCGAAGTAACCTTCCAATAATTGTACTAATTCTCTGTTATCATCTGCCAAGCATACTTTAATTTTTTCCACAAATTTTTCCTCCTCAGTTCTATATTACTCCCTTGTATTCCACATATTAATTTCGACACAACTGTTAAAATCCCTTTTTTTTAGTTAAAAACTTTAAAAAATATGTATTTAAATGGATTTTTCTTCGTTTTTCTTACTGTTATGTTATATTTCAACATATTTCGATAAAAAATGTCGAAATATCTTTATATATATTACGAAAAAGACGAGAAAAAGCGATTAACTCGCTTTTTGCTCGTCTCTTTTTCCATCTTTATAAATATCAATTCCTGCTTCTTGAAGCATCCATTCAATATGAACGCCGTATCCACTTGTAGAGTCATTAACAAAAACGTGTGTTACCGCTCCAATAACTTTTCCATCTTGTATTATTGGACTACCGCTCATCCCTTGCACAATTCCACCAGTAGCATCTAATAATTCTTTATCCGTAATTTTTATAATCATCCCTTTTGTTGCTGGGTGTTTTTGCGGAACAGAACTTACAACTTCCACGTCAAAGGCTTCCACTTTTTGTCCTTCTATAACCGTTAAGATTTTAGCAGGACCTTCTTTTACTTGATGGGATAGTGCAATTGGCATTGGTTTGTCCATCACATTGTTTTTCACATTTTGATTTAATTCACCAAATATGCCGAAAGGACTGTTTCTTGTTATATTTCCAATTGACTCATCTTCCACGGAAAATTCGGCATTCTTCTCACCTGGCACTCCATTAGACCCTTTTTCAATGGAAGTAACATTTGATCTAACCAATTTTCCATTATGAATTTCAATTGGCTTTCTAGTGTCCATATCCGATATTACATGTCCTAATGCACCATATTTTTTGGAGTCAGGATGGTAGAAAGTCATTGTCCCAATCCCTGCGGCTGAATCTCTAATATATAGCCCAATTCGATGCTTTTCATCCTGTTCATCATACTTTGGAGTCAATGTTGTATTGAATGTCTCATCGTTTCGTTTAACCTTCAAATCTAATGCTTTTCCCTCTTCTTCTTTTACAATGGCTGCTACATCTTCTACTTTTTTAATTTTTTTCCCATTTACCTCTAAAATGACATCTCCAACTTTTATTCCTGCTTCCTCACCCGGAGACATTTTACCATCAGCTGTCTGGATTAAGTGATGTCCCACAACTAGAACACCTAAAGTGTGTAAACGAACCCCAATTGATTGACCACCAGGTATTACTTTAAAATCCTCTAAAACCTTTACATCAACTTTCTTAATTGGTAAGCCAGCCCATTCATAAAACACACTACTTTGTCCAGATTCCTTTGGAACAATATTGTTTGAAAATGCAGTTAATGATTCTTGATCTTGCTTGATATTTGCATTTGTATTGGCAAAGGTTGGTAAAGCATAACCACTTTGCTTTTCAAACAATGTTAATTGATTAGGGATGGAAAAATATTGTTTAACAGGTGACATGAACGGAATAGACAGAAATGAAACAAGGAGGATCAAGCCTATCATGATTCGCATGATTTCTCTCTTTTTCAACTGTTTCACTCTCCTCGCTTCTAACCCATACCAAAATGTTGTTGTATTTATAATTTGACCTTAACTTAGTTGTTTTAAACAGTGTAAAGTACAGAAATATAAGATACATTTTCCAGTAATGTTAAAAGTTCTTTAGCAGTACTAATGTATAACAGGATGTTGAGGTAAATCGGAAGTTTTTTGTTTTAGAGATTAAAAAAATCCCTTTAAAGGATTTTTTCCCTATAAAAAAGCAGCCGTGTCACGTCACGACTGCTTTAGTTTATACTTATTAGCTAATATTATAAGTTCTTTTGCATGATCTTTTGTCGTTTCTGTCAGTTCAGCACCTGTAATCATTCGGCTTAATTCATCAACTTTTTCCGCTTCTGTTAACTCTGAGACCTTCGTAATGGTCCGGTCTTTTTTTACCAATTTTTCAATTAATAAGTGCGTATCAGCCATGGATGCAACTTGAGGCAGATGAGAAATGCATAGTACTTGAGAGCTGTTCGATATTGTGTAAATTTTTTCTGCAATGGCTTGTGCCACTCTTCCACTCACTCCAGTATCTACTTCATCAAATATAACACTTGTTACTCCTTGGTGACGGGCAAAGTTTTTCTTAATTGCTAACATAATTCTGGACAATTCCCCACCAGATGCTATTTTGTGTACTTCTTTAAGTGGTTCACCTAAGTTGGTACTGATCAAAAACTGTATATGGTCAAATCCATTTTCATGAAGTTTTATTCTTTTTCCATTTCTTTCAGGATCTTTCTCGTTACCTGTAGAATAGGAAAATTGAACATCAAAATTAGCTTTTTCCAAATATAAATCCTTCAATTCAGTTAAAATCGCTTTTTTCAAATTAGTTGCTGCTACGTTTCGTAGTTCATGTAACTGTTCCGCAGCAAGTAGTAAGTCTTTTCCTTTACTTACTAATTCTTTCTCTATTTTAGATAAATGGATATCTTTGTTTTCTAATTGTTCAATTTCTTCGTCAATAGAAGCAGCATAATCCAACATATCAGCAACAGATTTCCCATATTTTCTTTTTAAACGATTCAAATCATTTAATCTTGCCTCAATGTCATTTAAACGTCCCGGATCAAATTCCATTTCATCCAGTTTATTACGTAAATGAAAGGATAACTCTTCGACGATATAATACTGATTAGATAATTCGTCTGCTTTTTCTTTTAAATCTTGATCATATTCCTTTATACTTTCAAGAGAAGTCATAGCATGTGCAAGCCAATCTAAGCCCTTTTGCTCTCCGTATAAAGCATAATATGCATCATTAAGTCCTTGATATATTTTTTCGTAATTTGCTAACGTATTGCGTTCTTCATCTAATTCGATATCTTCATTTACCTGAAGGTTAGCTTCTTCTAATTCTGTTTGTTGAAATTTCAATAAATCTAATCGCTGAACAAGTTCTCTTTCACTTTCACTTAATTCCTTATGGCGTCTTTCTAATTGCTTGTATTCAATATAAAGTTTTTTATACTCATCTTTCGCATGAGCAATTTTATCACGGTTATATAAATCTAATAAGACCAAGTGTTTATCTGTGTCCATTAGCGATTGCGTTTCATGCTGACTATGTATATCAATTAATGTTTGTCCAAACTCCTTTAAGATCGCTAATGTTACAAGTTTACCATTAACTCTACATATGCTTTTTCCTGAGGACGTTATGGTACGGTGTAAAATAAGCATGCCATCACTTTCAACATCTATCCCAAATTCTTGTCCTCTTTTATAGGCAAGATGATTAGGGTTATCAATAAAATATAGGCCTTCGATTTCGGCCTTATTAGCTCCGTGTCTGATAAATTCTACGGACCCTCTACCGCCAGCTAATAAGTGGATAGCATCAATAATTATTGACTTACCAGCACCAGTTTCTCCTGTTAAAACAGTTAAACCTTCTTTAAATTGTATTTTTATTTCATCAATTATGGCAAAATCCTTAATGGAAAGCTCAGCTAACACGATGTCCACCTCAACTTTGTGGAGTTTACAGCATCTCTAAAAAATGCTTGCGTAATTCTTGGGTGCTTTCTTCGGATCTACAAATGATTAAACAAGTATCATCACCACAGATGGTGCCTAATATTTCGTTCCAGTCCAGATTATCAATTAATACGCCAACTGCCTGTGCATTTCCAGGTAATGTCTTTAACACAATAAAATGACCTGCTGTGTCAATTTTTACAAATGCATCAATCATTAGACGTTTTAATTTGTTTAATGGGTTAAATCGCTGATCTGCAGGTAGACTATATTTATATCTTCCATCAGACATCGGGACCTTCACTAAATGTAGCTCTTTAATATCTCTTGAAACAGTAGCTTGTGTCACATTATAACCAAGACTTTTTAATTTATCGACAAGCTCATCTTGCGTTTCAATATCATTGTCTGCAATGATTTCACGAATTTTGATATGCCTTTGGCCCTTATTCATCCTTTACCCCTCACTTATATTCTGTTTCAAGTAATTTTTGCCCCATCTAACAGAGAAAAAGGGACTACATCATAAAATTTGTAGCCCCTACTCGTTGTATTAGTTCTTCTTTAAGGTGTCATGTGCTTCATCTACTGTATCGTTAATATTAACACTAGGGGAAATGCTTCCTTCTGCGTGATTCCATGATAAATGGACTAGAAATTCAATATTTCCTTCTCCTCCAGTAATTGGAGAAAAAGTTAAAGCTTTTACTAAATATCCCTCTTTTACTGCAAATTCTAACATATCTCGCAACACTTGACGATGAATTTTACTCTCTCTTACAATACCTTTTTTTCCAACCTGCTCTCTACCCGCTTCAAATTGAGGTTTAATTAGCGCAACCACGTCACTATTTTCAAGCAATAAGTTTTTAAGAACTGGCAAAATAATTCGAAGAGAAATAAAGGATACATCAATAGTTGCAAAGTTTGGCTTGCCTAACTTTAATTGCTCCTCTGTGACATAACGGAAATTAGTTTTCTCCATCACGACAACTCTTTCATCGCTTCGTAGCTTCCAGTCAAGTTGATTATACCCTACATCAATCGCATAACTTAACCTTGCACCATTTTGTAAAGCACAATCAGTAAAGCCACCAGTAGACGAACCGATGTCGATAACAACTTTATCTCGAACTGAAACATCAAATTCGTGTAAAGCCTTTTCCAGTTTAAGACCACCCCTACTTACATAAGGGATTGCTCTTCCTTTTATTTCTATCGGAATATTTTCATCAACTTTTACACCCGGCTTGTCCAGTCTAACTTGCTCTGAAAATACCAGACCTGCCATAATAGTTCTCTTCGCTTTTTCCCTTGTATCCAATAGCCCTCTTTCAACAAGCAGCATGTCTAATCTAACTTTTTTCATGAACAATCAAGCCCTCTGTTTATTAGGAATCATTTCTGTAATCTTTCTTATTGCATTTTCTGTTGTTAAATCAATTTCATTCCACAACTCACTTACACTACCGTGCTCAATAAATTGGTCTGGGATTCCCATTCTTGCAATTTTAGTATTCATCTTTCCAGCTTCTTGGATAAATTCTAAAACTGCACTTCCAAATCCGCCCTGCAAAACATGTTCTTCAATCGTTAAAATAGGAATTTCTTCATGAAGGATTGTTTTGAGCATGGCTTCATCTAAAGGTTTAATGAACCTCGCATTGACTACGCGTACCGACAAGTCCGATTGCTCTAAAATTCGACTTGCTTCTAAAGCCATATCTATTGTGGTACCAAAAGTTAAGATAACAGTATCCTTACCTTCTTTTAACACTTCCCAAGTACCTATTGGAATTTCTTTCATTTCCTCATCTGTTGGTACTCCGGCGGCATTTCCTCTTGGATACCGAAGTGCTATTGGACCTTGATCATATTGCACAGCTGTATATACCATGTGCTGACACTCATTTTCATCTTTAGGCATCATAAGTACCATATTCGGTACGTGACGTAAAAACGATATATCGAAAACTCCTTGGTGTGTTTCCCCATCAGCTCCTACAAGACCGGCTCGATCTATTCCAAATATAACGTTTAAGTTTTGGCGACAAACATCGTGTACCACCTGATCATATCCTCGTTGAAGGAAAGTAGAATAGATAGATAAAAACGGTTTCATGTCTTGAGTTGCTAATCCACCAGCAAGCGTTGTCGCATGCTGTTCAGCAATACCAACATCAAATAATCGATCGGGAAATTCCTTTTTAAAGTCCTCTAATTTTGACCCGACTGTCATAGCCGGTGTTATCGCTACAACTTTATTATTTGTTCGAGCAATTTTGGCTAACGCATCACTTACAACCTTACTCCACGCGGGTCCATTTGCCCTTTTTTTAATCGATTCTCCGGATTCAATCTTATAGGGACCGACACCATGCCATGTACCAATCTTGTCCGCTTCAGCTGGATGATAGCCTTTCCCTTTTTTTGTTAGGACGTGAATAATAACAGGACCTTCCGTTTTTTTCGCGTATTTTAAATTCTCAAATAGACTATCAAAATTATGACCATCCACTGGACCATAATAAGTAAAACCTAATTCTTCAAAAAACATCCCAGGAACGACAAACGATTTCATACCATCCTTTATGCGTTCTGCGGTTTGAGCCAGTCGACCACCTACTGCAGGAATTTTTTTCAGGAGATATTCCATTTCATCTTTAAACCAATTGTATTTATTCGCACTACGTAATCGACCCAAAATATTATGAACAGCCCCAACGTTAGGGGCAATAGACATTTCGTTATCATTTAATATAACAATTATATTCTTTTTTTCATGTCCAATATGGTTTAATGCTTCTAAGGCCATACCACCAGTTAAGGCACCATCTCCAATGATTGGAACAATATAACTTTTTTCTCCTTTTAAGTCGCGAGCAATAGCCATTCCCATTGCAGCAGACAAAGAAGTTGAACTGTGGCCCGTTTCCCAAACATCATGTTCGCTTTCTAACCGCTTCGGAAAACCACTCAGTCCTTTATGTTTTTTCAACGTATCAAACTGGTTTGTTCGGCCAGTTAGAATTTTATGAACATAGGATTGGTGGCCTACATCCCAAATAAATTTATCATCTGGACTATTAAATGCTTTATGAAGAGCTAAAGTTAATTCTACAACCCCAAGGTTTGGTCCTAAATGACCGCCAGTCTTAGATAAGGTGTCAATTAAAAACTCACGAATTTCCTCCGCAAGCTCCTCTAACTGTTTCGTTGAATACGTCTTTAAAAAAGCTGGATCTTGTATTTCCTTTAGATCCATGATGGATCACTCACCTTCATTGGGAATTTCTTCCGTTCTTCCTTTTAAGCGCAGGAAGCACTCTAATATGTAAATGCTTCTCGATGAAGGCAATTACTTTTCCTGCAAATAATATAATTTGGGTAGAAGAATGGATAGCAAAAAATTTACCTAACGCTTTTCCACCTACCGTAAAAGCTGCAACAATACTCGTGAATATTATGGAAATGGTAAATTGGTTAGTGGAACCTTCATTATAACCGAATCCGAGTGCTAATTGAAGGACAACAACTGCTGAGGCGGTACCGCTAATAATCCCAGATATATCTCCAATTACGTCATTACAAAAACTTGCAAACCGGTCCGCATTTCTTACAATTACAATCGCTTGCCTAGATCCATGAACCTTTTCTGCTGCCATTGCGTGAAATGGAACTTCGTCTGCAGCAGTTGCAGCAATCCCAAACATGTCAAAAATGACACCAATTAAGACGATGCTTAAAACAATAAAAATACCAGCAAACCATCCGACACCATTTAATAAAATGGATGAAATAATTGAAAAAAGGGCCGCTAACACAAAAGTGATAACGGCAATTCCTATACTAAAGCGTAACGACTTGTTAAATTGCTGACTCATTTTTATACTTCCTCTATATGTAAATAGTTATGAACAGTATGTTAATAAAAAATTGGCCTTTTGGTCAAAAATAATCTTTGTTTATAAAATATAAAGAAAGGAATGGTCATTTAATAAGTAAAAATTGCAGCTTAGGTCCAGTAGGTTTTCCCAATTGAATACCGCGAGTTGCCTCTACGGCGGTTCCCCTTTAAATTCAACTTAGCTCCGTCACCGAAAGCTAGACTGGATTACCACTTAGCCTGCACTATAATCCTCATTAAATGTCACAATCGAGTAGTCTAGGAGTTTTCCTCTACAGTCCTTTAACCGTTCCCTAGCCTCTTTTGCAGTGTTGATTTCAAATGGTATACAAGGCAGCAAATAGTGGCCTGCTATTTTACTGCATTAAACCATTATCCCCTCAACACCACTCAAGGCAGGCTACGCTGCAGATAGAGATTCCCAACCCTATCGTGCAGGTTCATACCCCATCCCATAGCACTTCGCGGTAGCTTAATGCCACAGTAATGGGCCTCCGCGGAAGTAGGGTCAACGCCCACATGCCTTTGTGGATCGCCCCACAACCTTAACTCCCAGCACCGACCCAAGGCTGGGCGCCTCAAGCCGACACAAGGAACTTCATCGATGTGCCCTTTGGCGGATTTTTAGGCCCGCCTTCAAGAACGGGGGACTGACTAGAATACTACACCATCCCTTTAGTACTATTAATATACCATACGTTCTTTCATGTTCTCAATTACAATTATTCTCATTAATAGTCGCGATTACCTAAATAATCAATGAAATCATATAAAATTTCATGATTAACTTTTGCTGTTTTTAACGCTAGTGCAGCTTTTTCCATATACCATTCTTTTTTCTTTATCGTCTCGTCTAACCCTAATATTTTTGGATAGGTGCTCTTCTCACTCTGCTCATCACTACCAATTGGTTTACCTAATTTTTCTTCATTACCAATTACGTCTAATACGTCGTCTTGAATTTGAAAAATGAGTCCGAGGCAGGTAGCATATTCATCAATAGCCTCTATTTGTGGTGGAATAGCTCCTCCTAAATAGGCCCCTGCCCGTATAGCAAACCGTATAAGCTCTCCTGTTTTAAGAAGATGAATCTGGTCCATTTCTTGCAAGGAAAGGGATTTTTTTTCCCCTTCTAAGTCAAGCATTTGTCCTGCTACCATACCTTCTGGTCCACTAGCCTGAGCCAATTCCCTAACCAAATAAACTTTTTCTTCTGCATGAAGAAAATTAGAGGTAGTAATAACATGAAACGCCCCTGCAAGTAATCCATCACCGGCTAGTATTGCCGTTGCATCATCAAACTTTTTATGATTTGTCGGTTTCCCTCTTCGAAAATCATCATTATCCATTGCAGGCAAATCATCATGTATTAAAGAATATGTATGAACCATTTCTAACGCAGCAGCTGGATGTACAACTTTTTTATCTATCGGACGAAATGCTTCATAAGCAGCCATCATTAATATTGGCCGAAGCCTTTTACCCCCAGCTTTTATGGAATATAGCATGGACTCCTTAAGTCGCTTTGGACTGTTAAATTCGTTTACAATTGCCTCAAGCTCGTAATTGAACCATTCTTGTTTTTCCTTTACATAATTTAAAAAAGTCACGCTACTTATTCCTCCTGCACTGAAAACGGCTTTAGCTCACCTTGTTCGTTTAATATTTGTTCCATCTGTTTTTCTACTTTTGTTAGTTTGTCATTACAAAATTTGGATAATTTCATTCCTTCTTGGTAATAATCAATTGCTTTTTCTAAAGGAACATCGCCTTCTTCTAATTTCTCTACAATAGCTTCTAACTTCATAATAGCTTCTTCAAAACTTACTTCTTTATTTTGATCTTCCGTCATTTTTATCCTCCTCTAATCCCCATACTTGGCAGTCAACTAATCCATCCTTCAATTTAACAAACATTTTGTCCCCGGGTTGTACATCCTTTATTGTCTTGACAACTTCTCTCTTTTCATTATAAGGAATGGCATATCCCCGTTGAATAATTTCCAGTGGGTTTAAAAGCGTTAATTTTTCTATCTTATGTGTAAAGGATTGTTGTTTCGTTTTTATTTGTTGTTCCATTGCTCGTTGTTGACGCTCTGTTAACTTTTGTAGCTCAAGTTTTGTCTGTTCTACTTTTCGAGCTGGATGAAGTTGAGCTAGTCTTTTAGAAATAAAATCACTTTTTTCTTTCTTATATGTAACATATTGCTTGGAAACCTTTTGTAATTGATCAAAAAGTCTGTCTAAGTCTTGCTCTTTCTGCTTTAACAATTGCTCTGGGTATCGAAAAGCATAAGATTGCTGTATGGAAGTAAGTCTTTCTTTTCTTGTGGAAATATGCATAGAAGCGCTTTTTTGTATGCGCTTGGTCATTATCGTAATTCTGTCCTGTACATCCAGCAAAGATGGAACTGCCAACTCTGCTGCTCCCGTAGGTGTAGGAGCCCTTAAGTCAGAAGCAAAATCACTTATCGTAAAGTCTGTTTCATGTCCTACAGCTGAGATAATAGGTACGTTTGATTGAACGATTGCTCGAGCTACCATTTCTTCATTAAAGCTCCACAATTCCTCAATGGAACCTCCACCTCGTCCAATTATTAACACATCAAACATATTTAAGTCGTTTGCCTTTTTAATAGCTTGTACAATTGACTTTGCTGCATAATCGCCTTGTACCAAAACGGGAAGTAACGTTTTCTTCACAATTGGATACCTTCTATTTATTGTGGAAAAAATATCTCGTACTGCAGCACCCGTAGGAGAAGTAATGACACCGACATGTTCTGGATATAAAGGGATTTTCTTTTTTCTATCTTGACGAAATAACCCTTCATTTTCGAGTTTTTCCTTCAGTTGCTCATAAGCTAGATAAAGAGCACCTATACCATCTGGTTGCATTTGGTGTATATAAAGCTGGTATTGTCCGTGGGGTTCATAGACACCTATTTCACCTTCGACGAGGACATTCATCCCATTTTCAGGTCTGAATTTTATCTGTTTATTATGACCAGCAAACATGACTGCTTGAATTTTAGACTGATTATCTTTCAAGGTTAAATACATATGACCTCTAGAGTGTTGCGTAAAGTTTGAAATTTCCCCTTTTAAATATACCCGCTTCAAATTAGGATCTGTTTCCATTTTTCTTCTTATATATCTTGTTAACGCTGTAACCGTTAAGTACCGATCCTTCACAATACTTAATCCCCTTTTTCACCATATTAAAAGATTATCTTTATTCCTTGTACGACAACACATAAACTGTCTCAAGGTTCTGTAAATCGGCTAGTTTTTTATGATTGTTTTGCTGCTATGATTGTATTATTTAATAACATCGTAATGGTCATCGGACCTACACCTTTTGGAACAGGAGTAATGTAAGACGCTTTTTCCTTTACTACATCAAAATTAACATCTCCTGATAGTTTTCCACTAGAAAGGACACTGTTCCCAACATCTATTACAACTGCTCCATCCTTAACGCCTTGTTCATTTATAAGATTTGGTTTTCCTACAGCTGAAATTAGGATGTCTGCTTTCTTTGTATGGTTATACAAATCTTCTGTAGCAGAATGACAATAGGTTACAGTTGCATTTTCATTAAGAAATAAGTGACCAACAGGCTTACCCACGATGTTGCTACGCCCTACAACCACTACATGCTTCCCTTCTATTGGAATGTTTTTATCCTTAATCATATATAAAATCCCCAACGGTGTACATGGGACAAAGCATTCTTGATTCGTAATTAATCTTCCTACATTAATAGGATGAAAACCATCCACATCCTTGTTAGGGGTAATGCTTTCAATGATTATTTTTGCGTCAATATGCTTTGGAAGAGGTAATTGAACTAATATCCCATGTATTGATGAATCGTTGTTTAATTCTAATACTTTATCCAAAAGCTCTTGTTGGGAAGTGGCTTCGTTTAATTCAATGACTTTAGAATGTATACCAATAGCCTCAGAAGCTCGTTTTTTTTCTCTAACATATACTTTGGAAGCAGGATCGTCGCCCACAATAATAACAGCCAGACCAGGTTGAATTCCTTTTTTCTGTAATGACATTATTTCTTTTCTCAATTCATTTCTTAACTTCGTAGCAATTTCTGTTCCATATATGACTTCAGCTGGCATGCTATTTCCCCTTCCTATTGCTCATCCACTAATTTAGACAGAACACCATTTATAAACTTACCAGAGTTTTCCTCGCCATATTCCTTGGCAATATCAATTGCTTCGTTTATGGAAACTTTGATTGGTATTTCTTCTTTATATTTTATTTCATAAGTTGCAATTCGCAGTAATGTTTTTTCAACTAAAGCAAGGCGACTTAATGACCAATTAACGAGGTTATCCGATAGCATTTGATCGATCTTTTCTTTATGTTCTGACACACCATATACTAATTCAGACGTAAATGGATGAATAGATTCTTCATCTGTTGCATAGAGAATGGCATCCTTTGGTGAAATATCGTTCATATCCATTTGAAATAAAATTTGAAACGCTTTTACCCTAGCATTTCTTCGTATCATGTTACATGCTCCTTTTTTATATCATCAAAAATAGTATCATTAGTTAATTTCACCGTAATTCGTTTCCTTAAACGATGAAAAATATGACTTCATTTTCCTTTGAATGATAACATTTTAAAGAAATAAAAGCTATTTAAAGGGGTATTCGTTAAAATAGTGAGCCAAAAAACCGCATCCATTAGGCATAAGAATCTATCCGGTGAGAAACTCCTAGCCACATAAGGTCAATCACCAAGAGAGAAATCGTTCTCTTTATAAGGATATTTTCGCAGTTTATGTAAACTACGACAAACTATAGCTATGACTGTTGAGTGTTACACCGCCGCTTCGGCAGAATACTTCACTTTCCACGGGCACGGCCTCAGCCGCCTCGCGGAAAACCACCGCTGTGGGGTCTTCAGACACGTGCTTAGCGAAGGAAATACACGTAGACTCCTTCAGGACAGCGAAGACGTTGAGACCCCAACAGCGAGCGTTCTGTGCGAGTGAGAAGGCTCAACGCGAGCCCTAAAGGTGCGGGTAGTGTATTTCCTTAGCGGCTGTGATTTATACATATAAGTTACATCGCAGTTTCCTTCTATTGCGAAATACATAAAAAGGCTTATATAAAGAAGAAAAGGTCACAGAAATAACTCTGTGACCTTTGCATTATGCATCATTTGATTTTGGTTCGTCTTCTTTATGCTCCATTTGTACACCAACTACATGAACATTAATTTCCTCAATTTCTAAGGCCGTCATATTCTTTAAAGCTTGGCGAATATTATCTTGAATTTTTTGAGCTACAGTTGGAATCGAAACACCGTAGTTTAAAACAGAAAAGATATCAATCTTAATACCTTTATCGGATAATTCTACTTTAACACCTTTACCATGGTTCTTTTTACCGAAACGCTCGGTCATACTGGATGCAAAATTACCACGCATTTGTGCAACTCCAGCAACTTCGTTAGCAGCAATACCTGCAATCACTTCAATAACTTCTGGTGCAATTTCCACACTTCCTAAAGATGTGTCAGTACTAACATTAAGTAAGTTATGTTCAGCCATTGACGTCACTCCTTTTTCGCAAGATGTCGAGCTCCAGCACCTAGCATTTTAGATATAAAAGGTGCTTTGCCCTTTTCTTACTCATTTTCCATTATATTATACTTTTCAAGGAATTTTGTATTAAAATTTCCTTCCTTAAAAACAGGATGCTTCATCATCCGTTGATGAAATGGAACAGTTGTTTTAATTCCCTCAATTACAAATTCATCCAAAGCTCTATGCATTCGGTCAATTGCTTCTTCACGAGTTTTTCCGTAAGTAATTAATTTTGCAATCATCGAATCATAATACGGAGGTATTTTCCATCCAGAATAAGCAGCGGAGTCAACACGCACCCCTAATCCTCCTGGTGGTAAATACATTGTTACTTCCCCAGGTGATGGCATAAAATTCTTGCTTGGGTCCTCTGCATTAATTCTACACTCAATGGACCAACCATTAAAAGTAACATCATCTTGTGTAAAAGAAAGCTTTTCACCATTGGCAACAGTAATTTGTTCTTTAATTAAATCTATCCCTGTTACCATCTCTGTTACGGGATGCTCCACCTGAATACGAGTATTCATCTCCATAAAGTAAAATTCATTTGTATTATGATCAAATATAAATTCAATAGTTCCAGCACCGTGATAATCAACTGCCTCTGCTGCTCGCACAGCAGCTTGACCCATTTTCTCTCTTATTTCAGGTGTAATAGCTGGAGAAGGTGTTTCTTCTATCAATTTTTGTAAACGACGTTGTACTGTACAATCGCGTTCACCTAAGTGGACAGTATTGCCGTGTTGGTCGGCAATTACTTGAATTTCTACATGTCGGAAATCTTCAATGTATTTTTCTAAATAAACACCAGGATTCCCAAATGCTGTTTCTGCTTCATTTTGTGTTACACGAATGCCTTTTATTAGCTCTTCTTTTGTTCTTGCAACACGTATTCCTTTTCCGCCTCCACCTGCAGTCGCTTTAATGATGACGGGGTAGCCAATTTCATCTGCAATTTTTATTCCTTCATCAACGTTTTCGATAATCCCATCCGAACCAGGAACAATCGGAACACCAGCACTTTTCATTGTTTCTCTCGCTACATCTTTCGTACCCATTTTCTGAATAGAATAAGCACTTGGACCAACAAAGATAACATTACATTCTTTACAAATTTCTGCAAAGTCAGCGTTCTCTGCTAAAAATCCATAGCCTGGATGGATAGCATCTGCTTCTGTTAAAGTAGCAAGACTCATTATATTTGTTACATTCAAATAGCTTTCCTTACTCGTAACTGGTCCAATACAGTATGCTTCGTCTGCAAGTTTTACATGTAGTGCTTCTTTATCAGCAGTTGAGTATACAGCAATAGTTTGAATACCCATCTCTTTACAAGCACGTATAATTCGAACAGCTATTTCTCCTCTGTTTGCAACTAATAATCTTTTAATCAAAGAAGTCAACCCCTTATTTGCTCTTCACTCTAAACAATGGCTGGCCGTATTCGACTAGTTCACCATCTTCTACGAGTACTTCCACAATTTCACCATTTACTTCCGCTTCAATTTCATTAAATAGCTTCATTGCTTCTACAATACAAACAACTGAATCATTTTTCACCTTGTCTCCAACTTGCACATACGGATCACTGTCTGGCGATGGCGCTCTATAAAAAGTTCCAACCATAGGTGATGTGACTTCCTGATCATAGTTAGGCGCCTGTTCTTTAACTTCCGCTACAGGTGCAGCTTGTTCTACTTGTGGCTTATCATTTGTTTGTGCTGTAGATGTTTCCATTCTTTGTGGTTGAATAACAGGTTCAGAAACAACAACTTGCTCTTTTACTGGAGCTGCTGCTTCCACAGTTCTTTTCTTCAGTTTTACCTTTGTTCCGTTAGATTCATACTTAAACTCATCGATAGATGATTCATCAATTAACTTAATGAGCTCTCGGATTTCTTGTACTTTCATTTCCGGCACTCCTTCATTTTTTATAATTTAATATTAGGTACTAATAACTCCTCTTAACATTTTATTATAAGTTAGTATAAAACTTCAACTCGAAAAGAGAACGTTTCCTTAATTATTTCCATTAGTAACGGTTAATTCCCTTTAAAAAAATTTATAAAGGCAGTTTACTCAAGATTTTTATTTTACATAATAGATGGAAACTGCGACACAATTAAGACAAAAAAAAGCGACCATTCTATACATGTTGAGAGATAATCCGACGCCGCGGAAACATACTCGCTTTCCATGGGCAAGGCTTCAGTCTCCTCGCGGGAAAACGCCGCTGCGGGGCCTTCAGACTCTTGCTCTCCCATTGGAGTCTTGCATGTTTCCGCTGCTTTGTTTAGTGGTCTTTACGTGCGAGAAGAAATCCCAAAACAAAAGCCTGGTGTTTTCACTACTCATAATTAAAAACATTTAACCTTAGCGGAGGCAGAATACGCAGACTCCTATGGGAAGTGTGAGCTATGTGAGACCCCGCAGACGAAGTCGAGGAGGCTCACGGGGAACCCATGGAAAGCGAAGTATTCTGCAGCAGCGACCTGCTACCACATGCTTCAAGCTATATTAGTTACGTCGCATTATCCATCAACTATGAACTAGTGAAAAAATCGCCATCTATTGAAAGAATAAAGAAAAACAAAAAACCTTGCCGCAATTGACGACAAGGGATCAGGTTAAATATTATTCACTTGGTTGAAACTTTACATTAGCAGGAATGTCACCAAATTCATCTCTTACCATTTGCATAATATGAACTGTATCTGTTTCACTAACTTCAGATGCTTTAACAGTGACATGAATCATGTCGTCTTCAGCACGTACGAGAACATCTTCATAATTTTTTTCTGTTTGAATTACTTTTTCTAAAATTGCTTCTTTTGTTTTTAGTTCCTCTAATCTAGCCATTTCTTCCATTGCTTGATTCTTTTCTTCAGAAGAAACACTGCTAGATGCAACAATATCTTCTAATTGTTCTTTCTTACGGCTTCTTTCATCTTGGATGTCCATTCGGATAGCTGTAAATACTTGATCAGATGATATACCAGAACTTACATTGCCATTCTCATCCGTTTCTACTCCGTCCGTAGCCCCTTCATTTACATTTGTTTCAATTGTATCTCCTGTATCCATCTCTTCTGACTCATCGTTATTTTGGTCATCAATGAATGCTACTTGCTCACCACCTGGGGAAGTCATATAATACACACTCAAGACAATTAGTAGACTCAACATTGTAAGTAGCCACACTGTTTGTTTTTTTAACATCATATTCTCATTCTCCTCCTCATTACGATTTAGGGTTTGCTGTAACTCTATGGGTAGGTACATCTAGAACTGTTGAAACGGCCTCAACGACCATTTTCTTTACTTCTATGTTTTGCAAGCCTGATGCCACCACCATAACGCCACGTACATCTGGTTTTTTAACCTGTATTAAAAGTGGCGATTCCTCATTATTTCTTCGAATGATCACACTTTGTTCATCCTTGGTAAGTTCTTCAATCGTTCTTTCTCCACCATTTGTATCTGTCTCTTGCGTTGTTTGTTGACTTTCGACTGTATTTGTTGCATATATTTTCAGATTCGTCGCGTCTAAGTTGATCATAATATCAACGTTAGAAACGCCATCCAAGCTTTCAAGAATAGCTTTTAGTTCTCTTTCAAACTTACTTTCCATTTCTGAAATGATAGCGGTCTTATCGTCCTCTGTTAATAGGGGTTCATTTTGTTTTTGCTCCATACTATTGTTTCCCTCATTTAGATAAGGGTTCGCACTATCTTCTTCTTGGAACATACTACTTAGTAGAACAAGTAATAACCCTATTAAGCCTAAGATAATAATGTATGAGAATTTTGTAGGCTTTCCGTTCTCATCCCTTTTGATTTTAAAAAGTGACCATATGTTTTTCACGTGTTATCGCCCCCCTCCCATTCAAGATGTATTTGTTCTTCAGATATCTCCCAGAGGGAGGATAAATCGTGTTTAATATCATCGATTGGTAATTCTTCTGCAGGCTTTTCCTGATTAAAATCAATGACCACATCCTCTACTTCAGCACCCCTTGGATCATCAGCATTTTTTAGGAATACATGTAGACCTTCCATGTCCTCCCAATTCACTTCCTCGCTATCATTTGGAAAGGTAAAAGTTATGTCTTGAATTGTTACTCCATAGTCGTTTATCAACTCCCCCTCAGCTTGTTTTTTTAGTTGGACAGCCATCTGATTTAATATATATGCACGTTGAGAGGCTTGTATTTCTATTTTTTCTTTTTCTATACTATTTTTTATTTCTTCAGATTGAGCTTCGTTATATGCAAGTCCATTTTGAAAGATTTGAGAGGCATCTGCCTTAAATAATTGAAATAATGGTTGAAGGAAAATGAGTACTAAAATTAAACCAACTGCAAACTTGACATACTTTTGCATTGTAGATTGTGGAAGTAAAAGATCTACAATCATGGCAATCAGCAAAAATATAATAATTTCTGTTACCCATTGTTGGATAAAGTCCAATTTCCATCAAACCTCCTAACGTACCATTAAGGTTAAATTACTAGCTGCAACAAGAATAACAATCGCGAAAAAGAACATCATTGTCACCACAAGTAAAGCTGCAAATATATAGAAAATGTGTTTACTAATTAAATCTAGTGTTGTAATTACTGGTCCTCCACCTACTGGTTGTAAAATAGCAGCTGCAAGTTTATATATGATACCAATTACCAAAACTTTTATAGCTGGAAATAGTGCAATGGCAAGCACCGTAACTACTCCTACTAATCCAATCGTATTCTTCAAAAGCATGGATGCGGACATAACAGTACCTGCTGCATCTGTAAACATCCTTCCAATGACAGGAATAAAATTCCCTGTAACAAACTTTGCGGTTTTTAACGCAATACCATCTTGAATTGCAGTGGCTGCACCCTGAACAGAAATAACTCCTAAGAAAATTGTAAGAAAAACACCCATAATAGTTAGTGCAGCATTTCTTAATAGATTAGCTAGCTGAGTAGCTTTGTAATGCTCGTTAAGGGAACTTACAATGTGTAGTAATGCCGATAAGAATAGTAATGGCAAAATAACCTTAGAAATGAGCACTCCACTCGTATGAATTAAAAACAGGATAATAGGATGAAAAAATGCTAGTGAAGTGATACTTCCAACTGAAGCCATAATAGCTAAGATTAATGGTATTAGGGCATTCATAAAATGAGACATCGCTTCTATTGCATCGGTTGTATAGGAAGCAGCTAAACGGAAACTATTTAGTGCTAATGTAATAAGAACTAAGTAAATAACAGCATAAGCAACTTTGTTCACTGCTTTGGATTCAAATGCATTTTGCATAGTCTGCAATACGACGGAAAATAACGTTAGTAATATAAGAGACCCAAGTAATTTTCCATTTAAAAAGAGTTCATGAAACAAGTATTTGACTAATCCCTGGATCCAGTTCTGAATAGAGAGAGGTGCATCATCCTTTACAAAGTCTGTTAAATCTTTATTAGTCATCTCGGGAAGAAACTCCCCATACTGGTGTGTTACGGAACCCCAAGCATCCCCTATTTTCGAAAAGGACTTGTCCTGTATTTGATCATTAACCCACATGTCAGGATTAGGCTCGGCATGGACAGTTGGGATAATGACAATGAGAATAAACAGGAGAGTCGTTATGATTTTATATTTAACTGGTACCCTCACAAGATTGTCTCTCCTTCCAAGTCTAAAGCGGAATAAAGCTAAGAATTGTTTCTACTACTGCAGTTAAAATAGGTACGGCTAGGAATAAAATAAATATTTTTCCTGCTAGTTCGATCTTGGAAGCAATGGAATTAAGTCCGGCATCTCTCGTAATTTGAGCACCAAATTCAGCTATATAAGCTATCCCAATTATCTTTAAAATTGTTTCGATATACATGAAGTTTATATTGGCCTTAGAAGTTATGTAAGTTAACATCTGAAAGATATCGGAAAGATACTGAATTAAAATGATAAAAATAACAATTCCAGTAAAAATAGCAATAAAAAAGGCAATACCAGAATTTTGATCTTTAACAATAATGGATAAAATGCCGGCTAGTACACCGAAGGAGACTATTTGAAAAATCTCCATAGGCTTAAAGTCCTCCTAAAAAGATAAGTTGAAAAAGGAATACAGATTTTATTTGTTGAAAGAGATCTGCTAGATTTTCTACGACTACAATTAAAACAATGATAAACCCGATTAATGTAGCCCAGTGTGCCATATCTTCTTTTCCCGCTTGCTTTAAAAGAGTGTGGATAATAGCAACAATTATTCCTATTCCTGCTATTTGAAACAACAAAGATACTTGACTGATCATAGTAGGTGCCGACTCCTTTCCCCATTAAATAAAAAGAAGAATAATGAACAAACCACCTAAAACACCTAAGCTTCTTGCCATTCTCCCATACTTTCTCTTTTCTTCTTCAGCACTTTCAAGCTCCCGATCTAAATGGGATAAGGCAAGGCGTATGTGTTTTTGTTGCTGGACAAAGTCATGTTGACCCAAAGTTTGTCCAAACTGTTCCATCACTTCTTTTTCTTCTTTTTTCATCGCTGTTTTATGCCAAAAATTATCCAATGTAGATTTCCAAACTTCATAAAGGGATAATTGCTTATTTTCCAGCTCTAGGTATAGTTGATGGAATAACAGTGCTAAGGGCTTTGGGACCTGCTTCGATAATCGAAGAAATACTTCTTGAACCGGACTATGTCCATACACAATTTCAGCTTCCATAACTTGTAATGCATTTTTAAGTTGCCTTATTTGTCTCGGACGATTTTCAAGGCGCTTTGCGATATCAAACCCGATTAATGTGGTGGCGCAAAGCAGTAGTATTGCCCCTATCCATTTCATTGTTTATTCCCCTTGTTTGCAAAATTTGATTATGTCCACTTTCATTAGCTATCGATTGAATCGTTCCTGGTTTTGGTTGATTAGAAAATGTAATAAAACGTTTAAATGCTTTATTTTGGAATAAAGGATATAAAGATGGCCGATTGCGAATTTCCTTTATACTACTTCCGTGCACACTGCAAATAACGGTAACACCAGCATATAGTGCCTCCAATAGTGCTTTCACATCATTTTCGCTCCCAATTTCATCCACAACTAAAATATCTGGAGACATGGAACGAATCATCATCATCATACCCTCTGCTTTTGGACAGGCATCCATCACGTCTGTACGAATTCCCACATCATGCTGTGGTATACCGTTTTTACAGGCAGCTATTTCAGACCTCTCATCAATAACGCCTACCTTTTTAGGTGGGAAGTGTTGATAGCCGTTACTCATAAAACGAACAATATCCCGTAAAAATGTTGTTTTTCCGCATTTAGGTGGGCCGATTAACAAGGTGTTCAGATAGTTTTGTTCAAACAAATAGGGTAGATAGGATTGACTAATATTTTTCACTTCTCTTGCAATCCGGAAATTGAAAAAAGTAAGATGTCTAATCGCTTTTACGAGTCCGTTCTCTGTATTCACTTTTCCTGAAATTCCAACACGATGTCCGCCCTCTATCGTGATATAACCTTGTCTTAGTTCATCTTCAAACCTGTATATGGAATGTTCACTTAGCTGACTTAAAATAAATTGAGCATCCGACTCTGTCGGAATCATATCTTTGATGATGCGAGAGTATGTTGAAAAAACTAATTCAACTGGTTTCATTACACGTACTCTAATTTCCTCAAGGTTGTCCCATGTAACGATTTCGTTTTGTAATTTCTCTGTCAAATCACGTGGAAAGATACGCAATACTTCGTTCAAAGATATTTCTCCTTTACCTGTTGGAATAGTTACTTTCAATCTATGCTTAGTAGGATAAAATATGACTAGAGAATAGAAATGATTAGTAGAGAAAAAAATTTGGAATGGGGGAAAGGGAATCAAGAGGCAGCAGTCATCTATCTAGAATTCTCTTGGTATTTGACTAGACCAAACGCAACAAAAAAAGCCTTTGTCTACTAAAGACAAAGGCTTTCACACGATTAACCACGTGATACATATTTACCATCACTAGTATTAATAATTAATGTATCCCCTTCATTTACGAAGAAAGGTACTTGAACAACTAAACCAGTTTCAACCGTTGCTGGCTTCGTTCCACCACTAGCCGTATCCCCTTTAATACCTGGTTCTGTTTCTACTACTTTTAACTCCACTGTATTTGGTAACTCTACACCGAGTGTTTCA
Organism: Salirhabdus euzebyi; assembly: GCF_014207435.1. GTDB lineage: Bacteria > Bacillota > Bacilli > Bacillales > Alkalibacillaceae > Salirhabdus > Salirhabdus euzebyi. The sequence continues at coordinate 35,528 of NZ_JACHGH010000008.1, forward strand.
CCAGCATATATTAGAATAGTTACGGACATATTTTCTTTCAAATAGTTTAGTTCATCTTCTAGTTGGGAAGATTGGAGTTCTAACTGCTCATATGATTCTTGATCCATGAACGTATGCACATTTCCAGAAGCATATAAATATTGCATATGTCTTCTTTCTAAGTGCGCTTTGCCTACTTTTTCACCAGCACGAAACGTTTTTTCTTGCACACTTCCGTTGCGTAGGTTACGAAGTTTCGAACGAACAAACGCAGCACCTTTACCAGGCTTTACGTGTTGGAAATCTATAACCTGATATATATTACCATCTAATTCAATTGTTAAACCAGTACGAAAATCGTTAACAGAAATCACGCTATTTTTCCCCTTTCACTGTTACAAAATAATTAATTCTTTTGGAGACTTTGTTAGACTGACATTACCTTCTTCCGTAATAAGTGCATCATCTTCAATACGACAGCCACCGACATTTGGTACATATATGCCTGGTTCTACTGTTACAATCATTCCAGGTTGTAACGGCTGTTCATTACGGAATGATAAGCCTGGTCCTTCATGAACATCCAGTCCAATACCATGTCCTGTTGAATGGCCAAAATAGTCTCCGTATCCTTTTTCCGTAATATAGTCTCTCGTTAAAGCATCTGCTTCTTTGCCTGTTATTCCACTTTTCAAGCCCTGCATACCAAGAAGTTGTGCTTCAAGGACAGTGTTATATATCTCTTTCAGTTTGTCATTGATTTCACCAACAGCAACTGTACGAGTAATATCAGAACAATATCCTTTATAATAAGCACCAAAATCTAACGTAACGAGTTCACCAGATTCAATAACTTTCTCGGTAGCAACACCGTGTGGTAACGCTGATCGGTATCCAGAAGCTACAATAATATCAAAAGATGAAGATGTAGCTCCCTTACTTCTCATAAAGAACTCTAATTCATTAGAAACTTCGATTTCCTTTACTCCAGGTTTGATAAAACCTAAAATATGATCAAAAGCTGCATCTGCTATTTCACAAGCTTCCTTTATAATATTAATTTCTTCCTCTGTCTTTATCAACCTTAGTTTTTCTACAATTCCAGAAACAGGTACAAGTTCAGCCTTAACCTCGTTTTTATACGCTTCATATGTACTAAAAGTCATGTGGTCTTTCTCAAAACCTACACGCTTTAATCCCAACTTATCTACTTGTTCTGCAACTTCTTTTACAATCGGAGCTTTATGCTCAATAATGTCATAACCCTTTGCCTGTTCTGTTGCCTGCTCAGTATAACGAAAATCAGTAATAAAAAGAGCATTTTCCTGTGTAACGAGCACAACCCCTGCTGTTCCTGTGAAATTAGTCATGTATCTACGGTTTTTATCACTTGTAAGAATTAAACCATCTAACTTTTCTTCATTTAATGAATTTCTTAGTTTTGCTAGTTTCTCCACTTTACCCATCCTTTCTTTTATGCATTTCTAGGAATGCATGCGCAGCAACACTATAGCCAATTGCTCCTAAACCTGAAATTTGCCCCCAGCAAACGGGAGCAAGTAGGGATTCTCTTCTGAATGGCTCTCTATTATGGACATTTGATAGATGGACTTCAATAACAGGAACATCAACAGCACTAATCGCATCCCGTAGTGCAACACTTGTGTGTGTATAAGCAGCCGGATTAAATATAATACCTTTGTATTTCCCATCACTTTTTTGTATTGCTTCTATCAATTCCCCTTCATGATTAGACTGAAAGCTACTTAATTCCCAACCATGTTTTTGAAGAAGCATACGTACTTCATTTTCAATTTCATCTAAACCAGAGTTTCCATAAATATGTGGCTCTCTTTTCCCCAAAAGGTTTAAATTAGGTCCATTTAATAACAATAATTGATTCATAAGCCTCCCCCAGTGCCTCCATTCCTAGAAAGTCTAATATTTTTTAGTTTATCATATCAACCAGCATTTTGTGAGCTTTTTCCCTTATTACTACTTGCTAATTGTATATTTTCATATTCGTACGAAATGGAATACCCAATAAATGTTCCATACAACACGTATAAGCATATACTCGTAATAACCGTATCCATTTTTAAGTCAGAGAAAAGAGGAACTGCCTCAAACATAGGGTTTAGGAAATACATAAATGCAATCCATAATACTGATCCAAACAATATACCGGGAAGCATGCCACCTCTTTTTTTGAAAAACAAGTAATAGACAAGGGCAGTACCTATGGACAAAACTCCAACAATAACCATACTAATAACTTCCCCTAATAACCCTTGTGTCCATGTACCATTAAAGAAAGATCTTAAAATAAAACTGGCATGAGATACTTCCATAAAATTAAAGTAATAAGCTAAAGAAGCTAATCCACTCCAAAATACTCCGCCAACGAACCCAGTTAAAATAGCTTTATGAAAAAGAGACATTGGCTTTTTATGTTGGTTTTGTTCTAATTTTGGTTCTGTTTGATTATTCTCCAATTACAACACCTCCAATAGTTAACGTTTCCCATTTAATAAAAAGACATGCTTCCATATGTCAAATAATGTACGTTCATTCTTTTTTCTAGTAAAATATAGATAAATATCCAAAATACATCATACATATAAATTAGCACGTAGTATTTGCTGATTTATCAAATCAAGCCTCCGTTATCTATATTTTTACAAGTAAAAAAAGAATAATTTCTTAAAAGTAGGGAACAATCTTAGAGAAGTTATCTTGAAAAAAATACCACGCTTACCTAGTTTTTGTATTTTTTCATTAACTAATTAAAAAGAATGAAAATCGTTTGATAGTAGTTAATGATTCATTGAACAAGAAAGGAGGTCCACTATGTCTCCACGCAAAATAAATCCTCTTATTTATGTTTTAATCGGGCTCGCAATTATCGGCGTTTTTAGTCAGCTACTTTTTGATACCGCAGATTTCTTCCGATTTGTTGTTATGTCGGTTGGATTTGCAGCTATTTTGTTTGGAATCTTCTATTTCTTTTTGAGAAGAAGAGGTTCTGGTGGATTTTCAAATAAATATAAAAAAGCCGTTAAGCAATCAAATCAGAAATACGGTACTAGTAACGACCAAAAAATGTATTCTGTAGCCGCAAAGGCTCAACAAAAAAAGAAAACAAGCCAAAAGAAAAGCACAACTCACTTAAGAGTGATTGACGGAAAAAAAGAAAAAAAGAAGAATCGAGCATCTTTTTGATGCTTCGTTCTTCTTTTTTATTGGCTCAAACGATCATTTAATAAGTCCATCTCTTTAAATACTTTTCAGCACTTCTTTGGCCAATATCGATTAATCTTTTTTTCGTTTCTAAATCGATATGAAAATCAGTAGCTTCTATTTCTTCTGTATTAATGAACATAATTTGATCCGAGGTTGTTTTTGATATATAACGCGCATCGTGTGCTTGCATCATTGTTGTAAATAATGCATAAAACATGTCAATTGCCCCATTAACTTCTCTAGCTGGAATTCGATCATATAAAGAGCTTATTTTCATTCCTAAAATCGGCCTCTTTTTCTTTTCTCCATCTTTAAAAAGCCATATAGGAAAGTTGCTTAATAAACCTCCATCAACTAAGACATTTTTTCGCTTAGTTTGCCCTAAAAACTTTACTGGCCGAAAAAAAAATGGAATCGAAGCACTTATCCTAACCGCTCTTGCTATCGAGTAGTGGTTGCCATCTAAATTGTAAAGTCGCTCCAAGTCATCTGGGAATACAACTATTTTACCTAAAGATAAATCGGAAGCTACTATTTTTAATGTGTTTGGTTTCAGGTCACTAAATCGATATATACCTTTTGCTAACAGCTTTTCTTTCATCCAAGCTTCCAATCTATTTCCTTTATACAGCCCAAGACTAAAATAAAGGGTTAACCACTTTAAAAAGGGTAGGGCCCTTCCTATTCCAGTCGGTTCTTGAAGAAAATAGCCCATATCTAAATCTAGAAATAAATGTTTTATTTCTTTCGTTGAATATCCCGCAGCTAATAGAGCAGCCATTATAGCTCCTGCTGATGTACCTGCAGTACGCTCAAATCGTATTCCTTGTTCTTCTGCTACTTCTAATGCCCCTATAAAAGCTAATGATTTTACCCCGCCACCGGAAAAAACACCGTCTACTTTCAAAATAAACCTCCCACTATTTTTTCTAAAAGTATAATCTGCGATTAAAAAATTTAGAACCATAGGGAAGGTTTTATATTATGTATTTGATTGATTTTCATTTTCATCCTGAACTTTTTTCAGTGCTTCAAGTCTAGAAGGGTCTTCCTCAAAATATTGAACTACATCACCAATCCGATCAATGGCATTCCAACTAAGGTGGTGTTCTATTCCTTCTACATCTTCATAAATTTTTTCTTTATCAACGCCAATAATTCCTAAGAATTGTTCTAGTAACTCATGACGATAGACTAGTCGCTTGCCGATTTTCTGACCTTTTGCTGTCAAAATAAGTCCTCTGTATTTCTCATAGTTTAAATAACCGTCTCTGTCTAATTTTTGAACCATTTTTGTCACGGATGAAGGATGTACTTGTAAAGATTCTGCGATGTCTGATACTCTAGCGTACCCTTTCTGTTCTATTAATAGATATATTTGTTCAATGTGGTCTTCCATACTTGGGGTCGGCATATATATACACTCCAAACTATTGTTACCTTTTTTGTTTTAATATAAAAATCATACAATAGTTTACATACCATGACAAGAAAAGCTATAGTATCTTAATTAAGTTTAAAAAAGACGGCTAATTAGCCGTCTCGTTTCATTTTATAGTCCACACTTAAGTTGTGCACCACAGTTGGTACATGTATTACAGCCACCCATGTCCTCAACTGTTCCTTTTCGGCATACCGGACAAGTATCCCCTACTTCGGACCCGATTGTTACATTCGTCTTACCTAATTCCTGAACGGTGTCCATCAATACTACCTTCGGGGCAGCTTTTACTTCTTGTTGTACCGTTACGTCTTGATCAAGCTCGTTTTCTTCTGCTTTTAATGTTAAAACTTGAGAATCTCTACTTCCATCAACGTATACAGTTCCACCTTTTGCTCCACCCCGATAGAGTCTTTGATAAACATTTTCCACTTGCTCTACTGTATAACCTCGTGGGGCATTTACAGTTTTAGAAATAGAGCTATCCACCCACTTTTGAATAACACATTGTGTATCTGCGTGTGCCTCTGGTGATAGACTCATTGCTGTTACAAACCATTTCGGTAATTGTGCAGGATCCTGATGAGGATTTGCATCTAAATATTCTTGAACTATATCTGCTTTTACTTCAATAAATTTACCTAATCTTCCGCTTCGATAATAGGTGAAAGAAAAATAAGGTTCTAGTCCTGTTGAAACACCCACCATTGTTCCAGTTGAACCTGTAGGAGCAACAGTTAAAAGGTGTGAATTACGTATACCATATTTCAAAATATCTTGACGGATATCCTCAGGCATTTTTGCCATATAGCCCGTTTCGATAAATCTTTTTCTTAATTGTAGCGTTTCTTTTTCTGTTTTTCCAACCAAAAACGGGAAGCTACCCTTTTCTTTAGCAAGTTCAATAGATGTACGATATGCAGTAGTTGCAATTGTTTCAAAGATTTTATCTACCAGTACATTACCTTCTGAAGAGCCGTATTCTGTTTCACAATAAATCAGCAAATCATGTAAGCCCATCACACCAAGACCAACACGACGTTCACCTAAAGCTTGTTTGCGATTAGCTTCTAAGAAATAAGGTGTTGCGTCTATTACGTTATCTTGCATACGCACGCCTACTTCAACGGATTGTTTTAACTTTTCATAGTTAACCGTTTTATTGTTTTTATCAGCCATTGCAGCTAAATTTACAGCTGCCAAATTACACACACTATACGGAGCAAGAGGTTGCTCACCACAAGGATTCGTTGCCACTACTTTTTGTCCATAACTTTTTGCATTGGTCATGTCGTTGGCATTATCGATAAAGAATATACCTGGTTCAGCGGAATAGGTTGCACATATATTAATTAAGTTCCAAAGATCCTTAGCTTTAACCTTTCTGTATACCCGAACACCATATCCTAGTTTATTCCATTCGCGAACATCACCTACTTCATGCCATTCGCTATTGTATGCTTTCATTTCCTCTGCATTATAATTCTCAACATCTGGGAATCTCAATTCATATATTTCATCATTTTCAACAGCTTCCATAAATTCCTTTGTTATACAAACGGAAATATTTGCTCCCGTTAAAAATTCCGAGTTTTGAACATTATATGTCCCGCCGTCTCTCAATTTATTACGAGCATCGTTGATTACTTTTTGTGTAAATCCACCGTTACCAGGTATATTTTCATAATTTAATACACCTTGATATAAGTCTTTTTCTGCTTCTGTTAAAGGCGTAAATTTCAATTTATCTTTTGCTAATTTTTGTATTTGTTCATCATCAATGTTTTCTATTAAATAACGTAGGATACGCGGATTTTGCATCTTAGAAATAATAAATTCAATAATATCTGGATGCCAATCGTTTAACATGATCATTTGTGCTCCACGTCTAGAACCACCTTGCTCAACTAAATGCGTAAGTTTAGCGATATCATCTAACCAAGAAACAGAACCAGACGATTTTCCGTTTACCCCTTTTGCTAATGTGTTCCTTGGGCGTAATGTAGAACCATTAGTTCCAACACCACCGCCACGACTCATTATCTCCATCACTTGTTTACGATGATCGGAAATACCTTCACGTGAGTCTTGAACAAAAGGCATCACATAGCAATTAAAATAAGTTACATCCGTATCTGCACCTGCTCCATACAAAACTCGACCTGCAGGTACAAAATGAAGGTTTGCTAACTGCTCATAAAATTGTTCAAAAGATTTCTGCCTTTTCTCTGGAGTAGTCTCAACTGAAGATAAGCCATAAGCATTACGACGAGCAATTTGTTCATAATAGATTTCTAATGGCTTTTCAATTACATCTAACGATCGTTTTACTATTCCCGTCTCTGCTTCCCGTTCATTATCTAGTACAGATAAAAACTCTTTTTCTACTAAAACTTCTGCTTGCTTATTTTCCCAATCGATAGATTGAATAAAACCAAGTCCTCTTGCTGGAAACTTAGGGTCCTCTTTAATCGTTAGTACAACAAAATCCCCTTCGACTAAAGTTGTTTTTTCCGTATCCTTAAATGCATACCGATCAAGCATTACAAGTCTAGATACACCTTTATGTAAAATTTTCATGTCATTTGTAATAGGATGAACCTGTTTAAATAGGCTTATATCTTTGTTTAACCTGTCCACATCAACCTTCACTAGCTCTTCTTTTACTAACTGCATTAACTCTCTCCCCTTACTTCGCTATCTTTCGATAAATTTTTACATCGATGTTTTCTGATTTATGTTATATATAAGTTATCATATGCCATTACAAAAAATCAATATATAGTAATTATTTTTTAAAATTAATACCATATATTGTGATTAAAGAACACTATATAATATTTTGTCAATTTCAAATTTGTAAAAAAAACAAAGATAAACAGAGATAAACTGAAAAAAATGTCAAATAAGTGGCGTTTTTTGCGTTTTTTATCACTTGCAAACTAATGTACATAAACAAGCACTTGTTCTATCAACAAGAAAGGAAATTTTAGTTATTATACACATCAAAAAATGAGTAAAAAGTAGGACCTACCAAAATTTTTATAAGAAAATACTTTGAATCTTTTGTCCAACATTCATATAATAGGTATAGTAAGTAGGTGCAGTAGAGATGAAAGGGGATACTTATGGAATTAATACTAATATTTCTAGTCGCATTTATTTTATATGGAGCATTTAAATATTTTCGTCAAAAACGCTATCTTACAACACTAACAGAAGATCAATTTGTTGAAGGATACAGAAAAGCTCAACTTATTGATGTAAGAGAGCCAAATGAATTTGAAAAAGGACATATATTAGGAGCACGAAATATACCACTTTCTCAAATGAAGCACCGTTTAGTAGAAATACGTAAGGACAAGCCTGTTTATTTATATTGCCAAAGCGGTGCAAGATCTGCACGTGCAGCAAATATGTTAAACCGTAAAGGCTGTGAGGATTTAAATCACCTTAAAGGTGGTTTCCGTAAATGGACAGGGAAAGTGAAAACGAAGAAATAATAATACCAACAATTAACATGAAAAGGCCATCACCAAAAGGAAAATAGTTTGGTAATGGCCTTTTTCAATCATAAATTATTGTTTAAAAGTGAATCTCCACTAGTTCAAAACCATCTATACTTCTTTCAAATTCCCTAAACATATACCGTTAATTTCTTAAAATAATATAAATCATGTAAAGAATATAACCAACCGTTAACAAGATTCCTTCTATCTTACCGATTCGAAAGTTTGTCCTGGAAAAAACAAGAAGGATTACCGTTAACATGATCATTAATATAATATCTATAAATATTTTATTACTTACTGCAAGTGGTGATATGACAGATGCTGAACCAAGTACGAATAAAATATTAAAAATATTACTACCAACTATGTTACCTAGAGCTATTTCACTCTCTTTCTTTAATGCTGCCGTAATGGAAGTGATTAGTTCAGGTAAAGAGGTTCCAACTGCAACAATCGTTAATCCAACTAACGTTTCACTCATCCCGAAGGAAATAGCAAGATCAGTAGCACTACTTACAACGAATTCACCACCGAAAATAATAGCAACAAGGCCACCAACAGTAAATAGTATATTTTTTACCCATGATATGGACTCTACTTTTTCATTTTCTCTAATCTGTTCTCTACTGTTTCTGGCAACTTCAAATATATAATATAAAAAGATGCTGAAAAAAAGTAGGAAAATCAAGCCATCGCTTCTTGTAATAAAATTACTACTTACTGATTGAAGTGCTACATCACTAATTAATATTAATAAAGCAATACTTGCTAATAATGTAAAAGGTATTTCTTTTCTAATCGTGGTATTTTCCACTTTTAAAGGATTTAAAATAGCTGTTATACCAACAACAAAGGTAATGTTAAAAATATTACTCCCAACGACATTACCAATAGCCACTCCTGCGTTTTCTTCTAGTGCAGCTACTATACTGACAGTTGCTTCTGGTGAGCTTGTTCCAAACGCAACAATAGTTAGACCTATAAGTAAAGGAGAAATACGTAAGGCTTTTGCAATATTAGAAGCTCCTTCCACAAAGTAGTCAGCACCTTTAATGAGCAAAACAAAACCCACAATTAAAATAATATAAGTCAATCATATCACCTACCCTTGAGACTCTTAGTATTTACATATGATAACCGAAAAACCACTTACGAACTATTTACAATACCCTTTTTATTGAAATTTATACCCAAATAAATAAAAAAGTTTAAGAAAGGTATGTTAATGGGAAAACCTTTTCTAGAAAATAAGAGGAGGGATATGATGACACGAAAACCCATTCTTATTTATGTCATTAATGTCATATTTGGAATAGCCCAGCTTATTTTGGGACTAAGAATCATTTTAAGGTTATTTGGAGCTAATCAAGCTGCACCATTTGTGCAGTGGATTTATGAAACTAGTTCACCATTACTATACCCATTTGAAGAAATATTTCCAACACATTCCTTAGATGGGACTTTTGTTATTGAATTTTCAGCCTTGTTTGCCGTTCTAATCTATTCTCTTGCCGGTTATTTTCTAACGAGAGCGGTTTTGTTCTTTAATAAATGATCCTATTCAACTCATTGCTATAATGTTGATACATGCTCCTAAAGAAAAAGGCTAACATGAAAGTCGTTTATTTTCGACCCTATGTTAGCCTTTTTAAAAGTAATGTGCCTTATTCTATATTATCTTTTTCATATCGAAGGACTGGTTTTCTTGCTGCTAGCGTTTCATCTAAACGATTAATCACCGTAGTATGTGGTGCTTCTTGAACGATTTCTGGGTTCTCTCTTGCTTCTTTTGCAATTTGTAACATAGCATCAATAAATTCATCCAACGTTTCTTTAGACTCTGTTTCTGTTGGTTCTATCATTAAAGCTTCTTCCACGTTTAATGGGAAGTAAATAGTAGGTGGATGGTATCCAAAGTCTAATAATCGTTTGGCAATATCTAACGTTCGAACTCCTAATTTTTTTTGATTTTTTCCAGATAAAACAAATTCATGCTTACAATGTTGTTTAAATGGAAGGTCAAACTCTGATTGTAATCTTCTCATCATGTAGTTAGCATTTAAAACGGCATACTCACTAACTTGTTTTAAGCCATCTGGCCCCATTGTACGAATATACGTATAGGCACGAACATTTATACCAAAGTTTCCATAATAAGGTTTTACACGACCGATTGAATTTGGTCTATCATAATCAAAGAAATAACCTTGTTTGTTTTTCGTCAAAACAGGTTTTGGTAAAAATGGTGCTAGTTCCTTAGAAACACCTACTGGTCCAGAACCTGGTCCACCACCACCATGAGGTCCTGTGAAGGTTTTATGCAAGTTTAAGTGAACAACGTCAAAGCCCATATCCCCTGGTCTTGTATATCCTAAAATCGCGTTTAAGTTTGCACCATCATAATAGAGCCTACCGCCAGCTTCATGAACAATGCTAGCCATTTCCAGAATATGTTCTTCAAACAACCCTAATGTATTCGGGTTTGTTAACATTAGCGCTGCCGTGTCAGAACCTACTACACGTCTTAGATCGTCTAAATCAACCAAACCTCGCTCATCAGACTTTACAGTTACAGATTCAAAGCCAGCTACAGTAGCTGATGCTGGGTTCGTACCGTGTGCAGAATCTGGAACAATTACTTTTGTACGGTTAAAATCTCCGTTACTTTCATGGAAGGCGCGAATCATCATTAATCCAGTCCACTCACCATGAGCACCAGCTGCAGGCTGCAATGTTACCTCATGCATCCCTGTTATTTCTTGTAATGATGTTTGAAGATCATACATTAAAGCTAAAGCACCTTGGGCAGTCTTTTCTTCCTGTAGAGGATGAACAAAGCTAAACCCTTCAAAACGCGCTACATCTTCATTAATTTTAGGATTGTACTTCATCGTACAAGATCCTAATGGGTAAAAGCCGGAATCAACCCCGTGGTTTCTTCTAGAAAGTCCTGTGTAATGACGCATAATTTGCAGTTCACTTACTTCTGGTAAATCTGGTTCAATATGACGAACATATTCCGTGCCTAGCTCTTGTGTTAGGTCTACTTCTGGTACATCTAATTCAGGTAAACTATACCCAATTCGTCCTTCTTTACTTAGTTCAAAAATTAATGGATAGTTTTTTTCATTAGCCATTGATATCACTCAATTCTTTGACAAATTGATCAATTTCCGCTTTTGTACGTAGCTCTGTTACTGCTACTAGCATTTGATCTGTCATACTTGGGTCCATCTTTCTTAAATTCAAACCACCAATGATACCTTTATTCACTAACTCGTCATTAATAGCAGAAACATCTTTCTTACATCTCACAACAAATTCATTAAAAAATGGACCGTCAAAAGCAATCTCAAACCCAGCTTTTTCAAATGTCGATTTTGCATACCGAGCTTTCTGCATATTCATATAAGCCATCTCTTTAATTCCTTTTTTGCCAAGAGCTGTCATCGCTACTGAAGCAGCCAATGCATTTAAAGCTTGATTGGAACAAATGTTAGAAGTTGCTTTATCACGTCTTATATGTTGTTCTCTTGCTTGAAGTGTTAATACAAATCCTCTTTGTCCTTCTTCATCTACTGTTTGACCTACTAGACGTCCTGGTACTTTTCTCATTAACTTTTTCGTAGTTGCAAAATAACCACAGTGTGGACCACCAAATTGTGCGGGAATACCAAATACTTGTGCATCACCAGTAACAATATCAGCTCCAAATACAGCTGGAGGTGTTAAATATCCTAAAGCTAAAGGATTACTAGAAACGATAAACATTGCTTTTTTCGCATTTTCTAATAGTTTTTGCACTTCCTGTAATGGCTCAATTTGTCCAAAAAAGTTTGGATACTGAATAACGACACTAGCCGTTTCGTCATCAAGGGCTGCTTCAAGTGCAACCAAATCTGTAAGACCGTTTTTATGATTTATTTCTACAATTTCTAGGTCAAAACCTTTTGCATACGTTTTAATTACATCCATTGATTCTGGATGAATAGCTTTTGAAACAATTACTTTTTTCTTTTTTGTTTGACCAGCACTTAGATTTACTGCTTCTGCTAATGCTGTGCCACCATCATACATAGAGGAGTTAGAAACTTCCATCCCAGTTAGTTCACAAATCATCGTTTGGAATTCAAAGATAGCTTGCAACTCACCTTGAGAAATTTCAGGCTGATAAGGTGTGTAAGCTGTATAAAACTCTGATCTAGATATAACATGATCTACGATGGAAGGAATGTAATGATCATAAACACCTGCACCTAAAAATGATGTGTGGGATTTTACGTTTACATTTTGATCTGCTAGAGCTTTAAGTTCTTGGGTTAACTCAGGCTCACTTGTTGCCTCTTTAATATTAAGTCTCCCTTTAAATCTCACTTTCTCAGGGATATCCTGAAACAACTCTTCTGTAGATTGAATACCAATTGTATCTAACATTTCTTTCTTATCTGTTTCTGTCATTGGTAGATAACGAAAACTCATCTATCTCAACCCCCTTAAATTATTTTCTTTTATAAAACGGTGTAGCAATGACCTTTGCTTTTAAACGACGTTTTCTTACTTGTACTTCTAGTTCCTCATCTATATTTGTAAACCTTATATCAACAATTGCCAACCCTATATTTTTTTCCAAAGTTGGTGATTGAGTACCAGTTGTTACAACACCAACTTTTTCTTCCCCTTTAAATACTTCATAACCGTGTCTTGGAATGCCTTTGTCTACCATTTCAATACCAATAATTTTTCTTGTCGTACCATTTTCTTTTTGGTCTTTTAATACTTCTTTTCCAATAAAGTCAGCTTCTTTATTTGTTTTAACAGCGAATCCTAGCCCAGCCTCAATTGGGGTAATTTCAGCTGTTAATTCTTGACCGTACAAAGGCAAGGTTGCTTCAAATCGAAGTGTATCACGAGCACCCAGCCCAATAGGCTCTACTCCTTCATCAGCTCCGGCTTCTAATATTTTTTCCCATAACGCGATTGCTTCACTATGGTCAATGTATATTTCAAAGCCGTCTTCACCTGTATACCCTGTTCTGGATACGAGGGCACCTTTATTAATACCACTAAAAGTTACATGATCAGCAAAACGGAAAAATTTAATTTCAGATAAATCCGTATTTGTTAACTTCTGTAAAATTAATTCTGCTTTTGGTCCTTGTAAAGCTAGTTGAGCAATAGATTCCGAAATATTATTTAGGTTTACTCCGTCAATTAAATGTTGTTTTAACCAATTAAAATCCTTTTCAATATTAGATGCATTTACAACTAATAAGAATTCTTCGTCCCCTTTTTTGTATACCAAAAGGTCATCAACAGTTCCGCCATTTTCATAGCACATTATCGTGTATTGAGCACGATTTATCGTAAGTTTGGAAATATCATTCGTTAGCATCTTTTGTAAATACTGCTCACTATTTGGTCCCGTTACGACAATTTCACCCATGTGGGAAACATCAAATAACCCAGCTGCGTTTCTTGTTGCCTCATGTTCTTTTTTTATTCCTGAGAATTGTACTGGTAAATCCCAGCCACCGAAGTCAATCGTTTTTCCATTGTAGTCTTGGTAAACTGTATAAAGTGGTGTCCTCTTTAAATCCGCCATCTTCATCCTCCTAATGTAATTTTTTTCCAACAAAAAAAGAGAATTCTTCCTATCAAAGAATTCTCTGTCCTTTTGACCAGAAAGTTTCATGATCTTTTGATCATTTACTTCTTGGGTGGTTCACACTATGGTGAACACTCTCCAGAGTTGCGTCATACAAGAGTCTTTTTGCCTGAGAGATTCACATTTAATGCTTGCTCCTTCGGCGCTGTTTCACACAGTCTCTCCTCAAGTAATCATTCGCTTTGTTATGAAATTATTTATTTCGGTTATACTAATTTAACTGAGTATGTATATGAGTTTGACTATCGATTTTCATTATATCACACGAACTTTTTTGTGTGTTAAGCATTTTCATTTTTCATTATTATTTAATCTCTATGATAAAAACAAAATGGTGGGAGTTATATGGATATAAAATATCAGTTCGATAAACAATTTCCGAATGAATTGGATAAAAAGCTAATAGAAAATGGACCTTTTTGTTCTTTTGATATGTTTCAAATGGCCTATGAAACAGCTAAAAGTTTAGCTGTACCAAATTTCAAAGGATTAATGTCTCCAAACTATTTACCTCATATGGAATTTTTGGACCATCAGTTAGATTGTGCAAAACAAGTAGTAGAAAAAATGAGCGGACGAGCTATTTTAGCTGATGAGGTTGGTTTAGGAAAAACAATAGAAGCAGGACTTATTTTAAAAGAATACATGGTAAGAGGATTAGCAAAAAAGATACTAATTCTAGTCCCTGCTTCCTTAGTTAATCAATGGGTAAAAGAATTAAATGAAAAGTTTTATATTCCAGCAGTCTCTCAAAGAAAGTCTTATGTTTGGGAGCAGTGTGATGTAGTTGTATCTTCTATCGATACAGCAAAAAGACCACCACATAAGGATATTGTTTTAAGTCAAAAATACGACTTTATTATTATAGATGAGGCTCACAAGTTAAAAAATCACAAAACGAAAAACTATCAGTTTGTTAATAGTTTGAAGAAAACGTATTGCCTGCTACTAACAGCAACACCTGTCCAAAATCAGTTAGCGGACATTTTTAATCTAGTCACAATCCTTAAACCAGGTTATTTAGGTAGTTACGATGAATTCTCTAAAACTTTTGGAAATAAACGTAGTGCATTAAAACGAGACGAAAACCTAAAACAACTGGTTCAAAATGTTATGGTACGTAACCGTCGTGAAGATACAGGTATAGACTGGACAAAGCGTAAAATAGACACTATTTGGATTAATTTCAGTGAAGATGAACAGAGTGCATATGATGATTTGGATCATGAGCTATTTTCAAAAGATCCCTTTACATCTATTACGCTTAAGAGGGAATTTTGTTCAAGTAGAGAGGCATGTTATCTTTCTTTGAAAAAAATGGTTGAACAACATGAAGAGAACAATAGTAAACAAGAATGGGGAGAGCAAGTTATACAAAAAATCGAACAGCTCCCTCATCACGCGAAAGCAAAAAAGGTAATAGACATAATTGGTAATTCTGATGAAAAGTTTATTATTTTTACTGAATATCGCGCAACTCAATATTACTTGCAATGGTATTTACAGCAGCACGGGATTTCTTCAGTCCCATTCAGAGGCGGTTTCAAACGAGGCAAAAAAGAGTGGATGACGCAATTATTTCAAAATCATGCACAAGTTTTAATTGCAACAGAAGCAGGTGGTGAGGGAATCAATTTACAATTTTGTAACAATATGATTCATTATGACCTTCCTTGGAATCCGATGCGACTAGAACAAAGGATAGGAAGAATTCATCGTTTTGGTCAAAAAGAAGATGTGAACATCTATTATTTAGCCATTCGGAATACGATTGATGAACATTTAATTTCTTTACTTTATGAAAAGATAAATTTATTTGAACGTGTAATTGGTGACTTAGACGATATTTTAGAACAATTAAATATTCCAAACCTAGAAAATGAAATAAAAGAAATTTTTGCGGAATCACAGTCACCAGGGGAAGCAAGAATAAAAATGGAGAATTTAACAGCTGCTTTTCAGCAAAATCAAGAAGAAGGGATGAGTGAAGATGGAACAGCAAGCAATTCATAATTATCTTCACAATTTCTTTTCCTTAAATCAATGTGAAATAAAAGAAAGTCGACAAGGAAAAATTACTGTAAAACTAAATGAAGAACTTGATCGCCTATTATTAAATAGACCTTTTTACTGGGAATATATTAAAAAGATTGGACAAGAGGGGGAGACAGCAACACTTACGTTTATTTCCAGTCCTTCCATGCGCCATGAAGAGGGCGAATGGATTCATTTCGGTTCTCCTAGACTCCATCAAATTTTCAATTCCCAGCTAGCACAAGGGCGTTACACTATGTTATATGAACAAGCTGGACAAACAGCTTTGAATCCTTGGTTAGTAAATAATATTATGATTAGTTACAAAGGTAGACAGAAGAAAGATGAAATATTATCTATTGGTTTACACTTAATTAATGGAACAATGGTTTTTAATTTTATGGAACTTTTAAAGAAGATTTCTTTTTCTAGTGTTATTCCGGATTACAGTTACACTATTTCCCCAATCGTACGAATTCCTAGTGCATTTAATCGGATAAACAATTATTTACAACACTATTTAAGTGAGCAGGAAGACGATTGGGCGAAGGAAGCATATGAACATTTTGATAAAGAGAAAGAGATCTTAAACCACTTTTATGAATCATACACGGAAACCGCCTCGGATGATGAGAAAGAATTGCTCAAGGAACGTTATGAAAATGAAGTAGATCACTTAGAAAAAAGGTTATTACCTGAAATACAAATAAAAATTATAAATGGTGGCTTATTTTACTTAAGTGAAACTACCTCCAATCAATTTATAGGGAAATAATTAAAAACAGGTTGTCATTTGCAGACAACCTGTTTATTTATATTCCAATCCCCTTCTGTGCATCTACTTTATCTATTTCTATTTCTTTCAGTTCTCCATCTATTTTCTTTGTTACAGGTAAGAAGTATCCTACAAAACCCGCAAGCGCGGGAATGAAACCGATGAAGAACAGTAAAAATGGTATACCATATAAGTGGGAAAGAGCTCCCCCTAAATAACTACCAACCGGCTGCAACGAGCCACCAACCAACAATCTCGCAGACATGACGCGGCCAAGGTATTGATTCGGAACCACTTGTGCATATATAGTGGAACTAAATGATCCGAAAAACGGACCCGTCATACCTAAGAAAAAGAAAACAATTATAGCTAACCAAAAGCTAGAAATGAATGCTAAGCTTAAATACAAAATTCCACCTAGACATACACTTCCTAACATAGGAATCCTTCGATTTTTCACGTCTCCTATATAAATTAATAAAGATGATCCAACTAAAATCCCTATTGTTGAACTAGAACTTAAAAGCCCTACACCTAGAGCGTCCACGTGGAGTATTTCCAGTCCGTATGGTAGTGTAATTGCTGCTACTGCTAGAGCTGACATATTTCTTAATGAGACCATAATCATAATGACTAATAGGTATGGAGCAATCAGAAAAAACTTTAATCCATCAATCAACTCACTAAAATATTTTTTTGTCGTTGATCCGTTCACCTTTGCAACATTTTGTTGACGAGGCTTATCATTTGGTTCTTTCCTCACTTTCCTTGCTAACAAGGAAATTAAAAAGGCTGAAAAAAGAAAACTTATAGCATCTATTGCAAGACTTTGACTTGCTCCAAAATATTTGATTGTTGCTCCAGCCAAACCTGGACCTATTACTACGGCAGATGATGTTCCTATACTTAACATCGAGTTAGCACGTACTAGTTCATCCTTATCATTGATGATTTCGGGTAATACAGCCATGCCAGTTGGTTTTAATAAAGCACTAGAAGCACCGAGTAGAATAATAGCTATAAATAAATGCCAAATTTCTAAATAACCCAAGAATCCTAGTAAAGCAGGCATGCCAATAGCAATAAAACTCAGTATGTCTAAACAATACATTAAATGATAGCGATTCACTCTGTCTATTAATGGTCCTCCCAAAAATCCTACTACGAGTTGTGTAACACCCATTGCTGTTAATATACTTCCCATTAACAACAAAGAACCTGTCATTTCATAAACTAGCCACTCAATAGCTAAAAGACCAAAAAAATCTCCAAAAGAACTAATTGTTTGAGAAAGAAATAGGTAGAAAAATTTCCTATTTTTAATCACTTGCTTGCCTCCTGTAATAGGAAGAAGTCTCCTAATTCAGCTGTTAGCTGATGAATAGCATCCGCTCGCAAAAAATACTTGTTGTTAGGTTCACTTATTTCCAAGGAAATTAACCCAGCTCCTCGCAACACAACTAAATGATGATGGAGTGTACTCTTAGCTAAGCCGCTATAGTTCAATAACTCGTTAAAAGTTCTTTCTTGAACAGACATATAGTAGAGAAGTTTCATTCTCATTTCTTCTGATAAACATCTCATTTTTCTCATTAGACGCGGGGATGGTTCACCTGCTTTTAGTGGGATAACATCACAAGCAAAGAAACAAACAAACATCTCCTCATAATTTTGGTAGTAATGGGAACGATTGATAGGACTAAGATGATATTGTGGGATTAATCTTATGGTTTTTAATTTGTCATTTGGAGATTGACGCATGCCATTTGTTACTTCCTCGAATACTTCCTCAGGTGAATATAATTTGCTATCATTTTTGATCTGTGCTGCTTTTTGCTCAAGTCCAATTAAAATTCGCGAATCAATTTTAGAAAAGTACTGTTTGTGCCATTCCTTTAAAACAAATTCCCAATCATGAATACGTTCCTTTAAGGTATTTAATATTTTTGTATCGTAAGGTTGTAGGATATCATAAATATTTTGAAAAGATTGGTCATCCATCCATTTCAAAAAGGATTGTTCACTTCTTTTTCCTGGACAACTATAAATGAGATGTTCAAGCCCTTTTGTCATATCTGGTTTCAAGTCTCCCAAATAAGCTTTAAATTCAGCTGTTAATGTTTGACTAACTTCATCGTACCACCTCTTACCCAAATCTATTGATTTGCGGTCTTGCTTACTTAAATAAGCATTTAAACTGTTAACCAATTCGTAAGCTGGACAAAAATCAACTTCAATTTCGAACGACATAATTTCGACCTCCATCGAACATATTATAGTTCGATTATAATCGAACTATAAATAAATTGCAACGGTACTCTAGAAAACTTTTTATAACTGCATTAAAAAAGGAACCTCTTTAGGTTCCTAATGTTTTCTTTTACCACTTCTCCACATTTTGATTGCTGCTGGAAGCATTCCAAAATATTTAGTTGTACGATCTAACTCTTCTCTTTTCATTTTTCGTTCATGTCTTCTTTTTATTTTTTCATCTTTAGGGAGATGAGCATACTTTACTAATTCCTGCGTCATATACTTTACAAAATCGTTACCAGCCATGATCCTCACTCCGAAATATGTTTTTAAATACAGTTTACCCTTATTTCAAGTCGTTTATGCTATTCAGAATAGTGTTAACAGTTTCCTTCACTGTTGATTCTGTTTTTATATCAATTGATATTTTCACGCAATCTTCATAAAGAGGTATTCTTCTAATAAACAATTCCCTTTTCTCTTCCTCCTGTTTATTCCACAATGGACGGCTTTTATCATCCGTTAATCGATTAGAAATAATATCAAATGTAGGTTTTAAATATACACCCAGCAAGGACTCCTTTATCCAATTCCTATTTTCCTTCCTTTCAACTACTCCCCCACCCGTAGCGATGATTGCATAATTAGTTGGTAGCTTTCTCAATATTTCCGCTTCATATTGCCGGAAATATTCTTCCCCTTCTTTTTCAAAAATCTGTGGAATAGACATTTTTCTCCATGCCTCAATTTCTACATCTGTATCATAAAAGTCTATATGTAATTGCTTTGCCAACTCTTTACCAATAGTTGTTTTTCCACTCCCCATAAATCCAACTAAACATATACTCTTCACTTTACGTACCTCCATAAAAAATTAGTAACTTTACATTATCTTTCAACTTTATTTAGTAAGTTTGTGATTTTCATCCACTAAATTAATTTTTAACATGAATTTGACTAACAGTATTGCATTTTACGATTGTGACTCTTTCGGTAGAGCAAGATAAAATACCTTTTAAACATTATATATTTTTATTTCAGAAAAGAAAGGAGGTGTGTAAATGTCTACAGTAGAACAGTTGTCCCAGAAAATATTAAATCAGGCCGTAAATCTTTCCGCTACGGATATTCATTTTTCACCACAAGCCAATGATACAGATGTATTTTTTCGAATTAATGGCGAACGGAGCTATCAATTTTCCATACCGAAAATAAAGTATGTTCCTTTATTATCTTTTTTTAAGTTTACTTCTGGTATGGAAATAGGTGAATTACAAAAACCACAAAATGGAACTTCTACTCATCACTTTCAAAATAACTTTTTTGACCTTCGTTTATCAACACTTCCAGTAGAATATTCCGAAAGTTTAGCAATTAGAATATTGCCCCGTAAAATTATCCCTTCCATCCATCATTTGTTTCTATTCCCTAAACAAGCAACTACGCTTTTAAATTGGATTGGTCAAAAATTTGGAATTATTCTCATTACTGGACCAACAGGGAGCGGTAAAACAACTACAATGTATGCTTTATTACAAGCACTGGTAAAAAATAAACCTTTTCAAGCAATTACATTAGAAGACCCTATTGAAAAAGACTTAGACAATATTCTCCAAGTCCAAGTAAATGAAAAAGCTGGAATAAGTTATGACGCTGGATTGAAAGCAGCACTGAGACATGACCCGGACATATTAATGGTAGGAGAAATTAGAGACATCCCTACTGCAAAGTTTGCCTTTCAAGCAGCTTTTACAGGTCATCTAGTTATCACAACAATTCATGCAAAAAATGCCTTTGGTACTATTTATCGCCTTTTAGATATGGGAATTTCAAAGGTGGATTTAGAGCAAGCGATACTTGGAATTGCTTCACAACAGTTATTACCAGTGAAAGGATCAAGAGCTGCTATTTTAGAGCTACTCGAATCAAATTGTTTAATGGAAGCTATTAATGGGGTTTCGCCAGAGAATAATATCCATTTTAATTCTTTCCAAAAACTAAGGAGGAAAGCATGTGCTCTTGGTTTTATTGATGAAAACACGTACGACAAATACTCCACGCAAAAGAGTTAAACTATCACTACGTGAACAGCAGCTATTATTAAATCGCTTAACCTCTTTATTAAAAAGAGGATATTCCCTTAACAAATCTCTTCAACTAATTGCTTTAGACCAACATCAACACTATTTAGCAAAAGCTATTATGGATTCTCTATCAAAGGGGGAGCCTCTTGATCTCATTTTCAAAAATCTTGGCTTTTCAAACTTTGTAGTTTCGTTTCTTTATTTTTCTAGATCAACGGGGAATATGGACGTTACCCTAATCAATTGTATGAATTTATTAAAGCATCAACAGGCTTTTCAAGAAAAGTTTAAAAAAGTAATGCAATATCCTTCCATGCTCCTTCTTTTTTTGGTCTTTCTCTTTATTAGTTTAAAACTTTTTGTTATACCTTCTCTACACAATTTATATAAAGGGTTCCAATCATATAACGTTGGACAAGGTCAATTAGTTCAGTTATTTAATAGTATTAATTATTTTATTAACTCATTTTTTATCATTTTTTTCCTCTGTTGTGGCATTACACTGTTTTGGAAATACTTCAATATAAATATTTCCCCTTCGTTAAAAATAAAAATATATTCGAAAACACCTATAGTTAATAAGCTAAAAAGTCTTGAATCAACCTATCTATTCAGTTATCACTTTAGTTCTTTGCTCGACAGTGGCATTTCCATTAAAAATGCTCTTCAAATTATGAGTGAACAACAACATCTACCCATTATCAAAGAATACTCCATTTCATTTATCCAGACTATTTATAAAGGGGATAGCATTAAAGAAACTATAGAAGATTTTACGTTGTTAGAAAATGAGGTAGGAATCATTTTTGAAAGAAATTTGCATGATGGAACACTTGCTAAAGATTTACGCAACTATGCTGATATCCTTGTCGATACCATTACAACAAAAATGCTTAGAATTATTTCTTTCATACAACCGATTATTTACATTTTATTCGGTGGCATTATCGTGACCATATATTTTTCCATTCTATATCCAATGTTTGAAATCATGAAGCATTTATAAAAAAGAAAAGGTGATTTTATGAATAACGAAAAAGGTTTCACGCTAATCGAAATGTTAGTTGTCCTTTTAATAATTTCCGTCTTACTACTTATCACAATTCCTAATGTAACGAAAAATAATGAAGTAATAGACACAAAAAGTTGTGCAGCATTTAAAAGCTTGGTTGAATCGCAAACACAAGTATATAAAATAGAAAAAGGTCAATTACCAGTAGAGATTAATGATCTTGTTACAGAGGGTTATTTGAGTGAAACAAAATGCCCAAATGGCACAGAAATACACCTCCTTGATGATGGTAGTGTTAGTAGTGAAGTTCCATCAACAAATTAAGCTAACGGATACGGATGATAGTGGTTTCACTTTATTAGAGATGCTATTAGTAATCACCCTGTTCACCACAATAATGACTATCACAGTACCAATTAATGAACGGGTGAAAGAATCGATTGCGACGAGAGATTTTTTTGAGACGTTTGAATCAGATATGCTATTTATGCAAAATTTATCTATAACCAAACAAACACCTTTAAAACTAAACATTTTCCCACACGATCATTTTTACGAAATAAGAGAAGGAGGCCTAGGAAAACTATTGTTTAAAAGACATTATTCGTCAACCATTCATATAGTATTGGGAACTTTCCATATGCCGTTCTCTTTTAATGTTTCTGGAACACCCATTCAACCAGGTTCTTTTACCATCCACATAAAAAATAAAACATATAAACTAACATTTCCATTTGGAAAAGGAAGATATTATGTTGCGGAACAATAATAAAGGTTTCACCCTTTTTGATTCAATTTTGTCTTTCAGTATGCTATTAACCATTCTCTTTTTTGTTTTACCGATGATCAATCAAGTTAAATTGGAGCAGCATATACTTTCCGTTCGTTCTAAAATGATCGAGACGCTTTATAATGAGATAATTGATATTTTGCATACAACAGAGGAAACAATTATTACAAAACCAATCAATATTAGTAACACAAATGCAACCATATCGTTGTCATTAAAAGATAATACTTGGACAGGTTGTATAACTTGGAATAACTCTAAAAATGCTACAGAAAGTTCGTGCCTCCATGTTAAAAAATGACAAAGGTGTAACTTATTTGTCTACTTTAACTACACTTCTTATTTTCGCCTCCCTTCTTCCTTTACTAACTAACTTACTTTTACATATTCCTCATATAAAAAATAAAGATTTCCCAGAAGAAAGTTCTGTTTCAACATTTTTCCATATCATGCAAAAGGAATTTTTCAAAGGGGAGGAAATCGATGTTACCCAATCCAAACTGTTAATTAACCCTAATTCATCAGAAGTAATTACTATTGAATTATACAGAAACACTATAAGAAGAAGAGTAAATTATACAGGTCACGAAATTTTACTTTTTAATGTTCGAAGTATTACTTTTTTAGAAGAGAACGGTTCTGTGTATGTCAATGTTGAGATGACTGGAGGGAATAGATATGAAAGGAGGTTATCGTTGCTCTATTAAAAAAATCAATAATGATAATGGATTTGTCTTTCCATTTGTATATTTTTTATCTACTGTACTGATATTCCTTTTATTGAGTGCCCTTAATTCGTTAGATAACCAAAGGGTATTAGTTGATTTGCGAGAAGAGCAGATAAAGCTTGAAACCTTGTTTATTTCTAGTTACTTTGATTTTCGGAGAACATTACCATCCTTACATATAAAAAATGGTACTAGTGAAATTAACTTCACATATGAAGATGGTAATGTGAAAATTCTGTATACACCCATTAGTGATGAACTAATAAAAGGACAGTTTATCTACAATACACTAGAGGATTCTCGAGAGTCCATTACATTAAACTTCGCAAAAAAATAGCATATTTTTTGTATAAGTCCTTTACATCTTGCCATACTATAAATGTAATACATTGGGCTATAGCCAAGCGGTAAGGCAACGGGTTTTGGTCTCGTGATTCGCTGGTTCGAATCCAGCTAGCCCAGTTAATACTGGCACATATGTGCCAGTATTTTTATATCTAGTCCCCACTTTTTATTTCCATTTATTATAACTTCTAGTATGATATTCTTGTAAACATTCTTTTCGGGGGGCTTCATTTTGGATCAAACGCTAAAAATAACAAATGTTTTAAATGATGGAACAAGATTAAGTATTTATGAATATGTATCTAAAAAACACGATGTAGTGAACGTTCAGGAAATAGCAGATCGCTTTGCTATTCACCCGAATGTTGCAAGACTACATCTTAGTAAACTCGAAGACATTGGTATGATTGTTTCTACCCACCAAAAAAACCAAAAAGGTGGACGTCCATATCGTGTTTATAAATTATCTGATGAAGTAATTAAATTACAATTTCCTTATAGAGATTATGAACTACTAGCAAAAATGGCGATTGAATCTTTATTTAATTTAGGTGAAGTAGGAAAAGAAGCCTTACTAGTGACAGGAAAAAAATTTGGAAAACAACTTTTAGTGTCCAAATACCCGAATACACCAGTTACTGATTTAAATGTTGAGCAAAAACTCACCATTCTTAATGAGACATCTAGTATGTTAGGGTTAGATCCCGAATATGATTTTATTGAAAAAAATGATGAAGTTATTTTTAAAATTTTCAATTGTCCTTTCAAAGAAATAGCAGCTGATGATAATTTTCATACAATTTGTGAGATGCATCGTTTTTTTATTAAAGGTATGTTTGAAGAATTGTTTGATAACCTTATTAGCCTAAAGGAGCATACTAACATGCTTGACGGATGCCAAACTTGTACGTATCATGCTATAATGAAGCCATAATGAAAACTTACCTATTACAGAGAGCTTTGAAAAAACAGTTGTAGTTACTATAAATCGAAACTTGAAATTTTAACTACTACGGTTGATTCAGGGCTGAAATTTTATACTTCTCAACGTGTAAAAAGTTCATTTACTTTCTAAAATAGGTAGTTTATAATAACGATGATGAATCACCAGTAGAAGGAGGGGGATACCATGGATCGTATGTATCGTGTTCTAGGATTTTGGACTGGGATTTTCACAGTAATGTTCTATGTTGGTGATATGACCAAGACATCCATTTTGTTTTTAGCGCAAACTGTTTTATTTATTACGTTAAGCTATTTGAATCTTTCAGAGCGTATGTACATGTACATATTTGGTGCGTATTTAACGGTGTTTTTTATAGGATTTACGTATTATACTTCTTTCCTATTAGTACCGTCTTTCAGCCATTAAAAAGTAAAACCCCATCCAAATTTATGCTAACTCATAAATTTGGATGGGGTTTTTTCCTTGATTATTTAACCCGAACTACTTTTCTTTTGTTGAATACACACATCGAAAAGCTGTGATAATCCATCATCAAGAATTAAAGATCTGATTGCGCGATTTCTCTTTGCTTCCCCAGAAAAGGCATCCGTAGAATTATTTGATTTTAAGTATTGTAATATATTACAGTGGTGCAGTAAAAATTCATTCTGTCTAACTAAACCTCTACATGTTAAACCATGTTTATTTCCCTCGGCTATCCAAGGTTCCCAATGTACATGATGCGTAATATCCATTTCACCGACATGGTTAAGCACATTCTTATTTAATTGATGCTTATAATAACCTCGAAGGCTCCCCTCCCTTCGACTAGGTACTTCCCAATCTTGCTTCAGATAACCGTAATCTACCGTAATAACAAATCCTTCTCTTAATAATCTACTTATTTTCGACATAATTGGGTTGATGTAAATGGGGACTTCTATTCTTTGCCCATTCGTTATTTCTAAATCAAAATCTGCTATAAGATATAATAAATCCTCAGAACAAGGTCTTTTTGTTTCTGTTAACTTTAATTGCTTATCCATCGTTATGTAGATTTCATATATTTCATCACTACTTTTTTCTATTACTCGAACAGGTTGAGCATCTAAAAATTCATTCGAGAATATAATCCCATTAAAATGACTATGCGAATTTATAAAATCATCAATAGTAGTAAAAACCTGTACATCCCAAGTCCGTGGGAGATTTTTTAAAACATTTTGTCTTCCCCACTCATTTTGCTCAACAAAAATATATTGGATGTTGTTCTTTCCTCTTTTACGCATGATATTTCCAAACTGTAAAGCAAAAGTCCCATCTCCCCCACCTAATTCACATATAGCAAACGGTAGGCTGTACTTTTCCCATATACTTAGAAAATAATCTACCATTGCTTCGCAGAAAACATCATGTACGAAACTCGACGTATAAAAATCACCTGATTTACCAAAAGGGGCCTTTTGTTTACGGTAATATCCAATGGTTGGATGGTATAGTGCTAGCTCGATATATTCATCATATCTTATACTAAAATGGGCACTTTTTTCTATGTGTGATGTGATAATGTGTTTTATTATTCTCCCCTCCTTTTTTAGGTTTACACTATTGACATAGTGTTAAATAAACTTTATAGTAATAAAAGTAGCTTAACTAATCCCTAACCAACAAAGAACAGAGCACATCCCCCCAAACCCCCTTCTGAGCAGAAGGGGGTTTGCTTGTTTCTAAATCCTTTGTAAAAAAGGGTTTATTTTTCTCTCTATACCTATCGTCGTTTGAGGACCATGACCGGGATAAACGGTTAGCTCATCGGAGCATGATAGAAGTTTTTCCTTAATACTATGCAATAACTGATTATGGTCACCACCCGGAAGATCCGTTCTTCCAATACTTCCTTGAAACAAAGTATCTCCCACTACTCCAAACCCCTCTTCCTTAAAAAGAAAGGACACGCTTCCTGGTGAATGCCCAGGAGTGTAGCAAACTTCCATTTTAAATTTCCCTAATGTTAATAACCCTTCTTCCAACGTTTTTTCTGCTGGTGACGTCTTAATTGGTGCAGTAACACCAAACAATTGAGACCCGTTTAAAAGGGAGTCCTCAAGCCAGCTTTGTTCTTTTTCATGAAGATAAACGTCTAAATTAAATTCTTTCCGTAATTCGTCAACAGCGCCAATGTGATCAAAATGGGCATGGGTTAACAGGATTGCAATTGGATGAACATGCATTTCCTTTAAATAGTTACCTACGATATTTCCATCAGCACCAGGATCAATTATAATCGCATCTGTTTCATCGTGTATAATGTAGCAATTTGTTTGCAATGCACCTAAAGGCAATTGTTTAATCTTCACTCGTTACTCCTCCTATAAATTTATTAAAAAACTCGACAAACGAAGAAAATTTTTATAAAATGTATGAGAGTAGAATAGACGATACATATTATGTAATGTATTTATTATTATTTTAACGCAAATTTCCTATAAGTATAAAGGGGGTTATCTCGTTGGTTACAGGTATCATGCTTTTTTTCGTAGCAGTTTTGTCCCTAATTGCTGTTTTCCGTGAAGCAAAGAAACGCAACATCTTTGCCGTTGGATTTGCAGGTATTTCTACATTAATCTTCGGATGGTTTTCCATTATGACCATTCTAAATGAATTGTTTCCAAAGTTATTTTCATAATATAAACAAGTATAAAGCCAGGATTAATCCTGGCTTTTTTTGTGTTTTATTTTGTTTTTACTATACTTGTTATGTTACCTGAGTCAGTTGACACCAAATTTTCTAGTTGATAACCGACTAAACAAAGCTTTCCATCGTTGGTACAATCAATTTGAGTTAACGATTCAACTTCAACCACTTCTCTTTTTGTTCCCGTATTGATATCGAATGAAATAAGGCTAAAGCCTTCCTCATAGCCTAGGACTGAACCGCCATCTTTAGGTTCGAATGTATAAAACTCATTTGAATACTGTACCCATTTGAAGAATGGAGTCCAAATATAACCGGCATGAGTATCTAACTTCGGTATTTCAAATTGAGCATGGCTGTTCTCGCTATCGTTTTTAAAAAAATGAAATGATAAGCCAGTATCCCTCTCTTGTACATACATAAAAGAATCTTGATTAGACGTAAAAACTAATGCATTCGTTACTAATTGACTAGTCTCCTGTGTTTCCAGATTATATAAATGGATAGGAGCTGACAATGAAGGCTCGCTACTCCATTTAAAATGAGCAACTGTATTTTTATCATACCATTGTACATATGGCTGTACATCTATCACTTCTGTAGTATCCGTTACGATGTTTACTACTTCCATTAATGTTGTGAAATTTGGCAAATAATAAGTGATAATTATGTCTGATTCCTCATAAGGGCTCCAAGAAAATTCTACGTAATCCGAGGTTTTTGGCTTCTCAAATAGTATGTCTCCTTGTTTATCTACTATTAAAACAATCGACTTTTCAAAGTTGTCTTTTGTTTCAATAGCAAAATACTCCTTTGTTGGACTAGGAACTATTTGGGTGATCGGATTAATTGTTTCAAGAAATTTCCTTTTATCTCCAGTATAAACATCGAAAATCATCACTTCTGCCTTTTCAGCTTCACTTCTAACATATAAAAACTGACTATCACTATACCAAGACTTGATGGATAAAAAATCACTATCCTCAAGTGGTACGAAGTTTTTAACTCCATGACTAGAAGATGACCCCTTTTTATGGGTGATAGAAAGATCTTTTTTTTCATGAGGTCTCATTACACCGTCATCAAAAGTAGCACTTGAACAAGCTATTAAAGATAAAACTAGTAGCAAAACAACAAATAATGGAGGATATTTCATCGTAATATGGCACCTCTTAATATAAAGTGGAAATTCGTTTTGTAGGTGATCCTTAGTTGATTGTTAGTGGAAATATTCAAGGTGTAGGTAAATTAATTCCCGTATCACGATGTAATACGGGAATTTTGATTGTGATTATTCTTCTTTTGTTGTTCCCTTTGAAAAATCATAAAATCTTAGTAAATCTCCATAAATTAAGTCATCAGAATGGCCTAATTCATCTAAAACTGATTGTTTATATGGTGCACAAAGTGATTCTTCTGTTGTTTCTTCTGAATCGTCGCTAACATCATCAACCGGTTCACCTGTTTGACGATCATAACAAGTACCTTTTGTAAACAAATAGTCATTTGTTACAAAGTCGCCATTTCTAAAAGAAATGAAAGGTTTACGATCTTCGGCGAATAAATCTGTTCCAAATGTTAGGTCATTATTGTTTTCTATTCCCAACATGTTTAGAAGAGTCGGTTTCATATCAATTTGAGCACTTATTTTATCAATCACTCTATCATCTTCATGACCTGGTATGTGAATGATTAACGGTACTCGCTGCAATTGCAAACTATCGTAAGGTGTCAATTCTTTACCTAAAAATTGTCCCATAGCTTCATTATGATATTCACTTATTCCGTAGTGGTCACCGTATAAAACAATAATAGACTCTTCATATAATCCACTTTGTTTTAGTAAATCAAAGAATTGTTTAACAGCTTCATCCGTATAACGGACAGTTGGGAAATACTGATTAACTGTGTTTGAATTGGAATCGAATTGATCAATAGAAGCAAATTGTTCATCCAATTCAAACGGATGGTGATTTGTTAAAGTAATAAACTTCGTATAAAAAGGCTTTGGTAATTCTTCCATATATTTAATGGACTGTTCAAAGAACTCTTTATCATTTAATCCCCAACCAATTGAATTTTCTTCTGTAACATTATAATACTCTTCTGCAAAAAATTGATCAAAACCTAAAGATTCATATGCTACATCTCTGTTCCAGAAACTTTTGTTATTGGCATGAAAAACAGCTGAATAATAACCGTTTTCCTTAATAATTTCAGGGACAGCATTATATTCGTTTTGTCCGTGTGTAAAAAATACAGAACTGTTTGGTAATGGATACAAACCAGTCTCTACTAGAAACTCTGAATCAGACGTTTTTCCTAAATTCGTTTGATGATAGAAGTTTTCGAAGTAATAACTGTCTTCAATTAAATCATTTAAGAAAGGTGTAATTTCTTCACCATTTAATGTTTCGTTTATAACGAAACTTTGTACCGATTCAAGTGAGATGTAGATAATGTTTTTATCCTTTGCTATACCCCACATATCAGATTTTGTATCTTGTTCTATATTTTCGTTTACATACTCTTCAATTTCGACTAGTTCACTTCCATCCGCTAAAACACGCTGAACCTTTGTTTTTGAATTGATAACAATATCATAAATATGGTAGTTAAATAGCCCAATATTCTTTACTAAATATTCACGGTCAAATCCACGTAAAAATAACATAGGACGCTCGATTTCAGCCAACACAACGTTAGTTAATAATAAACTAAAGGATAGGGCTAAAATTTTAAGTTTTCCTTTACGTTGATAAGTTTTAACTAGACGGTTATCCGTTTTTTTAGCTAAATAGAATAAGATAACGACATCTAAGAATAATAGAAGATCGCCTAATTGTGTTAAACTTGCTGCACTTGAACCTAAATCTGAGAAATTCTTAAATTGAAACAAACTTGGTAATGTAATAAAGTCAGTAAAATTACGGTAGTATGCCAAGTTAACATAAATAACTAATGTTCCAATTAGTGCACCATATTTTATAAACTTCTTTTGTGTTTCAGGCTTCATTAATACTGCTAGAGAGAAAAATACTAAGGCAGTTGCAAATGGATTAATGAATAGAATAATTTCCTGCATCATATTTTCAAGTGAAATGGTAAATACAAAACGATATACTATATATGTTTTTAGGCCAAACATTAATCCGGCGATTAAAAACAATGGCCATTTTATACGTTGTAACATAATAGAAAGTGCCTCCTTTGATCAAACTTCATATCGTGAAATGGAAATAACTATAACATTTTCAAAATTTCATAGGTTAGATAGACTTGGCTCTTTTCCAATGGAAGCCAAATGCCTTAGTATATGAAAGTGAAATCCCTTTTAAACCATAATTTTTACAAGAATTAAATTGTTACACATAATAGACGTTTTACCTATCTATAATGTTTCAAAAATAAAAATGTTTTTTGATTTCCAACTCCTATATATTTAACGAATAATCCTTTTATGACTACTACAAATAAAATAAAAAATTCAAATATTCCTTAAAAAATTTCTAACTACTCTATTCTAACGTGTTCGGCAAGTTAGTCAAGATATTTTTATCTTCATTGTTGTCCTATTGTTTACCCAATTTCAAGACTTTCCTAACAAGAAAATACTAAATCAATTTAATGTTATTCAAAGAAATAAAAAATGTGTAGTCCATAGACTACACATTCTTATTCGTAATATATTCTTATGAAAATCGTTACAACTGAAACATGATTGTCTTATTTTTGAAGTTGTTGTTTTACGTAATAAGCGCCACCAACAACACCCGCATCATTACCTAATTGCGCAATGAAAATTTCACACGTTTCATTTATTTTTCCTAAAACAAATTTTGAAAAAGCTGCTTTCAGTGGGGTTAATAGCTGATTGCCGGCTTTTGCTACACCACCACCAATAATAATTTTATCAGGATCCGTCGTTACAGCTAAATTCGCAAGCATTAATCCTAATAGATCTGCGTTCTTCTCAATAATTTGCTTCGACACGTTATCTCCATTTTTAGCATGCTCAAAAATATCCTTTGACGTTAATTTTCCACTTAACTGCAAAGTTTCACTTAAAGTTGTCTCTAATCCGTTTTCTATTGCTTCCAATCCTTGTTTAACAAAACCTGTTGCAGAGGCATACGTTTCTATACACCCTTTTCTTCCACAGTTGCACAAATAGCCCTCATTAGGCGTAACGATAATATGTCCAATTTCTCCACCAGTTCCATTACTGCCGTTAATTACTTCACCGTTTACAACAATTCCACCACCTACACCTGTACCTAACGTAACGGCTATTAGATTATCTGATCCTTGACCTGCTCCTAACCAATTCTCACCAAGTGCAGCTAGATTGGCATCATTTAGAACAAATACGGGTACGTGTAAGAGCTCCTCTAATTCCTTTTTTAAATGATAATCTTTCCATCCTATATTTACCGCTTCAATAACGATTCCATTCGGTACATCCACATATCCAGGTGCCCCTGCACCTATTCCATTAATTTCTTCTATTGAAATAGCATGATTTTTCATTTTTTCCTTGATTGAGTTTGAGATGTCTTTTGGGATACTCTCTCCATTGTTCATACTGTTTGTTGGTATTTCCCATTTATCGAAAATAACTCCGTCTTCTTTGATAATTGCTAACTTAACAGAAGTACCACCAATGTCACAACCTATATAATATTTTTTCTTCATTTTTTATCACCCTTTAGTTTTTCGTCTCTAAATTTTGCCGCTTCCTGACGGAGTAATAAAATAGCCATTTGATAGTCCCTTGAAGATAAACATTGTGATTGATACAGTTCCCTAATTTCTTCTTCCATTAAATCCAAATCTGCTAAACGATCACCTATATAAATAATCGTACCAAATTTCATTAATAATTGTTGTACATCATATATTGTGTTCATTATCATCACCCTAAGCTATTATATCAATGCGACGTTGTAAATAAAATAGAAAAGAGACCGTTAACATGTTAACGGTCCGGGTCTTTCGGATGCAAAATAGTTGGTCTTTGATTTTTTAAAGGTATCGGTGAACGTAGTAACACGTCTCTAAATGCGTGTGGGGAAAACGGTATAAAAGGCCAGAAATATGGTGTATTAAAGGTTTTCAGGTTAGTTAAATATAGAATCCACATTGTGATTGCTACAACATATCCTGTTGGACCAAATAAACTTGCTACAAATAAAAAGAGAAGTCTCGTAATTCGATTTGCTAAGCTCAACTCATAACTAGGAGTAGCAAATGTACCAATTGCAGCAACAGATAAATACAAGACGACTTCACTTGAAAATAACCCTACTTCTACTGCTACTTGCCCAATCATAATAGCCGCAACAAGCCCAAGTGCTGTTGCTAATGAGGAGGGGGTGTGTATGGCTGCCATCCTGAGCATATCTATCCCTATTTCTGCTATAACAAACTGGACGAGTAACGGAATAACACCAGGATCTCTAGGTCCAATAAAATCTAAACCTTCTGGTAATAAAGAAGGATCGCTAGCAAATAAGTAATATAAAGGAAGGATAAACAACGATGCAAAAACAGCAATAAATCGGACTATGCGTAGATAGGCACCGATAAATGGCTTTTGGCGATATTCCTCTGCATGCTGTAAATGATGCCAATATGTTGCAGGTGTAATCATGACACTAGGAGAGCCATCGATAAAAACGAGAACGTGGCCTTCATATAAATGAGCAGCTGCAGTATCTGGCCGCTCCGTATACCTTATTGTTGAATAAGGATTCCAGTGTCTACCCCCAATAAACTCTTCCACCGTTTTCTCTGCCATTGGTATTCCATCGGTGTCTATCGCTTCAAGCCTCTTTTTTATGTGTTGAACATTTTCATCATCTGCAATATCTTCTAAGTAACTAACACACACATCTGTTTTTGAACGCCTACCTATTTGTAAATATTCCATTCGCAAAGAACGATCACGTACTCTTCTTCTCGTTAAAGCTGTATTAAAGACAATTGTTTCTACATACCCATCTCTTGATCCTCTAACAACCCGTTCTATCTCGGGCTCTTGAGGCCCACGGACTGGATACGTACGAGCATCAATAATAAAGACTTTTGATAAACCTTCCACAAATAAAGCAGTTGGACCTGCCAATACTTGATCAGCGACCTCGTTTAAGTCCTCTGAGTAATCAAGCTCAATGTATGGCAAATTTGTCTTAAACAGTTTTTCAAATGGGTCGGGTTCTAGTTGTTTGGGGTCAAGTTTTGCAAGAAACTTCATTATCAAATGTAAAATATCATCCTTCGCAAACCCATCAACTAAAAATAAAGCCATCCTTTTGCCCGCATACTTTAAATCAAGATGGACAACATCAAAGCTTTTGTCCACTCCTAATCTGTCCTTCATGTATTTTATATTTTCATCAAAATTATTCATAATAGGTTTCTTTTCTGTCATATACTCACCCATCTTAAAAGATTTCTATTTTTTAGTTTGAGTTAATTTTTTCTAAACATACATTTCATATCAATAAAAAAGAAGTCATACATTTAAAATAAGACAGGCTTTCTAGAAAGAGGGGCTATAATGAAGAACTTATTCTATTTATTGTTTTTAACTTTAATTATTTCTTTTATTATTGTGAATATCCAAGAAAAGGATCAGAAAGTGATTAAATTCTTTCCATTAGATGAAACAAAAAGCTTTGAGGAATCAAAAACGGAATTAAAACTCCTAACACAAACGGATGAGGATTCTTACAAGATTGGGTGGAATATGTACTCCACTATGGATAAACCTGTTTACTTACGTCAGGATGTATCCCTACTTTTTGTTGATGGAAAATTAAAAGGAATTCTGAACCAATGGAAGGAAGAGGCGAGTACGTTAAAGCAAGAGACTATTTTCAACGGAGAGGATAGTAGCCATTATGAAGCTATTTCCTTTCACCATGGAGAAATCCATTACCCGGATGATTTAATAAAAAGTATGCAGTTAATGACCCACGATCATTTATATATTATTGATTCTCCTCACTCTGCTCTGGAGTCCTTTAAAGAACCTATAGAACAGAATGAAAAAGAGTGGAAAAAAACCTTGGATAATACAAAATACCAGCACTTAAATTATTACTGGACACAATTAATGCAGCATTATGATTTAAACAAAACCGATTATCTCGAAATCCCTTTAACGGAATTATGGAAATTTAATGAAAAAGCCTTCCCAACACTTACCGTAGAACAGACACAACAAGTTGTCGGGCAATTGTGGGAAGGAATATATAAAAATTATATTACTGGGATAAAAACACAAGATGATCCTAACGGAAAACCATTAAATACGTATATGCCACTTATTTTAGTTGATAAAAAGGGACAGTATTTATTTGTATTATTTGAAGATCATCAAGGACAAAAACATCGTTTAATTCAACGAATCCCGGACTTCTCTTAACTTTTCTTTTACTCGTTGAAACTGGGAATCATCTGGACGAATAGACGCTGCTTTCTCAGCATGGGTGAATGCATTTTCATATTCTGCGAGTTCACTGTACACTAGAGCTAGATTATAGTGACCTTCAGCTAAGGATTCATTTATAGTAACTGCTTTTACTAAATCATCCTTAGCTTTTTCCCATTCATCAAGGTAGATGTAAGCGAGTGATCGATTAAAATATAAATATTCATTCGAATCATCTGCATAATGAATGCCTTTTGTTAACAATTCAATAGCTTGACTATAGTTTTTTTCATCCAATTCCTTTTGAGCTAACACTAATTGGATATTTGGATCATGACTATTTTTTGTATTTTCGGTTCCATAATATACTAGGCTTCCTATTACAAATACATATACCAACAACGATGCTACTTGCAATAAAATATTCCTCTTACGTGGCATTTGGACGATTGCAGCAGCTAAAAAGCCTCCTATTAGGCCACCCATATGTGCACTATTATCAATACTAGGTACACTAATACCTAGTACTATATTTAATCCAATAATGAACAGCAAATTGCTCCCCATCGTTTGAAAGAATAGCTTTCTATTTATGAGACCAAAAAAGAGTAATGCCCCAAACAAACCAAAAATTGCTCCGGAGGCACCTGCTGCTACAGAAGTATTAAATGAAAAGCTTGCAAGTCCTCCAAATACTCCTGCTAAAAAATAAATGATGAAAAATTTAAAGCTACCATACATTCGTTCTACAGCATTACCCAAATAATATAAGGCTAGCATATTCATTAAAAGATGTAAGTATCCGACATGTATGAACATACTAGATACAATTCGCCACCATTCCCCATCAATAATATATGGATTAAATTTGGCTCCCCATTCAATCAAATGGAACGTATCTGTACTATCTCCTGCATTTTCCATCAATAAAAACACAACAACATTTACTAGTAGCAAGATATATGTAAGAAAAGGTTTTCCATAACTGAATAGAGCCGAGGCTTCTTTTTTCCTCTTTTGATGTTGTGAAATCACTCGGTGCTTTATGTACTGAACCGTAACATGACTTTCCTCAGGACTTGCAGGGACAGAAATATTTGGCTTTTCCAATGATAGTGAATGAAAAAATTGTCCTATTTCTTCTTCTCTTCCTTCTTCAACAAAAAAATGGGTATGTATAGTAAGGTTTTTTCTCTCCTTTACAACTATCGGCTTTTTCACCGAATACCAATCATCGACTGGAGGATATTGTGAAATATATATGTTATGTACTTCAACATCTTTTCCTCTTAACAAACCTTTAACCTTTTTTATTCTCTCAATTAAATAAGCGAGGTCTTTTTTCAGATGATTCGTCCAATCAAAATCATGCATAAATAATCTTATCACGTGCCTTTTTTTATTGATAACACCCTCAAGCCATATTTCATGATTACGCTCATCTACTTGAATTAAATCAAATTCGTATTGATCCATTAAATAGTGGGATATTTTCCAAAAATAAAACTCATTTTGATAAAACATATAGCTGTCCTCCTTACTAAAACATCTTACCATGAAGCTTTTAAAAAAGAACAGAAAAAGACGTTCAGCCTTATAAAGCTGAACGTGAAAAAGTTGTTTGAAATAACTTTTCTCTTAAACCAGGTAAATTCATACCTATTCTGACCATCAATCTTCTTAAAATCCCTACTGAAATAACATACCGCATGATTCGGAAACGTTGTTGATACATTACCATTAATCCAACACCAATTAGAACCATATTCATTAAAAATCGCATATTTTAAAAACACCCCTTTACAAGTGTTATTGTTAATATGCGTGACTACTCGAAGTTTATTCAAGCTTTTATTACTACGAAGTAACTTTATGAGTGTGAAGCCCATTCCTTACAAAATGAGTGGTAGTCCGTTGCCGCGGAAAAATACTCGCTCTCCATTGGCAAGGCTTCAGTCTCTTGCTCTCCCATAGGACAAGGAACGCTTCGGCAGCATTACATCGCACGAAGAAAATTGCCTTTCATTTTCGAGGAGTATCGCATGTTTCTGCGGCTTAGGTAAGTGGTTTGTACAAACGAGAATACTTGCCAACACGCAATGACTTCACGTGCGATCACTACACTAAATCTGAAAATCTACATCAGTGTAGGCAGAATAGAACCTATTTTAATTTAGCCAAAGTTAGTCACCTATCCTATCAATCGCAACAAAATATGCGTGCCAACTAAAATAGAACGCCATTTTCCGTAATAATATGTTTGACTGGTTGATCATACTGATCCCGTGGAACATTAGTAATTATTTGTTTTTCCATCGCAATAGAAAGGGAAGTTTGTTCAAATCCTTTTAAATATCTATCGTAATAACCCCCACCATATCCAATCCTAAATCCTTTAGAATCAAAAAGGAGGCCTGGGACAAAAAGTAACTCAATTTCTTCTTTTGTCACCAACTTACTTTTGTTGGGATTCGGTTCAAACAATCCGAAATACACTTTTTCTAAATCCTTGAAATCCGTAAAATGATAAAACACCATCTTATGATTATCTTTTGGAAAACATTTAGGAACTCCAACCTTTTTTCCTTCTTTCCATGCCGCTTCAATTAAATACCTTGTGTTCCACTCATGCTCCATGGAAATCGTAATTCCTATAGTGGTAGCTTCTTTCCACCAACTCGTATGTATAACATGATTCGTGAGTTTAAGGGAAAGCTCATTTCTTTTTTCTTCCCTTACACTTTCTAATAAACTTTTTCCTTTATTTCTTAATAAATTTTTTTCATTATCCATGAGCATGCACCTCTATTATATTTTTTCAGAAAAAAAAGAGTGACTGAAATCCTTAGTATGGATCTCAAACCACTCTTTTACCTTATTTCGTTTCACGGTGAAGTGTTTGTGTGTTACAACGAGGGCAGAATTTTTTCAATTCTAAACGTTCTGTATTTTTTCGTTTATTTTTAGTTGTAATATAGTTACGGTCACCTGATTCAGTGCACGCTAAAGTTACTTGTACACGCATTATTAATTCCCTCCATTTCTCTCTGACTGATTCATTAGAAAATCGTTAATATCACATATTTGGACTTATACATAATACCAAATCTTACGTATATATTCAAGCGTTCGTTAATTTATTTAGTTATTTCTTTTTTTTCATGACATATTTCATCAAGAAAAAATGTGTGATATAACTAAACTAATGAAAAGAGGTGTCGAATTATGTTTTCAACGATTATTACATTACTTCTAGTTGGTCTTAGTTTGTTTATCTTATCTTACTTTACGAATGATCGATTGAAGGAGTTAGAGGAACAAGTAGAGCAACTTTCTATTTCTTCCCTACAGGAAACATATAAAATGAAAAGCAAAATCAAAATATTAGAAGAAGAATTATTGTCAGATGTTCTAGATACTCATTTTGATACGCCTGCTACTCCTAAGGCTAAAGAACAACCACCTTTATTAAAACAAATTAAAGCTCTTTATGATCAAGGGCTATCAACCGACAAAATCGCCCAACAAACCTCATTGCAAGAACATGACGTAAGAGCAATATTACATCAAATTTATCCAAAAACTTTTAATTAGGAGATATTTTTTATGAAAATAGTTTTACGTTCATTCTCCATTGGATTACTTACTGCTACTATATTATTCGGTTTTACCTATTATATAGAAGAAACGGAACGAAAAAAAGAAAGTTCAGTAGAAGAAGAGAATCCACTTTCTATAGAAACAGCTTCGACTTTCTTACAACAAGAGGGTTTTGTAGTGCTTACTCAGGATGAGTGGTTGTCAGCAACCGAAGAAAATGAGGAACAAATTGTGCAAGAAGAACCAGAGGAAGAACTCAGTCAAGAAGAAGAGGAAGCCTATATTTTACTTATCGAACCAGGAATGGTTATTCATGAAATTAGTACAGCCTTATATGAAAATGGCCTAATTGATGATCAAGTAGCCTTTGGAAAATTTCTGGAAACAAACGAGTATAGTACGAAAATTCAAATCGGTGAATTTGAATTAAGAAAAAATATGACTCATGAAGAAATTGCTGAAGTAATAACAAAATAAAATAGAAGCACAGGCTGATCAATTAGCCTGTGCTTCTTACGTTTAATCGTTTAAATCGTATGCTTCCCCTTTGACTAGATAGAATATATTTTCTCCTATATTCGTAATATGGTCCGCAAATCTTTCAATGAATCTTGCACTAAAAGCCATTTGCATTAAATGTTGTGTCATTTGTGGGTTAGATGTTGTTTCTTCAAATATTTCTCGAATAAGGGCACTATACATATGATCTACTTCATCGTCCATCTCAGCAAGTTTTCTTGCCATAGAAATGTCTTCATTTTCAAAAGCCTTTATTGCTAAAATGACCATGTCTCTTGCCTTTTCAGCCATTTTGGCAATTTGTGGATGGATATTTAACGGGTGGTCTTTTCCTAAGCGAATTGTTGTTTTGGCAATATTAACGGCGTGATCTGCCATTCTCTCAAGGTCAGAAGAAATTTTTATCGCAATAATTAATCTTCTCAAGTCTTTCGCTAAAGGTTGTTGTTTTGCAATTAATAATATTGCTTTTTCGTTAATTACTACTTCCTTTTTGTCTAATTGCTCATCCTGATCAATTACTTGTTGTGCTTTTACGATGTCCTTTTGGTACAATCCTTCAACTGCTTCTTTCAGGGCGTGTTCGGCATCTTCAGCTAGTTCCTTAATTAAACCTTTTAAATTTTGTAAATCTTCATAAAAATGCTCTCTTATAGTCACTTTCATCTCTTCCCCTCTATTTGATGGATTATCCGAATCGACCAGTAATATAATCCTCTGTGCGCTTATCGTTAGGGTTTGAAAATAATTTATTCGTATTAGAATACTCAATTAGTTCTCCATTTAAGAAGAATGCTGTTTTATCAGAAACACGTGCAGCCTGTTGCATATTATGTGTAACAATAACAATGCTATATTTTTGCTTTAAATTTTGTACAAGCTCTTCTAATTTCAAAGTAGAAATAGGATCAAGTGCTGAAGTCGGTTCATCCATTAAGATAACATCTGGTTCAATAGCTAAACAGCGAGCAATGCACAGACGTTGTTGTTGTCCACCAGACAAGCCATAAGCATTTTCATGAAGACGATCCTTGACTTCGTTCCAAATTGCAGCATCCTTCAAACTTTTTTCTACAATTTCATCTAAATCTTGTTTTTTCTTAATTCCGTGGATTTTAGGACCATAAGCAATATTTTCATAGATTGTTTTTGGAAATGGGTTGGGTTTTTGAAACACCATTCCTACTTGCGTACGCAGATCCTCTACAGCAAATTTAGGATCAAAAATATTACGATCATTATATTTAATTGTCCCTGAAGTTTTTACTGTCGGTATCATTTCAACCATTCGGTTTAAAGTCTTAATAAACGTTGATTTTCCACATCCAGAAGGGCCAATAATTGCAGTAATTTCGTTTTGTGCAATATCCATATTTATATCTTTTAAGGCTTGATCTTCTCCGTACCATAAATTCAAATCAGAAATTTCAAACACATGGCTTTGTTTATTTGTTTGGACTGGTTCCGTATCTTGTATAACTGCTTTTGTAAAAATAGACATTCTAAATCCTCCCACCCAAATTTAATATCGTTTTTTAAATTTATTTCTTATTAACACAGCGATCGTGTTCATTAATAACAGGACAACTAAAAGAACAATGATACCTGCAGCTGCTACTAGAGGCCATTCCTCTTGTGGTCTGCTAATCCAACTGTAAATTTGAATTGGCATTGCTGTGTAAGAGCCTAATAAGGAATCAGGAAGTGTGTAAATTGCTGCCGCTGCTCCTACAACTAATAACGGAGCAGTCTCTCCTATTGCTCTTGAAAGTGCTAAAATAGAGCCTGTTATAATACCAGGAAGTGCTGCAGGTAAAACAACACGTACTATCGTTTGCCATTTCGTTGCGCCCATTCCATAAGAAGCTTCCTTTAAAAAATTCGGTACAGCTCGAATCGACTCTTGAGAAGCAACAACGATGATTGGTAGGACGAGTAAACTCATTGTTAAACCACCTGCGAGCAATGAGTATCCTAAATGCAGGATGTAAACGAATAACGTTAGCCCTAGTAATCCAAACACAATGGAAGGCACACCTGCCAAATTTTGAATATTACTTTGAATAAATCTTGTGAATCGATTCTTTTTTGCATACTCTTCTAAATAGAGGGCAGTAGAAACCCCAATTACGATAGCAAAAATCGCTACGATTGTAATGATATATAGGGAACCTACTAATCCTGCTAATATTCCGGCTTCTTCAGGGTAAGGAGCCGGAAATCCTTGTAAAAAGTCCAAATCTAAATAACTAATTCCTTGAGTCAATATACGATATAAAAGAAGTGCAAGAAAGATAAGTCCAACAGTGGTTGCAGCAAAGAATAGGGAATGAAATACTTTGTTTAACCACACTCTTTTTGTTACTCTTTTTTGCCACTTCTCTTGCTGTTTTTGTAACATTAGTATTCCTCCCTATACTTTCGAACGATATATTGTGAAAGAAAGTTCATCAATAGTGTGAAAACAAATAAAGTGATTCCAACTGCGTATATACTGTAATAAATCGTTGAGCCATACGTGGTATCTCCTTTAGCACCTTGGACGATAAACGCTGTTAGCGTCTGGATCGACTCTGTTGGGTTAAACGTAAGGTTAGGTGTTTGCCCCGCTGCTATTGTCACAATCATCGTCTCCCCAATTGCACGAGAAACAGCTAATACGATCGATGCTACAACGCCAGAAAATGCTGCTGGCAATACTACTTTTGTTGCAACTTCAAATCTAGTAGCTCCCATTGCCAAAGCACCTTCACGTAAACTGTTTGGCACAGCATTCATCGCATCTTCAGATAAGGATGCAATCATCGGAATTATCATTACACCTACTACTATCCCTGCACTTAACGCATTAAATATGGGAAGTTCAGGTATGATTTTTTCGAACAAAGGTGTAATAAATGTTAAGGCAAAAAAACCATAAACAACTGTCGGAATACCAGCAAGTACTTCTAGAGTAGGTTTAATAATCCTTCTCGTTTTATCGCTAGCATACTCACTCAAAAAAATAGCCGCAGCAATTCCTAATGGAAGGGCTACTACAATTGCTATACACGTAATTAATAAAGTACCACTAATTAGAGGTATAACACCAAATTCTCCAGACCAAGGAGACCATGTGTTATTAAAGAAGAACTCCTTCATTGGAACTGCACTAAAGAAGGTTATTGCTTCTTTCAATAATGTAAAAACAATTCCAAGTGTTGCGATAACGGAAAAAAGTGCACACAAGAATAAAAAGATTGGAACTACCTTTTCTGTTTGTTTTAGTAGTTTTCTCTTTTCTTTTTTCTCCTTAATTTTCTTCTGAATATCTAATCCCTGTTTCCCCTCATGCGAGATATTCATGATTAAGCTCCCTTCATCCAATAAAAAATAGTCATTACTTGATAAAATCTTATTTAATGAGAAAAACACGTAGCTTGCGTCAAGAAATCATGACGAAAGCCTTCGTTTTTTCTTATACTTTGACCCTTTAACAAAGTTAAAATCTTAAAGTACAAGGTAAAGGAGGACAGAATCTAATCTGTCCCCTTTTACTATTAAAACTAGTTATTGATAACGAGCTTTTAATTCAGCTAACTGTGATTGGTACTCTTCTTCAGGTAATGCAACGTAACCTACATGTTCAGATGCCGCACCAGCATTAGTTAGTAAGAACTCTGTAAAGTTTTGAACCTCTTTTTTCTCTTCTAAAGATTTTGCGTTAATATAAGTGAATAATGGGCGACCAAGCGGCTCATAAGATCCATCTTGAATTGTTTCGAAAGTTGGTTTTATTGGCCCATTTCCATTGTCTATACCAAGAACTTTCAAGCTATCTTCATTAGCAGCGTAGTAAGCATATCCGAAAAATCCAATTGCGTAAGGATCATTTTGAATACCGCGTACAAGAAGATTGTCATCCTCAGAAAGTGTTACACCTTCGCCTTCGCGCATTGGGTTTTCTTCTAGAACTACTTCATTGAAGTAATCGAAAGTTCCTGAATCATGTCCAGGGCTGAAAATTTTAATTTCTTTTTTAGGCCATTCTGGGTTTACATCAGACCATAGCTTGTTTCCACGTTCTGCGATAAAAATATCACGTAATTGCTCAATAGTTACATTTTCAAGAAAATCATTTTGTTGGCTTACTACAACTGAAAGTCCATCATAAGCTAATTCCACTTCTAGTAATTCAATACCATTTTCTTTTGCTATTTCAATTTCTTCTTCTTGAATTGGTCGTGATGCATTACTGAAATCAATTTCACCTTTTGTAGAACGTTTGAAACCTCCACCAGATCCGATACTTTCTAATGGTGTATTTACATCAGGTTGTACTTTGTTATATTCATAAGTCACATATTCCATAATTGGGAAAACTGTTGAAGATCCCGCAAGATTAATAGTTCCAGATACCTTTTCTTCACTGTTTCCATTATCCCCATTTGATTGATCTTCTGTATTAGTGTCACCTGCATCTGTGTTAGCGTCTTCCTCACCTTGACCACATGCTGCTAAAGCGCTGATGATTAAAATAAAAGTGAATAAAAATGCCAGACGTTTCAATTTTTGCATTTTGTTTTTCCCCCTACTTTTCTTAAACTGATTTTTCTTACAATGCTAATATTAATACCCATCTGTTAACGGCATATAAATAGAATGTAAAGGTTATGTAAAAATGGGGGATTCGTTGTATAAAATTGTTGATTATTGTATTTTCGGTTTAAACCGAGCAAGATTTATTAGAAAAACTTGGCTTGTCGCCGAGTTCTTATGGCGAGAACAAAAGCGCAAGCGCCTTGCTCAGCCTAAGGCAGGCATAAGACAAGACCTGCCGTGGAGGTTTTTGCCACAGAAGGGATTG
Source organism: Salirhabdus euzebyi (assembly GCF_014207435.1). Classification (GTDB taxonomy): domain Bacteria; phylum Bacillota; class Bacilli; order Bacillales; family Alkalibacillaceae; genus Salirhabdus; species Salirhabdus euzebyi. Next base: position 79,433 of record NZ_JACHGH010000008.1, read on the forward strand.
ACTTATGTCCCGAGGGGGTAGGTGCTGGAGCTAGACGTGGCTCCCCCGTGCAACTAACTTATCCACAAGTCCGAAATTTTATAATTTCCTATGCGATAAAAAAAACAGAACAGACTATTGTCCGTTCTGTTCTTCTTCCATATTATCTTCCGCTTCTTGATTTTCGGTCTCCTCTGTAGCTTCGTTTTCTGACGTAGTAGAAGTAACTCCTTCTTTAGCACGTTTTTCCTTTAGTTCAAAATAAGCATCTAATATTTTTTTACCAATTTGAAGGTTAATACCATTGCCAGCCTTTAACCCCACATTTGGAACAACTACAGAGAAAGCTATTTCTGGCTTATCAAAAGGCGCATATCCAACTAGTGTTAGGTTCTCAACATCTGCAACCTTTTGTATTTTTCCATCAATTTCTCTGTAAATCTCATTTTCAGCTGTTCCTGTTTTACCAGCTGGATTATAAGGGGCTTTACTAAAGACATGATCCGCAGTTCCATCAGGATGTTGGAAAACTTGTCTTAGTCCTTCTTGTACTTGCTTTAGATACCCATCATTCATATCAATTTTATTTAATACCTCTGGTGAAACAACTTTGTATAAAGATCCCAATTCTTCAGATGAATTTGGATTTCTAATTTCGTTTACTAAGTGTGGACGAATACGATAGCCACCATTAGCAATTGTAGAAATATACTGGCTTAACTGTAACGCTGTAAACGTATCATACTGACCAATAGAAAAGTCCATTAGTAGACCTGGACCTAAAGTACTTCCTTTATATCCAGTGGCTTCGTACGGTAAATCTACTCCTGTCTCCACACCTAAACCGAATTGTTTAAAATAATTTCTCATTTGACGGAATGCATCGGGATTAAATTGAATGGTTGAATTTTTAATATAGTTATATTCTCCACCCATTCTCATTGCAATGTAAAACATATATACGTTAGATGATTTTGCTAGTGCTTTTATATCGTTAACAGATCCTAAATTTTCATAAGAGCTTTTTGTTGGGGTCCCTGCAATCTTTATAGGTGAATCGTAAAAAGAATCACCAACATTAATAACTCCTGACTCATAACCAGCTAAAACAGTAGCACCTTTTATCGCAGAACCTGGACGATGGGCATCATAAACGACACGAAAAGATTGGTCTTCAAAGTGAGGCTTATCCCCATTTCTTACATACCTTTGACCAGACATTGCTAAAATATCTCCCGTATTCGGCTCCATCATGACAACTAATGCGTCTTCTAAATATTTATTTTTTACTGGATTGTCTTTAATTATTTTCTCTAATTCTTCTCGAACAATGTTGTCTACCATCTGTTGTAATTCCATATCTACTGTTAGAACAAGGGTTTTACCTTGTTGTCCTTGCCTTACAACTTCTGACCGGACAAGAACACCTTCCTTGTTCGTGATGTGCATGATTTGTTCTTTTTGGCCCTTCAATATGGATTCATATTGTTCTTCTAATCCACTTTTACCTACCCGATCATTACGACTATAATCTCTAGATAAGTAATAGTCTACTTTTTCCCCAATAATTCCTTCATCATGGGATGTGATACTTCCAATAAAATTTGAAAATGTACCACCATAAACATTATTTCGATTCCAATCTGTTGTCACGTTTATTCCAGGTAGCTCACTTAAATGCTCCGCAACAACAGCATATTCTTTTTCCGTAATATCCTCATTCTTAACGATATGTGGTGTTAATGCCGGAGCTTGTTCAAGCTCTCTCTTAATCGCGATAATTTCTAATATTTCTTCACTCTCGTTAATTTCTTTTAAATCCTCATCCGTTACTTTGTCGATCACAGCGTAGTACTGACTCTTTGCATCTAAAAGTTTTTCCTCTTCTGTTAATCGCCCGTATGCTTCTTCTCGATTATAGTAAATCCAATAATCTTTCTTATCCCATTCTGTTACCTTTTTAATGGGCTTGTCTATATATTGAGCAAGCTTTTCCGCTAACTCTAACTTCTCTTTCGGCTGAACATTTTTTGGAGGTGTATACGTAATGGAAAACGAAGGCTTATTTTCTAAAATAATTCTTCCAAAACGATCATACATTTCCCCTCTAGGTACAGGTATATTCGTAATGGTATCTTCCGTCCTATCGATTTCATTTTGAGCCGATTCACCATACAGAATCTGTACGACCCCAAGTTGAAGGATAAGAAAAGAAAATAACAAAAATATAATAAAAAACAATATATTTAAACGCAATGGTAAGTGTGTTTTCTTTTTATTGTTCAAAGGGCTCCCCTCCCTTTTTCTAAGGTGATTTTTTCTCCTCATTATAACACGATACGACATAACTTTTCGTTAAATTTATATTACCGATTTTCTTCCTCTATTACCTCTTTAGTAATGATTGGTTCACTTTTCTTTGTTTCTTTTTTATCATGGGGAACAAATTCAACGTCCCGCATAAAGAAGTATATTAAGAAATGTCCTATTCCCACAATGGCTAATAAATAGGGAATACTCTTTTCTGTGTCAAACAAAGTTGTAACGATAATGAATAATAATATAGAAGATACACGCCCTCCATTTAAAAATAATTCTTTCACGACAATATACTCAATCCTCATTTCTTTAGCCTTCCATGATGTACCAATGACGTCATAAGCTAAAGAAAAATAAGGAACATAGATGATAGGATAGGCGATTCCAATAATCGCGGCATAAATTAACAAAATGGTAAAGCTTTTAAAGAAAATAATCAGGTAAATCGAAAAATAAAGAATCGAACCTCCAATAAAGATTGCCTTTTTCCGATTTACTGGTTTTATAAATCTCGTTGCTAAGTAATAACAAACAAAAGAAAAAGCAGAGAAAACTAAATTAAAAGTACCAAGTGATAACTCGCTCTCCGTAATTAAAAATACCCAAATAGAGATAACAAATAAAAATGTACCTTCTCTTATACCTTGTGAATAATTCGCTTGTAGAACACGTCTCCAGTTTTTACTGTTTTTTCTCTCTTGGAAGATTCGAACAAAGCGAAAATCACCTTCAGCACTTCTTCTATTTAAAAATAAACTACAGACTACTGCTACTACAAATAATGTTAATGAGATACTAAAAATGGTCGTATAGCCAGTATACGCTTCCATTTTAGAGATGATAAAACCTGCTGTTATTGGCCCAATCATCCCCCCAAAAGATTGAAGCAATCCAAAAAAACCATTAAAGAAATCCCGGGTTTCTGGCTCGGTTATTTCAAATGTTAGTACATTAAAAGCCAACCAATAAAAACCATAACCAACACCAAGTATTGCCCCTAACAAAATGTTGTATTTTGCTGCATTCTCTCCCAAAATTAATACTGTCATAAAAAAAAGGGATAAAAAAGAAACGCCAAGACGAAGAACAATGACCCGGTCTACTTTTTTAGCCCACTTACCAGCAAGAATAAAGGTGAAAGGCTGTAATATATAAACAGCTAAATTATAAAAAGCAATTGTAGCATAGTCACCAGCTTGCTTCCATAAGAAGATATTTACAAAAGTATTTGAAAGGAAAATGCTTATAGAATATAAACCTCCAATAGTAAGCAGCAAAACTAAATCACGATTTATATCAACTTCACCAATTACAGACTTTAAACCTTTTTTCATTTTGCAAACCCCATTTCTCTGTTTATATTTTTTGCAATACACCTTCAACTATTCAATAAAGAGGAAAGATTAAATGAAAAAAGAACACAAAAAAGACAGAGCATTTCGCTCTGTCTCTTAAGGTAATATTTTGTTATTTTGCTGCTTGGTAAAGCTTTTCTACTTCATCCCAGTTCACAACATTCCAGAATGCTGAAATATAATCTGGGCGCTTGTTTTGGTATTTTAAGTAGTAAGCATGCTCCCAAACATCAAGACCTAGGATAGGTGTTTTCCCTTCCATTACAGGAGTGTCTTGGTTTGGCGTGCTTGTTACTTCAAGGTTACCGTTATTTACTACTAGCCATACCCAACCAGATCCGAAACGACCAGCACCAGCAGCAGCAAATTCTTCTTTAAACTTATCGAAGCTTCCAAAAGTTTCGTTGATTTTGCTTGCTACTTCACCAGTTGGCTCTCCTCCACCATTTGGAGAAAGTAAAGTCCAGAACAGGCTATGGTTAGCGTGTCCACCACCATTGTTACGAACTGCTGTACGAATACTTTCTGGTACTGCGTCAAGATTGCCTAAAAGCTCATCCAATGACTTTCCTTCTAAATCAGCGTGTCCATTTAACGCATCGTTTAGCTTTGTTACATAAGTATTATGGTGCTTCGTGTGGTGAATATTCATTGTTTCCTTATCAATGTGTGGTTCTAATGCATCATAAGCATATGGTAATTCTGGTAATTCAAATTTACCCATTAAAAATTCCTCCTTATTAATATGTAATTGTTGGATTACAATACATTATATTCTAGCTAAATATCATAATCCCTTCAAGTTTAGACTAACAATCGCACCTTTTTGTTGCAAATATTTCGCACATATATAATATTACCCTTAATTATGTTATTAAAACATGTCGAACATTGTTGGGGGAAATTTGCTTAAAAGTTTACAATCATTCTAGTTTAGCCAGCAATTATGACGTTGAACCTTTAATTAACCCTTCTACCCTCCAAATAATCCCGATGTACCTTTAATCATTTGTGTTGAATCTGCATTTTATCATTTTGAACCTTTAAAAAGTTTTAAAACAACAAAAAAACAGGCACATTTGCCTGTTTTCATTATGTAAGTGGTGGCTCGGGACGGAATCGAACCGCCGACACACGGATTTTCAGTCCGTTGCTCTACCGACTGAGCTACCGAGCCATTTTAGTTATTCGGTATTTCTTGATTCATATAATGACTCGTATCGAGCTGAGCCGCCGAATATGTATTATGGCGGAGGAGGAGGGATTCGAACCCCCGCGGGCTTTGACACCCCTGTCGGTTTTCAAGACCGATCCCTTCAGCCGGACTTGGGTACTCCTCCGCAATACAAGATATTCAAATGGTGGACCCTGCAGGACTCGAACCTGCGACCGATCGGTTATGAGCCGATAGCTCTAACCAGCTGAGCTAAGGGTCCAAAATATATATGGGGCGACTGATGGGAATTGAACCCACGAGTGCCGGAGCCACAATCCGGTGCGTTAACCCCTTCGCCACAGCCGCCATATTGGTATGAAATTTATCTAGGCGTATCATACGGGTACGCTTTATAAAAATGGTAGCGGCGGAGGGGATCGAACCCCCGACCTCACGGGTATGAACCGTACGCTCTCGCCAGCTGAGCTACACCGCCATTTGGCTCCACCGGTAGGACTCGAACCTACGACCAATCGGTTAACAGCCGATTGCTCTACCACTGAGCTACGGTGGAATAATGAAAAGCTTGTTTCTTTTTTTTGCAAAACAATTTTAGCGACGAAATATAATATAACATGCTTAAAAAGTTATGTCAACATTATTTCAAAAAGAATCTTTTTTAACAACAAATGTAATATAGCACGTTGTTAATGTTGATTCAAGAGATTTCTTAAATTATTGTACTAATTTCTTGGATATAAAGAAATGAGGCCCTGTAAGTTGAAAAGGCCTCATTTCGTATTGCTTAGTTGCTTTCCTTGCCAATTACCTCTTGAGCAATATTTAAGGCATGATCACCGATACGCTCTAGATTACTAATAATATCTACAAATACGATACCAGCAGATCCTGTACAAATTCCTTCATTCAAACGAAGAATGTGCTTTTTACGATAGTTTCTCTCCATTTGATCGATTTGTTCTTCTTTTTGTATAACTTCAAGAGCCTCTTCTCTATCCATGTTGTCAAAAGAATTTAAAGCTTGCTTAACCGTAATTAAAGTTAAGTTAAACATGTCATTTAAATCCTCTAGAGCTTGCTCTGTTATTAAAACCTTGTTTGAAATTTTATAGTCAATCAGTTCTACTATATTTTCAAAGTGATCTCCAATACGTTCAATATCACGGACGTTGTCTACAACCGCTGAGTGGAGTCTACTTTCAGATTCAGATAAAGATGAACCGGAAATCTTAACAAGGTAATCGGTTATCTTTCTGTCTAAATTATTTATAGCACTTTCTAATTGTAAGGCTAACTCAGCATGTTTTTGCTGGTTATTATTTAAATATAAACTAGTTTCTTCTAGACCCTTTAGTGCTAATTCTCCCATACGTAATGACTCTTCTTTGGCTTGACCTAAAGCTACAGACGGTGATTGCTGTAAGAAAATTGGATCCAAATGTTTTGGTTTATATTCCACAGCAGAATCGTCACCTGGTATTAATTTAGTTACAATAAACGCCAAGAAGCCAATAAAAGGAAGCTGAATAAGTGTATTCGTTACATTAAATGTTCCGTGTGCAAATGCAATTGTCATTTTTGGATCTAAATTTAATGACTGTTGGAAAAATTCAATTAACGTTGTAAAAGGTCCAAGTAATATTAAAAATATTGATGTCCCTATTAAATTGAATATTACGTGGGTTGCAGCTGTTCTTTTCGCAGCAACACTTGCTCCTAAAGCAGCTAACACAGCCGTAATAGTTGTACCAATATTATCACCGAATAAAACAGGTAAAGCAGCAGTTAAAACTATAGCTCCTTCATCAAATAAACCTTGGAGTACCCCTATCGTTGCACTAGAGCTTTGAACGATAACGGTAAATACTGTTCCCACTACTACTCCAAGGAGTGGAATTTCACTCATACTAAGCGTTAATTCATGAAATGCCTCTAACGTACGAAGAGGTTTCATGCCACTTGACATTAGCTCTAAACCAAAGAATAAACATCCTAATCCAAAAACAGTTTGTCCAAAATAAGTAAGTTTTTTACTCTTAAAGAAAAATATAAGTACTGAACCGAGTGCAATCATAGGTAAAGCATATGCTCCGACATCGATCCCGATAATAAATGCGGTAACAGTTGTTCCTATATTTGCTCCCATTACTACTCCAATTGCTTGTCGTAGTGTCATAAAACCAGCATTTACAAGACCAACCGTTAAAACGGTAGTACCTGAACTACTTTGAATTAAAATAGTTACAACGATACCAGCCAACACACCCATAAACGGATTTGTCGTAAATTTATCTAAGATGTCCCTTAAGCGGTCACCTGCTGATTTTTGCAATCCATCTCCCATGTACTTAATACCAAATAAAAAGATACCGAGACCACCGATAAATTCAAAAATCATTTCTTGAACATTGGCATCCAAAATTTTCAACCCCTCATCATCCAAAATATCTATCTCTATAAAATTAAAAAGAATACCCATCTAATTATTAAAGAAATTTGAAAGTTTTGTAAAGGATTTTCAACAAAATTTACATTCTCTTAACATTTACCTCTATAAACTAACAATAAACTTTAGCTTGCTATGAAAAATAATGTTGAATTATGATGGAATAGATCAAAACAAAAGGACGTGACTATTTTTGAAGGTAAATCTTTTTAAACAATTTTTATATAGTCTTTATGACTTTAAGAAAGTATCTGCGTTTAGAATGCAGAAAATGGGCAGAACGATCGCTTATATATTTTTATTTATGCTAATTGTTTCTATCCCTTTTGCTCTTTCTTATAGTATACAAACATCAAGTGCCTTAAACAAAATTCAAACAACTAATTTTACCGACATCCCTGACTTCGCCATTCAAGAGGAGAAGCTCCAAGCCGAAGAACAGTATGTTGGAGACTATTTTGTTGTCAAACCAGAGAGTGATGAAACAATAGCATCCGTGCAAGAAACACTAGATGAGGGTATCGTTTTATTAGAGGATAAAGCTCTGCTTATCACGAAAGTTCTATCCTTTGAATTTCCATACACCGCCTTTGGTTCTGATAACATGACGAAAGATGAAATTATCCAATTTATTGACGACATTAATACGAACAAATACTTTATCATCAGTATTTATCTTCTAATTTATTATGTTTTCTCTACTGGAGTTAAATTTATTGAAATTACGTTATTAGCTTTAATCGGTTTATTCATTAAATCTAGATTAAAGAAAAACATCCAATATCGACATGTATGGATTTTAACTGCCTATGCTATTACGTTACCATCATTGATTATATCCTTTATAGACGGAATACAACTAAGTATTCCTTATGCAGGCGTGGCTTTTTGGGCATTAGGATCTTTCCTGCTTTATAAGATTATTTCCTATATTCCGACACCTAAAAAGTATGATTAACTATAAAAGGACAAATCCTCTAACAGATAAAGAGGATTTGTCCTTTTTTTATTTACCAATAGACGCTAGTGATTGACTAATTGCTACTAACTGAGTTCTCATGTCCTCGGTCTCTTCCATAGATTTTTGCTGAATTTCTGAACTCTCAAAAAGTTGCTGTAAAGAAGATAGCGTTTCTTCTATATGTGCGTAGAAATGTTGAAAAGCACTCTCAAGCTCAGGTATAACAGATTCCGCCTTTATCACCTCTGAAGTTGAACGATTAATATGCATATCTACTTCTTTAATTTCATTAGCCAAGGTTGAAAAAGTAGAACTTGAAGTTTGGGCAATTTTTAATTGACCGGAAAGCTCATCTTTTAGTGTTAAAAATTGGTCTGAAAAGAAATTTCCAATATGTACTGTATCTACTACCTTTTGTTCTATTTCTATTGCTGCACTCCTTGAATTCTCAGCTAACTTACGAACTTCTTCTGCTACGACTGCAAATCCTTTTCCGTGTTCCCCTGCCCGAGCTGCCTCTATAGTTGCATTTAGAGCTAGTAATTTTGTCCGTTCTGAAAGATCTTGGATCATTGTTCCGGCCTTACGGATATTGTTAGTATGTAATTGAAATTCACTTATTTTGTTTGTCATGAGGAGCACGCCATCATAAAACTCTTCCAATGCTCCCACTATGGAAACCACATCTGAAGAACCGCTTTTGACCGAATGATTCATTTTCTGTTGCTTATGTTTCATTTCTTCAAATTCATTCTTAAGTAGTACCATTAAATTTTTTAGTCGATAGAAGATTTCTTCGTATTGTTTAAATGTCCCTTGGGTTTTTTCTGCACTGTTCATTACCTTATGTAAATCTGTTCTCATCACTTCCTGTGTTGCTGATAACTCCTCAGAAGATACAGCAAGTTCATCACTCGTGTCGGTAAGTTGTGTAATAGCATCTTGTATGTTTTGAAACAACTCAGATATTTTGTCCATAAGCATCTGAAAACTTTTATTTAAAGAGCGTACTTCAGGAATACTACTATTAATTGTTTCTACATTTCCAAAGCTACCATCCCGTGCCTTTTTCATTTCACTTCGTAGCTTCGTTAAAGGTAAGGTCATTTTTCGGATTATAAAAGAAACAAAAATGAGCATGAGGACTATACTTACGATGCCAGCCGTTAAAAAATACTTAGCTAGTTCGTTAGCTGATTCCATTAATTCACTTTTCGGTATCGCAATAACATAAATACCTTGTAATTCTTGCACTGTTCCAAAGGAGAATAACCATTGCTTCCCCTGCCATTTCGCAAAAAATGAAGAATTCCCCTCTCCCTTTATCTTCCCAACTATGTTTTGATTAAGATTTGCTTGTTGAGCAACTCTCTTTTCCATTTGTAGTGATTCGTCATTTCCAATTAAAAATAGTTTTGGACTATAGTTATCCTGCATTAATTTAATTCTTTGATCTTCTACTGAATGAAGAAGTTGTTTTGTAAACTGATCTTCATCATTAACAAAAGCGTATTTCAAGTTTCTTGCCATTTCCCTCATGATAAAAACTTCTCGTTCTAATCTCTCGTTTACTAGGGATAATTGGCTATCTTTAGCTTTTATATACGAAATCGTTCCAACAACTGCGATTGTAAACAAAAACAACATAGAAATAACAACAAGTAATCGCATCTGAAAAGAAATTTCTTTTTTCTTTATATCTTCCAACAACAATGTCCCCTCCTATTTACAAACCAACTTCTTCACACAAGTATGACATTGGTTTGTAAATAGAAAGTAAAGGGCACATTAAAGAAATATTAATTTTCTACTTCATCTACTAAAATTTTTGTTCCATCGACATGATTTACGACAATTTTTTTATTCCTCGGAATCCACTTTCCGTTTGATACAGCACTGAATTCTTCATTATCAATTCGAATCGTTCCTACAGGTCTTAAATCCGTTAACGCAACTCCTTGTTTATTTTTTAGTTGTTCATACTTATTGTTGATAGAGTTATACCCAGCCTCAGTAGACAACCGGTCAAATAATGTGATTCGATCCCACATATTTCTTTTTGGAAATACTTTTAAAAAAAGGAAACTACACAAAGTACCTAGAATTACTCCTATAACCCCATAAATACCAGTAATCCAACTTGGAGTTGTTAGCCCTATAATCACCAGCATCATCGTTAAACCAATAAATGATAAAGTTCCGTCATTTAATACTTTTCCGTCTATTATAATCAGTAATAAAGCGACTAAATATAGAGAACTCATTATAACTAAATTGAATGTGGTCAAGTGTGTTCCAAAGTATAACAAAATAAAACCGAAACCTAATAATCCTGAAAACCCTCTTAATTTAACTAGCATTTCTCCAATTAATAACATCATTCCTAAAAATGTTAGCAGGAATGCAGCAATACTTGAGCTTAGAAATTCCATCTACGTCACCCCTTTTAATCTTAATACGGTTTTAAGTCTTCTCCAGTTTCAATTTTATACTTTGTATTGGAGAATTTGGAGGTCAAAGTAATGAAATTATATACAAAATTATTATTATTTTTCTTTCTTATTCTATTCGTGAAGAGTATAATAAGCGATTTAACAGTAGGAACAGCCGTTCAAGCATCCCCTCCTACTAAGGAAGAACATGTAGAAAAAAATGATCATGTACAAAAGGACGTTAGTCAGTCAGAGTTAGATCCATTAGAAGAGGAAATAAAGCCTTATGAAGTAGTTATCCGTAAAATCCAGGGTGGGGATACTGTTTTATCCATTGCAGAGGAATTAAACACAAAAATTAGCTCCATACAGACATTGTTAGATGACTTTAAAGACCTTAATCCAAATACAGACCCACACCAAATTAAAATAGATGAAACATATTTTTTCCCTGTATATAAACAATAAGAAAACATCTGTCCATTTTTCCGAAGTAATCTACTTCTCATTTTTTCTCTTAGCACTTATAATGGATTAGGAAGTGTTGGATATTCTCTATATTTAACACGAAGTTTTACACTAGTAAGTATTTTCCTAATAGGAAACATACACTAAATGTATTGCTAAAAGGAGCGTTCATTACATGACTCAAATTATTCACCGTAAAGATACACGACCTGTACGTGTTGGAAATATTACAATAGGTGGGAAAGATGAAGTTATCATCCAATCAATGACAACGACAAAAACTCACGATGTAGATGCAACTGTTGCTGAAATCGAACGATTAGTTGAAGCAGGATGCCAGGTAGTACGTGTCGCTTGTCCTGATGAAAGAGCCGCAAATGCAATTCCAGAAATCAAAAAACGTATTACCATTCCATTGGTAGTTGATATACACTTTGATTATCGCTTAGCTTTAAAAGCTATTGAGGGTGGCGCGGATAAAATTCGTATAAATCCTGGAAATATAGGAAAAAAGGAAAAAGTAGAAGCTGTTGTTAATGCTGCTAAAGCAAAGGGTATACCTATACGTATTGGGGTTAACGCAGGTTCCCTAGAAAAGAAAATCCTAGAAAAATACGGTTATCCTACAGCAGATGGTATGGTGGAAAGTGCACTTCATCATATTAAAATTTTGGAAGATTTAGATTTCCATGACATCATTGTTTCCTTAAAGGCGTCCGATGTAAATTTGGCTATTGAAGCATATGAAAAAGCTGCACAAGTTATTAAATATCCTTTACATCTTGGTATTACAGAATCAGGTACATTATTTGCAGGAACTGTAAAAAGTGCTGCTGGCCTAGGTGCCATTTTAAGTAAAGGTATAGGGAATACTGTACGTATTTCTTTAAGTGCAGATCCTGTTGAAGAGGTAAAAGTAGCTCGTGAATTATTAAAATCATTTGGGCTAGCTGCCAATGCTGCTACGTTGATTTCTTGTCCGACATGCGGTCGAATCGAAATCGATTTAATTTCTATAGCTAACGAGGTAGAGGAGTATATATCCAAAATAAAGGCACCAATTAAAGTAGCCGTATTAGGATGCGCAGTGAACGGGCCAGGAGAGGCAAGAGAAGCTGATATCGGAATTGCTGGTGCTCGTGGAGAAGGATTACTCTTTAGACATGGAAAAATCATTCGAAAAGTACCAGAAGAAATCATGGTGGAAGAGCTCAAAAAAGAAGTTGATAAATTAGCTGAAGAGCACTATAAAAAACAAAAAGAAGCAGAGCTAAATGCTTAAATGTAAAAACGCCCCCAAAATGGGGGCGTTTTAATTTTGAGCAAGTTAAACAAATGGAGCTAGCATTAAGTTTATGACGATCGCTGCAATACCACCAACAATGGCAATATTACCTAACGTATCGGCACCTCTTCTCTTTGCCATGACACCGACTACTATACCAGCAATCCCCATTACGAGTGGCCACATAAAGAAGGCTAGTAGAGACAACACAATTGCTGCCCAGCCCCAACCAGCTTCGACCCCTTCTTCCATGTTTGTTTCTCTTTCTCGGGCATGGATAGGATCTCTCACGTCATAGGCTCCTATTGCTGTTTCTGCCGCAAACTCTTCCTCTTGCTTTTGATCACGTATATCGAAATCATCTGGCGCATCAACGTGATCTATTTCACCTGGATTGCTTTGCAAAAAATAGTTGGTATTCACTGTATAATCAGTTTCCCTATTTTCTTTAGGGAACGGGCTTTCACCTTGCTTGTTTAGATTGTTTCTGTCTTGTGAAGCCATTAGATTATCCCTCGCTTTCATGAAGAGGTACAATCATAGCTTGTGTAGTTTAGTGATCTTTTTACGTGGCATATTTTAACTAATTGTTAGGTTCTAACTGATAAGATAAAAGCAATATCGTTTTAACGGCTTGCTATTGCATTATGATGTGTTTTTGCGCGTTGTTGAATGGAAACAGCATAAGAACTTTTTGCATGTCCATTTTCTTTCTTAAAAGTCTCTAATCCACCCATTCCCCTATGATACGCAGTTAATGCCTCATTCCAGTTCTCGTACTTCTTGTGTAAAAAATCTAAATAAACGATTGATAGTTGCATGGAATAATAAGGATCAAATAGTAATTGTTCATTGTAAGGAAGATTACCCATCTTTGCTACCCAAGGTGCGGTATTTTTCATAAATTGTGCAAGTCCATAAGCATGTCCAAATTTTGTTGGAGGACCTACAAGCTCAGGATTAAAGGTACCCCCAGTCTCCGTTTTTAGTAATTCAAACACTAAAAATGGATCTATATTGTATTTTTGCGCTTCCTTCACTAAATATATAGCCCAACTTTTAGAAAACCGATTGCCGGATTCTTTTACCAACTGGTTTGCTTTTTTATTTATCGTTTGCCATCCGAGATAGCCGCTTGTAGAATTAAAATTTCCTGTATCAGATAAAACATAGCTGTTTTGTAATTCTAATTGTTCATTTCTCTGTTCTAACTTTTTATTTTCCTGTTGAAGTGTTGTTGTTTTATCAAAAAAGAAAATAAACAATAATCCAGTACATAGCGTTATATAGGAAAGGATTAAAATTAGCTGAGAAGATCTTTTTTTCTGTTGCATAAAGCACTCCCTTTCTGTAAAAAGCTGAGTAGCCTTTTACCAACAGCTATCGTAAAGGAAGATACCATTTATTGCAAAGATTTTGTCCTAATATTGGTTTCTTTTCCTAAAAAAAGTAATAAAAGTCACTTTCTCCTACTACTTCATATAATAATAATGAATAAAATGGATAGAGGTTGATAGCATGAAAAAATTAATTCGCCAAATGGTACAACAAAAATTTCATACGATTACGAGTAAAGAGCTTATTAAGTATGGCCAACAATACGATTTTACCCTAACAGAAGAACAGGCCACAAAAATTATTAATTATGTAAAAAAGAAAGATTTAGATCCATTTAAAGAAAGTGATCGTTTTAAACTACTAAAAAAAATATCCCACGTAACAGATGAAAAAACTGCCAAAAAAGCATACAAATTATTCAATGACATGATCAAGCAATATGGGGTTAAAGATATGTTTTAAAGGAAAAACGTCAGTTCCATTGGAACTGACGTTTTTGATTATCCAGCAATAATTTTTTCTTTTAGACTTATATCAAAATTCTTTTGCTTTAACATTTCTATTTCAAACAAGTAAGGAGGTCGTTTATCTTTCTTATCTTCCCCTACATAAGGCGTTTCTAATATTTTAGGTACATGCATTAATTGAGGGTGATGAACGACGTAATTAAGTGCTTCAAAACCGATTTTTCCGAAACCAATGTTCTCATGACGATCTTTATGAGTACCACGATCATTCTTACTATCATTAATGTGTAGTACTTGTATGCGGTCGATACCTACAATGCGGTCGAACTCCTCCAAAACTCCATCAAAATCATTAACAATATCATATCCCGCATCATGTATGTGGCACGTATCCATACAAACGGATAATTTTTCATTCAACTTAACTCCATCTATAATTTTAGCGATTTCATCAAAAGTTCTTCCACACTCAGACCCTTTACCAGCCATTGTTTCTAGTGCTATTTGAACATTTTGGTTTTTATCAATGACTTCGTTAAGCCCTTCAATAATCTTCTTTATCCCTTCATCTGCTCCTGCCCCAACGTGAGCACCGGGATGTAATACAATTTGTGTAGCGCCAATTGCATCTGTTCGCTCAATTTCAGACTTTAAAAAATCCACTCCAAGTTTAAAAGTTTCCGGTTTTGTTGAATTACCAATATTAATGATATAAGGAGCATGTACGATAATTTCTTCTATTCCGTTTGCCTTCATATGGGCAATACCAGCCTCAACATTTAATTCCTCAATTGGCTTTCGTCTCGTATTTTGTGGAGCACCAGTATATATCATGAATGTATTAGCATTGTATGAATGTGCTTCTTCGCTAGCACCTAGTAGCATTTTTTTGCCCGACATGGAAACATGCGATCCCAACTTCAACATATGGTTCTCTCCCTTTTTTTATGCTATTTTTTTCTTTTATTATTTTGGTTCTGATTTCTTTTCATTTTATTTTTAATTTGTTCTGCCTCGCGCTTCATTTTCTTTTTATAACCGGGTTTTACACCTTTTGGTCTTCTTACTTTTTTCCACGCTTCTTCTTGAAGATCATTTTCTTTTTGTTCTCTCTTTTTCCGTTGGTTCCAATCTTTAATTTCTACCCATTCGTTATTTTTCACATCAAAATTAGTAAATGGAATGCCTGACTTTTCGAGTTTCTCTATTAGAGGTAAATCCTGCTCTTTATAAAAACTTATTGCAGTTCCCTCTAATCCAGCTCTTGCAGTACGTCCAACTCTGTGCAAATAGACTTCGGGGTCCTTTGGGAGTTCAGCATTAAAAATATGACTTACTCCTGGTATATCAATTCCTCTAGCAGCTAAATCTGTCGCAACGATATATTGGAAATCCAAATTTTTTAAGTTTTTTAATACTCGTTTACGCTCTCTAGGTGTCAATCCACCATGAATAATACCCGTTGATAGTCCTTTTTCCGTCAATTCGCCTGCAAGTTCATCCGCATTTTCTTTTTTGTTAACAAAAATCAAAGCTAAGTATGGGTTAATTAATTTTGTTGCTTCCATAATTAACTCCGCTTTACTTCGATGACGCAGAGGAATTAAGCGATGCTCCATTTTTTCAGGCGCAGGACCTTTATCGTTAATATGAATGTGCTTCGGGTTTTCCATATACTTTTTCAAAAAATGCTGAAGCTTTACAGGTATGGTTGCAGAAAAAACCATTAACTGTGTATGTCTTTTCATTTTTACTAATATCTCATCAACTTCTTGAATTAATCCTAAATCAATTAATAGATCTGCTTCATCAACAACCATTGCGGACGCACTATACAAATCAAGGGCACCTTCCTGTACTAGATCTAATATTCTCCCTGGGGTTCCAACAACTATATGCGGTGGTTCTTTAAGCTTATCCATCATTTTTTGTTTATCTGTTCCACCGATTAATAATTTTGCTCTTAAAACTTCTTCCTTATCTGAGAAGGTGATCATCTTTTTCACTTCTTCAAAAATTTGCATGGCTAACTCTCTAGTTGGAACAGTAATAACGAATTGAACTTCTTTTTTATCTTCTTTTACTCGATTAAAAAGAGGAAGTAAATAGGCATGGGTCTTTCCTGAGCCTGTGTGAGATTGTCCAATTAAGCTTTCCTTCCTTATTACTGCTGGAATAACTTCTTTCTGTATAGGTGTTGGCTCTGTGAATTTAAGCTTGTCCAAGACGTTATACATGAAAGGTTGAAATTGATAGGTTTTAAATTTATTTTGTTCCATAGCGAATGTCTCCTTTGTGTACTGCATTTTCATTATAGTAAAGTCTGATAAATTATGCCACTTTGTGAAACATTTTGTCTTATGACCCTTTACCCTTTATAATAAAAGAAATGGGAAAAAACATACATGTTATGAAGGTTTAAATAGATTGTTTGAGGAGGATTCGGTATGGAAGTCATTAAAATTGCACCTCGTGGGTACTGTTATGGAGTTGTTGACGCGATGGTCATTGCTAAAAATGCCACAAAGGACCCTAATTTACCAAGGCCTATATATATTTTAGGAATGATTGTTCATAACAATCACGTGACAGAAGCTTTTAAGGAAGAAGGGGTTATCACCCTTGATGGGAAAAATAGGTCGGATTTGCTAGAGGATATAGACGAAGGAACGGTCATCTTCACGGCACATGGGGTATCACCAGAAGTAAAGGAACGAGCTGCTAAAAAGGGCTTGACTGTCCTAGATGCTACGTGCCCAGATGTAACCAAAACACATGACTTGATTCGGGAAAAAGTAAAAGAAGGTTATGAAATTGTTTATATCGGGAAAAAGGGCCACCCAGAACCAGAAGGCGCTGTTGGAGTTGCACCTGGTCACGTTCACCTCGTACAAACAGAGGAAGATGTAGATCAGCTTACACTTGATGCACCGAAAATTATCGTTACTAATCAAACAACGATGAGCCAATGGGATGTTTATGACGTCATGCAAAAAGTTAAAGAAAAGCTTCCCCAAACAGAGATGGTTCAAGAAATCTGTATGGCTACACAAGTAAGACAGGAAGCAGTTGCTGAACAGGCAAAAGAGGCAGACCTTACCATTGTCGTAGGGGACCCACGTTCTAATAATTCAAACCGCTTGGCACAAGTTTCTGAAGAAATTGCAGGAACACGTGCTTTTCGCATTTCCGATGTTTCCGAGCTTAAACTAGAATGGTTAGAAGGAGTTCAAAAAGTAGCTGTTACAGCAGGGGCATCGACACCCACGCCGATCACAAAAGAGGTAATTAAATTTTTAGAGGGCTATGATCAAAACAATCCCGATAGCTGGGATATTCGTTCAAAGGTAGAAAAAAGAAAAATTTTACCTAAAGTTAAAGAAAAAAAATCATAAGAAAAAATGCCGTTTGGGTAAACGAAAAATCCCAACGGCATTTTTTTATTTTATTTTATAAGAATTGAAACGGTTCAGTAATTGCGGTAGAGGTAATCACTTCCACTTTCATATCATTTTCTCTACATTGCTTATCCAAAAATGCCTTTACGCCTTTTTTCATCACTTTCTCAATATGATGTCCTGGATCAATCATAGATAAACCAATACCCATTGCATCATGGGCCGTGTGGTAATATACATCTCCTGTAATTAAAACATCCACACCTTTACGCTTTACTTGGTGGATAAATTTGTTGCCATCCCCACCAATTATCCCTACTGTTTTAATTTTTTTCTTTAAGTCACCTACAACCCTTACTGCCGGAACATCTAGACGTTCTTTTATTTGCTTAACAAACTGTTCTAACGTTATTTTTTCTTCAAGCACTGCATACCTACCTAAGCCAAATACTTTACCTTCCAGCTCCACTGGATAAAGATCATAAGCAACCTCTTCATAAGGGTGTGCATTTTCCATTTCGCTAAGTACTAAGGATAGCTTTGACTTTGGTACGATTGTTTCCATTCTAACCTCATTAACACGTTCTAGTTCATTTGTCTTCCCTATGTATGGATTACTTCCTTCCAATGGCTTAAATGTGCCTTGACCGCTTGTTTGGAATGTACAATGACTATAATCGCCTATATGTCCTGCACCACTGTCTCCTAATGCTGTACGGACTTCTTCTTGATGGGTTTCAGGTACAAATACGACAAGTTTAAATAATTCTTCTCGTGACATTTCAACTAAAATATTTGTTTTTTGAAATCCTAGTTCATTCATTAACATGTCATTAATGCCACCGTCAGCTACATCTAGATTAGTATGAGCTACATATACGGAAATATTATTTCGTATTAACTTTTCAATTATTCTTCCTTTTTCATTATCCGGACTTATTACCTTTAAGGCCTTAAATATAAATGGATGATGTGCAATAATGAGATCGACGTTCTTTTCAATTGCTTCATCCACCACGTTTTCCAGCACATCTAATGTAACCATTACTTTTTTTACCGGTTTATTTAGTGTACCTACGTGCAAACCGATTTTATCTCCATCCATTGCTAACGTTTTTGGTGCCCACTTTTCTAGTTGTTTAATAATATGGTGGCCAGTAACTGCGTTATTCATTTTTTCGTAAAACCTCCTCTAACCACTCAATTTGTTGTTCAAACTCCGCTATTTTATCCTTATCTGGTTCAGCAGCTGCCTTCATCTGCTGAACAATTCTTATCTTTTTCTGGAGCACTAGGTCCCATTTGGTCAAAAAAGGACCGCTCTTATTTTCTAACAAAATTGGACCAAAATAATACTCTTTCTCAGTCAATTCCTTCTGTTGTTGATGACGATTTTTATCGGCCACTAAGATTTCGTAGTGGTACCCATCTTCTTCAATTAATTGTTCCTCAACTAAATAATAATTGTGTTTATATAACCATTTTCGGACATAGCGAGCATTAATATTAGGTTGGGTTATTATTCGTTCAACTGAATCCAGTTTATCTAACCCTTCTGCCAAAATAGTAGATATCAACGTCCCTCCCATCCCGGCAATTACTACTTGATTAACTTCACCTGGAGAAACAACGGCAAGCCCATTCCCTTTTCTTACGTCTATTCTACTTTGAAGGTTTAATTTAGTAACTTGATTTAATGCCGACTGATAGGGACCTTCATTTATTTCCCCGGCAATAGCTTTAGCATTTTCATCTTTTAGGCACACAAAGCAAGGCAAATGTGCATGATCAGATCCTATGTCGCAAAAGTTAGCTTCTTTCGGTAAATATTTAGATACAATTCGAAGTCGATTTGAAATGTTAATGTCTATCATTATTGCTACCCCACTTTTTTACTTACTTATACTATCATACCCTTTATTTTACCTATCTGAACCTAATAATAAAGAAATGTGGTGAAAATGAACAAAAGCGCAAGCGCCTTGCTCAGCCTAAGGCAGGTATAAGACAAGACCTGCCGTGGCGGTTTTTGCCACAGAAGAGATTGACTTATGTCCCGAGGGGGTAGGTGCTGGAGCTAGACGTGGCTTCCCCGTGCAACTAACTTTTCCACAAGTCCAAAATTTTATAATTTCCTAAGCAAAAAAGAAAAACTCGCCGAGTGGCGAGTTGTGATAATCTCCTGTTAGCTTCTTCGTGTAAACCACGTTATTTTTTATAAGTTTGAAAAAGAAAAGCCTTCTTAAAAGAAAGCTCTTCCTAATAACACTATTTCTTTTCAGCTAACCATTCAGCCAAAATACTAGCCTGTTCTGTATCAACAAAACCGCCTTGCATCGCAGTACCAGGTACTCCATTATTAATTATATTTTCTATTTCTTCTTTACTTAAGGTACCACCAACGGTATTTAACGCTGGAGCTATACCAGAACCTTCTAAGTCACCACCATGACATGAAAGGCAGCTATTTTGATAAATTTTTTCAGGATCAGTTTCTCCACCACCAGCTTGTTCTCCAGCAGGTTCTTCTTCTCCATGACCACCACGAACTTCATCCATTTGATTTACTCCTATAGATGCTAGTACAATCATTGCTAAAATACCTAATGCACCAATAAGAGCGTAGGGTATAACTGGATTCTTTTTCATAATTGTTTTCCTCCTTATGTAATCCCCTCGTATGCCTACTCATTTTAAGTATTAACAAACTATACATATTTTACTTGAAAAATTCTAGATAGAAAAGGGAAAATAAATGAATTTTTATTGAAGAAAGAAAAAAGTTAGCATCAATAAGCCAATTAATCCTCCCGCAACTAAATAATAATACTTTTTCAACATTCCTATCAAAATCCATAGCATACAGTTCAAAGATACAGTAGCATATACTACAAAATCAATCAATACGTATCTTTGGGAAACAA
Organism: Salirhabdus euzebyi; assembly: GCF_014207435.1. Taxonomy (GTDB): domain Bacteria; phylum Bacillota; class Bacilli; order Bacillales; family Alkalibacillaceae; genus Salirhabdus; species Salirhabdus euzebyi. Next base: position 99,982 of record NZ_JACHGH010000008.1, read on the forward strand.
AAACAGTGACTAAAAATAAAATTAATAACGTAACTATAAGTGCGAGCTGGGAATAAATTGAGTTTTTCTTATTGAAAAAATAAAAATGTGTGATTGATATGAGTAGAAATAAAAATATTATGGCCATTTGCAAACCGATATTAATTTCAGTAAAATAAATAATAAGAAATGAAACCGGTAACAAAATCAACAATAAAAGTATATCTAATAAAAGAAAGATATTGTTGGAAAGAAAACTTTTTTGTTTCGCATTTGTTTTCACACCTTCACCTTGCGTATAAAGTGCAAGTAGGAAGTCACAGTATTCTTTCGGTAAAAGCCGATTACTTTTCCAGTACTGAATTTCATCAAGAATGACCTTTTTACGTTCTTGATTCATATTCTCGCCCCTTAAGGTAAAAAAACTTGGCTGGCTTCCTAGCCTTTAGGCACTGGTAATTGCCTAATAGCCTTATGTATATTCCTAATCGTGATTTCATGAAAAACACTTCACGAGATACGAAAAACCAAATAAAAAACGCACAGCCGTTACACAACAATTTGTATAACGACTGTGAGGAAAATCATATCCTTATTCAAGAAAATCCTTTAATCGTTTGCTACGACTTGGGTGTCTTAGTTTTCTTAAAGCCTTGGCTTCAATTTGACGAATTCGTTCACGTGTTACACCGAATACTTTCCCTACTTCTTCTAATGTGCGTGTTCGTCCGTCATCTAAACCAAAACGTAGTCTTAAAACGTTTTCTTCTCTATCTGTTAAAGTATCTAATACGTCTTCAAGCTGTTCTTTTAAGAGTTCATATGCAGCGTGATCAGAAGGCGATGTCGCCTCTTGGTCTTCAATAAAGTCACCTAAATGGGAATCATCTTCTTCCCCAATTGGCGTTTCTAATGAAACTGGCTCTTGAGCAATTTTCAAAATTTCACGAACTTTATCTGGAGTTAAATCCATTTCTTTCGCAATCTCTTCTGGTAAAGGTTCACGTCCTAAATCCTGCAACAATTGTCTTTGTACACGAATAAGTTTGTTAATAGTCTCTACCATGTGAACTGGAATCCTGATTGTACGTGCCTGGTCAGCAATCGCTCTTGTAATTGCCTGACGAATCCACCAAGTTGCATAGGTACTGAACTTGTAACCTTTTCTATAATCAAATTTCTCTACGGCTTTAATTAAGCCCATATTACCTTCTTGGATTAAGTCTAAGAATAACATTCCGCGACCAACATATCTTTTTGCAATACTAACAACTAATCGTAAGTTAGCTTCAGCTAACCGACGTTTTGCTTCGTCTTGGCCTTGTTCAATTCTCTTTGCTAAGTTTATTTCTTCCTCAGCTGATAATAAATCAACTCGGCCAATCTCTTTTAGGTACATTCGAACAGGATCGTTTATTTTCACTCCAGGTGGTACACTTAAATCATTTAAATCAAACTCTTCTTCTTTTGCTATTTGTTGCATATTAGGATCCTCTTCATTATCACCTATCACTTCGATACCTTGGTCCCCTAAAAATTCGTAAAATTCATCCATTTGATCGGAATCTAGTTCATATTGTGCAAGACGATCTGCCACTTCTTCATAGGCTAAAACGCCTCGTTTTTTACCAACTTCCACTAATTGTTCTTTTACTTGTTCTACTGTCAATTCTTGATCTGCAGCTTTTGAACGAGATGGCTTTTCTGCCATAGGTACCCCTCCTTCCAAACTTCCTTCACCTATGCTTCCATTCTTTTTTGATGTTTAGTATTTTCATTGCAATTTTTGCTGCTTCAACCGGATCATTAGTTCTTTCTGCCTCTTTTTGTTCTTTTTCTAGAAGGTGTATTTCTTTGTTAAGGTGTTCACCTTTGACGGCATTGATATAATCATTAATTTCCCGGTCAGAAACATTTTCAGAAACGGCTAACATTGCTATTTGTGCGGCTAAATTTTTCAAATCTGATTCAGGGAGATACTCAATAAAGCGACTCACATCTGGTTCGTGATTTTCTTCATAATATGCGTAAAGATAAGTAACTAATACCTGATGATTTGTAAGGGAAAATGTGCTTCCCAGTTCATTTTGCACTTTTTCGGCAATGCTGCTATTTTTTAACATTAATGCTAGAAGATGACGTTCTGCATTTTGGTACGCCGGATACAATTTTTCAGAAGTTCGTATATTTTTCTTATCAATAGTATGTCTTTGAACTTCCTGTTTATCCTTGTGTTTATCTATCTTCCTTCTTCTATATGCAATTTCCTGCTGTAATACTTCATTGGAAATTTCAAAACTTTCTCCTAAATCTTTTACATAGTGATCTCTTTCAATTGGTTTTTGAATTTTCGCAATTTCATCTAGTGCCCTTTCTATATACTCTAATCGGTCACTATCTACTTGAAGGTTAAAATCTTTCTTTAAATAATCAAGGTGAAAGGACATATACGTTACACTGGCTTCAATAACGTGTTTATGAAAACTTTCATTACCATATGCTCTAATATAATCGTCTGGGTCCATGCCTTGTTTTAATTTTGCAACTTTTACAGTACAGCCAGATTGTTGAAGAAGCTTCGCTGCCTTATTTGTTGCTTCCAAACCTGCTCGATCGGCATCATAACAAATGATTACAGTGTCAACATATCGCTTTAACAATTTTGCCTGTGCTTCTGTTAAAGAAGTCCCTAAAGTTGCAACCCCATTTTTTATACCTGCTTGGTAGGCAGCTATAACATCCAAATAGCCTTCAAATAATATGACTTCCCCAGTTTTACGGATATGGTTCCGGGCAAGATCAAAGTTGTAAAATATTTTCCCTTTATGAAAAATTTCTGTTTCGGGGCTGTTTAAATATTTTGGTTCACCATTATCTATAATTCGGCCACCGAAAGCCACTGTCTTTCCTTGGTGATTTCGAATTGGAAAAATAACTCTTCCGCGAAACCTATCTTTATAAACTTGTTCCATCTGAGCAGTTAATAAACCTGCTTTCACCATTGTTTGCAAATGAAAGCCTTTTTTTTCTAGAAATGAGGCGGTGAAATTTTCAACATTTGGAGCAAAACCTATTTGGAATGCGTCAATTGTTTCATCTAAAATACCTCGATTTCTCATGTACTCATTGCCTTGCTTACCTTCTTTTGTATGTTTAAGTAAATGATGGTATAATTTTGACACCCATTCATGAGCATCTAAAATATTTTGTGCTTCTTCACTTAAGGAAGGTTTTTGATTTGATGCGATATTTTCAGGCATCGTCTTTCCTGTTTGAGTAGCAAGGATGGAAAGAGCTTCAAAAAAAGAAACTCCTTCTATTTCCATAATGAAAGTTATTACATTACCACCTTTCCCACATCCAAAGCAGCGAAAAATTTGCTTATCAGGAGAAACAGAAAAAGATGGAGTATTTTCACTATGAAAAGGACATAACCCTAAATAGTTACGCCCCTGCTTTTTTAGTTGTACAAACTCACTTACAACCTCAACGATATCACTATCAGACCTAAGTTCATCTATAAACTTTTCAGGAACTTGTTCGGGCATTTCCATCACCATGTTCTAAGTTATTCTAGAAATTAAATTAAATCCCTTCATTTATCGACATTTTTTTTGAAAAAGTCGAAAAAACTTTCACTATTTATGTTTTTTAAAGATGATGGACCTGGTTGTTCATCGATATAACTGCTTATTTTGTTCGTTTTATTGATTATTTTACCCTTTCTGTTGAATGGACAAACATTGAGGTAACTGTATGGAACAAATTAAGATAATAACAAAACTATAACCAATTAACTTCTATTTACAGATTTTTATGTTTATTAGTATGTTAAGGGCTTGAATATTATGTAGTGAACTGGTAATAGAAGGTTTCTAAGGCATAAATCTTTTATTCAATTTTCACTTCATCTTTACAAGATTTTTCATCATACCATAATTTACTTCGACAAATATAGGTTGATTCCTTCCTTTATACATTATTTTTTAATTACTATTATTTTATTCGAGTAAGATGAATTCTAAACGTATTACTTTTTTTCACAAAAAATAATTATAATATAGTTAAGTGAAAAAAGCTATCATTTTCCTTTTACCATCTAATATAAATAAAAGAAGTTTGGCAGGAATAATCCTAACCAAACTTCTTTTACTGTCCTTGGTTTCTTAGCATTTCTTGGACAATTGTTGCTGTTTCTTCCACGGCTTTGTTTGAAACATCAATTACCTTACAACCTAATTTATCTACTACTCGATTAAAAAATTCTAATTCATTTTTTATTCTTTCCATATTTGCATAAGTAGCAGTTGCATTTAATCCCAACGCTATAAGTCGCTCTTTACGAATGTGATTTAGTTTTTCAGGATTAATTTTTAAGGCAATACATTTATTCGGATCCACTTTAAATAATTCTTCAGGTGGCTCTACCTCAGGTACAATCGGAACATTAGCGACCTTATATTTTTTATGTGCTAAAAACTGTGACAAGGGTGTCTTTGATGTTCTTGAAACACCTATTAATATTATATCTGCACGTAAAATACCTCTTGGATCCCTACCATCATCATATTTAACAGCAAACTCAACCGCTTCAATGCGTTTAAAATAATCTTCGTCTAGTTTATGTACCAACCCCGGCTCTAACCTAGGCACTTGGTTAAGGTGTCTTGTCATCCCATCAATCATTGGTCCCATAATATCAATGGATACAATATTACGTTTTTGGGTCTCTAATCTTATAAATTCCCTTAATTCTGGCTTGACAAGGGTGTAACCAATCATCGCTTTAATTGCTTGTGCTTGTTCTATAGTTTCTAATATTGTCCCTTCATCATCAACATATGGTATCCGTTGAATATGAAAACTACTATTGTTAAATTGACTTAAAGATGCTTTCACAACTAGCTCAGCTGTTTCTCCAACTGAATCCGATACGACATACACAATTGGTTTTAGCATACTATTCCTCCTTACCAAAAATTATATAAGTCCATCTCTCCCAATATTAACTAATACTTTTGTTACGTTTGTTTTTGTTAGCCTACCGACAACTTCCCATCCATCTTCTACTTTATGCACCACTGGTAGGCCATCTATTTGTTTTTCAATTAGTTTTTGTGCAGCCTCTAACAATAAATCTTCCTTTTCGCAAATTGTTATATTTGGCATTCTCGTCATTATGATATGTACCGGTATTTCGGAAAGATCTTGCTTGCCCATACTCGCTCTTAGTAAGTCTTTCCTTGAAAGGACACCTACTAAATGTGATTTTTCATTCACCACAAACAAAGTACCAACATCCTCTAAGAACATTGTACAAATGGCATCATAAACAGACACATTCTCACTTACTACTACCGGAATAGATTGAAAGTCTTTTACTTTAATCTTTTTTAGTTTTTCTGTTAACAGCTCTGTCCCAGATTTACCAGTGAAAAAATACCCTACTCTAGGTCTTGCATCTAAGAAACCAGACATAGTTAAAATGGCAAGATCAGGTCTAAGGGTAGCACGAGTTAGATTAAGTTTCTCTGCTATATTTTCTCCTGTAATAGGCCCATTATCTTTTACAATTTGTATTATCTGCTCCTGGCGAGGTGTTAGTTCCATATCATTCACCCTCATTACAATAATAATGTTATACTTTATTTCATTATTATAGCTTAAATAGCTATTAGTCACAAAAGAAAGTTTATATAAGGGTAAATAGTAGGTTTCCAATTACTTTAAACATGGTAAATTTATAAATAAAAGCCTGAAACCGACATATAGTTTCAGGCTTTTGCTTATTCATCTTCGTTTTTTATTTGGAACATATCTAAATGTTGGAGAAACTTCCTAGATTTTAAGTAAAAACCACCATAACGATCATAGTAATCATTCAGTAATATTCTTAGCTTTATTTTGTTATCTTCTTTCATCGATACCTTTCCAATGTTTTCTACTTTCGAAAAACGAATTGTTCGCAGAATGTTAAACAAACGTTCGTTTAAAAACGTAGCACTGGAATCTAACTGGTGACAACTTGCACATAAAAAGCCACCTTCCACAACAGAGAAATGGGTGATATTATCTTCTCTTCCACAGCTAACACAGTGCCTGAGTTCTGGTGCAAACCCACCCTTTTGGAATATTTTCAATTCATAAATCATCGAGATAATTTCTGGATGTTCTTCTGTTTCCATTCGCTCTAACGTATGTAAAAATTGCTCCCATAGAAAAGAATCGGGGACATGATTCTCTAAGACTTTATCCGTTAATTCCGCTAAATATGCTGCATAGGCTGTCTTCACAATGTCTTCTTTAATTTTTCTCATTGAGTCTATTACTTCACCTTGATAAAGGGTTCCTAAGTTCTTACTAGGTTGTATTAAAAAAGTACCATAAACGAATGGCTGCGTTAACGCAGCCATTCTACTTCGTGGTTTTTTAGCTCCACGTGCAATTACTCCTATTTTTCCTTTTTCTTTTGTAAATAATGAAATTATCTTATGTGTTTCTCCGTAATCCCTAGTTTTTAATATAATTCCTTCGACTTTTTCCACTTATTTGTCACCTGGCTTTATTCAATTAACTACTAAAAATTTGAGTCAAATTCCACCATATTGTTATCACCGTTTGGTTCATTCGTCCCTTTATGATTATCTTCTAATTCTTTCATAAGCAAATAGGTTTCTATATTACCTGTTTGACTGAATACCTTCCATGTAAAATCAATCATATGTCGAAACCCACCCTTTCTGCTTTTTTGAACCAAATTTAGTTGGAAAACGTTTCAGTCCAGAGTCAATCTAAATCATAATGACTCCACTCACGCTTACCTATACTTTAAATTCTAAGTAAATGATGTAAAGTATTTAAATTGGTTTACTAATAGGTTGACCAACTAATACAGGTTCATGAATTAAAAATTTTTCCATTCTATTATGAAAATCAATACTCATCTTGATTAAAACCATATTCTCTAAGCTGATTCATTTTATTTCTCCAGTCTTTTTGGACCTTTACCCATAGTTCTAAATAAATCTTAGAACCGAGTAACGCTTCTATATCTTCCCGCGCCATTTTTCCAACTTGTTTTAACATGCTACCTTGCTTCCCAATAATAATACCTTTTTGAGATGGTCTTTCTGTAATAATGGTCGCTTGTACATATACAACTTTTTTATCTTCACGAGCTTCAATAGAATCAATCACCACAGCGATAGAATGCGGTATCTCTTCACGGGTTAAATGTAATACTTTTTCTCGAATTAGCTCGCTAATAATAAACCGCTCCGGATGATCCGTAATTTGATCTTCAGGATAATATTGTGGTCCCTCCGGAAGGTAACCAGTTACAACCTCTAATAAATGTTCTACATTATTTCCTTCTAAGGCAGAAATAGGTACTATTTCAGCAAAGTCAAATTTCCCCCGATACTGGTCAATAAGGCCTAATAACTTGTCAGGATGTATTTGGTCAATTTTATTTATTACAAGAAAAACTGGATTTTTTACAGATTGAAGACGTTCGATAATATATTGATCCCCTGCTCCATAACCTTCTTCAGCATTAACCATAAATAATACCGCGTCTACTTCATTTAATGTGTGTTCTGCGGTTTTAACCATAAAGTCACCAAGTTTATGCTTTGGTTTATGGATTCCTGGTGTATCAATAAAAATCAGCTGTGCATCCTTTTTCGTTAAAACCCCTTGAATTTTGTTGCGAGTTGTTTGTGGCTTATCACTCATAATGGCAATTTTTTGACCAATTACATGATTCATAAAGGTTGATTTTCCTACATTTGGTCTCCCAACTATTGCAATAAAGCCTGAACGATATTCTTGATTGTCCATGTATTAAGTCCTCCAGCATTCATTTGCTTGTCTACATTTATTTTACACCATATTGAAACTGATTTCATATAATCGACAAAATCTCCATTTTTTAGAACAAAATTTATCCTCGAATATATATTTCGATAAAGTTAGTTTTTTTCAAGTACATTTATTTATTCTAAAATAAGCTAACCTCTAAGAACTTACAGAGAGCCTCTTAGACGCAAAAAACTTTGTAGTGCACCACAGAGCCCTTTGTCCCACCAATGTCGTATGAAGCCTTCCAATAACGTCTTACAATCCATTTTATAGTAGTAATAAAAAAAGACCTTATAAAAAGGCCTTAAAAGATTAGAAAGATTATTTTTGGGACAAAAATGATGAAACCAGTAATTGCAGCGCCAATTGCTGCAATTAAAACAGAACCCGCAGCAATGTCCTTCACTTTTCCTGCTATAGGATGATAATGAGGATATAACTCGTCTACAAGACTTTCGAAAGCTGAATTCAGCATTTCGGTCACGAAAACAATCGTAATACTAAACATTAAAAATAACCACTCGGTATTGCTTAAACGGAAAAGAAATCCTAAAAGGATAACGCACACAGCAGAAAGGCTATGAATTTTAAAATTTTTTTCCTCAGCCCATACAAAATTAACGCCTTTTAAAGCATAACGTAAGCCTATTCCTTTTTTCTTTTTTTTAGTTTCTTTTAAGCCCGAACTCATGTAAAATTTCCTCTTGCTTCCCAAACATTTCTTTTTCCTGTTCTACTGTTTGATGATCAAATCCTAATAAGTGTAAAAAACCATGTAAGGCTAAAAATCCTAATTCTCTTTCAAAAGAATGACCATATTCCTCGGCTTGCTCTTTCGCCTTATCAACAGAAATAATGATATCTCCAAGAACGAGAGGCATGTCAACACCAACTATTTCCATTTCTCCTTCTCCCTCTTCTTGCATAGCAAAAGAAATAACATCTGTCGGTGTATCTTTTTGTCGATAATTTCGGTTAATACTTTGTATTTGCTCATTATCCACAAAGGATAAAGACATTTCCGCACTTAATGGGAGTTTTTCTTGTTTAGCGGCAAACTGTAACAATTGCTCTAGTAGGTTAACATGATCTTCATGAACTTCTTTCGTGTCATCTCGAAAATCAATTTGCATTAATTAGCCTCCTTCTTCACTTCATCTAATTTTGCTCCTGGGTATTCAATTCTAGAATGGAAGATACCTTTAAGCATTTCACAAACAGCTGTTTGAATAAGTGATAAATCTTGTAAAGTCAATGGACATTCATTTAATTGTCCATCAGTCAGCCGGTCATGTATGATCGCTTTTACAACGTCCTCTATTTTATCCATTGATGGTTGACCCATTGACCTTACTGCTGCTTCTACAGAATCACAAATACAAACAATTGCCGCTTCTTTCGTTTGAGGTTTAGGTCCAGGATAACGATATTGTTCTTCCTTTACATTAGGGTTATTCTCTTTTGCTTTATAATAAAAATACTTTAATAACGTTTTGCCATGGTGTTGTTCGGCGATATCAATTATTTCCTTTGGCAATTTATATTCTTTTAGTAAAAATGCACCATCATATGGGTGATTGATAATAATTTTAGCACTTTGCTCCGGCTTTAGTAAATCATGGGGATTTTTCTCACCCATTTGATTCTCAATGAAATATTGAGGATTGACGGATTTCCCAATATCATGATAATAGGACGCAACTCTTGCTAATAAACCATTTGCACCGATTGCTTCACAAGCAGCTTCACTCAAGTTTGCAACCATAATGCTGTGGTGGTATGTTCCTGGTGTTTCTACTAAAATTTTTCTTAGTAGAGGATGATTCGGATTAGATAAAGATAAAAGCTTCGATTCTGATAAAATATTTAGTCCCGCTTCAAAAAATGGCATTAATCCTAGGGTAAGAACGGTAGACAAAAATGCTGAACATAGGGCAAAACCTAATAAAATAAGTAGCTCCCTTATGTTTATCTGGGTAAAGGATATAAGTAAGAAAGTCGTAATGGTAATAGCATTTACCATAAATACACCAAATCCGACTCTTAAAATTTCCCCTCGATCTTTACTGTTCTTAAAGAAATAAATCCCTGCCCATTGGGAAGCTAATATATAAATCCCTGCCTCCACATTGAAATAACCAGGCATTTGAAAGTTTAATAAGATTGTACCCATCAGTGCGTATATAGTTGCGATTACAATGGCAAATCTCTCGTTGACAAGCCACTTTATGATCATCACGGAAGCAGCTGCCGGTATAGCCAAATAAAGCTGAAGTTCATTCGTGTCAAAATAACTAAAAACCTTCATGATTGCAATAGATCCAATACTAATAAACAAAACGGTAAAGAGGGTGTTTTTATCCCAATCCTCTTGTCTAAAACACTCAAATAATAACAAACCACATAATAGTAAGGTGAATAGCCCTAGACCTATGTATGGTAGATAATTTCGTTGATCCTTTAATACACCTGCTAATCCTAAATCTTCGTATATTTCACTCGTAATTGTTTCACCTTTGTCGACCAATTTATCCCCAGCACGAATCATAACTGGTTCTACTAGACTAGCAGCTTCTCTTCGTTGCTGCATTGTTTTTTCAGCATCAAAAAACGCATTTTCTTCAATGGCAAAAACACCAATATCGGTTAAAGCCTTTTGTAGTGAACCTGTGAAATTAGAGTATAAAATAATTCTTCGCATTTCAATTTGCTTTTGGTTTAAATTATCACTCTTCACCCCATCAACCATAACTGCTTTAATACTTTCTTCCAAAAATCGTTCTGCTTCGTCTCTTTCTGGTTTAGGGGTCATTAATATCGTTGTCAGTACATCTGAGCTAATGTTTGTTATTATTTCATCCGAGAGTAATTCCTCATATTTTTTTAAATTCTCTGACGGACTCAAAACGGTTACTGTCTCTTTATTCTCTTCCGCGTCCCCGTCTACCTTACGTTCCATCACTTTGTCTGCTGCTTCAAAAACTTCATGGATATATTCTACTCTTTCGTCTGTAATGCTACTTGAAACGGTATACTGTTCTTCCACTGCTTGTACTGCTTTTTGTATTTTCGCATTGGTTTCTTTTTCATCTTCTACCGTGATAGGTGAATATATTGTTTCTTTTGCTTCCATAAAACGTTCGATTTCATATGCTTTCGGCTGAACATTAGGTGCTGCCATAATAAAAAAGAACAATCCAATGATTATTATAATCGCAACCATCCACATAAAAGAATGTCTTTTATTTACTTGCTTTTTCATTTGCTTAAACCATTGTTTTTTCATTTCCCTCTTCCCCTGTTCAACTGTCTTTATATAGAAATAAGACCCAGTTAAAGGGTCTTACTCTCTATTTTTATCCTTGTTCATATGCAGCAATTATTTTTTGTACTAACGGATGCCTTACTACGTCTGATTGTTTCATGTATGAAAAAGCAATTCCCTTAACTTCTCTAAGTCGGCTTTCCGCTGCTTTCAAACCGGAATTAACCCCTTTAGGTAAATCGATTTGTGTTATATCCCCATTAATGATCATTTTAGAACCAAAACCAAGTCTTGTTAAAAACATTTTCATTTGCTCAGGTGTCGTGTTTTGTGCCTCATCTAAAATAACAAAAGCATCATCTAGTGTTCTCCCTCGCATATATGCCAAAGGGGCAACCTCTATTGTTCCACGCTCCATTAACCTGGCAGTGTGCTCGGTCCCCATTACATCATGTAGGGCATCATACAATGGACGCAAATATGGATCGACCTTTTCCTTTAAATCGCCAGGCAAAAACCCTAAACTTTCTCCTGCTTCCACAGCAGGGCGTGTCAAAATAATTCTTTTCACATTCCCAGCTTTTAATGCTTGAACAGCCATAACGACTGCTAGATATGTTTTTCCTGTACCAGCAGGTCCAATCCCAAATACTAAATCATTCGTTTTGATTGAAGTGATGTAGTCCCGTTGACCTAGAGTCTTAACACGGATTGATTTTCCTTTTGCATTTTTAGCTAATTCATCTTCAAACAAAGCTTCAAATTGCTCCATTTTCCCTGATTTAGCTAATTCCAAACCATAAATGATATCTCTTTCAGATACAGTTATTCCTTTTCTAATCACTTTTAGTGTAGCATGTAAAACTTCTTCCACCAATTTAATATAATCTTCTTTACCCGATACTTGTACATTCTGTCCACGTGTTACTATCGTAATAGGTAATAGTTCTTCCATTTGTTTTAGGTGACGATCTTCAGTACCAAATAAAGCCATTGCTTCACTGGAATCGTCAAGTTGAATATCAATTGTGTGTAAAGCTTCCTGCATATTTTACTCTCCTTGATAAATGGGTTGAGGTACAGCAATATTTTCTTGCACTCTGAAATAAATATTCAACTTAACTTTACCATTCTCGAGAGTTTGGTGCAAAATTCTCTCTTCGATAATCTTTGCTTCAAAGTCTATATGCTTTTTAAGTTCTCTTTTTGCTTGCTCTATTCCTTCCTGAATTGCCTTTTTTTCCGTACGCTCCCCCTTAATTATGTCTTTTTCATGAATAGTTTTTTTCAAAATGGAAAATGGCAGTTTCATATTCAGAAAATAGAGGGGCTTCTCTTCTTTTTCCACTAACGTATGACTATAATCAGGAGCAAAAATATCCCAAATAGGTAATGATAAATTCCCTATACCTAAACGATATTGATTATCTTGTTCTCCAGTAAGTGTTTCGTGTTGATAGGTCAATGGTACCGTTGTTTCACTTGTATACCATGTTTCTGCAATAACGGTTCCTTCTGCATGCACATATTGTTGGTTCCCATCCTGTTCTTTTTCATCATCATCATCCTCATTGTCTGACTGATCTTGTCCAATGATTCCAGAAACAAGAATATCTCCTTTATTCACAAATTGATCAACTGAAACTTGAGGGGCCCCTGTTTCCACAAGCATTCTCACAATATTTCCTTCCACTCTTGCAACTAAGTGTTGTGGTGTATTGTCTTGCTCTTTATCAGCGATTGTTTTTTCCACCCCTTGGACAACATAAGTTGTCCCTTTTTCCTCTATACCAATCCACATAACATCTTTTAACTCATTTGTTATGTTTCGTTCAATATCATCAATAGAACCAATGGAGAATTTAAATATCCCTTTTTTCAAGCCATATGCATCAAGTCTTTCCTCAATTTTATACTCCATTTCTGGTGAAACACCTACAATTTTAACTTGCCAAACAATATTAGAAAGGATAAATACAAGAAGTATACTTAAAAAAAGTCCCACTACTAATGGCTTTTTTATTTTTAATTTCGAGAGGATGAAAGGAAGTCCAAATTTATCTTTAAAGGAAATTTTGTACCCTAACATTCTCCTAATTTTTTTTACATCCCGTAAATGTTTTAAATGTACCTTTGCTTCACACTTGTCCGATTTGATCCTACGAATATCCCATATAGGGATATTTTCTGCTAGGCATTTATTCAAAAAAATTTCAGGCCTTTTTCCCTCCACATAAAACGTAATATACCCTTTAAAAAATAATCCTTGTTTGAATTTCATTTTATCCCCCCATGAATGGCCTTTTATTCATCTAAGTATTGAACTTCTCTAATCTTACCTTCAACGATAATCTCCTCTTGGAGCATTGTTTTCAATACAAAATTCTCTCCTCTTAATCGTACATATCCCTTTTTCATTTTGAGCAATATTTCCTTCTCGGTAAATGTTACGAGGCCCTTATGGTTCTCAATATAAGCATGCAATTGGCCTATCGTTGTGATCCTTGGAAGTTCAAATAACACGTCTTCAGGTAGATTAAACTGTTTCACTACCCATTGTTTCATTCGACCTTGCCACTTGTTCATCGAAACGGCCCCCTTCTCGAATTATATGTATGAAAAAAGCACGAAATGTATCACTACATTTCGTGCTTCTCTCTTAATTATTTAAATTTATTTTTATAATTAAAATCATAAGGTTTATGAGCTCTAGGTCGTCCTAGTACTTCACTCATAATAATACTTTCGGCGATACGTTTCTTTGTTAACTGTTTTTTCATCGATATAGAAGCGCTTGCCTTCTTTTGTTGAACGACTTTTTTGCGGGGGGTCTTTCTCCCTTTATCTGTTATTTCACCTGAACCAATTTCTAATGATTGGATTTCATCGCTGTATTGATGTGTCGTTCTCGCCTGCTCCTGATACACTTCCCTAGAGGTTTTCTCATGAGAAGCTTCTTCAGGATAGGTTCTCCCTGACGGAGTAGGGGTTGGTTTAGGTCGATTAACAGGTCTTGGTTTTTGTTGTTTTTGATCTTTATCCTTTTGACCTGAAAAGGCACTAATTGCACCAATGATGAGCGCAATGATAATAGCTAAACCGTCCATGTTAACGCCCCCTCTCTTTGTTCAACTTATTTCTTCTTCGGACCATTAGAATCCTCGTCCTCTGTTTTGCTTAATTTACCAATCATATCACGCATATCTGTATCAGCCATAATGTTTTTCAAGTTTTGATAATCCATGACACCGATATTTCCTGAACGAAGAGCTTCCGCCATAGCAAGAGGTACTTCTGCTTCTGCTTCCACTACTTTTGCACGCATTTCTTCTACACGTGCTGCCATTTCTTGTTCTTTCGCAACAGCCATCGCACGACGTTCTTCGGCTTTAGCCTGTGCAATGTTTTTGTCAGCTTCCGCTTGGTCAATTTGCAATGCTGCACCAATGTTTTTACCGATATCAATATCAGCAATATCAATCGATAGAATTTCAAAGGCTGTACCTGCATCTAACCCTTTTGTTAAAACAGTTTGGGAAATCAAATCCGGATTTTCTAACACTTTTGTATGACTCGTGGAGCTACCAATTGTCGAAACAATACCTTCCCCAACACGGGCAATAATCGTTTCTTCACCAGCACCACCGACAAGTCGATCTATATTAGCACGAACAGTAATACGAGCTTTCGCTTTTACTTCGATACCATCCATCGCCACACCAGCAATAAATGGTGTTTCAATTACTTTCGGATTTACACTCATTTGAACAGCTTCTAATACGTCACGACCAGCAAGGTCAATTGCCGCAGCACGTTCAAAGCTTAATTCAATATTTGCTCTCTGAGCAGCAACTAGAGCGTTTACAACTCTGTCAACATTACCACCAGCTAAGTAGTGACTCTCTAGTTGATTCGTATTTACATCAACACCCGCTTTATGTGCTTTAATTAACGGGTTAATTACCATTCTCGGTACAACTCTACGTAAGCGCATACCAACTAGTGAGAAGATATTAATTTTCACACCAGCTGCAATGGCACTAATCCATAGCATTACTGGAATAAAAGTAAAAAGTACTGCAACTGCAATTACGATAATACCAATAAAAATAATTGGCAATAATTGTTCTAATGTCATTTCCATTTCTTTTCCTCCTTAAAAGTTAACTAGATAATTCTCTTACTACGATCCGTGAACCTTCAACCTTGACAATTTTAACACTTTTTCCAGCTTGTACATAACCACCTTCTGTCACAACATCGAGTCGTTCATCTTCAAACTCAGCTGTACCAGCAGGACGAAGTGGTGTTAAAGTTGTTCCTATCATCCCTATTAATTCTAAACGATTAACAGTAGAAACAAAACCTTTTTCTGTCGTTGTCGCTTCACTTAAAATGATATGTCTAAATAATCCTTTTTCCATGCCTATCGTTTTAAACAAGATAACGGAAGCAATAATGGAAACTATTAATGCAATTCCA
Organism: Salirhabdus euzebyi; assembly: GCF_014207435.1. GTDB lineage: Bacteria > Bacillota > Bacilli > Bacillales > Alkalibacillaceae > Salirhabdus > Salirhabdus euzebyi. The sequence continues at coordinate 115,571 of NZ_JACHGH010000008.1, forward strand.
ACACTCATTGCCATATGCCCAACATCAGCACTGGCCATAAATAGAGAGGCTAAAATGGCGCCTATTCCAACAAACCCTAATATTCCACCTGGAACAAAGAATTCTAATACAATACAAATGATCCCTAGAACTAGCAAAATGATGGATTCAAATCCTGCCAAACCTGCAATCATATGACCATAAAAAAATAAGATTAGTGACATTAGTCCCATTGATCCTGGAAGTCCAAAACCTGGGGAGTATAGTTCGACAATAAATCCTAAACTTGCTATAGAAAGCAAAATTGGTACAACTACGGGATCTGTTATAAATCTGGCAATTTGTTCTGCTAATGTCGGTTCAATTTCCTGTATTTGAGCATTTTGTAAATTTAACATCGTAAGTAATTCTGTTCTATCTTCCGGTATACCTTCTGCATAGCCAACTTCTACAGCTTCGTTAGGTCTTAACGTTAAAAATTCCCCTTCGTGTGCACGGTATTCCGGCAAGTGGATAGATGCATCTGCCATCGCTTGGGCATATAGCGGATCCCTTCCATTATGTTCTGCTGCAGCAGTCATTTCTGCTATCCAAGCAGATTGGGCTTTTTTATCAGCCGCATTACCGTCAGCGGTAATCACGCCGGAGGCACCCATCGTTGCAGTTGGTTTCATATAAATATTATCAGCATTTAAAGCAATGTAAGAACCGGCTGATAGTGCTTGTTTAAGTATGAAAGCAGTATTAGGTATATCTAAAGTCTGCAGTAGTTTCGCAATATCACTAGCAGCATCTACACGACCACCTGGTGTATCAATTTCAAATATAATGTGATCTACACCTTTTTCTCTCGCTTCTTTAATGCTTCTTTCTAGAAAGGAAGCCAACCCTCTTTCCACGTTATCTTCAATAGGCACAAATAAAACCAAATCTCCTTGGCCATTTTCTGCATGAGTTTGATAAAAAGGAATTATTAGAAGTAGAAGAATAAGTAAAGGTAATAATCGTTTAGCCATCTTTAATCGCATACGAACCCCCCTTCCTATGTCTATTATGTACATTTACGTCTTTTAGCATAGAAAAGTTTCAATTATTTTTTTATAAAAGATGTCCATTTATGCTAATAAGTGAAGTAAATTACTTCTCATTTAGGATAACCTTTTTCAACAGGATAAACAATGTAGGAGCAACTCTGTACAGTAAAAAAAGGCTGCCCTTAGGCAACCTTTTTTATTTAAGACAAATGCTTCATAACAAGCTTATTTACTTTTGAACCGTCAGCCTTACCTTTTACTTTCGGCATTAAAGCGCCCATTACTTTGCCCATGTCATTTTTCGATTCAGCACCGACTGCTTTTATCGTTTCTTCGACCAATGTGGCTAACTCATCATCAGATAACTGTTCAGGCATATATTTTTGCAATATTTTAATTTCTTCATCAGTTTTCTCGACTAGGTCATCTCGGCCGGCATCCTGAAACTCGTGGAGGGAATCATTTCTTTGCTTTAGCTCGCGCGATAATACAGATAATTCTTCGTCCTCTGTTAGTTGAGGTTTACCTTGTTTAATCGCTTCATTTTGGATAGAAGCCTTTACCATTCGGATAACATTAAGTGCGGGTTTATCCTTTTTCTTCATTGCTTCCTTCATATCATGATTAAGTCTTTCAAGCAAAGTCACTTCTATTACACCCTCTTCTTACTTTTTACGCTTCCTTGCAGCCTCTGATTTTTTCTTTCTCTTCACGCTTGGCTTCTCGTAATATTCTCTTTTACGGTACTCAGCCAAAGTTCCACTTTTAGAAACTGAACGCTTAAAGCGACGAAGTGCATCTTCAAGAGACTCATTTTTTCGAACGCGAGTATTTGACATGCTTTTTCCCTCCCTCCAACTGCACAAACAGATCTCGGCGACATGTACCTATCAATTCGATACACATCTTTAAATATTATATTAAAACATAGCTTGACGGTCAACTTCATTATGCAACATTTCCTGTTTAATTTTAATTGAATATTTTTTATACATGAAAATAGCCCTTGTCCATACAATGTATTGAGGTGAATCTATTGTGGAAAGTATAATGACTTCTTTTATTGTTTACATCACTATTTTTTTATTTGGTTTAATGATATTAAAAACAGGAATTCAGCAAATTTCCTATAGAAAAATGAAAGCATGGTTAAGCAAACATACGTCTAATCCCATAAATGGATTTTTAGTTGGCGTTATTGTAACAGCTATTATGCAAAGTAGTTCCACTACTATAGTGTTAATTGTTAGTTTAACCTCGACTGGTTTGTTGGCCTTTAAAAATGCAATTGCTATTATTCTTGGGGCAAATGTGGGGACAACCGTTACAGCAGAAATTATGTCATTTTCCAACATATGGTTAATGTGGGGAACATTAATTATTGGTTTTATCTGTTTGTGTATACATAAACAAATATTTTTTTCTGTCGGTTGTATATTATTCGGTCTAGGGACAGTATTTACTGCTCTATATGGATTTGAGAGCTTAGTAGAGCCTATACGAAGAACCCCATACTTAGATGAGGGTCTGGTTTCAATTGGGGGAAACACGAGTTACAGCTTATTATTTGGTATAATTGTGACTGCCATCATTCAATCTTCTAGTGCCTTAACAGGTATGATTATGAGCTTTATAAACAAAGATCTCTTAACTCTATCTAGTGCTATTATTATGGTATTGGGTGCTAACATTGGGACATGCTTTACGGCTATTTTGGCTTCTATTGGTGGTAAAAAGGAAGCGAAATGGACTGCTTATGCACATGTATGGATTAATGTTATAGGTGTTATCATCTTCCTACCATTAATACAACTACTAAGCGACATTTCTATGCAATTGTCAGACATTCCCGGGCGGCAATTAGCGCATGCCTCTGTCATATTTAATGTTGTCATAAGCTTACTTTTCCTTCCGTTTATTAAGCCTTTTGCATCCTTTATTCAATGGTCTAGCAGGAGAATCTAACATACAAAAAAGGAAATCCTGATTAGGATTTCCTTTTTTGTAAATGATTGTTATTATCTTTCGATGTTTACTTAAACTGCGAAGTAACTTTGTAATTTGGTCAGTGCTATATGACCGCTTCGGCAAAATACTTCGCTTTCCACGAGCACGGCCTCAGCCTCCTCACGGAAAAGCACTGCTCCGGGGTCTTCAGACACGTGCTATCCAGTAGGAATCTGCGTATTCTGCGTATTCTGCGTATTCTGCGTATTCTGCCTACGCTAAGATTGATTTTCTGATTTAAGAAAAGTGGTAAACCATATAGGCATGTTAGATAATACTTCCTACTAAGGCTATATTTTTAACTTTCTTTTGCCCAATTCATCCGTACATTAAAGATAAGCACATGCTTAGCGAAGGAAATACACGTAGACTCCCTACGGGACAGCGAAGACGTTGAGACCCCACAGCGAGCGTTCTGTGCGAGTGAGGAGGCTCAGCGCGAGCCCTAAGGTGCGCGTAGTGTATTTCCGTAGCGGCTGGGTTCCAGATACATTAAGTTACGTCGTATTTTCTATCAACTGTGTAAAAAACAAACTATTAGATATCAACCTGCTTTTAATATGCTTGATCACTTGTTCCGCCTTTTACTATTGCCACGCCAGAACTAGCTCCTATTCTTGTAGCGCCTGCTTCTATTAAATCCTGTGTAGCTTTGCCATCACGGACACCACCAGAGGCTTTTACTCCTAAATCAGTGCCAACTGTTTTTCGCATTAGTTTTATGTCTTCAACCGTAGCTCCTCCACCTGAGAAGCCAGTTGATGTCTTCACAAAGTCTGCGCCAGCATCTTTAGATAGTTCACAGGCCTTTACTTTTTCCTCTTCTGTTAATAAAGATGTTTCAATAATAACTTTAACAATTGCCTTACTCTTTGCTGCCTCGACGACTGCTTCAATATCTTGTTTTACAACGTCGTAATCTCCATCCTTTAGTGCACCTACATTTATCACCATATCAATTTCCGTCGCACCGTTCTCAATAGCATTTTTCGTTTCGAAAGCTTTCACAGCTGTCGTTGTTGCACCCAGTGGAAAACCAATTACTGTACAAACTTTTACAGGACTATCCTTTAACTTTTCATAACAATATGTAACCCAATATGGATTTACACAAACAGATGCAAATTCATATTCTTTAGCCTCTTCACAAAGCACGTCTATTTTTTCTTTTTGCGTGTCAGGTTTTAACTGAGTGTGATCAATCTTCTTTGCTAGTTCTTTGTTCAATCTTTACACATCCTTTATTCGTTATCTTTCTACATATTATCATTGTTAAAAATAAAAAGCTATGCTTCCTAGTATGACAAAAAAAGGGGTCATATATAAGAAAACCATGTTACCTTTTTCACATTACTGCGAAAAATTACTGTTTTCAAAAATGCATTCTTCCCCTCATAAAGTCTTTACACATAAAAAAGGTTAAACATTGGACATAGCCTACATGTTTAACCTTTTTTCTTTTATGAAGTTAATGATACTACTTCGTTTTCTTCTTCCATTACACGAACAAATTGGCCCTCATTATATGGGTATCCTGCCTTCGTAATCTTGACCTTAACAATCTTACCAATCATATCTTCTGTAGCCTCTAGTTTCACTTTTAAATAGTTATCTGTATAGCCTACATAGATATTGCTGTTTGAGTCTTCTTTGGAGTGTTCCTCTGGAATCATTTCCAAAACTTCTCCTTCGTATTGAGAAGCATACTCTTTTGCTAGTTGATTTGATAATTCAATTAAACGATGAACACGATTATTTTTCACGTCATCCTCAATTTGGTTATCCATTCGAGCAGCAGGAGTACCCGTTCTCATAGAGTATGGGAAAACGTGCAACTCAGAATAGCCAATATCACGAATAAAATTGTATGTTTCCATAAATTCTTCTTCTGTTTCACCTGGGAATCCTACAATTACATCAGATGTAATGGCTAGACCGGGTAGAGCCTTACGAATTTTTTCTACCTTCTCTTTATAAAAAGCAGAAGTATATTTACGGCGCATTCTCTTTAAAACGGTATCAGATCCAGATTGTAACGGTATATGCAAGTGACGAACAATCTTTTCCGATTGATCTAAAACTTCAATCACTTCATCGGTAATTTGACTAGCCTCGATTGAGGAAATACGAATACGCTTTAAGCCCACTACATTACTTTCTAGTTCACGTAATAGTTTAGCAAAGTTATACTCCTTCATGTCCTCGCCATATCCAGCAGTGTGAATACCTGTAAGAACAATCTCTTTATACCCAGCATCAACTAGTTGTTGTGCTTGTACTAATACATCTTCCGGTTTTCTAGAACGCAGTAATCCACGTGCCCATGGAATGATACAGAAAGTACAGAAGTTATTACAGCCCTCCTGAATTTTAAGTGAAGCACGTGTGCGGTCGGTAAAGGCTGGCACATCCATCTCTTCAAATTCACGAGTTTTCATAATGTTCGTTACACCATTAATTGGTTGACGATCTTCTTTGTACTGTTCAATATAATCCAACATCTTTTTACGGTCTTTTGTACCAACAACAACATCTACCCCTGGAATTTCCATAATTTCTCCTGGAGAAGTCTGAGCATAACATCCTGTTACACAAATAACTGCATCGGGATTTTTACGAATTGCACGTCTAATTGTTTGACGGCTCTTCTTGTCACCAGTGTTTGTTACCGTACATGTATTAATAACATAAACGTCTGATTTACGATCAAAATCAACACGTTCATATCCGTTTTCTTTAAAGAAGTTCCAAATAGCCTCTGTTTCATAATGATTTACTTTACAACCTAACGTATGAAAAGCAACAGTTGCCATTTTCCTCACCTCAATTCCTCAAAATGATAGGACATAACTGATAAAAAATAAAAGGGAGCAGTTTCCGTTCGTAAAATCCTTGGTCCAAAACGGGTGAATAAAAAGCCGTGTTGCCCCATTATTTCTAATTCTTGATTAGAAAATCCTCCCTCTGGACCAATGACGACAACAACACGTTGCCCAGGGTTTATATTACTAATCATGTCACTTAGTAAAGATGGAGCTTCTTTTTTAGCCTCAACTTCACTAGCAACAATTTTATGGTCAAAGGACTCACAAAACCTTAAGAGTCCTTGAAAATTTTCAAGTTCATGGATCTTCGGAATCGAGGTTCGATGGGATTGTTCACTAGCCTCTTTCGCAATTTTAGCTAGTCGTTCAATCTTCTTATCCGATTTCCTTTGATCCCATTTGACAACAGATCTTTCAGCTTGAAATGGTAAAAAAGCAGCAGCCCCAAGCTCTGTTCCTTTTTGCACAACCAATTCAAGTTTATCACCTTTCGGAAGCCCTTGTGCAATAGTTACTTCCACTGGCATTTCTTTATGCTCATTTAACCATTGTACTACATGACAGATTACTTTTTCATTGGTGAATTCTTCTATTTCACACAAGGCAGATTTACCACCTGGATGACAGCAAATAATCTGATCTTTTTCCTTCATCCGCATCACCTTTGAAATATGCCTTGCATCATCACCTGTGACATCAACTCTATGTTCGTTTGTCCAATTCGTTTCTTGAACAAAATACCGTTGCACTGTAATCTACCTGCTTTCCTGACTTATTAAATAAGCTATTCGTTCAAACGCTTCTCTATCTTTTTGCTTTATTTGATTCAATGTGGATTGAAAAGCTCTTTTGACTATAACGCGTTCATCATTAGCTAACACCTTCAGGACGTGTTCTGCGTGTTGTACATACTTTATACCTTCAGCTGCAGAAAATACTTTAGCAATGTTCCACCTTGCATGCTCATTATCTATTTCTATCCATTTCTCTAATCTAGTTAGGAAAAATTCAGGAAAGTATTTTAATAATCCGTCTCCTAAAACAAATGGACCTAAGTTTTTCTTCACATAAGTATTCGAATCAGTTAAGAGCATTTCCACTATATCAAGAAAGGGCTCTGCAAAATGCTCATTTCTAGTTTTTGAAGCGTATTTAACAGCCACAGCAATCGCTCTTCTCACATTTGGAGAAGTATCATTCGCCCAATTAAGTGCTTCTGTATGAAAGGATGAGAAATGATTGGTTACTATACTTCCAACAGCACTAGCAACCCACTCTCTTACTTCCCAATTATCATCATCTGCTAACCTTTTTAGCTTATTAGAAATACATTCTGGTTCTCTTAAATAGACCTCCGCTAGTAAATGAGCTGATATCTCTTTTGCGGTATCGTCTTCTAAGCCTATAAAGGAATTTGCTATCTGAAGTATTTTTAGATTTGCAAAGTGATTAATAATTGCCTCAATAGCTTTTAACTTTATAGCACTTTTGGGCGTACCTCTAGCTCCAACACCATGAACTTTTAATAATTCTAAACTTTTCTGAGGTTCTATTTCTACTTTTTCTATAAACTGTTTTAACCAGTCAGGAAAAATCATAGGAATAGTCCTCAATTAGAAATTGGCTTTTTGGCAACAAATGCAATCCAATCTTCCATCTGATTTGTTTCAATAATTTCAAAGCCTGAAGATTTTAGCTTTTCCCTGACTTCTTCTTTTTTCGTTTGAATAATGCCAGAAGTGATAAAGGTCCCGCCTTCTTTAAGTAAAGCAAACGCTTCATCTGTAAATCGCACGATGATTTCTGCTAAAATATTGGACACAATAACATCGGCATTAACGTCAACTTTTTTAAGAAGATCGTTTTGCTTAGCTATGATCTTACCTTCTACTTTGTTTAACTTCGCATTTATTGTCGTGCTTTTTACTGCAATTTCATCTAAATCAAAAGCATAAATTTGTTTCGCTCCAAATAAAGCTGCAGCAATACTTAATACACCTGATCCTGATCCAACATCCAGTACAATGTCCTCTTTATTTATATATTGCTCTAGGGCTTGTAAGCTCAGTATAGTAGTCGGATGTGTTCCTGTCCCAAATGCCATACCTGGGTCCAACTCTAATATAATTTCATCACTGTCAACAGGTTCATATTCTTCCCATGTTGGAATAATGGTCACTCTTTTTGAGATTTTAACCGGCTTGTAATATTTTTTCCAAGCTGTTGCCCATTCTTGTTCATTCACTTCACTTATCGTTACGTTATTTCTACCAATATCAATGTCATACTTAATCAAACCACTAATTGCTTGTTTAATTTCTTCTACCGTTTCACCTAAAAAGCTATTAACTGGTAAGTATGCTTTAACAAATACACCTTCTTCAGGATAATCATTTGGATTTAATTCATATATTTCACCAAATGTTGTGTCATATTCTTTTAGTAAATCAAGAGCATCTTCAATTACTACACCACTTGCACCAATTTCGTGTAGTATGTTAGAAATTGGTTCAACCGCTTCATTCGTCGTATGGATACAAATTTCGGACCATTTCAAAGGGATCAACTCACTTTTTCAAATTTAAAAACACTTATGATTCACCTTTAAAGGCTCTTTTCATGCGTTGGAAAATGTTATCTTGTTGTTCATCAATTGATTCATTTCCGCTAATGTCGTGAAATTCTCGTAATAGCTCTTTTTGGCGACTTGATAAATTTTTAGGTGTTATAACCTTCACATGTATATGCTGGTCACCCGTCCCTTGACCATGAACATTAGGTACACCTTTTCCACGTAGTCTAAAGTGCGTACCTGTTTGTGTACCAGCTGGTATTTTTAGTTTAACTAAACCGTGAACTGTAGGAACTTCAATTTCATCTCCTAATGCCGCTTGAGCAAACGTTAGAGGCATTTCACAATGAATATCTTCGCCTTCTCTTTCAAAAAACTCATGTGGTCTCACTCTTGCCACTACATATAAATCCCCTGCCGGTCCACCGTTTTGACCTGGTTCCCCTTGACCTGAAATTCGAATTTGTTGTCCATGATCAATACCTGCTGGAATAGAAATGTGTATTTTCTTTCTTTTCTTAACCGTTCCATCCCCGCCACAAGTATGACACTTATTCTTAATCATCTTACCGGTTCCTTGACAATGATGACATGCTCTACGATTTACAATTCGACCAAAAGGTGTATTTTGCTCCTGATTAAGTTGCCCTGATCCATTACAGTGGGAACATGTTTCTGGAGTTGTTCCTGGCTTAGCCCCAGAACCATGACACGTTTCACATTCTTCTTCCTTAGGAATGTGAATATCTGTTTCTTTACCAAAAATAGCTTCTTCAAATCCTAAATCCATCGTGTATTGTAAATCTGCACCTTTTCTTGGAGCATTCGGATCACGGCGACGTCCACCGCCACCAAAAAACATATCAAATATATCACCAAATCCACCAAAGTCTTCCGCACCACCAAATCCACCAAAACCTTGTCCTTGATTAGGTCCTGCATGGCCAAACTGATCATACTGAGCACGCTTTTGTTCGTTACTCAATACTTCATACGCTTCTTTAACTTCTTTAAACTTATCCGCAGCATCCGCTTCTTTATTAACATCCGGATGGTATTGACGCGCTAGTTTGCGATAAGCTTTTTTCACTTCATCTTTTGAAGCTTCCTTTGAAACTCCTAATACGTCATAATAATCTCGTTTACTCACTAGCCAATCACTCTCCCGAATCTTCTCACATAAAGATTATATTAACATTTCTTGATAAAAAAGTGCAATGAACACGTTCTATTCGAATATTTTGTTCACTTAACAAGGTTGGTCATTTACGGTAAAAAAGCCAAAGTCAAGAATACCCTGACTTTGACTTTTCAATTAGTAATTACTTATTCTCATTTTCATCATTGACTTCTTCATAGTCTGCATCAACGACGTTATCATCTTTTGTACCTTCACCTTGAGCTTGCTGTGCTTGTTTTTGTGCTTCTTCATAAAGCTTTACAGAAAGATTTTGAACAATTTCTTCTAGCGCTTCTTTCTTCGCTTTAATGTCCTCTAGGTTATTCTCTTCTAACGCTTTCTTTAAAGCTTCTTTTGCTTCTTCTGCTTTCGCTTTTTCTTCTTCCGAAACTTTATCTGCTAAGTCTTTTAATGTTTTATCTGTTGTGAATACTAGTTGATCAGCAGCGTTACGAAGTTCTACTTCTTCACGACGTTTTTTATCTTCCTCTGCATGTTCTTCCGCTTCTTTAACCATTTTTTCTACTTCTTCGTCAGATAGACCAGAAGAGGACTTAATCGTAATGGATTGCTCTTTATTCGTACCCATATCTTTTGCTCTAACATTCACGATACCGTTCGCATCAATATCAAATGATACTTCAATTTGAGGTACACCACGTGGTGCTGGTGGGATATCAGCTAATTGGAAACGGCCCAATGTCTTATTGTAAGCAGCCATTTCTCTTTCCCCTTGAAGTACATGGATATCAACAGCTGTTTGATTGTCAGCAGCCGTAGAGAAAACTTGGGAATGACTTGTTGGGATCGTAGTATTACGTTCGATTAGCTTTGTAAATACTCCACCCATTGTTTCGATACCAAGAGATAGTGGTGTTACATCAAGTAATACAACGTCTTTTACATCACCTTGAAGAACTCCACCTTGAATAGCAGCTCCAAGAGCAACTACTTCATCAGGGTTTACCCCTTTAGAAGGTTCTTTACCAATAACTTTACGGATTGCTTCTTGAACAGCTGGAATTCTAGTAGAACCACCAACTAGAATAATTTGATCAATATCATTTGCACTTAAACCTGCATCAGACATTGCTTGACGAGTAGGTCCCATCGTACGTTCTACTAGGTCTGAAGAAATTTCCTCAAACTTCGCACGTGTTAAGTTCATTTCTAAGTGCAATGGTCCAGCTTCACCAGCTGTGATAAATGGTAGAGAAATTTGTGTTTGTGTTACACCAGAAAGATCTTTTTTCGCTTTTTCAGCTGCATCTTTCAAACGTTGTAATGCCATTTTATCTTTGGATAAATCAATGCCATTTTCTTTTCTGAACTCAGCTACCATGTGGTCGATAATGACTTGGTCAAAATCATCTCCACCTAGACGGTTATCACCAGCTGTAGAAACAACTTCAAACGTACCATCACCAATATCTAAGATAGATACGTCAAACGTACCACCACCAAGGTCATATACAAGAACAGTTTGGTCTTCATCTTTATTAATACCGTAAGCTAATGCTGCTGCTGTAGGTTCGTTAATAATTCTTTCTACTTCAAGTCCAGCAATTTTACCAGCATCTTTAGTTGCTTGGCGTTCTGCATCATTAAAGTATGCAGGAACAGTAATAACAGCCTTTTCTACCTTTTCTCCTAAGTAGTCTTCCGCATAAGATTTAAGGTGTTGTAAAATAATAGCTGAAATTTCTTGAGGCGTATAATCTTTCCCCTCAATATTAACTTTATAATCTGTACCCATATGACGCTTAATAGAAAGAATTGTATTTGGGTTTGTGATAGCTTGGCGCTTCGCCACTTCCCCTACTTGTCTTTCCCCATTCTTAAAAGCGACAACAGATGGTGTCGTGCGATTACCCTCTGGATTTGGAATTACTTTTGATTCGTCACCTTCCATTACAGCGACACATGAGTTAGTAGTACCTAAGTCAATCCCTATGATTTTACTCATGGTATAGTTCCTCCTTTAACATTCTATATGTAATTTATTGATTTACTTTTACCATTGCTGGTCTGATTACTCTATCTTTTAAAATATACCCTTTTTGTAATACTTCCATTACAGTATTAGGCTCCTTGCTATCATCTGACTCTTGCATCACCGCTTGATGTAAATGCGGGTCAAATTGTTCGCCTTCAGACTTAATTTCCTCCACACCTGCTTTTTCAAGTGCTTGAGTTAGTTGGCGATATACCATATTCATCCCATCGACAAAGCCCTGCATCGTATCTTCATTAACCTCTAACTTTAAAGCACGATCAAAGTTATCTACCACTGGTAGAAGCTCTGTTACTAGTTCCTGGGATTTATATTTAAGGTCTGCTTCCCGTTCCTTTTTTGCTCTACGGCGAAAATTATCAAAATCTGCTTGAGCTCTTAATAGTTTTTGATAGAGTTCGTCTTTTTCTTGTTGAACCTTGCTTAGTTCAGCTTGTAGCGAATCTTGTTCCTTTGTTTCTTCAAGTGTTTCCACTTCTTGCTCAGCGATAACTTCATCCTCTACTACCGCTTCTACTTCCTCTCGTTCATCTACAACTTGTTCGTTTTGATTTTCCTTGTCTGTCATCCCTGTCACCTCACTTGTACTTTTATGGAATGCAACGGTTATGAATATATCATGAATTGCAATAAAACAAAAATAAAAAGATAGCTAGGTTAAACAAAAACGGAGCGCCTTATAAGGAAAAAGGCGCACAAAGGCTCAAAATGCCATCTATACTATCTATTACCTAGATTATGAATTTTGATACCATACCTTAAACGTTTTTGACATTTGATTGGATAATTCATTTAACAATGAAATAACTTTTGAATATTCCATCCTTGTTGGACCAAGCAGGGCAATAGTCCCCATGTGCTGTTGTCCGAGAGAATAGGATGCTGTAATTAAGCTACAATCCCTCATAGCTTCATGCTCATTTTCTTTACCAATCATCACATTTATACCATGTGCTTGCGATCGTAAAATAGGAGCAATCTGCGTTTCTTCCTCAATCATCGAAAACAACGATCTAACCTTTTCTATATCTTTAAATTCTGGTTGCATCATAATATTCGTCTTTCCGCTTACATAGAGCTTCGTTGGTTGTTCATTAAATAAAGCAGCTTGAATATATTGCTCTGCTTTTTGATAATCTTTTGTATGCTTTTTCAAAAGATCTACTACTTCTGACTCAATTTTTTTATTTAACTGAAGGATTGGAACACCTTTTAACTTCTCATTTAAAATATTAACTATTTTCTCTAAATCTTGTGGGTCTAATCCCACTGGAATGGAAAAGGATCGATGCTCCACGTGCCCAGTATTTGTTACAAGAATAGCAACAGCAGAATGAGCATTCAATGGAAGTATTTGCAGCTGTTTTAATTCTGTTTCAAACACTTCTGGGCCTAAAATAATGGAAGTATAGTTTGTTAAATCGGAAAGAACCTGAGCCGATTTATTTACAACACGCTCAAATTCCATCATCCTGTCTCCAAACATGTTGTGAATCCGTTTCACATCTCCAACAGATAAATAAAATGGTGACATCAAATGGTCAACGTAAAAACGATAACCTTTTTCAGAAGGAATGCGCCCTGAAGAAGAATGGGTTTTTTCTAAATAACCCATTTCCTCTAAATCAGCCATTTCATTGCGAATGGTAGCAGAGCTAAAAGTCACATCATCTTTTTTTGAAATAGCTCTAGAACCAATTGGCTGTGCAGTATGAATAAAATCATCAATAATTACTTGTAATATAAGTAACTGGCGTTCTGTAAGCAAGATGATCACCTCTGTTAGCACTCACATCATCCGAGTGCTAATTATAATAATAAATTAACAAATGGGCATTCGTTTGTCAACGAAAAAGCGCACGTTTCCGTAGAGGTTTTTTATTATTTCTTGAATGAAATGTCTTATAGTTTGCTATTATCATCTAACAAAAAACGACTAAAAACATCATTCCCAAATAGCATTCCATTTTTCGTAAGCATAATATGTTCACTATCTTCTTTTAGCCAACCTTTTTTCTTCAGAACTTCTAACTCTGATCTATATAGCTCATCTATGGTAACATGATATTTTGCTTGAAATTTATCTTTCGAAACCCCTGCAGCCTTTCGCAAGCCCAAAAACATTTCTTCTTCAATTTGTTCTTTTTTTGTTATGATCTCTTCATGAAGAACTGGTCTTTTGTTTTCGTTAATGAACTTTATATAATGATTGACTGGTCTAAGGTTTACTATTCTTTTTCCTTCTAAATATCCGTGGGCACCTGCCCCGAAACCAAAATAATACTGATTGTCCCAGTATGTTAAATTATGTTGACTTTCATATCCAACCTTACCAAAGTTACTTACCTCGTAATGCATTAAACCCTTTTTTTCCATTTCCGTTACAAGTGTCGTATACATTTCAGCCTCTATCTCTTCTGGTGGTTTCGTTAACTTCCCTTTTTGATAGCGCATATAAAAAACTGTTTTCGGTTCTATCTGTAACGCATAGGCAGAATAATGGGGTAATTGATAATCCAAAGCTCCTTGTAATGTCGTACGAAAATGGTCCAATGTTTGATTAGGAAGAGCATAGATAAAGTCCATACTTATGTTTGTTATACCATTAGACTGCAATCCGAGCACTGTATGGTCCACGTCTTTTACTTGATGATTTCGGTTAAGCATTTTGAGAAAATGATCGTCTAGAACTTGAACCCCTAATGAAATTCTATTTACTCCCATTTCCGTGAGCATTTTCATTTTTTCTTCTGAAAATTCTCCTGGATTTGCTTCGATTGTGTATTCTTTACAATTTTCCACATCAAAAGATTGATGAACAATTTGAAGCAATTTTTGGAATTGAGTATCGGAAAGGCTAGTCGGAGTGCCACCACCAATATAAATCGTGTTCACTTTTACCCGCTCGTTACCTATATAGAGTTTAATTTCTTGTTGAAGCGCATCTAAATAATCATTTGCTTGAGCCTCGTTATAGTAAACCTTTGTAAAATCACAGTAATGACAGATTTCATGGCAATAAGGTATATGAATATAAACAGATTGAACCATTAACTCACCTCTTTTACTTTTTTTCTATTATCGGTATAAGGAACGAAAAACAGGAAAACCGCAAGAACTTCTTGCGGTTTTCCTTACATTAATGGTTTAATCGTCATCCATTTGTAGTACAGACATGAAGGCTTCTTGTGGGACTTCCACTTTCCCCACCATTTTCATTCGCTTTTTACCTTCTTTTTGCTTTTCTAACAATTTACGTTTCCTTGAAATGTCACCACCGTAACATTTGGATAAAACGTTTTTACGCATTGCTTTAATATTCGAACGTGCAACAATCTTATTTCCAATAGCTGCCTGAATAGGTACTTCAAATTGTTGTCTTGGAATAATCTTTTTCAATTTTTCTACGATTACTTTTCCTCGGTCATAAGCGAAATCACGATGTACAATAAAGGACAATGCATCAATTTGTTCCGCATTTAACAATATATCCATTTTTACTAATTTAGAAGTTTTATACCCTTTTAATTCATAATCAAAAGAAGCATAACCTTTTGTTTGTGACTTCAATTGGTCAAAGAAATCATACACGATTTCTGATAAAGGAAGATCATATACGATGTTGACACGATTTTCATCCATATAAACCATATCAATGAAATCGCCACGTTTTTTCTGGCATATTTCCATAACAGCTCCAACAAAATCGTTTGGAACCATAATCGTTGCTTTTACATAAGGTTCACGTATTTCATGAATTTCTTGTGGATCAGGCATTGCCGATGGATTTTCTATCGTAATAACAGAAGAATCTGTCATTTCAACCTCATAGATAACACTCGGTGCTGTCGTTATTAGATCAATATTAAACTCTCTCTCAATTCGCTCTTGGATAATTTCCATATGAAGTAAACCTAAAAATCCACAACGGAAGCCAAAGCCCAAAGCTTGAGAAGTTTCTGCTTCATACTGAAGGGCAGAATCATTTAGTTCCAATCGTTCAAGAGCTTCACGTAAATCATTGTACTCATTAGCATCAACAGGGAATAATCCACAATAAACCATTGGATTTAAGCGCTTATAACCTGGTAGAGGTTCCTGAGCTGGTTTATTAGAAAGAGTAATAGTATCCCCAACACGTGAGTCACCAACATTTTTGATAGAGGCTGTTAAATAACCTACATCCCCAACCGAAAGTTCATCTTTTGAAACTGGTTTTGGGGTAAACACACCAACTTCATTCACTTCAAATGTTTTTCCGGTTGCCATCATTTTAATCTTATCTCCAACTTTTACAGTACCTTCTTTCACACAAATGTAGGCAACTACACCGCGATAGGAATCGTATAAAGAGTCAAAAATCAGTGCTTTTAATGGTGCATCTGGATCACCTGCTGGAGGCGGAATTTGTTCCACAATACGCTCCAATATGTCTTCAATTCCTATTCCTGCTTTTGCAGAAGCTAAAATTGCATGTTCTGCATCAATTCCAATCACATCTTCAATCTCCTGTTTAACACGTTCTGGATCTGCACTTGGCAAATCAATTTTGTTAATAACAGGAACAATTTCTAAATCATTATCAAGTGCCAAGTAAACATTTGCTAATGTTTGTGCTTCTATTCCTTGTGCAGCATCTACTACTAAAATAGCACCTTCACACGCTGCCAAACTTCTCGATACCTCATAAGTGAAATCTACATGTCCTGGGGTATCAATTAAATGGAAAGTATATTCCTGTCCATCTTTTGCATCATATTTTAACTGTACAGCATTTAATTTAATGGTAATACCACGTTCTCTTTCTAAGTCCATCGCATCAAGAAACTGTTCCTTCATTTCTCGCTGGGTTAAAGCTTTTGTATTCTCTAATATTCGATCAGCGAGCGTTGATTTCCCATGATCAATATGTGCAATTATCGAGAAATTCCTTATGTTTTCCTGTTTTCTCTTCGTCAAGTCCCATCACTCCTGTTTTAAAACACCAACAATCACTAGGATTGATTATAGCAATAGCAAACTAAAGATTCAATCTTATTCGATTTAACAAACAGTAAAAAAAGCAACCTAATGTCAGGTTGCCCTTTTTTCACTATCATTTAACCATATGAAAAGTTAAACGAAGAATTAATAAAACAGTTGTGAAATTTGATAAGCACCTTGGATTAATATGTTATAAAACCATTTCACGATTTTCTCTAGAGCAAAGGCGAGCTTCTCGGTAAAAACATCTTCTTTTATTTCTTTATATTCTTCCCGTTTCTCATCAATGGATTCTTGTGTGAAGGTTTGTCCAAGCACTTCCACTCCAAACTGATTATCTTCTGTTTTCACAGTCTGTAGGGCGTCATATGATTCTACATCATTTCCTCTTAATTTATTCATACCGCTTCCAGCTTGGTCAAACCCTACGATTACGCCACCTAAAAACAATATGATCATAAGGAAAAAAGTCATTGTAAAACGAATCATCTCTATCAACTCCCTGATGGATTTCCATCAACTTTTTCTGCATCCCAGTAAAATTCACTAAAAACATCTGCAAAAACGTCTGCTGTTCGATAAAGCTCCGTCATGTTATTTTCTACTCCACCGAATTCTACGAGAATCGCTCTCTCAGATAAGTCTTGATTAAATTTCCCGTTCGTACCGGCCCCTTGTTTCGTCATAACCCCGCGACTAATTCCAGGATACTTTTTGTTTAATAAATCATGTAATTGTTTTGCTAGCTTATAATTCTTTTCAAAATTCTCATGTTCTCCACCGATCACAAACATAAGTCTTGCGTATGCTTCTCCATTAAATGTTTTTGTCGTAATGTCTCTTCCTTGGGCATCACGATGAAAGTCAAAAAAGTATTGTAAGTCTTTATTAGCTTGTATGGCATTTTGTAAAACCGGTCTCGATGCTTCATAAGATTTCCAGTATTCCCATGAATTTTCAACCAAGTTATTATATATATCTGTTTCGTCTGCAACAGCACCAATCCCGTTATTTTCAAGGGCTTTTTCAAATCGATCATTCACTTGTGTAATATTTACCTCTGAATGAAATGCTTCGTCAGCAATTGTTGCTTCTGGTAAATGAGGTAAAAATGATTCTCTATTATGTGTTGAGTAAATAAATACTACTTCTTTTCCATCTGTAGTTGGCCCAGCCTCCGTATTATCTGGTTGTTTTGGTAGCTCTGGTTCCTCTTCCTCTACTTTAGCTACCTTATCTTCTGCTATCGCCTCTATTGGAGGAGAGGATTCAATAGGGAGGTTCGTATAATCTGTACCTTCTCCAGCTACGAGAATTTTACTATCAAAAAATGAAAATCCAGGTAATTCCCTTCCTAGTAAAGATCTAGAATCATCTGGTCTTATATTAGTAGCTGTCTCAAAAAGGATAGATGACCAATTAATTTTTTCTTGATCTTCTGGATATGCCCCTTCAAACATTCGGTTCTCTAGCCCAAATAAATATAGAAAAGTTGATCCTTCCATATTTTCTGTCCAGTTATTTATTGCTTGAGAGGATAATCGGAAAGTTGGTTTTACAGACGTTAATGCTCCTATTATCATAAATAAAGCTATAGTAGATATAATTAAAATAGTAGCCCCCTGATAGACTGCTTTCAGACGTTCTGACTTCAATAAACCTTTTTCTTTAGGGATTTTCATGGTTCCATCCTTCCCAAATCGTATTCTAGCTTCTCTATTAAATCTATATGAGCACGATTTTTGAAATAGAACCAACCCTATTTATTTTTTGCTCTATCTTCTCTATTTAGTTTTACTATAAGAGAGACTAACGCTCTTGGCGCTAGTCCCTATTTTGTGTAATTTTCTTTATTCTCTTGCTGGACCGCTTCATGTAAAGCACCATTTATTCCTGATGCTAATAAATGAGCCATGTCTTCAATAAAGCCATCTACCTCTTTTGGTGTTACCATTAAGTTATGGCCTAGAGGGGATAGAACCTCACCAATCAACTGTCTTTTTTCTTCCTCAGGTAAACTTCCAACCATTCCTAAAAATGCTTTTCTTTGTTCAATATCAGGTAAATCTTCTTCCGTAAATTCCTTTTTTTCTCCAAATGTTAGTCCTGCCGGAGTCAGCGATCGTGCCGGCTTATCATGATCTCTTAATTCTCTACCAAAATGCTTGAGTAAGTAGTCAATCGTGTCACTTGTGATCGTCACCGCATCCACTACTGTCGGAACCCCTATAGAAATAACAGGGATACCTAATGATTCCTTACTAAGTTCTTTTCGTTTATTTCCAACTCCGGAACCTGGATGAATACCAGTGTCGGATATTTGAATTGTCGCATTAACTCTTTGAATAGAACGGGATGCAAGTGCATCAATCGCGATCACGAAGTCAGGCTTTACTTTGTTAATGATGCCAAATATAATATCACTCGTTTCAATACCAGTTAACCCCATAACCCCAGGTGATACAGCTGATACAGGACGATACCCATCAGCAACATGTTCGGGCTGTAATTTGAATAAATGATTCGTCACTAATAACTTTTCAATCGTATCCGGCCCTAAAGCGTCAGGAGTAACGTTTCTATTCCCTAGGCCGACCACGAGACAAGAAGCATCTTTTTTAATATTACTTTTGTCCAAAAATCTTTCTAACTCTCTCGCAACAATATTGGATGTTTCTGCTTGCATTTTGGTATCATGATTACGAATGCTTTGTGTTTCTAATGTTAAATAAGATCCTGCTTTTTTACCGATAGCTTTTGAGCCCTCATCGTCAATTTCGACATACGTAATTTTCATGTCGCCTTCTTTACGCTCTTTTATGTGTACGCCTTTAATTTCATTTGTCTTTTTTTTCGTTTCTTCTTTTTCAACAAACATTTCTCTTGCTTCAATTGCAAGGTCAGTCCGCACTTGGTATTGTTCGTTTTTGTCCATGTTACGACCCTCCATTTCATTATTAAAGGTTTTCCAATCTTATAACTCTTTATACGACAAGGAAGATTTCTTGACATCTTTCTATTGAAAACTTACCATCGCTTTGGTAAAATGACTTTTGTTATAATGAAATTTCGTAAGCTTCTTCAGGAGGTGAAAAGTATGCCAAACATGAAATCTGCTATTAAACGTGTTAGATTGAATGAAGATAGCCGTTTACAAAACCAAGCAGTTAAATCAGAAATGCGCTCTTCTATTAAGCGTGTAGAAGAATCAGTGACTCAAAATAATGCTGAACAAGCAACTGCAGCACTTAAACAAGCTATCAGCAACATTGATAAAGCTGTTCAAAGAGGAATTATTCACAAAAACAACGGTGACCGTAAAAAGTCAAGCCTAACGAAAAAAGTGAACAATCTTGGCGCTTAATATATCAAAATAAAAAACGATCCTCATCTTAATGGGATCGTTTTTTTGATTACACTAAATTAATTTTAAATTGGTTAAATTAGGGTACGTCTAACTGTTTATGAAGGTTGGCGTAATGTGATTAATTGGTAAAGAAGTAGTTCAAAAGCAAGCTCCTTCTCTACCTTTCCTCTTTTCATTTGTTCATCTGTTTTCGTTAAAACACTTACCATTTCATATAGCTGTTCTACCGAAAAAAATCTTTCTCGATCTAAAGCCATTTTTATTGCATAGGGGTGGGCCTTGATTTGTTTATCCATTTGAGGTTTCGAATATCCCTTACCTTTTAATAGCTTACATTGTAATATTAATCTAATTTGAGATGCGAACAAGGCCAACATAGCAATTGGTTCTTCGTTCTTTTTCATTAGATCCTTAAAAGTAGCAATAGCTTCAGCTATATTTTGATTCATCACGGCATCCACCATCGTGAAGGTAGAGGATTCCACATGACGGGAAACTAATTGTTTCACTATATCTATTGTAATTGGTTCTTTATCCTCAACATAATGGGAAAATTTCTCTAACTCTTTTTGAATTGCCATTAAATCACTACCAACCTCATTCATCAATAACTGAATGGCAGCATTTTCCATATGTACATTCATATTTTTCAGCAGCATCTCTATCCAGCTTTTTAATTCTTTCTCTTTTGGGGGTTCACATTTCACCATTGACCCCATTTGTTTCATTTGTTTTACTATTTTCTTCCTTTCATCAACCTTCTCATAGGGGGCAACAAATATAATAACCGTATAGTCAACAGGTTCCTGCATATATTGCTCTAATGATTTTAAGTCATGCTCCACTTTCGTTTTATCCGGATTTGCTTTAAATAAATTAGCATTTTTCAGTAATAGAACCTTTTTTTCTCCAAAAAAAGGGAAAGTTTCTGCATCTAAAATAGCTTCTTGTATGGGCGTTTCCTCTAAATCAAAAGTAGAAAGATTCATTCCCCTTTCTGGCTCATCAAGTACTTTTTGTATGATTTTTTGTTGAAGGTCTTGTATTAAATATGTTTCATTTCCAAATAATAAATATATAGGAGAAATTTTTTTATTTTTAAGTTCTTTAATCACTTCAAAGTATGTCATTAGGATCACCCCAAGTATTAGTACTAATATCGTAATGGTTATTGCTTTTATGTACAAGGAATTTATCCAAGAAAACTTATATTTGGCATTGACGATTATTTTTTATAAGATGAGAAAGGAAAGAGGGAAATGGTATACCCATTCCCCCCAAAATCTATATGAACGCCTGAAATTACAGTCCCGGGAAAGCTGCCTTTCAGACGATGTTTTCCTTTATATCATTAGCTTGTGAAGAGTGAGGCAAAAATATAGGTGTTAACTCTTGACAAAGCAGGATTTGGAAACAAATTGTGAATTTTTTTCATTCATATAGATTTTTTAAACGTAATCACTTATACTAAGTAATGATATAGGAGGGGTAATCGTGAACGAATTCGAAAAAGAAGTGCAATCAAAAAATAATGACATAGTTGATTCAATCAAAGGGTTTACTTTTTCTTTTGTATTCTTCTTTGTAATATTTGCTATAGGTGTTATATTCGAAGTGATTGGCTCCTAACGACAAATGTAAAAACATGCTTTACGTAAAGAGAGACTGTGCTATTCAGTCTCTCTTTTTTTATCTCTAACGTATTTTATGGAATCATCGTCGAAAACGTGCCACTTGTATCTTGAAAATAATAAAAAATTGCCCCATTTAAATCAGTACGAAATAAGTTAATGCCCATATTCTCTAGACGATCTACTACATCCTTAGAAGGGTGGCCATACATGTTGTTTTCCCCTACAGAAATAAGGGCATGCTTTGGTTTTGTTGCTTGCAAAAAATCTTCTGACGTCGATGTTTTACTCCCATGATGGGCGACTTTTAATACATCGACTTTTAAATTCGGGTATGTTTTCAACAGTTCTTTTTCTACTGCTTCCCCTATGTCACCTGTGAATAAAAAGCGATTTCCACCGAGCTCTGTATAAATAACAAGTGAAGAGTCATTACTTTTTTTCGTTTTGTTTTCTTGTCCAGGATACAGCACGCGAAAATCATATTCTCCTATTTTCAACTTCATTCCTTGATGGATTGCGTTTATTTTCGTTATGCTTGAAAATGGTTTTAACTGAACCATAGATGGATTTACATAAACATTTCTCACATCAAAGTGATTTATCATATACGTCATACTCCCATAATGATCATAATCAGGATGTGTAATAATTAAATAATCAATATGTTTTATACCCTTTGACCACAAAAAAGGGCGCAAAACATAACGACCTACTTTATTTTCTTCTATATGCTCTAAATCACTATCATTGGATAAAAAATCTACTTCCTCTGCAGCATCAATCATAATAATTCCCTTTCGATGTGGGAGCTCAATAACAATTGTATCGCCTTGTCCCACATCTAAAACCGTAATTGTTCCTTTGTCACTAAAATAAGGCTTTACTTGCTCTATTTGTAAAATGAGAACCAATATAATCCCAAATAAAAACGCTTGGTTGTGTTTATCTTTGTTTAAACGATTCATCAATCCCAAAAACGTTATGAAATACGCAATGAAGCATAATATAGATATTTCCCCAATAACCCACAAAATAGTAAAAGGCTCCATAACGTCCAGTATTGTCTGAACCAATAGTTGATGTATATCCAATAAAAAATCAAAAAGTTTTATGAAATATATAGGCAACCAAGAGAATAAAACAGCACATAAAGTAAGCGGAATAACAAATAGACAAAAATAAGGAACAAATACAAGGTTTGCTAAAAGAGAGAGGGGACTAATATAATAAAAATGAAGTAACTGCAAAGGAATTAAGACTAACTGGCTAATAAAACTGACGTGCATACTTCCCCAAAAAAAGGAAGCATGTTTTTTTAAAATATCTTTTGAAAGTATTAATGAGTACGTAACCAAAAAGGAAAATTGAAATCCTAATTGACCTAACAAATCTCTATTCATAGTGAGAAAGATTATCGCGGTGATACTGATGATATCTGTTAAAGGAATTTTTCGTTTCATGAAGGTGAAAAGAAAGATAAATTCGGCCATAAATACAGCTCTTAAAACAGGGGGTTGAGCACCTGCGAGGATAGCGTATAGAGGGAGAAAAACCATGATGATTTGTTTACTTTTTTCTGTCGTTAAGCCTATAATTCGCAAAAGAAAAAAGTACATAAAACCACAAATTAATCCGACATGTAACCCTGATATGGCTAATAAATGGGATAAATTCCACTGTTGAAATGTCAAGATTAGCTCCTGTGAAAGTTCCTCTTTATTCCCGAATAGTAACCCTTGAATCCAAGCAAAAGTATTTGGATCAAATTTGTTCTTTATATAAATTATTATATTTTCTCTAAGTTTGTAAGGATAAGATAAAATACTCCTTCCACTGCAAGTTATATTAGTTAAGTCAGTGTTCAACTGATAATGAATACCTTGCGCTTTCAAATACTGCTTATAATCGAAACTACCTGGATTAGTTGCACCATTGGGTTTTCTTATGCTCCCGCTAATTTTACAAAAAGCACCATGCTGAATGGAGTTAGAAACCTTTTGGCTTGATTGATTCGTGTAGACTTGTACATAAAATTTTTCTTTTGTATTATTTTGTTTAAAGACAAACCCCATCTTTGTTGTGGATTTTTCTGGGTTGGAAAGGATACTACCTGTATAAGTAGAGGGCTCAGTTGACTTCTCAATAGAGATAGAGGGAGATAATTCTGAAGGAAAGAATGAAGAAAAACAAAAAATCGTTAAACCTATGCTGATGAAAATAATTTGTTTACCTAACTCCTCATTAGTGAACCAGTGATAAAAAATAAAGAAAAGGAATAATAAGCCAATCAAAACCCAATGGTTATTACTCCCATAGCTAATAAGGAGAAGAAATAAGATAAAATGCCATTTTCCTCTCATTGTTTAGACTTTCCAATCAATCCAATGATGAAAACAACTTGTCCGCTTCTTGACGAAGTAATTGTATTTCTTCATCAGACAAACTAGAATGTTCAAGTTTTTCAAATATTTTAGAGAAGAACAAGATTTTTTCTTTTGCTTTTATATCTACCTGTAAGTATTCTAGTTCTACATATTCCACATGTACACCGGCTTCTTTAAACAATTCTATTGCATAAGGATGATTTTTGTAATCTTCTGCATAGTAAACACTTTTAATTCCGCTTTGGATAAGAGCTTTACAACAATTCAAACAAGGAAAATGAGTTACATAAACCTCGGCGCCCTCTGTTGCGACACCAAACTTCGCACATTGTAAAAGGGCGTTTATTTCAGCATGGATTGTTCGAACACAATGACCATCTATTACATAACACCCACTATCTATACAATGAACACTTCCTGAAACACTCCCATTATATCCACCCGCTATTATTCGCTTGTCACGAACAATTGTTGCACCTACCTTTAAACGTTCACAAGTACTCCTTAATGCCAGTAAGTGACTTTGTGCCATAAAATATTGGTTCCAGGATATACGCTCCATTTTTTCCACCTCTTCGTTTTCTTTTGGCTATTTTATATAATATTGTTTATTTAAACAATACACTTTACAAGTCGCATCATTTATTTTGTATGCATACCTACTGCTACGAAAACACACTACTCTTTTTACTTGAAGTCTGAGGCGCCTTTTTTAGTTTACCTAACTATTTAATTTATCGTCAATTACCTAATCAATATATCGTCTTTTATCTTTTCTACAATTTTCTCCCCAATTCCTGTAACAAGAGTTAAATCCTCAATTGTTTGAAAGGGACCATTCTCTTCCCTATATTGTATAATTGCTTCTGCCTTTGAAGGGCCTATTCCACTTAAAGACTGAAGCTCCTCTTTAGAAGCAGAGTTAATTCTTATCTTATTATTTTTTTCTGTTTGCCAAATGCCCTGCTCTTCTCCAACTTTAAAAATCACGATCGACATTTCATCATAGACTAGTTCCGCTAAATTAACCGAATAAGTATCAGCTTCCTCGGTCATTCCACCAGCACTTTCAATAACATCTATTACCCTTGATCCAGCAGTAATTTCATACACACCTGGATTATTGACAGCACCTTTAATGTCAACGACTAAAGGATCGGATATCGCTTCATCATGTAATTGTGAGTTAATAGACTCCATCTCCTCTGGTTGTCTGGTGTTATTTTCTTCCTCAAGCACTAATACACCTTCCTCTTTATTTGAATTGACGATAACAACTAAAATGAGGAGAAAAACAAAGCCAAGCAAGACTTTTAAAAAACTTTTTTTGTTTATTAGCAATTTAAACGCGCCTTCTTTCATATTTTTAAATTTCAGCACATACATATAAAGGAGATACTAGGGTGTATAGGAGGGGTAGGCTGATGAACTGGGGAGTTATTGGTACAGGAAATATGGGTAGTGTTTTAATCGATGCTTGGCTCACAAATGGTGTTATAGAGGAAGATGAGTTGTGGATTCATAATCGTACTTTAACAAAAGCATTTGATATAAAGGAAAAGTATAAAGATGTAAATGTGTGCACCACTCCTGAAAAGGTTGTTCGAAATGCAGACATTATTTTTGTTTGTGTTAAACCTTTACAAATTATGCCTTTGTTAAATGAACTTAAAAGTCACTTAAATGCAGACCAGTGTATCATTTCCATAACAAGCCCAATTTCAGTAACAGAGTTAGAGGGTGCTGTGCCGTGTCAAGTAGGAAGGATAATACCAAGTATTACGAATCGTGCAGGTCAAGGTGCTACACTATTAACCTTTAGTGAAAATATGGATAAAACAATGCGAGCCTATTTAAAGCAAAGCTGTAGACTTTTTTCTGTTCCCATTGAAATTGATGAGTCCATTACGAGGGTTTCCTCTGATATCGTTTCATGCGGTCCAGCATTTTTAAGCTACTTAATTCAAGCACTTATTCAAGCAGCAAATGATTATGCAGATTTAGATAAAGAAAAAGGAATGTTGTTTGCTGAGGAAATGATTGTCGGGTTTGGTAAATTAATTGAAGAAGGTCACTATACCTTAGCAACTTTACAAGAAAAGGTTACCGTAAAAGGTGGGGTAACTGGTGCAGGATTAAAGGTTTTTGATGAGGAATTAGGAAACATTTTTTATCATTTATTAGAGGCTACTCACGGAAAGTATTATGAGGATAGAGATAAAGTCTCCAAGCAGTTATAATAAGTATATTCGACAAAAAATTTAATATTCCTTCGAAAATAAGAGAGGAAGCATGAAAAATGCTTCCTCTCTTTATTTTTGACAAACAATAAAGATTCGATCAGTTCTTTCGGTTATTTCTTCTGAAAAGTCTCCATACATATTTAATATGGTAAAACCACAATCTTGCAATAATTTCTGATAAAAAGATATTGGAAAAGTACGTTGTAAGTGGGTTTCATCATAGCGATTATATGAACCATTATCATTTTGCACAAAGAAAGTTAATTCATGTTCAACAGAAGATTCTTCTTCTCCCGGTTCACAAAACCATATATAGGAAACTTCATTTCTAACCTCTGCAAAAGTGTTTGAAGCTAGAAAGTCATTTACATATTTTTCAGAATGGACATCAAACAAGAAAAGTCCATTCTCACTCAATAGTTTATATACACCTAAGAATATTTCCCTTATTTCTTCAGGGTCTGTTACATAATTGATTACATCGCAGTAACTAATAGCTACATCATATTCATATGGATTTTGTAATCTTCTAAGATCTTGTTCAATCCAAGTAATGTCAAGATTTTTCTCCTGTGCTTTTTGGTGTGCAATTGCTAACATCTCTGACGAAAGATCAACACCAGTAACGGCAAAGTTTAATTCGGCAAGTCGTATGGCAATTTCACCTGTTCCACAACCCAAATCAATCATCCCGCGTGAATTGGGCCTATATTGACTTATCATGTCTTTCGTAAAATTCACCCACTCATCGTATGGTGCACCTTCCATAAAAGCATCATAAAAATGAGCAAACTTCTTATATGCCATTTTTATTCTATCCCTCGGTAGCGATGCTTAGTTCTTCTTCTGATACACTATCAGCATCTCCCCATAGTCTTTCCAAGTTGTAATACTGTCTTTCATCCTTGTGGAAGATGTGACAAACGACATCATCTAAATCAACTAAAACCCATCTAGATTGCTCTAGACCCTCGATTTTTTTAACTTCCAAACCACTTTCTTCTACCTTATCCTTTACTTCTCTCGCAATTGCTTCCACTTGACGCTCTGTATTACCATGACAAATAAGAAAATAGTCCGCAATTAAGGAGACATTCTTCATATCAAGGGCAATTATATTTTCAGCTCTTTTATCGTCACAAGCTTTTACTGCTATTTTTAATAGTTCTTTACTATCCATTTTATACCCCTCCATTATTTTTTCTCCATCGTTACAAAATCATTATAAGCATGAAATGTATCTGGATATATTGGTTGCTTTTTACTCATTAAAAATTGAATGGTGTTTTTTAAAGCCATATAACATCCTAAGTTTAGACTTTTCCAAGCAGCATCCCTTACTTCTTCCACACCAGGAAACTTTCTACCTGGTTCTATATAGTCGGCTAAAAAAACAATTTTTTCTGTCAAAGACATATTTTTACGGCCTGTTGTGTGAAACGTAATGGCATTTAATATTTCTTTGTCGGTTATATTATATTCTAGCTTTACTATATAGGCTCCCACAGGACCGTGCCATAATTCATGGTGGTATTGTAGTAAGTCTTTTGAAAGACCGGTTTCTTTAAGAATCCAACGTTCTAATTCTTCTTTATCTCTGTATTTTGCATAATCATGAAAAGCTGCTGCAATTTCTACTTTTTCTTTTTCAGCTCCGTTCAGTTCAGAAAGCTTTACGGCTGTATCCACCACTCGCACTGTATGCTCATAACGTTCTTGTTTAAGATGTGGTTTAACCTTTGCTAAAGCCTCACTTCTTTCCATATAAATCCTGCTCCCTTATATATCTTCTAACTGAATCAGGTAACCAATATTTTGTTGTTATTTTTTCCCCAACTCTATCTCTTATCTGTGAAGAAGAGATGTCAACAAACGGTATTGGCACCTCGATAACGTTAAAATCACTTTTCACTTTATAGCCGGTACGATTTACCCCAACAAATTGAACAAGCTGTACGAGTTCTTTAATTTGGTGCCATTTCGGTAAGTATTCCACCATATCTGCACCGATTATAAAATAAAAAGTATGCTTAGGATGCTTATCTTTTAACTGTTTAACTGTGTCTACTGTATAAGATATTCCTTTACGTTTAAGCTCGATTGGTTCAAGTTTAAAATGTTTATTTCCCTCAATTGCTCTCTTTACCATTTCTAAACGGTGCTCTCCATGAGTTGTAGAAGCTTCCTTATGAGGGGGAACATTCACTGGTATAAACCATACCTCATCTAATTGTAGTTTTTCACATACTTCTTCAGCCATAATTAAATGACCAATATGAGGGGGATCAAACGTTCCTCCTAATAACCCAATTTTCTTCATATCATCTACCTTTTCTATGGTAATACAATTTGTTTATTTTCTTTAGACTCTTTATAAAGTACAATTGTGTGTCCGATTAATTGTACAAGTTCACTTTCTGCATTCGTCGCCAATCCGTTGGCTACTTCATCTTTATCTTCAAAACAATTCTGTAAAATACTAACTTTAATTAATTCCCTTTTTTCCAATGCTTCTTTCACTTGCTGAATTAAATTATCATTTACACCGGCTTTTCCAACTTGAAAAATAGGTTTTAAGTGATGTGCCTTTGAACGAAGATAACGTTTTTGTTTACCTGTTAACAATTAAGAACCACCCTTCAATTTTTGTTCTAGTCTCGGATAAATAGATGATGGATTAACATGTTTTCCTGACCAAAGTTCAAATGATAATGCAGCCTGATATAGAAGCATTCCATGTCCAAAATGAACATGCGCGCCTAACCTTTTAGCATTGCTTAAAAACTGTGTTTCTAACGGATTGTAAATAATGTCACTTACGATTGTATTAGACTTTAGTTTTTGCAATTTTAAAGGCTCCATACTAATATGCGGAACCATTCCTATGTTCGTCGTTTGAATAATTAAATCATAAACGTGTATATTTGCTTCCGCTTCCTTCAACGATAAAATATCCGTCTTGACGTTATGATTTTTTATCATTTTTAGAATGTGGGCCCGCTCTACAGTTCGGTTACATATATCAACATGTAAAAAACCGGCATTGTTAATGGAGCGATATACGCCTCTAGCAGCACCACCTGCTCCTATAATTAATACTTTTTTTGACTTAATATCCTGTAATAAATGAGGGTAAGCGGATTGGAGTGAACGCCAGTATCCTTTACCATCAGTATTATAGCCAAGCCACTTCCCCTCATTATTTACAACCGTATTAACTGCTCCAATCTTTTGTGCCTCTTCATCTATTTGATCAAGATATTCCATTACTTTTTCCTTATAAGGAATGGTCACATTAAAACCATCTACTCCCATCATTTTAAAAACTTCTAAGGAATGTTCCAGTTTCTCCTCTTTTATCTCAAAAGGCCTATATACTCCCTTTGTTTCGGTTAACTCGAAAAATTGTTCATGTATCCACGGAGATAACGAATGTTTGATAGGATTTCCGATTACACCTAACAATAACCCCATAATCATGCCCTCTCTCTTTAGATTAATGATTCACGAATAGAAACTCTTACACCTTCAGGTATATGTGCTCTGATTGTTATCCCGCCTTGCGTCACTGTAACCCAGCCTAATCCAGAAAAAACAATATCTGTTTTATCTTTTATGTGAAAGGTATGTGCCTTTAAAGGAGGTAATTGCTGTAACGTTTCCTCACCAGGAGGGTTCAGTAATTCACCTAGATGATTTTTGTATAGTTCATCAGCTTTTTCTGTTTTCGTACGATGTATCATTAAATCATTAGAAAGATAACAAACAAATGAAGTTCTTTCCCCTTGCTCAAAATCCATCCTTGCTAACCCACCAAAAAATAATGTTTGTTGTTCATTTAATTGAAAGACTCTTGATTTTATTTCTTTTTTAGGTGTAATAACTTTAAGGTCCTCATCGGAAATGTAATGAGCCATTTGGTGGCGATTGATGACTCCGGGAGTATCGTACATAGAACTCCTCTCATCTAATGGGATATCTATAAAGCCTAATGTTGTCCCAGGGAAATACGAGGTCGTTATTGCTTCTGCTTCCCCAGTTGTTTTCTGAATTAAATAGTTAATGAAGGTTGATTTTCCTACATTTGTGCATCCAACAACGTAGACGTCTTTTCTATTCCGAAGTCGATTAATTCCCTCCGAGGCTTCTTCCATTCCAATTCCCTTTTTAGCGGAAACTAAAAAAACGTCCTCTACTTTTAATCCTAG
The DNA here is from genome assembly GCF_014207435.1 of Salirhabdus euzebyi. GTDB lineage: Bacteria > Bacillota > Bacilli > Bacillales > Alkalibacillaceae > Salirhabdus > Salirhabdus euzebyi. The sequence continues at coordinate 146,001 of NZ_JACHGH010000008.1, forward strand.
TTCCTTTGCTGCCCTTCTCATCCAAACCTTCACTTTATTTGGATTAGTTGACTTCGGTAGCAAATCAACCTTGTTTCCAACTAAAACGATAGGGTTGTTGCCCGTGAATCTAGGAAGTGAAGAAATAAAGCTACCGTTAAAATCAAATATATCAATTATTTTGACGACTAATCCTTTTGAATGACTAATTTGGTCCAGCATTTTAATATAATCGTCATCAGTTAGAGAAACGTCATGAACTTCATTATAATGTTTGAGTCGATAACACCTTTTACATATAATGTCTTCTCTATCTAGAGAGGAAGGAGGTGCATAGCCTAATTCTTTTGGATCTTCGGTTTGTATAGATACACCGCAGCCCTGACAAGTTATTTTTTCCATTTATTAATCCTCCCAAGTAATTAAGCCTTTTTTTCTAAACCAATTAAGTAAAATCCGTTCTACTCTACGGTTAAAACGAGTAATAAATCCATCCGTTTTTACAACAGGTACGACTAGGATAGTATAAAAGTTAGAAGAATTACCACCTAAAACGTCGGTTAATAACTGATCCCCCACTACAACAATGTGTTGTTTATCTATTCCCATTTCTAGTTGCGCTTTTTTAAAGGCTTTAGAAAGTGGTTTTCTCGCTTTAGAAATAAAAGGTATTTCCAATGGGGTTGAAAAATGTCGAACTCTTTCATCGTTATTATTTGATATTACAGTTACACTAATACCATTATCCTTCATCAATTTAAACCATTCTATTATTTCAGGAGTAGCATCCCTTTGATTCCAAGCTACTAATGTATTATCTAAATCTGTAATGACCCCACGGATTCCTTTCGCTTTAAGTTTCGCTGGAGTAATTTCAAACACCGTTTTCACATGTTCGTTTGGTAAGAATCTTTTTAACAAAATGTTCACCTCTATTTATATGTATCTTTCTTTCGTTGTTCTCCTTTAAACATCATATACCAATTTACACTTTACTTTCAAAAAAATATAGGCTTTCTATGGTTAAACTGCTATTTTTATGCAATTAATTTGAAAATAGAACGAAAAAACGTTCGACAAATTCATACAAATTCCGATTGTGGATAACTTTATTCACACTATCAACAAGAAAAACCCTAAATAAATACTATGTTTTTTAATGACTTATACGATTAACACACAACTTATGCACAAGTCTATGTGGATAGTCGCAATATTGTGTAATGTTTTTTTTCGTGATAGAGTTAATTTATTAGAAAAACTTAGGTTTCTCCAAAGCCTATAGGTACAGGCTACTACCAAGCTACATTCATCTTTCTTCCTAAATTTTGATGTCAACTTTCAACATTTGGAAATGGCAAGCATGTTGAAGGTTAGGAAGAGAAAAAGGCAAGGAAAACCCTAGCCTATCTGATAACCTCATGTTTACTCAAGAGCCAGTTATAAAGAGTTTTTTACAGGAGGTGAACAGCCGTCTTCAAGATGGCGCTCACAATGGAACATTTATCGGACGAGCTATTAATTGAGTCATACCATAAGGCCTGTGAATTATCACTTAGTAGAGATTTTATCCAACTAATAGAGGATGAAATGAAACGTAGATCCCTTTCACACAAGATAAAAAAAAGCAGTTAAATAAATTAATACTTTCTCTTATATAATATCCTTATTGCATATACTAATATGTGATAGGGTTTTTTTGTTTCCACATTAATAAATATAGAAATTATTAAAAATATATTAAATAGGAAGAAAGTGAATTATTCTTTTTTGACCAAGAGATAACAGTTGATATCAAGTTCCTTTATTGGCTAAAATGAAAGGGATTTGAAATAGACTCGCCATATAAAAAAATTTTCAGGAGGATTATGTTACATGATTTATGCAGTATTTGCTCCTCTAGTTATGACTTTATTGATCCCCTTTTTTAATAAATGGAAGGACAAAATACATACAGGATGGTTTTTATTACCTATCCCTTTATTCATTTTTCTTTATTTCGTTCAATTTATTGGTGAAGGTTTTTCACCAGTAGCGGAATCTTACCAATGGATTCCTTCCCTTAATATATCCATTGATTTTTATTTAGATGGTTTAAGCTTATTATTTGTGCTTTTAATAAGTGGGATTGGAACACTCGTTTTGCTTTATTCGATTTACTATTTACATAAGTCGGAGAGATTAGGACATTTTTACATATACTTGTTTATCTTCATGTCTTCCATGTTAGGTGTTGTATTGTCTGACAACGTGTACGTTTTATATACGTTCTGGGAGTTCACATCAATTTCTTCCTTTTTATTAATTGGTTTCTGGCATTACCGAGAAAGATCTAGGTACGGCGCTTTAAAGTCCATGCTGATCACTGTTTTCGGAGGACTTAGCTTATTTGCCGGTATTGTCACGCTTACGTATATTACCGGAACGACTAGTATTCAAGAAATGATTAATCAGAAGGACATAATTATTGATAGTCCTCTATTTCCATTAATCCTTATTTTTATTATTCTTGGAGCATTTACAAAATCCGCACAGTTTCCTTTCCATATTTGGTTACCAGATGCAATGGAGGCACCTACACCAGTTAGTGCTTACTTGCACTCAGCAACAATGGTAAAGGCTGGAATATTTCTTATTGCTCGTTTCTCCCCTATTTTAGCTGGGGAACCTATGTTTTTCATCATAGTTAGTTTATTTGGGATTATCACCTTATGTTGGGGCTCTTATATGGCAGTGAGACAGACTGACTTAAAAGGTATCTTGGCTTTTTCTACGATTAGTCAGCTAGGAATGATTATGGCTATGCTTGGGTTCGGTACAAAAGCTGCTATATTTGCTGCTGTTTTTCACATTTTAAATCACGCAACGTTTAAAGGTAGCCTCTTTATGATTGCTGGTATTGTAGACCATGAAACTGGTTCGAGGGATATTCGCAAATTAGGCGGGCTAATGACATTTATGCCTATTTCCGCTACTTTAGCATTATTTGGTGTTTTCTCTATGGCAGGGTTTCCACTACCGTTTTTAAATGGCTTCTATAGTAAGGAAATGTTTTTTGAAGCCTCTTTACATTTGGATGGCTATGGCGGGCAATTTATCCCATTTTTCCAACAAGCAATTCCGTATTTAGCTGTATTTGGTAGCATCTTCACATTCGTGTATTCGATGTATTTCTTCTTTGGAACGTTTAGAGGGGAAGCAAAAATGGGTGAACTTCCTAAGAAACCGCATGAGGCACCAATAGGAATGTTAATTTCGCCATTCATACTAGTATTAGGTGTTATTTTAATTGGACTGTTCCCAAATTTGGTAAACGGTACTTTTATCGCTCACTCGGCAGAAGCAATCTATGGGTCAGCAGTAGAAAAAGATATTTATTTTTGGCACGGATTAACATATCCACCACTTATCATGTCCATAATTGTAGTTGTTCTAGGAACTTTACTAGCCCTAACTAGGCAAAAATGGGCAGGAATCTATACTATTTTCCCTAGAAACCTAAGCTTTAATGAAGTATATAACTACATTGTCGATAAGACTGAAACTGCATCTACAAAAATTACGAACAAGTATATGACGGGATCTTTACGTCATTATGTATTGTATATCCTCATTGCTATATTAGTTGTAAGTGGGGTTGTATTTTTCCTAACAAATGGATTTGCGATTGATACAAGTGGATTGTCCACATTAAAGTTAAGCGATGTTCCAGATATTTTAGTGGGACTAACAATGGCTATTGCTGCAATAGGGACTATTTTTACAAATAATCGATTATCAGCAATAATTATTTTAGGTGTGGTTGGGTATGGATTAGCTATTTTGTTTGTAATCTATCGTGCTCCAGACCTTGCCCTAACGCAATTAATAGTTGAAACAGTAACCGTTGCTATATTTTTACTCTGTTTTTACCATTTACCCGATTTGAAAAAGATAAAAGAAAAACCAAGTATTACGCTGACAAATTCTATTATTTCCATCGGATTTGGTGCGCTTATGACTATTATTGCAATAAGTGCTCATAGTAGTAAATGGTTTGAACCTATTTCTAATTACTTTCTTGAAACTTCAAAACCACTTGGTGGTGGATACAATGTAGTAAACGTCATACTTGTCGATATGCGTGGACTAGATACGTTATTTGAAATTACGGTACTAGGAATTGCAGCTCTTGCTATTTATGGCATGATCAAACTTCGCCGAGATAAGGAGGCGAAATAAGATGGAAATAATTATGTCTGTTTTAGCAGGTATACTCTTTGCAACCGGTGTATACAACCTGCTACAAAAACAATTATTAAGGATCGTTATTGGTACTGCTCTTATTTCTCATGGTGCACACTTGTTTATTTTAACAATGGGAAAGTTAAAAACAGGAGCGCCGCCAATACTTGTAAAGGGAGTAGAGCAATATACAGATCCTCTTCCACAAGCATTAATATTAACTTCCATTGTTATTAGCTTTGGCGTTACTAGCCTTTTGTTAGTACTTGCTTACAGAGCAGCTACACTAAATAAAACAGATAATATGGAAGAATTAAGGGGAAGTGAAGATGAGTAACTTAGCTATAATACCTATCATTATTCCACTCCTTTGCGGAATAATTGCTATATTTTTCCACAAATACGTAAAAGCTGTTCGACTATTTTCACAAGTGATGTCCATTATTAACCTTGGAGTGGTGTTATGGATTGGCTGGCTCGTTCTTCAAAATGGAACGATAACATTAGCAACAGGTGGTTGGGAAGCTCCCTATGGAATTATAATAGTAGCAGATCCTTTGGCCATGTTATTAGTTATCACATCAAACATTATCGGAACAGCTTGTGTCTTTTATGCCCAATCCTCTTTAAGTAAGAAACAAGAGCAGTTTTATTTTTATACATTTTACTTTCTGTTAATATCAGGGGTTTCCGGTGCGTTCCTTACAGGTGACCTATTTAATCTTTTTGTCTTCTATGAAGTGCTTCTTATGGCTTCTTACGGATTAATTGTTTTAGGTGGAGAAAGAATTCAATTAAGAGAGTCATTGAAGTACGTACTATTAAATCTTTTTTCTTCCATGTTATTCGTTACGACGATTGCCTATCTGTACTCTGTTGTTGGTACTATCAACATGGCCCAAATAGCGGATAGAGTACAACAAGTTGATCAGACAGGAATATTAACAACAATTGGTATGCTATTATTTTTCGTGTTTGCAACAAAGGGAGCGATTTTTCCCCTTTATTATTGGCTACCGAAATCCTATATAGTTCCAAATCCTGTTGTTTCCGCTTTATTCGGTGCTCTCTTAACAAAAGTAGGTATATACTCTATCATTCGAACCTTTTCATTAATTTTTGTACACGAAACAAATATTACCCATGACTTATTTCTGTGGCTAGCTGGTTTTACAATGGTCTTCGGAGCGATAGGTGCACTATCTACGAATAATGTAAAGCTCATTATAGCTTATAACATTATTCCGGCTGTTGGTTTCATGCTAATGGGTATTGGTTTGTTATCACAAGACGGTCTCGCTGGATCAGTTTATTATTTACTACATGACATGATTATTAAAGCGGTCCTTTTCCTACTAATTGGTGCCCTCGTATATGTAGCTGGAACTTCAGACTTAACAAAAATGAAGGGTATTATTCATCATTATCCATTTTTAGGATGGTTATTTTTCCTTGCTGCATTAGTTCTTGCCGGTATTCCACCATTTAGTGGATTTATCGGAAAAATTCTTCTCATCCAAGGTGGTGTAGAGCAAGGACAAATTATGTTAGTAGTTGTTGGACTAGGATCTAGTCTACTTATTTTATTATCTATGATGAGAATTTTCATGCGATGTTTTTGGGGAGAGAAGGAAGAACTTAATGGTGGCTTAAAACCTATTCGAAGCTTTACATGGCCAGCCGCCTTCTTATTAATATTCTCTGTACTGCTTGGGGTTGGTGCCGAGTGGGTATATCCTTATGTAGAAATAATTGCTAACGATTTATTGGACCCTAGTATTTATATTGATTCTGTGCTAAAGGAGTAAACCAATTATGGCTTTACAAATTGTTTTTAATTTAATTATTGCGTTAATATGGATGTTTTTAAAAGAATCATATAATTTCGCATCCTTTTTCTCGGGTTATATCATTGGGCTCTTGTTATTGTTTGCTCTTCAACGATTTATTCCCGATGCTTTTTACATGAAAAGGGTTATTAAAGTCGTGCGTTTATTTCTACTGTTTATCAAGGAACTTATCTTGTCTAACTTAAGCATAGTTAAACTTGTATATAAACCTAAACTAGATATACACCCGGGGATTTTTGCCCTTCCAACTGAGTTAAAGAGTAATTGGGAAATAACACTGTTAGCAAACTTAATTACTTTAACACCTGGAACTCTATCCGTTGTTGTTTCTGATGATCATAATTACATTTATATTCATGCCATGAATGCACCGGATATCGAGAAAGAGATTAAATCAATAAAAGAAACGTTTGAAAGAGCTATAATGGAGGTGACACGATAAAATGGGGGAAAGTATTCTTCATACAGTAACAATAATATGTATCGTATTCATTTCCATTTCCATCATCATTTTGCTCTACCGCGTTCTAAAAGGACCGACAAATCCTGATCGTGCTGTTGCCTTAGATACCATTGGCGTCAACTTAATGGCACTATGCGGTTTGCTTGCGATATTGTTAGTCACAACCAAACTCAATGATGTTATTTTACTTATCGGTATATTGTTATTTATTGGTACGATAGCCATCGCAAAATTTTTAGAAAAGGGTGTTATCATTGATAGAAATAGGAATTAGTTTATTACTGATTATCGGCACCTTTTTTATCTTCTCTGCATCATTAGGGATTATTCGTTTTCCTGATGTATTTACTCGTCTTCACGCAGCATCTAAATCTTCTACCCTAGGAGTAGCCAGCATCTTGATCGGTGCCTTTTTATTTATGTATTTTGATGCTGATATTGTTAGTGGTAAGTTAATTTTAGGTATTATTTTTATGTTACTCACAGCACCTGTTTCAGCCCATATGATTGCACGTGCGGCGTATATGAGTGGGATAGAACTATGGGAAGGTAGCGTAAAGGATGACTTAGCTAAAAAGATGCGACCTGTAAAAGAAGAGAGTAAGTAAACCGGACATTTGAATGTCCGGTTTTTTTGTTGTGGACATTCATTTATTTCTTGTAAGAGCATTTAAAACCAACTGAGGACATTAAATCAAAAAGAGGACCTATATGGTTAGTTAGAGCCTTGAAGTCCTTAAGAGAGCGTAAATTACCATCTAGCCAACGTATTTTTTTAATGAAGGTAAATTCCGTTTAAAGACAACGCATTTTTTTAAAAAACAGCTCTCAAAATATTCATTTCTTTTATCTGTCCAATATTTCGGAAAAAATAAAGGCGGGCAATCTTATTCTGTTAAATTAAACGGAAACTTTTCCACTTGGACAGACACAAATTAGAAAACCTCCTCATAAGTTACCTATATAGGCTATTGCCTAAAAGCTTAGTGGAGGTGTCTTTTTTGTTCAGCATATTACAGACAATTGCATATTTTATAAAAGAAATGTTCTTTTTTGCCTCCTATATTAAAAATAATGCTTTCCCCCAACCATTAAATCCTGAGGAGGAAGCAAAGTACTTAAAGCTTATGCAAGAGGGAGATGAGCATGCTCGTAATATGTTAATCGAGCATAACTTAAGATTAGTAGCCCACATTGTAAAAAAATATGAAAATACTCGAGAGGACCAAGAGGACTTAATTTCAATCGGAACTGTTGGGCTTATTAAAGGAATCGAAAGTTACTCACCTAATAAAGGAACAAAATTAGCAACGTATGCAGCCAGATGTATTGAAAATGAAATATTAATGTTTTTACGTTCCTTAAAGAAAACGAGAAAAGACGTGTCTTTGCACGATCCGATTGGGCAAGATAAGGAAGGCAATGAAATTTCATTAATGGATATATTAAAAACCGAAAACCCAGATATTGTAGAACATATCCAAACAAATATGGAAATAGAAAAAGTCCATGAATTTCTTAATGTTTTAGATGAAAGGGAAAAAGAAGTGATTATGAAACGTTACGGAATTGGGAATGTAAAGGAGTTAACACAACGAGAAATTGCAAAAAAACTAGGAATATCCAGAAGTTATGTATCTAGAATCGAAAAGCGTGCTCTCATGAAAATTTTTCACGCCTTTCACCGTGAAAAAAGAAATGCAAGTGGCAAATAACAAAAAATAAACAAATAACTATAATTGTTAGGACTATGTCCTAAACACCTCACTTCTTTTTGCATATTATATAGCAAAGCCCTACAAGTGAGGTGATCAAGGTTGTATTATGATGGCTTTACTCCTTATGGAAATTACCCATATGGACCAGGTTATTATCAGCCTTACGGAGTCGGTGGATATGGTGGCTATAACTATGGAGGCTATTGGCTAGCTCTTGCAGTAGTCTTGCTCATCCTTTTACTTGTATTTGGTGGATATTATTATCTTAACTATATGTAAATGGATGGTAAAAAAATAAATGGTAAGCCATTTATGCACAAAACCCATGTTTTACTTTCGAGTAAAACATGGGTTTTCCCTTTTTAATTTTATAAGTTACTTACTACTTTCATTATTAAGGTAGCTGCATTTTTTGCAGCCTTTTCTAAGTACTTGTCAAAGGATACAGACGACTCTTTTCCGGCTATATCTGATAAGGATCTAATAATGACAAAAGGCGTTTTATAGTGATGGCATACTTGTGCAACAGAAGCAGCTTCCATTTCTGCAGCTTGTAAGTTGGGAAATTTCCCACGAACAAAATTAACTCTTTCTGCATCTTGCATAAAGGAGTCTCCAGTCCCAATTAATCCTACTTTCGTCTGAATTTCCTGCATTTCATTTGAAGCGTTTATTGCCAGGGAAATAAGTTCTTCGTTTGCCTCAAAATATGTAGGTAAATTGGGGACTTGTCCGTAATCATAATCAAAAGCTGTTACATCAACATCATGATGAACAATTTTATCAGAAATAACGACATCACCAACATTAAGTTCTTTTGCAAATCCACCAGCAGATCCCGTATTAATTACATAATCTGGTTTATACCGTTCATGCAAAATAGTAGTGGACATAGAGGCATTCACTTTTCCGATGCCTGATTTTAATAAGACCACTTCTTTACCTTCTAAAGCTCCCTTTATGAAGAGACAACCTGCTATTTCTTCCTCGCTCTTAACTTCTATCTTAGATTTTAGTAGTTCAATTTCTTCATCCATTGCTCCGATTATCCCTACAATCACAACTTACTCACTCCTCTTGTTGTTCTTCAGCTTCCTCTTCCGTGTCGTCTTTAAAACGGTCAGCTTGGTCATTTTCTTTTAGTACTTCCACCTTTGTTGGTTGCCATCCTTGTTCGCTCACCCATTGTATATACACTCTATATATTTCTGTTTGGGCCTTGTTCGTAATAGTTGTTACAACCTTTTGGGGGTCTCCACCATTCGTAACCCACCATCTAATCGTGTCACCTTCTGATAAGCCGGTTGCATACCTAGCAGCTGACCACATTTCTTCCCAATCAACTGTTTCTTCTTCATATGTCGTTACGTGTGGCTCATCCTGTTCAGTACCTATAGGCTCCCAACTTTTCACAATTACTTCTGAAACATTCTCATCTGAACTAGTTTCTTGTGTGGTATCGTCATTTTTATTATTATTATCATTATTTGAATTACTATTTTCAGTGGAAGAAGAATCATCATTTGGAGCGTCATCGCTACTGTCTTCTTCAGCATTATCATCTGGTGACTCTGTATCTACTGATTCATCATTAGAACTTAGTTCCTGATCGTTTTCTTCCTCTTTTGTTACACTAGCTTTTTGATCATCATCGTTAAAAAAAACTGTAAACGCTAAGTAAATACCAAGTAGACACCCTAATACAATAAATGTATTAATCCATTTCGTATTTTTTCTTCTTTTTTCAAATTTATTAACCCGTGATTGTTCATCAAAAAAAGAATTTGACACCATCATTCCTCCCCTTTTTTGCTATTATACTATGCTTGTTAAATCTAACCAATTAGAAAAAATTATGGTTAATAAAACAACCCCTTAATAAAACTAGCTTACCATAATTATACTCATGAAAAAGCATTTTTCTTACGTCGATTTTCAATTTATTATGTCAAATCTTTACTAGTTTTGACATATAGGAAGGAGTTCTAGCATATATATCTAATATGTCATTGAGAAAAAGGGGGATCTTTATGAAAAAAACTTCATTCAATCAAAAACTATGGAATATTGATTTGTTTGATGAGATTGGATACGATAAAGCAACGAAAAAGCTTTATATTTTTTGTAATGATGGTAAAGTTATAGAATTTTTTAATATTGAACAAAAAGATGTTTTTGGTTTAATTATTTCTATTGATAAAGATAATCTAATTACAGAATTCAAGGAACGTTTTCCATACAATATACATGATAATGAGTTGACATTATCCGTTTAATTTTCCTTTTCATAAATATATTTAACCATTTCCCGATAAACGTTATATATATTAGATGAAGGTGCTGATTGTTCTATATCTACAACTACCATCGCATATTTCGGATTTTCATAAGGAAAGAATCCTGCAAACCAATAATTATTGAACTGGTTATTACCAGTTTCAGCAGTACCTGATTTCCCTGCTATAGAAAGCCCATTTAAATATTTCCCTGTCCCCACCTCAGTCACAAGCTGCATAAGTTCCCTAAGTCTTGTGGCTGTTTTTGGTGTTATCTGATTGGTACTATCCTCTTCCTGGGAAAACGCAGCCATGGTAGCACCGTTATTGTATAAAATTCTTTCAGCTACCCTAACTTCCTTTTTGATACCATTATTAGCGATTGTTGCCATCATATTGGCAACCGCTAGTGGGGTAACTTTTACATCTTTTTGGCCAATTGAAGTTTGTCGAATAAAGTTTTGGTCAGAACGGTGGCTTTCTTCTCCCCAAATAACACCTTTTTGCTCTTCAGGAAACTGTTTAAAGGCATCATACTTAAATATGTCCCCCGTCCAGCCTGCATGACCAATTAAACCCAATTTATCTGCATATTGATCGAATAGCTTTTCATCTTCCGCTAGCAGTTCTGTACCTAATACAGCAAAAGTACGGTTACAGCTTTGTGCAAAGCTTTCTGCAAAGTTCAATTCACCTAGATCACGAGGATCTGGTTCATCTCCATGAATTTTAACAGAACAATTGAACATTCTTTGCGTATCAATAACATTTTGTTCAATAGCTGCAGCTGCTACAACCGTTTTGAATACAGATCCAGGAAAATGTCTTGTGAGCATTTGATTTTCTACACTATTTTGCATGTATGGATTTTCCTTATTTATAGTAGGCCGACTAACCATTGCTAACAGATCTCTTGATTGAATATCTAAAAGAACAAGACCACCTTTTTGCATTTTATAGTCATCCATTAGATTTTCTGCTTTCATTTGTAATACGGAATCAATAGTTGTTTTGATTTTTAGTGGATAAAAATCATTATCATAGCCTGAAAAAAGCAAGTCAAAGCCAAACATAGGCTGCCCTTTTGCATCAACGTGAAATAAAAGCTTTTCTTGTTCTTTAGAAATCAAAAAAGAATCAAACGCTTTTTCTAGCCCCGAAATTCCCACTGGCATCGATTTATTTAAAAGGTTCTCTTGTCCATAGCGGTCCTTATATAAACTTGGGTTGTCACGAACTATACCTAGCAAATGCTGAGCAATGATAGGGTCCTCATATTTGGATCTTTCAACAGCGTAAAAACCTTCTTTGTCTAGTTCCTTAAGCTGTTCATATTGATTTTGATCTATTTCTATAGTCAATAATTCTGATAAGTACGTAGGTTTGTCAAGATTTTTTATTAGTTTTTCTAATTTATTCGCTGATAAGTTAAGTATTTGCGAAACCCGTTTCCCTACTTGTTGTCCTTCGCTAGTAGGAGATACCACGATATCATAGCTAGCTTTACTAGTTAAAACTTCACCATTTCTGTCCAAAATAGTCCCTCGACCGCTTGATAGAAGCATTTGATGAGATCGTTGTTCTACACTATTCTCTAATAAATCTACATTTATAGGCCCATAGCTCTTAGTGGAGATGAGTTGAATATCCACTAATTTGTATAGTAAGATGCCAAACCAAATCGTTGTTAAAAAAAGTAGGAAGTATATTCTTTTTCTCTTTTTCATTGTTTTCACCCATCTACAGTGTCACCACAACAGGAAATTCCCAAACAAAAAAGGAGTGAAAATATTCACTCCTTTTTTGACTATTTATTCAACCTTTAAAATTTTTACGTTAATGTCGCCACCAGGGGTAGCAACAACCACTTGCTCTCCGATTTCATGACCTAATAAACTTTTAGCCATAGGAGAATCGTTAGAAATCTTTCCTTCAAATGGATCAGCTTCTGCACTACCTACAATTGTATATGTCTCTTCATCACCATCAGGAAGCTCTTGGAAAGTAACGGATTTACCTAATTGTACTACGTTCTGATTAGCTGTATCATTCTCAATGATAACAGCATTTCTAATCATATTTTCAAGCTGTGCAATTCTTGATTCCACAAAAGCTTGTTCATCTTTAGCAGCATCGTATTCCGAGTTTTCAGAAAGGTCACCAAAACCACGAGCGATTTTAATTCTTTCTACAACTTCCTGACGCTTCTCTGTTTTTAGATGATGTAATTCTTTTTCTAATTTTTCTTTGCCTTCTACGGTCATATAATAGCTCTTTTCAACAGCCATAACAGAAAACACTCCTTCATTACCATTCAAAGTGAAATAGAATATAAAAATGAGCAGCACATATGTGTGCGCTCAACACTTTGATTTATTTATACTTTGCCATTACTAAACATTTCTATAACTGCTAACATTTACTATGGCAGAAATCCCAATAATTTTCAACACTTTTTTATACTAACCAAATTTTCCAGTTAGTAACAAACCAATTTTTTCTAATTAGGTAAGAGAACGTTCCTCTAATATACTCCTAATTTTTGTCGTCATCAAGTCGATGGCTACTAAGTTTTCTCCACCTTCAGGAATGATAATGTTCGCATACCTTTTCGTCGGTTCAACAAATTGCAAGTGCATTGGCCTAACGACATTAACATATTGTTCAATAACCGATTCAATTGTTCTACCTCTTTCATTAATGTCTCGCATAAGTCGTCGAATAATACGTAAATCAGCATCGGTATCAACAAAAACTTTTATATCCATTAAATTTCGCAATCGTTCATCCTCTAATACAAGAATGCCCTCCAATATAATAACGTCCTTTGGTTCTACATCAATGACCTCATCTGACCTTGTATGGAGTTTATAATTATATACTGGTTTTTCAACATTTTTTCTGTTTAACAAACCATGTAAATGTTCAATTAGTAAATCATTATCAAATGCTAACGGATGATCATAATTTGTTTTTAAACGTTCCTCATATGGTAGGTGTGCTTGGTCTTTATAATAGGAGTCTTGTTCTATCATTAATATTGTTTTATCAGTGAATTGCTCACAAATAGAACGTGTAACGGTCGTTTTACCTGAACCCGTTCCTCCTGCTACACCTATTACTATTGGTTTATCTGCCATGCCTAAGTAAGCTCCCTTCGCATCATATTATGTGGAAAAACTGGTTGATTCACTCTCGTTCTAACAGTTTGTTTGAAACCATTAATTTCTGTTTCTGGGCCGAAAAATTCAATTTCAACAGAAGTTGGGTTGACTAAAATTACCGGTTTTTTCATCCAGCTCAACTCTTTACTGTTATAGCTATTCCATCCCCTAGAGGAATGATAGTCGTATGATACTCTGGATGATCTGTTAACCATTCATTATAGGAATGAATTTTTTTTCCAAGCTTTTTCAAACGAGTACTCTCCGTCAATTCTTCATCTGCTACTATCCCTTTAAATAAAACGTTATCGGTGATAATCGTACCACCATCAATCAAATACTTAGTATATAATTCAAAAAATCGTTTATATTGGCCTTTTGCAGCATCTATAAATAGGAAATCGTAAGGTCCTTTTTCTCCTAGTTGTTCTGACACTTCTAAGGCATCTCCATATATTACTGTTATCCGATTTTCTAAACCGGATTGTTCAATAAATTTTTTTGCTTGCTCATATCTATTTATATCACGTTCTACTGATACAACCGATAAATCAGGTAAAGTTTCTGCGATTCGGATAGCAGAATAGCCAATTGCTGCACCAATTTCAAGTACACGCTTCGGTTTTTGGATTCGTATTAATTGTTTTAAAAATTCTATTCCTAGTGGTTCCATAATGGGAACATTATGAAGTGCGGCATACTGCTCCATTTCTAATGTAAAATCATTCTTTTCATTTAGTAGCGATATCAAATAGGAATTAATAGTTTCGTTCATTTTAAAGTCCCTCCTATGGGAACATAATCACATTTACAACCATCATATTTTATCATAATAAAAGTAGGGAATGCGAATCTTTTTCGCATTCCCTACTTAGTGTTAAATTTCATTTAATTTTGAATATATTGATCAATCTTTCTTTCATGCTCTGCAAGTGTCTCAGAGTAGTGTATCTTTCCATCTGCAGTAGCAGCTAGGAAATAGAAATAATTGCTCTCAATTGGTTCAGCAACAGCCTGTAAAGAGTTTTGTCCGAAGTTAGATATCGGTCCAATAGGTATTCCGGCATACTTATACGTATTATATGGTGAATCTATTTCTAAATCCTTAAAATAAACACGATCCACCGGTTCACCTAGCCATCCATGAGCATAAAGAACAGTTGGGTCTGTTTGAAGGGGCATACCGGTTTCAAGTCTATTATTAAACACACCTTGGATCATCTGTCTATCCTCTAGAGTTCTTGCTTCATTTTCGACAAGGGACGCCAAAGTAATAGCCTCGTGCATAGAATAACCATATGCTTCAAATTGCTCCGTATATTGAACAACTACTTCCTCTGTTTTCATTAACATCGTATTCACAATTTCTTCTACTGTTGGATCCTCTTTGTAAAAGTCATATGTTGCAGCAAACAAGTAACCCTCTAAAGGTGTAATAATGTCCTCGTTTAGTATTTCATCACTTAAAATTGTTGGATAAAGATCGATAAGAGAATCAATATATGCTCTATCATTCACTTTTTCCAAAAATTCCTCTTCTGTAATAGACGAAACATGATTAGCATAAATGTTAGCAATTTGCTCTATTGTTTTGCCTTCTGGAATGGTAACAGTAAAAATTGCTTCTTCTAAGATTTTTCCTGTCTTTAGTGATTCAATAATTTCATCTAACGTCATCGCAGGTGTAAAGTCATAGCTTCCAGCCTGGAAACCTGATTCATTTTTGAATTTTACATAGTACCGAAAAACATCACTATTATGAATAATTCCATTTTCCTCAAGCGATTCTGCAATTGTTGTTACAGATGAACCTAGAGGTATTTCCACATTTGTTACCTCATCGCTATTAGGATCAACAGGTTGGAGGGCGTTTTTAATATAAAAATAACCCGATACTCCTGTGGCAATCATAGCAATAATAATCATTGATAGAACTATGATAACAATTTTTCTTACTGTTCTTGCTTCTTTATACTTTTCTCGTAGTTTTTCGTTATATTTATCGTCTTTTTTCGAAGTAGACATCAGGTCTCCTCCTTTCATCCGGTATATTATACTATAAAAATTGGGACATTTTCTATTAATTTGACAAAAAAGTTCCTTTACTAGTTTTGATGAAAGAAGCTACTGATTCACCCTAGCTAGAAGCTCTAGTCAGTTTTCCTAAATTGTTCATGCCGTTTTCTAAAAGACTGATGTTTTTACACAGTAGATAGAAAATGCGACGTAACTTGATATGTGCAAATCCAACCGCTACAGAAACACACTACACGCACCTTAGGGCTCGCGCTGAGCCTCCTCACTCGCACAGAACGCTCGCTGTGGGGTCTAAACGTCTTCGCTGTCCCGCAGGAGTCTACGTGTATTTCCTTCCTTAGTATGTGCTTATCTTTACTGTACGGATGAATTGGGAAAAAGAAAGTTAAAAATCAAGTCATAGTGATAAGCAAGAATTATCTAACATGCCTATATGGTTTACCACTATCCTTGAATCAGAAAGTCAATCTTAGCGTAGGCAGAATACGCAGACTCCTACGGGATAGCACGTGTCTGAAGACCCCGCAGCGGTGGTTTTCCGCGAGGAGGCTGAGGCCGTGCCCGTGGAAAGCGAAGTATTCTGCCGAAGCGGTCGTATGCACTCATCAAAATCCAAAGCTATAGTTATGGCGTAGTTTAAAGAAATCTTCTATACGAAAAGTGTCTTTACAAACAAAAAGCTCTTTGCCGTTTGAAACGACAAAGAGCTTGTTAATTCAAGATATATTATGCTTCCTCATCTTCATCGCCTGCAAATGTAGCAAGCATTTCTTCTACCATGTCCCACTCTTCTTCAGACTCAATTTGGTAAAGCGTCAAATCATCCTCTTTACCATCTGGCTCTTCAAAACGGAACGCAAAAACTTCTTGCTCCTCAGCTTCTGATTGATCAACTGGTACAACTACCATGTAAGAATTTTCTGTTTCATCTACATCAAATGTAAATAAGACTTCGAATAAATGCTCTTCTCCTGATTCGTCAGGGATAATAATGCGTTCTTTTTCTTCTAGAGACATAGGTAAATCCTCCTTATTGTTTTGCGTCTAAGTAACTTTGTAAGATCATCATCGCTGCCATTTTATCAATTACTTTCTTTCTTTTGGCACGACTCATATCTGCTGTAAGTAAGACCCTTTCCGCAGCCATTGTTGTTAGCCTTTCATCCCATAAATCAACCGGTAACTGAAAAGCCTCCTCCAATTTAAGGGCAAACCTTTCACAAGCCTTTCCTCTTTCGCCGATTGTACCATTCATGTTTTTCGGAAGTCCTACTACAAACTTTTCAATTCGGTGTTCGACAATTAATTGGTGCAACTCTTCTTTAATGGTATCAAATTGTTCTTTCCATTTGATTGTTTTAATACCTTGGGCTGTCCAACCTAGGTCATCACTAACAGCTACACCAATTGTCCTTTCACCAACATCTAAGCCTAATATTTTCATTTCTTACCCTCATTATGCTTCTCTAAGTAGAATTTCACAAGTTCTTCAATTAATTCATCCCGCTCAATTTTTCTAATTAGATTTCGTGCGTCCTTATGACGAGGGATATACGCTGGATCCCCTGATAGTAAATATCCAACAATTTGATTAATTGGGTTGTAGCCTTTTTCTTGTAATGCTATGTGCACTGTTAATAATATGTCATTAACATTATGCTCTAGCTGTTCATCCGAGAAATTAAACTTCATAGTATGATCATTAGCCATGGCGTGTGACACCCCTTTTTGGAAAGAATTTCATTTACTTCATTATATATGTTTTAAATGCTTTGTGCATATTGTTTAGCAAAAGAAATAGCTTCTTCCACTTTTGCTGGATTTTTTCCGCCTGCTTGAGCCATGTCTGGTCGGCCACCGCCGCCTCCGCCACAAATTGTAGCAGCTTCTTTAATTAATTTCCCAGCATGGTATCCTTTATCAATTAAATCCTTTGAAACCCCTGCAGCTAATTGAACCTTCCCGTCTGCAACTGCGCCTAAAAGAATAATTCCTGATTCTAATTTTTGCTTCATTTCATCCACCATGTTACGTAATGCGTTCATATCTGAAACATCAACTTTAGCAGCTAAAACATTCACACCGTTAATGTTTTCTACACGGTCAAGTATGCCTTTTGCTTCTACATTAGAAAGTTTAGACTTTAATGATTCATTTTCACGCATTAATTCTTTCATTTCTGAATAAAGTCCTTCAATACGTTCTGGTATTTGATCCGTATGAGTTTTTAATATTGTACCTGTTTTTTGCAACAAAGCTTCTCTATTTTGCATCCACTCGTATGCACCTTTACCTGTTAATGCTTCAATTCTCCTAGTACCTGCACCAATACCTGATTCTGATACTATTTTGAAAATACCTATTTCCGCTGTATTAGCCACATGACAACCACCACAAAGCTCTATACTATATTCCCCTACTGAGACAACTCTTACTACATCCCCATACTTTTCTCCAAAAAGAGCCATTGCTCCCATATTTTTTGCTTCATCAAAGGACTTATGCTCTGTTGTTACTGGAATAGTACCCCAAATTTTTTCATTTACCGTCTTTTCAATTTGACTTAGCTCCTCTTCACTTATCGAACCAAAATGAGAGAAATCAAATCGCAAGCGATCTGGAGCTACAAGGGAACCCGCCTGATTTACATGTTCACCTAGAACATCTTTTAACGCCTGATGTAATAAATGTGTAGCTGTATGGTTTTTAATAGTATGAGCTCTTGAGTCTCTATCTACATTTGCCCCAACTTGATCGCCTTTTTTAACTGTTCCTTCTTTAACGATTGCATAATGTAAATGTTGGCCATTCGGAGCCTTCTGAACATTCTCTACTATTAATGTTGCCCCTTGTGCCTTCAATATCCCTTTATCAGCAATTTGTCCCCCACTCTCCGCATAGAAAGGTGTTTTATCAAGGAATAAATAAACTTCATCACCTTCTGAAGCTTCCCTCACTATATTATCGTCTTTGACGATTTCTACAACAGTAGTGGAAGTATTTAATTGTTCATAACCAATAAATTCACTATCCACGGTAATATCACGTAGCACACCACTTTGAACTTTCATGGATTCTACTTTTTGTCTAGCTTCACGGGCACGCTTACGTTGTGCTGCCATTTCCTTTTCAAACTCTTGTTCGTCTATCGTAAAACCAGCTTCTTCTACGTATTCCTCTGTCAGTTCTTTCGGGAATCCATACGTATCATAAAGTCTAAACACTTCTTTACCAGGGAATATGGAGCTTCCTTTTGCTTTTTCTTGTTCCAATACTTCTTTTAATATTCCTAATCCGTCATTCAACGTTTCATGGAATCTTTCTTCTTCCGTCTTAATTACATTTGCAATAAATGCCTGTTTTTCTTTTACTTCACCATAAAAATCAGCCATAATATCAGCAACAACTGGAACTAGTTCGTACATGAATGGCTTTTCAATTCCTAATTGTTTTGCATATCTAACTGCGCGACGTAGTAGACGACGTAATACATAGCCTCTTCCTTCGTTGGAAGGTAAAGCTCCATCTCCTACAGCGAAAGTAACAGTACGAATGTGATCTGCTATTACCTTAAAAGCTACATCATTTTCAATATGCTCACCATATTTAATCCCTGCAATTTGTGAAGTATGCTCAATAATCGGCATAAATAAATCCGTTTCAAAATTCGTCTTTGTATCTTGAATAACAGATACCATTCTTTCTAATCCCATACCAGTATCAATATTTTGTTGTGGTAATGGTGTGTAAGTATCATCAGGATTATGATTAAATTGGGAGAACACTAGGTTCCAAATTTCTAAGTATCGTTCATTTTCCCCACCTGGATAAAGCTCAGGGTCATTTGGATCATCGCCATAGTCACTGCCACGGTCATAAAAGATTTCTGAATTTGGTCCACTTGGCCCTTCTCCAATATCCCAGAAGTTTTCTTCCAGTCGAATAATGCGCTCTTCTGGAAGCTTGATTTCCTTTAACCAAATGTCGTATGCTTCTTGGTCTTCTGGGTGTACAGTAACAGATAAACGTTCTGGATCAAAGCCAATCCAGTTTGGACTCGTCAAAAACTCCCAAGCCCATTTAATCGATTCTTCTTTAAAATAATCCCCAATGGAAAAGTTACCTAACATTTCAAAGAACGTATGATGTCGAGCGGTTTTACCTACATTTTCAATATCATTTGTACGGATGGATTTTTGAGCATTACAAATCCGTGGATTTGCAGGAACAACACTTCCATCAAAATATTTCTTTAATGTTGCTACCCCACTGTTAATCCATAGTAATGTAGGATCATCTTTTGGAACAAGAGAAGCACTAGGTTCCACGCTATGTCCTTTTTCTTTAAAGAAATCTAAAAACATTTGTCTTACTTCAGCTGATTTTAAAACCGTCATTTTTATAAACCTCCTAGTTGTATAGCATTTCGTTATATAATTTTAAAGCTCTATAAAACATGGGTGTTGATTTTCCGCTACAGACTAACTAGCGAGTAAAAAACAAAAAACTCCCGCCTCTGCAATAATTGCAGGGACGGGAGTTAACTCCGCGGTACCACCCTGATTATGGATAAGAATCCATCACCTTAGGACGCTGTAACGGTGCGTAAACCGGCGGGGATTAGCCGCACTCAGGACTAGCATTCCACGACCCTTCATCTAAAGTTCCTTACAGCCTATGGGAACTATTCTCTGCAATGGATTACGCTAACGTATTCCAATTAGATGGTCTGTCATGTACTTGTTCCATCATCGTATTTCCGTTTAACTTAGTATGCCGATATTATAGAAAACAATAATCTAAATGTCAATATTTACGTTTTGTGGTTACTTATGAGCCCACGCTTGTTTTACCTTTTGTATTATTTTCGTCGGTTCCAATATCACCTTAATAATAGTAAGTACCGGAACAGCCAATATCATTCCGATGATGCCAAAAGCCTCTGCACCAATTAATAAAGCAAATATAATAAGTACAGGGTGAACATGTAATGTCTTTCCTACAATAAAAGGAGACAGTAAATTTCCTTCAATAAGCTGTACGACTAACACAACAATGATGACATATAGAACTTTGTTAGCCGAAATGGTAAATGCGATTATAACAGCTGGTACTGCACCTAATATGGGACCAAAATAAGGAATGATATTTGTTAAGCCCATAAAGGTACCTAATAATAGTGGATATTTCATATGAATAAGCCAAAGTAATATAGACGAAATGATAGCTACAAAAAGGCAAACGAGTAATTGTCCTCTTAAATAACCACCTAAACTTTGATCGATATCTTTCAAAAATTTTTGTACACGGCCTTTTTTCGTCGGGACAACCGAAATAAGTGCTGCCTTAATCTTAGGAAAATCCTTTAACAAGTAAAAGACAAGTATTGGAATAACTGCAGCAATAACAAAAATATCAGAAATGCGTGTCAGTGAATACACGACACTAGTAAGTAGTTCTAACAAACTTTCTTCTAGAGACAAAAAGGCTTGATCCATTTTGTCATGAATTTCTTCTGGAAAATGAGAAGTTTGAACATATAAATTATATGTCCATGCTTGGTACGTATCCATTAAGTGTGGAATATTCTCAATCAATTCCTTTAACTGACGGACAAAAACAGGATAAGCTTTATAAATGCCAAAGGCTATTCCGCCGAAAATGATGATGTATAAACTTAATATGGCTGCCCACCTAGGTAAGAAATGGTGATTCAATCCCTCCACTAAAGGGAATAACAAATAGGCGATAAATGCTGAAATAAGTAAAGGCGTTAAGATCGTGAAGATGAAAGAAAAAATAACCTGATAAAAGGGAAGAGTTTGTAACAATAAATAAAATAAAATAGATGCAAGAAGCCCAATTACTAGCCAATACAATAACTTTTTCTGTTTTTCTGTCATCTCTTCTTTTTCCTCCTCACTGGAAGAAATAGCTTCCACTAGTTTGAACTCTTTCTATTTTTTGACACTTGCTTTATCTTTATCCATTCCTATATCTAGGGTTCTACTTTGCATACTAGATATACTCTCCTTATGAAAAAAAGAGCAGCTATTTAAGCTGCTCCCTAATTTATGAAAATGTCTTGGATATTTTCCTACCAAACCTTCTAATCATACGGTTTGAGAACATATTTCCCATAGTTCCATTTCGTCTTTTTCTTGCAAGCATGTAAGTTCCTATTCCGATTCCAACGGATAACAGGGATCTTATACGTCGATTCAAAAAACTCACCACCCACAAATGATTTACCACTGGGCTGTTAGGTCTTCTTCATTGAACAAATCATCAAGAGAGGATAGAGATCCGTCTTCTTCTACTTCATTTACATTAATTTTTCCATTCATAACAGACAGCTCAATTAAACAATTCCAACAATAAAATTGTTGATGACCTATCTTTCCTAAATTAGATCCGTGACAATTTGGACAATTCATGTTGTTTTGGCAACTCCTTCTAACGGTAATTTTATAGCACCATTATTCCCAAAGAGTTGCCAAACTATACCTGTAAACCCAATGGTTTGCCATATGCAAAACATATGAACAGTATTAATTTTTACTAATTACATAAAATCATAAGGTGTAAGTTCTTCCTCTTCCTCACCTATTTCCGATTTAGGATGTACACTTTTTTCATTAAACATCCATTCAAGGCGCTGGGGTAATGTCGTATTTCGCACATTTTGGTCCTCTGTTTTTACACCTTCAAAAAATGCCTGTTGATGACCACAAATAATGAGTGACTGTTTACTTCTTGTGATTGCAGTATATAGCAAATTCTTCTTTAACATCCGTCGAAAAACAGGTAATACGGGGATGATAACAATAGAAAATTCACTTCCTTGAGACTTATGGATAGAAATACAGTATGCATGCATAAGTTGTTGTAGTTCAGAGCGTACATAAACTACTTCTTTGCCGTCAAAATTTACAACTATTTGTTCTACATTGTCTTCTGTTTCTTCTGCTTTTAAAATAGCAACTAACTCCCCAATATCCCCATTATAGACACCTTTTTCTGGTTGGTTAACTAGTTGAATTACTTTGTCACCTGTACGGAAAAAAACATCATTAAACTTAATCGATCTTCTTTGACTAGTTGGAGGGTTTACTAACTCCTGTATAGCTTCATTTAATTTCGTAATTCCAGTACTCGAGCGATACATCGGTGCTAACACTTGAATATCCTTCATTCCATAACCCTTTTCCATTGCCTTCTTAATCACATCTTGAATAATGGGAACTACTTGATGTTCAGGAGACTTTATAAAAGAAAAATCGTCCCCTTTTTTTAACGATTGCTCATCACATTGATTATTTTTAATTTCATGGGCTAGTTCAATAATACGGGAGCCTTCCTTTTGCCGATATATATCCGTAAGCTGACAGACAGGAATCTTATTGGAAGCTAACAAGTCAGATAATACTTGTCCAGGGCCAACAGAAGGCAACTGATCTTCATCACCAACTAGAATGACTTGTGCATTACTCGGTATCGCTCTAAATAGCTGATTTGCTAGCCAAATATCAACCATAGAAAACTCATCTATAATAACCAATTCCCCTTGCAATTGATGGGATTGGTTAAATTCAAATTCTTCTGTTCCAGACCAACCTAGTAAACGGTGAATTGTTTGTGCCTTTTTACCGGTTGCCTCAGCCATCCTTTTTGCTGCTCTCCCTGTTGGAGCCGCCAAAATAAACGGGGATTTTTCGTCTTCTGCCCCAGGTTTCCCTTTGTTCAATCGTTCATAGGCCCCTAATATCCCTTTAATAACAGTTGTTTTCCCTGTGCCAGGGCCTCCTGTTAATATCATTGCTTTCGAGTTGAGTGCTTGTGCTATAGCATCGAATTGCTCGGTACCATAACTCATTTCCTCTTCTTCTTCAATTTCTCCGAGCACTTTCATAATTTCTGCTTGGGAATATTCATTCGTTAACGGAATATCAACTATTCTTTTTAACTGAGAGCTAAACCCTTCCTCTGAAAAATAAAGAGAAGGTAAATAAACACGGTCATCTTCTACTTTTAAATAGTCTTCTTCTGCAAGTTCTTTTATTTTCTCCATGACGGTTTCATTTGTAATGGTCTGCTCATACTCATTTAACAGTTTTCGGACTTCATCTGATAATGTAGTAAAATATTCAAAGACGTGTCCAAACTGAGCGTGTCGATTTAACACATGCATACATCCAGCTTGAATTCGTGTAGGATGGTCACTAGCTATCCCTACTGATTTTGCTATATCATCTGCTTTCCTAAAACCAAATCCTTCAATTTCAAAAACAAATTGATACGGATTTTCCTCAATCAACGTTAATGCTTGATCATAATATTTATCATATATTTTTTGTGTTAACTGTAGTCCAATTCCATACTCGGCAAGTCCCATTACTACCCGTTCAAAACCTTGATTTTCCCTTAAGGTTTGAACAAAGCTTTGAATCTTATTTTTTGGAAAACTTGGAACATCTTGTAATACATTTTCATCTTTAAGAATTTTATCTATCGCATTTTCCCCTAAGGTTTCAACCATCTTCTCTGCCGATTTCTTACCGATCCCATAGAAAATGTCGCTGGATAAATAACGAACTAGACTATCTTTTGTTTTTGGTAACTCTTTTCTATATGTATACACACTATATTGCTTTCCAAATTTAGCATGCTGTTGGATTGTTCCATAAAAGACATATTCCTGCTCTTGGTCTAAAGGCGGAAAATATCCCTTAATCACAATTTCTTTATCATTCACTTCTTCATTTGTCTCAACAATATGTACAAGGGCAATGGAAAATTTCTCTTCAGCATTGTGATATATTAAGCGAACAAAATGACCTTTCACAAATCCCTTTTCTTCTATGTTTGTTTGTTGTTCCATTGCCATGGATAATGCTCCTTTACTTAATTGTCCGTTCAATCTTGCTCTTTCAATGCCTCTTCAACCTTAGCTTTCCCGTTTGCTGCAAGTAAGTGGTCAGGCTGAATGGTCATTGCTTCTTTAAAATGGAACAATGCCTGATTTGCATCATCCTTATACAAGTAGCATACGCCTAAATTATAATGAGCGTCACTATGACTATGATGTAATTTTATCACTTTTTTTAATGTTTCCATAGCTAATTCCACTTGTTCCGTTTGTGCTAAAGCTAAACCATATTGAAATAATGCATCAACATCATCTCCATCCAATTCAACAGCATGCTGTAAATAAGGAAGGGCAAACTTCGATTTTTCTTGATGAACAAATGTCATACCTAACATAAAATAAACATCGCTATTCGACAAACCCATTTTAATGGCTTGTTCAAAGTTTATTTGAGCCTCTTGATAGTTTCCTTGTTCAAAGTAGTTATTTCCAAGTCCATAGTATGCTGCGGCTGCTTGGTCATCCACCTCAATAGCTCTTTCAAAAAATACGAGAGATCGTTCCAAATCATTTAAATGAAGAAGTAGATTTCCAAAATTGATATATCCTACTGGATCTTTCGGGTTTTCTTCGATTGCTTCAGTAAAACATTTTGCAGCTTGCTCATAGTTTTGTTCCTTCATGTGTTCGATACCTTGCTTTACTTTACTCATCCCTATACGCCTCCATTTAACCATAAGGTAGGGCCAGACACACAAAATAAAGCACCTTCTGCGTTCTGACCCCTAAGTTATCATCTTTTTTATTTTTCGTCTTAAGCTAAGTGTTGAATATACTTATCATTTTTCAACACTTTGTCAATCGTACCTCCACCTAAGCAGATGTCTTCTTTATAAAAGACAACAGCTTGGCCAGGTGTTATGGCACGTTCCGATTGATCAAATTCTACACGTACATCCCCATTGTCCAATGGGTAAACGGTAACTTTGCTGTCGTTCTGACGATAGCGGAATTTAGCTGTACACGTAAATGATGTCGACAAATCCACCGGTATGATCCAATTTAAATCAGTTGCCTCTAGTGCATCAGAATGTAAGTTTTCATTGTCATATCCCTGTCCAACAAACAAAACATTATCCTTCAGATTTTTACCAACTACAAACCACGGATCACCAGCACCGCCTATACCTAAACCATGCCTTTGGCCAATTGTGTAATACATTAAACCGTCGTGAGTTCCTTTTACTTCACCAGTCAATGTCTTCATATTTCCTGGTTGAGCAGGTAAATACTCACTTAAGAATTCCTTAAAATTTCTCTCTCCAATAAAACAAATACCTGTACTATCTTTTTTAGTTGCTGTTGCTAAGTTATGTTTCATCGCAATTTCTCTAATTTCTTTCTTCGTATATGCTCCTAAAGGAAAAATAACTTTTGATAAAACGTCTTGAGATAATTGGTTAAGAAAATACGTTTGATCTTTATTATCATCCACACCACGAAGCATTTCAAAATGCTCACCGTTTTGTTGAACTCTTGCATAGTGTCCTGTTGCTAAATAATCTGCACCAAGGGACATAGCGTGATCTAAAAATGCTTTAAATTTTATTTCTTTATTACACATAACATCTGGATTTGGTGTTCGTCCCGCCTTATATTCATCCAAGAAATAAGTGAACACTTTGTTCCAATACTCTTTTTCGAAATTAACGGAATAATAAGGAATATCTAACTGGTTACATACTCGTACAACATCTTCAAAATCTTCCGTTGCTGTACAAAATCCATTTTCGTCCGTATCGTCCCAGTTTTTCATAAAAATACCAACAACATCATAACCTTGCTCTTTTAATAGTAACGCTGAAACAGAGGAATCAACTCCTCCAGACATCCCAACGACAACTCTCGTATCTTGAGGTGCTTTCGTCACTTCTGTCACCACCTTTAGGAAGTAAGCCTTTTTACAATTTGTGCTACTTGTTCAGCACTTTCCTTCACATTTTCTTCATTATTTGCAATTCCAAAGCTAAATCGAATGGAATTTTTGGTGCGTTCATCTTCACGGTTATACATCGCTGATAACACGTGTGAAGGATCAATGGAACCAGCCGTACAAGCTGAACCACTAGATGCTGCAATCCCTGACAAATCAAAATTCGTGAGCAAACTTTCAACATTTGTACCAGGGAAACTAATATTTACGATTGAAGAAACGGTAAATTGTTCATCACCATTGATCTCAAAATCAATATTTCTTTTCTTTAATGTTTGTATAAATAGTTCTTTCAATGCCCTATATTCTTTATTTCTAATTTGACCTTCTTTTTTCACTAGGTCAACTGCCTTTTGAAATCCCACAACAGCTGCTGTATTTTCTGTTCCGGCTCTTCGTTTTCTTTCTTGTTCGCCACCGTGTTGAATTGCTTCTATTTGGACGTTGTCCCGAATATATAAAAAGCCAATACCCTTTGGTCCATAGATTTTATGCGCAGAAGCACTTAGTAAATCAACTCCTAAGGCATCAACATCAATTGGAAGTGCACCAAAGGCTTGAACGGCATCTGTGTGAAAATACGCTTGATGCTCTTTTAACACCGCACCAATTTCTTCAATAGGTTGTATAACACCCGTCTCATTATTAACATACATAATAGAAACAAGGATTGTATCGTCTCGTAGGCTATTTTGCAAATCTACTATAGATATACGACCAGATTCATTAACAGGCAAATACGTGACATCATACCCTTCTTTCTCTAAGTATTCTGCCGTACGTAGTGTAGCATGATGTTCCGCTTCTGTCGTAATAATATGCCTACCTATGTGTCTATTTTTCTTTGCAATACCGATTAGTGCTGCATTATCAGCTTCGGTCCCTCCACTAGTAAAGACAATTTCCTTTTCTTTCGCATGTATACTATTCGCAATGAGATGGCGAGCTTCATCTAATAATTTTCTAGCTTGTCTTCCAAAGTGGTGGATACTAGATGGGTTTCCAAATGTACCTTCCATCACAGGTATCATAGCCTGTATTACTTCAGGGTGCATCGGAGTGGTAGCTGCGTGATCTAAATATATAGATTTCATAAACTCACCTTCTTTTTATATATGCTCTATTCATATAATTGTATTTACATAGGTCACAGTCGATAGAAAATGCGACGTAACCATTGAACTTTAATTCCAGCCGCTACGGAAATACACTACGCTTTCCACGGGCTCGCGCTGAGCCTCCTCACTCGCACAG
>NZ_JACHGH010000009.1:0-17154 GCF_014207435.1 Salirhabdus euzebyi
TATTAGGCACGCCGCCAGCGTTCGTCCTGAGCCAGGATCAAACTCTCCAATAAATGTATTGGATGCTGACATCCTTGTAACTCGTTTTGTTGCTTGCTATTTAAAAATAGCGAATTGACGTACTGGTTATTTTGTTCAGTTTTCAAAGTTCGAAAGTTAGCGCCGCCCAAAATGGCGACTTTAAAAGTATATCAAATTGTTGATATCATGTCAACAACCTTTTGTATTTTTTTGTCGAATTATTTTTAGCGACAAAACTGTTTTGTTATCTTTTTCAGTAAACCGCTGTTTTCGATAGCGGACTAATAATATATCATGGTATTACAGGTAAAGCAATATAATTGGGCTGATTTATTCAGCCCAATTTATGGTAATAAAAATATGTGTATTGCAGAGAGTGATGCTAAGCCTGAAATTCCTAAAAAGCCTGTAATAACTGTTGTAAATAAGTTAATAGGAATGTGTAACCCTATACTTGCACCAAACACGTTTAAAAAGAATAGTAGTAACGCACCTATTAATATTTTCACGACACCTTGAGAAACAAACCGCAATGCATTAACAGGAAGTCCCTTTAATAAAATTAAAACAATAACTGCAAGTATTATCCCAATCACAATATATGAATCCACGTCTGACTCTCCTTTCGCTTGTCCTACTTCTTTAATTTTATGCTCGCGAAAGGGAGTTAGAACCTAATGCATTCCTTTTATATGACGATTTCTTGCTTCTTTTAATAGGAAGAAATATTTAGCCCTCGAAACTGCTTGATCAAAAAGCCCTTTCTCACTGGGTTCAATACTATTCTCTAATATATCATTTAAATTATTCCATTCTTTTCTAAAAAGATGAATCTTCATTAATAGTTCTTCATCTAAATCTTTCTTTTTAATTTTCTTTCTCCCAAACATAATAACTCATCACCTCACAGTTCCCTACGACCTTCTAGTGCTTTAGATAAAGTAACCTCATCTGCATACTCTAAATCCCCACCTACAGGTAAGCCATGTGCAATTCTGGTCGTTTTGATTCCTGCTGGTTTAACTAGTCTTGAAATATACATTGCAGTAGCTTCTCCCTCAATATTAGGGTTTGTAGCCAAAATAAGTTCTTGGACATTTTCATCCTTGAGTCTACTGATTAAAGTTGGTACGTTTATATCCTCTGGCCCTATACCATCCATAGGGGATATTGCCCCATGAAGGACGTGGTACTTACCTCTATAATCCTTCATTTTTTCCATTGCTATAACATCTTTAGGATCTTGTACCACACAAATAGTTGTTTCATCCCGTGTATCATCTTGGCATATGGAACATGGATCCTGGTCTGTTATATGTCCACATATGCTACAATGTGTTAATTCCCTTTTTGCGTTCACCAAAGACTTTGCAAAATCAAGGACATCTTCTTCTTTCATATTTAACACAAAAAAAGCCAGGCGAACCGCCGTTTTTGGCCCTATTCCTGGCAATTTTGTAAAACTGTCTACTAGTTTTGATATTGGTTCAGGATAATACATGGATAGAATCCTCCTAGAATCCTGGGATGTTCAATCCTTTCGTGAATTGTCCCATTGTACTGTTCGTCACTTCGTCTACCTGCTTTAGTACATCATTTGTTGCCGCAATAACTAAATCCTGTAACATTTCAATATCGTCCGGATCAACTGCTTCTTCTTTAATTTCTACATCGACAATTTCCTTTTTCCCATTGGCAACAACCTTAACCATTCCACCACCAGCTGTAGCTTCAAAAGTTTTACCATGTAGCTCTTCTTGTGCATCCATCATTTTCTTTTGCATTTTTTGCATTTGTTTCATCATGTTATTCATATTACCCATACCACCACGCATATAAATTCCTCCTTAATTATCTTGAATTTCTAATAAGTCATCGCCAACTAGTTTTCTAGCCTCAGCTATTAAAGGATCTTCTGCTTCTTGTTCCATTTCCTCTTCATTATCTTGTTGACGTTGTTTCTGTACATATTCTTCTCGGAGATGTTGCCAATCCTCTTCCGGTATCGGAATAATTTCAAATCTTTTCCCTATAAATTGTGCTAATTGTCCTTCTATTGTATCTTGATTCTCCAACATAAGGGAACAATGAATTTCATACTTAAATGATAATACAACGGATTGGTCTGATGCAGCCCTTGGCTTACTATTATACAACTTAGCATAAGCTGGTGGACTATTTTGTTTTAAAGAGTCCATAAAGGTAGCCCATTGGCTCTGAATGTTTTTTAATTCTTGTTTAGATGCTTTATCAAGGACATAGCGAATTTTTTCAAAAGGAACCTTATATTTTCGTCCGTTGTTAACTCTTTTTGTTCTTTGTCCATCTTCCTGTTTAGGACCTTCTACTTTTTGGTTTGTCTGGTTTTGTTTTAATGAAAGTAATTCCTTTTCTAGTTGTTCTATTTTCTGCATGACCTGCGGTGATAAGGAGATAGTATCTTCCTTATCTGGTTTCATTTCTGCAATGTTTAACATTGCAATTTCAATGAATACCTTTGGACTATTCGTCCATCTCATTTCTTGCTGACATTCATTGAGTTGGCGAATAGCTGATTGGATCCATTTAGGGTCTAGATTCTGAGTTAACGCCTTGAACTGATCATCTGGTACTGCTCTTTCCAAAAAGTCTTCTATATTGTTTGAACTTTGATAAAGTAGTATGTCTCTTAGGTAGTATATTAAATCAAAAACAAGACGTCCTAAATCTTTCCCTTCCTCCAAAAAACGATCTATTAATTGTAATGCATTCTTCACATTGTTTTGAGCAATAGAATGAATAACTTCTCCTATTTGCCTTTGAGAAACGGAACCTGTTACGGCCAACACATCTTCTTCAGATAAAGGCATTTTTTCACTATAGGATACAGCTTGATCTAACAAACTGAGCGCGTCCCTCATTCCGCCTTCTGCAGCAAGAGCAACTGTTTGTAATGCAGCTTCTTCCACTTGTACATTTTCTGCTTTCATAATGTCTTTTAATCGATTCACAATTGCTAATTGAGAAATACGCTTAAAATCAAAACGTTGACAACGGGAAATAATAGTTAGTGGAATCTTATGCGGTTCGGTTGTAGCTAGTATAAAAATAATGTGCTCAGGTGGCTCTTCTAATGTTTTAAGTAAAGCGTTAAAAGCACCTGTAGATAGCATATGAACCTCATCGACAATATACACTTTATATTTAATCGAGCTTGGTGCATATTTAACTTTATCCCTTATATCCCTAATATCATCTACTCCATTGTTAGAAGCAGCATCAATTTCGATTACATCTGAAATAGAACCATCTTGAATACCTAGGCAAGATGGGCATTCATTACATGGCTCTTTTACTGGAGAACGTTCACAATTTACTGCCTTAGCAAATATTTTTGCAGCACTTGTTTTACCTGTTCCTCTAGGACCAGAAAACAAGTATGCATGAGAAAACTTTTCATGATAAATAGCATTTTGTAATGTTCGTGTAATGTGATTTTGTCCAACAACATCCTGAAAAGTTCTAGGACGCCAAACTCTGTATAATGCTTGATAGCTCATATCCACGTTCTCCTTTGGACTTTCTCCTACCATTATAACCGATTGTTATTCCTTATTTCAAAAACTATATATGATCCACCTCAATAGAAGACGGTAAATAAAAAAACTCACTTTTATTGAAAAGTGAGTTTTAAGTAGAATTATGTAAGCCGTGCACCTATCGTCGATGAAACAACCTCAAGCGTTACTTAAGCTCATGGCTCGACCCAGGCGACCCCGCGGCACACAAGAATGACCGCTTACTGCTGCTTCCTTCCGGACCTGACAGGGTTCACGGGTTCCCATTGCGCAGGACCCAGGTGTCAACACCACTTACTTAAGGCAGACCATAAAGTTGTTTCACCTCGGATAGGGATTCAGCCTCGCTATAGCGGATTGCGAGTACAGGGCACCGCTACCTCCCCACCTAGCACGACAAATCTGTTAACATGTACACATCGAAATGTGCATTACCTAGTATATCTACTTTTTGTTAAAATTGCAATGATTTCTAAGTGGCAAGTTTTGTCATGTGTGTGAAAAATTTTCTCTTTTTTCCTTTTAGGATTCTGCGTTATTCTTTTTCTTCGCCAAGCGTAGTTGTCTAAAAAAGCGCGATAGAGTCGAACCACATTCTTTAGCTAATACACCTGGTATGAGTTCTACAACATGATTAAAACGATTATCTTGGACTAAATTGTACAAAGACCCACAACTTCCTGCTTTCGGATCATACGCACCAAATACAACAGTTGAAATTCTCGATTGTAAAATTGCTCCTGCACACATTGGACAAGGTTCTAGAGTGACGTATAGCGTACACCCATCTAAACGCCAACTACTTAGTTTTTCATTGGCCTTTTCTATTGCTAAAAACTCCGCATGTGCTTTTGCCTTTTGAGAAGATTCCCTCAAATTATACCCACTTGCGATTACCTCTCCATCTTTAACAATAATTGCACCAATCGGCACTTCATTTAGGCTTTCTGCTTTTTTTGCTTCTTCTAAAGCTAGCTCCATAAATCGTTCATGTTCCATATTCATCACATCTTATCCTGTTTTTTTAAATTTTATCATATAAATAGATGCTTTTAAAAAATTAACAGAATTTAGTTTGTCATGCTTGGCTACTAAGAATAGTTCCGTTTATCGACCATAAATATGTAAGAGAGTAAATTATGGAAAGGATGTTGTGTATTGATTATTTATGTTGTTAAAAGAGGTGACTCTCTATTTGATATTGCACAAAAATTCCAAATCCCTATGCAGCAAATTATTTCAGTAAATGAATTAGATCAACCAGGTAACCTAGTAATAGGGCAGGCACTCGTTATTCCAGCTGTCCAATATACGGTTCAACCTGGAGAGTCGTTGTTTGTGATTGGTCAAAAGTTTGATATTCCTTATCAACGAATCGCTGAAGTAAATCAGTTTCCCGTAAACACCCAACTTCAAGCAGGACAAATAATCAGGATTCCACAAGAACCAAAAGTAACGAAACAGTTTAATGCTTATGTAGAGCCTTTAGGAGGGCAGGTTAGCCCAACATTAGAACAAGCAGCAAGGTCTAAAGCTCAATATTTGACTTACTTAGCACCATTTAGCTATCGAGTAAATCGAGATGGTACCTTGATTGCCCCTCCTCTAAACCAATTTGCCCAAATAGCGTCTAATAATAAAGCAGTATTAATGATGGTTATTACAAATTTAGAGGAAGGGGCATTTAGCGCAGAATTAGGTCGTTTAATCGTCACAGATGAAGCCTTCCAAGACAAACTATTAGCAAACATTGTTGAAACAGCTAAGAACATTGGGTTCCGCGATATTCATTTTGATTTAGAGTTTTTGCCACAAGAAGTAAGAGAAAATTATAATAATTTTCTAAGAAAAGCTAAAAACCGTTTATCTCAGGCAGGTTTATTACTTTCTACTGCATTAGCCCCTAAAACTTCTGGTGAACAAGTTGGTGCATGGTATACAGCACACGATTATGCTGCTCATGGAGAAATTGCGGACTTTGTTGTATTGATGACATATGAATGGGGATATAGTGGTGGGCCACCAATGGCTGTTTCACCTATAGGTCCAGTAAGGGAAGTCGTTGAATATGCTGCCTCTGTCATGCCTGCAGAAAAAATCTTTTTAGGTCAGAATCTATATGGTTATGATTGGACACTTCCTTATGAGCCTGGTGGAGAATATGCTAAAGCTTTGAGCCCTAAGGCTGCTGTACAATTAGCAAGAGAGCAAAACGTAGAGATTCAGTATGATGAAGAAGCACAAGCACCTTTCTTTTTTTACCAAGACGCTGAGGGTAACCGCCACGAAGTATGGTTTGAAGATGCTCGTTCAATAGAAGCAAAATTTGATCTAGTTAAAGAGTTAAACCTAAGAGGAGTGAGTTACTGGAAACTAGGATTGGCATTCCCGCAAAATTGGGCACTGTTAAATAACCGTTTTAACGTTGAAAAGCTTTAGGATAACTAAAAGGAATAACAACTTGTTTTTAGAAACGGGTTGTTATTCCTACATGAAACTAAGATTTCTCCATAGGGTAAATTTTCACATTCCTCTGGTCATGTGGTAAATCATTTAGAATGATGTCATGAACACCATCTTTCCCTAACTTGTAAAAAGGGAGACTTATTTCAACATAGTCCTCGAATGGAAAAGGTTCTATCCCTATACTTTCCTCATCTTGCCACTCTGCGCACATTCCTTCTTTTGCAAAAGAAAACGATTGTGAAAAGCCTTCCTTAAACCAAGGGAATTCATCATCTTTTTTTATACCTGGATCATTGAGACAAATGTATAAAGATAGATCATCACAAAATTGTAGTAATCGAAAATGAAAATCAAACGCCTCGTTTGGTTGAATTTTCTCCCTTAACATTTCTTGCCTCTTCATTTCCTGGGAAATAAATGATTTTATTTTTGAATCGGTCATAGGTTCACGGAAAAACGACGCGTAATGCATACTACATAATAGCGCTGCATAATAAGAATGCTGTTGAACAGTATTAATCCCTTTTGAATAAGCAAATAACTTATCTTGTAATGGGTAATCAATGAAAGAGTATGGCCTATTCTTTTCCTCATTCCATTTAACTTGGTTATCCAAATCAATCCATGCATAGTCATGGTGTTGAATTGCAAATTCAACATCTTTTCGAACTTCTTTTCCCTTAAACCATTTTTCCTTTACACGCTTTGCTATTTGGCCAGATACCTCACCATGGTCATGTTGTTTAAAGAGTAGGTAATAATCATTTTTTTCAACAACTATCATCACGTATCACCTTAATCATGTAATTTGTTAGGTAAATACTATACTATGCTTCAACAGTAGTTTCTCTCCACAAATTTTCTAATAATATAACTAATATTGTACCCATTAATAGCCCGTTGCTAACTAAATTTTGTATAAGGCTAGGGAACCCTTCAAATGTTTCAGGTGGCATAAACATAATGCCGATTCCTATTAAAAATGTGATTCCTAGTATTGTTAAGCGGCGTTGATCTAATTTTTGGCTTGCAATATTATTTAATCCAATCCCTAACAGTTGAACAAAAGTAGCCATTAGCGCTGCATTTGCTACAGGTGAAGGCATCATAGATATAAATGCGACAATGGGTGGAAACAATGCAATAATAACTAATAAAAGAGAGGCATACATAAATGGCCTTTTTTTCTTTTGACCTGTTAACTCTATAAACCCAGATGAAGATGCCAGTGTCACAACTGCTACACCAGAAAATAAACCAGAAATGCCTTGATTTATCCCTAAAGTAAGACTCCCTCTGTTCATTTGTTCGCTTCTAAAGGTAGAGTCTCTTTTGATAGCGTAATTTGCTGCACCTAGTGAAGCAACAATATTCGAAAGAAGTATAACGGCCGTTAAAAATGCAATTGGTATTGTGCCTATATCCCACTTAGGTAATCCCCAAGCAAATATTTCAGGTAGTTCAAAAAATGGTAACGTAACATTTAGTTGTTCATTTCCTCTAATAATAGCATCCAATACCCAACCAGCCGCAATTCCAATTAGTACACCATAATTTTTTAATGGTCCCTTCCAAAAAATAGAGAATCCTAGTACAAAGAAAAAAACAAAAAAGGAAATCATCGCTGCATCTAATTGTGCGACTGTATTATCTCCACTCAAGCCCAGCATTCCACTTAAGAAAGTTCCGCTAAGCTGTATCGTTAACATAAATAAAAATGCCCCTGTAACTAAAGGTGTAAAAATAGGTATTACTTTTTGTGAAAGTTTTAAAACACCCATTATGATTAAAAATAAACCTGTTAACAGCATTGCTGTTTCCAATATCCGTAGCGTGTCCCCTAAGGTTTCACCATGTTGTGTTGCTGTAACAGCATATACAGTAAATGTACTAATCCATATCCCGGCTGGTCCATCTGCTATTGGTAATCGATGACCAAACCATCCTTGCAAAAAGCAAGCAATTCCAACAATAAAAAGAGTCCGTTGCATTAACCCTGATACGTCCGTAAAAGACATCTCATAGATCGAACCGATGACAATTGGTAATGCAACTGAGCTAGCAAGTAAAAATACAAACCACTGAACCGTTTGTAATGTTGTTTGGTGGAAGGATTCCATTCTCTTCAATCAGTAGTCACTCCTTATATGTAACCATTAAGGATAAAAGCTCATTATTTTGTTACATTTCTCTTAATTGATCAAATAACATACTCACATACGATAGACATCAAAAAGGCAGGGTTTTCATTCCCTGCCTTTACGTAATGTTTATTCTTCTAAAGTAGACGTATCACCAGTAGGTAGGCCAAGCTCCCATGACTTTAATAAGCGACGCATAATTTTTCCGCTTCTTGTTTTTGGAATTTTGTCCTTAATTTCGATTTCTCTTGGTGCAGCATGTGCACTAAGTCCTTTTTTTACAAATTGACGGATATCCTCAAGAAGCTCATCAGATTCTTCATACCCATCAACTAGCGTGATGAAGGCTTTAATAATTTCTCCTCGTTCAGGGTCTGGTTTACCAATAACTCCCGCTTCCCCTACTGCAGGGTGCTCTATTAGTTTACTTTCCACTTCAAAAGGTCCTACTCTTTCACCAGATGTATTTATGACATCATCTAAACGACCTTGGAACCAGAAGTAACCTTCTTCATCCATGTAAGCACTATCTCCTGAAACATACCAACCATTTATAAAGTAACTTTCGTATTTTTCTGGACGCTTCCAAATTTGTCTCATCATAGAAGGCCAACCTTTTTTTATAGCTAGATTACCCATCTGTCTTGGTGGTAACTCATTTCCTTCATTATCTACAATCGAAGCTTCTACACCTGGTATAGGTCTACCCATTGAACCTGGTTTCATATCCATGCAAGGATAATTACAAATAAGCATTGCACCTGTTTCTGTCATCCACCAAGTATCGTGAATTCGCTTATCAAATACTTCCATTCCCCAATGTATTACTTCTGGATTCAATGGCTCACCAACACTTAAAATATGACGAAGGGAAGATAAGTCATATTTATTAACTGGTTCACTGCCTGCACTCATTAGCATACGAAAAGCAGTCGGAGCTGAATACCAAACCGTTACATTATTTTTAGCAATTGTTTCATACCAATCATCTGGGCTAAATCTTCCACCTCGGATGACATTTGTTACCCCATTTAACCATGGAGCAAAAACCCCATAGCTAGTACCCGTTACCCAACCCGGGTCAGCAGTACACCAATATACGTCATCCTCTTTTAAATCTAAGACCCATTTCCCTGTTGCATAATGTTGAATCATCGCATTATGAACATGGTAGACCCCCTTAGGTTTACCTGTAGAACCCGATGTATAATGAAGGAGCATACCATCCTCTAAATCTACCCACTCTACATCAAAAGATTCCGATGCCTCATTCATTTCTTTTTGGAAATCAATATATTGATCTCCTTCAAATCCTGTAGTATCCCCAACTAAAACAATTTGCTTTAAATGAGGTAGTTTATCTTGTGGAACTCTTTCTAATAAATCAGGTGTTGTAATAAGCATTTTCGCTTCACTGTCTTCTAATCTATCGTGAACGGCTTGTTCCATAAAAGCTTCAAAAAGAGGACCTGCTATAGCAGCTTTCTTTAGTATGCCGAGAAAACTCATATAAAACTCAGGGCTTCTTGGCATAAATAAAAAGACACGATCTCCTTTATTTATCCCGTACTTATCTAAAACATTAGCAAACTGATTACTCTTCTTTTTTAAATCTTCAAATGTAAGAGTTTCTTCTCTTCCAGGAGCGGAGTAATGTAGTGCTACTTTATCTTTCATTGAAGGATCATCCGCATGACGATCAATAGCTTCATAGGCAATATTAACCTTACCTGTTTCATTCCAACTAAATTGTTTTTTTACATCCTCCCAATTAAAGTCGTTATACGTTTCCTCATAGTTTTTTAAATTGTAATTACCAGATCTCGCCTCAATAGGTTTCATATTCATTCTAATCCCTCACCCCTTCATTGAAATCGTTTCCAAATAACGAAACAAAATGTTTACTACAACCTATGCATTTCTTACTCATAATATTTATACTTTAAGCATTTAGTTATCTTTATTCTATCTGAAATTTCGAATAATTTAAAGGGTTTAGTATTTTATGTAAGAAAAAGAAAAAGGTAGGGATAACCCCACCTTATTCTTTCATCAATCCTGCATTCTTCTTCTTCTGTTTTCTTCTCGAAGTCTTTGAATGGTATTTCTCGCATTAGCTTCATTATTGTCGTTGTTACTTTTTTGGTTTTTAGATTCACTGTTGTCGTTACTAGTATCTACTTCTTCACTATTATTATTGGTATTAGTTGATTCATTACTCGGGGTATTATTTTCATTGTTGCTTACAACATTATTTTCGGCTTCATTATTTGGGACGTTGTTATTTAGATCATTATTAGTAGTAGTTGTTGTTGTTTGTTCCTCTTGCATGTTCCCTTGTTGCTTATTTTGAAGGATATTAGGTTGAAGTAAGCCTCGACCATTTTCTTTTTCCTTTTCGAGTCCCATTTGGGTGTATTTAACACCGGCAACAACACCGACTGCGTAAAGTGCATACTTAATCCCAGTCATCATAATATCAAAGTTAAAACCTTGTGACTCAAATGCAGCAAATGCGATACCAAATAAAATACCTATTACCGGAATATACCGTTTATCAATTTGAGTTGCCCGGCGTATCGAATACAGAATAAAAGAAAGAGCAACAAATGCTGTAAACTCTACATTAAAAAAGGCTTCCATTGCTTCCAATTGTACACCCCCAAAAATAAAAAGTTGCCCCTTCTTTATATAATTCATGTGGAGGTGAATTCGTTATGATTAATTCATACAAAAAGGAGATGTTTTATTACATCTCCTTTCTTTTTTTACTTATTCAATTATTCCTGTACTTTTTATATCTGTTTGTACCTTTACACGAAATTGCAGAGCGGGATAAATACTTTGCCATTTTTTCCATTTAGCTTCCTCTGTTCCATTATGCGTAGCCCTATACCTTAAACCAAATCCCATTGGGTCAACAGATTTCTCTTGAAACTTTTCCAAGAGGTTTTGTATTTCCGTTGTAAAAACATCTTCTACCATCTTACTGTATTCATCGATCTTGGTATTGTCTAACTGCTGTAATGACTCCTCTATAATACCTTTAATATTTACATCATATTCTATGTACGGAATATTTTTTGTCTCTACGATTGTATACTCAGCACTTATACTATCTACAGATAACATAAAATAGATATTTTCTTGCTCGATTTTAAGGTTTACCTTATCATACTCCCTGTTAAGGACGTTAAATGTTTTCGTTTCTTCTTTATCAAGTACAATTGCGTTTTTCCCATTTTTCAAGACACTCATCGTTGTTATCTCAAATTCTTCATTTTTTGTTTCAATTATAGGCAAATAGGGGTCAATTCCTCTATCCATTAAGTTACGGTAAAAATGAAAAAGGTAATTTGTTGTTACGTAAGGGGACTCTGTACCTGTTTCACCAAAAAATAAAAATAGTTTATTAGACGGTAATCTTTCCCCTTTTGGTTTTAACTCTAAAATAGCTTTCGCTGTTGGCTTACCACTTCCAACAAAAGCAATTTTTTGAATGTCTCTTCTTCTCGTGAACCAATCCATAATTTGTGTAATATCCTCTTGGAGGAGTTTTTCTCCAAACACAATCATTTTCATATGACCGAAATCTAATTCGTTACCTGATTTTGCTTTAATTAAGCGTACAGCTTCTGAAACGGTTCTAGCTGTTTCCGTGTGAATAATAAATTCTTCCCCTTGAGTCTTTGGATCAGAACTTGGTAATGCAATTTTCAAACTAATATCATAGCCTTCTTCCTTATTCTCTGGTTTATCAATTCCAATTGTCACAACAAATGAACGTTTATCTATATCCTTAAATCCGCAACTTACTAGTAAGCTACATAAAACAAGAAAAAAGATTATCTTTATATATGGAAACATTACTTTTTTGCCCTCCTTACAATCCAAATCATTAAGAAGGTTTTAAACATCCCTACTCCTAAAAGACCTATAAAAAAGATTTTAGTAAATTCATATAATTTTCCTTGTGGCAAATAGTATTGGGCTAAAATCGTTACCATAGAAAATAGTAAAATAACGATTATTGGCATGAGCTCTCTATTTTTCCACTTAAATGAGGGTAGCACACTCTTAATAATTTCTAGGCCTGTATGTGAGCTTATTGTGGCGCTTATAATGGAAATACCAATATATAGAAGTAAGAAGATAAATAATACTCTTTCAATAAATCCAAACTCCATTCGAATAGCGTCTGCAGTTGAAAACCATGGATAATTAAAATCCCCTATTCCATCTACACCGTTATAGCCAATAGGAATCATTAAAGATGTAAAAATATTGACCGTGCCTACTATTCCTATTAAAAGGATATATCTAATTTTTATTGGCTTTACCTTCTCTGTAAATAACCTATTATAAATAGCAAGATAATAAAAACCAACAAATGAATAGGACGCAGCTCCAACGGATTCTATCGAAATACTATCGAAGGAATGCTGTACAATAACTTTCATCGAATCCCAGCTTAAATAAGGATTAAATAACGATTTAAGAAAAATTCCTAAAATAAGTGGAAGACTAATAACTAAGATTATTTCTAATGCATATAGTGTTTTTTCAGTTTTCATTAAAGCACCAGCACAAACAATCGATAAAAAAAGAAATGCTGTATACAAAGAGGACATATCTGGATTAATAAATCGCAATGTTATATCAATAAATGTTAGTAAAATAATCCCGGCTGCTATAAAATAAAAGATCCCGATAATAAAAAGATAACTAGAGGCAAACCATTTAGGAGTATAAGCTTTGATGATCTCTGGTTCTCCTTTACCAGGAAATTTAAACATTGAATTGGCAAACACATAAAAAAAGAGAAGACTCAATGCAACGCCAATGAATATGGAGACTACTACGCCATTCAATCTATGTTCGATTAACACTTTCGGTACAAGGGCGACTACATTCGCAAGCATATTTAAAATAACCAAGTAGTGAAAATATCGGTTCACCTAATCGCTCCTTCAAATTGTTAAGTCTGCTGTTTTTTCTCATCAAAAAATAACTTTAAATAGGGCTCTCCAACACTATCTAAATGTACTAAATAATAAATTAAACCAATTGTTCCAATCATCAGGCCAATTAAACCTGATATAGTCGTAAGAAATAGCAACAAGTATTTGGATACTCGCATAGAGAAACTCATTTCATTTATAGGAATAATAAAGTTTGATATCGCAACAGCTGCTACTATAATAATCATTATGTTTGATACTAATCCTGCTTCTGTCGCTGCTTGTCCTAATATTAATCCCCCAACAGTCGTAGCTGTCGGTCCAATTGTTTTTGGTAATCGTATAGATGCCTCCGTTAACATTTCCATCATAATGAGCATAAATAAAACTTCTATATAGGATGGATAAGGAACAGGGATACGACTTCCAGCAATGGAAAAAGCTAATTGAACTCGAAACACCTCAGGATTAAAAGAGGTTATCCCGACATATGCGGCAGGTAAAAATAAACTTATAAATAGCCCAATGTATCTTAAACTAATAAGAAACTTTGATACCCAATATGGTTGATAAAAATCCTCCATTGCGCTCATAAAATCATAAAAGACTGCAGGAGCTATTAGCACAAAAGGATTTCCTTCAATCATAATAATGATTTTTCCTTGTGATAGATTATAAGCAATCCGGTCTGGTCGTTCTGTCACCATTAAATGCGGAAATAGTCTTTTATTGTTTTGAATAATGGCTCTATGGAGTTCTCCAGATGATTGAATAATAGGTTCATTTATTTGTTCTAATTGATTCTTTATTTTTTTAAGAACTTCCGGTTTCACTTGCTGTTCATCATAAAGGATTGCCAATTCTACTTTTGATTTTTCTCCCATTAGCATTGGTTTTTCAACTTTTAAGGTAGGCACATGATAGCGATGTCGAATTAAGTTAATATTCGTATTAATATTCTCACTTAATGCTGTTTGTGGACCCATGATTGTTGCTTCTACCATAGCGTTTTGGACAGCACTATTTTCTTGGAGTTTCAGTCCAACAATTAATGCCTCATCTTCAATTAATAACACGATAGCCCCGTGTAGCACTTCTTTCATTGCTTCTTTTTCATTTTTATATTCTTTATAATCATTAAGGCTTTTTATATAGGAAACATACTTATTTATTTTATCAATCTCAAAAAAAGGCTTTAAAAAAAGATCATGAATTTTTGCATTATCTACTATTGTATTTATATAAACCATTTCTATTTGGTCTTGACCATTATCAAGCGTTTTAAATGTTGCATCCTCCGTCGATTTAAAATTTTCTTCAAGCAATTGTTTAAGTGTATCAGCTTGACTTTTTATACGACGCATTTAAGTTAATTCTCCTTTTTGATTACAATTCAATACTTATATAGTTTTGACTAATCACAAAAGGATATACTTGGACGGAATAGACTCTGTTTCTTTTAAAACCAACTTATTTGAAAGCTCATTGATAAAAAGAAAAAAGCAAGAAGATCATATGAATTGATCTTCTTGCTTTTCACTCTAGGAAAGTGGCCCCGAGAGGATTCGAACCTCCGACGCATGGTTTAGGAAACCGTGCGCCTAAAACCACATTTATTAAAACCATTAAAAGCCTTCTGTTCCAACGGTCTACTTAAACCGATGGCGTTTTTATTATTATATAGTAGTTTGGTCTATAATACAAAAAAGGAAGCGCCGCTAAATGCACTTCCTTAAAAATTATGTACTGGAGAGTATTGATTATGTGTTTTTCGATAGTGGTCTACATCATCGTGAATATACCTCATGGTTGCCTCTAAACATTTGTGTTTTAACAAACTTTTAAGCTCCAAAAGACTAGCACCCTTTTCATACGCATCAGTAGCATAAAAGTGTCTAAAAGAATGTGGCGTTATTTTTATATCACTAGGTACATTTGCCTTTTTACCATAATCCTTCAATCTTTTCCGGAAAGTATCAGCTTTATACTGTTTGCCTTCTATTGTCATGAAAACAAAACCATTAGTGATTTGTAAATTACTACGATTATACTCTACTAACTTTTTTAACCACTGACCTGTTCTCCCTGTAAAACTATAAACTGTGTCTTCTCTAATTTTTGACTTATCTGCTTCTAGAGTGAATGTACGAGTAATAAAATTTATGTTCTCCATTTTAAGAGATAATAAATGATTTATCCTCGCACCAGTATCAATTAATAAATATATTAATACATAGTCCCTAAACTCTGTGTATTTACTATTAAATTCAATTTGAGCTAAAATTCTTTTGATGTGTTCTTTTTTGAAAGCCTTGAAATCAACCTTATCCTCTTTTAATAATGTTATTTCTTTTGCAATATCATCTGTAATATACCCTTTTCTATACCAAAAACGAAACTGTGCTTTTAATGTTCTAAGCCTTATATTAATTGTTGTAGATTTTAATCCGATTCTTTCTGAAACATTTTTCAAATCACAATGGTCATCCCAACACCTTTTTGCATTTTTCA
Organism: Salirhabdus euzebyi; assembly: GCF_014207435.1. Taxonomy (GTDB): domain Bacteria; phylum Bacillota; class Bacilli; order Bacillales; family Alkalibacillaceae; genus Salirhabdus; species Salirhabdus euzebyi. Next base: position 15,658 of record NZ_JACHGH010000009.1, read on the forward strand.
TATAAGAGATATAATCATTAATATCTTGAATAGAAATATCTTTTATCCTTTTAATGTGTGGCTTAAACTTATATAAATATTTTGTAAAATATTCAAAGTGTTTTTTATGGTCAGAGATAGTTCTCTCTTTTAAATTTTCGTTAGTCTTTGACTGTATAAAGATGCTAAATCCCTCTTCTATACCCATGTTATGTCCATTTTGTTGTGAATTACATGTATCTGTTTCTTTTAGTTTATTTCTAATGCGTTTAATTCTTCTTTTTGTATTCATTTACATATTCCTTTCAATATTTTTTAAAAATTTCCTTTACCTAGTTATAAGTAAAGAGATTCGACTTATTGTGTTGATAAGCTTCCAAATTGTTATCTCCGAAAACCTTAATTTGCACAAAAGAGTCGTATCGCGACACTATGATAACGTTATAAAATTCTCTTTATATCTTTAAGTTTATTTTCGGTTTCAATTTTCTCTTTTGCAAAATGCTTGCGAACAATAGAAAGACCTTTATCACCAATGTAAAGCCATTGTGAAATGCCATATTTGACCATATTTATATCTACATCCTTACTTCTTAAATAATTAAAAAACTGTTCAGCTAATGGTTCATTACTCATATAATGGTAAGATTTTTGCATTAACTTTTTTTCAGTTTTCTCTGCATGTCTTACATCAAATTTCATATCGCACATCGGGCAAACTACTACATAATCATTAACCTTTACCATGTCTAAATGTGTATTTTTACACTTAAAACAATTCATTTTAAACCTCCCTAAAAGTTGCATTTTTTAGTGTTTTTTTTCAAAAATGTTCACTTAATTGCTTAATTCCTCGCCTTCTATTAATTTCTATTTCCTAGTAAACAACCTTCTATCTCTAATCTATAGAATAAGAATGCCTTTGTATTAAAAACGTCTGTTTTTTTTAAAAAATTTTTTTGTCTTATTTACATGATGTTAATTCCTCGCTTTCTATTAATCTTTTTTTCTAGCAATTAACCTCCTATCTTTAATCTACAAAATAAGAATAGCTTTGTATTAAAAACGTCTGTTTTTTTAAATTTTTTTTATTTTTTGCCTAAAACCAAAAAGCAGTAGACTTAATTAAGTTAGGTCCACTGCTTTTTTTGCTGCTTTTCATCGCACTTATAGGAATAGCACTCATTCCTTTTTTTGTGATGTTTTAATGCAAAAAGCCACTTATCTTCACGCATGATAGACTTTGCTGCCTTTCATCGCACTTATAGGAATAGCACTCATTCCTTTTTTTGTGATGTTTTAATGCAAAAAGCCACTTATCTTCACGCATGATAGACTTTGCTGCCTTTCATCGCACTTATAGGAATAGCACTCATTCCTTTTTTTGTGATGTTTTAATGCAAAAAGCCACTTGTCTTCACGCATGATAGACTTTGCTGCCTTTCATCGCACTTATAGGAATAGCACTCATTCCTTTTTTTGTGATGTTTTAATGCAAAAAGCCACTTATCTTCACAC
>NZ_JACHGH010000009.1:17405-139884 GCF_014207435.1 Salirhabdus euzebyi
TTTTTTTGTGATGTTTTAATGCAAAAAGCCACTTATCTTCACACATTGGATAGACTTTGCTGCCTTTCATCGCACTTATAGGAATAGCACTCATTCTTTTTTTGTGATGTTTTAATGCAAAAAGCCACTTATCTTCACACATTGGATAGACTTTGCTGCCTTTCATCGCACTTATAGGAATAGCACTCATTCCTTTTTTTGTGATGTTTTAATGCAAAAAGCCACTTATCTTCACGCATTGGATAGACTTTGCTGCTTTTCATCGCACTTATAGGAATAGCACTCATTCCTTTTTTTGTGATGTTCTGATACAAAAAGGACAGTTATCTTCACATGTTTTTTTAAATCTTTTTTAATGTCTTTTAAAACTATTGAAGAGTATTAAATAAAATAAACGGTGTACTGTCTAAAAATCGGCTTTTTAATATTAAAAATTACTTTTTGTGTTAAAAAAATATAAAAACATTTGAGGTGATATTGGTGGAAACAATTAAAAGAGGACAGATAAGAATTGTTAATTTTGGTCCATATATTGGTTCTGAGCAAGGCGGTTACAGACCAGCATTAGTTATTCAAAATAATTTGGGAAATATTTATTCTACAACAACAATAGTAGTTCCTATTAGTTCCAAGAAGTTTAAACTACTCCCTACACATATAAAATTAAACAAACAACATCTTAAGCATAAAAAAGTTGATGGAGTTCTGCTAATGGAACAAATCCGTGTAGTCGATAAAAAAAGAATCTATCAAATGGTTGATGAAATTACTGATAACTTATATTCACATATACATACAGCTCTTTGTATTGCTACAGGGTATTAGTAAATATAAAAAAAGTGCTGTTTTTTCAGCACTTTCTTTTACCTATATAGCCTCTAAAATAGTTTCGTCAGACATTATAATTTTTACTGCCTCTTCTTTTGTTAATATACCTTTATAGTAATCGTAAGGTACATCAAAGACCTCTTTATCAATAACCTTTTCCATTAGACTTTGTAAATCAATATCTTCTAAAAAATGCAACCCAATTCCTAATTTTTCAGCAGCATCTGTATATTTATATTGAAATACAATTTTATCAAGAAACGCTTCTATAATATCTTCAGTTATAATTATTTTCTGTTTCATTTTATCCCTCCTATATATTTATTACAATTATACCATTTTCTGTAACTATTCTACTATAATTTTTTAAAAAAACCGGTTGTTTTGTTATTGGATATAATAAGCTATTGAATAATATAGTTTTATGTAAATTAGTTTTGTTCTAACCATTAAGATGTTAGAAAAAAATAGAGACAGGATAAATAGCTTTAATAAATCAAACTATTAATAAAGTTGCTTTAAGATATTAAGAAGTATTATTAAAAATACAGTGATAAATAAAGACTTATAAAAAAATAGGTGATAGTGAGAATACGTTTTTTAGAAAATATAGGTATGATAGAGAACGATAAAATTAAAAATTAAAGGGTAATGAGAGAACATAAAAATTATAAATACACAAAAGGCAAATGATAGTTTTTGTTAGCAAGTATGTATAACATTAAGAAAATAAGCTATTCAAAAGATTAGTGATTTTACAAAAATAAAGGCGAAAATATGAATTATCAAAACCGGATTGGAATAACAAAGGAACAATTTAAAAAGTTTAGCATAATTCAAAAAAACACCAATTTACTTGGGGTACACAATCCCGCAAACTTCAATACTGCTTGGGAATATATTGAAAGTAGTTTGGGTTCCAAAAGAAAACTGTTTTCATGTTCATTACAGAGCCACTGATGTTTTCGAAAAAAATGGTATCACTACGAGTTAAACGGTGATTGGTGATAAAACAGTATAAAAAATCTCTCCGATAATTTCGGAGGGAATTTTTATTTTTTATTTAACTCTTCACTAGAGGGGGGATTACAATGGGAAATTTCAAACAAAAAACCATAATTGTGAATGATGGGATTGTTGTAACCATTCATTTTGACGAAAAATACCAACTGGTTCCGAGTGAAATAGTACTGGAAACCATTATTTCAGAGCTAAACGAATATAAATACTATTTAAAAGTTTTTGATGAATTAGATACCAAAAATAAGCCAAAATAACCTCATTTTTTTGAAAAATGCTCCTGAAACTACACTATTTAAGGGCTAAAGAGTAAAAAACAAAAAAACACCCCATTTTTGAGCGTAAAAAAGTGGTTCAAGCTGCACAAAGCAAAAAGAACCACCAGGGCTTACTGTCTTTTGTTTACTAGCCACCCTCTTCGAACTCGGAAAAAACCTTTACTGTCGGCTTTTTCGTATATATCCAAAAATCTTTCCTGTTCATTTTGCGCTTTTTACCTTGTTCATTGCGAATCCGAATTTGATTTTTTTCGGCTTGTTTAATCGCAAACGTAGCAAGGTCTCTTTTTTGCTTGAGAACTGGACCATAAGAAGGTAATCCGTTCACCATTTTAAAAGTATTTTGCAACAAAACAGGATTTCTTCTTTTGGCTGTATTGTGAATGACCGCCTTTAAACCTTGATATGTATCACTAGATAGCTTCACATTCACCTTCCCATTGCCTGAAATTTGCAGCACAAAAGTTGTCAGTTCCCCCACTTTCAAAAAGAGTGGCTCCTGACGGATATCATAAAATTTATCATCATAAACGTCTGGAACAGTACCTTCGGTATGAAAAATGAAAGCGTACTGTTCCCAACGGATGTAGACGAAATTAGCTAGACCTTTCGCCTTCCGCCTATGACGTTTGAATTTATCTATATTTGTCTCATATTTGCTCATTAACTTTTCATCGATTTTAAGCCATTTGTCTTGCTTTTGAACTGGAAGTTCCGTGCAATGCCAATAATAATACCCCTTTCCTAATAGATTATTTGTAATGTATTGAAGCAATCCTTTCCAGGATTCAACCAAATATTGTTGAGCCATAATACCACCTCCCAGTGGAATAAAACAGCACCAAGGTCCGCCAAGACCAAATAAATCTTCGCCAAAAGATTTATTCCCAAATCATCGTTCTGCATAACCCATCTGTTTTCAGCCGTCCTTTTGCAAGAGTACCACCTCTTACGGAACTATCACTGCCACTGCCTTGCAGCATTGATAAAAGCCTAATCACGTCATCTCCCACCGCCAGCTCCACCTGGTACGGTTTCCCACTTTAGTCACACACTTCATTCAATAAGTCAGGTCGGCTCGTCAATATATCTAATAGGGGCAGAGTATGGAAGCTCCCCCTTACTCACGCAAAGCGCTTTCGGTTGATATATTGAGTCGACGCCAGTTCGGCATCCTCTCTTATTGAATTTACTCGGTTGGTCCCTACTAAAACGCAGGGTTCCTTTAGCTGCCAGCATGTTGGCAGACCTTTACGGGTTGAGCTATTCGTATTTGTATCCCCTTTCGGAGACCAAGCTTTTACTTGGCGGAACTCAAAAGAGTTCGCTTCCTCCCCCGCCGAGCCAAACGTTGAGCCATTACTGGACCTCCCCGCTGGGTGGATTTTCACCACTTCGTAATGTAACGAACAGAATTTCACATAGCTGAAATTCCATTATTTCAGTGTCGCCCATCGTCCAAGAACCGTTAGGTTCCAGTGGGTAGAAGCGCTTTTACACGCAGCCCCCGTTGTAGCTACACAAGCAACTCTCATTGCATGTAGCTTCAGGTCTCTCCGATTTCATCACGGCTGGTAGCCGCGAATCCCAACGAAGATAGCTCGCTCCGTCAAGCTATGCTCAACGTGCTCACCTGCATTTACGATTGATTTGGTTTTGTATTTCGATATTTTTATAGTTGCAGTTGGCGCTGCAACTTGGCATTTTTACACGAAAAGAAATATGGTTGGCAGCCATATTTTTTCAGTATCTGAAAGAAATAGGCTGGCGACCTATCCCTTTTAATTCCTCGGCGGAAATTCCGCTGAGAAGTTCAAAAGATGAAGGTCAAGACCGACTCAAACGCCGTCGGGCTCCATACTCCTTAATAGAGGTTGCGTTTCGGAATCGAAACGCATAATTTACTCCAGTTCTTAAAAACCTTAGCATAAAATAATAATAATAGTTAAAATAAGATAAAATAAATAATCCTGTTTTACTTATATAGGTTTTTACAACTAATTCATTTGGATATGCTGAAAACCAGTCAAGGAGGGCTTTTAAATGAAAAAATTGTCTAATCTATCTGCCGGAGAAATCGCAAAAAAATTATATGAAGAACAAAAAAAGAAAAACGAGAATGTAATTAAAAAAGCAGAAGCGATATTAAATAAAGACAAGAAATGTTTAAAGGAATAAATTATTAAAAAGAATAATACAACTGATTAAAGAGAGGGGGTAAAACATGGCTAATAAGAAATCAGAAACAATGCTAAAAGACGTTGAAAATGGAAGGAAATTGTAAACATAGCTATTAAGGGATTTTTTTATGCTTCGATTTGAGTCGCCACTTCCCAAGGTTATACGAGAAAGTTACTTCAATAATATAGTTAAAAAAGCCTGAATATATTCAGGCTTCTACTTAAGTGCTACACTATTATGTTGATTAAACATTGTTCTTACATAACGTGTATATTCTTCTACTCCCTTGCTATCAATTCTAAAAAATAGGTCTGGGTGTATTAAAAATGTTGATTTTCTATTTGTATTTAAAACCATGACTGCACCTGCTTTTTCTAAAATTTTAAAATATTGGGTAATGGTATTACGGTTACCATTTTTGTTTCCAATAATAGAACAAAGACGGGTCTTAGTTAAGTGCCTTAAGGAACCTGAGTTTCTTTCTAATGCATCAATAATTGATTCTCCGTCTAATGTTATACATTCATTGGGATTTTCAACTAAGTAAAATGTCTGGTAATGAAAATATGGTATTAAAGCATTGAGTAACCCGATAGAATTAAGTATGCTTTGGTTTTTACTATTTTTTTGAATCTCTTCTATATTACTAATTACTTCTGCTAACTTTTTCTGAAAGACCTTTACAAACTTATCACTAGATGATTTCTTTCCTTTTTCATAAAATTCACTATTTATAAGAAATACTGTTCTACGTTTATCAATTGGGTCTTTATCTTTAATTACTAATCCTATATCAACTAATTTGTTTATTTTCACTTTAGCGTTATCTTTATGCATTCCCCATATCTTTGCAATCTCATTTATATTTAATGGTACATCCCCCTTTTTCAATGGCTTTTGACCAAAATCTAAATAAGTTAATAATTGCATAAAATAGCGCCTATCTTTGACGGTAATATCAGTTTCTTCTAGCCTTTTTAAGGGCTCACTTTTAGCCATTAAAAATTCTCCCCTTATATCTTTAATTCGTATGCCTTTTTTTCTTTGAAACTTTCTTTTTATCATTTCTTTCTTTTCTTTATCTATTAGTTCAAACTTTTTTGTTTGCGCTAAAAAATATTCCTCAATTTCTCCTGTTTCCTCATTAGGTATTCTAATTATTCTTGGACTGCTTAACAATCTTGTTTCCCCCTTTATATAAATCTCTAAAATTAAAAATCAAACTAAAATTCCTTACTAGAGTAATTTGTTGTTATATTTCATGTTTATAATGAAATACTTTTTTTCCTAAAAAAATCCGTAAAAAATTCAATAAAATATAAAAGGGAAACCCAAAGTGGTTTCCCTTTTCTTCATAGAACAATATATTTAAAAAAATATTAAAATTTATTTTGTGTAGAAAATTGAGGTGTTAAAGGTATTTATAAAATTTGTATGTCCCTCAAAAAAATAGATATCTTTACTAGCTTTGTTTTTAAAAGTCTTTCACTATTGGAAAAAAATAGGTTAATAGTTATAATGGAATTATGTACCTTCACCCCGGGACATTCCAGGGGGTGAAGGAGATACTAACCACACTTCGCAAAAGAATCAGTAGCATCATTAACACCAAGAAGTTGTTAGGCTTAACCATATTAGAGTGGGGAGCGCTAACGACAATCATAAGCAATATATTTAACTGGATACTTAATCTGCTCCAGTATTTAATGTAACATCAGCAACATCGTAGATAATTGAGAAGGAAGGAGAGGCATAGCCTGACTAGCTACCTGCCTAGTACATTGCCAAAAAACATTTCCGTTCCGCGTGGTGAAGTCCATCCTTCTCCTTATTTACACTCATTCTTTCCGATTAAAACATATTTATTCAAGATACAAAAAAAAAGACCCATAACGTGGTAGTGACTAGTTACCACTAGGGTCTTTTTCTTCTGCCAGGAGAATACTTTGTCGCCCACACTTCGCGTTGCACACGACTTCCTCCCAATTTTCGAACTTTTGCTGATTTTAAAAAAGTAAAATCTGCTCCATACTTAGATTATATCTAAAATTAAATAAAATGCAAATACATGCCACTAAAATAAACTATACGCAACTAATTTTATTTATAATAGGATTCCGGTACATTTCTGGAACTAATTCGTAAATATGAATTTCTTAGTGAGATATTCCCCTTTAATTTAATGGTAAATTATCTCTCTGCACAAGATAATAAGTAAATTGCATTATTATAACAAAGATGCTGTTGACGTATTAAGGGAAATAAATAAAAATAAAAATAAACACATCATAAAAGGTATTGAAAAGATTAAAAACAACTTCCTGGATTACTCAAATAATGAAAATGTCTATTCATATATCTAATATTATTTTTATCAAAGTGATAGAAAGGTGAAAAACAATGACGAAAACAACATTCATCGCACTACTACCTTCAAAAATACAGCAGGAAATCTATGAAGAATTAAAACGAGTAGGATTAAGCCAAGAGGACATACAAAATGCTATGGATAGTAGGCTTTCTGACCTAGAAGACACGATTAATATAACTAAGTATCTTCAATAGTTAGTAAAAGACTATTTTTAAAGAAGGAGTATGATAATCAAGTTGGTCACCTATACCAAGGTGCGTTAGTTCAATAACTCCAAATCTAAAGATGAGCCAAAATATACGTTATTTTATTTATTAAAATGTATATTTTGGTTCTTTATTTTTCTCCTTAACCTTATAAAAACAGAACAATGATTAACAGAACCTGCAATTCACTATGAAATGTGGATGATAATTTATAATTTCCAGTAAAGTGTGTCGGTGATAGTTATATTTGTAGGGTGGACCCGTTTAAAACATCTCAAATAAAAAAACGTTTAGCTTTTATTTGCTAAACGTTTTAAGGAACTTTATAAATCTACCTCCAAGATTCTACATGACGATATAGTGTTGGTGGTAAGCCTACTAACTTAACATCTAGCTTTAAAGAGTTTTCCACTTTTGAACTAGCATTATGTATACGGGCTGAAATAGTCCAGCCCTCATCACAGACAATCAAAATTGTATTGGTTTTACCTGTTTTAAAACTTATATCATAAAATCTAGTAGGTAATTTTAATTGCGGCATCCGAAGTTGGGGGGTCAACCCTTGAGACCTTTGATTTAGTGTGCCATATAGATTAAACCCTTGAATCTCTGTGGTTCTATTTTTGGTATAAGCAATTGCCTTATAAAAATCATTTCTTCCCAGCAAATAACTAAGCAACCTTTTTGGAATTTCACCAGGATAAATATTATCCAATCTTTTTAGTTCTTTAACAAAAGCATTAAGAATTGGAACATAGTACTTTTCATCTTTATCAGGAATATCTCTCCAATAAACACCTTTTACTTTAAGTTCACTTATTTCATCAAAAATTGGGGTTATTTCTTTAAAATATTCATTTGTTGACTGAAATCCGAACCATGATTTTCCAACATCAATATGAGGGGACAACCTTGAGTGTTTTAAAGCAGTATGATTATTCTTACATGATATTCCTATCTCCCAGTTATCATCATTTCGAATCGCAAGGACATCTCGAACATCTCCAGCTTGACCTGCAGCATCTTGTTGGATACTTAAAATTAATGGATTTACTCCCAAGTGAAGTTTTGGTTCTAGCTTTAGGATGACTTCATTCCCAGCATCAGCAGCCAATATCATCCTCTCTTTTTCTTTTTCCTCAAACGATAAGTAAGCTTCTCTAGCAGTCTTCATTGGTTTTGATTCAATAATATGAACTTCCGTTTCCATATTTAATTTTTTTGCTAGTGACTTTAGAAAAGCATATTCAAGAGCTTTTCCATTTAGCGTTTGAGTTGCCATTAAACCACTACTTTCTTTTTTTTTCTTTCTAAAGCCTTGTTTAATGTATTAAATAATTCAGTACCAATAATTTTTGCTAACTTTGGAGGAACTGCATTACCAATTTGTTTATATTTACTTGTTAAATTCCCTTCAAAATCAATATACTTCGGAAAAGACTGTATTGCAGCAGCTTCTTGCCAACTAAATCTTCTTGTAGAACCTTCTCCAAATTTCCATAAATCTTTTTCTAGTTTTATCATATCTGGTGAACTTGGATGTAATGTTACTTGTTTTGCCATCGCTGGAATTGTATAACTTACTTCATCCCAATCACGTTTCCTATTTCGACTCATATATCTTGATGAATAAGGAGCATGGCAAATATCCTCTGGTTTTGGTTCTGGTAAATCTGATAGTATATCTTTAATACTTTTGCGTCCAGTAGGTTTAGGAAACTCAAAACCTATATCAATATCTTCTCTTATTCCAATCATAATAACACGATACCTGTCTTGAGGTACCTCGTAATCAGCCGCATTTAATAGTTGATAATACAGTCTATAACCTTTGGAACTAAAATCATTTTTTATCGCTTCCATGATTTCACCATTTCCTAGAGTCAATAAACCTTTTACATTTTCTCCTATAAATGCAAGAGGCTGTTTAGCCTCTATTACTCTTGATAATTCCTTATAAAGTGTGTTTCTTTCATCAAGCACCTTACGGGGACCAGCCGCTGAAAAGCCTTGGCAAGGGAATCCACCTGTTATAATGTCTGCATCTGGAATGTCCCGTTCATGTATATCTTTTATATTACCGCATACAACTTCAGCATCGGACCACTTTGAAAAAGTAGCACAAGCATCTTTATCTATATCATTTGCATATATTGTTTCAAAACCATTTGATAATTCTAATCCTATATCCAAGCCACCTGCACCGGCAAATAAGGAAGCAACTTTAAATTTTCTCATGTTTTCACCTCATGTGGTTACTGATTTAATTATACTTTTTATTGAAACTACTTCCAATAGATTTAAAAGAATTTCTTTTAATAGAAAGTATACTGTCATTATTGGATTTTCACAAAGAATGAGCATAGAAACTTCATGATGCTTGCAATTAAGTCCTACGGTTTTTTTAACTTCAATCCAACGGTTTTATAATTTCAACCGTTGGACTGGACTATATCGATTATGTTGTATTTTCACATCAGACTTAGACATTTGGATGTATTTCCTGACCATTTGCATATCAGAGTGTCCTAATATCTTCTGTAAGGAGAACGGGTCACCTCCCCCTAATACATATGATTTTGCAAAATAGTGCCTAAAGGAATGCGGTGAAACACGAACTCCTTTAATTCCTGCCTTATGTTTATAAGTAACCAATCTTTTTCTAAAGCTTTTTGATTGAAATGGCGTACCATATACACTTAAAAACACATGCTTTTCTCCAAAAAAAATCTCATTTTCCTTTATAAGTTGATATAAAAGCTTATTAGTTTGGCTAGAAAGAGGAATAACACGACCAATTCGATTCTTCACCTTACTTCCCGGTAAATAAATCAACATATTATTAAAATCATGCATATCAACTGTTAATGATGATACTTCAACAGACCTCATTCCTGTATCCACCATAAGCATAATTGCTACAAAATCCCTAAACCCTGTATATGAACTTTTATCAATAACTTTTATTAGCTTTGTGACTTCTTCATCAGTTAAGATTTTTAATGTATCTTTATCAGTTTTCACTATTTTAATTTTTTGCGAGATATTTTCTGGTAAAAAACCCTCTTCATGTGCGAATTTTAAAAAACACTTTAATGTTCTAATTCGAACATTTCTTGTAACCGGAGAAAGTCCTTTATCTTCCATGAATTGAATATAATTCCTTACAGTTATTACATCCAATTCGTAACAAGTCATGATTTCAGAATTAACATCTGACAGCCACTTCAAAAAATAACCGAAATGAAGGAGATGGTCTGAAATGGTTCTTTCCCTTAATCCTTCTACTTTTTTACTTGTAATAAAAAGATTATGGACTTCTTTTAGACTGTAACTCTCTTTCTTTAAATTTGACCTTTTTACTACTTGTTTTTTTCCTTTAAATTGATTTGTACGCATAAAAAAACCTCCCAAAAATGTATTTAGAAGGCTTTAATGATTTAGCACCTACGGTCTTTTGTATTGTTTCGCACGGTCTATATCAAAAAAAAGTAAGACCGTTGGAAATACTAAATGACCAAGAATGCTTTTATATCAAGGAAGTGGCCCCGAGAGGATTCGAACCTCCGACGCATGGTTTAGGAAACCAACGCTCTATCCCCTGAGCTACGGGGCCAAAAATTTAGCAATCCTAATTATACAAAATATAAAAGAAGTTGAAAAGAGAAATATCCTTTTTCACTTTACCTTAGTGTAGACTTTTCCACTCTACGGATTAGTTTGTTCAAATAGTTTTCCTAATTCTACTGATCTTGCTTTCGCATTTTTAATGCATTCTATTAAGGCCTCTTGGTATTTATACTTCTCTAATGTTTCTATTCCAGCTTGTGTTGTACCTCCTGGACTTGTAATTTTTTTTCTTAATGCAGATGGAGTCTCCTGTGTCGTTTTTAACATTTCCGCTGCACCAACTAATGTCTGGACAATTAATTCCTTTGATATTTCCTTTTGTAAGCCCGCTTGTTGTGCTGCATCTTCCATCGCTTCAACTAAGTAATAAATATAAGCAGGCCCACTTCCTGAAAGTCCAGTAACTGCGTGTAAATCCTCTTCCTCTACAACTGTTGTTGTTCCAATGGTTTGAAATAGAGAGATAGCGTTTTCTAAGTGTTCCTTCCTTGCATGCTTACCCTTAGCAACTGCTGTAGCAGAATGTCCTATTGCTGCAGACGTATTAGGCATAGCACGAATAACAGGAACCTCTACTCCCAACTGTTCTTCAATAAACTCTGTTGAAATACCAGCAAGTACGGAAACAATTAGTTGCTCTTTTTTGACAAATGGTCGTATAGAATGAAGTGCTTCTTGGGCATCCTTCGGTTTAACAGAAAGAATAACAATGTCCGCTTCCTTCATCACTTCTTTTTTATCATTCATACAAGGGACATGATAAATAATATTCAATCTATCCAGCCGTTCCTGGTTATCTTTGTTCGTGATATAGACTTGGTGTGGCTTTATTACACCTTTATTAAGTATTCCAGTAATAATAGCCTCTGCCATTGAACCCGCTCCAATAAAGGCGATTTTATTCACCATTTTCATACCTCCCATTGTAATACTCGTTGAAAAATTAATGTGATAAAAACATAAAAACCCACTTCTGTCCTCATATAAAGGACGGAAATGGGTTGATTCCGCGGTACCACCTTAATTGACATCATAGTATGTATGATGTCCTCTCTATGCCCAATAACGTTTGGGTAAAACGATCAAGCTTTCGTCTTGATAGCTCCCAGGTAGGTTCAATAATCTCCTTGGTGATGGAAACTTTCAGCCTATGGATTCCAATCTCTTTCACCTGAACAATTATTTACTCGCCTGTTCATAGCTTTATTTTTTTCATTTTCTGTATTATGAAGGCTAAATAAATTCCTGTCAACATATATTCAGAAAATTTAATAAATTAATTAAACCCTTCCTATTTATTTCATATTACGTTAACTCGCCTATTATGATAAAATAAAACTTGTCAATTTTTGAAACGTTTTGTTGTAAATCGTCTTTTTTTCTTATTGATAAAGGGGGAGAAATATGGGGAAAATTCCTTTCATAGCAGTAGAAGGACCCATTGGTGTTGGCAAAACCTCACTTGCTAATAAAATTAATAATCACTTCAATTTTCATCTACTGAAAGAAATTGTTGAAGAAAATCCATTTCTTGGCAAATTTTATGACAATATTGAAGAGTGGAGTTTTCAAACAGAAATGTTTTTTCTTTGCAATCGTTACAAGCAATTAGAAGATATCGAAAAAAAATACCTGATGGAACAAATACCAGTTGTATCGGATTATCATATTTCAAAAAATATGATATTTGCAAAAATGACATTGAATAATGAACAATTTCAAAAATATGAAGAAATTTATAAAATTTTAACCATCGATATGCCGAAACCTAATATCATGATCTACTTAAATGCTAGCTTAGACACTCTTTTATCCCGAATTGAACAACGTGGACGTGAAGTAGAGCATAATATACAAGCTTCTTATTTGCAGCAATTATCCTATGAGTATGAAATCTTTATGAAACAGTTTGAACAAGAGCACCCAGAAATTCCGATTATACGCTTAAATGGGGACAACCTAGACTATGTCAAAAGCCAAGAAGACTTGAACTATGTTCTAACTCAAGTAGAGAAATCATTAAAAGAAGGGAAGGTAGCATTATGAGTGTAAAAAGTAGATACGGGGTTCCAAATGATGCTGTCATAACAATTGCTGGAACAGTTGGAGTTGGTAAATCAACGATGACAAAGACCATTGCAAAAGCACTTAATTTCCGGACTTCATTTGAAAAAGTAGACTCAAATCCATACTTAGATAAATTTTATGCTAATTTTGAGAGATGGAGTTTTCATTTACAAATATATTTTCTATCCGAGAGATTTAAGGAACAAAAAAGAATATTTGAATACGGTGGTGGATTTGTACAAGATCGATCCATATATGAGGATACAGGTATATTTGCAAAGATGCACTACGAAAAAGGGACAATGTCTGGTGTAGATTATGAAACATATAAAAGCCTATTCGATGCAATGGTTATGACACCTTATTTCCCACACCCAGATCTTCTCATCTATTTAGAAGGTTCTTTTGAGGATATTGTTGATCGCATTAAACTACGTGGTCGTCCAATGGAGCAACAAACTCCTATTGAATATTGGAAGGAAATGCATGACCGTTATCAAAATTGGATTAATAACTTTAATTCTTGCCCAGTAATGCGTATAAACATTGCTGACTACGATATTGTAAATGATGCAGGATCTATTGAGCCAATCTTAGATAGAATTAGTTATTTTATACAACAATCAAGACAACTGACAGGAAAGTTTTCTCCAGAAAAAGTTAAACTATAAAGTAGAGTATAAAGGGGAGGGATCTATTGAAAAAGGTCCCTCCTCTTTATTCCTTTTAACCAGTTGTTATTTTTGAAAACCATTTGGGAAATAGCCTAAACCACATAAGGATGAATACAAAAATAGTAGGAATGATTGATAGAAGGAAATATGGTTCATAAGGGAGATGATTTTTCAGCCAGAGGTAGAGGGCACTACCGTCCCCAAATAACATAAATGCTAAAGGGAAAGTTAACCAAAATGTAAAAAAAGCTAGTATTCCTGAAAAAATAACAAACAAAAGAATTCCACCTGTGATTTTGAAGACTTTCACTATCTGTTTACCTCGCATTCTTTTTTACTAAGTATTCGATAGCTAAATAAAGAATCCTTTTTGAAATACGAAAGTAGTGATAGGTAAAATGGGATTTTTAGAGCATAAAAAAAATCGTTACTTATGTAACGATTTCATTCCGTTATATTCTCCAATTTATACGCAAAATCATTATGGCGGAGGAGGAGGGATTCGAACCCCCGCGGGCTTTGACACCCCTGTCGGTTTTCAAGACCGATCCCTTCAGCCGGACTTGGGTACTCCTCCGTAATGACACTTAAAGAATATATCATATTTATATCTTCTATTCAAGTAAAATAGAGAAGTTTAATTTTTCTTACTTTTTTGAAATAGACCCTAACTGAAATCCTTCAAAAACTGCCCCGCCATAAACATCTAACCATTCTTCTGTAATTGCTATTAACTGTTCTTTTTTTCCTTCTAAATAATAGCTGTCTAAAGCATGAGCTAAGTTCCTTGCAACTAATGGATCAAACGTATTTAGGGCTCGATATATCCACTTCCCTGTACCTATCCACTGTTTATTCATACGAAGAATAAACTCATGTAACATTTCAGCTAGTTTGGCGGCAATAAAGATTCCTTCCTTACGACTCATTGTACCTTTAAAATCATCTAAAACATCTGTCAACATATAACGTTTATATAGAAGTTCATCTTCTGTCCACATTATTGGCCCTTGTTTTAACCTGCTTGTTAATTCTTCTTGTAGTTGTTTAGCAGATCCATCATCCTTTAAAATAATCCCCTCACTAACCATTCTTAACAAGCTTGGCCTTGCTCTCTTACAATCACTTTCGATAAAGTCATAAAGAGTCGTCCTATTATGAACAAAGCACTCAATAGGGTAAGTTTCATAATAAAAAGATTCGCGGAAAGATACTGTATAGCTATCATCAATTAGGACGATGTCTAAATCAGATGTTTCTGTATTTTCACCTCGCACAAAACTACCCGCGAGTATTCCTATGTCACAGCTAGAATACTTATCCCTTAAAAGACTTAAAGCAATCTGTTTGACATGATCCAACATACCAGTATCCCTCCGCTTCTTACTTAACCAATTATTTCTTTATTACCCATGTATGGACGTAGTACTTCTGGAATTTTAATTGTTCCATCCTCTTGTTGATAATTTTCAATAATTGCAGCAACTGTTCTACCAATAGCAAGACCAGAACCATTTAATGTATGCACGAATTCTGGTTTTCCGTTCGGCTCACGACGGAAACGGATTTTAGCCCGGCGTGCTTGGAAATCTTCAAAATTAGAACAAGAAGAAATCTCACGGTATGTGTTAGAACTTGGAATCCAGACTTCTATATCGTACTTCTTTGCTGCCGTAAAACCTAAATCTCCTGTACACATGCTCATGACACGATATGGTAAATCCAGTAGCTGTAATACTTTTTCTGCATGTCCTGTCAGTTGTTCTAAAACTTCATAAGAATCTTCTGGCTTAACTAGTTGAACTAATTCGATTTTATTAAATTGGTGCTGACGAATTAGCCCTCTCGTATCACGACCGGCAGATCCTGCTTCAGAACGGAAACATGCACTATATGCTGCAAACTTTTTCGGTAAGTCCTCACCTGTTAATATTTCATCACGGTAGAAATTAGTCACAGGTACTTCAGCTGTTGGAATCAAATAATAATCCCAGCCTTCTATCTTAAACAAATCTTCTTCAAATTTAGGTAATTGACCTGTACCAGTTAAACTATCTCTATTAACAATATATGGTGGAATTGCTTCTTCATACCCATGTTCATCTACTTGTAAATCCATCATAAAGTTCATTAAAGCACGTTCTAATCTCGCACCTAAACCTTTATAAAATACGAATCGGCTTCCTGTAATTTTAGAAGCGCGTTCAAAGTCTACCATCCCTAAATTAGTCGCTAAATCCCAATGTGGCTTCGCTTCAAAATTAAATGTGGGAATCTTACCCCATGTACGAGCTTCTATATTATCATCTTCACTTTCTCCAACAGGGACGCTCTCATGTGGAATATTAGGAACGGATAAGAGCAAAGTTTGTAGTTTATCTTCTAACTCCTTTAATTCATTATCTAATTCCTTTATTCGATCCCCTACCTCACGCATTTCCTTAATCATATGATCTGCATCTTGCTTTTCTTTTTTCAGAACAGAAATTTGCTTAGATACGTCATTTCGCTTTGCTTTTAATTCTTCGCTTTCTGTAATGAGTTCTCTACGACGTGTATCCCACTCCTCAAATTTATCTAAATCAGATAAATCTTCACCACGAAATTTCAGCTTTTCTTTTACTTCTGTAAAATTTTCGCGTAAATATTTCATATCTAACATTGTCATTCCTCCATTGTTTTATTTACTCAAATTAGAAAAACTTTGCTTGTCGCCAAGTCCTTATGGCGAAAGCCTTAGTTTTTCTTATACTTTAATCCTTTAACAAAGTTATGCTTTCTTAAAGTATAAACAAAAAACTCCCGTCCCTTATAAAAAAGGGACGAGAGTTATATTAATTCCCGCGATACCACCCTAATTGAAGACCTATAAAGTCTTCCAACTTAGTTACATTAACGGCGCTTACCGGATATACCTACTAATTATTTCAGCATATCAGCTCAAGGATGGATTCACAACAATCTTACATCGGTTTACAGCAGCCACCGACTCTCTAGAGAAAGAAATATTGTTACTAGTTCCCTTCATAGCTCTTTTGTTTTTACAATTTTTAGTTGTTTTATAATATACTCTTTTTATTAGGAGGATGCAAGTTCTTTCTTTGCATCTTTTACCATTTTAACAAAATGTTCCGTTAAACGGTGATCATCTGTTAGTTCTGGATGAAAAGCACTTGTTAAATAATGGTCTTGTTGTGCTGCTACAATTTTATCCTTGTAGCTAGCCAAAATTTCTACTCCATTCCCAACTTCAAGAATGTATGGAGCTCTTATAAAGACGGCATTAAATTCTTCACCTATTCCGTTAAGATGAATATCCGCTTCAAAACTATCACGTTGACGACCAAAAGCATTTCTCGCTACTTTTATATCCATTAATTGTAGATGAGCATGATCTTGTCCATCAATTTCTTTTGCAAGTAAAATTAAACCTGCACATGTACCAAAAATAGGCTTTCCTGATTGACCAAAAGCTTTTAATGGTTCTAAGAAATCATACCTGTCGATTAGTCTTCTCATCGTCGTACTTTCTCCACCAGGTAAGATTAAACCATCAATATCTTCTAATTGTTCTACTCGTTTTACAATTACTGCTTCTGCTCCACTTGTCTCTACTGAAAAAGCATGTTCACGAACTGCACCTTGTAGAGCTAATATACCAATTTTAGTCATAGCTGAATTTCTCCCTTATTACATTTCTTTAGGGTTAGAAAATGTGATAAATATTATCTACTACGATCTTGCATACGGTCAGCAGGTGTTAATGTAGACATTTCAATACCTTTCATCGCTGTACCAAGATTTTTAGATAACTCACCAATTAATTTATAGTCCTCATAATGTGTAGTTGCTTCCACAATAGCACGAGCAAACTTTTGCGGGTTATCTGATTTAAAGATACCAGATCCTACAAATACACCGTCAGCACCTAACTGCATCATTAGCGCAGCATCAGAAGGAGTAGCAATTCCACCTGCAGCAAAGTTAACTACCGGAAGACGACCTTCATTTTTAATTTGTAATAGTAATTCATATGGTGCACCATTTTCTTTTGCAAATACCATTAATTCATCTAAAGAAAGACCAACAATTTGGCGGATTTGAGATTGCACTTGTCGCATATGACGAACTGCTTCAACAATGTTACCTGTACCAGGTTCTCCTTTAGTACGTAACATAGAAGCACCTTCTCCAATACGTCGAACAGCTTCTCCAAGATCACGGCAACCACAAACAAAAGGAACTGTGAAATCACGCTTATTGATATGGTAAATATCGTCTGCTGGTGTTAAAACTTCACTTTCATCAATGTAGTCTACACCCATCGCTTCTAATACTCTTGCTTCTACAATATGACCAATACGAGCCTTTGCCATTACTGGAATGGATACTGCATTCATTACTTCTTCTGTTATTGTAGGGTCAGCCATACGTGCTACTCCACCTGCAGCACGAATATCAGAAGGAACACGTTCAAGTGCCATTACTGCTACTGCACCTGCTTCTTCTGCAATTTTAGCTTGTTCTGCATTGACAACGTCCATGATGACGCCACCTTTTTGCATTTCAGCCATTCCTCTTTTTACACGATCCGTACCTGTTTTTGACATGATGAATAACCTCCTATATTTTACAGTGAATACAACGACTATTATTGTCTATTAGTATTTTACCGTAAAAAGTATTAAATTCCCACTATTCCAGTGTGTTTTAAAAAATTCCTTTTATCCCATCAACAATACTTGAGAATAAATCGGTGAAAAAATCACCAATTGCTCTAAACGTCAGAACAAACCAATTAGCTTTTTCTACACTATCTTGTGTAACAAGTTCTGCACTTAATTGTTGGTCTAAACCATCGGTAATAAATCCAAAATCTTCTTCACCATTATAAACAACTTGCATTGTCCCAACAACTTCACCTTTTTCAACTTTTGCTGTTAACTCACCATCTTTTGTTAACTTTGATTCATCTAGTTGATAAATAGCCGTATAAGGATTCTCTTCACCTGTTTTTACAACGGCACGAATAGGTTCATTTGTAGCAATTTCCACTGCATCTTCTTTACCTTTCACAACAGATAAAGTAGACTCTTCCTCTAATTGATAGTTAGCCGGGAAGATTTCCTTCAGTTCAAAATTACTAAAACCATAATCGAGTAGCTTTCTCGTTTCATTAAAACGAGCTTCCTTGCTATCTGTTTGCATAACTACTGTAATTAAGCGTTGTCCATTACGTTCGGCTGTTCCAGTAAAGCAGTAACCAGCCATATCTGTCCAACCAGTTTTTAAACCATCCATTCCCTCATAGCCAAACTGTTCTAAATGACCTGGCATACCAGGAAGCATCCAGTTCAAATTCGTAAGCATTTGATCATCTAATTGATATTCTTTTATTGTTGAATATTCTAATGCATGGGGATAGTCTTTTATTAAATTATATGCTAATAAAGCCAATGACTTAGCAGATAGGTAGTTATCCGCTTCTGGATCAGTTCCTTCAGGAGAACGGTCTCCTAAGTCACGATTAGAAAGGCCTGTAGAGTTTACAAACTGTGCATCAGGCAATCCCATTTCTTGTGCTTTTTCGTTCATCTTTTTAACAAAATTTCCTTCTGTACCCGCTACCAATTCTGCTAATGCTACAGTTGTAGCGTTATCAGAATATATTGCCATAGCTATATACAATTGTTCTACCGTGTAGTCTTTATTTTGAATTAGTCCTATACCAGAAAACTCATTGCTAGATGATAACCAATATGGATATTCACCTATTTGTGTTGTTGTGTCCCAGCTAATTTGTCCATTAGCAATAGCCTCTAGAACCAAGTACTCTGTCATCATTTTCGTCATGCTGGCAGGAGGTAAAGCTAAATCAGCTTCTTTTTCATACAGTATTTTTCCTGTTTCAGCATCAACAACAATAGCCGATTTAGCTTCTATGTCAGATGGTGCTGCATGAATTGAAATAGGGTTTGGAATGAAAGAAACAGTAGTTATTAAAAATGCTAACATAACTACCATAATGGATTGAATGTACTTTCTCATAGTTTTTTAACCTCCACCATTTAGTTGTTACTTAGCAATTTTATCACAGGCCTCAAAAAAAAAATAGACAGTCAAAAGTCACTGTCTATAATTCCCATTTCCCATAAAAAAATGTTGAAAATTAATTATACAGAATAATTTGGTGCTTCTTTCGTAATTTGAACATCATGTGGATGGCTTTCGCGTAACCCGGCATTTGTAATGCGAATAAATTGAGCTTCTTCCCTTAAAAACTCTAAATCCTTCGCTCCACAATAACCCATTCCCGAACGCAGTCCTCCAACTAATTGATGTATTGTATCAGATAATGGTCCTTTATAAGGAACACGCCCTTCAATTCCTTCAGGTACAAGTTTATTAGTTTCCGATTCACTTTGGAAATAACGATCTTTTGAACCTGATTTCATTGCACCAACAGAACCCATGCCGCGGTATACTTTAAATCGACGACCTTGATAAATTTCCGTTTCTCCCGGACTTTCTGTAACCCCAGCAAAAATACTTCCTAGCATAACAACATGTGCTCCTGCTGCTAAAGCTTTTACAATATCTCCAGAATATTTAATACCACCGTCTGCAATAATAGGTATGTTATGTTTCTTAGCTTCAATAGCACAATCATATACTGCAGTAATTTGTGGAACACCAACACCTGCAACAACTCTTGTCGTACAAATAGAACCAGGGCCAATTCCAACTTTTATAATATTTGCACCAGCTTCAATCAAGTCCTTTGTCGCTTCAGGAGTAGCTACATTACCTGCAATAATATCTAACTCAGGATATTTATTTCGAATTGCTGTTACTTGATCCAAAACTCCCTTAGAATGACCATGTGCTGTATCAACAACTACCACATCAACCCCGACTTCTACTAGTTTTTCTATTCGTAACATCGTATCCGTCGTAATTCCAACCGCAGCACCAACTAATAATCTTCCTTGTTTATCTTTAGCTGAATTTGGAAATTCAATTACCTTTTCAATATCCTTAATCGTAATTAAACCTTTTAAGACGTTATTTTCATCTACTAGAGGTAACTTTTCTATTTTATATTGCTGCAATATATGACCTGCTTCTTCAACTGTTGTTCCTACTGGAGCAGTAACTAATTCTTCACTTGTCATTACAGTGGAAATTTCAATCGAATAATCTTGTATGAAACGAAGATCTCGATTTGTTAATATGCCAACTAATTTTTGTTCTTCTGCGTTATTCACAATCGGCACACCAGAAATTCTATATTTACCCATTAAATGTTCTGCATCATAAACTTGATGTTCAGGTGTCAAGAAAAAGGGGTTTGTTATTACTCCATTCTCAGAACGTTTTACCCGATCAACTTGTTCAGCTTGTTCTTCAATAGACATATTTTTATGTATAATGCCTAAACCACCTTGTCTTGCCATTGATATTGCCATCTCTGCCTCAGTTACCGTGTCCATACCAGCACTTATTAACGGAATATTTAATTTTAGCTTAGGAGATAATTCTGTTTTTACTTGTACTTCTCTCGGTAGCACTTCTGATTTAGCTGGGATTAATAGTACATCATCAAAGGTAAGTCCTTCTTTACTAAATTTATCAGTCCGCATGATAAACCTCCTCTATATTTATGATTTAAACGTTAAATGGACATACTAGAAAAAGAAACGATTTAAATATTTTTAATAACATTACGATATATCCAATACTTTTTCAAGGATTTTTAATTGTAAGGGGTTTCATATGGTACAACAACAAATGAATGCATTTTTTGATCAACTTAAATCTATACCTTATGTTCAAATGTATTTAAAAAATTGCTATAAAAAACAAGAAATAGAAGATGCAGATAGACTCAGTTTTGAAAACGCAGAACGATTTATCTATTATTTGGAACATGCTGAAACGTATTTCCAACAATCAAAGCAAGCTCCAATTAGTATCAAACCAGTTCTGTTATTTTATGGTTTGACCCAACTTATTAAAACCTGTCTCATTGCATGTCGACCTCAATACCCAGAGAACACACGATTGTTAGCTCATGGAGTATCTGCCAGAAAAAGAAAAAAACAAAACTACAGTTTCTTGCAGGATGAAGTAAAAATTCAACAATATGGCCTATTTCCATACTTTTCAAACCACTTGTTTTCTATCAATCAATTTCCAACTGATAAATTTTCGATGGATGTATTGCTAAAAAAAATTCCAGAAATGGATGAATTAAATCTTTTTCAAAATAAGGAGACAACGCATGAAGAAATATTTAGTAACGAGATTCAAAAAGAATTAAGAATTCCTTTAACCTTTTTAAATGATTGGCATATGACAGAAAACAGATTTATTGAAAAAATTAAATTGTATCTCCCTGAAATAGAAGACGTAAAAAATACGGATAATCATTTAGTTTTATCTTTAGAAAAAAACATCCTACCATTTGAAAATAGCCTTTTTTCATTTCATATATATAAAGAAAAATGGTTTTTATCCAAAAAGCGTAAAACTGTTTTCCCTTTTCATGAAGTAATGACACATTACTTGCTTTTATATAATTTAAGTATGATATGTAGATATGAAACAGAGTGGTGGGGGGATTTATTGCATACATATGGGAGTAATGACTATTCCTATATTAAACGTTTTGTAGATATAGCAGAGACTAAAACACCTATTATGCTAGGTTACTTTTTACTTAACATGCAAAGAAAATAGATAAAAAAAAAGGATTGATAAATTAGTCAATCCTTTTTAATCAGTTTAAAACTTCATCAATATAAATACTTTTATGATCTATTAAGGAAATCATATTGTTATTATGATCCAAACGGATAATAGGACGTGTTGGAAATTTTTGATCTATAAATACTATTTCACCAGTAGTTTGATCGGATAATCGTACTTTTGTCCCGTTCGATAGGTTAGTCAAGCTACGAACCAAAATGGTAACAATCTCTATATCTAATTTTCCAAACTGTTGATGCAGCATTTCTTCTAGTACTTTAAATGGCGATTGTTTGGATTTGTAAAAACGTTCAGATGTCATCGCATGAAAAATATCACTTATGGCTAGAATGCGGGCATATTGATGTATTTTATTTAGCTGTAACCCAAACGGATAACCACTTCCATCCAAACGTTCATGATGCTGTAATATAGCAATTTTCGCATCATATTTAATCATAGAAATATTCTCAACTAAACGATAAGAATAGATAGGGTGCTTTTTTACTTGCTCAAACTCTTCAAGCGTTAAACTTGCCTTTTTATCTAATAAGGAGTCATCTAATAGAGCCATTCCACTATCACTCAAATAAGCTGCAAGAGCAATTTGGATTCTTTCTCCTTCAGGAAAACGAAGTTTCTTTGCTAAAAATGCTGAAATTAACGCTTTTGCTACAGAATGATGATGTGTATATTCCTCTTTTTCCACAAAATGATGAAGAGAGAAAACAATATTCTCCATTTCATCAGCTTTCTTTAATAAAGGGAGAAGATGCTTTCTTACCTCTAGTATATCCACTGGATTTCTAGCTTGCCAATTTTGAAATAACTGTTTTGTTTCTTTGACACTATGTAAATAAAGCTCTAAA
The DNA here is from genome assembly GCF_014207435.1 of Salirhabdus euzebyi. Taxonomy (GTDB): domain Bacteria; phylum Bacillota; class Bacilli; order Bacillales; family Alkalibacillaceae; genus Salirhabdus; species Salirhabdus euzebyi. The sequence goes on from NZ_JACHGH010000009.1 coordinate 40,281, forward strand.
AAAGATTTGCTATGTACTCCAACAACTGTTTTCTGTATTTCATCCTCTTCTTTTTGCTCTGGTTTAAATTCTTTTCCACTAATTAATGTTGTGGCTACTTCAACTTCTTCAACCATAAAGTGGTTTAAAATTTCAATGTGTAGGGGCGTGATAACAGTATCTTTTGGAATGATTGGATTCATTGTCTTACCCATTACGTCACGTGTTATGATACAACCTTGCTTTAACTGACTTGGGTGAAAGCCCAAAATGTTCCCCTCCCTTAAACATAACCAATAATTCAATTTAAATGATAAAGGTAAAAATAGAGACACAACCTTCGTTGTGTCTCTAGGAAGTTTGTTTATTCTTGCGTCTCTTCTACAGAATCAGCTAATTCTTCAATTGTTTCTTCTTCTTTTTCTATTCGAGCAACAGTTGCTACTTCTTCTCCCTCAGCAAGACGAATTAAGGTAACACCTTGTGTATTACGTCCTGTCTCAGAAATACCCTCTACTGGCATACGAATTAATACACCACTAGCGGTGATAATAATTAAATCCTCATGACCTGTAACAGCCTTAACTGCTACAACATGACCATTTCTATCTGTTAGATTACAAGTAATAATCCCTTTACCACCTCTGTTAGTCATTCGGTAGTCTTTAGCATCGGTACGTTTACCAAAACCTCTACTTGTAACCGTTAATACTTGAAGATCATCTTCTAAAATTTCCATGGAAACAACTTGATCTTCTTCATCCCGTAAGGTAATACCTTTCACACCTGAAGCTGTTCTACCCATAGCTCTTACATCTTTTTCATCAAAGCGTATTAAATAGCCTTGTTTTGTTCCAATCATAATTTGCTTATTTCCATCTGTAAGGCGTACAGAAATAAGTTCATCATCTTCTCTTAGATTAATAGCACGTAATCCACCACGTCTTATATTTGCATATTGAGACAACGTAGTACGTTTCGATATTCCTTGCTTAGTCGTAAAGAATAAATACCAATCATCAACAAATTCATGTACAGCAATAACAGCATTTATCCATTCACCTTTTTCAACTTCTAGGACGTTAACAATTGGAATACCTTTTGCTGTCCTACTATACTCAGGAATTTCATATCCTTTAATTTTGTATACTTTTCCTTTATTAGAGAAAAATAGAATGGTGTCATGTGTAGAAGTTGATAATAAATGTTCAACAAAGTCATCTTCATTTGTACCCATTCCCTGTACACCACGTCCGCCACGACGTTGAGCTCTATAAGTAGAAGCTGGAAGACGTTTAATATATCCCTTATGAGTTAGTGTAATAACAATTGTCTCTTCAGGAATTAAATCCTCGTCTTCAATGAAGTCAGATTGCCCTACGACAATTTCTGTTCTTCTTTCATCATTGTACTTTTCTTTTATTTCCGTTAGTTCTTCACGAATAATTTCAAGAACCTTTTCCTCATCAGCTAATATTGCTTTCAATTCAGCAATTAACTTCACTAATTCTTGATATTCATCTTCAATTTTTTCACGTTCCAAGCCTGTTAATCGTTGTAGACGCATATCTAAAATAGCTTGGGCTTGCTTATCACTTAAATCAAACTTACTCATTAAGCCATCTCTAGCTATATCCGTTGTCTTTGAAGCACGAATTAGAGCTATAACCTCATCTAGATGATCAAGAGCAATTCTTAAACCTTCTAAAATATGAGCTCTTGCTTCTGCTTTTTTTAGTTCATAAGCTGTTCTACGTTTAATAACAACCTTTTGATGATCCAAATAGTGAACAAGTGCTTCCTTTAAATTTAAAACTTTTGGTTGTCCATCTACTAAAGCAAGCATATTAATACCAAAAGAGGTTTGTAGAGCTGTTTGTTTATACAAATTATTTAATAAAACGTTAGGATTTACATCCCTACGAAGTTCAATGACGATTCGCATTCCTTCACGGTCTGACTCATCTCGTAGATCTGTAATTCCTTCTATTTTTTTGTCACGTACTAGTTCTGCAATTTTTTCAATCAATTTTGCTTTATTTACTTGATAAGGTAACTCTGTAACGATAATTACCGGTTTACCATTATCTTTTTCAAAGATTTCAGCTTTTGCTCGAATAGTAATCGAACCTTTTCCTGTTTCAAACGCTTTTCTTATTCCACTTCTACCTAGAATTTGACCAGCTGTAGGAAAATCTGGGCCATAGATATATTCTTCCATTAACTCGGTTATCGTTATATCAGGATCTTGACTAACAGCTAATACGGCATCAATTACCTCACCTAATTGATGTGGTGGGATATTGGTTGCCATACCTACTGCTATTCCTGATGCACCGTTAACTAAAAGATTAGGAAAACGAGCAGGTAATACTACTGGTTCTCTCTCAGAACCATCATAGTTATCCGCATAATCTATCGTATCTTTATTAATATCACGTAATATTTCCATTGCTATTTTAGACATACGTGCTTCGGTGTAACGCATTGCCGCAGCAGCATCACCATCTACGGATCCAAAGTTACCATGTCCATCAACTAGTACTTTACGATAGTTAAAGTCTTGTGCCATTCTAACCATTGCGTCATAAACGGCAGAGTCACCATGAGGGTGGTACTTACCTATAACTTCACCAACGATACGAGCAGATTTTTTATATGATTTGTCTGCATGCATCCCCAAATCATGCATCGCATACAATATTCTACGATGTACTGGTTTTAATCCATCTCGAACATCTGGAAGAGCACGTGCAACAATTACACTCATAGCATAGTCAAGAAAAGATGTTCGCATCTCTTGGCTAATATTTATTTCTTGAACCTGTGGACGTTGTTGATCCACCATTGGATTACCTCCTTATATTTAGAAAAGCGTAGGCGACTGGTTATCTCCGACAGGCATAAGACAAGATGCGACGTGACGATCTTTGTCACATAGCAGATTGGCTTATGACCCCGAGGAGATAGGAGCCGCAGCTAGACATTTAAAAGCGTAGGCGACTGGTTATCTCCGACAGGCATAAGACAAGATGCGACGTGACAATCTTTATCACATAGCAGATTGACTTATGACCCCGAGGAGATAGGAGCCGCAGCTAGACATTTAAAAGCGTAGACGACTGGGTTAAATATCTAAGTTTTTAACATATCTAGCATTATCTTGTATAAAGTCACGACGAGGTTCTACTTTATCTCCCATAAGGATTTCAAATATTTCATCTGCTTCCATTGCATCCTGGAGATTTACTTGGAGCATTGTTCTTGTTGATGGGTCCATTGTTGTCTCCCAAAGCTGAGTAGGATTCATTTCCCCTAAACCTTTGTAACGTTGCATACCAGGTTTAGGTGCTTTTGGAAGCTCCTGTAGTAATGCATCTAGTTCACGATCATTATATACATAATGAGCTGCTTTCCCTTGTTGAACCTTATATAATGGCGGTTGTGCAATATAAATATAGCCTTTTTCTATTAAAGGTTTCATATAACGATAAAAGAAGGTTAAAAGCAATGTACGTATGTGAGCACCATCCACATCGGCATCTGTCATAATAACAATTTTATGATAACGAGCTTTTTCAATATCAAAGTCTTCCCCAATACCTGTCCCTAGGGCTGTAATAATAGTCCGAATTTCATTGTTTGATAATATTTTATCTAAACGGGCTTTCTCAACGTTTATAATCTTACCTCTTAATGGGAGAATTGCTTGGAAGTGACGATCACGACCTTGTTTTGCTGAACCACCAGCAGAATCACCCTCAACGATATAAAGTTCACTAATTTTGGCGTCTTTTGAAGAACAGTCAGCTAGTTTTCCTGGAAGACTTGAAACTTCTAAAGCACTTTTTCTTCTCGTTAACTCACGAGCTTTTTTCGCAGCCATACGAGCCCTGGAAGCCATTAACCCTTTTTCAACTACTTTTTTTGCTATATCTGGATTTTCAAATAAAAACTTAGAGAAGTTTTCACTAAATAATGCATCTGTTACTGTTCTTGCTTCACTATTTCCAAGTTTTGTTTTTGTTTGTCCCTCAAACTGTGGATCTGAATGCTTAATAGATACAATTGCAGTTATACCTTCTCGAACATCATCACCACTTAAATTTGGGTCACTTTCTTTAAACATATGATTTTTTCTAGCATAATCATTAATTACTCTAGTTAAAGCGGTTTTAAAACCGGATTCATGTGTTCCACCTTCATAAGTGTGAATATTATTTGCAAAGGAGTATATATTACTAGCAAAGCCATCATTGTATTGAATAGCTATTTCAACTGTTATGTTATCCATTTCACTTTCGGCATAGAAAGGCTCGTGTAATGGCTCTCTCGTACGATTTAAATGCTCTACATAGGAAGAAATACCACCCTCATAATAAAATTTTTGAGGCTCCCTATCATGGCGTTTATCCTCTATAGATATAGTGATACCTTTATTCAAAAAAGCTAACTCACGAATACGATGCTTTAACGTGTCATAGTTATATTCTAATGTTTCTGAAAAAATTTCCGGATCTGGTTTAAAGTGTATTTTAGTACCAGTAATATCCGTATCTCCAATGATTTTTAAATCTTCATGTGGCACACCACGATGGTATTTTTGATAATGAACTTTTCCATCTCGATGAACAAATACTTCTAATTCTGTTGATAGGGCATTAACAACAGATGCACCAACCCCATGTAGTCCACCTGATACTTTATAACCACCACCACCAAACTTACCACCAGCATGTAATACAGTTAGAATTACTTCTACCGCAGGACGTCCTTGTTTTTCGTGAATTCCAACAGGAATCCCACGTCCATTATCACTAACAGTTATACTGTTATCTTTTTCGATAACGATATTGATTTGATCACAATAACCAGCTAAAGCTTCATCTATACTGTTATCTACAATTTCCCAAACTAAATGATGAAGCCCTTTTTCATTCGTGGAACCTATATACATACCTGGTCTTTTTCGAACAGCTTCAAGACCCTCTAATACCTGTATTTGATTTTCATCGTATGCTTGTCCTGATAATTTTTCTTCCATAGCCATCGGTTTCACACCTTCATTTTTTTGTTCTTTCACGGTTCACTTTATAGTAATGTAAAAGCACTATTATACTAGGTATTTCTAATGTTACGATTACTCTTCAAATGCTTCCGAAAAATCCTCTAATTTATTTAGAGTAGACGATAATTGAGAGCGTTTTTTCAAAGTTGCAACAGATAATGTACTAAAATATATATATTCCGTTGTTATAACAATGGATTTTGCAGATTCATAAGATGTTTCAACAACTTTGTTATTCTTTTTTTGATTCATTATCATTTCATCAACAATAGAGGAAGAAGTTAATAAATCACTATCTATTATAGCAACTACATCTCTTGACTGAATGACATGATCCTCACCTATATGTATAAACAACGTAACCTCACCCTTCTTTCGATACTGCCCCTTGATGGACATGAAATATCTCTGCTTTTTTTAACGTATCATGTTCGATTCCGTCAACGCTTGTTGTAGATACAAAGGTTTGTACTTTACCTTGAATCGTATTTAATAGATGCGATTGCCTATGATCATCCAACTCACTTAAAACATCATCCAAAAGTAAAATAGGATATTCCCCAACTTCACTATAAATCAATTCTATTTCTGCGAGTTTTAACGATAGAGCTGTTGTTCTTTGTTGGCCTTGTGATCCATATGTTTGCACTTCTTTACCGTTTAAATGAAAAACGAGATCATCACGATGAGGACCTATCAATGATGTACCTCTTTCAATTTCTTTTGTTTCCATATCTTCAAATTGTTTTTGATAGACTTCTACTATTTTTGACAATTCCATGTTTTCTGATACCTCTATTGAAGCATCATATGTTATTTCTAATTTTTCTAGATGACGGCTAATTCCTAAATGTATTGGCTGAGCCCATTTACGTAACAACTGTAGGAACTTAAATCTCCTATGAATAATAGTTGCTGCATGCTCAATGATTTGCTCTGTCATTACTCGGAGCATTGTTCTATCCATTTGTTGTTTACGTTGATAATCCTTTAATAATGCATTTCTTTGTTTAAGTATTTTTTGAAATTGTCCTAAATGGTAAACATAAATAGGTTGTATTTGTCCGATTTCCATATCAATGAAACGACGTCGTTCTTGAGGACTGCCTTTAACTAAATTCAAATCCTCTGGTGCAAACATAACAACATTAAGTGCACCAATATAGTCACTTAATCGCTGTTGCTCAATATGATTTAATTTTGCTTTTTTTCCTTTATTGGAGAAAATAAGTTCTAAAGGAAACTGTCTGTTTCTCTTTACTACACTACCTTTTATTTTAGCATAACTTTCATCCCATTTAATGAGTTCTTTATCTTTAGATGTACGATGTGACTTTGTAAGGGCGAGAACATAGATAGATTCCATTATATTGGTTTTTCCTTGGGCATTTTCTCCAATTATGACATTCACTTTATGATCAAAAGTTAAATCTAAGCTTTCATAATTACGATAATTTTTCAAAGACAGTTCATTAATATGCATATATTACTCCTTTTAATTCAAGGAACCTTCGTCACGATTCGCTACTTCAAATGAACCAATGCCTTCAATTACTACTACATCACCATGTCTTAATTTCTTTCCTCTACGGTCTTCTTTTTCACCATTTACAAAAACCTCATATTCACTTAGAAACCACTTAGCCATTCCGCCCGTTTCTAAAACATTTGCCAGTTTTAAAAATTGTCCAAGTGGAATTGATTCTGTCTTAATCTCTATTTGTTCATTCATTTTTTTACCACCCTACTTTTCATTCTTCTTCTATTTTACTAAATCATTACGTATAAGAAAAGCAAGGGTGGAATCCCTTGCTTCTCAATCCACCCTGTTAGGTGTTAATCATGTTTTTTAGTAAGTGCGTACAGGCAATATTAATTGTAAAATTTCCTCTTCTTCTGAGCCGGGTTTAATAATAAAAGGTCTCATAGCTCCAGTGAAAAGAATTTTTACTTTTTCTGTATTAATCGCCTTTAAAGCATCCATCATATATTTTGCACTAAAGGATATTTTTAATTCTTCTCCCTCAATAGAATCTACTTTAACTTCGTCTAATACTTTTCCAACTTCTGGTGAATTACTTGAAATCTCTATAGTATGTCCATCTTTTGTCATCAATTTAACGACATTATTTCTGCTTTCCTTAGCTAGTAAACTTGCACGATCAATGGAATGTAGTAGTTCTTTTGCATCGATAACTACATTTGTTTTACTTTGTTCCGGAATTAAACGTGATGTCTCGGGATAATTACCGTCTAATAATCTAGATAAGAAATAAAGATGTTTTGTTCTAAATAAAATTTGGTTTTCTGTGACACTGATTTCTATTTTATCTTGGGAATCTTCTAGTATTTTGTTTAGTTCATTTAAACTTTTACCTGGGATAACAATATTTTTAAACGTTACCTCTGATGTTATATCAGACATTGGGATAGTTCTAGATGCTAATCGATGACTATCTGTTGCAACAAAGTGTAGCTTTTCATCTCTTAACACCATATTAACTCCAGTTAAAATAGGTCTCGTTTCTGAAGTGGATACAGCAAATACAGTTTGGCGAATAAGATCCTTTAATAAATCTATTGGCAATTCAAAACTATTTTCTGTATGAAGTTTTGGAAGCTGTGGATATTCTTGTGGGTCTTGTCCATTCAAATTAAATTCAGCACTTCCTGAACGAATTGTTACATTAAATTGTTCATCTGATTCTATTTCGACTGTTTGTTCTGGTAATTTACGCACAATTTCAGGAAAATATTTAGCTTGTAGTATGATACTTCCAGGTTCAATATTTTCTACAAAAACAATTCCATTTTCTTCCGTTGGTATAAAAGATTCAATAGAAATATCAGAGTCACTACCTGTAAGTTTCACTCCATCAGTTGTTGCTTCTAGTTTCATTCCACTTAAAATAGGAATTGTTGTTTTAGAAGAAATAGCTTTCATTACATCTTGTACACTTTCCATTAACTGATTTCGTTGGATAACAAACTTCATTTTAAAATCCTCCTAAATGTGTATCTATTATATTATTTTTCTTTAAAAAAGTAGTAATAGTAATAGTAGGGACTGTGAATATGTGGATAACAGTTATAAAGTAAAGATAAGAAAGTCTATCCACATGTGGATAGACTGTGTGTAGATGTGTAAAAGTTATTCACATTATTCAGATGTTATTTTTGTTTAATTCTTTCTTTTACTTCTTCAATTTCATGATTTAACTGTTGATCTGCTGCTATCATTTTTGAAATTTTTTCATGGGCATGTATGACAGTTGTATGATCTCTACCACCGAATTCCTCCCCAATTTTAGGAAGTGAAAAGTCCGTCATTTCTCTAGCTAAATACATTGCGATTTGTCTAGGAAAAGCAACTGATTTTGTTCTTTTCTTCGCTGTAAAATCTTCTAACTTTATGTGATAAAATTCCCCTACAACTTCTTGTATCCCATGTATAGTAATGGTTCTAGGTTTCGAACTAGGAATGATATCTTTTAATGCATCTGCTGCTACTGATGCATCTATATCACGGTTTATTAAAGAGGAATATGCTACAACTCTTATAAGAGCCCCCTCTAATTCTCTTATATTTGTATCAATTTGATTTGCTATATATAACATCACTTCGTTTGGAATATCTAAACCTTCTGCTTTTGCCTTTTTTCGTAAAATGGCTATTCTTGTTTCTAAATCTGGAGGTGTAATGTCTGTAATAAGTCCCCATTCAAACCTTGATCTTAAGCGATCTTCTAATGTAGGTATTTCTTTTGGAGGACGATCACTAGAAATGACAATTTGCTTATTCTCTTCATGCAGTGTATTAAACGTATGGAAAAATTCTTCTTGTGTTTGTTCTTTTCCAGCTAGAAACTGAATATCATCTATTAATAAAACATCTACATTTCTATATTTGTTTCTAAAATTAATAGCTTTATTGTCACGAATAGAGTTAATAAACTCATTTGTAAATTTTTCAGAAGATAAGTAAACAACTTTTGCAGATGGATTGTGTTCAATAACATAATGTCCAATAGCATGCATTAAATGTGTTTTACCCAAGCCAACTCCACCGTAAATAAAAAGTGGGTTATAAGCTTTTGCTGGCGCTTCTGCAACAGCTAATGAAGCAGCATGAGCAAAGCGATTTCCAGATCCAATAACAAAAGTATCAAAAGTATATTTTGAATTTAACATACTTTTTGAAGTGCCTTCTGTTGCATTAGAAATATTTTGGACGGGCCTTTTATTCTTTTTTGGTTCATATTCCTCGATTTCCGTTTCGGGGATTATAAACTTTGGTTTTAAGGAAGTTCCAGTTACTTCAAATAAAGTATCTGAAATTAGTTGAGAGTAACTATTCTCCAGCCAATCACGTGCAAATTCATTCGGAGCTGCTATAACGATTGTTTCATTATGAAAAGACTTAGCTTCAGTTGACTTTAACCAGGTATCAAAACTAGGTTTACTAATCTTTCCTTCTATAGTTTTTAATGTTTTTGTCCATAGTTCTGCTATGTTTTCCAAAAAGTTCACCCCTTTATCGGTGAGGGAATTTAATTTTTACAATATAAAATCGGGCTTACCCCAATATGATGTGGTGAAAGCCAATTTTCACATGTTCAAGAAAGAAGTATAAAATTATTGCGATACAGTTAGCTCTAGCATAAGTGCAATGGAACCTAATTTTTTTAAGGTTCATAATATTTATAAAAAAGGCCATATTTTAGTGAAAAAAGTTACTAACATGCTCAATTTTAAGTATTTTGAGGCTGTTGATAAGTAAACAAGTGGAATACACCTGTGGATGATTTATTATCATTATAACTAATGATTTGACATTTATCGACATTATCCACAAATTTGTTTATAAATTCGTAAACAGGGATGTGTATGAATGTCCACACGTTATCCACAGTCTGTGGAAAAGTCAATATAGGATTGAATTAAATAACAAAGTTAAACACAAATATAATACCAAATAAATCCTCGGGTTGCAATGGATTTTAATGACTTATCCACATATCCCATTTCTTGTGTTCTTTTTTTATCCACAGCACTATATTTTGTGTATTACTTGTCGATAATTGTTGTGGATATAAAATTGGTGTTCTTTTTTTGTCGATACAGTTTGTGGATAATTTTTTTTACCTTCTGAATTCAAGGAAAAGTTGACATTTGTTTTTAACGTCCCGTATAATTAATTGGACTGTCTTTTAACCTTTTTGCACTTTGAACTGATTTAACTTATGTAAACAGTTTAGGTGTAGGGATATTCCTTAGGCTTATCCAAAAGATGGTGTTAGCCTAGTTCAAAAAAAGTTCAACTTTCCTCAGGAGGTGTATATAAATGAAACGCACTTATCAACCTAAAAAACGTAAACGTAGTAAAGTTCATGGATTTAGATCAAGAATGAGTTCTAAAAACGGCCGTAAGATTTTAGCTCGTCGCCGTCGTAAAGGAAGAAAAAATCTATCTGCATAGGCCACTGAAATCCTCAGTGGTCTTTTTTCACTTTAAAAGAGTAAATGATGAAATTTGTTCGTTGTGGGTTTAATGTTTGCATCCAGCGAATAAACTAGACTTATTGGGTGAATATCAAGTGTGTTGTTTTATTTTTCACTTCTAGATAACTATGCCTTTTAGAAAGCTTCTAAACTGGAGTGAATAAATGATGAAGAAATCCTATAGAATTAAAAAGAATGAAGAATTCCAGCTAGTTTTTCAAAAGGGGAGTTCCTTCGCAAATCGTCAGTTTGTCCTTTATTATATGGAGAAAGCTGGACAAGCTCATTTTAGAATTGGACTATCTGTAGGAAAGCGAATTGGAAATGCAGTTGTGAGGAATAGAGTGAAGCGGCTTTTAAGACAAGCTTTTTTGGAACTACATGAAGAAATTAAACATGAATATGATTTAGTAGTAATTGCCAGGGTTCCAGCAAAAGATCTAGACTTTCCTGATGTAAAAAAAAGTTTAAATCATTTACTACGTAAAACAAAGCTTATTAAACCTATTAAAAAAGATACGAAGTCTTAAATCTTAATGGATGAAATTTCATTCATTAGATTTTATTACTTTTTTTATCTTCCTTTATATAAGGAATTATTTTATATAGAAACTAGTAAAGAAAAAATGGTAATATATAATTATATGTTCATTTACATAAAACATGCTTGTGATGCAGGTTAGGAGGAAGAAAGTTGCGAAATAAGTTATTATTAATCGCAGCCATGATTGGGATTTTGTTTTTTCTTTCAGGTTGTACAGAAATTAATGAGCCAATCCATTCAGATAGTGAAGGGTTTTGGAACCAATATTTTGTTTGGCCATTAGCATTACTAATCCAGTATGTAGCTGGAATTTTTGGAAATAGTTTTGGTATTGGGATTATTATTGTTACGATCATTATACGTTTAGTATTACTACCGTTAAACGTAAAGCAATTGAAATCTTCTAAAGCGATGCAGGATATTCAACCTGAAATTAAGGCTTTGCGCGAAAAATATAGCTCTAAAGATGCTAAGACGCAACAGCAATTACAACAAGAAACGATGAAGCTTTTCCAAACTCATGGTGTTAATCCACTAGCAGGGTGTTTACCTATACTAGTTCAGATGCCAATATTAATTGCTTTTTATCATGCTATTTATCGTTCAGATGAAATTAAAACACAAACATTTATGTGGTTTGAATTAGGTGCTCCAGATCCATTTTTCATTTTGCCACTAGTTGCAGCTGGAACAACATTTTTGCAACAAAAACTAATGATGGCTGGTAGTCCGGCAGCACAAAATCCTCAAATGACAATGATGCTTTATATCATGCCTATCATGATTGGGGTATTCGCTACATTCTTCCCAGCAGCACTTGCTTTATACTGGGTAGTAGGTAACGTATTTATGGTTATTCAAACTATCTTCATTCGTCGTCCAATGATGAAGGATGATAATGCAGGGGGAGCAAAAAAGTGAGACAAGTAACTGCTACTGGCCAAACTGTAGATGAAGCAGTTCAATCTGCTTTGGTGAAGCTTGATACGGTCATAGATCGTGTCCATGTAGATGTTATCGATGAAGGGAAAAAAGGAATTTTTGGTGTGTTCGGTTCCAAACCGGCAATTGTAAAAGTTCGTGTCTTAAACGATAAGGTGAAGGAAGGGGAAGAATTCCTTCGTCAAGTAGCAGAACAAATGGGAATTACTATTACGATTAATACAGTAAAAAAAGAAAAAGAAGTTCTATATGAACTATCTGGTGAAAAGATTGCTATGCTAATTGGGAAACGAGGACAAACTCTAAACGCATTGCAATACTTGACTCATTTAGTTGTTAATCGAAATGTAGATGGTTTTAAAACAGTAATTATCGATGCTGAAGGATATAGAGAAAGAAGAAATGATACGCTTATTCAACTCGCAAATCGTTTAGCACAAAAGGCGATTCAAACTCAAAAATCAGTTTCTTTAGAGCCTATGCCTTCATATGAAAGAAAAGTTATCCATACTGCTTTACAGAATAATAACAAAATATCTACACATTCCGATGGTGTAGAACCAAATCGTAAAGTCGTAATAAAACCAGAATAATATAAAAAATCACCTTCCGTTATCATTTAAACATAATGGAAGGTGTTTTCTTTTTAACAGATTAAAAACAAAAGGGTCTAAAAATATATATATAATGTCTAAATTGGGATACTATTATAAAAGTAGTTATAAGTGGAATAACTTGGATAAATATGCTATTCTAAGGAATTAGTGAAATTAATAAATTTGATTTTAAAATACCTATGCCTGTAAGGAGGAAGGGCAATGGATATAGATACAATTACGGCAATTTCAACTCCAGTTGGAGAAGGTGCAATTGCCATTGTTCGGCTAAGTGGGGCAGATGCAATAAACATTACGAAAAAAATCTTTAAAGGGAAAAACTTAGATGAAGTTCCTTCCCATACGATACACTATGGAAAATTAGTAGATCCCGAAACAAATGAAACTGTAGAAGAGTCGATGGTAACTGTTATGCGTTCACCTAGAACTTTCACACGTGAGGATATTGTTGAAATTAATTGCCATGGTGGATTAGTTTCAGTTAATCGTGTTCTAGAGTTAGTTTTATCTAATGGTGCTCGTTTAGCAGAACCTGGTGAATTTACGAAAAGAGCTTTTTTAAATGGTAGAATCGATTTGTCACAGGCAGAAGCAGTGATGGATTTAATTCGTGCAAAAACAGACAGAGCGATGAGTGTTGCCTTAAAACAAATGGATGGAAGGTTATCGAAGTTAATCCGTTCGCTTCGTCAAGAATTAATTGAAACGGTAGCACATGTGGAAGTGAACATTGACTATCCAGAGTATGATGATGTGGAAGAAATGACCCATCATGTGTTAATTGAAAAAACACAGCAAGTATATAAGCAAATAGAGGGACTTTTACAAACAGCAAAACAGGGTAAAATATTAAGAGAAGGTATTGGAACGGCTATTATCGGTAGACCTAATGTTGGGAAGTCTTCGTTACTTAATGCGTTAGCTCATGAAAACAAGGCTATCGTTACAGAAATACCTGGTACAACAAGAGATGTCATTGAAGAGTATGTGAATGTTAGAGGAGTTCCATTAAGATTAGTTGATACTGCAGGTATACGTGAAACAGAGGACATCGTTGAAAAAATTGGTGTAGAGCGGTCCCGCCAAGTTCTAAAGGAAGCAGATTTAATTTTACTTGTATTAAATAACGGTGATGAATTTACTGATGAAGATGAACGTTTATTTGAAGCAACTGCTGGAATGGATAAGCTAATTATTGTGAATAAGACGGATCTTCCTAGAAGGTTAGATATAGAAAAGGTCAAACAATTAGCAGAAAACTCACTAATTATTGAGACGGCTATTATAGAGGAAAAAGGTATTGATGAATTAGAACAAGGTATAGCAAACATTTTCTTTGAAGGAGATTTAGATACTGGTGATCTTACATATGTGTCTAATGCCCGTCATATTCAACTATTGAAAAATGCTAAAAATGCATTAGAGGACGCTATAAATGGTATTGAAGCAGGAATGCCAATTGATATGGTTCAAATAGATGTTACGAGAACTTGGGAGCTATTAGGTGAAATTATTGGTGATACGGTACATGAAAGCTTAATTGATCAATTATTTTCTCAATTCTGCTTAGGGAAATAATGATTTGGAAGGAGTTTAAAGAGTATGTATGAAGCGGGTCGATTCGATGTAATTGTTATTGGTGCGGGTCACGCTGGTTGTGAAGCTGCATTAGCTTCTGCAAAACGTGGAGCGAAAACATTGATGTTAACGCTAAATTTAGATTTAATTGCCTTTATGCCTTGTAATCCATCTGTTGGTGGACCAGCAAAAGGAGTAGTAGTACGGGAAATCGATGCACTTGGCGGACAAATGGGTAAAAATATAGATAAAACACATATACAAATGCGTTTACTAAACACTAGTAAAGGTCCAGCTGTAAGAGCATTACGTGCACAGGCAGATAAGGTTCTTTACCAATCAGAAATGAAAAAAACGCTTGAAAACCAAGAAAATCTGTCTGTTAGACAAGGAATGGTTGAACGATTAATTATTAAGGATAATGCTGTCAAGGGTGTTATTACAGAAACGAAAGCAGCTTATTACGCCAATACAGTTATTATAACAACCGGAACATTCATGCGTGGAAAAGTCCTAATCGGTGATATAGCATATGAAAGTGGCCCTAACAACCAACGACCGAGTATTACATTGTCTGAGCATTTGGAGGAGCTTGGTTTTGATTTAGTTCGATTCAAAACAGGGACACCTCCAAGAGTAAAAAGCCATACGATCGACTATACAAAAACAGAAATTCAACCAGGTGATGATGAACCACGAGCTTTTTCTTATGAGACAACAGAATTTATCACAGATCAATTACCATGTTGGTTAACATATACTGGTGAATTTACCCATCAAATAATTGATGAAAACTTGCAAAGATCAGCTATGTACTCGGGGGCAGTCAAAGGTAGAGGACCTCGCTATTGTCCTTCTATTGAAGATAAAATTGTCCGTTTCCATGATAAGCCGAGACATCAGATTTTCTTAGAACCAGAAGGAAGGAATACAGAGGAAGTGTATGTCCAAGGGTTATCCACTTCTTTACCAGAGGATGTACAAAAAAAGATGTTAGAAAGCATACCTGGACTAGAAAAAGCAGAAATGATGAGAGCGGGATATGCGATTGAATATGATGCTGTAGTTCCAACACAGTTGTGGCCAACTTTAGAAACAAAACGAATTGAAGGATTATTTACAGCAGGTCAAATAAATGGTACTTCGGGATATGAAGAAGCGGCAGCTCAAGGTATAATGGCCGGAATAAATGCAGCAGCAAAAGCATTAAATAAAGAATCATTAATTTTAGATAGATCACAAGCATACATTGGGGTACTTATTGATGACCTTGTGACGAAAGGAACTAATGAACCATATCGTTTACTAACTTCACGTGCGGAATACCGTCTTTTATTAAGACATGATAATGCTGATCTGCGACTTACTGATATAGGCTATCAGATTGGACTTATTACACAGGAAAGATACGAAAAATTCATCGCAAAGAAAAGATTAATTGAAGGAGAAAAAGAGCGTCTTGGTCAAATCTTACTAAAGCCAAGTGATGCCGTGCAAAAAGTAGTAGAGGAAACAGGCGGGACCCCTCTAAAGGATGCAATAAGAGCTGCAGATTTGCTAAAAAGACCGGAAGTATCCTACCAAACCATTAAAGGATTAGCTTCACCAGAACAAGAATTACCTTTAGATGTAGAGGAACAAGTAGAAATACAAATAAAGTATGAAGGTTATATTAAAAAGTCCCTTCAACAAGTTGAAAAAATGAAAAAAATGGATTCCAAAAGCATTCCTGAAAATATTGATTATGATGCTATTCAAGGGTTAGCAACAGAGGCTCGTGAAAAACTTAAAGAAGTTAGGCCTTTATCTTTGGGGCAAGCTTCAAGGATTTCAGGAGTTAATCCAGCAGACGTATCTATTCTACTCGTCTATATTGAACAAGGTAAGATTGCACGTGTTTCAAACAATTAAAAGGGGTATTTGTAATGAATGAGGAACTTTTTATCCAACTATTGAAGGAAAAAAGAATAGAAATAAATGATAAACAGTTAAAGCAGTTTGAAATATATTATAGCACGCTTGTTGAATGGAACGAAAAAATGAATTTAACAGCAATAACAGCTAAGAATGAAGTATATTTAAAGCATTTTTACGATTCTCTTACACCAGCTTTTTATTTCCCTTTTGAAGGAAACATGACTGTGTGTGATGTGGGTGCAGGAGCAGGGTTCCCATCCCTACCGTTAAAAATTATCTTCCCTGAACTACAAGTAACAATTGTTGATTCTCTAAATAAACGTATTACATTCTTAGATCATTTAGCTAAACAGTTGAACTTGCAAGGGGTAAATTTTTATCATGACCGTGCTGAAACGTTTGGGCAAAACAAGAAATTCCGCGAAAGTTTTGATATAGTCACAGCAAGAGCTGTTGCCCGATTATCGGTGTTAAGCGAACTTTGCTTGCCTCTTGCTAAAGTCGGTGGAACATTTTTAGCTTTAAAAGGACCACAGTTTCAGGAAGAGGAAAAAGATGCTCAGTCTGCAATTCATCAGTTAGGTGGAGAATGGAATGAGGTACATGCTTTTGCTTTGCCTGAAGAGGGTAGTGAGCGCCATTTAGCAGTTGTAAAAAAAATAAAAACAACACCAAAACGATATCCAAGAAAACCAGGAATTCCTAACAAAAGTCCCATTTCCTAATCTATATTAGGAAATGGGTTCTTTTTTTCTGCTTTTTTTTATTTAGATATGATAAAATGATAGATATGATAAATTAATAGATAGACATATTGGATTCACCTGAATGTTTCACGTGGAACATTTGGCAGGATTTTGAGAAAAAGTCTCGAAATTAGTAATAAAGGATTGTATAAAGAACGTTAGCGCCCTGGATCATAGGTGCAGATCAATGCATGATTGCACTTATCTTTCTACATATTCGTGTTGGTAAGTATACCTTGCCTTTTCGTTAACACGATATACTTTCTGATATGGTGAAAAGGTGGTGTTTATGGGTGAACCCATTAAACCGATTTTTTGGAGCGGGAGAAAAGACGGAAGGAACGCAACAAAATGTAAGACAAGATGAAGTAATTCAAATTCCTATTCGTGATATTCAACCAAACCAATATCAACCGCGTTCCATTTTTAGTGATGAACGCATTCAAGAGTTAGCCCAAACCATTCGAACACATGGGATGATTCAGCCGATTGTTGTTCGAAAAATGGACAACCTTCGAGGGAAATATGAATTGATTGCTGGAGAACGTCGCTGGAGAGCAGCGCAACATCTTCAGTGGGATCATATACCGGCAATCATTAAAGAAATGTCCGATACAGAAACAGCCTCGGTTGCCTTAATTGAAAACCTACAAAGGGAAGAATTGACGGTCATTGAAGAGGCGATGGCGTATGCACAATTGTTAGAAATGCATGGCCTAACCCAAGAGGCATTGGCACAACGATTAGGTAAAAGTCAGTCAACAATTGCTAATAAGTTAAGATTATTAAAACTCCCTCAAGCTGTTCGAAATGCCGTTCTTGAAAAACAAATAACAGAACGTCACGCTCGTGCTTTAATAGGATTGAAGGAACCGGAACAACAGGAAAAGCTCTTGAAAGAGATATTAGAAAAAGGCTTAAATGTCAGTCAAACAGAAAAAAGAATCCAACAATTAAAAGAACCACAGACAAAGAAAAAGCCTAGAGTCCAAATGAGGGGTTTTAGCAAAGATGTTCGTATTGCGATGAACACTATTCGCCAATCGATACACATGGTCAATGATTCTGGTATAGAATTAGAAACCAATGAAGAAGAACATGATGAATACTATCAATTAACGATTAAAATTCCGAAAAAGAAATGATAGAATAGAAGAAGTCCTCCTACCTTTGTATAAGAGGAGGATTTTTTCTACTATTATAGAGAAGTAATAAAAAATTTCATGACAGAATAGAGGCAGGTGACACCATGGGCAAAGTCATTGCCATTGCAAATCAAAAAGGTGGTGTTGGTAAAACAACAACCGCTGTTAATTTAAGTGCTTCATTGGCTGATTTAGGCCACAAAGTACTTCTAGTTGATGTAGATCCGCAAGGAAACGCAACGAGTGGCGTTGGAATTGATAAGGCGGATATGGATCAGTGTATATATAATGTGTTAGTTGAGGATTTGAAAGCGGCTGAGGTTTGTGTACCTACTGCTGTTGAAAATTTAGATTCTATCCCGGCTACAATCCAATTGGCTGGAGCTGAAATAGAATTAGTACCAACAATATCGAGGGAAGTTCGCTTAAAGAAAGCATTGGACCCCGTAAGAGAACGTTATGATTTTATAATCATTGATTGTCCTCCTTCTTTAGGTTTACTCACAATAAATGCACTAACAGCTGCTGATAGTGTTTTGATCCCTGTACAATGTGAATACTACGCTTTAGAAGGTTTGAGTCAGCTCTTGAATACCGTTAGATTAGTTCAAAAACATTTAAATAAAACGTTAATGATTGAAGGGGTTTTATTAACGATGTTAGATGCGCGAACTAATTTAGGTCTACAGGTTATAGAAGAAGTTAAAAAGTATTTTCAAGATAAAGTTTTCCAATCCATTATTCCTCGTAATGTCAGATTGGGAGAGGCACCGAGTCATGGCGAACCAATCACAAAATACGATCCGAAATCTAGAGGTGCTGAGGTTTATAATGATTTAGCGAAGGAAGTGATGGCGAATGGCGCGAGGGTTGGGTAAAGGAATAAGTGCTTTTTTTCCAGATGTACAGACTGAAGATGAGATTGTTAAGGACATACCAATACAACAATGTCGACCGAATCCATATCAGCCGCGTAAAACATTCCAAGCAGATGCCATTGAAGAATTAAAGGAATCGATTCAAGAACATGGTATATTGCAGCCGATTATTTTACGAAAAAGCATAAAGGGATATGAAATTGTTGTTGGAGAACGACGATTCCGTGCTGCAAAAGAAGCGGGACTTGAAACAATTCCTGCTGTCGTTCGTGAATTAACAGATCAAAAGATGATGGAACTAGCATTGTTGGAAAATCTCCAAAGGGAAGATTTAACACCTATTGAAGAGGCTCAGGCATATGATCGTTTAATGAATGAGTTAGGTATTACCCAAGAGGTTTTAGCGCAAAGATTAGGGAAAAGTCGCCCTCACATCGCCAATTTAGTCAGGCTTTTAGCTTTACCGGAAACTGTTTGTGCTCTAATTAATAATAGAGAACTTTCCATGGGACATGGTCGTGCTTTGTTAGGTTTAAAAGACAAAGAATCCTTACCATTAATAGTGGATAAAATACGAAAAGAACATTTAAATGTCCGCCAGGTTGAAATGCTTATTTCTCAATTAAATGAGAAAAAAGTTAAAAAGAAACCAGCAAAAGAGAAAAAGGATATCTTTTTAGAGGCAAAAGAATCAGAGTTGCGTGAACGTTTTGGAACAAATGTAAATATTCAAAAAGGGAAACGCAAAGGAAAAATAGAAATTGAATTCTTTAGTCAGGAAGATTTAGATCGCATTATCCAACTTTTAAATGGATAGGCGTTCGGGGGAAGTGAGCGAAGCGAAAGCTTAAGCTTGCTTCTCCCTTCTTATTAATTTCATATTTTTGTTATTGTTTCACGTGGAACATTGCAGCTGGAGAGGCGAGAAAGAGGGAACGAAAATGGTGTTATTCGGTGCATTGATGAATGGACTAGGTATATTAGTTGGAACCTTTTTCGGTTTGTTTTTCACTAAAATACCGGAAAGAATTAAAGAAACAATTATGTACGGTATCGGTTTAACAGTATTGTTAATCGGATTTCAAATGGCTTTTGGATCTGAACGGATTGTTATTGTGTTATTAAGTTTAATAACAGGAGCTCTTATAGGGGAGTTGTTTAGACTAGAAGATAAGCTTAATGCAATAGGTAACTGGATTGAAACGAAATTCAACCAAAAGAATAAAGGGGAGTCTACCATTGCTCAGGGGTTTGTAACAGCTTCTTTAATCTTTGTTATAGGTGCTATGGCTGTTATTGGGGGTTTAGATAGTGGGTTGCGTAACGATCATGAAATTTTACTCACAAAAGCAATGATTGATGGGTTTGTTGCATTAGTCTTAACGACAACACTTGGGTTTGGTGTCGTTTTTTCCATAATCCCTGTAGTACTTTACGAAGGATTAATAGCTGTTTTTGCTACACAAATTGAAAATTGGGTACCAGAACAATTTTTAAACTTGTTTATAGAGGATATGACTGCTACAGGCGGGCTGCTCATTGTAGCTATTGGATTAAATCTATTAAAAATCACGAATATAAGAGTAGCAAATTTGCTTCCTAGCATACTAATGGTAGGATTCCTATTAGCTATATATATGCAGTTTTAGAATAATAGTCAGCTTGAATGCTGACTATTATCTATTATTAAAGTTTAATAGATAAAAGTAAGTTAAAAAGAATTACCCTTCTTCTTTTTCTTCTACTATTTCTTCTGTAGTATCTTTTTGTAAAAAATAATGTAAAAATCTTAAAGCTTGCGAAGTTTGCTTGGCCATATTCATGACGATGGACAATCTAGTGTTTTGTAATACGAAATATTCCATATATCCACTAAGATTTACAACCCCGCTTAAATATAAATCACCAACGTCAGGTAACTGTTTTTGAACTGCTGCTCCTGGCTTGATGGAGCCGACTCCTGCAATGATAGAACCAATAGAACTTTGTTTTCCTAAACAAGCATCAATAGCAATAATAAAAGCGTTTGAATGGTTTTGCTTTATATCTTCTAACCTATCTTCAAGATTTTTAGCATGGACTGGAGAGTCCAATGTCCCATATATCGAAAATTGTGGAAGATGATGTTCACTCAGTAGACTTCCAACAATTGGCCCTAAGGAATCTCCTGTAGATCTATCCGTCCCAATACATACTATTATGATTTCTTGATCTCTGTTAGGAATCCAGGAATATAACGTTTTTGCTAACCGATAAGCGGACGAGGGATGTGCATAATAAAACCTTTTTTCTTGTTTTTTTGGAAAAAGGATTTGTTTTAGATTCATAGCTAGTCCTCCACAATCATATTGGTAATAGTATACGGAAACAATGTCCGTTCTATACTTACCAACTTGAAAAAGACCAACTTTGGTAAAAAAATGGAGGAGAAGCCATGTGGAAAGCAGGATTTAAATGGATGTTTTTAATAATTGGAACAATGGTAGGAGCTGGATATGCATCAGGAAGAGAACTGTGGCAATTTTTTGGTCATGAAAGTGGATTAGCTATTCTATTATTTTCAATTATGTTTGCAGTAAGCTGTCATGTGATTTTAACTATCAGTTATGAACAAAGAACAACGCATTATCTACCAGTGCTTCGATTAATTGTTGGGAAACACCTAACTGGTTTATATGATATATTAATTTTAGTTTATTTATTTACCACCACTATGGTTATGATGGCAGGAAGTGGAGCGACATGGCAAGCCTTCCATTTTTCATATTGGTGGGGTATTGCAGCTATTGGGATACCACTTGTTTTGGTTTTTATATGGGACTTGAAAGGGATAATTTCTATGAATAGTTTTGTTCTTCCACTTTTAATTGGCGGACTGCTGTATGTTTTGATATTATTTACTGTACAGCAAGAACTTTCCCTTATCTCCCATTTAAACGAGCAAACGAATTGGGCTTCAGCTTTTCCTTTTACAGCCTTAAATATATTACCTTTAATAGCTGTATTAGGGGCTGTTGGCAAGCACGTGAAGCGTAAAGGGGAAGTTTGGATAGCAAGCGTTGGTAGTGCGGTGATTCTTGGTGTCGTATCTTTTATTTATAATAGTAGTCTAATTCAGATTTCTGAAGAGATGTTGCTATATGAAATCCCGCTATTTGCTATTCTAAAACATTATCCATATAAGATGTTTATTTTTATATCGATATTGCTTTGGATAGCTCTATTCACAACAGCGTTATCTAGTGTTTTAGGTTTTATTTCTAGAATTCAAGAAAGGTTTAAGATTCCTTTATGGGCATTAGCTCTAATCACAGTTACATTAACTGTTCCATTTACAAGTTTTGGTTTTTCAACTTTAATCGAGTACTTATATCCACTATATGGATTATTAAACTTATATGTATTATCAGCAATTCTACTATATCCCATTGCGAACAGATATAAGGAGGATTTGCGGTATTAGATTGTATTAGGAGGATAAAGATGGACTGGCTCATTAACCAATGGGGTCAAATATTTGATTATTTAGCTGAACATCAAATTTTAGAAACAGTTGGTCTCGCAACAGTGAGAATTATTCTGATCTTATTTGGCGCTTGGATCATTACAAGAATTGGAAAAGGTTTAATATTGAAGTTGTTTATGCATAGAAAAAAAGGACCTTTTACCATTTCTGAAAGAAGAGAAGCAACACTTACGAAACTGTTAGAAAATACATTAGTCTATATGGTCTATTTCACTGCATTTATTATGATTTTAGAATCACTAGGATTGCAGGTAGGGGCACTTCTCGCAGGGGCAGGAATTGCTGGTCTAGCTATTGGTTTTGGTGCGCAAAATCTAGTGAAGGATATTATTACAGGTTTTTTTATTATATTCGAAGATCAGTTTTCTGTTGGTGATTTCGTGAGAATTGGCCAATCAGAAGGGGTAGTTGATGAAATAGGTTTGAGAACGACGAAGATTAAAACATGGACAGGTGAACATCATATTATTCCAAATGGTAATATTCAAGAAGTTATAAACTTTTCTATCCATAACAGCGTTGCAGTAGTCGATGTAGGCGTCTCTTATGAAGGAGATATTAATCTTGCAGAAAAAGTATTAACGGAACTTTTGGAAAGACTTCCTGCGGATAATCCTGAAATGGTGAAAACACCAGAATTATTAGGTGTTCAAAATTTAGGAGCATCTGATGTTGTTTTTCGGGTGATTGCTGAGGTAGAGCCTATGCAACATTGGGCAATTGCTCGTAAAATGAGAAAAGCAATAAAAGAAGAACTTGATAAAAATGGTGTGGAAATACCATTCCCAAGATTGGTTATGTATTCCCGTAAAGAAAAAGAAGAAGATTTAGTAAAGGAGTGACATTTGGATGGCAGATAATAAACAATTTGAGTTGAATGATATTGTTTCAATGAAGAAGCCCCATCCTTGTGGTGAAAACCAATGGAAAGTTATTCGTGTGGGAATGGATATTCGGATAAAGTGTATGGGCTGTCAGCACAGTGTTCTTATACCTAGAAGGCAGTTTGAAAAAAAAGTGAAGAAAATACTTGAAAAAAGTGAAGAAAAATAATTTGGATAAAACTAGGCATAACTTAAATTTTGTGCAGCAATTAAAAAGTAAAAATAAATATTTCTATACTAAAGGAGCAAAATGGGGTGTATATGACCTTCCTTTGCTTCTTTTTGTTTAGCTTGTTTTTTTAGAAAGGACTATCTATAATTGGATTGACTACAAACAAAGTAAGGCACGGAAATTAAGGAGTGGAATATAAAATGTCTTTAACTGCAGGAATAGTTGGCCTACCGAATGTTGGTAAGTCGACATTGTTTAATGCTATAACCCAGGCTGGTGCAGAATCAGCTAACTATCCGTTTTGTACAATTGATCCTAATGTAGGGATTGTAGAGGTTCCAGACGAACGATTACGAAAGTTAACGGAACTAGTTAATCCTAAGAAAACTGTTCCTACAGCCTTTGAATTTACTGATATTGCTGGAATCGTAAAAGGAGCTAGTAAAGGAGAAGGTTTAGGTAATCAATTTTTATCTCATATTCGTCAAGTAGACGCTATTTGCCATGTGGTTAGATGTTTTAATGACGATAATATTACACATGTTTCAGGCAGAGTAAACCCTATAGATGATATTGAAACAATTAACTTGGAACTAATTTTGGCTGATTTAGAATCAGTAACCAAAAGGTATCAACGTGTAGAGAAAATGGCAAAACAAAAAGATAAAAATGCAATGGTAGAGTTTGAAGTGTTGAAAAAAGTAAAAGACGCTTTGGAAGATGAAATGCCTGCACGATCCATAGACTTTTCAAAAGAGGAATTAAAAATAGTAAAGCAATTTCATCTATTAACAATTAAACCAGTTTTATATGTGGGAAATGTTGGAGAAGATGAAATCCAAAACCCTGAAGAAAATGAAAATTTACAACTAGTTCAAGAGTATGCTGCTAAAGAAGGTTCCAAGGTTATTACGGTTTGTGCAAAAATTGAATCTGAAATAGCTGAGCTTGAAGGGGAAGAAAAAGAAATGTTTTTAGAAGAGCTTGGTATTGCAGAATCAGGCTTAGATCAATTAATTAAGGCCTCTTATCATATGCTTGGCTTGGCAACCTACTTTACTGCTGGAGAAAAAGAAGTGCGAGCATGGACTTTTAAAAAAGGTATGAAAGCTCCACAGGCTGCAGGAGTTATTCATAGCGATTTTGAAAGAGGATTTATTCGTGCAGAAACAGTGTCTTATGAAGATTTACTAGCTGCTGGTTCAATGACAGTAGCAAAGGAGCAAGGAAAAGTTAGGTCAGAAGGAAAAGAGTATGTTGTTCAAGATGGGGACGTAATTTTGTTCCGATTCAACGTATAATCTTTAACCGCTATTGTACAGGGCTATAAAGTTTGGTATAATACATCATTGTGAGTAATTACGTAAGTGTTACTCCTTGCTCCGACTAAGAACGGGGCCGCTAAGACCAAAAGGAGGTGAAGACGGATGAATAAATATGAGATCATGTACATCATCCGCCCGGACGTTGATGAGGAGACTCAAAAAGCTGTAGTTGAGCGCTTTACAACGTTACTAACGGACAATGGGGCGGAAGTTGAAAAAGTGAACGAAATGGGTAAACGTCGTTTAGCTTATGAAATTAACGACTACCGTGATGGTTATTATGTTCTTGTTAACTTTGCAACTAATGATGTTGCTGCAGTTAATGAGTTTGATCGTCAAGCTAAGTTCTCTGACGATATTATCCGCCATATGGCTATTCGTGAAGAAGATCAATAAGGAGTGTTTCTGATGATGAATCGTGTCGTTCTTGTAGGAAGACTAACAAAAGATCCTGACCTTCGATATACACCAAATGGAGTGGCTGTTGCAAACTTTACAGTTGCAGTAAACCGTCCATTCTCGAATCAACAAGGGGATCGGGAAGCTGATTTCATTAACTGTGTTGTGTGGAGAAGAGCTGCAGAAAACCTAGCTAACTTTATGAAAAAAGGAAGCTTAATAGGTGTTGATGGGCGAATTCAAACACGAAGTTTTGACAACCAAGAGGGAAAAAGAGTATTTATTACCGAGGTTGTTGCAGAAACAATACAATTTTTGGAATCGAAAGGGTCTTCTCAAGGCGATAGAGGTTCAGCTGGTTTTCAAACCAATCAGAATCCTTCACAAAATAATTATGACCGACGTAATAATGAGGAAGATCCGTTCGCTAACAACGGTGAACCTATTGACTTGTCGGATGATGATTTACCATTTTAATAAATCGTGAAGGAGGGGAAGCAAATGGCTCGTCGTGGACGTAAGCGTAAAAAGGTTTGCTACTTTACAGCCAATGGTATTACACATATTGACTATAAAGATGTAGATCTTCTTAAAAAGTTTATATCTGAACGCGGTAAAATTTTGCCTCGTCGTGTAACTGGTACATCTGCTAAGTACCAACGTAAATTAACAAAAGCAATTAAACGTGCTCGTACAATGGCATTGTTACCATACGTGAACGATTAATTAGGAATATAAGGCATAATGGAATCAAATAAACTTCCATTATGCCTTTCCTTTTACTATCCCCTAAGTCTCATATGAAGTACATAATATATGTTTAGAAAATACCATCTTCTCCGAAAGTATAGATGTTGTTTTCTAAGTATATATTTTCATTTGTACAAGCTAGTTTTTTTCTTATTATAAAATCCATTTAAAAATTAAGGAAGACAACAATTTCCTTATTAAAATATTGGGCTTTCGTGTTATGATGGATATCAAATCTAATCTTTTACAGAATCCATTTGACATTGGTAAAATAAACGAAGTTATAGTTAAAATGATAAATAAACTGACGAGGTGCAATGAATGAAGAAATCAAACGTTATAACTGAGGGAGCACTGTTTTCTGCAATTTACCTTTTGTTATTATTAATGACTTTATATATCCCTTTTATAGAAATAGTCTCTATATTTTTACTTCCACTACCGTTTGTAATATATGCGTATAAAAACGGTATCCAAGCATCTGTTATTATGTTTTTGGCAACTAGTGTGCTAACCATAATCGTAGCATCCATATTTAGTTTGCCACTAACGCTTATGGCTGGGATCGGTGGAATAACAGTCGGCGTATGTCTTCATTATAAAAAATCAGTATATGAAACGTGGGCAACTGGTGCAGTAGCTTTTGCGTTAGGTTTTTTAGCTATTTTAGGGATTGGACAGTTGTTGTTTCAGGTTAATTTTGTTGATGAATTGAATAATTTAATCGATATATCTCTGCAGAATACACAGGAATTAATAAAACAGTTAGGGACCTCTGAAGAAGCCCTACTACAAATAGAAGAGCAAATGAAGCAGCTTACGTATTTAATTCCTACTATAATTGGATTCATTGGAATTCTTTATAGCTTTTTAGCAATTTGGTTTGGTTTTAAAATCATTAACAGACTTGAAAATAAAACGTATGCTTTTCCACCTTTGCGTGATTTTAAACTACCAATTTCACTTATTTGGTATTATTTTATTGCTATGATTTTAATGTGGGTTGATACGGAACAGGGTAGTACTTTAAATCAAGCAGCAGTAAACATTTTCACCTTAGTAGGAGCGCTTATCACCTTACAAGGTTTATCTTTTATATTCTATTACGTACATGCAAAAAAGAAGTCAAAAGGAATTATTATCGGAACGATTGTAATGGTTGTACTACTTCCATTTATATTCCTTTATCCATTAAGAATTTTAGGTATAATTGATTTAGGTTTTAATTTGAGGGACCGTTTAAACAAAGAAAGTAAGTAATCTGAGTTAACCTTATTGGTTAGGAGTTGGCTTTATGTCAAATCTTTTTAAGAAAATTCCGCTAAATCGTCATATTTGGATCATATATGCTCTATCCCTATTCTTCCTTGGATTTGTTTTTTATTTTCAATGGATTATTGGAATTGTGATGGCAATTTTACTCGCCTTTACGATGTACAATAGTATAAAGACAGAACAGGAACTTCAGGATCAGGCAGAAGAATATATTTCAACACTCTCTTATCGAGTTAAGAAGGTTGGAGAAGAGGCATTGAATGAAATGCCAATAGGTATTGTCCTTTTTAGTGAGGAATATGAAATAGAATGGACAAATCCTTACGTTAATATTTTTGCCGATAATGAGACATTAGTAGGTTATAGCTTAAACCAAATATCAGAAGAATTAATACCTGCAATCAAAGAGGATAAAGAAGAGTTATGGTTTGAATTTGATGTGAAAAGTTTTCAAGCAATAATCAAAAGAGATGAACGTCTCATATATTTCTTTGATCAGACAAAACAGGTAGAAATAGAGACATTATATCAAAATGAACAAACCATATTAGGAATCATCTTTTTAGATAACTATGAAGAAGTTACACAAGCCATGGATGACACCTCTAAAAGTCATTTAAACTCCCAAATGACCTCTATATTAAATAAATGGTCTGGTGAGTACAATATCTACTTAAAACGAACGTCACAAGAACGTTTTCTTGCAGTTATGAATTTAGAAGTATTAGACCAAATAGAGAAGACTAAGTTTGAAATTCTTGATGAAGTAAGGGAACTTATTTCGGATAAAAATGTACCGTTAACATTAAGTATTGGAATCGGAAAAGGTACTTCATCTACTTTACGAGAATTAGGTGAATTAGCTCAATCTAGTCTTGATCTAGCATTAGGTCGTGGTGGAGATCAAGTTGTCATTAAGGATGAAAGTGGAAAAGTTAAGTTTTTCGGTGGCAAAACGAATCCAATGGAAAAAAGAACGAGAGTTCGTGCTAGGGTTATTTCTCACGCATTAAAGGAATTAGTAAAAGAGAGTGATCAAGTAATTATTATGGGCCATAAAAACCCAGACATGGACTCGATTGGGGCTGCTATAGGTATCTTAAAGGTAGCTCAAGCCAATCAAAAAAATGGGTATGTTGTTTTTGATCCTGAAGGTGTGCACACAGGAGTTCAAAGGTTAATGGATGTCATTTATGAGGACTCATCCTTAGCACAGTGGCTTATTTCCCCGGACTCAACTTTAGATATTGTGACAAAAAACACATTGCTAGTAATAGTAGATACCCATAAACCTTCTTTAGTAATGGAAGAACGTCTATTAGCTAAAACAGACCATGTGGTTGTTATAGATCACCATAGAAGAGCAGAGGAGTTTATCAAAGATCCAACGCTTGTTTATATGGAGCCATACGCCTCTTCTACAGCGGAATTAGTTACAGAACTATTAGAATACCAGCCAGGAACTTTGAAGCTTAATATGCTGGAATCTACTGCACTTTTAGCAGGCATAATTGTTGATACAAAATATTTCACGCTTCGCACAGGCTCACGTACATTTGATGCAGCATCATATCTAAGGTCTAAAGGTGCTGACACTGTTTTAGTCCAAAAGTTAATGAAAGAAGATATTAATGTATATGTCCGTAGAAGTAAACTTATCGAGAATACAGAGCTATACAAAAGTGGTATAGCAATTGTAAAAGCAGATCCAGGGGAAGTGTATGGACCTGTCCTAATTGCACAAGCAGCAGACACCCTTTTAACAATGAGTGATATTAAAGCGTCATTCGTCATATCCGAACGAGATGACGGGAAAATTGGTATAAGTGCACGTTCATTAGGTGATATAAACGTACAAATAATTATGGAAAAAATGAATGGCGGTGGACACTTAACAAATGCCGCAACACAATTAAATGACACAACTGTAGATGAAGTTGCAGAACAGTTGAAGAAAATAATTGATCAATACGTTGAAGGGAGCGATGATGAATGAAAGTCATATTCACAAAAGACGTAAAAGGTAAAGGGAAAAAAGGTGATGTTAAAGAGGTAGCTGAGGGCTATGCCCGAAACTATTTATTGAAAAATAATTTAGCTGTAGAAGCAACAAATGCTAATTTAAGTGCTTTAAAGGCTAAAAAAAATAAAGAGCAAAAATTAGAGCAAGAAGAATTAGAAGATGCTAAGAAGCTAAAAGAAACGTTAGCGTCTCTAACAGTTGAATTAGCTGCAAAAGCTGGAGATGGTGGACGTCTTTTTGGATCTGTTACGAGTAAGCAAATAGCAGATGCGTTAAAAAAGAAGCATAAAATAAACATTGATAAAAGGAAAATTGAGCTTGATCAGCCAATACGAGCATTAGGTTTTACGGATGTTCCAGTAAAACTTCATCCAGATGTAGTTGGAACAATAAAAGTACACATTGGAGAAAAATAGATATAAGACTTCTTCATAATCAAGGGGGAACTTGTTTTGAGTGAGATTTGGAATGACCGTACTCCACCTCATAATATAGAAGCTGAACAAGCAGTACTAGGGGCTATATTTCTAGAACCACAGGCAATTGTAGCGGCTTCAGAATTGTTGCTTCCAGATGATTTTTATCGTGCGAGCCATCAAAAAATATATGAGATTATGTTAACACTTTCGGACAAGGGTGAACCTATAGATTTAGTAACCGTAACTACTATTTTATCCAATAAAAAGATGCTAGATGACGTTGGAGGGGTTTCTTATCTTAGTGACCTTGCTAACTCTGTTCCGACAGCAGCAAATATAGAATACTATGCAAGAATAGTAGAAGAAAAATCTACTTTACGTAGATTGATTACAGCAGCTACTAATATAGTAAAAACAGGTTTTTCTGAGGAAGAAGAATTAGATTATGTCTTAAATGAAGCAGAAAAAAGTATATTGGAAGTTTCCCATAAAAACAACTCGGGCGCTTTTAAAAATATTAAAGATGTTTTAATAGAAGTCTATGACAATATAGAACAATTACATCATAGTAAGGCCGATGTTACTGGAATACCTACTGGTTTTAAAGATTTAGACAGAATAACCTCTGGCTTTCAACGAAATGATTTGATTATCATTGCAGCTCGACCTTCAGTAGGTAAAACTGCGTTTGCATTAAATATCGCTCAAAATGTTTCTATTCATGCACAAGAAAACATTGCTATTTTTAGTTTGGAGATGGGTGCTGATCAACTAGTTATGCGTATGTTGTGTGCAGAAGGCAACATCGATGCCCAACGATTAAGAACTGGTAAATTAGAAGCAGAAGACTGGGGTAAGCTAACGATGGCGATGGGTAGCTTATCTAATGCTGGTATCTTCATAGATGATACCCCAGGTATAAGAGTAAATGACATCCGTGCTAAGTGCAGAAGACTTAAACAGGAACATGGACTTGGAATGATATTGATAGATTATTTACAATTAATTCAAGGTAGCGGTAGAGGCGGAGAAAATCGTCAACAAGAAGTTTCTGAGATTTCGAGACAGTTAAAAGGGTTGGCAAGGGAATTAAATGTTCCTCTGATAGCATTATCACAGCTTTCACGTGGAGTAGAACAAAGACAAGATAAGAGACCTATGATGTCCGACCTAAGGGAATCAGGAAGTATTGAGCAAGATGCTGATATAGTTGGATTTCTATATCGTGATGATTACTATAATAAAGAAGAATCAGAAAAACAAAACATTATAGAAATTATTATTGCTAAACAAAGAAATGGTCCAGTAGGGAATGTCGAACTCGCATTTGTAAAAGAATACAATAAGTTTGTAAACTTAGATCATCGATATAGGCAAGAAGAAGTTCCGCCAGCCTAATAGAATATGTTAGAAAGGCCAAATCATGTGTATAAGATGGTTTGGTCTTTTTTTCTGTCTTATAAAAATGAGGTTTCTTAAAATAAAGCCTCTATTAGCATTGCAAAGTATACGGATTAAAATGGCATAATTAGTATTAAAAAAGGGAAATTTAAATAGAAGCATTATTATGGAAGTTTTTTCTTCTGTTGTTTCTAACTATTTGCGAACAAATAAAAACATTATTCAATAAATGTTCGGAATATATTGACGAATATAATAAAATATTGGTAGAATAATCGAGGTATTAAATGAAGTATATAATTTGGAGGTGCCCATATGACAACAGCGGTAGTAGTAGGAACACAGTGGGGAGACGAAGGAAAAGGAAAAATTACAGATTTCTTATCACAGAAGGCTCACATTGTTGCTCGATATCAAGGTGGTAATAACGCTGGTCATACTATTAAATTTGGTGGAGATACATATAAATTACACTTAATTCCATCAGGTATTTTTTATCAAGATAAAATTTGTGTTATGGGTAATGGAATGGTTATTAATCCCAAAGCACTCCTAGATGAAATAAAATATTTAAAGGAAAGAAATATTGCAGTTGACCATTTAAAGATTAGTAATAGAGCCCATGTTATTTTACCTTACCATCAAAAATTAGATGAACTTCAAGAAGCGTTCAAGGGTGAAAATAAAATAGGGACAACTAAAAAGGGAATTGGGCCAGCCTATACCGATAAAGCATCTAGAATGGGTATTCGTATGGCTGATCTTTTAGATAAAGAATTATTCCATGAAAAATTAACTCAAAATGTGAATGAAAAAAATATGTGGTTCGAAAAAATATATGAATCAGAGCCGATGGCTGTTGATGAAATATTTGAAGAATACTATCAATATGGGCAACAATTAGCCTCTTTTGTATGTGATACTTCTGTTATTTTAGATGATGCAATTCAAGAAGGAAACCACATTTTGTTTGAAGGTGCTCAAGGCGTTTTACTTGATATCGATCAAGGAACATATCCTTATGTGACTTCCTCTAACCCTACTGCTGGTGGGGTAACAGTAGGAGCAGGAATCGGTCCTTCTAAAATTGACCGAGTAATGGGTGTTTCAAAAGCATATACAACACGAGTAGGAGATGGACCATTTCCTACAGAGTTAATGAACGATATTGGTGACCAAATACGTGAAGTTGGAAGAGAATACGGAACAACTACTGGTCGTCCTAGACGTGTGGGCTGGTTTGATGCTGTTGTCGTTAAGCATTCTAGACGTGTTAGTGGTATAACAGATTTATCGCTGAATTCGTTAGATGTTTTAACAGGCATCGATACATTAAAAATCTGTGTAGGATATGAATATAACGGTCAAATTATAGATGAATATCCAGCCAATTTAAATGTTCTTGCTAAGTGTAAGCCTGTCTATGAAGAGTTAAAAGGATGGTCTGAAAATATAACAAGTGCCAAGTCATTGGAAGATTTACCTGACAATACTAGACACTATATCAAAAGAGTATCAGAGCTAACAGGAATACCTGTATCTATTTTTTCTGTAGGTCCAGATCGTACCCAGACAAATGTTCTATCGGATATATATGAATAAAAAAGAATAGAAATTATGAGAAAAAAGCTACACACTTATGTAGCTTTTTTCTTATGCATAGACATATTCTATCAATCCAATTTTTAACAAAAAATATTTATGTAAAATTTATTGTCAGACAGTAAAAAAATATGATATATTAATAACGCTGTCAGAAATAGTCGAAATACATGGCCCGTTGGTCAAGCGGTTAAGACACCGCCCTTTCACGGCGGTAACACGGGTTCGAATCCCGTACGGGTCACCATATAATTAATAGAAACGGTCCGGTAGTTCAGTTGGTTAGAATGCCTGCCTGTCACGCAGGAGGTCGCGGGTTCGAGTCCCGTCCGGACCGCCATTTTTTTGCCCTTTTTAATAGTAACTTAATAACGACTCGGTAGCTCAGTCGGTAGAGAAGCAGTAATTCTCCTAGCAATTACATCTATGTTGGGCTTTGCGAGGAGCGTATACTTCACCGTAAGCTTGCAACGAGACGAGCACAATACTTCAAATAATAATCTTCGAAACTAGATATATGAGGGAAGATAAGTCAACTGTATATAATATAATTATGGCTCGGTAGCTCAGTCGGTAGAGCAACGGACTGAAAATCCGTGTGTCGGCGGTTCGATTCCGTCCCGAGCCATCTTAAAAAGCAGAACATTTCGTTCTGCTTTTTATTTTTATCTTCTACTAACCTAAGAGTAGTATAAAAAGTAGTAAACTAGGCTAAAATTATAGAAAATATTAGGAATTATATTAGTGTTTGGTAGCTTTGTAATCTATTTGTTACATTCATTTGTAGAAAAAAATAAATTCATAGTTGATAAATTTACATATTACACTTATGGAATAAAAATATACTTTTTGTTTGTATAAAATTTACATTTTTTATACAAGTTTATTACATTATTCCCAGTACTATTTATTTAGTTAATAGGTTTGTGGTAGATTTATATACGTAGCATTTTTGCCTTAAAATACCAAACTACTGTAACTCTGGTAGGTCAACACTATAGGAGGAAAAGGTTGTGAGGAACATTAAAAACAAAAAAAATAAGTTTTTACACAGTAACATCCTACATAAGGTTATTTTACTAGTTTGTCTTGGTTTAGTATTTTCCTTTACTTCAGTATATGCAGATACGGATGAGTTCCCTCGTGTTTACCATGTGTATGTGGATGGTAAACATTTAGGTACTGTTGGAAGTAAAGAAGTAGTGGAAGATTTCTTAGAAGAACAGATTAGTATTTATAAGGCAGAATTAGTAACCACACTAACTGAGGATCAATCCGAAATAGATGAGGAGAAGTTAAATCTATCTGTTGATCAAGAAATTACCTACATATCGGAAAACGCCTTTCAACCTTCTTTTAATAACCAGCATGTTTTAGACAAACTATCAAACGAAGTTACCTATATTATGAAGGCTTTAAAACTAGAAATTAACGGTGAAGTCATCGGGTATTTTAGAGATGAAGAAGCGGTAAATGAAGTATTAAACAAATTAAAGTCAAAATATGTACCCGAAGAAGTTTTAGCTGAAATGAACATGACAGATTATGAAATAAAAACTAATCAACCGAAAAATGAAGAATTAGATGAACAAGAAAATACAAATTTATCAGTTGAAGTGGACGACGAAACTGATGAAGAATTAGCTATAGGAGAATCGAAAATAGTTGATGTTTCTTTATCTGAAGAGATTTCACTTTCGGAAGTGAAGATAGATCCTACTGAGTTACTATCGGTTGAACAAGCGCTTCTACTCTTAGAGAAAAATGAGCTAGCTGATGAAACATATGAAATTAAAGCAGGAGAAGTATTAAGTTCAATTGCAAGTGAACATGACCTTTCTATTAACGAGCTTCTCCAATTAAATCCTGAATTGAAACAAGATTCCATTTTACAGGTAGGTCAGGAAATTAATATAAAAGCAGCAAAACCATTAATAGATGTTTTAGTTAAAGAAGAAGAAGTTGTTGAACGTGATTTAGCTTATAATACGAAATATGAAAAATCTGATGAACTTTTTAAAGGGCAACAAAAAGTGAAGCAAGAAGGAAAAGACGGTAAGATGAAAGTTCATTATGAAGTATTAAAACAAAATGGAAATGAAATAGAACGTAAAATAATTAATCAGGAAATTACAGAAGAACCAGTGAGCAAGATAATTATTCAAGGAACAAAGGTAATCCCATCAAGAGGTACAGGTAGTTTTCATTGGCCTACTGCAGGTGGTACGATAACCAGTTATATGGGCCCTCGTTGGGGTAGCTACCATAAAGGAATTGATATTGCAGGAGTAAGTAATAAAACTATTTATGCTGCGGATACTGGTGTTGTTACTTCTTCTGGATTTCGTAGTAATGGTTATGGCAATAGAATTGAAATAGACCATCAAAATGGATTTAAGACTACATATAGTCATCTATCTGCTATTTATGTTTCACCAGGTCAAACAGTTAAAAAAGGACAAGCCATTGGTTTAATGGGAGCAACTGGTTATTCTACGGGAATACATTTACATTTTGAAATGTACTTAAATGGCTCACTTACAAACCCACTTTCCCATTATTAAATACAATAAAAAAGCCTCTAGCTTTAGGTTAAGCTAGAGGCTTTTTCCTTAAAGTCAATTGCGGTAAGCTATGAAACAAAACATTTACCTGTGAAAGTTAGATATAGGTATCGTACTAATATTAAGATTACATTTCATATCAACTGATTGAAAAGACAATATTAGTAAAATACGATAAAATGAAGTGATGGATATTATTATTCCAAAAGGGAAGTGTTGACGAATGAATCATAAGATATTGGTTGTAGATGATGAGAAACCAATTGCGGATATTTTGCAGTTTAATTTAGAAAAAGAAGGATACCACGTTGTGTGTGGATATGATGGAGATGAAGCAATCAAGTTAGTTCATCAAGAAAAACCGGATCTAATCCTTTTGGACATCATGCTTCCGCAAAAAGATGGAATGGAAGTCTGCCGAGAAATAAGAAACTTCTATAGTATGCCTATCATTATGTTAACAGCTAAGGATTCAGAAATAGATAAAGTGTTAGGCCTTGAGTTAGGGGCCGATGATTATGTAACAAAGCCATTTAGTAATCGAGAACTTATTGCTAGGGTTAAAGCAAATTTGCGTCGTCATCAAAAAGGTGATGATAAAAACCAGAGTGAAAATCAAGATATTAGAATTGGGAAATTAGTTATACATCCTGATGCTTACAATGTATCCCGGGATGGCCTAGAAATTGAATTAACGCATCGAGAGTTTGAATTGCTTCATTATCTAGCAAGGCATATCGGACAAGTTATGACTAGAGAGCACTTATTAGAAACGGTATGGGGTTATGACTATTATGGGGATGTAAGAACGGTAGATGTTACTGTACGTAGACTTCGTGAAAAAATAGAAGAAAACCCTAGTAATCCGAAGTGGATCGTAACGAGAAGAGGCGTTGGCTATTATTTACGTAATCCTGATCAGGAGTAATGCTTAATGGAAAAAAAGGTTAAATTTTTTCAGTCCATTCGTTTAAAGATAATTCTTATTTATATTTTACTGCTCCTTATTGCTATTCAAGTAATAGGGGCTTATTTTGCGAACAATTTAGAGACGAAGCTTAGAGAAAACTTTATCGAGTCTATTAACGACCGTGTAGAGCTTTTAACCTATCAATTACAACAAACTTTTACTAAAACAAGAACAGAAGAAGATAGATCTCTTCAACATGATATTCAATCCGTACTAGCTGATTATGATATAGACGATATAACAGAGCTTCAAGTAATAGATGCTCAAGGCCGAATTATTGGAACGACCAACCAATTTAACAAAGAAGTTGTTGGAAAATTAACGAACAGACCAGAAATAGAAAGAATGCTTATTTTTGGAACAGAATATAAGCCTGCAATTGTTTATAACCCTCGAATCGGACATCGAACACTTGTTAAAATGGTACCCATCTTTGTTAATCAGAAGAAAGAAGTTGTAGGTGCTATTTATCTGGAAGCTAGTATAGAAGGTGTTTATGACCAATTAGAGGAAATCAGTTCTATCTTTTTAAATGGAACACTCCTAGCTATATCTATTTCAGCCTTACTTGGAATCTTAGTTGCTCGCACAATAACCAAGCCTATATCCGCGATGCGTAAACAAGCACATGTCATGGCGGGGGGAGATTTCTCCAAAAAAGTAGACGTATATGGAATGGATGAAATAGGACAGCTTGCCATGTCATTTAACCATTTAAATGACAAGTTAAAGCAGTCGTACGCTACAACAGAGGGTGAAAGAAGAAAGCTTACTTCTGTATTATCAAATATGAACGATGGCGTAATTGCAACTGATCACAATGGATCTATAATTTTGATGAATGATCCAGCAAAGAAAATAATAGGTAAAACATTTGAACAAATAAAAGGAAAGTCTTTGCTAGAGCTACTAGGAATAACGGATCAAATAGAAACAATTGAGGACGTTCCTCAAACGGGTTCCATCATTATTGATTATAGTGATGAAGAACAGCATTTGTTAGTGAAAGCTAGCTTTTCTGTCATTCAGGATGAAAATGAAATGATGAATGGATTCATAACTGTTCTAAGTGATGTAACCGAGGAAGAAAAAATAGAACGGGAACGAAGAGAATTTGTTGCAAACGTTTCTCATGAATTAAGAACGCCATTAACGTCAATGAGAAGTTATTTAGAAGCTTTAGCTGATGGAGAGACATGGAAGGATCCTGAAATAGCTCCGAAGTTTCTAGCTGTTACCCAAACGGAAACGGAGCGGATGATTCGTCTCGTAAACGATCTGTTACAGCTATCTAAAATGGATAATAAAGATTACTATTTGCACAAAGAAAAGGTAGACTTCACTAAGTTCTTCCACCATGTTATTGATCGATTTGAGATGAATAAATATGAACATTTACAATTCAAACGAGATTTATTAGCGCAAACTTTGTGGGTGTGGATTGATAAAGACAAAATTATACAAGTATTAGATAACGTTATTTCTAATGCTGTTAAGTATTCCCCTGAAGGTGGAGTTATTAAGCTTGGGACAAAAGTTAAAAACAAAATGCTTCTTATTACCGTTTCAGACCAAGGAGTAGGAATTCCTATTGATCAAATAGATAAAATATTTAACCGTTTTTACCGTGTGGACAAGGCACGTTCTCGCAAACTTGGTGGAACAGGTTTAGGTCTAGCCATAGCGAAGGAAATGATTGAAGCTCATAATGGAGAAATATGGGCGGAAAGTGAAGAAGGAAAAGGTACAACTATATTTCTAACTCTTCCATTGATGCACAAAAAGCGGGGTGATGTTTCATGAATTTAGAAACTATTAAAACGGCTGTACTAGTCATTTTAGTTTCGATCAGCCTAATTTTAACAATTGGTGTATGGAACTTCTCATCCCAGTATGATGAGTTGGAAAATTCAACGGTTTTACGTGAAACATCCATTAATGGAGAAAAGCAAAGTGCAAAAGATATTATAAAACCGACAAACATCGTCTTTCATAATAACGGAGCACATTATGGTTTAAAGGAAAAGGAAACGGAAAGCAGCTTATATAAAGAAATGCAGCAATGGTCGATTAGGCAGTTCGGTAATTTACAACAACAGAGCATCGAAATTGATGAACCAAGTGTAGAAGTGATATTTCCTGTAGAATTGCCTTATGAAGTCTTACCACTTTTGTTTGATATAGACGAAAATATAGTTTTTCCGGACAGTAGTTTTAATCGGATTCAATTTCAACTAAGGTCTGAGACGCAGGGGTTAGATGTACTGTTCTTATCCACAGTACATGATCAAACATTAGGTGCGGATATTCAAGAAACAAATGCATACCAGAAACTATCTGCTTTTATTGAGGGCGGCAGTTTAAATTCTCTCATATCGTTTTCCTTAAGTAATGGAAATACAGTTTATTTACCTGAAGAAGAAGTTACGCTTCAAAACCGAACGTTTACAACGAATACTATATCCGACTGGCCACTAATTAATAATCTTTTCCGTGATCCAACAGCAGTAAAAAACATTGGCTACTATACAGACGGAAGTAGAAAACTGGAAACATCTATTTTAGCGAATCAAAAGTATATGGAATTTGTTAATCCCATTTCTACTGAAAATAAGCAATTTGAAAGGGAAGAGCTGTTATCCAAAAGTATTTCTTTCGTTAACAATCATGATGGCTGGACAGATGAATTTATGCTATTGGATATAGATACGATCAATGCAGTGGTTCATTATCAATGGGTTGTAAAAGGATATCCTGTGATGGGGAAGCTTGGCACAATGGAGCAGATCTGGCAAAATCAAGAGTTAACAAATTATAATAGACCATTAGTTGAGCTCTCGCACTCTTTTCCTGATTATGAAAAACCAAAATTAATGTCAGGTTCTACATTGATAACCTTTATTGAACAAAACTCTTTGAAGTATCCTTTGAATTCAATTGAAGATATACGCATTGGCTATAAGATTGTTCAAGAAGAAACGCCAGACATTATTTCTTTACAGCCAAATTGGTATATGAAAGTTTCTGGTAAATGGATTTTAATAGAAAATCCTAGTGAGCAAGGAGGCGTATAAATTGCAATGGGGACAAATTAAAACAATATTCATTATATGCTTCCTGATCCTAGACATTTATTTAATAACGCAAGTGTTAGCAAAAGAAAGTGAACCAGGAGAACTTTTTAATCCGGAGACCACTTCTATTAGAGAAGAGCTAGAAGAAAAGAACATTAATATAGAAAATATTCCTGAATCCTCTAAGAAGGCAACTTATATTTCTGCTAGTTGGCATTCTTTTACAGAGGAGGAATTACAAACAATAAAAAATCAAACTGTGATGAATGCTGGGGATATGATTATAGCGGACTTTAATGAACCTATAGTCTTAAGTGAGGACATAACTGTAGAAGAAGTTACGAGAAAGGTAACAGAAAATATTTTATACAGTGATAAATATGTTTTCTGGGGCTGGGACGAGGAAAAAAACATCATGTTATTTTTCCAGCAGCATAACGGCCAACCAATTTACTATAACAAGGGCGGAATGCTTTATATTCAACTAAATGAAGAAAATGAAATGGTTTCTTATGGACAAACCATGCTAGAAGAGATCACCCTTCAAAGTGAAGAAACAGATGTTAGTAAACCTATTGAAGCGGTAGAAGTTTTGTTAGAAAATAACAAGATTTTTTCTGGGGACCACATTTCCAGTATGGAGTTAGGATATCATACATTTTTCCCGTTCGATAATGGGGTACAAGTATTCGTTCCAACCTGGAAAGTGATTGTAAATAATAATCAAACCCATTTTATTAATGCGATGGAAGGTCAGATTATTTCAAAAGATGAAGATGAATTTATTACTGAAATACAGCAAAGTATCGAGAAAGTCAGAAGCACTATTGGGAGTGAGGAGTCGTGACATTACATTTTAGTGTCTTAGCATCAGGAAGTAGTGGAAATGCCTTTTATATCGGTACAGATAAACAGAAGTTACTTGTAGATGCAGGACTAAGTGGTAAACAGTTAGAGAAATTGTTTTATGAAGTAAATATAGAGCCAAGTGCATTGGATGGGATATTAGTAACCCATGAACATAGCGATCATGTAAAGGGATTAGGTATCTTAGCAAGAAGATACAACCTACCTATATACGCGAATGAGAAAACATGGGAAGCGATGCAGAAAAATATTGGGGAAATAAAGCTCGACCAAAAATTTATTTTTCAGATGGAAACAACGAAAACGTTTGGTGATATGGAAGTAGAATCATTTGGTGTTTCTCATGACGCTGCGGAACCTATGTTTTACGTGTTTCATCATGCAGGGAAAAAAGTTGCACTCGTTACGGATACGGGTTATGTATCGGAGCGAATTAAAAAAACAGTTGAAAACGCAGACGCTTATATATTTGAAGCGAACCATGATATTGAGATGCTCCGAATGGGGAGATATCCTTGGAACGTAAAAAGGCGTATTTTGGGTGATTTAGGCCATGTGTCCAATGAAGATAGTGCTATTGCATTAACAGATATAATTGGAAACCAAACAAAAAGAATTTATTTGGCACATTTAAGCAAAGATAACAACATGAAAGAGCTAGCACGTATGTCAGTTACACAAATATTGGATGAACGAGGTTTTCATATGGATAAGAATATCGAAATCCATGATACAGACCCATCCATGCCAACACCAATTTATAAAGTTAGTTAGGTTTATTATTTTGTAAACTGTATAAAATAATTATGTTTAAAGTAATGATTCTCTCATCCTTTATCTTTTGGAAATCTAGGTTGAAAGGCCAGGTGAAAAAACTATGGGCTACTATGATGACCATATGCAACCTCAAGCAAACCCCAAAAAGAGAAGTTGGTTTTTGCCCACGGCTGTTGGCGTTATTATTGGAGCATTAATTGTTTTTTTAGCTTTACCCTCTTTAATAAAGGCCAATCTTTTGCCATATGAAATGCAGAATCAAAACGAGCTGACCCAACAAGGTAATGACAGTCCTTTACCAACGCAAACTGTGAATGTAAACATTCAAACACAGGTAACAGATGTGGTAGAAATGGTTTCAGATGCAGTTGTTGGCGTGGTTAATGTTAGAGGATCTGATTTCTGGATTCAACAAGATGAAGATGCTGGGACTGGTTCAGGAGTCATATATAAAATGGATAATCAGTATGCATATGTTGTTTCTAACCACCATGTAATAGAAGGAGCTACAGAGTTAGAAGTGTCCCTTACAGATGGTGAAAGAGTACCAGCACAACTATTAGGGAGTGACCCTTTTAACGATTTAGCTGTTCTACGTATTGATGCAGATCATGTTGATAAAGCAATTGAATTAGGGCACTCTGAAAATCTAAAGGTTGGAGAGCCTGTAATTGCAATTGGTAGCCCGTTAGGCCTGCAATTTTCTGGCTCTGTTACCCAAGGTATAATTAGTGGTAAAGAACGGATTGTACCACAAGATTTAGACCGAGATGGTATGGCAGATTGGCATTCAGAAGTTATACAAACAGACGCTGCTATTAATCCAGGAAATTCAGGTGGAGCCTTAATCAATATGCGTGGACAACTAATTGGAATAAATTCAATGAAAATAGCTCAGCACGCTGTAGAAGGAATAGGGTTCTCTATTCCGATAGATACTGCTAAGCCGATAATTGATGATTTAGAGGACGATGGAAAAATTACAAGACCATATATGGGTGTAACCCCTAGATCATTATCTGAAATTCCAAGCCATAACTGGTCCGTGTCATTGAATTTACCAAATAACGTAACAGAAGGCGTATTCTTAGAAAATATAGAAGCTATGTCACCAGCAGGGCAAGCTGGTCTAGAAATATATGATGTCATTGTTCAACTAGATGATCAACCTATTGGGGATGTTATTGATTTGCGTAAACACCTCTACCAAAATAAACAACCTGGAGAACAGATGACGGTCATTTACTATCGAGACGGAAATAAGAGACAAACGACCATGACATTATCAGCACAGGATTTTTAGTACTAGCGGGGATATTCATTTATCTCCGCTTTACTTATATGAAAGAGAGGGTGATAGAAAATATGAAACAGTATGTATGTGAGAAACATGTGGATATAGCGATGGAAAAAGTGATTGATGAGTATGAAACAGCACCAATTGTTGAGAAATCCACAGAAAATGAGAAGTTATCAACAAACTGTGAATATTGTGGTGGAGAATCGGCATATATGGTGGCGAACATAGATTCTGATACAAAATAAAGTACAAACATATGTGCATATGTGGATAACTTTGTGTATAACTATAGATTTGTCGTGTAAAACCTGTGCATATTCACTTTTGCACAGGTCATGTGTATACTTTTGTGGATAAATAGAACGTTGTTGTAGTGCGAAGATTTGTTGACAAGTTTTTGATAAAATTGCTGTAGAGATTAGTAAGGAGTTATTCATATGAAAATTACTATTATTTCAATAGGAAAGCTAAAGGAAAAGTATTTAAAAGAGGGTATACAAGAATATATGAAGCGGCTCGGCCCATATGCGAAGATTGATATTGTGGAACTTCCAGATGAAAAAGCCCCGGAAAACTTAAGTCCCGCAGAAGAAATAGACGTAAAGAACAAAGAAGGTCAACGCATTTTGGAAAAGTTATCCCCAGATACTTTTGTGATTACGCTAGAAATAAGAGGAAAACAGTTAACATCCGAACAATTAGCATCGAAATTGGACGAACTTGCAACATACGGGAAAAGTAAAATAGCTTTTGTTATTGGTGGATCACTAGGGTTAAGTGAAGAAGTAATGTTTCGTAGTGATATGGCATTATCTTTTTCTAAAATGACTTTCCCACATCAGTTAATGCGGCTAGTTTTGTTAGAGCAGATTTATCGAGCATTTCGGATTAATAGGGGTGAACCGTACCATAAATAGAGGGAGGAAAAAGAGGAAGAAAAAGGAGCAGGAACATTTCCGGAACGCTTCCTTTTTGGGTAAAAAAGTGGTGGCTGATAAGATGCTCTTTAAAAATATCCTTACTCGACTGTAGTACCCAAAGTCATTCCACCATCAACTATAATTACTGTGCCTGTGCATTAAGAGCTTTCATCTGAGGCAAGAAATGCTACAGCTTGAGCAATTTTAATCGGTTGTCCTATACGTCCTTTACCTCCTAGCCACAGCTTTAGCCTTATCATAATTCCGAGCACCAATTCCTACTAGCCCCTAATGAGGCAAGGTGTTGAGCAATTGCTTTTCCTTGTCCACGATTAGCTCCATTAATAAGTATGATTTGATTTTTTAAGTCTGGCATATTCTCTCCTACCTTCAACATATAAAGCATTACTAAGGCATTTTAATACATAAATGACTTTTAAGGTTTGATTTCATCATCCACAAGATTTGAAAAATCCTTTCTGTTACACTAATAGATGGATAAAGATGGTTAGTATAGGAGTGAAAAATATGTTAGTGGGTCATATTAAGGAAATTATTCGACATCCTGTAAAATCTTTTGACGGAGAATTTGTACATAAATCCAAAATAATGGAATACGGTTTATATGGGGATCGTAGTCATGCTTATTTAGATGAAACAAAAAAAGGAAATTTCTTAACGATAACACAATTTCCAGAAATGGTTAGATATAAAGCTAGATTTGTAGGAGAAGACTTAATTGAAGAATATCCCAAAGTGGAAGTAACAACACCTGAGGGGAAGGTATATGACTGGAAAGATGATGAATTAATTAGAGAAATGGAAAACAAATCGAAAAGAAAAATTTCTACTGTTCAATATACACCTTCACATGTGCCTATTGGACCAATTGCAGTCGAACACATTCTACTTGCAACCGATGCTTCCTTAGATAAATTGGAAAAAATGTGGGGTAAAGACGAAATCGATTTCAGACGTTTTCGTCCTAATCTTTTTCTTTCATTAAAAGAAAAGATACCGTTTATGGAAGAACAATGGATCGGTAAACGGATAAAAATAGGGAAAGAAGTAGAAATCGAGTTAGTAGGGCATTGTAAAAGATGTATGATTATTACGGTTGATCCTAATAATGCAAAACGAGATTCAAGTTTGCATCAAAAGCTTATAAAAGAAAGAAACAATAATTTTGGTGTTTATGCTTCAGTCATTAAAACAGGTGATATTTATGTTGGGGATGAAGTGCATCTTCTTAAATGAATTTGTTTAAAAGTCAATCTGAATTTTTGTTAAAACCATATAAACAGCAAAATTAATTTCAAAATAAGATAAAAGTGAAAAGGTAGGTAAAGATAAGGGGGACGGTGTCTACTGCAAGCAGACACTGTCCCCCATGTGTTTTTTTGTTTTTGCTTACATAAACAGAAAGGAAATTTGGCTAATACTACTATTCTGGATCCTTTTTCTGCTCAATTGGTATGAAATTGAATATTTCCTTTGTCTCAAAACTGTCAATGAGTCTGTTGAGCCAATCGTAATATTCAAGCCAATTGCTAAGTTTTTTCATATCAACTTCAGCTTGCTCCCGAATTTCTTCATAAGTCTCCGGATTTGCTAAAAGTCCCTTTAGTTCAGCAATGGTTTTCTCAATCGCACTAGTATTCATGGTACACATACGGCTCGATTGAAATAACTTCTATTGGTCCATTTTGTAA
This sequence comes from Salirhabdus euzebyi, assembly GCF_014207435.1. Classification (GTDB taxonomy): domain Bacteria; phylum Bacillota; class Bacilli; order Bacillales; family Alkalibacillaceae; genus Salirhabdus; species Salirhabdus euzebyi. Next base: position 85,157 of record NZ_JACHGH010000009.1, read on the forward strand.
TCCCTATGAATTCATTCCATTCCGATATATATTGTTCATTTTTTACCTCCATGTAAGTTGAGTAATTTCCTACTCATTTTATGGCACCTTAGCTTCGCATGTTCTCAGCCCACATCAATTTTAGGACTTTTTTAAAACGTTAATAAGTCAGTATTTTTCTATATGGATTGAATCTGGTTAATCAATATAGATATTAACTTTATCTTCCGTAAACAGTTTTGAAGAATAATAGGAAAGCTTCTTTTTATGTTAAGGTCTTAATGGCTGAACTTCTCCCTTTTTTACGAGTGAAAAATAGTTTATAATTATTAGTTGTGATAGATTTTCTGAATAAAAAAAATTAAGAGGATTCTATGATATAGTTATAATTATGATAGAAAAGGTGTGTTCATAGATGGCGCCTTGCTTTATGCAAATATAGGAGATAAGGAAGGTTTATAATGAGCAACATACAGAAAAAAACAGACGTTATCTTAATAGGTGCCGGAGTCATGAGCGCGACTTTGGGATCATTACTGAAAGAGTTAGTACCGGACTGGGAAATCAAAGTGTTTGAGCAGCTCCCAAAAGCAGGGGAGGAAAGTTCTAATGAGTGGAATAATGCCGGAACGGGGCATGCTGCTTTGTGTGAGCTTAACTACACTAACGAAAGACCGGATGGAACGATAGATATTAGCAAAGCTATAAAAGTAAATGAACAGTTTCAGGTCTCTTTGCAATTCTGGACTTATCTTGTGAATAGCAAGCTGATAAGTAATCCTCAGGACTTTATCATGCCATTACCTCACATGAGTCTCGTACAAGGGGAAAATAATGTAGCATTTTTGAAAAAACGTTTTGAAGCGCTGTCAACTAATCCTTTGTTCAAAGGGATGAACTTTTCGGATGATCCGGAAAAACTGATGGAGTGGATTCCACTTATCATGAAAGACCGCGTATCTGATGAGCCTATAGCAGCAACAAAAATAGACTCTGGAACAGATGTTAACTTTGGTGCTTTAACACGGATGCTTTTTGAGCATTTAAATAGTAAAAATGTCGAATTAAATTACAAACATAGTGTTAAGAATATAAAACGGACTAGTGATGGTTTATGGGAAGTGAAGGTCCGAAATGCTGATAGCGGTACTGTTGAACGCCATACTGCAAAATTCGTCTTTATCGGAAGTGGCGGGGGAAGCTTACATTTACTGCAAAAATCCGGTATTCCTGAACGAAAAAATATCGGAGGGTTCCCTGTAAGTGGATTATTTATGGTTTGTAATAATCCCGATGTTGTAGCCCAGCACGAGGCAAAAGTATATGGTAAAGCTAAGGTTGGTGCACCACCAATGTCTGTTCCTCATCTGGATACAAGATATATTGATAATAAAAAATCATTGCTATTTGGACCATTTGCAGGTTTCTCTCCAAGGTTTTTAAAAACAGGTTCTTTGCTTGATTTACTGACTTCAGTAAAACCATATAATGTTTTTACCATGTTGGCAGCAGGTGCTAAAAACATGCCGTTAACAAAATACCTAATTCAGCAAGTTATGTTATCAAAGGAAAAGCGTATGGAAGAGTTGCGTGAGTTTATCCCGAATGCAAAAAGCGAGGATTGGGATATTGTAGTAGCCGGACAACGTGTACAAGTTATTAAAGATACGGAAGCTGGAGGTAAAGGAACACTGCAATTCGGTACGGAAGTTGTAAGTGCAGCTGATGGTTCCATTGCGGCATTACTCGGTGCTTCTCCGGGGGCATCAACTGCAGTTCACGTTATGCTAGAGGTTTTAGAAAAATGTTTCCCACAACATATGAACGAATGGGAGCCGAAAATAAAAGAAATGATTCCTTCATATGGCATATCATTAGTGGACAACCCAACCTTTTTACAAGAAATTAAAACTTCAACAGAGCAGACGCTAGGTCTAAGTGAAAAAAGCAATACTCTAGTTGATGCTCCTGATAAAAATAAAAGTTTTGAATAAAAAGAAATTCCAACAGAAAAAATCCTGCACCTTATTGATGCAGGATTTTTACATGAAAATTATTAATCGAGGGGAATCGCAATTTCAGAACCGATTTCTAGGGAGTACATATTTACATTAGGGTTTGCCTCTATTAATTCATCTACTGTTACGTTATCATAGACAGCAGCAATTTTGTTGAAAGTGTTTCCTGGCTGAACAGTGTGATAGACGAGTTGATCACCAGTAGAAGAATTGTTAGATTCGCCCGTGTAGTCAACTACAACAACTTCTGATCCGATTGTCAGATTGTAAGGGTCTATTCCCTCATTTAACGTGTAAATATCTTCTAATGTTACACCATCATATACACTAGCAATTTCTAATAGCGTATTACCAGGTTGCACAGTGTGTGTTACCATGTCCTCACTATTGTTGTTGGTGTTATTTGCATCAAGCATAATTTCTGTACCAACAGGTATGGCAGTAGGATCTAAATCACTATTTAATTCGATTAACTCATCTGTAGTTAAATCATCATATTCTTGTGCAATTCCCCAAAGAGTTTCACCTTCATCTACCGTTTCTGTGGCGGCACTAGCTGAAAAACCAGTGATTCCTAAAATTAAACCTACAGTAACAGTCGTTGCAAGAATTTTAGAATTGTTTTTCATGTCTAATTCCTCCTTTAAGTAGTTATATTAATGTATTCCTACTAATAGTGACTATTAAACATAGAAAATGTACTAGATTAAGGATGACTCTTAACAAAATTGGCATTAGAAACTGCGATAAAGGGATTCTGTATATAAAAAAATTCTTTTAATTTTTTTGCTACTTTCTACTAAATTGCGACGTAATTTAAGATGGATTAAATCTGGTATGCGCTATACAATCGCTTCGGTAGAATAAGTCGCGCACTTTAGGACACGGCCTCATCCTCCTCGCGGAAAAGCACCGCTGCGGGCTCTTCAGACACGTGCTGTCCCTCAGGAGTCTGTAAATTTTACCTGTGCTTAGTCTGACTTTCTCATTGAATAGTCATAAGTCATTATTTAAAAAAGCCAACGAAAGAGAATTCCTTATGTACTAAAAACATCAAAAAGGCCTCAGCATATTGCTGAGGCCTTTTTGATGTTAATCTAGCATATATTGTGTTCTATTTTATGAAAGTCTCATCTTAAAGTCTTGGTATCCAAATTGATGAACAATTTGGCAATCGCCGTCTTTCTTTTGAACAGCAATGGCTGGTAATGCCATCCCATTAAAAGTCGTGTTTTTCACCATAGAATAGATCGCCATATCTCCAAATACTAGTCGATCTCCACTTTTTAATGGCTGTTCAAAGGAGTAATCACCTATTACATCCCCCGCCAAACAGGTTTGTCCACCTAGTCGGTATGTGAATGGTTTTTCTCCTACTTCACCTGATCCAAAAAGCGGTGGGCGATATGGCATTTCCAAAACATCTGGCATATGACAAGATGCAGAGGTATCAAGAATTGCAATCTCCATTCCGTTTTGATGCGTATCAAGTACAGTTGTCACCAAATATCCAGCATTAAGTGCAACTGCTTCACCTGGCTCTAAATATACTTCTAAACCGTATTTATCCTGCATTCTCTTAATGCAGTCTTCCAATAAAGGAATATCATAATCTACTCTAGTAATGTGGTGACCACCACCAAAGTTAATCCACTCCATTTGAGGTAGCCATTCACCAAATTTTTCTTCGATAGCATTTAAAGTTGTTTCTAGATCATCAGCATTTTGTTGGCAAAGTGTATGGAAGTGTAGTCCTGAAACACCTTCTAACAATTCTGAACGGAAATGATCTTTTGTTACACCGAATCGTGAACCTGGTGCACACGGGTCATAAATTTCATGACCAATTTGTGTTGAGCATTCCGGGTTGATGCGTAGGCCAACCTTTTTACCAGCTTGAAGAACCTTATGTTTAAATTTATCTAGCTGTGAAAAGGAATTAAAGATAACATGATCACAAATCGAAATGATCTCGTCTATTTCATCCTCGCGGTAGGCAGGGGCAAAGACATGATTTTCTTTGCCCATTTCCTCATAACCTAAACGTGCTTCAAATAAACCACTTGCTGTTGTACCATCTAAGTATTCTCCAATAAGAGGATACATAGAGTACATAGAAAATGCCTTTTGAGCTAATACAATTTTACATCCAGTACGTTTCATTACCCCGTTTAGAATCTTTAAGTTTTTTTCCAGAAGACCTTCATCGACTACGTAACACGGCGTTGGTAACTCTTCAAATTTCATCTTAACGAGAGTACTCCGTTTGTTTAATAGGCTCTTTATCTACAAGCTCTGGACTAAAGTCTTCTTTCCAAGGTAAACCCCATTTGTTTAATGCTTCCATGAACGGATCTGGATTAAATTCTTCAATATTGTAAACTCCCGGCTTATTCCATTTTCCTGTCATAATCATCGCAGCACCAATCATTGCAGGAACACCTGTTGTGTACGACACTGCCTGAGAGCCAACTTCTTTATAGCACTCTTCGTGATCACAAACATTATAAACATAATATGTTTTTTCTTTTCCGTCCTTTTTCCCTTTAAAGATACAACCAATGTTTGTCTTACCCTTTGTGCGTGGTCCTAGAGAAGCAGGATCTGGTAATACAGCTTTCAAAAACTGAAGCGGAATAATTTGTTTTCCTTCGAATTCAATAGGTTCAATAGAAGTCATCCCTACATTTTCAAGAGCTTTTAAATGAGTGAGATAACTTTGTCCAAATGTCATGAAGAAACGGATACGTTTAATACCAGGAATGTTTACAGCAAGGGATTCAAGCTCTTCATGGTATAACAGATACATATCTTTCTCACCAACTTCTGGGAAGTTATACACACGTTTAATTTCCATTGGTTTCGTTTCTATCCATTCACCATTTTCCCAATATCTTCCGTTTGCAGATACTTCACGAATATTGATTTCAGGGTTAAAGTTTGTCGCAAAAGGATAACCGTGGTCACCTGCGTTACAGTCAAGGATGTCAATGTATTCAATTTCATCAAAGTGATGTTTAAGGGCATAAGCTGAAAATACACCTGTTACGCCTGGATCAAAGCCACTACCTAAAAGAGCTGTAATACCGGCTTTTTCAAAACGTTCGCGGTAGTCCCACTGCCATTTATATTCAAACTTTGCTGTATCTTCTGGCTCATAGTTTGCTGTATCCATATAATGAGTTTTTGTTGCAAGACAAGCATCCATAATTGTTAAATCCTGATAAGGTAAAGCTAAGTTCATAACGATGTCTGGTTTAACCTCTTCTATTAAAGCAATTAACTCATCCACATTGTTAGCATCAACCTGTGCAGTAGTGATCTTTGTTTTTCCACCATCTAGTTTTGCCTTCAATGCATCACATTTTGATTTTGTACGACTTGCAATACAAATTTCCTCGAATACCTCACTATTTTGAACACATTTGTGAATAGCTACAGAAGCTACTCCACCACAACCAATAACTAATGCTTTTCCCATATTCCTATCTCCTAACTATTAAAATTTGAAAATGATGCAGAACGTATTCCTCAAAAAAAGCAACAAAAAAAGCAGGTGTAAAACGCATAACTGCGCACAACACATGCTTTAGATATAATCATCAATATTAAAAAGCATAATTTCTCCATAGTGACTAAGTCATATGTACATAATTCCTAAAAGTCACAGGACATTTGAAAGCTTTAAAATATTACAATATATCATATCGGATCAGAGTCTATATAGCAAATAATTACTTTTATCACTCTTATTGATCGTTTCACAAGTTGTGTGCATATGCACTGGTTGTAAAGTAACCAACTTATAAAATTTGAGCTTTTAACTCAATCAATAAGGCAACTTAAGTTGCCAATCGGCGTTTGACCCGGCTGTCCGTATGGCCTTAAACTCTTTTTCGGGAGTGGTCAAAAATTATCTGCTTGGAAAGACTCAGATATATTTCATATTTAGCTTTCCATTTAATGCACATTCATGGTATCAGCTTATTAGAAAAATAGCAATAGAAAAATTTAATAATTTCAAAGTGTAAAAAAACATTAATAACTAGCCTAGTTTGTTCTAGAATAACTACTCTGCTTTATAGTTATTAACTGATAGTTGAAACAGTACCTTTTCAGTTTGGTTTGAAAGACCTAAACCACTATAAAATTCTTTTAAACCCTTGGATACTAATGGTTTTAGCAATGGTATCGCTTTCAACAATTACCCATAATAAATACTTTGTTAGATTATCTCACAAGTTAATTGTTTGAATATTCAGAGCATGGTAAGTTATTTACTAACAACAAATGTTAAATAAATTAACATGTGAGGGGAGAAGGTTTTAATGGAAATTGCTTTAATGGATAATTTATGGGTGGTTATTGGTACATTTTTAGTTTTTCTAATGCTAGGAGGATTTATTTTACTTGAAGCTGGTTCAACTAGAATGAAGAATGCCGGTCATATAGCTGGTAAAACAATCTTTACAGCAGGAATTGGGTCTTTAGTTTTTTGGGCAGTTGGTTATGGTTTTATTTATGGTGATGGTAACTGGTTTATCGGTTTATCGAATTTCTTTTATGGTGATGCATCATTTAGTGGAGAAGGATTATCTCCAGCTGTCGATTTTATGTTCCAAATGATGTTTGCTTTAGTCGCTATGACCATTGCGTTTGGAGGTTTTGCTGAACGTGCGAAGTTATCATCCTATGTTATTTTTGCAATCCTATTCTCAGCTGTTATTTATCCGGTTGTAGCACACTGGATTTGGGGTGGTGGTTGGTTAGCTGACCATGGAAAACAAGACTTTGCTGGTTCAACAGTTGTTCACTTAACAGGTGCAATGGCTGCATTAGCTGCTACATTGGTCTTAAAGCCACGTATTGGTAAATATAATAAAGACGGTTCTTCTAATGATCTTGCAGGTCACAACCAAGTATTTACGGCATTAGGTGTGCTATTACTTTGGGTAGGTTGGTTTGGGTTTAATGGTGCGAGTACTTTTGCAGTTGAAGGGGCGTTCTTTGGTTTTGCTATCCTTAATACACAATTAGCAGCAGCAGCTGGTGCTATAGTGGCAATGTTTGTTGCTTGGGTTTTAACTGGTAAAGCTGATGTTCCTACTACATTAAATGGTGCTTTGGCAGGCCTAGTTGCTATTACAGCACCCGCTGGCTTCGTCAATCCTTGGGCTGCAGTTGTAATAGGTGCAATTGGTGGATTCATTGTCGTATTCAGCATGAAAATGTTTGATAAAGCCAAAATTGATGATCCTATTTTCGCCTTATCTGTTCACGGAACAGTAGGTGTCTGGGGTACACTAGCAAACGGTTTATTCACAGTACCTGAATTCGCATTTACCGGTCAAGCAGGATTGTTTTATGGTGGTGGATTCACTCAATTAGGAGTGCAAGCTCTTGGTGTTGTAACTAGTGGTTTATACGCGTTTGTAGTGGCATTCGTTATATTAAAAGTAATGGATAAAGTAATGGGCGGCATTCGTGTAACCGAAGAAGAAGAAATTGTTGGTCTTGATTTAAGTGAACACGGAGGTTATGGCTATCCAGAAAACATCCCTCATCCGAATGATCAAAAAGGTGCATAAAAGGTGATATGATTAGTTGAAACAGGGGGTCGAATTATTTTGAATAACTATACAGATATTAGCCATTGGCGACAGGAAAGTATAAAGCACGTTTCAACTAATCATTACAATTTAAATACCTTGCATGATGAAGTAATAAGGAAAACGGTAGAAGTAGCAATGAAAAAGGTGCAAAGAGAGTGGGGGAGTTCTCCCGCTCCCTTTGCCTTCTTTTTAATGGGGAGTGCTGGAAGATTTGAGCAGTCTGTATGGAGCGACCAAGATCACGGCATTATATTTGATGGAAATGCTGACTGTGAAGAATATTTTTTAAAATTAGGAAGTGAAATAGCGGTTGCCTTAGAAATGGTTGGTTATGAGACCTGTGAAGGTAAGGTAATGGCATCTAATCCATTATGGTGTCAGTCTATTGCCGATTGGAAACAACAAATTTCTGATTGGTTAGAGGAAGCTAGTTGGACATCACTGCGTCATTTTTCAACGTTTATTGATTCTAGAGTTTTGGTTGGTGACAACAACTTTATTAATGAAATAAAAAAACTGGCATTTACGATAATAAACAATGAACCAAGATTATATTTGCGTTTAGTAGAAAATGTGGATTTTATCAAAAAGGGTGTGGGGGTTTTAGGTCAATTACTTCCAGAATCCTCTGGTGAACAGTCAGGTAAAATTCAATTGAAACAAACGACTTTCTTTCCGTATGTAAATTCCCTACGGTTGTTAGCTCTCAAAGAAAGTGTCACAGATTCTTCTACAATTGCTAGATTTAATAAAATAAAGGAAAAATATCCATCTATTTATAGCTTTGAGAAATACTTTATTCAACTTCTTCAATTTCGTCTTAACTTTCAGCAAGATGTAAGAAGCTATCAACAAGTCCATCTTATACCTTTAGATAAGTTGACGAAGCAGAATAAGAAGGAGCTAAAATTATTAATGAAAAAAGGATATGATCTTTTTTCTGACACAAAAAAAATAATTGAAAATGAGTGTTCAGCATGGTTATGAATCAGATGATGCAATTTGTTAGACAAATATCAGGACGACTAACCTCCAATTCCTATACCTCATTGGATCCACAGCAAATTGCCTATATAAGAAGCTTACAACGCGAAATTAAAAAGAATGACGTACTAAATATACCTTTTGAGGAGTTAAAGGTGGTTGTTTTTGATATTGAAACCACCGGATTTTATCCATATAAAGGGGACCGTATGTTAACAATTGGTGCTGTTAAAATGCGGGGAGATCAAATTTTGGCAGAAGATACTTTCTACTCTGCAATTTATAGTGATGAAGGCCCTTCAAAGGAAATTGAAAAATTAACCGGTATCACGAAAGCAGAATTATTAGCTGCTCCACCTATTCAAAATGTTTTAAAAGAATTTTACCAATTTGTAAAAAGTGATACGCTCGTTGCACATCATTCAAGTCATGAAAAACAATTTATGAAACATGCCAATTGGCTAGCGCTTAAAACAGATTTTCAAAATAGAATTATTGATACATCCTTCCTAACCAAAATTATTGAACCGGAGTTAAAACTATTCACGCTCGATGAATACTGTGATCATTTTGGGATATTTAATCAACAAAGACACCATGCTTTGCATGATGCGATAGCAACCGCAAATTTATGGTCAGAAGGAATTCGTGGTGTAAAACAATTAGGTTATTCTCATTTAAACGATGTGTATACACATATAGCCAAAATAAGGTAATGTATGTATTGATTGAGGGGAGGGAAGGCATGAACAACAACATTCCTGACCATTTACCTAAGTTTCCTATGAGTGTAGTAAAGGATTTAACGAAATTAACCGCAAGACAAATTCGATATTATGAGAATCAGGAACTAATTAAACCTGATAGAAACGAAAGCAATCACCGTGTATACTCGGTAAAAGATATTAATAGATTAAAGGAAATCAAACACCTTATTAATCAGGGGATTAATATTGCAGGAATTAAAGCGCTATTGAATAAAGAATAGTTGGTATAAAAGTTTTTTGATATTACGGAAGCCCTCTTAATGCTTATAAAGAGAGCTTCCTTTTTTGAGTTAAAACGTTTTTGGTACGAAATACTCTAAATCTACGTTCTGAAACGGGTAATCTTTTTCATTAGTGTCACGATAATGCCACCATTCCGTGCTAATAGATGAAAATCCACTTTCTTGCATGATTTTTGTTAAATATTCCATGTTTTTTTGCGCTTCATCTGTATTGCCTTGATGATTTCTCCAGGATCTCTCTGTAAATTCATCAAAGCCAGTAGGCATTTCCAACTCTTTGCCTAATTCGTCTACTAAGGTAATATCAACTGCTACTCCACGATTGTGGTCGGTACCTTTACTTGGATCACTTACATATCTAGGGTCTGGTGTGTTTTCCCAGAATATCTCTTGTACGTAAAGTGGCCGATATCCATCCCATACTTTTATCCGGTATCCATCCTTTTTAGCTAAATCATTCGCATGCTTTAACTTGAGGGCAGTATCTTTTTGAAGTAAACAGATGGCAACAGGATACACTTTTTTCTCTACAAAGTTGTTTTCTGTTGCATATCGTAAATCTACGACAATCGTGTTATCTATATCTCGTATATTGACCAGTCCTGTTATTTTAGTTAATTGATCAATTCGCTCCTGCTCTATTTTTTCAAGTTTTTTAAGTAACGTTTCATTTTCCTTCTCTAAAAGCTTGTTGTCTGATTTGAGTAAAGAACGTTCTTCGTCAATTAGGGAATTCTCTTCTTCCAATGCTGTTATGCGTGTTTTAAGTGAATTCATTTCCGTTTTAGTCGAATGTATACATCCCGATAAAAGAAAAATAGCCATTAGCACGAAAGTAATGTTAACTATTTTCATGGTTTACCTCCTCCTGTTAATAGAGTAACTTGCTCTATTTAGTTAGACGTTATAAATTGTCTATATTATAAGCTTATAGGAAAAAATATTTATAAAAGTTATGAAGGATATTGAAAAGAGAAGTGCAGCAAGTTTAGGTAATGAAAAAGAGAAGCTTCCATTTTTATCAAAAGCTTCTCTTTTTCATCTAATTATATTTATTTTATACAAAACTGATAACCAAGCCCTCTGACCGTTTGAATATATGTAGATACTCCGGTATGCAGTTCTAGTTTTTTTCTTAAGTTACTAATATGAACCTTTAACGTTCTTGTCTCCCCAAGACTGTCTGTTCCCCAAATAAGTGTATAAAGTTCGTGTGCACTAAATATTTTATCAGGATGTTGAGCAAGGATAGATAGAATTAAAAATTCTTTATTCGAGAGATCAATGTTTTGATTATTGAAAGTGACTCTTTGTAAGTAAAAGTTAAGATGCAAGGGACCAATTTTTAAACTTTCGGTATCGAGGTTCATTGGTTGACTAGTAGTATCATTTTGCCGGTTAAAAACAGGTGCTCGCCTTAGATTAGACTTTATGCGGGCAATAAGCTGCTGCAAATCAAAAGGTTTTGTCACATAATCATCGCCACCCAATTCTAATCCTCGAATAATATCTGAACCATCATCTAAACAACTTACAAATATAATTGGTACATTAGAAACCTTCCGAATGCTTTCACAAACATCAAACCCATTTAAATCAGGAAGTTGAACATCTAACAGTATTAAATCTGGCTGGTTTAATTCGAAAGCGTGTAAGGCACCCATCCCGTGTGAAACAATAATTGGATGAAATCCGTAGCTGGATAAAGCGGTAGATAGAAAGTGTTGAATATCATAATCATCTTCTACTATTAAAATAGTTAAGCTCATTTTGGATTCTCCTTCTCAACCAATGTCACTGGTAATGTTATAGAAAACTGACTTCCTACCCCAACTTTACTTTGTACCGAAATTGTACCATCATGCTTTTTAATGATTTCGTAACAAATGGCTAAGCCTAAGCCAGAACCTTGTTTTTTATTCAACGAATTCTTTCCTTTGATAAAACGGGTAAAAATATTTGGTAGTATATCCTTCTCTATACCAATTCCATTATCACAAATTAGTATACGGAATATACCATTTTCATGATAGGAACTAGGATTTTCTTCATACTCTCCTACAATTGTAATAGTTCCTCCCTCAGGAGTAAACTTGGTCGCATTATGAATAATATTTGAAAATACTTGTTCGATCCGTAAAATATCAATTTGAAGGAGAAGGTCATGCTCCTTTGGTAAACTACCCCATTGCAAATCGAGGTTCATTTTTTCATTTACTATGTCATGCTCGAAGCGGTTATATAAGTGTTCTAGCAAATGGACGGCATCTACTTCTTCTAACATAAAGTCAAACTGTCCTTCATCCATTTTTGCCAGATCAAGTAAGTCCTTAGATAACCGATTAATTAACTTTGCCTTTTCCCCAACAATATTTACATAACTTTTTTCTTCTTCGGATTGGACCTTGTTTTCTAATAGTTGAACGTAACCTTGTAAAGATTGCATCGGTGTACCTATTTCGTGTGCAACAGAGGAAAAGAATTCTTTCCGTGTTTGTTCAATATGATGTAACTGCTTGTTTCTTTCTTGAAGCTCATAAGTACGGTCTGCAACTTTTTGTTCTAACAGTGTATTGGTTTCCTTTATTTCTTGAGAAAGTTTTTCTACTTCCGCAAATGCGTTGGAACTATTTTTAGCAACTATAAGTGTCTGCGCAAGAAGAAACACACCGGCAGCAATTGGTACAAGATCCACACTATTATTAATCTTCAAGTTATAGTAAAAGATATCATGTATCACCGCAATAACAAAAAAGCATACCGATAAAAAGTTTAAAATAGCACCTTCTCTCTTTCTTATAACAGCAAGTCCAACTATATAAATACAATAGATAAAAATAACGATGGAGCAGGTCTCAAAAGTATAAAGAAAGTGAGTGTATATATATGCAGGAAAGAGTGTTGTGAGACTAAATAGTAAACATATGGCAACAGATAAATAGATGATTCTTTTATTAACTTCTCTTGGAAATAAATAATATAAAAAGAGGAAAAGTACCATGAAGCTAAAGTAAATAGTAAGATACTCTATTTTAACGCTCAATTCCCATGAAAAAGAGGGAAATAAATACATAAATAATAGCTCACCTACAAAGAGAGTACGCAATGAAACAAAGAAGCAAAACACCCCTAAAAATAAGGGAAGCTTGGAAGTAGAACGAAAAAAGTAGTGTGAAATAAGGTAAAAACTAAGAGCAAATAAGGCGCTTGCAATAATGATATCTCGAATTACATTCATTTCTCTATTTTTATTAATAGCGTCATGCGATCCAAATTTTAATGGAGACCACATTCCGCCTTTACGCTGCGAAAAATTAGAAACTTGCATAACTATTTCAATTTCACTCGAATGAGGTACAAATGAGGCTGTTTTAGAAAAAGATTTAGGTTTCATGCTCTCCCGGTTTGTGCCGACTTCTCCATTTTTAGCAAGAAGCTCCCCATTTACCCAAAGCTTATAGGCTGAGGCTACAGAAGGAATATAAACAGATAAAAGTTCATTAGAGTCTTCTTCGTTTATATGAATAACGAGTCGATAAGTGCCAAACCCTGAATTGGAAAGGGGAAGACTTCCGGTATAATCTGCATCCACCCAAACATCTGGGGCTTCAATATAATTGGTTTTTTCCTGTTCATTGGTAGTCTTAAAATCTTCGGGAACAAGTAGTTGCTTCCAATAAAACTCCCATTGTCCTTCTAGTAGAAGAACCTGATCTAAGTCACTATTGCTAAGATCTAAATATCCTTCATTTATCAATTGTTTTTCTGTTGCCTCAACTTCTAGCCCTTGATAGTTAATAAAAAGCATAGATAGAAGAAAAAGGACAAAATAGTATTTTCCTTTGATCATAGATATACCCTCTTTTTGGTAGGTTAAGAAAACTTTACTTTAGTTAACGTTTTTTATATAGAATGCTTATTATCTATTACTTTATAATTAGGAAGACATTAGGTCAATATGCGTCGAAATTTGTAAAAAAAAGTAAGTAGAAATTTTAGTCCAGTAGCCAAAAAAAAGATAAAGAATGCAGTTCTTGTGATTCTAGAGGGGGATTTTATTTTGTATATAAGAAAGAGAATAAAAAAACTTATAACGCACGTAGTACTTTTTACACTGATTTTCACTTCAATAGCTACTAATCTGTTATTTTTCCCTACCATATCATCAGCAAGTGGAGGGCTGGGAGTCGATATAGCTCAAACAAAAGAAGAGTTAGTAAACGAGATTCTAGGTAGTGGTGTTATTGCAAGTGAAATTAAGTTAACGGGAAATACAAATGCTTTTGGCATCTTTGGTGGGGGTAATGATATAGTAGGTTTTGAAAATGGCATAATCTTGAGTACAGGGAATGCTAAAGATGTGATAGGACCTAACATAGAAAGTGATAAAACTACTAGATATAATAGTTCGGGTGATTCAAGTCTAACTAATTTAGCAGGATTTAGAACCTATGATGCAGCAACATTAGAATTTACATTTGTACCAAGTGGGAACTACATATCGTTTCAATATGTTTTTTCATCTGAAGAATATAATGAATACGCAAATAGTGACTTTAATGATATTTTTGCTTTTTTTGTAAATGGAGAAAATGTAGCTTTACTCCCTGATTCAAATACACCAGTTTCAATAAATACTGTTAATGGTGGTAATCCATACGGTATAGATGCGAAAAATGAAGAGTATTTTATAAACAACGAAGGTGGAGCTCTTAATACGGAAATGGACGGTCTTACAGTTGTAATGTCTGTTTCAGTAGGTGTTAATCCAGGTGTATCAAACACAATCAAACTAGCAATTGCAGATGGTTTTGATGATCAATATGATTCAAACGTCTTTATAAAAGCAGGCAGTTTAAATGATAGAGCCGTTCAACCTGGGCAAATTGAATTTGATACAAGAGAACAGTATGACGTTACGATTAAACGTTCAGGAGGAAGTGATGGTACAGCGTCCGCAACATGGGTAGCTAAAGATGAAAATGGGACTACGATAGACTCTGGAACCGTTAAGTTTGGAGATGGAGAAACCGAGAAGGTAATCAAAGTACCGTCAAGTACAAAAACTATAGAATTAAGTAATCCTATAGGTGGTGCAAAAATTTATCCTGATAGTACTCCTGTATTACTAGAAGATATACCAATAAAGACAAAGAGTATTGAAAGTGCAAATCCTGTAATAAAGTCGGTCCCTCATGGAACTAGTGTAGAAGAAGCAAAATTGACATTAGGAATGACTGTAGAAGTCAGTTTAGATAATGGTCAAACTACTGAGGTCCCAATAGAATGGAGCGTTAATTCTAATCCGGACTATAATGGTAATCAGGTTGGAGCGTATCTGTTTACAGGTACATTTGGTCAATTTCCAGATGATGTAGATAATAATAATAATGTTCAAGCTCCAACAGGAACGATAAATGTACTGAGCAACTCTGCTAATATAGAGTCTTTTAGTTTTGGAGAACAAACGAAACCAGCAGAAATTAACAGCATTGATGGAACGGTATTTATTGAGGTAGAAAATGGAACAGCGTTAGATCAGTTAATAGCAACTTTTGTTTTATCTGATAATGCACAAGGGGCAGAGGTTGATCAAGTTTTACAAGAAAGTGGCCAAAACGCAAACAATTTTACAAACCCTGTAAAATATAAGATTACAGCTCAAGATGGTACTGTCCGGGAATGGATAATTATAGTCGAAGAACAAGGTAAAACAGAAGCTCCTATTCCGACGAAACCAGTACTTATTATTGGCGAAAAAGTGATAAGCGGTACTTCTGAAGCAAATGCACAAATCACTATAAAGCGCGATGAAAATGTAATTGGATCAGGTATAGCAGATGGTGAGGGTAAATGGTCAGTTGAAATACCCGAGGATGTGACAATCGTAAAAGAGGATATTCTTTCTGTTACTGCAAAAACACAAGGTAAAGTGGAAAGTGATTTAGTAGAGGTAACCGTTATTGAAGCACCGGCTGTCCTAATAGAAAGTCCAACTAATATGTCTCATTTAAACAATTTACAAGTGATTAAGGGTTCTACTAATGCCCCAAATGGATCATCCATTACAATTGAAATTAATGGAACTACTTATCCCGGCATAGTTGAAAATAATCAATGGACATCTACTAGTTCCATTCTTTTAAACGATGGACATTATACTGCTGAAGTAACCATTTCAGATAGAGGTGTTGTTGGATCAGACACAGTATCATTCACAGTGGATACTACAAAACCAATCATTTCTTTAAAAGGTAGTCAAGAAGTTCAATTAGTAGAAGGCAATAACTATATAGACGATTCAGCAACAGCAGTGGATAACATTGATGGTGATGTTTCAAATAAGATTCTAGTTACAGGTATACCTGTCCATACTGATGTGCCTGGTAATTATACGATTACGTATAACGTAAGTGATAAAGCGGGTAATAATGCTGATGCAAAATCTAGAATATTAGTCATAAAACCTAAATCAATCATTGCAATAGGAAGTGCTGATGGAGAAAATACTATTTCAGTCAATGGCTCAACCCCAGGAGCAACTATTAATCTTTATGATAAAGATGGTAAATTGGTTGCTTCTACAACAGCAAACCTATCAGGAGAAGCTATCTTTACAGGTGTTACAGTAGGGTTAGACTATCAGGTGACCCAAACTGTGAACGAAGTAGAAAGTAATCTTTCTAATAAAGTGACGGTAGGACCTAGTAAACCAGCAATTGCTGAGGATAAGATGGATAATGTAAATAAAACAGTTGAGGTAAGTAACCTTATCCCTGGTGCAACTGTTACATTACTAGATAAAGACGGAAACACTATTAGTACGGGTATAGCGAATGATCAAGGAAAATATGTTTTTGCGAATTTAGAGCAAGGTGTAGATTATCTAGTGACGCAAACAGTTAATGACGTTACTAGTGAAGAGAAAACTTTCCGCTTACTCACTTTTGAACAAGAAGTGGATGATACATTACGTAATTTGAAAATTGGTTTCCAGAAAAATAACGGGGTGAATGATACGTGGGAAAGTGTTACATCCAATGTTTATCTTTTACGCACGGATAATCATGAAACGGATGTTGTCTGGACATCAAATGATTCTGGAGTTGTTAAAATCGATTCAAGTGACGTAAGAAAGCAGCAAATTACCACAACTGTTAACAGACAACAGAATGATAAAAGTGTCACGATAACAGCAACTGTTTCAAAAGGTAATGTGACAAAAACAAGAACTTTCCTTCTCGTTATAAAAGCAGCAGGAATCGAGAAAAAAGTAGATGTTAATTCTGCACGTCAAATTAATGTAGGAAATACGACATTAACTATTGAAAGAATTAATGTAATAAATAACAGCGATGTAATAGGTAAAATTGATAAAATCATTGTGACAGACGAAATAGTTGAAGCGGTTTTGACTAATGTAATTAATGGTATCGCAACCATTCAATTTCCTGTTAATCCTAGTGATGTAGCAAGTGAATTTGCAATAGAAATTGATAGAAGTGCTATTACAGCTTTTGCTAATGAACATGATGTAGAATTTATTAAAGTTGAAAATACTTACGCTCAACTAGTTTTAAGCAAAGAACAGCTGTTAAAAATGAGTGAAAATAATTTAGATCTTTTTTTCCGCCTTGTACCTATAACGGAGGAAAATGAAAAGCAACAGGTTAGGCAAGCTGTCTCCATTGAAGAAGCTGTTTTAGAAAGTGCAGCTGGAAAGAAAGTAAATGTACTTGGAACACCTATTGAAATTGAAACAAACTATAGAGGTTTTGAGACAGAAGTAACGTTCCCATTGGAGGAAATTTTAGATGAAGTAACAGATCCTGAAATGTTACGCGTTTTCATTGAACATGCCGATGAAAAAGTAATTGCCGATAGTGAAATTGTTTATGATGTAAACAACAATCCAATAGGAATTAAGTTTAAAATTAATAAGTTTAGTACTTTTACGATTTATGAAATTTTAAATAACAATGATGTACCTGTAGAAGAACCAAAAGAAGAGGAGCCACCTGTGGATAATCCTAAGGAAGAAGGCCCGA
Organism: Salirhabdus euzebyi; assembly: GCF_014207435.1. Taxonomy (GTDB): domain Bacteria; phylum Bacillota; class Bacilli; order Bacillales; family Alkalibacillaceae; genus Salirhabdus; species Salirhabdus euzebyi. Next base: position 102,807 of record NZ_JACHGH010000009.1, read on the forward strand.
TAGAAGATAAAGAAGAGTCGCCTACGTTACCTAATACATCTACAAATGTCTATAACTTATTAAGTATAGGATTGGTCTTATTAAGCGTGGGGATAGTGATGATGGCTCTAACGAGAAGAAAGAAAAAAACAGCATAAAAAAAGGAAAGGCTAATATCTTTTGTAGAATACATTAGATATTAGCTTTTTCTAATAGAGATTGAAAAAGGGTGATAAGGATGAAGATAGAAGCACTAACAAGTGAAAAGGTAGAGGCGTTTATTCAGTATTGTAAAAAATATAAAGGAGAAATAGATGAATCGTATTTATATGATGAAGATCTTCGAGATTTTGAACCAAATGAAGAAAACCCTACCTATATTGTAACGAATGATAGTGGAAATATAATAGGGACTGTTTCCCTCATTATTGATGCGTACAACAGAAGCGGGAAAAAAGGTCGTTTTAGAATATTTCATTCCGAAACAGAAAACAAAGAAATCTACCAAATACTAATGGAGAGTATTTTAGGACATGTTGATGGACTCGAAAATATCTTTGTTTTTGTACCAGAGGAAAATAAAGAGTTAAAACACTCCATAGAAGCTTTAGATTTTCAAATTGAGCGCTATTCTTTCCTTCTTGTTAGAGATGAGTTAGAAGTACCCGCGTATCACTTGCCGATAGATTACGAAATAAAAACTTTCCAACCTGGTAAAGATGAACAAGCGTGGTGTGAAGTGAGAAATGCAAGCTTTGCAACCCTTAAAGGAAGTGAAACACCAATTACACCTGACATGGTTACGGAGATGACAAAGGACGATGAGTATTTAGAAGGTGGTTTACTTATCCTTTATCATAATCAACAACCGGTCGGAGTGGTAAAGGGAAGTAAAGACGAATTTGAAGGTGAGCCTATTATGAATATTGGCCCAGTTGCTGTTATTCCTGAGTATCAAGGTAAAGGTTTAGGAAGAATATTATTAAGGGCCTCTTTGCACATCGCTAATGAAAAGGACTTTAAAAGGACGATTCTTTGTGTAAATGCAGATAACGAACGAGCGAAATCACTATATATTCAAGAAGGTTTTAAGCAAGTGGAAGCAGTGGCATGTTATAACTATAGCTTGATTTAATCACAAAAACACAACCTCCTAAACTAGGGCGTTTGTGTTTTTTTATCCAATAAACATATCATTAATGCTTTCAGCTAAGAAACGTAAAGTTCAATCAATTTGAACTTTTTTAGTTAATATCATTGAATTATTGTCTCTAACACATTATAATGTCCTCTATACAAATACAAAGGTACACGGATAAAAGACACGCGTTGTGTTGTGTGTTGGTTAGAGGAAAGGGTGAAGGTTTTGTTAGACAAAAAGGTAAAAGTAGGTCTAATGGGTATGGGGACGGTTGGAACAGGGGTGTTACGCTTAATTGAGGGGCATCAAGCAGACTTGCTCCATCAAACAGGTGTACAAATAGAAGTAGTGAAAATATTAGTTCAAGATCCATCGAAAAGAAGAAATTTTGATGTGGATTCTGATCTTTTAACAGATGACCCATATAGTCTTTTACAAGATCCTAAAATTGATGTCATTGTAGAGGTTATGGGTGGAATTGATCAAACGAAGGAATATGTATTAGAGGCATTAGAACATGGAAAGCATGTTATAACAGCAAATAAAGACTTGATGGCTGTTCATGGGGCAGAGTTACTTCAAAAAGCTGCTGGTAAAGGCTGTGACTTATTTTATGAAGCTAGTGTTGCAGGAGGAATCCCAATCCTAAGGGCACTTGTTGAAGGCTTTTCCTCTGACCGCATTACTAAAATGATGGGCATTGTAAATGGGACTTCTAATTATATTTTGACTAAAATGAGCCAGGAAGGTCAGTCATACGAGAAAGCATTAAAGGAAGCGCAAGAATTAGGTTATGCGGAAGCTGATCCGGCGGCTGATGTTGGGGGCTTAGATGCAGCTAGAAAAATGTCTATTTTAAGTACCCTTGGCTTTCATGTCGGAATGAACCTGGAGGAAGTAAATTGCCAAGGGATTACCGATGTATCGTTAGATGATATGAAATATGGTGATCGATTAGGCTATACGATAAAACTAATAGGGATTGCTAAACAAGACGATGAGTTAATAGAGGTTAGTGTCCAACCAACAATGATTGAAAAAACGCATCCACTTGCATCGGTTAATGGTGTGTTTAACGCTGTTTATGTTTATGGAGAAGCGGTTGGTGAAACGATGTTTTATGGTCCAGGTGCGGGTGAGTTACCTACAGCAAATGCAGTTGTTTCCGATCTTGTTACGGTAGTAAAAAATATGAAGTTAGGTGTAAATGGAAGAGGCATGGTTGCACCATATAAAGAAAAAAAATTAAAAACGGAAGAAGAAATATGGTCTAAATATTTTGTTCGACTTATTGTAAATGATGAAAGTGGTGTTTTAGCACAAATTACAAAAAGTCTTGCTACTCATCATGTAAGTATAGAGCAAGTTATTCAAAAGCCACACCATTCCGAAAATAAAGCAGAATTAATAATGGTAACGCATAACTCTTCTAAAAAAAGTGTAGAAGGTGTTTTGAAAGAGTTGGAAGGTTTAGCTGCTATTGAAAAAATTAAAAGCGTTTATCGAGTAGAAGGTAGTGAATAAATCGTCAATAAAATGTAATTACCTTTAAATCCTTACCTAATGTAACTTTAGGTGAGGTTTTTTTATTTTAATCATAAAGTTACAAAAAGGTTACGGAGTATCATAAAAACTGTTACTTTTTTATAACCCTTTTCTTGCTAGAAAGGTTTATGATTTTACTAACATAAAGAGGAAAGGGATTTCGTGATGGTACGTAAACATGATGAGATAATAATCAAAGCTTTTTTCATATTTTTTTGTTTAGCAACACTTCTATTTATTTTCAATATTATTCTAGTTTCCAAAACAAAAGCTATGATAACAGAAGATAGTGTTTTTAATGAAGTTGAGTTACAGAAAGAATATTTTCAACTAGATCAAGAAATTAGAGAACTTAAAAAGATTAATTATGAAGCTAAACAATCCGTAAAGAAAAAATTAGATAAAGAAATTCCTGTTGAAAACAAGGTTAACAATAAAAGCTATAAGCAAAAAACCGTTTATATTACATTTGATGACGGGCCATCAAATAACACCGATGAATTACTGGAAGTGTTAAAAAGCTATCAGGCAAAAGCTACATTTTTTATGCTGGAGCCTAACATGAGAAAGTACCCAGATGCAACGAAAGCAATAATTAGAGATGGACATGTGCCTGGTCTACATGGAGTTTCCCATAATAAACAGAAATTCTATGAATCAAAAAATAGTGTAATTTCTGAAATGAAACAGACACAAGTTACGCTTAAAAGTATTACGGGGATAAGTAGTAATTTAATAAGAACGCCTTATGGTTCTTCTCCTCATTTAACATCCTCTCAATTAGACGAGTGTGTATTAAATGGATTTATAGTATGGGATTGGACGATTGATAGTGAAGACTGGAAATACAAAAAAGGAGAATATGTGCAAAAGGTCATACATGAATTGAAATCATTTTCATCTATTGAAAAACCAGTTGTTATCTTACTCCACGATAAAAAAACTACTATAGACTATTTACCAAACTTATTATCTTATTTGGATAAAGAAGATTATGAGCTAGACGCTATGAATGAACAAATGAATCCTTATCATTTTTGATGAAAATAAAAAAATAAATGGAGCGAGCAAAATGGAAAGATCTATAGACGATTTATATAAACAGTACAACAAAGACCTTTTTAAGTTTTTAATGTATATGGGAGTAAACAAGGAACAAGCGGAGGATTTAGTACAAGATGTCTTTTTGCGAGTGCTTAAAGCTCAAGATGATTGCCAAAAAGTAAATAATGAAAAAACGTGGTTATTTACGATTGCGAGAAATATAGTAATTGATCACTTTAGAAAACAAGGCAAACGGAAAAATTATCAATACGACTATTATTATTTTGAAAATGAATTAAGGGATTACCAGCCTCAACCCGAGGAACTGACCATTCAAAAAGAAGAACTTTGCTGGATATATCGATGTTTGGATTATTGCACAGTCGATCAAAGAAAAGTAATTATTCTTCGTTATTTAAATGAGCTTCCCATAGCAGAAGCGTCAAAGTGCTTAGGATGGACAGAAAGTAAGGTAAAAACAACCCAGCATCGAGCACTAAAGATTTTAAAATGTTATATGGAAAAAGAAAAAGCAGGCGAGTCCTTAATAGGGGCCAATTACATGCTACCAGCTTAAGAATCGATCGGTTTTGGTTTAATCTTTCTACTAGATGAAACAGTCAAGATTAACTTTTTATTCCATAAATAGTATGAATGTGTAATATTGAAAGTAGATGTGAAATTTTAAATCGTGAGGTTGAAGGAAATGGATGAAGGAAAAATATTAGTAGTAGAAGATGAGGAACCGATACGTAAACTCGTAATTTTTAATTTGGTACGATCTAATTTTGAAGTACTTGAAGCGGGAGATGGTAGAGAAGCTTTACAGATTATTAAAGAAAATACACCTTCATTAGTAGTTCTGGATTTAATGCTGCCAGATATGGACGGTTTTGAAATTTGTTCGAGGATTAGAGTAGATTATCCTAATTTGCCCATTATTATAGTCTCCGCTAAAGGTCAAGATATGGAAAAAATTATGGGGCTAGAGTTAGGAGCCGATGACTATATTGTTAAACCTTTTAATCCTCTAGAATTGGTGGCACGTATCCGGTCCGTTTTAAGACGAACTAATCCTGAACCCGATATGTCAAAAAGTAACGAAATAAATATAGGTCCTTTTGTACTTCAAATGAAGACGCAGCGGGTATTTAAAAATAAGCAATTACTCAAATTAACAGCTAGAGAATTTTATTTAATGAAGTTCTTTTTTGAAAAAGTAAATGAACCTATTACGAGAGATGAGCTGCTAGATGAAATTTGGGGATTAAACTACTTTGGTGATCCTAAAACAGTAGATGTTCACATTCGTAGACTAAGAGAAAAAATAGAAGATGACCCATCACAGCCTACCTTTCTGAAGACAGTTTGGGGTTATGGTTACTGTTTTCAGGGAGAGTGAGCAACATGAAAAAAGGAATTAAGAGAAGAATTGTTTGGAGTTATTTATTGTTAATTATATTCTCTGTTGCCGTTTTTGAAGCGGTCATTATTTCTGCATTAATGGTCTATTATACAGGTGGAGTAAAACAGACTTTAAGGGATCAGGGTGCTATTTTCTCTTCCTTTTATGAGCGGGATTTAATTGAAGGAGAATTAGAAAATAAAGCTGAACAGTTACTATCTCAGTATAATTTTACCGTAAACGCACAAGTACAACTTATTGATACAAAAGGGAATATACTGGCGGAAAACTACTCTAGTAATCAAAAAAATATTCTTTCTTTGAATGACGTGAAATTAGCGGTAAATGGAAAAAATGGCTTTTTAACTAGTAAAAAAATGGATGAGAAACTCCTGTCTGTTTCCTACCCTTTAAAATCTGGTAATACAACTTACGGAGTCATTAGGTTAACAACGAGTATGAAGCAAACGAACGATATATTAATTCAAAATTCTATTCTCCTCCTAATTGTAGGAGGAATTGTTATTTGTTTAGCTGCAGCACTAAGTTTATTTTTAACAAATTCGATTACGAAACCTATAACCACTATTACTAGGGCGGCTGAAAGAATAGCAGCGGGTAATTTTCAAACTAGAATTGAAAAAGTAAATGAAGATGAAATAGGAAAGCTGGCCGACACACTAAACTTTATGACGAAGGAAGTGGAAAGGCATGAACAGCTAAAAAATGAATTCATAGCATCTATTAGCCATGATTTAAGAACCCCCTTAACTTCCGTAAAAGGATGGGCAGTCACCTTACAAACGCTTACTGATGAAGAAGTTTTTAAAGAAGGACTTGAAATTATCACTAATGAAAGTGATCGTTTGAACGAAATGCTTAATGATTTATTGGATTTGTCTAGTTTAACTAGCGGTAAATTATCCTTCACATATGACACGGTTGTTTTACACTTGCTAATAAAACAAGTTATTTTTCAGATGGAACCAAGAGCGAAGAGACAAAATGTAAAAATAATTGCTGATTTAGATGAAAGCATACTACATAGTAAATTGGATAAGAATCGCTTAAAACAAGTATTTATAAATATATTCGATAACGCATTGAAGTTTACACCGATGGGAGGCAGAATTGTCTGTCGCCTTAAAAGAGAAGAAAATAATGCGATTATTCAATTAGAGGATACAGGCATAGGAATTTCAGATAAGGATCTGCCATTTGTGAAAGAGAAATTTTACAAAGGACAAACACCAGGATCTGGGAGTGGGCTTGGGTTAGCAATTTGCGAAGAAATAATAAAAGCACATCAAGGTACTTTTAAAATAACAAGTGAAGCAAGTAAGGGGACTTTAGTAGAAATTGTGTTACCTTTATAAAATATTTTTAGAAGAGAGTAGGTTGAAAATGTGAGGAAAAAACACTTCCTTATTTTTAATCTGTTAATTAGTTTAACCATGATAAGTACTGGATGTGGGCTTTTACCTGAGCCGAGCACGTTAATTCAAGCACCTAAGTATGTTCATGCAACAACTGAAGTAGATGAAGATAAAACATTGCTTGCAAAAAAATACTTGCCAAATGGTACAGAATTAGCACAACCAAATGGTCCAGTAGGGGCTACAGGTGTTGTTGCTGGTGACATAGATGGGGATAACATAGATGAACTAGTTGTTATTTATCACGCAAAAAGTAATGCAGCCCAAGCGGGATATTTCATTTTGAAAAAGCAGACGGATAATGAATGGCAAAAAGTATACTCAAAAAAAGGCTCAGGCTATGATATTAGCTGGGCGAATATTGTTGATGTGACCGGTGATGGTAAAAACGAGGTATTATTGGGATGGCAAATAGGAGTCTCAGCAGGGAATATGTTAGAAGTAAGTTCATGGGAAAATAATGAATTAAACTTAATTAGTAAGGTTAACTACTCAGAGATCGAAATTATATATTTGGAAGAACAACCAGTCCCTCGACTTGCTATTTGGAATAAAAATTTTGCCGATGTGTATGATGTTCAAGTTTTAAAATGGGGGAACTCCGATTTTATAGAGGATGTAGAAAACTATCCATCCTACTTTACTAAGGTGTCTGATTATTATAAGAAGAGAATAGAGGAGATACCTGATGCTAGTTATTATTGGTATTACTTAGCAGAGGGATACTTAAATGCGAGAGAGCCAGAACTTGCTCTTTGGGCAATAAATAGAGGCTTATTATTAAAAACAACTATTCCATCTTATGAGGAGTTTACCGATCTAAAGATCAAGATAGAAGAACAGGTGTTAGCTGAAAATCGCACGATGATTCCTTATGATATAAAAAATGCGAACGTCATGCTAGAAATTCCAAGTGATTTACTTCCATATTTAGAAATAGAAGAACAAATACGTAATGACTTTTCCTACACTGTTTCTTTTATTCATAGTAAGGATAATAGTAAACAGTTATTGTTCTCTATTGAAGTCGATTACAAGGAAATTCCATCAGATGGTAAATCCTTGGAATTAGTCGAGGAAACGGACCATTTAAATTATTACATTAATAGAGGAGAACACAACCTTGTAAATGAGCAGGAAAGCATTGAAAAAATGATTACAAGTATGAAGGTTGGAACCCAGACGTCCTCTTATAAGAGTGTAGAAGAAGAAATGGTATTAAGTTCTGTAAGAGAAGCTTTTCTCACATACAATTATGTGATGAGTGGTGGCAAAATGCCTACCGGGATAATTGATACATTTACCTATAATAATATGGATTATCGTTATTTGGGCAGTGACTTAGATACGAATGAAGAACTTTCCGAATATATGGGTGAATTATACACTAGTGACTCTATTCAATCTTTTATGAAACGAGTAAATATGATAGAGTCTAAGGGGAAGCTAGCTTATCCCAATGCTGATATTGGCTCGATGTCTAACTATGATAGAGCTACAATAGAATATAGTAAGGATAATGGTTTAGAGAAAGAGTTTTATATTCGCGTACCATTAGGAAACAGTTTAGCCTACAAGATTGTCCAAATCATATTTGAAAAAACGAATAACGGATGGAAAATATCATCTGAGCCAGGGTCTTTTTAGAGATGATGGTTGACATATTGAGTTGAAAGAAATCTTCATTTTAGGAGGTTTCTTTTTTTCTCCCTTCTTTAACGATTCTGTAACTATTTTTAACCTTTAAGAAACTTCTGAAAGAGTAAGATTAGCTACAATAAAATAGAAATAAACCTAATTAATAGAAAGTTGGTAATTGTATGGTTAGTCAATCTATTAGAAAAAAATCATTTTTGGTTATGATTATTACTGTTATTATCGTGTGTTTTTCCGGTCTGTTTAGTATGGAGGCAAATGCAGGTTCTGTATCAAAAGGGGATGTAGTAGTTAACTATGCAAAAAAAATAAATGGTGTCCCTTTCAAATATGGCGGGACGTCACCTAAGGGCTTTGACGCTTCTGGGTATACGCAATATGTATTTTCCAAGAGTGTAAAAGTAAAGATTCCTAGAACCTCTGCTGATCAATATAAAGTCGGAAAAAGTGTAAAACTAAACAACTTAAAATATGGAGATCTTGTCTTTTATAAAACGAATGGAAAGACTGTTTCTTTTGTTGGAATCTATATAGGAAATAAAAAGTTTATTTCAGCTACTTCCAAGGGTGTGAGAGTTCAATCAATGGAAATGAGCTACTGGAAAAACATCTATGTAGGTGCCAAAAGAATTGTCCAATAAAGGATAAGAATAGGAGTAAGTAGTTGAAACTATTAAAAGAAATTTATCATTATATGGTTTATGTCCTTATCGGAATAGGAATTACAACCGTTTCAATGGTTATCATTTTGTTTCTTTTTTTAAATTAAGCTCCCACGGGACAGCACGTGTCTAAAGCCCACTCAGCAGGATTTTCTACGAGGAGACCTGAGGTGGAAAGCGAAGTATTATACAGAAGCGGTATTTAAGCACTTAACAGGTTCAGTGTATTTTTTCAACTAAAGTTACTGTCGTAAAGTAACTAAACAGCTAAAAGAACAACAACCTTATTAATAACACTCCCCAAAAGAACAGCTTTTTAAGTAAATAGAAAAGCTGTTCTTTTTATACTTTAAGAAAGTTTAACTTTGTTAAAGGATTAAAGTATAAGCTTTCACCATAAGGACTTGGCGACAAGCCAAGTTTTTCTAATGAATGTGTAAATAATAAAAGGAGTGTATGATAGGATAAATAAAAAGAGAAGTATGTGTTAATGATTAAAGTTTTTATATACTTCACCGCATTTTTACTAAGTAAAAAGGATGGGGAGACATATGAGTGAATTAGATGTTACAAAAGATTTGAAATTACCTAATACGCGAACAAGTATGCAGGAAGAATTTGAGAAATTGGGGATAGAAAAAGGAATGATAGTTATAGTGCATTCCTCTCTTAGTGCTTTTGGATGGGTTTGTGGAGGTCCAGTAGCTGTTATACAAGCATTAATAGATGCCGTTGGTAAGGAAGGGACAATTATTATGCCAAGCCAAACCGCAGATAACTCAGACCCATCTGGATGGCAAAAACCTCCTGTACCAAAGGAATGGTGGCCAATAATAAGGGAGGAGATGCCAGCTTTTGATCCACGAGTAACACCAACAAGAGGAATGGGGAAAATTGTAGAGACGTTTCGAGCATATCCTCATGTTATGCGTAGCTCACATCCCATCTATTCCTTTGTAGGTTGGGGGAAGTACGCTCCATATATTTTATCTGAACAACCGTTGGAAGCTGGTTTTGGAATCAACTCACCTCTAGGTAAAATTTATGAGCTTGATGGGCATATTCTATTACTTGGAGTTACTCACGATAGTAATACATCTTTACATTTGGCCGAACATGCTATCCCGAATAGGGTTAAAGTGAAAAAAGGAACTGCCATGTTAGAAAACAATGAACGTGTTTGGAAGATGTACGAAGAAATAGTATATGATGATGAGCCCTTTGAGGATCTAGGTAAAGATTTCGAAAAAAATTATAGTGTCATAGAAGGTACTGTTGGGAAGGCATCTTGTAAGTTAATGAAACAACGTCCCCTCATAGATTTTGCGCGTAATTGGTTAATAGATTTTTATTAGAACACGAACTAACAAAGGCAGAACGGAACAAAATCCGTTCTGCCTTTCCTTTTATTCTTCTAATATTTTTCTATAATAATCGGTTTCTAAAATCTTAGTAGAGTAATAAAATTTACTATTAACGATGGCATTCATCCAGTCAAGATAGTTATCGTCAACCACTTGACCAGGAAAGGCTGTAAATTCCTTTGTTATGGAATTGTACTTCCCTTTATCTGTAATAAAGCTTTTGTTATGAAATACTACTAATGGATCTGCATCTGAAAAGATGTCAGTACCCATTAACAGTCTTGAATCGTATTCTAATCCTAATAGATTAGAAAGGGTTGGGATAATATCTAGACTTGAACTAGGTTTATCAATCGTCAAAGGTTCCATGTTTTTAGTATAGAGAATGAATGGATTTTTATAAAGTTCAAAATTGTGTTCCACTTCATGACCAGCAAGCTCATTAATTGTTTCATCCTCTAATCCATATGGATAATGGTCAGTGCTTAATGCAATAAGTGTTTTGTCCGCTACTCCTGCCTCTTCTAGTTTATCAAGTAAATGCTCAAGTGCTTTGTCTAGTTCTACTTGAGTTGCAATATATGCTTTGGCTTGCTCTGAGTATGGTAAATCCTGAACGTGTTCTTGATTTTTTCTAGCCATGTTATTCCCATCAAAAGAATATTGCATATGGCCACTAACAGTCATGTAATAAGCATGGAACGGTTCTTCATTAATATATTCTGGAATGGAGACTTCCATCATTTCTAAATCGGATGCTGGCCAGATTTGTTTAACGTTCAATCCATTTCCTATCCCCTTGTATTCATATCCCATGTTAGGGTGGGATATGTCTCTTCGATAATATGCATAGGAATGGTTATGGTAGGCATTTGTTTTATACCCTAGCTTTTTCAATTGATTTCCCATAACAAATGGGAGGTAATTATTTGCTGATTCTTCAAAGCTCCAAACACCGCTTTTTGGAATTAATCCCTGTGTTGCAACATACTCTCCATCTGTTGTACTTACTTCCCAAAGGGGTGTGTAAAAATTGGTGAAGTAATACCCTTCGTGAACTAACTTATGTAAGGTTGGTGTAACATCTTCATGAACCGCAAAAGGTGAAAAACCTTCAGCGGTAATAAAAACTAGATTATAGCCTTCATATTTACCGGTGTATTCATTTTTAGCTGTTGGAGGAACATTTTTAAAATACTCATGCATATCTTCCATTACAGCATCATCTTCATTTGCAATAAGTTGATCAAAATCTATGTTAATCGTATTATATTCGACTACTTCTGCCTCAGGTTCTTTCGGATCTGGCTCTGAATCTGGGTTTTCACCGGAATCGCCATCCGTATCGTCGCCGTCATTTCCATCCACTTCAACTGGTTTGGTTGTTGGTAGATAAGGATTAGATGCTTCTAGTACAGGTGACCATCCAGTAAGAAGTCTTTGTAGATCCAGTCTCATCATGGTAAACAATCCTAGTTTCTCTGCAGCCATGATAGGAAAGCTGCTTTTATAATAAAGATCGTAAGGCGAATGCTGATCTTTACCATTAATATGTACACTTGCAATACCAATAAGGTGAACTAGAATAATCAATGAAACTATCATCCCTTTTGCAAATAGGCTTATCTTTGTAAAGGATAATATTTTCTTTCCGAAAATGATAAAGAGACTAGCAGGTAAGAAAAATAAGATAATCCAAAAGAATTGCTGAAGTAAAATAGTCCATATATCTTTCCAAAATTCAAAAACTTGCGTGGCATTTCCTGCAGAATATAATGTGTAAAACGTTCTGAAAAAATTAAAATATATGAGCTGAGATGAGAACACGAGACCAGCAACAATGAGGAGTATAATAGAGATTAAATAGCGTCCTTTTCCACGAAATAAAGAATATAGAAAGTAAAAAGTCATTGCAATAGAGGTGGCAAAAATAAAAGAAATTAGCAAGCCTTCAGAAAAGACACTCTTTGCTGTTAAGGCTCGAAAAAGCGCTTCCATAAATAAAAGTGAAACTAAAAAGTAAACGAGTATATATATCTCTTTAAACTGCTTTAACATAGAATAATTCCCCCTATGAGCCTATTGTATTATAAGATGGAATTATTTACTATATGTAGTTTTGTAATAGGATAAGCTTAAGGTACTCAAAAGAAAAAAGCCATGATGAATATCATGGCGGACTTGTTACTCTTTGCGATGAGCATGAGATGGTAGCTTTTCACTTGGATTTCCTTTGCCTTGTTTCTGTTTATTTTCTTTATCCTTTGCCTGCTTATCATGAATCTTTTCTACAAAATCATGTGTATTGTCCATTAAAAAATCCTCCTTTGTACTAATTAATCTGTCACTTAACGTTCCCTAGGGATTCTATATTATGTATGTCGTTGTTAAGTAAAAAATAGAGCATGTGAATTTTCACACGCTCTATTTTTAAAAATAACTAATAGCCAACTTCAACGGAAGCTACAACAATATACATTAAATCGTTTTTATCTTCTTTATCTTTTAGGACGATTCCACTCGTAGTAGCCATTCCACCATCCATCACGTCGATGGTCACTGTCCCATATGGTATTTCTTTTTTTACTGTTTCATAATCAAGCTCTTCTTTGTCTACTGGCATTGCGAGCTTAACATTTACGCACATGTTTTGTAAGTCATTGTCTGGCAACATTTCTCTAATCCCGGGCATCGAATTAAAATGAATGGCATTTTGAACAGCTCTTACAGCTGCTTTTGTAACGTTTTGCCCATGAACATCAATACCCATACCTGTTTCTATAAATAGAAGTTTTTTCATAAAAAATCTCCTTTCTCCATCTATTCTCTACACACTAAGTAGCTCCATAATTTCGTTTTCAGAAAGACTTGAAAACATTGTTTCACCTGGCTGTATAATGTTTTCAATAAGCTCCCTTTTCTTTTGCTGTAGGGAATAGATTTTTTCTTCTATCGTTCCTTCCGATATAAGGCGATACACTTGTACAACTTTTTTCTGTCCCATTCGATGTGCCCTACCAGCGGCCTGTTCTTCTACGGCTGGATTCCACCAAAGGTCATATAAGATAACGGTGTCTGCACCTGTTAAGTTCAGTCCTGTTCCTCCTGCTTTTAAAGAAATGAGAAAAATGTCATTTTCACCTTGATTAAAACGTTCAGCCATTTCTACTCTTTTTTGAGATGGCGTTTGTCCATCTAAGTAAAAACAATGGTATCCTTCTAAAGCTAGTTTTTCATTGATAATTTTTAGCATGCTAGCAAATTGTGAAAAGATAAGAATCCTTTGTTTATTTGCAATGGCATAATCAATCATATCGAGAAGCTGATTAAGTTTTCCGGATTCTCCTTCGTAATTTTCAATAAAAAGCGATGGATGACAGCATAACTGACGTAAACGAGTTAACCCAGCAAGTATTTTTATACGGCTTTTTTGGAAACCTTCACTTGCAATTGCTTCGGATGCTTCATTTTGTATTTTTTCTAAATAGCCTACATAAAGTTGTTTTTGTTCTTTTGTTAGTTCGGAAGTATGAACGGTTTCTATTTTATCAGGAAGCTCTTTTAAAACGTCCTTTTTTAATCTTCTTAATATAAAAGGACGACTCATGCGAGAAATTTGGTCTTGTGGGATGCTATTGAATCCTTTTTTGTTTGGAAAATAACCAGGCAGAATAGCATCAAATAAAGACCAAAGTTCATCAAGTGAATTTTCAATTGGTGTTCCGCTTAGTGCAAAGCGATTACCGGCACGTATAGATTTTACTGCTTTGGCTGTCTTAGTCGTATCATTTTTTATTGCTTGGGCTTCATCCAAAATACAAGTCGAAAATTCTAGTGATGAATATAATTTTACATCTTGACGTACTAAGGGATAGGAAGTGATAATGACGTCAACATCCGATATGTCTTGTAAAAGCTGTTCCCGTTCAATTTTTGTACCACTAATGATTCGAACGGATAAAGAAGGAGCAAATTTACTAAACTCACTCTTCCAGTTATAGACTAGGGATGCTGGTGAAATAACGATAGCTGGATTACGATTAGTTCTACTGTTAGCTTCAACATCAGATAACAACAAAGCAATTGTTTGCAATGTTTTACCTAGCCCCATATCATCAGCTAAAATGCCTCCAAAACGATAATGGTTTAAAGCTTTCAACCATTGAAATCCGACCTTTTGGTAACTCCGCATTTCTGCTTGTAAATTTTCAGGTAACGGATATTCCTGTTGCTCAGGATGTTTAATGTCATCTATTAATTTTCGAAAGGCTTCGTTATATTTCGTTCTATCTTGTATAGATAATAGTTCTTCTACCTGTAGACTTCGAAATGCCGGTAACTTTACCCTTCCGTCCTGTACGGCATCTGTTTTTAGTTGTAATTCAGTCAACATTTGCCCGATATGGTGGAAAGATTGCTCCTCTAAAGGAACAAAGACACCATTAGGTAAACGATAAAATCGTTTTTTCTCCACAATAGAGCTTAATATATTACTAACTTCCTCATTATCTATGTCGGCTAGATCAAAATTTACTTCTAAAAAGTTTTGCCTAGCATCCAGCTCCACTTGAATAGAAGGATATTTGGATTCCTCTAATAATAAATTTCTAACCTGATTTGTCATGAAGACATTTAATTTTTCATCAAAACGAGGTAAAAATTCGTACATAAAATCAAACATGGCTTCTTCATCTTCTATATATAACTGTTCCCCATTAAATTTAAAGAAGGAATGCTCCATTAGGTGCATGATTTCTTGTTCTTGCTCGATATCCCGAACTAAGACTTTCGAGTTCCCTACATTCTCTACTGTATCGGTATGAAATGGATAGATAATGATGTCGTCATAGTGATACTCTAAATTTGCCAGTAACCGTCCCTCATCCATGTACAAATACAGTTTCCCATCAAGGGATGGTTCTATAATTTCCTCAGCTATCTTATCTTGAATTTTTATTTCCCCAACTTTTTTAAATTTGGGTAGTACATAGGATAAGAAAGAATCAAGTTGCTCCCGTTGTATAGGTAAATACTGACTGGAATCTTCCCATATCACACGATCAAGGCCTTTTATTATCGCTGCCTGTGCTGGATTTAGTTTATATATTTGGTGCTCCAAAAGTAAATAGCCATACTCTTCTAAATAGGATGTACTACCCCAGTTATCTAAATCAAGAACAAAGTGATCTTTATTTTCTTTTAGTTCAAAGTTAAATGGTAGCTTCTGTTCTTTCCATTCTATTTGTGGATACATATTATCCCCATATTCAAAGGAGCAATTTCTATATTGTATGAAAGAGAGTAATTGGTCAGCAAAATATGGAGGGATTGTCATACCTTTATCATTAGATGAGGTAGCTAACCATCTGTTTCGCTGGTGATAAAAGTTTTCACTCTTATATATGTTTAGTAAAAGTTGAATGACTTCCAGATCACCCTGTTCAAAGAAATGTATATTTGGGTCATAAACAAATTTTTGTGTAAAATATAACTCTTCTTGACGCTCAATATGATCAAGCAATTCCTTTAATTTTTTCACAACATAAACTCTGTCTATACCAATTTTCATTTCAATGGAAAGTAAAGAAGTATCCCATGGCTTTGGCATATGTTTAATATGGAATTCTACTTTTAATGGTTTTCCAAGAAGTGAAGATGAGCCAGTCGAATTTGTTTTTTTCGGAACAGAAATTTCGTTCGAAAACAAATTAATAATTTCAGAAGTAAACGAAGAGGATAATAATTCTTCACCCTGCTGATACTTGTTTTCATGTTGTTCTATTTGTCTTAAATGACTTTCAAGCTGTTCTTTATCAGCATCCTCTACTAACATTTCAAGCATTTCTAAAAGGACAGCTACAGAGTGCTTGCAGAAGCCATATTGATCATGGGCAGGACAGTCACAAACGTATGATAGCTCGTTATCTAGTATTTCTACTTCTACGTCATAGACATGTGTTCCCATGACTTTTGCATTCCAAACATTTTGGTGCTCATTATGAGTTAATTGCTGTACACGTGCTTGGTTGTAATAACTAAGTCCTCTCCTGTATATGGTATCAGGGAACATGTTTTTAATAGATTGGCGATTTAGCATCTCATTACAGTCCTTTTTATCTTTTGTTACTATCATTCTATTGGAACAAAGATTTTATACGTCTATTTTATCAGTTTTTAACTATGAACACAGTGCATTTGCATTACCAAAAGAAAAGCACCTCCAAATCTTGAAACGTTTAAAAATTTGGAGGTGCCGTTCAAATTAGGTTAGCTTGAACATCATCGCTTAATTATTGTGGCTCTTTTCGTAAAGGATGTTATTTTTTACTTTCCATTAACTTAATAATTTCTACAATTACGTTCGTTGCTTTTTCCATATTTTCTACAGAAATATATTCATACTTCCCATGAAAGTTTTCGCCACCAGTAAAAATATTTGGTGTTGGCAATCCCATAAAGGATAGTTGTGAACCATCTGTTCCCCCACGAATAGGCTTTATGTCCGGTTTAATATCTAAATTTACCATAGCCTCGTTCGCTACTTCGATAATTTCTTTTTCGGGTTTTATTTTTTCGCCCATATTATAGTACTGATCTTTCAATTCAAATAAAATGTTATCTTGTCCATAGGTTTCTCGCAATTTTTTAATAATTGTTTCCAATTTATCTTTTTTATTGTTAAATTTATTTTTATCATGGTCTCTAATAATATAGTTCAATTCTGTTTTTTCCACATCGCCATGAAAAGATATAAGATGGTAAAAGCCTTCGTAGTCTTCTGTATATTCAGGTGCTTCCGCTACAGGCAATTTGCTATGTAACTCCATTCCTATTTTAGCGGAGTTGACCATTTTTCCTTTTGCTGTACCTGGATGAACATTATTACCTTTAATAGTTACTTTTGCTGCAGCGGCATTAAAGCTTTCATATTGTAATTCCCCTAATGGTCCACCGTCAATTGTGTAAGCGAACTTAGCGTCAAACGCCTCAACATCAAATTTATGCGGTCCTCTACCGATTTCTTCATCAGGAGTAAAGGCGACTCGAACTTTACCATGTTTCAGTTCAGGATGTTGGATTAAATATTCCATTGCCGTCATAATTTCAGCAATTCCTGCTTTGTTATCCGCACCAAGTAACGTTGTCCCATCAGTTGTTATTAGCGTATGTCCTATATAATTGGCTAGTTCAGGGTATTCAGAAGGAGATAACACGATGTTTAATCGTTCATTTAAAGTAATGTCCTGTCCATCATATTTTTCAACAATTTGTGGTCTGACATTTTTGCCGGTAAAATCAGTAGCCGTATCAACATGCGCTAAAAATCCAATAGTAGGAACGTCTTTTTCCGAATTCGAAGGGAGCGTTGCCATCACATAGCTGTTTTCATCGATTGTTACATCTGTCATGCCAATTTCCTTCAGTTCATCAACTAACATGTGTGCTAAAGTTAATTGCCCAGGAGTTGATGGGCATGTTTCGTTGTTAGCATTTGATTGCGTATCTACTTTTGCATAAGTCATTAATCGTTTAATTAATTTGTTTTGCATTTTATCCACCTGCTTTTCTATTCTTTAGATTGATTATAATTCATATTGAACAGTTCGACAAAAATTGCTGTAGTGATTATCCCGTAAAAAGAGCACCTTCAAAAGAAGGTGCTCTTTTTTAGGCAAGTGCTGGTTCACCGCCAGGTTTACTTGGTCCATCCTTTGGTCGTCTAGACTGGATAAACCAAACTAATCCGATTAGCCCAAGACCAATAGCGCTGTACAATGGGTCCGGATAGATTAACAATATTCCTGCTACGAAAAGGGTTAACCTTTCCCATAGAATAGTTCTTCTAGAGAAATATCCAATCATTGCACTGCTGACACCAACCATACCGATTAGAGCTGTAATGATGGCTATGGTCACGTTCAAGAATGTAACATTATCCCCAGCTAAAACTAATACTGGATTGAATACAAAAATGTATGGAATAATAAAGGCTGCTATAGCAAGTTTTACAGCCGTAAGTCCTGTCTTAAATGGATTTGCTCTCGCAATCCCTGCGCCCGCATAGGCCGCTAAACAAACAGGTGGGGTAATATCGGCAATAATACCGAAATAGAACACAAACAAGTGAACGGCTAGCACCTCTAAGCCAAATCCATTAATTAGAGCAGGTGCGGCAACGGTTGCTGTTACAACATAGTTAGCAGTTGTTGGTAGTCCCATTCCGAGTATAATACATGCAATCATCGTAAAGAACAACGCTAGTGGTAAAATGCCTTGTGATAAAGCAATAATCCCGGTTGCAAATTTTCCGCCTAAACCAGTCATACCGACGATACCAACAATAATTCCGGCAGTCGCAACCGCAGCAATAACTGGTAGCGCCACTCTAGCCCCTTGTTCTAATACATACAGAACTTTTTTGAATGACATTCTTGTTTCTTTACTAACTAGACTTACAAGAAATGCTACAAAAATACCAAGGATAGCTGCTCTTTGTGCAGTGAAGCCGATAAATAGTGTTACTAAAATAGCAACTAGAGGTAAAAGCATGTAGCCTTTTGTCTTTAATAATTCTCTTTTACTAGGTAGTTCTTCTTTAGGAAGCCCGAATATCCCAAGTTTTTTGGCTTCGAAGTGGGCCCCAATAAAAATACCAGAAAAATATAATAATGCTGGGATTAGTGCAGCCAACATAATGGTTGTATAAGTTGTCCCTGTGTATTCAATCATGATAAAAGCTGCTGCACCCATAATGGGAGGCATTAATTGTCCACCTGTTGATGCAGAAGCTTCAGCTGCTGCAGCAAATTCAGGTTTAAATTTTGCCTTTTTCATCATTGGAATAGTAAACGATCCAGAAGCTACCGTGTTCGCAATGGAGCTTCCTGATACCATTCCTTGTAAAGCACTTGCTGTAACAGCTGCTTTTGCTGTACCACCAGTAAAGCGTCCTGTAAATGCAAACGCTAAGTCATTAAAGAATTTACCAATACCAGAATTGACTAAAAGTACCCCAAACAATAAGAAGAGGAATATGAACTTAGATGATACTTGAACTGGTACACCAAAAACACCCTGCGTATCATACCATAAGTTAGTAAACACATCTTTAATAGAGAATCCTGGATGAGAAAATACGGAAGTTGGGATAAGGTTGCCAAATAGTGCATATAAGATTGCCGCCATAGCTACTATGACAATTGGTAAGCCAACACATCTTCTCGTAGCCTCTAATAAAAGTAGAACACCTAAAATAGAAAAGACAACCTCAAAAGTTGGGAAGTCAAAAATAATACGATTATTCAGTTTGCTACCAATCATTGTAATATTATAGTAACCAATGAAAAGCGAAGAAGACGCCAAAACTACGTCATACCAAGGAATTCCATTTTTATGTAATCCCTTTTTCGCTGGATAAAGTAAGAAAATTAAACCTAGTGCAGTACCAACATGAATAGCACCTTGGATTTGGGATTGAAAAGTTCCAAAGTACCCAGTGTATAAATGGAACAGTGTTAAATAAATTCCAATGAAGGAGACGACCCACTTCCATTTACCAATGCTCTTGCGGTAACTACTTTCTTTATCATACTTTTCTAAAAGGTCTTCCTCAGAGGCCTTCACCTCATCAACAGTAGCATCAGTATCAACAACACCATTGTTTTTATCTTTTGTCATGCGCTTCACCACCTTCGTTTAAATCGGAAAAAAGGAGCCGGACACACTGTGTCTGGCCCCCGTAAAATGTTTTATTTACTTCACCAAGATTATTTAAGATCTGCTAATGTTTTGATTCCAAACTCTTCACGAGTAATGATTTGCATTACTTCTGGGTAAATGTGACCGATGAAAGCAAAGTTTTCAACTTTAGAACCTTCAAATTCACCTTCACCTTTGAAAGCGTTAAGAGCTGGAACGTGAACTGTCATACCAAGGTCTAGTTCACCTTTACCAATACTAGCTAAGTTCTCTACAGAAGCTCCAGTTTCTTTTGATGTAACTTGTACGCCATCAATATACTTGCTCCAAAGGCCAGCCATTTCTCCACCTAATGGATAGTAAGTACCACCAGAGCTACCAGTTCCTAATACGAACTCGTCTTTACGGCTATCTGCTGTTGCACTTACTTCTGCAACTTCAGCATCAACTGTTAGACCTTGCTCTTCATAGTATTGCTTAGCGCCTGGGTGGATAGGAAGACCAGGTAAACCACTAAGTGCATTTTCCAATGTCATATGTGCGGATTGAGCATGTGTATTTTCTTCAGCGTATTCTAAAGAAACACGCGCTAATTCATAAGCCAACTCATTATCAATTGTATCTGTGCTACCAACAAGAATAGCATATGCAGTTACAGTTTGAATATCCTCTTCTAGGAAATCATAAGAACCAGCTGGAATTGTATAACCAAAGTATCCAAGGTTCTCCTCTACATAAGCAACCTCTTCATCAGTTAGGCTAACTAGTGCAGCGTCTCCAGTAGCAGCTTCCAGGTCGTTTACACTACCAGAAGGTAATCCTAGTAAGCCAAATGAAACATCAACGTTTCCATCCTGAAGCTTGTCTTTTGCATCTCCAAATCCTTCTTCAAACGCTTCATAATCCCCTTCTTCAAAACCTGCACCCTCAAGGATTGATAAAGCTGCAGCTTGTGTACCACTACCAGCAGGACCGATTGCAATTTTTGCATCTCCGCCACCACATGCAGCAAGTACAAGTGCGATCATGGAAATAAATGCTAAAGTAATGATTTTTTTCATGAAATGTTTCCCCCTTAAATATATTTAATTTTTATACATCTCAAAGGTTTTAGAAATTATGTAAACTACTAAAATCTTTGAGAGTTATAACAATTACTAGAAAAAATATGTAAAGAACACTAAGTAGGACTATATTTTAACACATAATTCAAGATTGTGGAAATATTGTGTAAATTTTATTAATTATTGATAGATTTTTATAATTATAGATTAACAAAATATTGTAAAATGTTCTACCTATATATATAACAGGTAAATCAAGTTTAGAACGTAGGTTAGCCTTTCTCAAAAACGATTTTTAAGTGATAAAAAAGAAGGATTAAAACCATACTAAAAATAAATTTGGAGGTGTTAACTTTTATGGGAGATATTAATCGTATGGAAGGTCTTGTAGCTCGAAATGAAGAGGAAGATCCGATAAAAAATGCTCATGATCAATATAATGTTTATGTAAATGATGAATACGTTGGGAACAAGACGTTAGTTACCCAAAATGAACATGTAGACGATATTAAAAACTATTTGGAAAAACAAGGAGTAACAAATATTTCAGCCGAATTAGACGGTGATCATTACAAAATTTCGATTGAAAATGGGGAACAGCAAAGAGTCGAAGAAATTTTATCTACCTATTTATCCATTCGATAATTGTTTATAAAAGGAAAGTCTATATGTAGGCTTTCCTTTTATATATGAAACATGGTTACCGTGAATATACAGTCTTACTTAACTTATATTTAAGGATAGTATAAAATAAACAATAGTACAATACATAGGAAGGACTGATACAGCATGTCAAAACAACATATTGGTGTTGTTGGTGTTGGAGTCATGGGAAAGAGTGTTGCTCTTAATTTTGAGAGCAAAGGTTATTCTGTGTCCGTATATGACATTTCGGCAGAAAAAATAAACGAAATACTAGAGGAAAATAAGGAGAAAAATTTAGTTGGGACAAGCAACATAGAAGAGTTTGTCACATCTCTAGAAAAGCCAAGAAAGATAATGTTAATGGTTAATGCAGGTGCTATTACAGATAAAGCCATTGATTCTTTACTCCCTTATTTGGATAAGGACGATATTATTATTGATGGCGGTAATACACATTTTGAAGATACAAGAATGAGAAATAAACGTCTTGCAGAACGAGGCATCAACTTTATTGGGGCAGGTGTTTCGGGTGGTGAAGAAGGAGCTTTAAAAGGACCTTCTATTATGCCTGGTGGACAAAAGGATGCTTTTGATAAAGTCGAAGGGATGTTAAAAGATATTTCCGCAAAAGTAAACGGAGAAGCTTGCTGTTCATACATAGGTCCAGATGGTGCTGGTCACTATGTAAAAATGGTTCATAACGGCATTGAATATGGCGATATGCAGTTGATTAGTGAAGCTTATTTCTTTTTAAAACACACTTTAGAGTTGAGTGCGGAAGAATTACATGAAGTGTTCGCCGAATGGAACAAAGGAGAACTGGACAGTTATTTAATAGAAATAACAGCAGATATTTTCACTAAGAAGGATGAAGAAACTGGAAAGCCACTCGTTGATGTCATACTTGATACTGCTGGACAAAAAGGAACTGGAAAGTGGACAAGTACAAGTGCACTAGACTTAGGCGTTTCCTTGCCAATTATAACGGAATCAGTTTTTGCGAGGTTTATTTCAGCTAGAAAAGAAGAGAGAATCCAGGCAAGTAAATTCCTTAGTGGACCAACTACAAAACCTGAAATAAACATAAGTAAAGAAGAATTAATTGAAGCGGTTAGACAGGCGTTATTTATGAGTAAAATATGCTCCTATGCACAAGGCTTTACACAGTTAAAAGCAGCATCAGATGAGTATGATTGGAATTTGGATTTTGGATCAATTGCGATGCTTTGGAGAGGCGGATGTATTATCCGTGCCGCTTTCTTACAAAATATTAAGGATGCATATGATCGGAACGCAAATCTTGATAACCTATTATTGGACGATTATTTTACAAATATTGTGGACTCCTACCAGAGTGGTCTTCGAAAAATAATATCTATTGCTGTCCAGCATGGTATTCCGGTTCCTTCGTTTTCTGCTGCTCTTGCTTACTACGACAGCTATCGTACGGAAACATTGCCTGCCAACTTAATTCAAGCACAACGGGATTATTTCGGTGCTCATACGTATCAACGAGTTGATAAAGAAGGTACATTCCATACGAAGTGGTATTAAAAAATCGGGTCAGACATTTTTGTCTGACCCGTTTTTTCATTGCTTAGGAAATTATAAAATTGTGGACTTTTGGATAAGTTGGCTACACGGAGGAGCCAAGTCTAGCTCCAGCACCTACCCCCTCGGGACATAAGTCAATCCCTTCTGTGGCAAAAACCTCCACGGCAGGTCTTGCCTTATGCCTGTCGGGGGTGAGCAAGGCGCTTGCGCTTTTGTTCTTGCTTAGGAAATTATAAAATTGTGGACTTTTGGATAAGTTGGCTGCACGGAGGAGCCAAGTCTAGATCCAGCACCTACCCCCGACAGGGATAAGTCAATCCCTTCTGTGGCAAAACCGCCACGGCAGGTCTTGTCTTATGCCTGTCGGGGGTGAACAAGGCGCTTGCGCTTTCGTTCTTACAGATCAAATAACAATACTCGTGCTGGGGATGCATCTGTTCCAATAAGTTTTAATGGTGCCGCAACCATATGATAGGTTCCTGCTTCCACGTCTTTAAAAGTTAGACCTTCAATAACAATAACATTATTAGCAAATAAGGTTTTATGAGTAGGATGACCTTCTTGTGCACGCTCCACTCCTAACGCATCAATACCGACTCCTCGAACGCCTATATCACTAAGTAATTTGGCTCCACTTTCAGCCAAATAAATAAATTCAAAATTAAATCCTTCATCAAAGGAATTTTTCGTTTTAAATAAAACAAAATCCCCTTTTTGAATGGCTAAATCTTCTAGATCCTTAGCTGTGATTCCGCCTGTCACTTTCGTGAGGTCAAATACTTTGGCTTCCCCAACTAAGCTATTTAAATCAAGGGATTCAAATGTCTCACCATCATTTATCATATGTAATGGTGCATCTATATGAGTTCCGGTATGTGCATCTATCTTTATCGTAGATTCTGTGACGTGTGCATTTGTTACCTTACTAAATTGTGGTTGTTTTTCTGGCTTGTTTTTGTAAACAGGCATTCCTTCGTAAATAGGAACGGATATATCATACATTTTCTTCAAGGTATTTAATCCCCTTTCCACTATATTGAATAATCACTGTCATCAAGAATAGGCCACCAATGGAAACCATCCTCCGCAAGTAGATCATCAGCTACCTTTGGCCCCATTGTTCCAGACCGGTAATTTGGAAAATCACTTACTTTATTATTTTCCCATGCTTTATAAATAGTATCAACAAATTGCCATGATAATGCTACTTCATCCCAATGTGTAAAATTAGTGGAATCCCCTAAAATGGCATCATATAGTAGCTTTTCATATGCTTCGGGGTTATTTGATTCATCTAAACAGTTGTTACAGTAATCTAATTTAACCGGAGTAGTCTCCCCTGGAATATTAAGCTTTTTCCCATTTAAAACAATGGAAATACCCTCATCGGGTTGTATATGAATGATCAAAAGATTTGGGTGCATATTGTCTTCGGACTTGTAGTATAAATTCATCGGTAATTCTTTAAACTGAATAACAACTTTTGTCGATTTTTCCGTCATTCTTTTCCCTGTACGTATATAAATAGGTACACCTGCCCAACGGAAATTATTGATGGAAAGCTTCCCGGCAACAAATGTTTCTGTATTAGATTGAGGATCTACTTTATTTTCTGAGCGGTAGGCAGGTACATCCTTTCCATATATATTGCCTTCATCATATTGTCCTCGAACAAAATATTGATCTACTTCATCAACTGTCATTCGTTTAATTGCTCGTAAAACTTTGATTTTTTCACTTCTGATTTCTTCTGTTGTTAAACTAATTGGTGGTTCCATTGCTAAAAGTGAAACCATTTGTAGCATGTGGTTTTGAACCATGTCTCTTAATGCACCAGCCTGATCATAGTAACCTCCACGGTCTTCTACTCCGAGGGATTCACTAGAGGTAATCTGGATATTAGAAATATATCTATTGTTCCATAATGGTTCGAAAATGGCATTCGCAAAACGGATGACCTCAATGTTTTGAACCATTGCTTTTCCAAGGTAATGATCAATACGGTAAATTTCATCCTCTTGAAAGGCCTCTCGAATATCATTATTTAATTTTTGAGCGGATGGAAGATCATGACCGAATGGTTTCTCAATAATTAAACGGTTCCAACCTTGATCATTTGTAACTCCTTCAGATTTTAAGTAAGAAGCAATTGTACCAAAAAATTCAGGAGCCATTGCCATATAAAACATTCTGTTACCAGGAATGTTAAATTGTCCTTCTAAATCATGTAGAAGCATATTTAAATCTTGGTAATGTTGTTTATCGGTAACATCAAAAGATACGTAATGAAAATGGGACAAAAATGTCTCCACATTATCAACCAGTTCAATTTTGGACTCTTGAATGGACGTTCTTACATTATTGCGAAATGCTTCATTATCTAATTCGCGTCTTGCAACACCAATAACAGAAAAATTTTCATTCAATTTTCCTTTTTTGTAAAGGCTATATATGGAAGGGAACAATTTTCGGTTGGCTAAATCACCTGTTGCCCCAAATATGACGATTGAGCAGTATGTACGATTATCATTATTCATTAAAATCCTCACCTTCATTAATTTGGTACTAGATAGTATTCCACAAATGAACACATGCTACTTAAAATAGCTATTTATAACTAAATTCCTTTAGTGTTATTTTTTTCTATAAAAAAAGCTCCTCAAAATCAAAATTATAACGTTTTTCGGCACTATTATCAATTTTTCGGGTTTAATAGCCATTTTTTTTCATAAATATTTTATGAAATTTGTTTTATGGGGGAATGTAAAACATGTAAAGGATGAAGGGGGGATATAAATGAGTCAATCAAAAACCAATACTAATAATAAGGGAAGTATGAAATGGTGGCAGCTATCCCTTTTTGGAGTAGGCTGTACAATTGGGACAGGCTTTTTCCTCGGCTCTAGTTTCGGAATAAAACTTGGAGGGCCATCTATTCTAATTGGATTTGTATTAGCAGGCTTAACCACCTATTTAGTATTTGATGCCCTTGCGCGGATGACAGCAAACGATCCACAAAAAGGAGCCTTTCGTACATATGCTAAAAAGGCTTTAGGACACTGGGCCGGCTTTTCAGTCGGATGGGTTTATTGGAGTTCTGAAATGCTAATTATGGGTAGTCAGTTAACAGCCTTGTCCATATTTACGAGGTTTTGGTTTCCAAATATACCGATGTGGATATTCGCAACAGGATATGGGGTCCTTGGTTTAGTTGTTTTGCTAGCTGGAGCGAAAAAGTTAAGTAAATTGGAAAATATTTTCGCTGTAATAAAAATTGCAGCCATTGTTATGTTTATAGCTATCGCTGCTGCTTTCGTTTTTGGTTGGATCGACACGTCGAAGAATCTTGCAGTTCCAAACAGTATAGGAGAATGGTTCCCTAAGGGATTTTTAGGATTTTGGTCTTCTTTAATTTTTGCATTTTATGCTTTTGGCGGAATAGAAGTAATGGGTTTAATGGCAACAGAGCTGAAAAATCCTAAGGATGCTCCTAAGGCAGGCAGCATTATGCTTATCGTTCTAGTCATTATTTATGTTTTATCAATAGGCTTAGCATTACTATTAATTCCTTGGGACGGATTTAATACCGATGATAGTCCTTTTGTTACTGTTCTAGAAGAATATAATCTTTCCATTATGCCGCACGTATTTAATGGCGCGTTAATTATAGCTGGTTTCTCAACGATGGTTGCTGCACTTTATGGTGTTACAACTATATTAGGTTCCTTAGCAGAGGATGGGGATGCTCCAAAAGTTTTTGCTAAAAAAGGAAAACTTAAGATTCCTTTTGCCTCTCTTGTTTTATTAATAATTGTTTTAATTGGTTCCATCATAATGGCCTTAGTATTACCTGAAAAAATTTATGAATATATCACTACTGGAGCAGGGTTAATGCTTCTGTATAACTGGCTTTTTATTTTAACGTCGGGACATAAATTAAACAGTCCAAATGCGTTCGGGAAAATTAAATACGTATTAGGGATGACTTTAGTTCTTGCTGGAATTAGTGGAACACTTATAAGTTCATCTAATCGGCCTGGTTTCTTTATTAGTATAGGGTTTGTCTGTTTAATTGTTATCGTTACTTTTATCATGTCAAAAAAGTGGAAAAAGCAAGAAGCAAAAAAAGGATAATCAAGAGGCAATTTCTCTTGATTATCCTAATAAAAGTTTAAAACCTTCATATCCGAAATAAATTCCAAATCCTATTAAGGATATTCCTGATAATCTAGATAAGAAAGTAAGTGTGTTTCCCTTTAATACACGTCGGAAACCACTAGAAGCAGTAGCCATAAACAAGTCCCAAGTCAGTAAACCTATAAAAATGGCAATACTGTACAAAATGAGTTGGTTTGTACTATTTGTAGCTACAGTCTTTGCAAGGACGGAACCATAAATTCCTAACCAAAAAAGGATCGTTAATGGATTGGAAATAGACATTAAAAATCCAGTAATAAAAGATTTATGCAAAGGCTCCGCCTGTCTTTTATCATTTGCCTTTAGTTTGCTAGAGCTTGCCATACTTTCAATACCTGTATAAATAAGAACAAAGGCCCCAAATAACCATAAAAATGTTTTAATGAATGGCGTATCAACAATGTGAACCATTCCTAAATAAACAGCTAACATGTAAATCCCATCAGCTGTGACCGCCCCTAGGCCAACAAACCAAGAATGGAAGAAACCATTCTTCATCCCCTTATCTAATTGGGCAGCATTTACTGGACCTATTGGAATAGCTAGTGAGAGTCCTAATAATATATAACTAAAAAATACGCTCAACGAAAACACTCCTTACGAAAAGAACTTGTCTACAAATTTTTATTCATAAGGTAAGACTTGTACTACTAAAAAATTCGAAAAGTATATTTTTTTTAGCTGTATAACATGATCCCCTTAAACAAAATTTATGATAAACAAAAAAATAATCAAGAAGCAGGTGAAATAATGGAAAATGATATGTCCTTTGAGGGTGTAATGGAAGCCGTGAGAAGCGCGGAAAAAGCAATTGTGCAAGCACAAGGTAATGATAACCCTCAAGATTTTCAACGGGCACACCTACACATCATGCAGGCCCAACAGTTAATAAATGATTTCCAACAAAATGACATGGTTAGAGATGAACATCAAAGAATGGACCTACACCATGCTCAAGAACTATTAAAACACCTTTTAAATGCACAAGATGCCATTCAATAACGACAAAGTAAGGGGTAACAGTGGTGAGTGATAACATTGTTCAAGCGATTAGTCCTGAGTTAAAACAACTAATAAAACGAGAAATAGAGGGATTGTCTTTTTCAAAAAACTTCCGATCTGCAACAGCTGAAGAGTGGTATGTATTTTTACCCAGTTATAAGGATCCTGTTTCACGTGGAGCGGCGGGAAAAGCAATTGTTCATTATGATTTAATGGGTAATCGGGAAATTTTCATTAATACGACCATCATATTTGATGACCCAGCACTTCATAAGCCCGAGGTGCATTCTCTTCTTTATGCAATTTGTGAAGAGCTGGTGAATCGCTTAGTAGGATATGCGGATACTTTGCTGTCTGTCCATGCTGGCGAAAACTCGTATCGAGCAGAGTATAAAAACTGACTTAAAAAATAAGTGGTGAAGGAGTTTAACAATGAGTCAACAGATGTTCAAGGCGATTCAAAAGCATGCAAAACCTTACCAGTCCGCTCATGATTTAGAAACGATATTAGATGAGGTAGACGATGCAAAATTCGTACTACTAGGAGAAGCAAGCCATGGTACTTCCGAATTTTATTCCATTCGAGCCGAGCTTACTAAGAGGCTTATTCAGGAAAAGGGGTTTTCCGTTATAGCGGTTGAAGGGGATTGGCCATCCTGTCAACAGATTAATCGCTATGTGAAAGGCTATCATACGGAACAGAATGGAGTGCGGGACGTTTTACAATCTGCATTTAAACGATGGCCAACTTGGATGTGGGCAAATGAAGATATAGCGAATTTAATTGGTTGGTTAAAGAAGTTTAATCAGGAAAAACAAGTTGATCAAAAGATTGGTTTTTATGGCATAGATGTATACAGTATGTGGGAGTCTTTAGAAGAAATAATGAATTATTTAAAAGAAACTGAACCACGCGGTGCCAATTTAGCTCTTGCGAAAAAGGCATTCAACTGTTTTGAACCGTATAATCGTTCCGTAGAAAAGTATGCCGTTTCTAGTGCTTTTTATTCTAAAGGCTGTGTAGAGGAGGTTTCCAAACTATTAACATCTATCCGTACACAGGCTATGGATAATGCCGATGAAGAAGAAAATGAATTGAACATGAAAATAAATGCTTTAGTATTAAAAAATGCAGAGCATTACTATCGTACTATGGTAGAAAGTGACTCGGAATCATGGAATATAAGGGATATGCATATGGTGGAAACGATAAATGAACTTCGCAATTATTTTGGAGACGAGTCAAAGGTTATTGTTTGGGCACATAATACACACGTAGGCGATGCAACAGCTACAGATATGAAAGAAGAAGGCACAATTAATGTCGGGCAAATAATAAGAGAACAAAACAAGGAAGAAGACGTCTATATTGTTGGCTTTGGGACACATCATGGCACTGTTATTGCTGCAGAAGAGTGGGGCTTAAATATGGAAAAAATGACTGTTCCGCCTGCGATTGAAGGTTCCTGGGAAGATTTACTTCATCAGGCTGGGGCGAATAATAAAATAGTGGTTTTTAATCATAATAATCGACATTTATTTAAGGAAACAGTTGGCCATCGAGCAATAGGTGTAGTTTATCATCCTCAATATGAAAGCTATGGAAATTATGTGCCATCTGTTATTGGTGATAGATATGATGCTTTTGTTTATATTGATGAAACGGAAGCACTTCAACCTTTAACACGGACACATGTACATTTATAAATAAAGCAGAAGGGGCAAAATATTGCCCCTTTAACAATTTCATTCATCCCACTTTAAAACTGTTTCTACCCATATATTTCCGCCCCTGAACTAACATCTAAAACACTATGCTTCCCTCTAGGCTAAATGTAACCCCAAAACAAAGCTCAAGTGCAAACAAATTCCTAAGTAATCAAGCCATAATGATTCGGTTAAATGAAGCGCTCTATCGTTGGTATTACATATAATTTACTGTTGTTGTAAAGTGAGCCTCTACTCAAGTTGATCAGAGCAGAGATTAGTTGAAAATAGCCACAATTTATTACCAAAAGAGTTCTGAATCTAAGGAAAACCTGAACGGATAAGAAATATTTATGAATTGGTTTTATAGGTTATCACTACTCTTGAATACAGCAAATCATCACTAGCGTAGGCAGAATACGAAGACTCCTGTGGACAGCACGTGTCTGAAGACCCCGCAAGTAGTGGTTTTCTGCGAGGAAGCTGAGGCCGAGCCCTGAGGTACGCGAAGTATTCAGCAGAAGCGGTCTTATAGTACCTAGCTGCTTAAAAGAGCAAATCCTGTCTTATTTTTCTATTCATTTTTGTAAAGCGACAATCCATTACAAATTAGGTAGCAACTTTGAATAACATGATTTAATTTAGGCTTCCAAACATTATGATAGTTTTCGTGCTGACCAATTGGTATGATGGAACGTAAAGTACTTAAATTATTATCAACAGGGAGCAGCTTATGTTAGATAAGTTAAATCGTTTTCTCCAAAAATTCATGCCAATTATAACCCCTTTGTCCGTAGCGCTAGGAGTTATTTTTGCAGGATGGCTACATACATTAGAATATTTAGTTCCTTGGATTTTTGCCTTTATGACATTTTCGGGAAGTCTTGGTTCTAATTTTAAAGATTTAAGAAAGGTTGTTTTGCATCCTTTGCCATTGTTTTTATGTCTACTTCTTTTACATGTTTTCATGCCCTTAGTCAGTTTAGGGGTAGGAAATATCGTTTTTCAGGATGAGCCTTATTTAATTACAGGACTTATTTTAGCCTTTTTAATTCCTACAGGGATCACTAGTTTAATATGGGTTTCCATCTATAAGGGGAATGTTGTTTTGACACTTTCCATTATCTTAATTGATACGCTGCTATCCCCTTTGGTTGTACCAGGTGTTTTACAATTATTTATAGGTGCTGAAATCCAAATGAATAGTTTTGACATTATGATCGGTTTATTGTGGATGGTTGTTATCCCCTCGTTATTAGGAATGCTATTGAATCAAATTTCTAAAGGAGAAGTCAAAGAGAGACTAGGTACAAAGCTGGCACCATTTTCTAAAATTGGTCTTGGAGCAGTGGTAGCAATCAACAGTTCAGCGATTGCGCCGTACTTTACAAATGTAAACAAGACGTTATTTATTGTGATTATAGTGGTGTTCTTAATGGCGTCTATTGGATATTTATTCGGTTGGATATGTGCAAAGCTACTAAAGGAGGATGCTGATACAATCATTTCTTTAACGTTCAATGGGGGGATGAGAAACATTAGTGTCGGTGCAGTCATAGCCATAACCTATTTTCCGGATTTAGTTGCACTTCCAGTTGTTGTGGGAATGCTTTTTCAACAAATCTTAGCCTCTATTTCAGGCACAGTGTTAGGTCGCATGTATAGAAAAGAAATAGGTATAAAAGCAGTGTAAAAAAATAAAAATGACAGGAATAACAAAATGAAAAATACGATCATTACTTTTATTATTGGTTATATTGTCTTAACATACTATTTTAATGGAATTGCCCTAACCAGCTCTAACCAACTTATAACACTCTTTCTCGTTATGCTTTTTTTTCCAATCGCTTTTATTGTTGCTAAATTATCTTCAGTAAATGGATGGAAAGGATTAGGCGTTCGGTTTCATAAAGGATGGCATGTTAATTTAATGATAGGCTTTAGTATTGGATTTGTTTTTTGGGTACTATTATATTATTTGCTCGTATTAACTAACGTCATCCACATTACAAGTTTAAAAGAACCTTCTTTTATTCTGTTGCTCGTTGGTGAAGTATTCCTAACTTTTTTCTTAGGCTCTTTTATTAATGACATAATTGTAAGGGGTTATGTCTTTGGAACTTTACAAGGTAAATTTAAGATAAAGTGGGTCTTTTTAATATCTGTTCTTTTATATGCCTTAGATGACATTTGGTACGCTGGCTTCAGTTTTCACAATACTGTTTTTTCTATTATTTTAGGTCTTTCGTTAACTTATGCTTTTTATAAAACAGGTTCCATATGGGCGAATACTGGTATTCATTGGGGCTTAAATGTATGTTATGGATTGGTTTATGGTTCTGTTGGCAAACCAAACGGTGGTATTTTCTTGATGACAGAGGATGCAACGAGTATATGGTCAGATATTATTCCATTATTGATTCCAGCTAGCATGTTTTTATTTGTGTTTATTTTTTATAATTTCTATAGAGTAAAGAAAGATGATAATCCATATTTATAATTCAGTATCACTGTTAGGGCTAATGGCTGAATGTTGAATAAGTAAATCCTGAATTTTGCTTTCATTAATGGATATGGTAAAGGAATCTTTTGATCCTAGTATATATGCTAGAAGTAATAACTTTTCGTATAAGTCTTCCGTTTTTAAATCAGTTTGATCAAACTGATCTTGTAGTTTTTTTACTTGTTGTATGATTCTTTCATTGTTCTTTCTTTCTTTTTTAAGTTGATCTTCAAGTTCTTCCATACGGAGTAAAAGTTGTTCTATCCATTCTTCCATGTACATACTATTCCCTCCTATTAAGCTACTAATTGTATATAATGCAAATGATTGTTTCGGAGGCAGGGGTACTGTCTTTACTTTAGGAAAAATAGATTAAACATCTATAAGGCTCTAGTTTTTTTATGGATTTTTGTAAAGTGTAAACAACAATCCACTCCAACTCCTTTCTATTACATAAGGTATTAGCAGAAGATAAGTGCTAGATTACTAGATTCTAGTTTTTTATCTTCTAATAAAATATAGAAAGGAGTTTTTTCATGACAAAACGAAATGCCCAAGCACCTTACCAAGTAAATTTTAAATTCAGAAACAATGACATCGGGAAGATAGTAATAGCGAACGCAGCCACTGGTGGAGATAATGGAACTGAAAATGGAAATGGAAATGGCAATGGTGGAGATACAGTCCAAATTAACAAAGCAGCTCAAGAGCAGGATGTAAACCAGGCAAATGTCCAAGAACAAACAGGTGTAGTCGGTCAGGAAACTGGCGACACTTTTGCATTATCTTTTGAAAGTGGTCCTGGGGATTCATTAGCTATTGCTGGTTCTGATCATAACCAAAAAGGCGCAGTAGACCAAATACAAGAAGCTAAAAATAAAAACAAGCAAAACTTAAAACAAGAAAACGATTCAGAATAACAGTTATTGGGGAGGTTAGCTAATGAGGCTAGCCTCCTTTTCTTTAGGTTTTCAAACATCGTTTAGGTTTAGGTGTTAAAATAAACATGGCTTAAAAGTTTACATAGGTAGGTGGGACTCCTTGGGTTATAAGTTGTTAAAATCAGCATTTTATAAGCAGCCAACACTAAACTTAGCGCAATCTTTACTCGGACACATACTAATTAAGGAAACAAATAAAGGTATAGCCGCAGGAGTGATTGTGGAAACGGAAGCGTATATTGGCCCAGATGATCGAGCGGCACACAGTTTCGGTAATAGGAGAACAAAAAGGACTGAAATTATGTTTGGGGAACCAGGGTATGCTTATGTTTATGAAATGCACACACACAGTCTAGTCAATGTAGTAAGTGGAGAAGTAGAAAAACCAGAAGCTGTGCTAATAAGGGCTGTGGAACCAGTTGAAGGGATTAATTTGATGTATGAACGTAGAGGTTTGAATAAAAAGGAAACAGATCTAACGAATGGCCCTGGAAAATTAACGAAAGCATTAGGGATAACAAAAGAAGACTATGGACATCCCCTTTTTAGAAAGCCACTTTATATTGTAGAGGGAGAAGCACCTATTGACATATCTAAAGGCCCAAGGATAGGGATTCAAAATAGCGGAGAAGCAAGGGATTATCCATGGCGGTTTTGGATTACTGGAAACCGTTTTGTTTCTAGGTGAATGAAAGGAAAGACTTTCCCTTTAAAGTATTAATTTTAGTTTTGATGAATATAAAATTTCTTTAGAAAATAGTAAAGCCCCCAAAGTTGGGGGCTTAGATACAATGAAATTAATCTTTTGCTACTGGATAAACACCGTTTTCATCGTGTACTTCTGTTCCAGCTACAGCTGGATTGAATACACAAATCATTCGCATATCCGTTTTAGCGCGGAGTAAATGCTCATCGTTCTCATCAAGTGCATAAAGTGTATCCTTTTTAATAGGCCATACTTTATTATCCTTAAGCGTAACGACTTCGCCTTCTCCTTCAATGCAATAAACAGATTCTAAATGGTTTTGATACCAAATGTGTGTTTCTGTTCCTGCCTTAATAATCGTATCATGAACGGAATAACCCATATTATCTTTTTTCAAAATTAAACGTCTACTAACCCAATTACCACCATCAACGTCATGTTCTGTTCCTAACACATCTTCTAAAGCTACTACTTTCATTGTTGCTTCCTCCTATTATTTAGTTGGTTACTGCCTCTTTTACTAAACTTTTAACGCTTTCTTCTATAATTTCAAATCCTTTTTTAAGTCCTTCTTCATCAATATTCACAGGTGGGAATAATTTAAACACTTCATCTTTCGGGCCAGATGTTTCCATTATTAAGCCGCGAGTAAAGGCTTCGGCTGCTACTTTTGAAGCTAGCTCTTCTTCTCCACACGCAATACCAACCATTAATCCACGTCCGCGAACTTCCCCTTTTAATTCGGGGTATTTATCCGCTATTTCTTTAAGGAAATCTAATGTCATTTTAGATTTTTTCTTAATTTCTTTTTCAAAGCTATCGTCTTTCCAATAATCTAAAGCGGCTGTTGCCGTAACAAAAGCATGGTTATTACCTCGGAATGTTCCGTTGTGTTCACCTGGAGACCACACATCTAAATCCGGGCGGAATAACGTGATTGCAAATGGTACTCCGTAACCACTTAAAGATTTTGATAAACAAACTATATCAGGGGTAATACCGGCTTCTTCAAAACTGAAGAAAGTTCCCGTGCGGCCCACTCCAGCTTGAACGTCATCAATAATAAGGAGGATGCCCCAACGTTTACAAATAGATTCAAGCTTCCTTAGCCATTCAAAGCGAGCTACATTTATACCGCCTTCCCCTTGAACGGTTTCTACGATCATTGCAGCCGGGATATCGACTCCGCTGCCATTATCTTCTAAAAATCTTTCTAAATATTGCAGTGTATTTGAATCTTCATTTACAAAGTTATCATAAGGCATTGTAACAGTATTTTGTAGCGGGATGCCTGCTCCTTTACGTTTAGAGGCATTTCCTGTTACAGACAACGATCCAATCGTCATCCCATGAAATCCGTTTGTAAAGCTAATAACATCCGTACGCCCTGTCACTTTACGAGCAAGCTTAAGGGCACTTTCTACGGTATTCGTTCCAGTAGGTCCAGGAAACATTATTTTATAATCAAGCTTTCGAGGCTTTAAAATAACATCGTTAAATGACTTAATAAATGCTCCCTTTGCAGTTGTTGCTTTATCAAGAGAATGAGTAATTCCATCATTTTGAATGTATTCTATTAGTTTAGCTTTCAATTTAGGATCGTTATGCCCATAATTAAGAGCCCCTGCACCTGAAAAGAAGTCGATATATTCTTTTCCGTCTTCATCCCACATCTTGTATCCTTTTGCTTTAGTAAATACAGTAGGGAAACTGCGGCAGTAGCTACGCACCTCAGATTCTAGCGTTTCAAAAATATTCATATCCGTCTGACTCAAGTTTTTTTCCTCCTTAAAATTATCCACTCTTTACCATTGGGTAATCGAGTACTTTATAAAACTATGCAAATTTCATTCATATTATTTATTTTTTAAATGGTCCAATTCGAAAACAGAGCTCTGCCTCATGTTCATCTGATGGAAATAATTCCTTAGCGAAGCATTCCGATACTTCACAATTTGTATGATGATCACGAGCAAGTCGTCTAAACAATGATTGGGATGCTTGGTTTGACGGAGTAACAGTAGCTTCAACAAAGCGTACATTATCGCAAGCTTCTCTGTTGATTAATTCATCTAGCAGCTTTGATGCCACTCCTTTTCCACGTTGAGAGGAATCTACACCAATTTGCCAGACAAATACAACGTCTTGTCTTTCTGGGGGTATAAATGCGGTTACAAAACCAACAACTTTGTCATCTTCTTTTGCGACAACACAGGTTTCTGTAAAGTATTCACACATCATAATGTATTTGTAAGCAGAATTTTGGTCGAGCGTCGAATTGTTCACTAATTCCCACATTGCAGAACCATCTTCAACTGTTGGTTTTTCAAATGTGACAGTTTCTAATGGATTTAGGGTTACAGTTGCAATTTGACTTTTAATGTTAAATTCTCCCTTCCAATTTCACTTTTTTAAAACATTTGCTTAATTACATTTAATATCATAAGGGGGTTGGTAAAATTAAGCAAACTAGCTATGGCGGGATTAACAAGCATTATTGTTGCTTAAACGGGATGAGAGTAGTTAAGGATGACGAACTTAAAAAATACTGCCAAATTGTATGTATTCCTTAAGATTATAAAGAAATTAGTATATATGACTATAAAGTAAAGAAAAATTTTTATTT
This sequence comes from Salirhabdus euzebyi, assembly GCF_014207435.1. Taxonomy (GTDB): domain Bacteria; phylum Bacillota; class Bacilli; order Bacillales; family Alkalibacillaceae; genus Salirhabdus; species Salirhabdus euzebyi. The sequence continues at coordinate 139,683 of NZ_JACHGH010000009.1, forward strand.
TTTTATTTTGTCCATTTTGGAGTTACAAAGAGCTCTGACAAGATATAAAGAGATACAAACGTTATTTTTTAAACCATAAGATATAAATAAGGTTTCATTTGTTAACATTGAACTGTAACCCGGAAAGCGGACACTGATAAAAAGTGCCCTTTCCGGGTTTTTGTGTTTCAATATAATTAATAAAAATGGGCGGAGGACTATC
>NZ_JACHGH010000010.1 GCF_014207435.1 Salirhabdus euzebyi
TTTTCAGCTAGATACACAACAGCAAAAAGAGTGGAGTCTGGTGAATACATCTTACGTGCAAGAGCAGACGATGGGATCCGTGTTTATGTTGATGGAGAGTTAGTAATAGGCCGTTGGACTAATAGTTCATTTAGGGAAGATAATATCAAGATAACTATTGCGGACCGAGTGAATGTACCAGCTGGTGAAGAAAATATTCACTGGATAGAAGTTGAGTATTATGATTATTTAAGCGTGGGCAAAGTAGAAGTTCTTCTGGAGCAATCCTAAAGTTAAATGATAAAGGCATTGTTTTTAAACAATGCCTTTTTATCATTTATTAATTAATCAATTCAATATTGAAAATTTATATTATTTGTATTTCATTTTAATAAATAGAGAGACTATAGCTATGTTCATGTTTTAAAGATAGATCTTTTAAAAAGATAACAAATAGGTAAGGTTATTCATGATTTTAGTGCGAAACCAAAGAAATAGTATGATATAATTATTTTTTGAAATGCTGTTATTTTGCCAATTCAAAAATTATTGTATTAAATGAAAGAGTGCGTGGGAAATTTGGATAAAAAAAAACTTGCAATAAGTATAGTAACGTATAACAGTGAACATATATTTAAGGTTCTTGAAAATATCAAACAAGAGTTTGGCGATAATGATAGTTTTCGCTTTTTAATTTTTGATAATAATTCCGAAGAAGAATATAGAAACCGCCTAAGAGAATATCAGGATTTTGCCGATATTACGTTTAATAAAGAAAATAATGGTTTTGGATTTGGACATAATTTTAATTTGTTAAGTGCCAAGGAAGATTATTTTCTGGTTTTCAACCCAGATATCATACTCACAAGAAAGAATCTTGAGGAAATGATTAATATAATGGACCATGACGAAACCATAGCCTTATTAGTACCTAAGGTATTAAATGCTGATGGCACCACTCAACACTTAATTCGTGACCGTGTTTCAGTTTTTGATTATTTTTTGCGTTTCGTTCCATTTAAGTTTGTGAAGAGAATATTTAACAAACGTTTAGAGACCTATGAGTGTAGGAGAATAGAGAACTCACGTATGACTGATATACGAATTGGATCTGGATGTTTTATGTTAATTCGAGGGAATGACTTTAAAGAGATAAACGGGTTTGATGATAGATACTTTATGTATTTTGAAGACTATGACCTTTGTCTGGAACTAAAAAAACGGGGCAAAAGAGTTGTATACACACCATTCTCATCTGTAGTTCATTACTATGAGAGAGGCGCTCATAAGAACTGGAAGCTTTTTAAATTATTTATCAAATCAATGGTAAAATATTTCAATAAATGGGGCTGGCGTTTTTTCTAAAAGATACAAAAGAACAATTCAACTAGATATTTTATAACTGGGGGAAGAAAGAAATGAATAGGTTTGAAAAAATATTACTTACCGTTTTATTTATAGAACTATTTGTTGGTGGTGGAGGTCGACTTATTGACTTTGGCTTTTTATCGATCCGCCAAGTTTTATTTTTGCTACTAATTGCAACATTTTTAATTAGGATAATAAAAGAAAGAGCAATTTTAAATAAAGAAATTAACACATTTTTCCGTTTTACAGCAGTAACTATAGGTGTTTATTTGTTAATGGGATGGTTTATTGTTAGTGCTATCATTGGTTTTATAAATGGACATTCGACTTCTATAATTATAATGGATTTTTTAAGGGTATCTTATTTTGCAGCATATTTCCCTTTGGCATATTATATAACAAAGGATAGGTTCTCTGTGGAAAGGGTAATTTGTCTTTTAAAATACAGTGCACTTACTGTAGCAGTTTTTACGATTCTTATTGCATTATTAGGTAAAACATTCTTTGCTCCTAATTTTGATGCTTTTTATAGATTTATGAATACCATAATGAATGATGACTTATTTTTCAGACCTAGTAACAGTGTCTTTTATAAAAGTCATTTATTTGTAGTTCTTGGATTGGTTATTTCACTAAATTCTGTTCTAGGAAAAAAATATACAAAAGTTGATCTTTTAAACATAGTTTTATGTTCCATTTCAATAATATGGTCAGAAACTAGAGGATTCCTTTTAGCGTTTATGATAAGTGTTATTATGATTATAATATTGGATACTAAAGTTATAATAGACCCTGTGAAAGGAATAACTAGAAAGATAAAAGCATTACTAAATTCAAAAGTATTTATAAAAAAATCAATTATTTTGTTATTAGTGTTTATTTCAGTTCCTTTCCTATATAAAAGTATGACTTTGGAGAGATTTGGAGTAGCGGAGGAAACTCTTGAAGAAGATGAAATAGTGGAATCAGATGTTGACAATCCTGATTCAAAAGAGAATGAGGATGACAAGAGTAGTTTTGAGCCAGATGTAAACGATATAAGCATAAATGCAAGAATGAGCTTTATTCTTGCCTCGAAGGATATCTTAATTAGCAATCCAAGTAACCTTATTATCGGTACAGGTTATGGAGCTGAGATTGATGGAAGAGTAAATGGTATTGAAATGAGTTTTCTAGATATATTAGTAGAACAAGGATTGGTAGGTCTGTCAATTTGGTTTTTCTTGTTTCTTTTGGTATTTCTAAATATCCTTTATGTTTATAAACGAGGTGAGAAATTAGGCTCATTGGATATATCCCTCCTATCAGCTTTCATGGGACTCTTATTATTAACCAACATTAATCCATTTATTAACAATCCTATCGGAATTATTTTTTTCTTATTACTTCTTGTATATTCTCAAAATCGAAAAGAACAAGTAAAGTTAAAAAATAAAAATGGGGTTCTTTAATTGAAAATAACAATTGTAATTGTTTTGTATAATCAAAAAGTAGAAAGTAGTAAAACGTTCATATCACTTAATGAATCTTTAATGAATGTGAAGGGGGTTGTGGAAGACTTAGGGATTATCTTATACGATAACAGCCCTGAAAAACAAAACTTCAACCCTCATCAATATCAAAATCTCAAATTGTCATATGTACACGATAAAAGGAATATGGGAATAGCAACAGCTTACAATTATGCTTTTGATTGTGCACAAGAATATGATAGCGAATGGTTGTTACTTTTAGATCATGACACTGAAATAACACCTAATTATATTAACAAAATATTTGATTATTTAGATTATGAAAAAAATGTTGTGGCTCTAGTACCAATGGTGAATAGTGGGGGAACAATGATATCCCCTGTACATAGTTCTTCCCTGCGCCCTCTAAATGAAGAGAGGCCTTCAGTTGGGCTTCAATGCCGCCCTATAATGGCAATAAATTCCGGTACACTTGTTCGTTTGTCTTTCCTTAAAGAAATTGGGGGCTTCAATGAGGAATTTCCATTAGACTATTTGGATCATTGGCTGTTTTATGAAATATATGCTAGGGAGTATAAAGTATATATATTAAATGTCTATTTAGAACATGATTTATCCGTTATGAACTATAACAATGTTTCATATGAACGCTATCAAAGTATTTTGGATGCCGAAATAAATTTTTATAAAAACTATAAAAAAGATATGTATAAAATGTATCGAAAGCAATTATTAAAACGTCTTATTAAACAAATACTATTAGTGAAAAATAAAAAAGTGGCATTTTATACTTTGCGTCGGTTTCTTTCGATGAAGGGTTAGGTGTATGATGATTTCTGTTTGCATGGCAACATATAATGGTGAAAAATTTGTTATACAACAATTAGAATCAGTTCTTAAACAGCTAAATGATACAGACGAAATCATTGTTGTTGATGATGGATCTAAAGATCGAACTGTGGAGTTAATTAAAAGAAACTTTGGTGAACGAGTAAAGGTTAACCTTAATGAGAATAACTTAGGTGTCATAAAGAGTTTTGAAAAAGCTATTAAAATGGCAAAAGGTGAATATATTTTCCTTTGTGATCAAGATGATGTTTGGGAAGAAGTTAAAGTGAGTAAGATTTTAGAAGCGTTTAAAAACGAGAACGCGATGTTAGTTACACACGATGCACTTGTTGTTGATGCGAGTTTTGAAGTAATTCACCCTTCATGGAATGAGTATAATGGTAATAAAGTTAAACAAAATATTATTGGAAATTTACTAAAAAACGCTTTCACGGGTTGTATGATGGCCTTTCGAAAAGAACTAGTCCCGTACATTGTTCCATTTCCTCAATCAATTGAAATGCATGATCAATGGATTGCCTTAGTATGTAAAATTGAAAAAAAGAAGATAGTGCATCTTAGTGAGCCTCTCATGAAATATGTTCGGCACGGGAATAATGTTACCGGGATGAAAAAAAGGTCAATAGCAGAACAAGTAAAAGGACGATTGGGAACAATTAAATCAGTTAAACAGTACAAAAATAAAAAATGATTTGTTATTTAGTTTCTATTTTCTTACAATGTTGGTAGGGATTTTTTAGTAGAGAAATTAATTAATTAGGAGTTGATAGTTTTGAAAGGAATTATTTTAGCTGGCGGAAGTGGAACTCGTTTATATCCTTTAACAAAAGTAGTATCAAAGCAATTGTTACCGGTTTATGATAAACCTATGGTATATTACCCAATTTCCGTATTAATGCTTGCAGGGATTAAAGATATTTTAGTTATTTCTACACCTGAGGATATTTCTCGTTTTGAACAAATTTTAGGTGATGGGTCGGATTTAGGTATTAACTTTTCATATGCAGTTCAACCAGAACCAGGCGGATTAGCTCAAGCGTTTATAATTGGTGAAGAATTTATTGGTGATGACAATGTTGCATTAGTATTAGGAGACAATATATTCTATGGGCATGGTCTTTCTCAATTATTGCAAAATGCTGTTTCGAGAGAAAAGGGAGCATCCGTATTTGGATATTATGTAAATGATCCTGAAAGATTTGGTGTGGTTGAATTTGACAGTAATGGAAAGGCTGTATCTATAGAAGAAAAACCTAGTCAACCTAAATCCAACTATGCAGTAACAGGTCTTTATTTTTATGACAATCGTGTAGTCGATATTGCTAAAAATATAAAACCTTCAGATCGAGGAGAACTAGAAATTACGGATGTAAACAAAAAATATTTAGAGCTTGGGGATTTAAGTGTGGAATTATTAGGCCGAGGATATGCATGGCTTGATACAGGTACCCATGAATCTCTACTTGAAGCTTCTCAATTTATCGAAACAATTGAAAAGCGTCAATCGTTAAAAATTGCTTGCCTTGAGGAGATTGCATATAAAATGGGCTATATTAATAAGGACAAGCTATTAGAATTGGCAGAACCTTTAATGAAAAATCAGTATGGTCAATATTTAGCAAAAATAGCAAATCAAGCAAAGTAATTTGAAATGAGGGCAGGTAATGAATTTAATTAAAACCAAAATACCGGATGTGTTGATATTAGAACCAAAAGTGTTTGGAGATCACCGTGGTTATTTTATGGAAAGCTATAATAAAAATGTTTATGAACAGTTAGGCTTAAAATATGAATTTATTCAAGACAACCAATCATTATCTGAGGCCGTGGGAACGTTAAGAGGATTACACTTCCAATTAAATCCTAAAGCACAAACGAAAGTAGTAAGGTGCATAACGGGTGCTATCTATGATGTAGCAGTCGATATACGTAAGGGATCTCCTACATATGGAGAATGGATTGGAGTTATTTTAACGGAATATAATAAGCGCCAATTATTGGTTCCGAAAGGTTTCGCACATGGATTTTGCACCCTAGTACCAAACACAACAGTTGCCTACAAGGTTGACGAATATTATTCTCCTGAACATGATGGTGGCATTCTTTGGAATGATCCTGCGCTAGGAATAGAGTGGCCAACTAATTCACCAGTATTATCAGAGAAAGATACAAAGCATCCAACACTAGAAAAAGCTGATTTGAATTTTATATTTGAAAAATAGGAGGTAGCTCATGAAATTATTAGTAACGGGTGGAGCAGGATTTATTGGAAGTAACTTTGTTAGATATATGGTTAGAAAGTATCCTGAATACCAAATAGTAAATGTAGATTTGATGACATATGCTGGAAACCTTGAGAATTTAAAAGAAGTGGAAAAAGCACCTAATTATAAATTTGTGCAAGGTGATATTGCAGATAGAGAGTTTGTTAATGGTTTGTTCGAAGAGGAAAAATTTGATTTTGTTTTAAACTTTGCTGCAGAATCACATGTGGATAGAAGTATCACAAACCCGGATGTATTTGTTCGTACAAACGTTCAAGGTACCCAAGTACTTTTAGATGCTGCAAAAAATATTGGAGTTAAAAAGTATTTGCAGGTTTCAACGGATGAAGTATACGGAACCTTGGGTGAAACTGGATATTTTACTGAAAAAACTCCTTTAGAACCAAATAGTCCATATAGTGCTAGTAAAGCAGGTGCAGACTTATTAGTTCGTGCATATCATGAGACATTTGGATTACCAGTAAATATTACTCGTTGTTCCAATAACTATGGTCCATTCCATTTCCCAGAAAAGTTGATTCCACTAATTATTATTAATGCGCTGAATGATAAGGAATTACCTGTATATGGAGATGGTCTAAATGTTCGTGATTGGTTACACGTAGAGGACCATTGCCAAGCAATAGATTTAGTGCTACACAATGGACGAAATGGTGAAGTTTACAATGTAGGTGGAAATAATGAACGTACAAACATTGAAATTGTAAAGACGATCTTAAAGCATCTAAATAAGCCAGAATCATTAATTAAGTTCGTAAAAGACCGTCCGGGACATGATCGTCGCTATGCAATTGATGCGACAAAACTCCGAACTGAATTAGGATGGAACCCAAAATATAACTTTGATACAGGAATTGAACAAACCGTTAACTGGTATCTGAACAACCAAGATTGGTGGGAAAACATCATCTCTGGAGAGTATCAACAGTACTTTCAAAAACAGTATGGGGACAGGCTAGAGGTAGAATAATGATTGCATTCGTAACAGGAGTAAATGGTCAGCTAGGATATGATGTAGTAAAGCAATTAAAACACAAAGGGAAACATGAAGTTTTTGGTTTTAATCGGTCAGAACTAGACGTTACAGACGAAGATGCAGTTTTCCAACTTGTTAATAAAATTAAACCAAATGTAATCTTACATTGTGCAGCTTATACAAACGTTGATGGTGCAGAAGAAGATGAAGGTACAGCATATAATGTCAATGCATTAGGTACAAAATATTTGGCTCAAGCAGCCAAAGAAGTCGGTGCCAAAATGGTTTACGTAAGTACTGATTATGTATTTAATGGTTCCGCAAATGAACCATATGAAGTGGATGATCCTACGGAACCATTAGGAGCTTATGGTAGGACGAAATTAGCTGGAGAACAATTCCTTAAAGAATTGGTTAATGAGTGTTATATTGTAAGAACGGCTTGGGTTTATGGAATTAATGGAAATAATTTCGTCAAAACAATGATGAAATTAGGAACTGAACGTGATGAAATTGGGGTTGTATACGATCAGGTAGGCTCCCCAACATATACCGTTGATTTAGCTAATTTCATGCTGGAGCTTATGGAAACTGAAAAGTATGGTACGTATCATTTTACGAATGATGGAATTTGTTCTTGGTATGATTTTGCAGTTGAAATTTTCAAACAATCAGGAATAGATGTAAAAGTAAATGCATTAACAACCGAGCAGTTTCCTAGACCTGCTGCACGGCCGAAGTATTCCGTGCTAAGTAAAAAAGAACTAGAAAACCAAGGTTTTTTAAAACCACGCAGTTGGAATGAAGCCTTGGCAGCATATCTGGATGAACTAAAATAAATATTTATTAAAGGAGGGACAAAGAATTTTTTTTGACCCTCTTTTTTTGTGTTCAACAAGCGAATAGTTTATTAGTTTTTAAAAAAGCTGAAACATTTCTCTGTATAGTAACGTCTAACTATTCGAAATTCATTTTATTTAATTTAGGTCTTTTCAAAAGTGTTTGAGTAAAGTAATATGGTTTAAGGAATTCAAAATTCTGTAAATATTAGGTTTAGAATTTTTTAAACTTGACAAATATATTAAATATCTAGCAAACTTTTACCCAAATTAACAGAGTATGATAAAATGATTTCTAATATTAAAGATTACTAATTCTAATGTTTAATACAAATATGCTATTAGCATGGAGGGAATTATGTTACTTTTCACTTTAATTCTATGTTTTGTAACGGCTTTAGCTATAACGCCACTAATCAAAATGTTAGCTTATAAAATAGGGGCAACGGATAATCCTGATCACAGAAAGGTCCATCAAGTTGTGATGCCAAGATTAGGCGGATTAGCAATATTTATGAGTTTTATATTAGGTGTACTTATTATTAATCCAAGTGAACACTTCCACTTGCCTATTATAGATTTAAGTACTACTAGTATCCACCTACCTATTGTTATTGGTAGTTTCATAATTATTTTTACAGGAATTTGTGATGATATTATACAAATATCTCCTAAATGGAAATTACTTGGCCAACTTGTTGCTGCTATTATTGTGGTCGTTGTTGGTGATATTAGACTAGAGTTTATTAATTTACCATTTGGAGGTCAATTAAGCTTTGGTGAATATCTCAGCATTCCAATTACACTGATTTGGATAATTGGTATTACAAATGCTATTAATTTAATTGACGGCTTAGACGGTCTGGCAGCAGGAGTTTCTGCTATTGCTTTATTTTCTATTGCAGGCATGGCTGTAATGATGGGTAATCCGTATGTGATGGTTATGGCTTTAATTGTAGGCGTATCCGCGCTAGGGTTTCTTGTATTTAATTTCTATCCCGCAAAAATATTTATGGGAGACACGGGAGCCTTATTTTTAGGCTATATGATTTCTGTACTTTCTTTATTAGGCTTTAAAAATGTTACTTTTGTTTCTCTTATTGTACCGATCCTAATTTTGGCTGTTCCAATTTTAGATACAGCCTTTGCAATAATTCGCAGATTAATAAATAAGCAGCCACTTTCTTCACCTGATAAATCTCATATGCATCATTGCTTGATTCGAATTGGTTACACACATAAGCAAACTGTATTGGTTATTTACCTAATGAGTGCGATGTTTGGAATTGCAGCATTTATTTTTTCGCAAACAACAATTTGGGGTTCATTCATCGTATTGTTATTTATATTAGTTGCTGTTGAATTACTTGTAGAGAAGATAGGTTTAATTAAAGAGGATTATAAGCCACTTTTAAACTTTATTAATGCAAGAAAACCAATGAAATCTAAGTATAAAAATCTGTAAAAATTAGTAAAGCTACCTGTCTTTATTCTCTTAACTACAGGTAGCTTATATTTATAAAGAAGAGTTATATGTTAAACTAAGAATGATAATAATACTAAAGATAACATGTGGCAAAGGGGAAGAGTGAATGAAACGTGTGAAAAAGGCTATTATTCCTGCTGCGGGCCTCGGAACAAGATTTTTACCAGCAACCAAAGCAATGCCGAAAGAAATGCTTCCAATTGTAGATAAGCCTACCATTCAATTTATAGTTGAAGAAGCAATAGAGTCGGGAATTGAAGATATTATTATTGTGACTGGAAAAGGAAAGCGTTCCATTGAGGATCACTTCGATAGTAACTTTGAGCTTGAAGAAAATCTAATGAAAAAAGAGAAATACGATTTACTTGAAAAAGTGAAAAAATCATCGCAGGTAGACTTACATTATATTCGTCAAAAGGAGCCACTCGGTCTTGGACATGCCGTTTGGTGTGCAAGAAAATTCATTGGTGATGAGCCGTTTGGAGTTTTACTCGGTGATGATATTGTACAAGCCGAAACACCAGGTTTACGTCAGCTCATTATGCAGTACGAGGAGACTGGAGGATCTGTAATAGGTGTTCAAAGGGTAAGTGATGAAGAGACTCATCGTTATGGCATTGTAGATGCTGGAAATAAAGAGGGGCATCGTTATGCTGTTAATACTTTAGTAGAAAAACCTGCTCCGGGTACTGCTCCTTCAAACTTAGCAGTAATGGGTAGATATGTATTGACTCCAGAAATATTTAAGTACTTAAGTATGTTTGAAAAAGGTTCTGGTGGTGAAATTCAATTAACAGATGCAATTGCAAAGCTTAATGAAGAGCAACAAGTATATGCTTATGATTTTCAGGGTAAACGTTATGATGTTGGTGAAAAACTTGGGTTTATTAAGACTTCTATTGAATTTGCTTTACAAAATGAAGAAATTGGTTCAGAAGTTAGAGCAATGCTTGAGGTTCTAGTTAAAAATAATTAAATGTACAAAGTATAAGTAGTGACTTCATCCTTTAGGTGAAGTCATTTTTTATGTAATAAAAATAAATTGTTGGTTTTATCAATAATTTGTTAAAATACAATATATTGAACGTTTCCAATCAAAGCAAATTCTTTGCAAAAACCTCATATGCTTAGTTGCGGGATATTTTAGCGAAATAAGAAGAATAAAATTTATAGGGGAGGTTTTAAAAAGGTGAAACCTCAAGCTGAAATTTATGGAAAGGACTAGACTAAGTGGATAATACCAAGCCAAAAATGATAACATGGAGAAAATCCTGTATTTTCTAATTATCACATTACGATAATTTATATGGTATAAATATATTGAGATTATAATTGACAAAATTTGTGGGGTGGGAAGACACCCAATAATAGGAGGAATCCGCATGTCTTGGCAAGAAAATTATACTAAATGGGACCTTTTTGAAGACCTCGATGCAAAACTACGTGAACAATTAAATAAAATAAAAGACAATGAAAAATTATTAGAAGAAGCTTTTCATCAGCCGTTAACATTCGGTACTGGTGGAATGCGTGGAGAACTTGGGCCAGGTACTAACCGTATGAATATATATACTGTCCGTAAAGCAGCAGAAGGACTAGCGAAATACATAGAAAAACAAGGGGAGGAAGCAAAAGAAAAAGGAATAGTGGTAGCTCATGACTCTCGCCATATGTCACCAGAGTTTTCGTTAGAAACTGCTAAAGTAATGGGAGCACATGGAATTAAGACATATTTGTTTACTTCCTTACGTCCGACACCAGAGTTGTCTTTTGCTGTTAGACATTTGAATGCTTCTGCTGGAGTAGTTGTTACAGCAAGCCATAACCCACCAGAATATAATGGTTATAAAGTATACAATGAAGATGGTGGACAGGCTCCTCCAGCCCAAGCAGAAGAAATAGTTAAATTAGTTAATGAAGTAGAGAATGAACTATTAATTGAAGTGGCTTCCAAAGAAGATTTAGAGCAAAAAGGTCTTTTAAAGTGGATTGATACAGAAGTAGACAAGGCATACATGGATGCTTTAAACACAATTTCTTTAAATCCTACTGTAATAAAAGAACAAGCAGAAAATATTAATATTGTTTTTACGCCCCTACATGGAACTTCTTATGATTTGGTTAAGAATGGGTTAGAAGAGTTTGGGTTTAAAAATGTGACGATTGTAGAAGAGCAAGCAAAACCAGATCCAGAATTCTCAACAGTTGCATCACCAAATCCAGAGGAACACCAAGCCTTTACGTTGGCAATTGAGTATGGGAAAAAAGTGGATGCAGACCTACTTATAGGAACTGATCCAGATGCAGACAGATTAGGAGTTGCCGTTAAAACACCATCAGGGGACTACACGGTTTTAACAGGTAATCAGCTAGGAACTTTACTACTTGATTACATATTATCAAACACACAAAGTCTCCCAGACAATGGGCTTATGATTAAAACGATTGTTACTTCAGAATTTGGACAAGCAGTTGCGTCTCATTATGGGATTAGTACATTAGATACATTAACTGGTTTTAAATTTATCGGGGAAAAAATTCGTGAATACGAGCAAACCGGGGAATATAAATTCTTATTTGGATATGAAGAAAGTTATGGTTATTTAATTAAGGACTTTGCTCGTGACAAAGACGCAGTACAAGCTGCACTACTTTCCTGCGAAATGGGGGCTTATTGGAAGTCAAAAGGCAAGACGCTTTTAGAGGCCTTAGATGATCTCTATGAAAGGCATGGATATTATTTAGAGGATCTTCATTCCATCACATTAAAAGGGATTGAAGGAACAGAGAAGATCAAAAATATTATGGAAAACTTCCGTGAAGAACCACTCCAAAATGTTGAAGATCTTCAAGTTATTGCAATGGAAGATTATAAAAGTGGAACAAGAACGTATTTGGGTAACAATAAAACAGAAGTGATTAAACTTCCAAAATCAGACGTGATTAAGTTTAAGTTATCTGATAATTGCTGGTGCTGTCTTCGTCCATCTGGTACAGAACCAAAAATTAAATTTTATTTTGGAGTCAAAGGTGAAACAATACAAGCTTCTAAAGATAGATTAAATCAACTTAAAAAAGCAGTAATAGAAAGAATAAACAAAATTTAAACAAGCTAAGACAACCAGATACCTTTTAGAAAGTAATCTGGTTGCTTTGTCATAACTTAAAGTTATTAAAAACGAATCGGCACTTTTGTCACTGTTATTTAATAGTGATTTAATTCCTAAGAATTCAAATATAATTTTTAGATAAAAACAGGGATGTGTAAAATAGATGAAAATTGCAGTTGCTGGCACTGGATATGTTGGACTCTCAAATGCTGTATTACTTGCCCAACATTGTAAAGTAGTCGCACTTGATATTGTCCAAGAAAAAGTAGATATGATTAATAGAAAAGAATCACCAATAGTTGATAAAGAAATTGAACAGTTTCTCTCAATGAAAAAGTTAAATCTTGTTGCTACTACCGATAAATATGAAGCTTATCACGATGCAGATTTTGTTATTATTGCAACTCCAACTGACTATGATCCTGAGCAAAATTATTTTAATACAAGGTCTGTGGAAAATGTAGTTGAATCAGTATTAGAATTTAACCAAAATGCTGTTATGGTCATCAAGTCAACAGTCCCAGTTGGCTACACAAAAGAAATTAAAGCAAAATATGAAACGGATAATATTATATTTTCTCCTGAGTTCTTAAGAGAGGGGAAAGCGTTATATGACAATTTGCACCCTTCTAGAATAATTGTTGGGGAAAAATCAGAGCGTGCAGAAAAATTTGCAGCCTTGCTACTAGAAGGAGCAGTAAAAAAAGAAGTTCCGATTCTATTTACTGATTCGACGGAAGCGGAAGCAGTTAAGTTATTTTCTAATACGTATCTTGCTCTTAGGGTTGCTTATTTTAATGAACTTGATTCCTATGCTGAGTTGAAAGGTTTAAATGCGAAACAAATCATAGAAGGTGTTGGATTAGATCCAAGAATAGGTAGTCATTACAATAATCCTTCATTTGGTTACGGTGGTTATTGTTTACCTAAAGACACAAAGCAACTAAAAGCAAACTATGAGGATGTACCGAATAATCTTATAAGCGCAATTGTTGATGCAAACAAAACAAGAAAAGACTTTATTGCATCCCAAATCATCAAGAAGAACCCTAAAGTAGTAGGTATTTACCGATTAACTATGAAAACAGATTCTGATAACTTTAGATCTTCAGCTATACAAGGAATAATGAAAAGAATAAAAGGGGAAGGTATTGAGGTTGTCATTTATGAACCTGTATTAAGAGAAGAAACGTTCTATAACTCGAAAGTAATTAGAAATTTAGCTGAGTTTAAACGGTTATCTGATGTTATTGTATCCAATCGATTAGCTGAAGAATTAGAGGATGTAAAAGATAAAGTTTATACAAGAGATTTGTTTAAAAGAGATTAGATTAGTTAAAAAGGTGATTGCATTTATGCAATCACCTTTTTAACTTAGATAGTAGCAATCCTACTAAAAAGGTATTTTACTATAAATTTAAAAAAGTGATATAATTACCTGTAGGAAACGGACAAACGTATATTATATAATAACGGAGTTAAGAGAAACTTTTAATAATGTTAATAGTTTGTAAATTTAGAAATTCTAGTAATTATATTATTAATATGCAGGGGGAAAAAACATGACTTTTAACGAAATAATGGCATTAATAATGCCTTCTATAATTGCTTTGCTATTTTATTCTAAAGTTAACAAAAAAAATATGTCTATGTTTGAAATAGTTAGTAATTTAGTTTTATTTATGTTGATTACTAATTCTATATGTTATGCTATATTAATTTATCTGCAAACCTCACCAATCATTTTCAGTATATCATTTACTTTGAAGTATAGTGTTATGGCCACTTTCATTGCAGTTGTAGTTGCGATTTTATACAGATTTATTGAGTTAAATATAAAAATAAATATTAAAGTGGAGTCAATAAATGAAAAGAAAGATTAGTTTGATTATTAGTGTGATAACTTTTTTAGTTTTAATTACAAGTGCAGTTGTTATTGCTTTTATAAAATATATTGTTGATAATTTCGCAGATTCATCTATTGATGAAATGATTTTTTATATGATAAGTGGTATGAACGGGGCTGCCAGTGATGTATTTATTACTGGTATTAAAACAAGTATCGTTCCCTTTTTACTGATTTTGATCCTTTTGCTTCTCCCAATTATTCGTTTAAAGAAAAGAAAAAATGTTATCGAAATAAAGTTTAGAAATAAAAAATTCGAGATTCATTTTTTTCCTATTAAATTCCTTTATAAATATAGATTGATTTATGCATGTATTCTTTTATTTGTATCATTACTGACTAGTTACAAAATATTAGGAGTAGACAATTATATCAACCGGCTAAACGAATACTCAACTTTGATGGATGATTATTATGTGAGTGGTACCGATGTATCCATAACTTTTCCAAACGAAAAAAGAAATTTGATTATTTTATATTTAGAATCAGTAGAAAATTCGTTAATAGATAAAGATAACGGTGGAGGCTGGGAATATTCAGTCATCCCGGAATTAGAAAATATTGCACAGAATAATTTGAATTTCTCTAATTCAGATAAGATTGGCGGAGCACATCCTATTACTGGAACTACATGGACTGTAGGAGCTTTAGTTGCTACAACATCTGGAATACCACTAAAGATCCCTATAAATGGAAACGAATATACATCATCTGAAAATTTCCTAGCTGGTGCCTATACTTTGGGGGACGTTTTAAAAAACGAAGGGTATAATTTAGAGCTTATGTTTGGTTCAGATGCTAACTTTGGTGGACGTAAAAATTACTATACCTATCATGGAGATTATAAAATTTTTGATGTTAATACAGCAATTCAAGAAGGAAAGATGCTTGAAAGTGAACAAGTGTGGTGGGGATTTGACGACTCTCATTTGTTTGAATGGGCTAAAGAGGAAATAATTTCCTTGGCAAGTTCTGATGAACCTTTTAACTTTACTTTTTTAACAGCAAACACCCATTTCCCTAATGGCTATTTAGAGAGCTCGGCGGAAACCAAATTTGAGAGTCAGTATGAAAATGTATTTGCACACTCATCAAAACAAGTAGATGAATTTGTGAAGTGGTTTGAAGAACAGGATTTTTATAATAACACTACCTTAGTTATATTAGGGGATCACCTTAGTATGCAGACTGAATTTTTTTCCTCAAATATTTATGAGGGATACAGTAGAACAATGTATAATGCATTTATAAATTCTTCCATTGAACCGGTAAATGCAAAAAACAGAACATTTTCTTCATTGGATTTCTATCCAACTATATTAGGAAGTATAGGGGTAGAAATTGAGGGTAATCGTTTGGGTTTAGGTACAAACCTTTTTTCAGAAAGAGAAACCTTGGTAGAGGAGTTAGGGTTTAGTTTTGTAAACTCTGAGCTTTCTAAAAACTCAAGCTTTTATAACCGTAATATATTACAAGGAGATTATTTAGACTTATTGAAAAAAGCAGAACAAGGAAATCAGGAGTAATTTAAAGGATAAA
Source organism: Salirhabdus euzebyi (assembly GCF_014207435.1). Taxonomy (GTDB): domain Bacteria; phylum Bacillota; class Bacilli; order Bacillales; family Alkalibacillaceae; genus Salirhabdus; species Salirhabdus euzebyi. The sequence continues at coordinate 15,810 of NZ_JACHGH010000010.1, forward strand.
ATTTAATTAGTAGAAGTGTTTAAGAAGAGACAATCAATCAAGTATATTAATTGATTGATTGTCTTTTTTATTCTTTTCAGATTCTCTCTATTAACTTCTTTTACTATGATAGAGCTAATAAATAAAAAGGAATGATAAAAATGAAGAGAAACATATTTTATATGCTGTCAATTCTATTTTTATTTACAGCCTGTTCGGAAGATGCTTCTAAACAACAAGACAGTATCTTCTCAATTTACGGTATTAATCTAGGAGACACAATGGATACAGTAGTCGAAAAAGTTGGATTACCAGATGATAAAGAAGGTAGCCCTCAATATGACCAGGAAGATGTTCCTCCTGAATACCAAGACAGAGGCGAGTTCTGGATTTATGAATATGATGATTTCGATATCGTGTTTGAGGATAATAGAGTTATTACCTTAGCTGCAAGTGGGGATGAATTTCAAACCGATAAGGGAATTGGAATGTATTTTACACAACATGAAGTCGAAGAAAGTTATAAGAAATACCCTATTTACACAAGGGATAATGAGGAATATTACATAGAAGTTGGCGACAATTGGTTAGTGTTAGTACGTGATTATATGATCTATTATGGGGATCCATTTTTGCTAGAAACTGTTGGGCGAAGCTATGCGGATGTAGCGGATGAATTAACGTTAGTATCTGAGGGGAAAAGTTTATTTTCGTTTCAAAGTGATAACGACCAATCAAACAGATCAGAAACACCGACTCTATCACACGCTCCTAACATGAGTTTATATACGCAACCAAACGGTCCTTTTGACTTGTATGCCGCTGTTCATCAAAAAAACACACTAAAAACATTATCTGCAGGAAAAGTTCCTTATCTTCCCGTTACAATAGGGACAAAACGACAAGATATTGAAAGACAATGGGGAATGCCCTATCACGATTTCTGGGTATGGGAAGCTAATTATCCTTCTTATTTTAATATCGCCTTTGAATATGATGAAACTGATAGAGTTTCGGGGATTATCATTGAAAACCAAACGGACGGATTAACTCAAGAGAAGGTTATGGATTTATTTGGCCAACCAGATTCTGCTGAATGGGGAGCATTGTGGGAGCTTACCTATAACCTTGGAGAATATAGGTTAATCATCTACTTTGATTATGATGATTTAGATGAGCCTGTTATGAATTTTATTATAACAAAATAAATAGCAAATGCTGCTGTTCTAACTAGAACAGCGGCATTTTTTTTATGATTTTTAATTAAAACTAAAAATACTAATTTTAAAACTAGTATTCTCTAAAAACATCCGGTGATCTAGTATATTCCTCTATTAGTTTGTTAACACTATAAGTGAAATCAACAAGGAAGGGGAGTTTTTCTTGAGATTTACATATATTTACTTTATACTTGTAATATTATTTTTAGTTGGATGCGGTATAGAAACCACTATGGAAGAAGTAGAAGCTTCTTCAATAAAAACAAATCCAATATCGGAGCGTAAAACAAATATAGAGAAACGTTCTGCTATAACACCAACAGCATCTGCTTTAAATAATTCTGTTAAACTACTAAATGACATAATAGATTTAGAAAAGAGAATAGTCGACCCCCAAACTAACGAGGAAAATAACGAACTTTTTAATAAAAAAAATGATTTAAAAATTTCTATCATAACTGAAAATATTAATATTGGTATGAAACAAACGGAAATAATTCATTTGCTCGGTACTCCTAATGTTATTGGAATTAGTCCAATGAACGGGCAAGAAGTCTGGCGTTATGATTTTGTCAATGTAGAAGGCTATGTGTTCCATGAAAATGAACATTTTCAGGAGATGGGGATAGTCGATACTGTTGACATAGATGGTTTAAAGAGAGACAAGCTTTCTATGCAGCTATTCCTGAATTGGAAGGGTAATACCCTTTCACACATTGTCAACTATGACAAGCACGAAGAAGACATTAGAGAATATCGTGTATTCGAGAATAAAGAAGTGCGTGAAGTTATCCTTTCCCAAATGTGAGTGTGACGTTTATTTATGACTATCGTCTAATGTGATGGAGGAAATGATTTTTGAAAGAGTGATTAAATGTATAATGGCAAGAACAGTGAGGAATTAAAGGCTTTATTAGTAAATGCTTTTGAAAAAGGTAATGAGCAAACAGTTCAATTAGATGAAATGATGACTCAGTTAAAAAATGACCTTAGAGGTATTTTATACAAAGATGTTAAAAGAGCAAAAATTAGAAAGAATGCTTAAGTTTAAAAATATGTAACCAACTGGAAATTTTATTACTTCCAGTTGGTTATTTTTATGTTATATTAGTATATGTATATTCAGAAAAGTTACAAAAAACGACATTTTTATTATGTCATTTCCTTTTATATGTAAAATTACATAACTACTAAATTATTTTTCTGTGTTATAATCACTTTTGAACTTATTGGCTTTAAATCATTGGAGGTGCAATCATGGAAGAAACAATATCGTTAAAAGAGATATTCCAAACGATTAAAAAACGACTGCTATTAATCTTGTCTTTAATGTTTGGAGCTACAGCAATTGCTGCTATATTAAGTTATTTTTATTTAACTCCTATTTATCAGTCCTCATCGCAGTTTATCGTAAACCAACAAAGTCAAGATCCGAATGTCACCTACAATGTCAATGATATTCGTACGAACGTTGAATTAATTAACACATACAACGTTATCATTAAAAGCTCAGCTATTCTTGGACAAGTTATTGAAGAACTAGACTTAGATATGACCGTAAGTCAGCTTGACTCACAAATTCAAGTAAGCAGTGCACAAAACTCTCAGGTTGTGAACGTAGTTGTTCAGGATTCAAATCCACAACAAGCAACTGATATTGCAAACACTGTTGTAAGAGTATTTCAAAATGAAATTCCAATCTTAATGAATTTAAATAAGAATGTAAATAACGTACACATTTTAACAGAAGCAGAAACACCTACAAATCCGTCACCAGTAAAGCCGAATCCTAAACTTAACATGGCAATTGCATTTGTTTTAGGGGCAATGGTTGGAGTTGGACTTGCCTTTTTACTAGAGTTCTTGGATAACACGATTAAGAGTGAACAAGATGTGGAGAAACATTTAGGTCTTCCTGTACTTGGTGTCGTAACTAGAATGTCAGACGACGATTTCAAAACAACAGCAGGTGCGAATGTAAGAATTAACAGAAAGAGGGGTGGATCAATTGGTGCGTAAAAGTAAAAAGGTGAAACAAGCGCTTCGTCAATTAATTACGCAAATTAATCCGAAGTCTCCTATTTCTGAGCAATATCGTTCGATCCGCACGAACTTGCAATTTGCTTCTGTAGACAATGACTTACATACGTTAGTTATTACGTCTTCAGGCCCAAGTGAAGGGAAATCGATGACAGCTGCCAATGTTGCTGTTGCATTTGCTCAACAAGGTCAAAAGGTCTTACTAGTTGATGCTGATTTACGTAAACCAACCGTACACTATACGTTCCGTGTAGAAAACAAAAAGGGGCTTAGCAACTTTTTAATAGGTGAGTTAAGTTTAGTAGATATTGTACTAGAATCAGGTGTACCTAACCTTGGGGTTGTTACGTGTGGACCAATTCCACCTAACCCATCCGAAATTCTAGGCTCCAATCGAATGAACCAGTTCATTGAGCTAGCAAAGCAACATTTTGACTTAGTTATTTTCGATACACCGCCAGTACTAGCTGTAACCGATCCAGCTATTGTGGCGAAGCGCTGTGATGGTGTATTAATGGTAGTTCGTAGTAAGCAGACGGAATACGAAGCTGCAAAGAAATCAAAAGAGCAACTGCAGCAAGTAGGAGCTAATATTTTAGGTGTTGTATTAAATGATAGAGAGCTAAAAGATAGCAATTATTACTATTACTATGGAAGAAATTAAATGTTTAGGACTTAGTGCCTAGGCATTTTCCTTTTCTTCAAGCATATTACTTCAAAAAAATTGGTATCTATTTACAGTTTATTTTTCTATAAAAATATCTTTTTAACGGAAGTATTGGTTTGACAACAAGCAGGCTTCTCCTTTATTATTGTAAAGGAAGACAAGATGTTCCACGATTCTACTAAATTAGTAAAAAATTGTAAGCTAATCGACAGTATACACCCCTTTTCAAAACACTGTAATGTGCTAAAATTAAACACATTGAATAGGAAAAAAGTCGTGATTAATCGTTTTGGGGGTGGGGAAGTTATGATAGATATTCATTGTCACATTTTACCCAGTATGGATGATGGAGCAGCATCTATAAGAGAAAGTATCACAATGGCACAGGCTGCTGCAGAAGAGGGGATTCGTACAATAATCGCAACCCCGCATCATTTAGATGGGAAATATAACAACACGAGAACTGATATTGAAAAAGCTGTATATCAATTGAACGAAACACTCAAGGAATCCAATATACCAATTACCATTTTACCTGGACATGAGACGAGAATTAACGGAGACTTGGTAGATCGCATACAAAAAGAAGAGATTCTGCCATTAAATAAGACAAGCAAGTATGTTTTCGTAGAACTGCCATCCAGTCACGTACCACATTACACAAGTCAGTTACTATTCGATATTCAAGTAGCAGGATACACACCAGTAATCGTACATCCTGAGAGAAACTCTGTTCTCACACAAAATCCTGATTTACTATATCGTTTTGTTCGAAACGGGGCATTAACACAGGTAACTGCTGGAAGTGTGTGTGGGAAGTTCGGGAAAAAGATACAAAAATTCACACAAGATATGATCGAAGCAAATTTAACACATTTTGTTGCCTCTGATGCTCATAATACAACAACTCGAGGGTTTTACTTAAAAGAAGCTTATGAACAGATAAAGAAGGATTTTGGTAACGGAATGGTTTTTTATTTCATGGAAAATACAGAAAGCTTAATAGAAAACGAAGCGGTTGTTGGGGATCAGCCGCATCGGATTAAAAAGAAAAAGATATTAGGGTTATTTTAATATAAAATACATCAATAGAGAGAAAATAAAGAAAGCGTCTACATCTAAAAAAATATATAGAATCCTAACTTAAATATATTCTGAATCGAAAAGAGAATATTTGTGTGTAAAAAGTTAGGAGACTATATGCAATGATCGAGGATACCCAATGGGTTATAGTGTTTTTTACGCACTTAATTCATTGGGTATCCTCTTTTTTACCACTCTTTTTTACAAATAGTTCCATTGTAGTTGTATGATAAATATTTTATATTAAAACTAATTAGTTGAAATTTTCAGGTAATATCTCCTTACCTTTATCAATGGGGGTACTCGGCTATTCTGTGGGTAAAGGATTCTTTACCTTAGCGCTCGTCCGCAGTGGAATGGTGTGAGGGTGGGTTAAATGCCCAGCTTTTTATTTTTTCCATATTCTGCAAAATTTGTTGAAAAAAATTGATTTAATTGTAGATAGTCCATGAAAGACCATGAATGCGTGCTTTTTCATGGACTATTTAATAGAAGGATATATAGGGAGGATTAATACAAATGAAAAAGGTAAGAAAAGCTATTATACCAGCTGCTGGATTGGGTACTCGATTTCTACCAGCAACAAAAGCAATGCCGAAAGAAATGCTACCAATAGTAGATAAACCTACTATTCAATACATAGTAGAAGAAGCAATAGAATCTGGAATTGAAGACATTATTATCGTAACGGGAAAAGGAAAACGTGCGATAAAGGATCACTTCGATAACAACTTCGAGTTAGAAGATAACTTAATGAAAAAAGGGAAATTTGATTTGCTAGAAAAAGCAAAGCAGCCTGCGCAAGTAGACATTCATTATATCCGACAAAAAGAGCCATTAGGACTTGGTCATGCAGTATGGTGTGCGCGCAAGTTTATCGGCGATGAACCTTTTGCTGTATTACTAGGTGACGATATTGTACAAGCAGATACACCAGGTCTTCGTCAATTAATTAGCCAATATGAACAAACAGGTAGCTCTGTAGTAGGTGTACAGACTGTACCGGATAACGAAACCCATCGTTACGGAATTGTAGACCCTAGCACACAAGAAGGTCGACGCTATATGGTGAGCAACTTCGTAGAAAAGCCAGAACAAGGAACGGCTCCATCGAATCTAGCTATTATGGGACGTTACGTCTTAACACCAGAAATCTTTACTTTCTTAGATGAACAAGAAAAAGGTGCTGGTGGAGAAGTACAATTAACGGACGCCATTCAAAAGTTGAACGATCTCCAAAAAGTATATGCGTATGATTTTGAAGGGAAACGATATGATGTTGGGGAGAAGCTCGGCTTTGTAAGAACGACAGTAGAGCTTGCTTTACAAAATGAAGAAATCGGCAAAGAAGTTCGCGAAATGTTGAAAGAATTATTATTATCCGAAGTGAAAAACTGACCGACATAGAGAATGATTCGGTCGTGGAAGGATGTGAATGAGATGACATATCGTACCCGGCTAACGCTACTTATGTTATTAGATTCTATTATTGTGAGTACGGCCATTTTTGTTGCGTATTGGGTTGTTCGCCCCTATGCGGTTTTTGTGGATGTGGATGCTATTGTCTTAAGTGCAGTTGCTCTACTAGCCTTTCATCATTTATTTGCCATATATTACAAGCTATACAATAAAGTATGGGCATATGCGAGTGTAGGCGAACTAGTAGCAATCGTAAAGGCTGTTAGTTTATCCGTTTTCTCTGCAGGAATTATTCAATTTTTATTCAATAATTTTACGGTTTCTAGAAGAGCTCTAGTTGTAACGTGGATGCTACATATCATATTAATTGGTGGATCACGCTTTTTATGGAGGATTTATCGTGACCGTTACATTGCTCAAAATGATCAACAAAAACGAACATTAATTGTAGGTGCTGGGGCAGCAGGTGCAATGATTGCAAGACAATTAAAAAATGAAAAGCAAAACACAGATCTATACCCAGTTGCTTTCGTAGACGATGACCATACAAAACATAACATGCACTTGTATGAGCTTCCGGTTGTAGGTGCGGTTAAGGATATCTCGCATGTAGTAGAAAACATGCAAATTGAACATATCGTTATTGCTATTCCATCTTTAAGAAATGGAAAACTACAGGAAGTAGTCTCCATTTGTACGGGCACGAATGCAAAAGTGCAAATGATTCCGAAAATAGAGGATTTAATAACTGGGAAGGTTTCGGTAAGTCAGTTAAAAAATGTAGAAGTAGAAGATTTGCTTGGTCGAGAGCCAGTAGAGTTAGATATAGAGTCTATTTCTGAAAAATTAACGGGCAAGACGATACTTGTTACAGGGGCCGGGGGTTCTATAGGTTCAGAAATATGTCGGCAAGTAGCGAAGTTTAATCCTAAGAAGATCTTACTTCTCGGTCACGGTGAAAATTCTATCTATTTAATTGATATGGAATTAAGAGGGAGGTATACAGAAACATTTGAAATCATTCCTATTATTGCGGATGTTCAAGATAGAGAGAGAATATTTGAGATAATGGATACGTACAAGCCAGATGTTGTCTACCATGCTGCAGCTCATAAGCATGTTCCGTTAATGGAGTATAATCCGAAAGAAGCGGTGAAGAACAATGTTATTGGGACGAAGAATGTAGCAGAAGCAGCTGACACGTATAAGGTTGGTACATTTGTGCTTGTCTCATCTGATAAAGCCGTGAACCCAACGAATGTGATGGGATCAACGAAACGAATTGCGGAAATGGTTATTCAGAAGCTTGCCAAACAAAGTGAGACGAAGTTCGTTGCGGTACGGTTTGGGAATGTACTAGGAAGTCGTGGAAGTGTCATTCCACTTTTCAAAAAGCAGATCCAAGCGGGAGGTCCTGTAACAGTGACTCATCCTGACATTACACGATATTTCATGACCATCCCTGAGGCTTCAAGGCTAGTTATGCAGGCTGGATCTTTAGCAAGAGGTGGGGAAATCTTTGTTTTGGATATGGGTGAACCTATTAAAATAGTAGATTTGGCACAAAATTTAATTAAACTTTCTGGCTATTCAGTTGAAGAAATCGGAATTAAATATACTGGAATACGCCCTGGAGAAAAGATGTATGAGGAATTACTTGGGGATAATGAAGTACATCCGAAGCCTGTTTTTCCGAAGATATTTATTGGGAAGGCATTAGATGGTGAGTTTGATCAGGTGGAGTATCTGTTGGAGAATTATACTGGGTTTGATGAGGTTTATTTGAAAGATTATGTAATTGGTTTGGCGAATAATAGGGAAATTGATCGGTATAGTTTGGTAGAATAGAATTATCTGAAAAATGGAAGGAGTATAGGAATATGCTTCTTCCTAAAAACTCTGGGGTATTCGAAATGAAAAATAAAGAAGCGGGATTAACCTTAATAGAAATTATGGCTGTTATTGTTATTATAGGCATCTTAGCAGCCATTTCCATTCCTTTAGTCTCTAATATAATTGAAAAATCAAAGGAAGAAGTCTGCCAAACAAATATAATAATACTCGAAAGAAGTTACGAGTCGTATTTGGTCCTTAAAAGTGTTGAGCACACAGAGGTTGTTTTTGAACAATTTATGCGCAGCTATGATGGAGAATTGTGTGAGAATGATTGTGCTGTTAGTTATGGTGAAGGAAAAGTGCATTGTAGTACGGAAGTTGATGATGAGGAAGATGACGGTGGTGGAAGTGTGCCGTATTTATAAGTGGTTTGTTAGGGATTAAATGATGAAGTGGAAGTCAGAATGGTTAATAGATAACCACAACATATTGTGTTGGAATCAGTAGGAAATAGAGTAATTATACAATATATGGAATTTATCTATATAACATAGTACCATTTTGTTAGTATATAAAGATAAAATTGCTAAAATCGGTGATTTTGTTTTTGAAAAACGTTGATTTGACGGGCTTTTCGGTAACTTAAAATATGGAAAATATTGAATGGAGTTAAGGAACTGACTATCATGCTTAGATTGAACGTTAGAAACCTTGCGGGATAAGGGATTGAGGCGTTATTAGTTAGAATTATAGATTGATTGAATGGTATATATAATAGGAAGAAACTCGGTTTTGGGTGATAAATGCAAGAATATCTAATTCGTATTTGGTTGGTAGATTGAATAGATATTACGAGGTGGCTATCGGATATAGATAACATTTTAGTGGTTTAGTAGTTGGTTGGAGTGATAGTTTTGAAGATTCCAATTAAGTCCTAGTCTACTAAAAAATTAACTAAACAATGGAAGGAAGTCTAGAAGATGGAGTTGACAAAAGTAAACGAAAGAATATTCCTCTCTTCACCACATATGAGTGATGAAGGTTATGAAATGCAATATATTAAGGAAGCTTTTGATACAAACTGGATATCTCCACTTGGAGAAAATGTAAATGGATTTGAAAAAGAACTAGCAGAAAAGGTTGGTTCTAAAGCAGCTGCAGCACTTTCTTCTGGAACAGCTGCTATTCATTTAGCATTAAGAGCAGCTGGTGTTGGAGAAGGAGATATTGTTTTCTGTCCTACACTAACTTTCTCGGCAACTGCTAATCCAATCATATATCAAAGTGCAACTCCTGTTTTTATAGATAGTAATTATGAAACATGGAATATGTGCCCTAAAGCATTGGAAGAAGCTTTTGAGAAGTATCCAGAAGTAAAGGCAGTTATTGTTGTTCATCTTTATGGCCTTTCGGCAGATATGGATAAAATTATGGAGGTTTGTAGGAAACATAATGTTGCTGTTATTGAAGATGCAGCTGAGTCACTAGGTGGTTACTACAAGGGTCAACACACTGGCACGTTTGGTGATTATGGTATCTTCTCGTTTAATGGAAACAAAATTATTACTACCTCTGGTGGTGGGATGTTAGTTTCAAATAATGAAGAGAAAGTGGCTAAAGTTAGATTCTGGGCTACTCAATCTAGAGATCAAGCAAGGCATTATCAACATAGCGAACTAGGTTTTAATTACCGAATGAGTAATGTTGTTGCTGGGATTGGTCGCGGACAACTTAAGGTGTTAGAGCAAAGAGTAGAAAAGAAGAAATATATATTCGAATTTTACAAACGAGAACTCGGTGTTCATGACGGTGTTGAGTTCATGCCTGTAAATGATTGGGATGAACCAAACTATTGGTTGAGTTCAATGACACTAAGTGGCCAGGTTAGACCGATTGATGTTATGGAGGCTCTTGAAAAAGAGAATATTGAATCAAGGCCAATTTGGAAACCAATGCATTTGCAACCTTTCTTTGAGAAGTATGATTTTGTTGGGACGGACGTTTCAGAGAAATTATTTGGGAATGGTATGTGTTTACCTTCTGATACTAAGATGACTAATGAGGATTTGGAAAGGGTTGTTAAGATTATAAAAAGGTTGTGGTTGAAGTAATGAAAGAGTCTAAAGGTGGCATCTATAAAAAGTTCTTTAAAAGACCAATGGACTTCATACTTTCTTTAATTGCAATTATAGTGCTAAGTCCGGTTTTGTTAATAATAGCTATTCTTGTCAGAGTTAAGTTAGGTGGTCCAGTTTTGTTTAAACAACAAAGGCCAGGGTTTAATGAGAAGATTTTTATGATGTATAAATTTCGTACAATGACAGACGAAAGGGATGAGAATGGAGAGTTACTTCCTGACAGTGTGAGATTGACGAAGTTCGGAAGGTTCTTACGTTCTACATCGCTTGACGAACTCCCGGAACTTTTTAATATTCTTAAGGGAGATATGTCAATTATAGGTCCAAGGCCTTTATTGGTAAAGTACCTCCCTCTTTATAATGAGCATCAAAAGAGGCGTCATGAAGTAAGGCCAGGTCTTTCTGGTTTGGCTCAGGTAAGTGGTAGGAATGCTATTAGCTGGGAAGATAAGTTTAATCTAGATGTGAATTACGTTGATAATGTTAGTTTTATGAATGATTGGAAAATCATTTTTTCTACTATTAAAAAGGTTTTTGTCAGGGAAGGAATTAACTCAGAGACTGCAGCAACAATGGAACCCTTTAAAGGAGATTTATATAAATGAAATCATCTCACAATTTGAAGGTAGTGATATAAAGATTATAAATAATAATTTAAAAAGAGATCAAAGAAAAAGAACTTTTTATAAATGGAGAGTACAAAAAATGAATGTCTTAATTTTGTCACAGGCAATTGATAGAAAATATTTAAGGATTATATGTGATTCATTACCCAAGAAAAGTAAAATAACTCTCATAACAGGTAGTGAAATAAATGAAATTCATAATGTGGAGATAATTAAATCTCCAATGCATAATCCTAAGAGTATTGTTAGTAGGATACAAAGTTGGTTAAGCTTTAATATGTTTTTGAATAAATGGATAAAAAGGGGTGGAAATAATAAATTTGACTTAATATTTGCTACTTCAAACCCTCCAATTAATTCTTATATCGGTTACAAGATCAAAAAGAGGTTTTCAATACCTTTTATATATATGAATTGGGATATATATCCACAAATAATAGAGGAAAATTTTGAGGCGAAAATTGTTAAGGTAATTTGTAAGCTATGGCATCTTGTGAATAATAGAATTTACAAAAAAATTGATCGCATGATTACAATTGGAGATGTAATGGCTAAAAGTATAAATAAGCATCTTAAAAGTCCAATTGATATATCTGTTATCCCCATCCCTGCTAATACAAAACAATTAATGCCTGTTGAAAAGAATAAAAACTTATTTATTAAAGAACAGCAACTTATTGATAAATTTGTAGTTCTCTATTCAGGGAAAATGGGATATGGACATAATATTCCGCTAATATTAGAAGCAGCAGAAAAATTAAAGGAAATCAGTGATATTCAATTTGTGTTTATAGGGAATGGTCCAGGCTATAAAATAGTTCAGGATCACATGAAAAATGTTGATTCTCAAAATATAAAATTATACGGGTTACAACCATTGGATATTTTCCCATATTCAATGGCTAGCGGAGATATTGGAATAGTATCACAAGAAAATAAGCTAGCTCATCTGTTTATGCCAAGTAAAACATATGACATGATGAGTTGTGGACTCCCTATAGTAGGTATATGTAGTGGGAATGATGACTTAAGTAATTTAATTATTGAACATGGTGTTGGAGAGTATGTTTCGTCTAATGATCCAAACGATTTGGCACGTACAATTAGAAAGCTGTATGAAGATAAAGAGTTACTTGAAAATTATAAGAAAAATGCAAGGGAAGTAGCAGTTGAAGAGTATAGTTTTGAAAAAATAAAAGAAAAGTACGGTGTGCTTTTCGAAGGTATAGGTAAAGGAGAAAAATAACATGAAAAAAGCATTGATTACTGGTATAACTGGACAAGATGGATCCTTCTTGGCGGAGTTCTTAATAGAAAAAGGCTATGAAGTACATGGCGTAATTAGAAGGAGCTCATCTTTTAATACTGAAAGAATAGAACATTTATATATAGATGAACTTTTAAAAGATATGAAGATTAAAAGAAAGGTTCAATTACATTATGGTGACATGACGGATTCTACTAATTTAATAAGGCTAATTCGAGAGATACAGCCAGATGAAATTTATAATTTAGCTGCTATGTCTCATGTTAAAGTATCATTTGAAGTACCCGAATATACTGCTGATACAGATGGAATTGGTACTTTAAGATTACTTGAAGCAGTAAGGTTTTTAGGTTATGAAGATAGAACCAAAATTTATCAAGCATCTACTTCTGAATTGTATGGAAAAGTAGTAGAAGTGCCCCAAAGTGAAACTACACCTTTTTACCCAAGGAGTCCTTATGGTGTAGCAAAACTTTATGGTTTTTGGATTACAAAAAATTATCGTGAAGCTTATAATATGTTTGCTGTTAATGGAATTTTATTTAACCATGAGTCAGAAAGACGTGGTGAGACCTTTGTGACAAGGAAAATAACACTTGCTGCTGCAAGGATTCAAAAAGGTACACAGGAAAAGCTATACCTCGGTAACTTAGATGCAAGGCGTGACTGGGGTTATGCAAAAGATTACGTTGAATGCATGTGGCTTATGCTACAACATGATAGACCAGAAGATTTTGTTATTGCAACAGGTGAAATGCATACAGTAAGAGAATTTACAACCTTAGCATTTAAAGAAGCTGGAATTGAAATAGAATGGCAAGGCAAAGGTATCGAGGAAAAAGGTATTGATAAAGAAACTGGAAAAATTTTAGTTGAAGTTGACCCTAAATATTTTAGGCCGACAGAAGTAGAGCAATTATTAGGTGATCCTACAAAAGCAAAGACACAATTAGGATGGAATCCAACAAGAACTAGCTTTGAAGAGTTAGTGAAAATTATGGTCCGAAGTGACATGAAGCTTGTTGAGCGTGAAGAGAGAATTAGAAGAGAATTCGATTAGGGGCGTGTTTTTATGAATAAGGATGCTAAGATTTATGTTGCTGGTCATAGAGGAATGGTTGGCTCAGCAATTGTACGAACCCTTGAAGAGAATGGGTTTACAAATATCATTAAAAGGACATCAGAAGAGTTAAATCTTATTCGCCAAGAAGAAGTTGAAAGTTTCTTTAAGAAACAAAAACCAGACTACGTATTTTTAGCAGCCGCTAAAGTTGGTGGCATACATGCTAATAACACCTATCCTGCAGAGTTTCTTTATAATAACTTGATGATAGAGTCAAATGTGATTCATAGCGCTTATAAGTACAATGTGAAAAAATTATTGTTTTTAGGGTCGTCTTGTATTTATCCCAAAATGGCACCTCAGCCAATAAAAGAAGAGTATTTACTTACAGGATCGTTAGAACCTACAAATGAGGCTTATGCAATTGCAAAGATTAGTGGGATAGAGCTATGCAGGTTTTATAGAAAGCAATATGGTTGTGATTTTATTTCAGCTATGCCTACAAATCTTTATGGAATTAATGATAACTTTGACTTAGAGACTTCTCATGTTTTACCTGCACTTATAAGAAAATTTCACGAGGCGAAAATTAACAATCAAAAAGAAGTAGTTATATGGGGGACAGGAAAACCAAGGCGTGAATTCTTATATGTTGATGATTTAGCGGATGCTTGTCTTCACATAATGAAAGACTATAGTGACGAAATGCATGTGAATATTGGAACTGGTGAAGATATAGAAATTGGAGAACTAGCCGAAATGATTAAAAATATTGTAGGATTCAAAGGGGATATTGTAAACGACTTAACAAAACCTGATGGCACCCCAAGGAAATTGTTAGATGTTAGTTTATTACAAAGTACCGGGTGGGTATTTAATACAAAGCTAAATGCAGGAATAGAAAAGGTTTACCAATGGTATCTTGAACAAAAAAATAATTAGGTTTATTCTTGTTGAAAAAAACTGTTGGAACCATAATGAAAATTACAGAGAACAGATGTTGATTTTATCGTAATGAAAGAATTACCGATAGAAAGGGTTAAACATTTTTCTAAAAATATAGGAGGAGTATTTTATGAAATCAGTGTTAGTTACTGGGGCGGATGGTTTTATCGGAAGCCATTTAACAGAGAGGTTAGTAGAGGAAGGATATAAGGTCAAAGCCTTTGCATATTATAATTCGTTCAATACTTGGGGTTGGTTAGACACTCTACCAAAAGAAACATTAAAAGAAATTGAAGTGTTTACAGGGGATATAAGGGACCCTAATGGTGTAAAAGAATCTATGAAGGGGATGGATGAGGTATACCATTTAGCAGCGCTTATTGCTATACCGTTTAGCTATCACTCTCCAGATACTTATGTAGATACTAATATTAAAGGGACTTTAAATGTGTTACAAGCTGCGAGAGATTTGGGCACTGCTAGATTGTTGATAACCTCTACATCAGAAGTTTATGGAACAGCTCAGTATGTACCTATTGATGAAAATCACCCATATCAAGGACAGTCTCCTTATTCTGCTACTAAGATTGGTGCAGATCGTTTAGCTGAGTCTTTTTATAAAAGTTTTAATATGCCCATCTCAATAGTAAGACCATTTAATACTTATGGTCCACGTCAATCAGCAAGGGCTGTAATTCCAACAATTATCACTCAGCTACTTGCAGGAAAAGAAGAGATTGAACTTGGATCACTAACTCCAACAAGGGATTTTAACTTTGTGAAAGATACTGCTAATGGCTTTATCGAGATAGCAAAGTCTGAAAATACAATTGGCGAAGAAATTAATATCGCTACACAACAAGAGATATCAATAGGTCAACTCGCAGAAGAACTGATTAGACAAATTAATCCAAACGCAAGGATAGTTTGTGATGAACAAAGGTTAAGACCTGAAAATAGTGAAGTTAACAGATTACTTGGGTCTAATGAAAAAATAAAAAAATTAACAAATTGGAAACCTGAATATTCTTTTGAACATGGGTTATCTGAAACGATTGATTTTTTTAAACATAATTTAGATAAATATAAAGTAGATATTTATAACATTTAGGAGGGGGAACTAATGAATCAAAAATTTATTCCTCTTTCTGTACCAAATTTAAAGGGAAGAGAATTAGAATATGTAACTCATGCTATTGAAACAGAGTGGGTATCTACTGGTGGTGGTTATATAGATAAGTTTGAAGAAAGGATAGCAGAATACCTTAATGTTGAACAAGCTGTAGCTTGTCAAAGTGGTACTGCAGGACTACATTTAGCCTTAAGATTGAGTGGAGTAGGCTATGGAGACGAAGTAATTGTTCCTACATTGACATTTATTGCAGCTGTTAATCCAGTAAGATACTGTGGTGCGGATCCTGTTTTTATGGATTGTGATGACACATTGAATTTGGATTTAGATAAATTAACTGACTTTTTTGAGCGGGAATGTGAGATAAAGAATAATAAACTAATTAATCTTTCAACAGGAAAAGTGATAAAAGCAATAGTTGTAGTTCATATTTTTGGTAATTTGATAAACATGGTCCAGGTTATTAAATTAGCAAAAAAGTATGGTTTAAAAGTAATAGAGGATGCAACTGAGGCGTTAGGAAGCTTTTACACTGAAGGAGAATATAAAAATAGTTATGCTGGGACTATTGGAGATTTTGGTGTTTTTTCATTTAATGGAAATAAGATCATTACTACCGGTGGAGGTGGTATGTTAGTTGGTACTGATAGGGAGTTAGTTACCAAAGGAAGATACTTATCGACTCAAGCTAAGGATGATGGATTGTTTTATATACATGATGAAGTAGGCTATAACTATAGAATGACAAATGTACAAGCTGCAATTGGATTGGCTCAACTTGAACAACTTGAAAAGTTCATTTCAATCAAGGAAAAAAATTACTTTCATTATAAAGAAAAAATAAAGAATATAGATGGAATAGAAGTAATCGAATTTAATAGAGGTACGAGACCTAATTACTGGTTTTATTCATTCGTTATTGATTCTAAAAGATTTGGATTAGGAAGAGATGAAATAATGCTATACCTACAAGAAAAAGGGGTACAAACTCGTCCGATATGGGGCTTGATTCACAAACAAAAGCCTTATATTAACAATCAATCTTATCAAATTCAGAAAGCAAACCATTATTTGCATTCCATAATAAATTTGCCATGTAGTACTAATCTAAGCGAAGAGGATATAAGTACTGTGACAGACATATTAGCTTCTTTACATGCAAGGAGTGATCAAAATGTTTGATGTAAAACAAATTACAATTAATGAAAATATGTCAGTAATTGAAGCAATAAAAAAAATGGATGTAACTTCAAAGAAGATATTAATTGTAGCGAATGAAGAAAACAAGTTAATGGGAGTAATTACTGACGGAGATGTTAGAAGATGGATACTTAAAAATGGGAACTTAAGAAATGAAGTATCTTATATTATGAATACAAGTCCGATAGTAGTTAATGTAGGGGATGAAGAAAGTGCACTAGACATAATGAAGGATAAATTTATTGATGCCATACCTGTTGTTGACCGACAGAATAATGTAGTTAATGTTGTTTTTTGGAATAAAGAAGTTAATGGTGCATTTAAAATGTATGGGGATATAGATATTCCTGTAGTAATCATGGCAGGTGGTAAGGGTACGAGATTATATCCTTATACTAAGGTTCTACCAAAACCTCTATTTCCGATAGGTGATACACCAATTGTGGAAAGAATTATAAATCGATTTGTTGATTTTGGCGCTAAGAATTTTTATATGACCATTAATTATAAGAAGAATATGATAAGATCTTATTTCGCTGATATTGAAAAAGAGTACGACATCGAATTTATAGAAGAAGAAAAACCACTTGGAACTGGTGGTAGTCTTTCTTTATTAAGGGGAGAACTAATTACACCATTCTTTATCAGTAACTGTGACATTTTAATTGATGCTAATTATTCTGATATTTACAATTTCCATCAAAAGAATGAAAATAAAATCACTATGATTACTTCCCTAAAAAATTTCAAAATCCCGTATGGGATTGTTGACTTAGATGACTCTGGAATTATCAAGGAAACTCAGGAAAAGCCAGAATATACTCATTTGATAAATACAGGCATGTATATAGTAGAACCAGATTTACTAGATTATATACCAGAAAATCAATTTTTCCATATTACAGAACTTATTGATTTATGTATTGCTAAAGGTTACAAAGTTGGGACTTATCCGGTAAGTGAAGATTCTTGGTTAGACATGGGGCAGTTTGATGAAATGGATAACATGATCAAGAAATTAGGTGTAAAGTAATTAGAGAAAGTTGATAATGAATTAGAAGTGGAAATAAATCTTTAATATATCTATTTTTTACTATAATTTATAATTTCTGTGCAGGGTGGTTTATGAAGATGAATGTTGCTTTTGGAACAGTTATTTATGAGGAGGGTTTTGATTATTCTTTAGAATATATTAAATCTCTAAATCAGCAGACCTACAATGATTTTGATCTTCTTCTTCTTAACGATAACTTGTCTAAAAATAAATTAGATTTTATAACTGATAATTTAAAAGTAACGCCAAAGATTTATCAAGGTACAAATGGATTGAAGCCACATGAACTAAGAGTAGAGCTAATACAAATAGCTAAAAGTAAAAATTATGACATAATCATTTTTGGTGATTTTGATGATGTGTTTTCAGAGGATAGAATAGCATCGATAATGATGGAATTTAACGAAGATTTTGGCTTTTTTTATAATGATCTTTATAGTTTAGAGTTTAATAATAAGTTTTTTTCTGAGTTACCAGATATTACACAAAATATCGATAGTATTCTAGAATCAAATTATGTTGGCCTATCTAACTCAGCGCTAAATTTAAACCTAGTTAACCAAAAAATAATATGTGATTTAAACCAGTGTTCAAATACCATTTTTGATTGGTACCTTTATTCTTTGTTGTTGCTTTTGGGTCTAAAGGGGAAAAAAATAAAAAATGGAAAGACTTTCTATAGATTACACTCATTAAATGTAGCTGGAAAAAGCGAAAATACTCTTCAAGATTTAATGAAAGAAATAGAAGTAAAGGTTCGCCATTATCATTCTTTGAGCAATAAAAGCATTATTTTTAATGAAAAACTTAATAATTATCAAAGGTTAAAACATTCTATTGAAAGTTTTGAGATAAATATTATGGACTATGTAGATTATGATAACGATTATTGGTGGGGAAAATTAAATCTAGAAAAAATTGGAGTGGAGTAATATTATGATTAAATTTAACGGGAAAGAAATTAAAAACTTTTCAGAGCCATATATAATTGCAGAAATTGGTGCAAATCATAATGGAGATATAGGATTAGCTAAGAAGATGATAGATATTGCAAAAGAAAAAGGGGTTGATGCTGTTAAGTTTCAATCTTGGTCAAAAAGCTCAATAAATAGTAAAAAAGTTTATCAAGATAATTATTTTTTAGCAGACGATTATAGAAATCGTTCTGATCATACTTTGGAATCAATTATTGAAGCCTATAGCATTGGCAAGGAAGAGCAGAAAGAACTAAAAGAGTATTGTGATAAGGTTGGCGTAACTTTTTCTTCAACTCCTTTTTCAAATGCTGAAGTTGATTTCTTAGTAGATGAGCTAGATGTTGAATTTATAAAGGTAGCTTCAATGGATTTGAATAATCTTCCTTTTCTAGATTATATGGCACGAAAAGGGAAACCAATAATACTTTCGACTGGATTAAGCACTATTGCAGAGGTAGATGAAGCTGTAAGAACAATTATTTCTGCAGGGAATGACAAAATAGTGATATTACATTGCGTGTCTATATATCCGCCTAAGAATGAAGAGGTAAACTTAAATAATATTGACATGTTGAGAAATCTATATAATCTTCCAACTGGATATTCAGACCACACCATTGGAGTTACAGCACCAATTCTTTCCATAGCCAAAGGAACATGTTTGATAGAAAAGCATTTTACACTTGATAAAAATATGGAGGGTTGGGATCATAAAGTTTCCGCAGATCCTAATGAACTAGAGATAATGGTACGGGAATGCAAAAATGCATATAAAATGCTGGGGAGCTATTACAAGTATGTAAATGAGTCTCAAGAACGTAAAGATGCATTTCGAAGAAGTATTGTAACAACGAGAGATATAAAAGAAGGAGAGATTATCACAGAGGAAGATCTTGAGTTTAAAAGACCAGGAACAGGTATTGAGCCGAAATATAAAGACTTTATTATTGGTAAAAGAGCAAAAAGAAATATTCAATTTGATGAAATCATTAAGATAAGTGATTTCTAATTAATGTAGGGGGGAAAACTTTGATAGCAATTATTCCTGCTAGAGGAGGATCTAAGGGGCTACCACGTAAAAATATAAAACCACTTAATGGTAAACCTTTAATATATTATACAATAAAGGCAGCTAAAGAATCTAAATATATAGATAGAATTATTTTATCTACAGATGATCAAGAAATTGCTGATATAGGGGAAATGTACGGTGCCGAAGTACCATTTTTAAGGCCGCCCCATTTAGCAACTGATGCCGCAAAAGCTAGAGATGTTTATCTATTTACTCTAGAAATGTTAAATAAAGATTCAGAAATTCATAATGAAGACTTTATGGTACTTCAGCCAACATCTCCGTTAAGAAGGGCTATAGACATTGATAATGCGGCAGAAATTTTTTATCAAAATAATGCTGATTCTGTCATCTCTGTTGTTGAAGCCGAACATCCGCCTGATTGGTATAAAAAGATTAATCAGCATGGTCTTTTGATAGACTTCTTTTTAAGTAATAATAATAAATTAAATAGGCAGGAATATGAAAGGTCATATATTCCTAATGGGGCTATTTTTATTATGAAATATAATGTTCTCAAAGAACATACTACCTATTATACAGATCGAACCTATCCCTATGTTATGGGAAGAGAATTTTCAGTTGATATTGATAATAGGATGGATTTTATGTTAGCTGAGATACTATTAAAATCTAATAATTAGCTATTTGCCTTCGTATTGAGAGGAGAACATAGATAGTATGAATGTAGGCGTATATTTAAGACCTTGGAACGGTACCTTTTATACAAAACTTTCCGAAAAGACATTTCCGAAAGATCAGATTATATCTATATCCGAATTCAAGGGGGTGGCACAGTATTGGGTTGGTGACTCCCTATTTAATGGGAAGGATTGTAATAACTGTTTATTTGATAACAAGGAAATGATGGATATATACATTAGATGTAGATTTTTAAGATCGTTACCAATTGATATTTCATTTAATCTTATAAGCAAGATGACTGAAAGTATCCAAACCTTATTTGAAAAATATAAATTTAAAATCTTTATTGGACAACTTATTGATAATTACACATTAGATATAATAGAAAGAGTTGCTCAAAAAAAAAATGTTAAATTTATTAGCCTTGTTGGACATTTCATTAATGGATACTCAAGATTTTCCGCTAGAGGAGAATTAACAAACTTAAGACGGGATGTTAGTAAAGAAGAAATTTCAACAGTTCTTTCAAAAATAACCAAAGAAGATTATAAACCCAATTTTGATATCAATAAAGAACAGTCTCGTTTACTAGGAATCAAGTACTATTATAGGGAGAAAGTAAAAGAAAACTACTTCTCATTACTTAAGCACATTAAAAGTGATAAATACAATTACCACTATAATACGTTTACTTTTAAAAACAAAAATCTAAATGACTTTATAAATAAGAATACTGATTTTGAATTTAAAAAACTAAATGATGTTAATATTGATAGAGATTCAATATATATACCTTTACATTTTACACCGGAAGCAACTGTAGATTATTGGTGTGAAGACCCCTTATGTGCATTCTATGAGGACTCAATTATCGATTTAATTTGTAAATCATCACATAAACTTAATTTTATTATTAAAGAGCACCCAGCTATGTATATGAAAAGAGAGCTAGCGTTTTATGAGAAATTGGTAAGTTTCCCGAATGTGCAACTTGTACATCCATATGAAAATAGTAACTTGTTATTAAACAAGGTTGATAATATTTATGTGTACACAGGATCAGTAGGAGTGGAGGCTTTAATTAGAGGAAAGAAAGTTTTCTCGAAAACTAGTAATTATTATAGTGATCTTCACCCCAATATTAGTATTACACCTTATTTAAGTTCTACTGATGTTCAGAAAGTGGTTACAGAGTATGATGAAAAATTATTTATCAAGGAATTATTACAAGGCCTAATTCCTGCAAAACTTATAAACAATAAAAAGATTATGAACAGTGACCTTGAAGGAATCTCTAAATACTTAAAGTATTATATTGAGGAATGTAATATCTTATCTATTTAAAAAGTATATCTTTTAAATTAATTTGATAATAAAGTGGGTTGATCAAAAATGTACCTAGTAATTAATAAGATAGCGGAGTTGATATCTTGTTCTAATTTAAATAATCCACAGATATTTAAAATTAGTAACCATGAAATAGTCAATAAACCAATTAATAATCCAGTTTATGAGTTATTTGAGAAAGGACTTTATCAGTTTGACAGACCATATTTTAGATTAGAAAATAATAGCCTTAAATATATAGTCGTTCCTGCATGTTATAGTGGTGAAGTTTACTTTGTTGAAAAGGGAGACCAAATAATTTTAAGTGATAATTTTTTTGAAATATGCGCCAGTCTGAAAGTGGTATCTAAAGATATCGAATCTTTTGGTTTTTTTATGAATAAAGGGTACTTTCCTCCTGGAAAGACATGGTTTAAAGAAATTGGAAGACTCTTACCTAGAAATATATACAAAATTGACAATCATAATATAACTGGTAATTATATTAATGACTCTGAGAATTTTGAAGGGTTAAGTGATCACGAAAAGTATCAAATATTTAAAAAACGCCTTAATTCTGCTATTTTATATAATTCTTCTTCAGAACAAAAACATGGAGTAATGCTAAGTGGAGGTGTTGACTCTAGACTTATCGCACTGATTTTAGGAGCTAATAATCAAGAAATTAATACTTATACGATTAAGCAGTCACCTATTAGTATTGGTAACTTACTAGATGTTAAATTAGCAGCACAATTTTCTAATGATATTGGAGTTACACATAATGTTCCTGAATTAAATTTTAAAAATCTTGAATTAAATGAACTTGATTATATCATTAGTGAAATGCCACTAACTGTTCACATATCTTTAAACTTTTTGGCTTTAGGTTCAGCGATGAAAAATGATGGTATTGTAAATTCTTGGTGCGGACAAAATCTTGATAACCTATATAATTTAGGGCCAACAGGCAAGCTAGATTTTTCAATACCAGGTATGACTTCGTTGTTTAGAAGGTATTTTCTCAGTGATATGTATATATCCGCTTTAGATAAAGTTGAAGGCGGTTTTCTAGTAAATACGCTTATACAAAAAGCTATTGGGGTTTCTGGAGCAAAATTGTATAGTACCTTAAAAAGAACGGGGTATAAACCACCTAAAGATGTGTATGAGTTTATTCAAAACTTTAATACATCATATGATAATACAATTTTTACGAATTTGGATAAGAAAAGTATTCAAGGAGACATAAAGGATTCTAGTATTACATTACAAAGTGTAAGAAACGAGTTATTTAAACAAAAGGTTGAAGGATATTTATCAAGTGGGGAATCTGAAGTTGTTTTTCAAACTAATATGAAGAATAACTTAACCACAATTTTACCCTATTCATCAGAAATTATGATTCCTATTTTAAGAAGTCTAAGAACAACCATAAAAGATGTTTTAAAACCAAAGAGGTTTATGTATAAATATACTAATGAGTTTTCTACTGTATATGGGAAAAGTGTAATGGATTTCAACCTAAGAACAGAAAATGAACTTACAAAAGAACATAATCAAAACTATGATGCTCATTACGCTGCAAATCAAATATTAAATACAACTGTATTTGGTAGACAATTAAAGGAAATTAATAAAGATACCATTAAACATAAAAGCTTTACCAATGTACAATATTTACGAATAAACCTAATTAATTATTGGAAACATAAAATTTGGAGTACCCTAAACGAACTTAATGTAGAAATCAGAGAATAGGTAAAACAAATGTCTGATAATAATAAAGGTATTTTCAAATCAGTATTTACGCTAACGTCTATACTAATTATTGGTAAATTACTAGGGTTTGTGCGGGAGATAACTATCGCTTCAAATTTTGGTATAAGTCCAGAAACTGATGCCTATAATCTAGCAATGACAATTAACATTGTTATTATGGCTATAGCTGGAACAGCTTTGAGCACAGGAATGGTACCTGTACTCTCGGATATAAAATCTACAAGAAGTCTAGAGTTACAAAATAAATATCTGAGTAATATAAGTAATATAATTATATTAACCACAGGAATTTTTGCTCTACTAATTATTATTATTGCACCTTATATTGTTGAAATATTAGGTTCAGGTTTTACTAATGAGCAAAAAGTATTAGCTGTTGAGCTAACAAGAATAGGTACTCCTATTATTGTTTTTGTTTTAACTTCAACGGCTTTTAGTGCTTTCTTAAATAGTCGAGAAGTTTTTGGAATCCCTGCTATTGCTGGTGTTCTTAATAATATTATCTTTATCGTCTTACTGTTTTTCTTAAAGATAAATGGTGTAACAGGTCTAATGAAAGTAGCGAGTTTTGCATATTTTTGTCAGGTTCTATTTATAATTTTTTACCTACCAAAACAAAATTATAAACATAAAATGATAGTTGATTTTAAAGACAAAAACATGATAAAGACAATCTCGATTATGATCCCTATAATTATGGGTGCTGCTGTTCAACAAATAAATGTTTTAATCGATAAGATGATTGCCACATCGCTAACACCAGGTAGTATTTCTGCCTTAAACTATGCTAACATTCTTAACTTAACTATATTAACCGTTTTTATAATGGCAATATCAACAATTATATTTCCGAGATTAGCCAATGCTGCAAGTTGGAAAGATTATAGCAGCATGGTCTCAACTACTGAAAAGGCAATTCGTTTAGTGATACTAATTACTATACCATCTACAATTTTCATCGTTTTACTTGCAGATGATATAGTGAGAGTTATATTTGAGAGAGGGGTATTTGATTCAAAAGACACTTCCATGACTTCTACAGCATTAAAATTTTATTCTATAGGTCTTATAGGATTTGGAATAAGAGAAGTGCTTCATAAAGTATTTTATTCTTTAAAAAATACTAGAACTGTTATGATTAATGGAATTATTGCAGTTATTATAAATATACTTTTGAATTTTGCATTAGCTCCACTTATGGGCCACGCAGGTCTAGCACTTGCAACAAGTATCTCTGGAATAATAACAACTATATTGTTAATCCGTAGTTTAAGAAAAACGAAAGTTCAGTTAAAGTTTTCCAAAGTATTATATTTTTTAATTTTGATTCTAGTAATTTCATTAATTATGGGAGTTATTATTATAACTATAGGACATTTAATTAATGGGTGGCATCCTTTGATTATATTAGTGATACAAATCTTGATTGGTAGTGGTGTTTATGTTTTGTTATCATTATTAGCAAGAGTAAAAGAATTCTATTTTTTAAGGACATTATTAAAAAAATAGATCTAAATGTTTTAGAGTTGATAGGAGTTAACCTTTATGGTTGCAATTATTTTCAATGTAAAGGTCAGGAGAAAATAAATGAGAAGAAGAATTAGTATTAACTTTTTACCAAGTAAATTTATTCTATATGGACTACTTATTTATTTTGCATTATTTTTGGTGGGCCCATACAAATATACTATATATAGTGTTGAAGGTTTATTTTATTTTATCCTGGCATTTATATTTTTATTCGTAGGCGCATTTATAGGGGAAAGATCTTCAAATCAAAAGTCTTTTAATTATAAGATCTATTTAAGCAAGAAAGCAGAGATGTTTATATTATTTTTAATAATCATCTCATTTTTATCTTTTCTAGCTTACCTCTTTTATATTTTAAAAGTTGAAGGTAGTAATTTTGAATATGCCATGGGTGATATAAGACAAAATATTTCTGAAAATAGACCAATATGGCATAAAATTGCAGAAATATTAATGGATCTAGGGATCGTTATATTTTTAATTGTTTCCTCATTATCAAAAACAAATTTTAAAGTAACTAAACTTTTTTCAGTCATTGTTTTTCTATTACCCAGTTTTGCCTTGTTAGCTATTGGTGCTAGAGGAAAGGCTGTTATGACAATAATCTTATTTATAATAGCCTATTTATTACAGAAAAAGAGGGGTATTAATAATGGGTTAAATAAAGGTTTTGGTAAAGTTTTTATTTTGCTTGCTGTGATTATTTTTATTTACTTTATAATGCAACTTTTTAGTGTCCGAGGAATTGATAGGAGCATATATAATACATTTTTACTATACCCAGGTGATATGGAAATTAAACCCTTTTATGAATGGTTGTTTACTAAATTCCCTTTTATAACAGAAACTGGTAAAATGTGGATCTATTATACCCATAGCTTCCCTTTCTTTACGTGGCTATTTGATAATTCAGATTACACACAATTGGCTTATGGAGCTTTCCAATTTAGAATTTTTGGCTTTTTACTGCAAATAATAGGAATACCTTTTATTAATTATATAGATATTGTGCATTCACAAGTGTTTTATGGATATTATCCAACGTTTATTCAAGGTTTTCTGTTGGATTGGGGCCCAATTTACGGTTTGCTTTTTATTTTATTTAATGGGTTATTACTAGGATTTTTTTCGGTTAGTAATAAAAGGTATGGGTTTGGGTATTTTATTTTTCCATTAATATTGACAATGTGCTTTATAGCTCCAATATATTATTTTTGGCATATATCAAACTTCGATTGGGTTATTTTCCTTTATTTTCCTATTTATTTTATGATTAAAATACTAGGAGTAACTAAAGAGAAAGCATAACCTTATATAATTCTTAGTAGGAGGGATAATTTTGTACGATATAGTTATTGTGGGAGCCGGGGGATTTGGTAGAGAAGTTTATCAATATGCCAAAAGTATTTACCCTTCGGTTGAATATAGGATAAAAGGATTTCTATCAAATAATCCTGGGGATTTAGACGGTTTTGATGTTGATTCAATAATATTAGGAGATGAGAATTCCTACGAAATACAAGAAAATGATAGGTTTATTTTTGCAATAGGTAATATTCAAATAAAAAAGAGGATAATACCAATTTTGAAAGAAAAAGGGGCAAAGTTTTTAACACTTATACATCCAACTGCTGTTGTATTCGATACTGCAAAAATAGGAGAAGGAGTGGTAATAGGCCCCTTTGTAACAGTTAGCGATCATGTTGAAATTGCAGACTTTGTAATGATGAATTTCTATTCTTCGGTTGGACATGACTCAAAAGTGGGCAAATATTCAATTCTTTCCCCATATGCAACAGTTAATGGCTTTTCTACTTTAGAAGAGGAAGTATTCTTAGGTACACATTCAACTGTTACAGCTTATAAAACAATTGGAAGAGAAACACAAATAAGCGCTAATTCAGTTGCAATGTACAATACTAAACCATATTCCTTAGTCTATGGTGTACCTGGTAAAATAAAGAAAATATTTGGTTGATTATATATTATAAAGTAAACAGGAGGATTTTTAAAAATGATAAATAAAGTAGCGAACATAATTAATGAAATGCTTGAAGAAACAGGACAAGACAAAGTTGAAAATTTTGACCCATCCATGAGTTTACGTGATGAATTAAATCTTGATTCTTTAATGCTTGCAGAATTAACAGTAAGATTAGAAGATGAGTTTGGGGTAGACATCTTTGAGGATGGTGTTGTAAGAACATTAGGAGAAGTAATAGCAAAGTTAGAAGGTAAATAAAATGAATAAAATTTTTTTAGTATATAAACAAATGGAAGTCACTTATGAGAATTTAATTAATGATATAAATGCCAAAGAAACTTACCAGCACTATATATTCGTTAATGATAATAATCCATACAGTATATTTTTATCAATTATTCATAGTCTCTTATATAAATATCCGATAGAAATTTTAGATGGGGATTTCTCAGATATAGAGTTGGAAGAAATCGGTGTTAATAAAACGGCATTATCAGACTCTAAAAGTATTGAAAGATTATTAACAATTAATGATTTTAATGTTTTATTAGATAAAATATCTGAAAATGAAGATTGGTCGTTGTCTTTATACACATCCGGAACAACAGGTAGACCTAAAAAGGTGACGCATACTTTTCAATCATTAACTAGAAACGTCAAAACTGGGGATAAGTTTTCTGACAATATATGGGCTTTTGCTTATAATCCTACTCATATAGCGGGGTTACAGGTGTTTTTTCAATCATTAATGAATCAAAATACTATTGTCTATGCATTTAATGACCAGTTAACAAATTTATCTAATTTAATAGAGGAATATAATATTACTAATATATCAGCAACTTCTACTTATTATAGAAATGTACTGCCTTACTTAAAGGATAGAGAGTATGATTCTATTAAAAGAATTACTTTTGGCGGCGAAAAATATGACCCAAGTATTGAAGACAAACTTAAAACAATTTTCCCCAATGTCAAAATTAGAAATATATATGCTTCTACTGAAGCAGGGAGTTTGTTTGTTGCTAAGGGAGAAAAATTTATAGTACCTCATACTATAAAAGGTTTAGTAAAAATAAACGAAAACAATGAATTGTTAATTCATCAAAGTTTGCTTGGTAAATCTAATTCTTTTACATTTGAGGGGAATTGGTTTAATACTGGTGACTTAGTTGAATTTATCGATAATATTCACTTCAAGTTTATATCTCGAAATTCAGATATGATCAATGTCGGTGGATATAAGGTAAACCCCTTAGAAGTCGAAAATACACTTATAAATGTTGAAGGCGTAATCGATTTAGTAGTTAAGTCAAAGAAAAATAAAGTAACTGGGGAAATTCTTGTTGCAGATGTTGTTAAAGGCGATAATTATAATGATATGGAATTAAAAAAGTCTATTAAGCAGTATGGAGCAAAGCATTTGCAGGAATGGAAAATTCCAAGGATAATAAAGTTTGTTAATGAAATACCGAAGTCTCGTACAGGAAAGAAGGTTAGAAAATGAAATGGGTAATTGTTACAGGTGATTCAAAAGGTCTTGGTAAAGAAATAGTAGGTAAGATACTATCAGATACTGAATTTGGAGTTGTTGGTATAAGCCGTTCAAATGAAGAGTCAGTTAAAGAATTACTAGATAAATATCCTAATAGATTTAAACATATTTCTTTTGACTTAGAAAAAGTGGCGGATATAAAGGAACTGTATATAAAACAAATTCGGAAAATAGGTCCTATTTATGGATTAGTGAATAACTCTGCATATGCTTACGATGATATTGTATCTAACTTAAATGTTGAGAACCTAGAACGTATGTATAAAGTTAATGTATTTTCTCCGATGCACTTAACAAAATATGCTATTAGAGATATGTTATTAAATAAAATTGAAGGTTCAATTGTTCATATTTCATCAGTTAGCGCCCATACTGGTTATAAGGGATTAAGTATGTATGCTTCCACAAAGGGAGCTATGGAAGCTTTCTCTAAAAACACAGCAAGGGAATGGGGAGCTAGAGGTATTCGTTCAAACTGTGTTGTACCTGGTTTTATGGAAACGTCAATGAGTGCATCATTAACAAATGAGCAAAAAGATCGTATATATAAGAGAACATCTATGAAGAAGGAAACAGATGTAGAGAGTGTAGCGAATTCTGTTGTGTTCTTATTATCTGAAAAAGCCCGATCTATTACGGGGACTGCTATTCACGTTGATAATGGAACAATTTAACATCAAAAAGATAGGTGGAAAATATCATAAGTACACATAACTAAATGAATAAAGTAAAAAATCTCCTACTTAAATTAGGAGATTTTTTATTTAATAATTTATATTATTATGATATTGAAATAATCTAATTTTTAAAATTAAATAATGTAAAATACGAAAAGATCTTATAAAGGCATAATGAAACATACAAAATATTAAAAAAGTTTAATTTTAATTTTTTTTAAAATGAATCAGTTAAAAGTAGGAGGAGCATTAATGGACTTAATCTTATTATCTGGTGGATCCGGTAAGCGTCTTTGGCCATTATCAAATGATTCTAGATCAAAGCAATTTTTAAAGGTTTTAGACAATGGTTCCAATTTGGAATCAATGGTCCAAAGAGTATGGGGGCAGTTAGAAAAACTACAGTTAAATGAATCGACAGTAATAGCAACTAGTAAATCACAGGTGGATATGATTCATAGTCAGTTAGGAAATCATATTCCATTAATTATTGAACCTGAACGTCGTGATACTTTTCCTGCTATCGCTTTGGCTGCTACTTACCTATATTCTATAAAGTGTACTAGTTTAGAAGATGTAGTAGGAGTTTTACCTGTAGATCCTTATGTTGATATTAGCTTTTTTGAAAGAATAAAAGACTTAGAAGATACATTAACAACTTCAGGTGCTGATTTAGCATTAATGGGAGTCAGTCCTACTTATCCTTCTGCAAAATATGGCTATATAGTTCCTAAACAAGAAATTGAAAGTGACTATATTCAAGTCAGTCATTTTAAGGAGAAGCCTTCTGAGAAAGAAGCAGTAGAACTAATTGACCAAAATGCTTTATGGAATTGTGGGGTCTTCGCTTTTAAGCTTCAGTACATTATAGATTTATTAGAAGATAAAGGCTTACCAATTCAATATGAGGAACTATTAAAACAATATCAAAGCCTCGAGAAGATCAGCTTTGATTATGCAGTAGTTGAAAAAGCTGAAAAAATAGTAGCACTACCTTATAGTGGAAGTTGGAAAGACCTTGGTACTTGGAATACGTTAACAGAAGAAATGGGTACCAATCAAATTGGAAAAGGGATTATCAGTGATGATTCTTCAAATACTCATCTAGTGAATGAATTAGATATACCTGTAACTATATTAGGTATTAAAGATGCAGTTGTTGCTGCAAGTCCAGATGGAATATTAGTAACTGACAAAGCTGCAAGTCCAAGAATTAAAGAGGTACTAAAAGGATTTGACCAACGACCAATGTACGAAGAACGTCGCTGGGGATGGTATAAGGTACTAGATCATACAAAGTTTGAGGAAGAAAATGAAGTACTGACAAAGAGAATTGGTGTTAAAGCAGGGAAGAATTTAAGTTATCAGAAACATTATGCGAGAAGTGAAGTTTGGACAATCATTAAAGGCGAAGGAGAATTTGCTTTAAATGATGAGATCCGTGTGGTAAAGCCAGGTGATGTTTTAATCATTCCTGTTGAGGCAAAACATGGTATAAAGGCTAATACTGACTTAGAATTCATTGAAGTACAAACTGGTTCGCAACTTATTGAAGAAGATATTGTGCGTATATTCATGACATGGGAAGAAGTAGAGGAACATTGTAAATCTTTTGTTAAATAATTTTTATTATATACCCGCTTAGCCCTGCAATGGCTGAGCGGGTTTTTTTGATATTCATAAAAACTTTGGTAGTGAAATTTTTAAAAATTTCCCCACCTTGTAATTAGGTGATTATAAATGAAAACACTATGCTATTACATTTCGGATTATGGATTTGGACATGCATCTCGTAGTGTAGCTATTATTCGAGAATTATTGAGACATTCAGATAAGATCAGAGTATTTGTTTGCCACAGCTATGCAATAGACTTTATGAAGGAATCATTAGTTAATGAGAAGCGTGTTAAATATAGAGTAGTATCAACCGATATTGGATATAAGTTAAAGCACAACTCCTTAGAACCTGATATAAAAGGTATGGATATTGCTTTTGATTCATATATGGAAAGTCTAGATGACTTGGTAAAAGATGAGATAGAATTTTGTACAAATAATAATGTTAACCTAATCCTATCCGATATTGTTCCATTCCCTTTTAAGGTTGCAAAGGAATTAGGGGTACCATCTATAGGAATATCAAACTTTACTTGGTATACAGCATATAAACAATTAATAGAGAAGGGCAAGTTAGATAGATTTAAGGGCTATTACTCATTAATGGATTACCACTTTTCACTTGCAACAAGTAATGAGTTTGAATGGGGAATAATTGAAGAAAAGGGGTTTGGGTTCGTTTCTCGAGAATGTGATGATAATGAAGTACTTGAACTTAAAGAAAAACTTGATCCAACTGGAAAGAAGACCATTGTTTACTTTGGTTTAGGGATGAAGATATTCATGGACCAGTTAGATGTATTAGGTTTATGGAATAGCCCAAATTGTGTATTTATCGTTTCAAGTAATGTTGAAGTACAAAGAAAAAATATATACAAGATTCCAGAAGATTATACAGAATCCCAACATTTTATTGCGGCATCAGATATAGTCATCACAAAAGCTGGCTGGAGTACAATAGCTGAGGCAATTAACTCAAACAAGCCACTCATTGTATTGAATCGCAGTAATATGGAAGAAGATCAAAATACAATTCAATACTTAATTAGTCATCAAAGAGCTGATATTATGGATTGGAATCAAATAAAAGATTTGAAGATTAATCAAGAAATGATGGTGCAATTATCTAAACAAAAGAATATTGTGACCGTCAAGTAGAATGACACAATTTTTGCTGATTAATTTGAAACACTTTGATCACCAAATATGGTTTTTCGATGCTTCATTCGCCAACTATCTTCATTCAACTGGATGATCTCGACTCGATGCAATATACGATCTAAAATAGCTGTGGTTATTGCTTGATCTCCCAAAAGTTCTCCCCATTCCTTCGGACCTTTATTTGAAGTTAGGATTATAGATGATTGGTTGTATAGGTTGTTAATTAGGTGGAAAAACATATTTGCTTCATGTTTATCCATTGCCATAAACATTAAATCATCTATGATAACTAAATCTGCTTCCCTAATTCTATTCATTCTTGTTTTTGACTTTCTAGTAATCTCTTCAGTTTTCAAAGCGTGAATAAGGTCTCCCATGGTTGTGAATATAACTTTATAACCTTGATTCAAAGCCTCGATCCCTAAACCTATTGAAAGATGAGTTTTACCAACACCTGGCGGACCAAGTAGAATGATATTGTATAGTTGCTCAATCCATGTTAAATCCTTTAACTGGTTTAACTTCTTACTACTCAATGATTTTTGTTCTTTCAAATCGTATTCATCAACTGTACTGTGAAACGGGAACGTTGCCCACTTAAATCGCTTTTCTAATTGTTTTTCATCTCTACGTTTTTGCTCGTATGTTGCTACATCTAGGAGAAACTGAGTAAAGGAAGAATCCTTTTGCTCAGCCTCTCTGATTAGTGTAGGTAACTGATTAGCTGTTTCAGCTAGACGAAGGCTCCTCATCAAATCTTGTAATTGATTTAACTGACTCATCGAGAATCACCTTCCAATATTACAGTGTAAGCATCTACTTTCCTTTTTGGTGCTTCTGTCTCCATAATCCAACCAGAAACCTGGTTTAATGGAGTAACAATCTCAGCGGTGTCGGTCACTGTATCGTCGATTTGTCGTTGTCGTTTTACGTACAAAACGATGTCGCTGAAGTCTGTCGCACTATAAAGATTCCTTCTGATACACTCGCGTAATGCTTCTGATAGTATTTTCGCATTATTAACTTTTGTCTCTCTTAGAATAATTTGCAATTGATCTCGCATATAGCGAGGATATTTATCCCGAAGGGTATTTATATAGTCATATGCTAATTCTTTATCCGAAAACTGTTTGGCAACAGTTTCTATAAATGCATCTATTCCTTTCGTTCGGTCGCGTGAATGTTTTCTATCTTTTATTAATTGCCCTTTACCTTCAGGGATTTTGTGTTTGGCAATCAATTCTCCTGATTCTGATATATAGATTAATAGATGCTTGTCTTCGGTTTCCTTAATACTAACCACGTCATATTTATTAAAGGTCCCTAGTGGAAGAGAATACCTATTAGACAAGTAACGAATGGTATTGTCCTTATGGACACTTTTTGATATACTATTTTCATAATTATTTTTGATATGAATATTTTTGATGACCGGTCTTAAGTGTTGCTTTTCTAAGGAGAACACTTCGACTGGTCTTTTTTTTGTAGTATTGTGGATTTTATAATTACCTGTTCTATTTAGCCATTCTTGCCCTTGTTCATTCCAAGAGTCGATATCATGGAAGACTCTATGTTTAGCGAAATTGTGCTTAATAAAACCAATCACATTTTCAATCTTTCCCTTACTTTCCGGATCAGCTTTCCGACAAACCTGAAGGTTTAGTTTTCGAGTTTCCTTATATTGTTGGAACTCCTTTGTGAGTATCAAATCTCCACCATTCTCACTTACCACTATTAAATTATCCTGGTCATATACTAATTCCCTTGGAATTCCACCAAACCATTCGAATGCATTTTCGTGAGCTTTAATAACATCAATAGTTGTGAAAGGTCTATCCAACCATTCTTTATATTTATATCTTGAATTGGATAAGACAAAAGCTATGCAGCCTAATTTTACTTCTTTATTGTCATGCGTCTTTTGTTTAGTGAACCCAAAATCAACTTGAATTTGTTCACCCATTGGTGAATCAGGTATCGCTTCATAGACTCTTGGATGTGTTTCTTTAGCTATTCTAAATTCTTTTCTCAACTCTCTTACATAAGCCCGAACAGTACTTTCCCCAATCTTTAGTGTTTCATATTTCTCTTGTAACCAATCTTGTACTTGTGATGCTGACATATCTGGATGTTCCCTTAACCATGATAGAATCAGCTCTTTATGATCATCTAGTTTCTTTCTCCTTGTTAGTAATGAATCTACCCATTCTGCCATCTCCGAAGGAGATTTCCTAAGATGACGGTGTACAGTTGATCTTGATACTCCTAACTTTTCCGCCACCTTTGACTTACTAAATCCTTGTTTTATAAGCTGCTGTATCTCCATATACATTTCCCACTTATCCACCTTTTCTGTGTCCTCCAATGATGTATGATAATAAATCATAAACATCATACAATGGAAGGAACTTATATTTTACTGGTATATTTGGGTAAATAAGTGTTTCTTTTTATCTAGCGAAAACTGTCTACTTTAGTTTAGCAGTCACAAATATGGTCCTTGTAAAAAATGATAGTGAAAGAGTAGCAGAAGAGTTGATAAAAATAATTTTTAAGTAAAAATAAGCCCGTATAGCTAACAACTTTTTAGCTATACGGGCTTATTTTTTTTGGCTCTATACAGAACATACGTTCTTGTGTAAAATATTAATATTGCAACATCAATAAATATAAAAAAGCTTCAATACAGTTGGGAGGAATACAAATGATAAAAGAAGCTAGTATAATGCGAGTTGAATGTCCTGCATGTGGTTACAGGCTGCTGGATAAAGGAGATAAAGCTGCTGGTCCCGTACAAACGAAGTGCGGAAGATGTAAGCGGGTTTGGGAAGTTGAACTAGCAACAGGAGAGTTTAAACAAGTTAGTGGAAAACCAATAACGAGACGAAAAGGAGATAACGATGCGCCATGAGTTGCAAATCAATTCTACCTTAAGGTCCGGGAAATCAGTATAACTGATATACCTGGGCCTTTTTAATTTTATCAAAAGTTCATATTACGATGATACCAAGCGAGGAATCGATGGCATTACCCAATGCTGGATCATTTTTGAGAAGAAATGATCATCCAGTAAGTGAATGCACATTGAATCAAAAATAATTGGTACCGAGCAAGGAGTCGTGGTGTGAACTACCTATAAGCCGGACATGGATCGCCCTGCAAATAATGCAGTTGGGCGTTCTGTGTCCGGCTTATTTTTTTGTCTCTTTTTTTCACGGCTCCTTGCCGGGCTATGGGGGAAAAGAGAATGAGCAAAACTATCAAAATTGGCAAGGAAATAGTAGTTGTGAATTTGCAGATGTTCAAAATCTGAAATAAGATTCCTACAAAATCTATCTTCGTATAGATGTATATTAATTCCATTGTTGATTAGACTGATAAACTATATTAACTATTGGAGGAGAACGGATGGGAACGGACCCTAGTAATTCTTTCATTACAAAATTTCATGAAGAGCTAAAACAAAATATGTCATCTTTTCCTGTGAAAGTAGGAGAAATTGAGGGGAGTGGCCCTTTTCGCAAACGTTATGATTCTTATTTTTTAGATAATAATAAATGGAGTTTAGATAAAATAGGTAGAATCAAACAGTTTAGAAATATGGTGAAAAATAGCCCAACAATTAGAAAAAATATTAAATTTGAATTCAAGGAACCTGCTCTCAATCTAGAAGTTAAATATATATTCTATCATCGTTTATTTAATAATCGTTGGAAAGTGACAACGATGTTTCAATCTATTCAGAATCCAGTTAGGCGACTTACGGAGTTTATGAACGAATATAAACCTGATAAAAAATCATTTCTTCAATTAGATATTAAATTGACCGAGGAAGAATATGTACTTTGGTTACAAAAGAAGGGGATTAAAACAAAGCGGTTGAAGAGACGCCAGCCTCCTCATAATGATGTTGAATTTCACACGTCAGTGGCATCAATCTTGAGAATGGTATATGAAGAACTTGCTAAAATGGCAAATTTAGAGCAACCAAAGGAATGGAAAAAAGATATATGGGACGTACGCAATTTACATGCTGCTTATGGCATTGAATATAATAAAACAGTTTCTGAATATATAATTGATTTTAATAGAATTGTAATGCCAGGTGTCCGAGAAGAAGTGAAGAAATATTTTAAAGAAAGGCTACTGAGTAAACACAAATTTGCCTGGGGAACGTCCAAAAATTATATAACGGTCCTTTCTCAGTTTTTTCGTTTTATACATAAACTTAATCCTAAATGGCGGGATATAAGGGGATTGAAGCGCCATCACATCGTAAAATATATTGAATATCTTCACACATACATCACGAAACGTAAGGGTGAGAAGTCTAATCCAGAAATGTCTGTTGCTAAAGCCCTAGTAATAGTAGAAAAATTTATTTATGATATACAGCGCTACGGCTATAAAATCGCGCCAAAGATAGATGTTAAGTACTTGCTCTTTCCAGAAGATATCCCTAGGAGTAAAAGAAAATCGATTCATCAAATAGATTATATTCCTGAATTTGTTTTAAAGCAGTTATTTAAACATATCAAGGGTCTACATCCAGATGTAACAGCAGTCATCATGATAGCTTATAAAACAGGACTTAGGGTGTCAGACATTTTAACATTAAAGACGAACTGTTTAATAAAACTTAATGACCAATTTTGGCTAGAAGCAGACATTCGGAAAAGTAACATCATAGGACATCGTATCCCAATTGATGAGCACCTAGTTGAAGTGATTGAATCTGTTCTTGAGAGAAGAAGGGATATCTTTAATCCTGACCAATTTCTGTTTGTGAAAACGAAAGGGAACAAGAAAGGAGAACCGATTAATCAAACGTATATTCGCGCTCATCTCAAGGCGTATGCTGAACAAAACCATATTGAAGATGAATCCGGACGCCCCTTCCACTTTAGAACACATCAATTTCGGCACACTTTCGCCATGAAAATGTTAAATGGTGGCGCTGACCTTCTAACAGTGCAAGATATGATGGGGCATAGCTACCCTGAATCAACATTAACGTATGTGAAGATTTTGGATGAAACAAAGAGGCATGTTTTTGATTCAGTGATCCAAAAAGGAGAGTTTGGTATTTGAGGGACAGGTTTCTAGTCCTGATTATAATTTTAGATTGTATATTAAAATAATCAAGGTTTAGCTTATTTCATGTCATGGTGGGTTAATATAATAGGGTTACTTTCATCCAATTTACGTTGCATTTTCGAGCTCAATTGTCCCCTTTTTCAGTACAATTTCATTAGAAAAAGTAAAGAAATCAATGATCCCTTTTGATGTTGCGGGTTCTTTATATACCAGATTACGACTCCGATAATATGCACTTTGCTAAAAAAACGGAATAATTTCCCTTTATGCAACTAGGGCATGTATGTTACCATGTATTTAAATAAAATTAAAATCGTACGAAAGGGCAAACTCATTGAAAAGTGAGGACGCAAAACTAGAGGGGCTAAAGTCATTTTGATCAAGCCAGCCAGTTACCGAATACTGATCCTCCGTGAGATTATATACTAGGAGGTTTTTTTATGCAGTTTTTACATCGAATCATTTTGGGGTATTATTCTACTATCATTGGAAGTTGTATTGATGAAACAATGAAGGTTAAACTGATCCGCAAGATCGAGTATCATCAATCAAAGCTATCGGTTTAAACGTTAATGTATGAAAGTGGTTTAGCAAACTATTAGCTCAACTCTATATATAAAAGAGTTGAGCTTTATTTATTGGTTGATTGGATAGTCCTATCAGAAACTACAAAACTTCAGTATACATAAAGCAGTACGCTGCATTTGTTTTTCCATTACATAGTGTGATTCCTTTAAGGTAAGTTGTTCGCCGTTATGGAACATGATCGTGGAGGTGTTTGTTTTCGGAGTTTTATTTGGATGAATATGGCAGATATGGTTATAGAAAATCCAGGTACAATGGAATTGAGTTGGGGAATGAGTAGGGAAAGCAAAGGTTTTGTTAGAGGTATTAATTGGGATGGGGACTTTTCGTTTGGAGGCAGTTTGGTAGATGATGGCATCCCGTCTTCCTTCATAGGATGAGCCATTATGTAAGCAAGCAGTTTTGATTATTTGAAGTGGGGTTTTCTTGACGTGAATTTGGCGGTCGGTTTCTAATACGAGTGTATCGTATTCATGATGGAATATCGGTATAAGAGCCATCGTTTTTTCGTTTACATTGTAATCATTTTGAATAATTGTCATGGGGAATGACCTCCTTTTATGTGGATTTTTACATTTTGGTTGGATACAGTAGAAAAAATGAAATGGAGTAAAACGGGAAAGGGTTTTAACTAGGATTTCTTCACCTTCTTTAAATCTGTTTCTATTTCATTAAATAATTGCTGTTCAGACATACATAGCACTTTAGATAAACGATACAAGGTATAGGAGCCTGGGATTTTATGACCTCGTTCAATTAAGCCAAGGTAGTTTTCACTAAGATCGGCTTGCTCTGCTATTGTATATCTTGATAAGCCTAAATATTCTCTTTTGTACCTTATTTTTCGTCCTAGTAAAATTCCGAACAAATCTTTTTCCTTCATAGGTAGATTCCTTTTTAAAACAATTATCTAGTCCAACATATTCATTTAACACAACCTATAGGGATGAATTTGTTAATAACTGTAAATGATTAATAAAAGAGTAGAGTTCCTTATGGAAACTCTACTCCTATTCAGACTATTAATTTACATGAAGAAGTTTTCTAATTTTAGGTTTGGCAAGTCTTGCCCAGTTTTTAACTGCATCAACAGTGACCCCTTCATTCTCCGCAATCTCCTTTACTGATAAATCGTTTAGAACAAAAGAAGTGAACCAAATAAGCTGCTTTTCCGATAATGCAGCCTTTATTTTTTCAAGCGTGTACATATCTATAAGATCGTACTCGTCCGTGGTTACTAGATTCTCGAACGTAAACATGATTTGTTTATATTTTTCTTCCTTTTCCTGTCTTCTGTTTTGGTCCCTAATTGAACTAAGCAAGGCCTTTTCAATCCGGAAATAAGCATACGTAGAAAACTTTCCTCCTTTATCCTCATCATACGTTTCATATGCTTTCCAAAGAGCGATAACTCCTTCCTGATAAAACTCCCTATAAGGGTCTCGTATCCCCAACCTATGAATCAGATGGTAAATAATCCTATCATACTCTTTTAATACATCATTAAACGGCTGTTTTTTAACCTCTACCACTATGGCCTCGTTCTATAAAGGCGCCTTTACATAGTTATTCCGCGGTAGGGTAAGTGTATAAGGAATGATGGGGTTATTCATGTGGGGAAATTTTAAGTTTCTCACGTTATTTTGGACTTTATTGGTAGATAAGAAAGGAAATGTTTGATAAAGGGTTAGTTATTTTATGTTTCTATTAATTTGTTTAGTAATTTCAAATATAGAGTTTTTAAGCCGTAATTTGTGGCAAGATTAATAGTTTGTAATGTAGTATATATATTAGTTAATTGCAAAAGGGAAAGTGCCTTTTATAAAATAATAATTGAGGGGTTTGTATGAGAAAAATTAAGATACCTTATATTTATACAACAATATTTATTCTACTAATCATATTTGTCGTAGTAAGTATTCAAGTGTATCCCTTTGAATCTACTGCTAATATGATATCTTTTATTGTTAATGTATTGTCAGTGGTCATTGCATTTATCGCCTTTATTATTGCTCTTCAAACTTATATTTCAATCGACAGTGTAAACGCTATCACGAAAATGGAAGGAAATATACTAGAAAATGAGAATTATGTTACTTCTATTACTAGTTTAATTAGAGAGTATAGTATGAAGGACTCCAAAAGTGTTGGAGAAACTATTTTTAGTAATTTGGAGGGAAGGTTTTCTAAAAAGTCAAAGACTGCGATTGAATTAGCAACTAATTTACAATACTTCATTGATCTGATAGTCTTTTTTCCTTCATTGTTTCATTCAAGTGATGAGAATCAAAAGGAGAATATAGCAAGAATGAATAAAATCCTCTTAGAAATAGATAAGAGGAAAGAAGCTTTACTTGCGATCAGTACAGGTAATCTACTTTTAATTGAGGAAACAGTTAAATTGATAAAATATGTGATGAATTATCAAAAATTAGTACATAGTAAAAATTTTAATATTGCTGGAGATTTATTAGAAGTAAGAGGAATAATGCTTAAAAACCCAGTTACTCAAACTGTTTATTATAACTATTTAGGGTTATTTTATAATAAAAAGGCAATGGCAATTTTAAGAGATAGATTAAATCTAGGAAATGAAGATATTTTTCAAATAGAAAAGCTAAGGGATGTAATGAAAGAAATAGAGCTTATAGAAGAAGCCGATTTGGAACTAATTCGCATGTATTTAAAGGATTCAAATAAAGCTTTTAAAAAAGCATTAGAAAGCTGTAAAGAGAATTTGATGTGGAATAGTTTTATTAAATATAATGAAGCAAGATCTACCTTTTTTCTTCAATTGTTCTCACCTCATTATACTGGTGTAGAGTGGGAAAATATTATGAATGAAGCAATTTTCGCAAGGTATAGGCTTAACATATTAATAAAAGACATACTAGATTCTCAAGAAAAAACTTATTTACAAGAAGCATTTATCTATCAGGAATACTTAGCTAGATTTGTAAAATGTAATATAATGATTGCGATGAGGAAGGACCATACTAATTTATACAGCAGCCCCATTCACCTGTACCCAAATTATGATGGGTTGTTAGAAGAGTGGTATATTAAAGAGCCTTATAAAGGTAATTTTACAAATATTAGAGTTTATCAAAAAAACATAATTCGTTACCTAAAAAATAATGAGAACCATGTAAAAAAATAGATGATTTTAGAGGAAAGAAAAATAAAACTCTTCCATGTATTGACAAACTATTTAATAGAAATTATCTACAATAGAAATGGTTAGTATTTAATAGTATTGGAGGAGAGTTTTTTGAAGAAGATTTTTACTATATTAACAGTATTACTAGTTTCTTTATCTATGTTTTCTACTAGTGTATTTGCTAAAGAGAATGGTGGGAAAGAATCCCTTGTTGCTCTTGGTGATTCTATTCCATACGGTTTTAATTTAGAAAATAATAATCATCATCCGTCAAGAGAAGCATACCCTTATTTAATTGGGGATGAAGCTGACCTTCGAGTTAGAAATTTAAGTGTGCCAGGATGGAAGACTGATGACTTATTAACCGCAATTATGAATGATCAAAAATATCGCCAAGCCATTAAACATGCAGACTATATCACATTGAGTATAGGTAGTAATGATCTGTTAAAAGAATTTGGTAGTTCAGAAGTTCAAGGAAAGATAATGCAATTTATAGCAAGCCCTAATCCATTATTATTTGCAGAAATTCAAGAGGCTTTAGAAGTTGAGGAACTGGTGGAAAGCATGGAAGAAATCGTCTTGGAAATTCAATCGTTAACGGATGCCCCGATTGTTGTTTATAACATATATAATCCCTATGCTTACGATAGTCCATATTTCCGTGCGGGTAATCTACTCCTAAATGATTTTGCAGGAATACCTAGTATAAATTCCATGATTGAAAATGACTTGTCAGAACAGGATGTTACTGTTGTAGATGCATTTACAGCAATGTTTGGAAATGATGATAATCTAATAGATAACGATATACACCCATCGTTTATGGGACAACAGGAGCTAGCGAAAGTTGGGTATGAGGCGATAATGGATTTTGAGTAATTGTTATATTATAAGTGCAAAAATAAAAACGATAGAGACTTATGGTCTCTATCGTTTTCTAGTTGGATTAGTTTGATAGGTTTACCCATGGATTCTTTATCGAAAGTTGGGTCTCATTTCATACCTTCTGGATTCTCATCTAATAGTGCATGTAGATACCTTTCAGCTAGTTCATGAATTACTATATCTGGCTTTTCGTGTTGAATAATATCTGTATTAAATGCATAATCCCAAACATATATACTACTACTGAAATTCTCAGATAAATAAGGAATTAGAGCGTTACTAAAAGAGTCTCTAAACATTAACAGCTTATAGGAATTAGAAATAGATTCATTTCCTTTTACTACCAATCTGTTAGGGTTCGGGTAAATGCTTTTATCAATTTCTATATCCTTGACTGCACTTTTAAAGGTAGGATCTAAATTAATTCGTTCTTCCAATAAAATATCATTCATTGATAACATGAAAGCAAGATCACCTCCACCAGACGAATAATTTAGAGAATATTTTCCTATTGATAGTGGCTTTATATTTTCAAAATCCTCTCCTATAACGTTAACAATTTCACTATATGCATAAAATGCCCCTAAATCATTCCAATGGGTGTCATTTTTTCTATACAAGTTTTCTTCACCTTTATTTTTTATTAGTGTTTTTCTTAAATCTATTATGTCTATATCCGAATTGTACTCTAAATAGTTGATGAGTTGGTCAAGTCGTGATTCTTCCTTATGCTTTTTGATATTTGACGGTAAATATTCCGGGTATATTGTGTGTTTATTAGGTGCTACTGTTATATAAAATTTTATGCCTTGAGCCTCTAACCATTTTTTCCTTTCTTCTAAATTACTTTTTATAGTTTCCAACTCTATATCATCAAAATGATTTACTCCTCGGTAATCTTCTGTGACACCTTCATCATTATAAAATAACCAACCATCTTTCCCTATTAATACTCTATTAATAGGAGAAGTTTTTAAATATTTGACTTTTATAACATTATTCCATTTAATAAGTTTATCCCTAAAACCAAAGTTATCATTTATATACGTTTCATATTTTCTAATATAGTCAGTATAAGTTTCTTCTCTTAAATTTAATTTTGGTTTTGCTGCCAAATCCCTTTTTTCAACACTTGATAAATTAGAGTCGATACCTATAATTGTAACAAAACTAGGTATGATTAGAATAACTATAAAAGCAAAAGGTAGTAAAGAACTATTAAACTTTTTCAGATTTATAGTTTGAATAACATTTAAATTTGTTATTTGGAGAAACCAAAACAAAATAAAACTTAATAATAATGAAAAAATAAAAGAGATTACTATCTTAAAGGAGTTATTGTTTAAGTATTTATCTATATTCTCAACATCATCAATAATAAAATAAGGATCGTCCCCACTAGGTTTAATTTTAACTAAATTATTCTCAACTCCAATATGTTCGATATGGTTTGTATAATTATGGCTTTCCACAACCATATCAGCACTCCACTCGTATTCCCTAGAGGTCTTATTCCAGGTAATATTCTTTACATAGATTGTCCCTGGGGATGTTCCAAAGTCAAATCTTAAGCTTTTAACGTTAGATGGTAATGAAAACTGTAAACTTTGGAACAAATCATTGTTACTTACATTTATCACTTTAGAATCATTTTCGTTAAAACCATTTCCAATATCGTAAAATACTTGATATACATCATCCACCGGAGATTTTACTTCAACAAATAGATTTGTATGGCTTTCTCCACTAGTACTTGTAAAAAAATAAAAAGACAAAAATAAGAAAATTGTACTTAGAAATACGTTTATTATTGTTTTTTTTCTTCGAGTTAATAACATTTTTTTAACTCCTTAAAACCTAAAATATATAAAAGGATTATATGTTGATGTTGCTAATGACATTATCGAAAATATTAGTACTAAAATATAAGTTATTGGATTTAAGAATCCGTAGAAAAATCTAATAATTAAATATTTTATATCGTTACTGCTAACAACATAGTTTTCAACTTTTGATGTCATAATCTTAAGCAGAGGTGTAGCACCTATTATTCCTATGATTAAAATTAATAGGACTTCATTAGTTATAAAATAATGAACATTATATATATTAGAAGTGATTTTAAAAGGATTAAACATGGTAGTTATATAGTTGATAGATTCATCTAAGGTTTCCGACCGGAAGAATACCCAGCCTATCATGACAATTAATAAAGTATATAAATATTTTATAGGGGTCCAAACCCTTTCTAGCACCAGACCAAAACCAATTCTTTCTATTACGAGAAAAAAGCCATGAAATAATCCCCATATAATAAAATTCCAGCTAGCACCATGCCAGAACCCAGTTATAATAAATACTATAAGTAAATTTCTATACGTATTAAACCTAGTTGTCTTACTACCACCTAAAGGAATATATACATAATCCCTGAACCAAGTTGATAATGAAATGTGCCAACGTCTCCAAAATTCTTTTATAGATTTTGAAATGTAAGGGTAGTTGAAGTTTTCTAAAAATTTGAAACCAAAAATTCTTCCTAATCCAATCGCCATATCTGAATACCCAGAAAAGTCATAGTATATTTGGAGTGAATAGCAAATTATTCCTAGCCAAGCAAGACCAGATGATAAATCACCACCACTTAAAGAAAATATTTCATCAGCGAT
The DNA here is from genome assembly GCF_014207435.1 of Salirhabdus euzebyi. GTDB lineage: Bacteria > Bacillota > Bacilli > Bacillales > Alkalibacillaceae > Salirhabdus > Salirhabdus euzebyi. The sequence goes on from NZ_JACHGH010000010.1 coordinate 60,204, forward strand.
TTTCCCCATAGGGTTTGCTATTAAAACCTTTTTACCTAACCCGATAATAAATCTTTTAACCCCATAATTTATATCTTCCATCTGGGTAATACGATTTTTTATTTGCTCAGCGACATCACCATATCTCACGATGGGTCCTGCTACTAATTGAGGAAATAAAGATATATATAAAGCTAAATCTAATGGATTTTTCTGAGCACGACTTTCACGTCTATAAACATCAACTACATAAGATAAAGCTTGGAATGTAAAGAATGATATACCAATTGGTAAATCTATGGGCTCTAAATATATCGGTTCCATTCCAATTTTAACTATTAGAATATTAATATTTTCTACTATGAAATTTAAATACTTATAAAAAGCTAGTATACCTAAATTGGCAATAATGGCTACAGCAACGATTTTTTTTGCCAGATTCTTTTTATCTATATAATTCTCTACCAACGCTCCGAAGAAATAGTTTATCGCTATAGATAAAAGCATTATTAAAACATATTTTGGTTCTCCCCAAGAATAGAAAAACAAACTTGCAATTAAAAGGAATATATTCTTATATCTATTTCTAATTAAAAAATAGCCTATTAATACAACGGGTAAAAAAACAAATAAAAAAACTGGTGAGCTGAATACCACTAAAAATCCACTTCCCTCTATAGATCTATAAAATAAATAGGTTTACAATAATAGTTTTTTAGCAAAATAGGTAATGATAGTATTAGGTCAAAACAGTATAGTAAAACATCAATATATTATTATAAAACATTTATTGTGACAATACTATACAAATTACTACTTCTTTCGACCTTGCTTGACTGATATAAAAAAATCACCAGATCGGTAAATTTAATATAACCCAGCAATCAATATACACCCTAGTTAATTAAAGCTGGAAGAACAATTAATATAATGTTTTCTATGCGGTAGAAAAAGAAAAGAAATATGAGTTAAAGGAATTTAATTACGAATTGGGGCGGGAAACTGGAGGTTCCTTCCAATAGAGTTCCGAGGTTAGTTGGGTCGCTTCCGTGGCCTGGGATGGGAAAGTAATGATGATATTAACTTACAAGCTTACTTGAATTTATTCATATATGAGGATAGCCATTCCAGAGGGTAAACTTGGCTGAAAGCACTAAAATTATTATTTGTTTGAACGGCTTCTCTAATTAACATTACGTAAACAAATACTGCCCGAAGGAAGCATAATACGAGGGTAGTCTTTTACCATTATAAAGGCTAAAAGTACAGCTTGATGGGATAATTAAAGGAACTATATACAATTTTCATTATCTTAGCTGGAAGCTGTTCTGCGGCAACCCTACAGCAGATTGAAGAATTTCAATCAAGTGGGGGCAAGTCTATTAAAATGGACCCTATTGAACTAGTAGAGGGAGCTTTAACAAAAGAGGATATTTGGAAACAAATTGAATCAATTAATGAAGATGCAGTATTAGTGTGCAGTTCTGATAAACCAGAAAACGTTAAGAAAGCCCAGGAAGCAGGAATGGAGAAAGTTTCCGAAATGCTAGAACAAACTACAGCGTACATTGCAAAGAATGCAGAAAAGAGTGGGGCAAACCGGATCATTTTAGCTGGTGGAGAAACATCTGGTGCTGTAACACGAATTCTTGGGTATGATTCATATTTAGTCGGAGAAAGTATTGCTCCTGGAGTTCCAGTAATGGTTCCACTTAAAAATAAAGATTTAAGGTTAGTCCTTATATCAGGTAACTTTGGTCAAGAGGACTTCTTCCTAAGAGCTGTAGATATTACAAAGGATGATACAAATGTCTAGTTTAGACCAAAAGTTTCAGGATGCTATTTGGATAGCGAAAGCATTGTTTGACAGGGATAAAGCTACAGGATTATCCGCAAATTTAAGTTTTCTTCATGATGACAAAATATATATTACAGGTAATGGGACTTTTTTTGGCAATTAATTACGTAAATCCCTACTCTTTCAAAAGAGTGGGGATTTCTCCTTTAAGTCGAATTCCTTCATTTTAAAATAGTAATAAGAGAAAAAGACTCCATTTATATGGTAGACTTAATAGGTGCTCATACATAAACTTAAGCAATCACAAGTGATTTAATGTGGGGGAAAAGCTGATGAACTTTTGTAGTAGTTGCGGGGAACAGGTGAATGGAAAAATGAATTTTTGTATGTATTGTGGGTATCAGTTGAGTAAGGACGAGCATACCCAAAATCAGGCTGTTTCTTCCTCTTCGAATACTACTTCAAAGAAGAAAAAGGGATTTAATCTAAAAGGGCTTGTTGCAATTGTATTTGCCATTGTTTTAGCTGTAGAAATTTTCTTTTATATGAGAATGGAAATGCCAATAACATATGAAACTACCTATCATGGGGAAAATAAATTAAAATGGGATGCCACTGCTTATCGTACATCCGAAAAATTGGATTATGAAACGTTGAATGAAAATAAAAAGAAGTACGGATTTTTAATTGGAGGAACTATAATAATTGGAGCAGTTGCTGTATATATGACACCGAATAGAACAATAAGTAGAAAAGATCATCCACCTTCAAAATGAGGGTGGATTTCTTTATGTGCTCCTTTATCTTTTTAACATCACCAAAACGGGTAGAAATATTTTGCACAAAGAAATATAAAAATTGGGCATTACTAACTATAAAAGAGCTAGAAATTATCTCGAAGGAGGAGAAGTTCCTTATGAACGAGACACTTTTATTACTACCTCATCCTAAAATCGTTATGTTGGGTAGCGGATATTATAACTTGGATAGCTCCTTCACGTTTATCTCTCCAACGGACATTTCAGATTTTGTTAGACAGTATGCCGCTAAATTATTGCTGGTAGAAGGGGTAAAAACAGAGGATTCAGCTGATATTGAGTTTATTAAAAATCCTAATCTTTCAAGGGAAGAGTATCAAATTGAAATTCTACAAAAAAGAATAAAGGTACATTATAGGGAGCTAAATGGTCTATATTATGCTTTCGTCACACTTAAACAAATGGTAAAACAATATGGGGAAGAAATTCCTTGTATGAAGATAGAAGATTGCCCAGACTTTGAAGTTCGAGGGGTAATGCTAGATATTAGTCGAACTAAAATACCAACACTAGACACTCTTTACGAGTTAATTGATCTGTTGGCAGATTTAAAAATCAACCATTTCCAGCTATACATAGAAGGCTTTTCTTTTGCCTATCCATCGTTTGAACAATTCTGGAAGAATAAGAGTCCTATTACAGGAGAAGAACTTAAACTTTTGGATGCCTATTGTAAGGAGCGATTTATTGACTTTGTTCCGAACCAGAACTGTTTAGGTCATATGGCTCCATGGCTAGAGACTGAGGAGTTTAAACATTTACGAGAAGTACCAGGTGAGATGACATTTATGGGGAGACCTGCAAGTCCTACTACGATGAACCCAATAGATGAAGGGAGCGTGGATTTAGTTAATAGGATGACAGATGATTTTTTACCGAATTTCACCTCCGACAATTTTAATGTGAATCTAGATGAGCCCTTTGAATTAGGAATGGGTAAAAGTAAGCCTATAGCAGACGAAATTGGTGTTGGACAGTTGTACGTGAACTATGTAAACAAGATACATAAGATGGTGAAAAAACATGAAAAGAAAATGCTCATGTGGGCAGATGTAGTATCAAGACACCCAGAAATCATCGACCAGCTTCCTAAAGATATAACCTTGTTAGAATGGGGCTATGAGGAAGCACATCCGTTTTCTGAACGTGGCAAAATGTTGAAGGAGTCAGGACTTGATTTTTATTTCTGTTCTGGTACAAGTAGTTGGTTAAGCATAGCAGGAAGAACAAATAACATGATCAACAATATTGCCAATGCCGTTGAAAACGGGAAAAAGTATGGTGCCAAAGGAATTTTAATCACGGATTGGGGCGATGCTGGTCACTGGCAATCCCTTTCTATTAGTTATCCGGGATTTAGCTATGGTGCTGCTTTAGCATGGAATTCATATAGTAAGGATGATATTGACTTACAAGCATACTTGGATTTATTCATATATGAGGATAGCCATTTTGTAATGGGAGATTTTAGCTTAAATCTAGGTAATTATTATTTATATGAGGGACTTTCCCTCGTTAACATGACATTAACTAATGCCGCACTCAATTTTTTAGGTCTAGTTTCAAAAGAAGAATATACAATGATTATGGAAAATTTGGCGGAAATTTTAGGACCAGTAATGGATGAGGAATCCAAAAAACTATTACAAGAAAATATTAAAAATCGTACGGAATATGAATATGACTCGCTTAAAACCTATTTGAGTGGATTGAAGGATAAATTGAAAAGCCATAGTATGAAAAGAAAAGATGCTCAGGTTGTGGAAGATGAATTTAGCAATGCCATACGCTTAATTGAGTTAGGGGCAGATTTGATAAATTTCATAAACTGTAGTGGTGAGTTGAAACCGGAGAATCAGCAGGAATTACTGACGAAGATGAGTGAAGATCTAACTACTATTATTGCTGAACAGAGAAGATTATGGTTACGGAGAAATAAGCCAGGTGGTTTAGAGGAAAGTCTTGGGCCGTTGATTAGACTTAAAAGCCAGCTTGAAGCGAAAATAAAAGATATTTAAACTATTTAATAAAATTGTAGAAGATCCTCCTTCTTTTAATTTAAGAAGGAGGATCTTTTCTGTTAAAGTCATTTTAGGTCCTTATCCAATTAGTAAAACTATCTGCTTTGAACTTATAATAGTGATGTTAATAGTAAGACTATAGAATCAAGAAAATAATAACCATAAGTAAATGATTTCTTACATACTCCTGAAATAACCATCTATTTGCTAATCTACTTATTCATGGTGAGAGGATTATAAAAAAATCCCCCATGGCAATTAGGTAATTTTTTGATTGCTTCACATCGGAACACCCCAATCGTTAAAAACAATTAGTTATTAATTGTCAAAACATTCTATTTATTATGATAAGATAAATGTTAAAGTGAAAAAAACATTTCAAAAAATTATCCTAGATTAAAGAATGTCGTTACCTCTGTACGATGAATTGGATAGGTAGCAATGTATCATCCATCTAATCACGTTTGTTAATACTTCAACCATATAAAAAAATACTACTTCTAAATAAAAACGATTATTATTTTGAAATTGTACTTAATTACAGTAACCCATTAAGTTGTTTACAATTTGAATGTAGGAATCACAAATATAAGGGAGGGGTGTTTTAGTAAAGTGCTAATTAAATTAAGAGGTATAAACTATGCATTAATTTTCTTTTTATTTTTTGTTAACTTCTTTTTTAGTAGTTGGATTTTAGATATTATCGTTACTTTTTTGACTATTACAGCTTTATTAATAACAGTGCCATTTTTAGAAAAGCTGCCTAAATTTTTATCGACTATTTTTATTTTATGTGGAATTAGCATAAGTCTTATGAATGATATTTCTTTTGAAAAGACTTTCTTATCCTTTTCGAATATGGTTGGTATCGTTGTTTTTTTAGGAATGATTCCAATTATATCTTTACCAATAAGATCCACAAACATCAATTTAAATTTAAAGCCTAATAAAAATTTGTCAAATAGACAAGCGTTTTTCTTATCAGAATCATTAGTTTTTAGTTTAGCTAGTTTAATAAATATGGCAGCAATACCAATGACATCCTCAATAATGAAAGATAAACTGTCGGTGAATATTCAAAATGGTCACAATATGCTTTCTGAGTCATTAAGTCGCGGATGTGCTCTAGCTATGATCTGGAGCCCAATAGGTGCTGGGGTAGCTGTTGTATCTGAACTAACTAATCTTTCCCTAATATCCCTCCTCCCATTTTGTCTACCAATGGCAATATTAGGGGTTTTACTAGATAATTTTATTTATTCGTTAAAACATAAAGGTGCCATGATAACAGAAAATCCATTACGCCAAATTGTTAATTTTTCATTTTCTGATATTACAAAGATTTTAATACCAATGTTGCTATTTATGATTTGTATAGCTATTTTAGATGAACTTTTCTCTTTGGGGATTATGTTTCTAATTACGGTTACTTCAATACCATTTTCACTCCTCTATGCTCTACTTACAAAAAAGTTCACAGAGTACGGTATTAATTTAAAGATACATTTTAAGAAGGATGTTCCAAATATGGCCGTACAATTTAGTATGTTGCTGGCAGTGGGTTTCTTTATTAAAGTCTTGGAAAATTCGCATTATATTGAAGCGATTTTAAGAGCGATTGTCGATTATAGTAACACCTTGGGGACAAGTGGGATTTTAATTCTTACCACATTTTCGGTAATTTTGATATCTGTGTTTGGTGTACACCCATTAGTAGCGATAACATTAATGGGCTCTATTATCGATCCTATTCAATTAGGAATTTCCCCATTGCTTTTCGGAGTTATACTTTTAACATCTTTCTCTTTGAGTATTATGTTATCTCCTTTTAACGGGACAAATAATTTAGTTTCCATTATGACTGGAAAATCTTCATTTTTAGTAGTGAAAAGCAATCTTATGTTTTCAGGAGCTTTCATTTTAGTCATATTCATATTTATAACATTCATTAATTTTATAAATTAAAGATATCTGTTTTTATTATTCAGAAAACACCTGGTTTCCAGGTGTTTTTTACTTTTATAAATAACGTAAAAATCTGGTCATTAAAATTGACAGAATTTATTGACAATTAAACAGAAGTAAATTATAATTTAACCATAAAGTGGAGTTATACTCCACATAGTGATAAAAAGTAAAAGAGGTTGAAAATGAAAAATTTAAAAATTCAAGCACTCCAAAAAGCATTCTCTATATTTGAGTTATTTGCTTCTAATAGTAAAACTGAATTGTCTGCCAGTGAAATTGGCAAAAGTCTAAATTTTCCTACAGGAACTTTATATAGATTTTTATCAGATTTAGAAACTGCTGGTTATTTGAAACAAGACAAAGTAACCAAAAAGTATCAACTTGGGTTAAAGTTTTTGGAATTGGGAGCCATAGTATCTAATCAAATTGATTTAAGAAAGGTTGCTTTCCCTTACTTGGAGGAACTAAGAGTTAATTTAAATGAAAATGTAAACCTTGGAATATTAGATGGTCATGAGGTGGTTTACTTAGAACGATTGGAAAATGCAAGACTGGTCCGGATAAATGTTCGAGTAGGTTCGAGAATCCCTATTCATTGTTCCTCAATAGGAAAAGTATTACTTGCGAATCAGCCAGAAAATAAATTTGAAGGGATATTAGAAAAGTTAGACTTTAGAAGATTTACTGAATTTACAATTACTGATAAGGATCTATTTTTAAAAGAAATATGTAAAATAAGAAGTCAAGGATTTGCAATAAGTGATAGAGAGTTTGCGGATGATATCCGAACAGTATCTGCTCCAATTTACAACAGTTCAGGTGTTATTGAAGGGGCTTTTAATGTCTCGGCACCATCTTACCGTCTCTCGTATGATTTGATAGATAGAGAAGTAATACCAACTATCAAAAAAATCGGTGAAGCAATATCAAGAAGTATAGGGTTTCAAGGGTTTTATAATTAGTATTAAATTTGTAAGCGCTAACAAGGAGGGGTCATTAATGTTTAGTAACAAAGTAGTCTTAGTAACTGGTGGTGCAGGTGGAATTGGAAGTGGTATTTCTAGGATGTTTTTAAGTGAGGGGGCAAAAGTTATAGTAAGTGATATTTCAAAAAAAAACATGGAAACGTTTAGGTCCACACTGAATCAAAATCAAAAAAAAGGTGTAGATTTTTATAAGGCTGATGTTGGAGTATCTAGTGAGGTAAATGAAATGATTAAATTCATTCAGGAAAAATATGGGGTAATAGATATAGTGGTCAATGGAGCGGGTTTTGGTATTATCGCACCATCCATCACGGATATATCGGATGAAGAATGGGATTTAGTTGTTAATGTTAACCTGAGAGGTACTTTTTATACTTGCCGTTCTGTTACTCCAATAATGAAAGAAAGGAAAAGTGGGAGAATTATTAATATTTCCTCCTTAGCAGGACGAACAAAAAGTGTTATTGCTGGTGCACATTACACTTCAGCAAAGGCTGGGGTATTAGGATTGACACGCCATTTAGCTGCTGAATTAGCGACACATAATATTACAGTAAATGCTGTCTGCCCAGGGGTAATTTCCACACCGCTAGTCCAAGGACAAAAAAGTGATGAAGAGCTAGACAAGATTGCTTCTAAAATACCAGTAAAAAAATTAGGACAGGTAGATGATGTGGTTCATATGGTGAAATATTTAGCATCACCAGATTCCTCCTATGTCACTGGTTCTAGTTTTGATGTAAATGGAGGACTTTATATGAATTAATGAATACCTTTTAAAGGAGGGGAACATATGGGGAAAGAAAGTTCATCAATGGTCTTAGTAGCACCTGAAAAATTTGAATTAAGATATGTAACTATACCTAATGTGGGAAATGACGACATGATACTTAAAGTAGAGATGGTTGGGATTTGTGGAACAGATAAAGCATTATATAATGGGACTCATGATCAAAAACATTACCCACTAATTATGGGACATGAGGTAGTTGGTTTTGTTGAGGAAATAGGTGAAGGCGCCAAAGAAAAGTATAAAGTTGAAGTTGGAGACCGAGTAACAGTAGAACCATTTGTAAATTGTAACCGCTGTCATTACTGTTTAGAAGGTCATTACCAATTATGTGAATCCAAAACGTGTTATGGGTTAACGATGAGTGTGAATAACTATCCGTTTGTTAGTGGTGGATATGGTCAATATATGTACATTCTCCCAAATTCAAAGGTTCATAAAATAGAAAGGGCAGTTCCGCCCGAAGCTGCATGTATGTCATCAGTAATTGGTAATGGAGTTAGATGGATTAAGACAAAAGGAAAGGTAAATAAAGGGGATAATGTGGTTATAATTGGTCCTGGTGCTCAGGGGCTTTCGAGTGTGATAGTGGCAAAAGAATTAGGTGTAAATGAAATTATTGTAATTGGTTTGGAAAAAGACTTTGAAAAGTTAAAAGTTGCTAAGGAGTTAGGGGCAACAAAAACACTAATACTAGATAGAGATGGCTTTGAAGCTGAATTAAAGAAAGTAGTTGACATTATAAAAGTGAACGTTGTAGTTGTTTGTACGGGAGCGGAGTCAGCCATTAAACTTTCTACAGACATTATAAGTCCCTTAGGGAAAATTATTTTAATAGGAAAAAATGGTTGGCAACCAGTAAATATAATAACCGATAAACTTGTAAATCATGAAATTGAACTAATTGGTGGATATGGTCAAGCGGGTGATACCGAATATGCTGTAGATATAATTAATTCAATGAAACACGATGTTGAGAAAATTGTTTCACATACATACCCTGTCAACCAATCTGAGACAGCCATGCAATTGTTCATTGATCAACCTGAAAGATGTATTAGGGTAGCGCTCAAACCATGAAAAAAAACAAAAAAAAGATATTTGGATTAATTGGAGCTATCTTTACTGTTTTATTTCTATCAGGATTTGTGTTTACTTCAACATATGTTCAAATATTTTGTTCGAACGATTTGATCTATGAAAAAAAAGTAGAAAAAAATGACCATTTAGAAATTATGTATGAGCATTCCTTATACAAGGTAAAGCAAAAAGAACGTTTTATAATTAATAAGAACAAATTTATTTTAAATGAAATGGTTTTTGGTAATTATCTGGCCCTGGATTATTACGATCATAATTCAAAAGGTAAATATTTCAAAGATAGTAAAGGGAATTACCACTTAATTGGTATGAATTACTCAATGGAAAAAATAGAATTCATGAATGCTAATTTTAGTGATCATATTGTTAAATTAGCTGATGAGACTATTAACTTAGGAAAAAAAGCTTCCAAGGGTAAAATTATTGTTATTACTATTGAGAACAAACCTATATTTTTACATTTTATAAAAGGGAGGTAATAACTTGGATATCAAAGATTTAGAAGTTGAAGAGGAAAACACGAAATTCAGATCTTTTAAGGGACACCTAAAAATAATAGTTTTTATTTTGGCAATAGCCTTTTCAATTTTTCAACTAACAATTATATATTATCCAGTAAACACTGTTCAGTTAAGAATTATTCATTTGATGTTTGGGTTGGTATTAATTTTTACTCTGGTTCCAGCAATTAAATCAAAAAAGACTTCACCAATTACTATTTCTGTTGATCTTGCCCTAATTACCCTATCCCTTATATCTTGTTTCTATATAGCAAAAGAAAGTGTCCAACTATCCAGTGAACGATTAGGGTATTACAATTCATTTGATATATTTGCCTCTATTGTTCTTCTAATCTTAGTTATTGAGGCAACTAGGAGAATTCTTGGTTGGGCCTTACCGATTATATCGATTTTATTTATTTTGTACGCACTATTTGGTTTTCTAATACCTGGTAGATTGGGTAATGCTGGATTTAGTTTTGAAAGAATTTCTACAAGCGTTTCATTATGGACTGAAGGAATCTTAGGTACACCTCTGGGAGTTTCTGCTTCGTATGTTACATTATTCGTTATATTTGCCGTTTTCTTACAACGTACAGGAGCCGGACAATTTTTCATAGACTTAGCACTATCGGTATTCGGTAGATTTAGAGGTGGCCCTGCTAAAGTGGCGGTAATTGCCAGTAGTTTGTTTGGGAGTATATCAGGAAGTGCTGTTGCAAATGTGGCTGGTACTGGAACTTTAACCATACCATTAATGAAAAGAAATGGTTTTAGTAAGTATGATGCGGCCGGGGTCGAAGCAGTTTCTTCATCTGGGGGACAATTGATGCCTCCAATAATGGGTGCTTCCGCATTTATCATGGCTGAAATACTAGGACTACCGTACTCCATGATCATACTTGCAGCATTGATTCCAGCTATTCTTTACTATACTTCTGTTTTTATTTCCGTAGATTTTAAGGCTATTAAAATGGGGTTAAAAGGTATACCGAAGAGCCAATTACCTAGTTTTAGAAAAACTTTTAAGAAAGGCTGGCACCTATCAACTCCACTTATTATTCTTATATATCTATTGGCCTTTGAAGGTACATCTCCTGGAAAGGCAGCCTTTTGGGCAATCGTATCTTCAGTGTTAGTTACCATGTTCCGGAAAAACACAAGAATGTCACTTAAAGAAATTTTATCTGCTCTACAAAAAGGTGCTTATTCTGCCTTAGAAATTGTTGCAGTTTGTGCTTGTGCCGGTATTGTAATTGGGATTTTTACTTTAACAGGCCTAGGCCTTAAATTCTCTGGTATTATTATTGAATTTTCACAGGGAAGCTTAATACTTCTTTTAATCTTAACTATGATAGCTTGTTTAATTGCTGGTATGGGTGTACCAACTGTTGCTGCATATTTAATTGTTGCGGTATTAGTAGCACCTGCCTTAGTTAGAATAGGAATTCAACCTATTGCAGCCCATCTATTTGTATTCTATTTTGCTATTATTTCTGCTATTACTCCTCCAGTTGCTTTAGCATCTTATGTTGCTGCAGGTATATCTGGTTCGAACCCTTTCAAAACCAGTATTAAGGCATTTAAGCTCGGCCTTGCAGCATTTATTATTCCTTTCATGTTTGTGTATAATCCAACATTAATATTCGAAGGACAGCCAATAGAAATTTTAGTAGGATTTACAACAGCTATTTTCGGGGTAACACTACTATCTGGTTCATTAGAAGGCTACTATTACTTCTTTGGAATTATAAAAAAATGGTTAAGAGTGGTATTATTTGTGGCTTCTATTACACTTATACATCCTAATGTTTATACAGATTTAGTTGGTGCTGCATTCCTACTTATTTTCGCAATAGTAGTTATGGTTAAAAGAAAAATTAGTAGTAACAATCAAGATTTTAATGGTACTGACAGTGGTTTTACCAAATAAAGGGGGGTGAAACAACTTTAAAGAAGGGATTTTTCAAAAAAACAAAGGAGGCTTTAAAATGCCCAAAAAGATTTTGATGATGTTGTTTGTAATGATGTTAGCAGTTGTTGCTACTGCGTGTAATGAAGTGGAAAGAAGATCAATTGGAACTGGTGGTAGTGGTGGGGTATTTTATGTTGTAGGTGCAGGAATGGGGAATATAGTTACAAATAATTCTGATTCAATAGAATTAACTGCCCAATCTACAGCTGCAACCACAGAGAATTTAAACCTAGTAGATTCTGGTGATTTAGATTTTGGCTTTGGTGTTTATGACGCAGCTATTGAAGCTTATAACGGTGAAGGCGCATATGATAGAAAATATGAAAATTTGAGGCTGGTATTAGCTGGTCATGGTGGCTATCAACATATTATTGTAAGGGATGATTCTGATATTCAGAGTATAGAAGATTTTGAAGGGAAAAGGATAGGTATTCCGCCAGGGAATATAGGTGAGAAACTAGCTAAAGCTACTGTTGAAGCTTATGGTCTTACTTTAGATGACTTAGAAGTGGTGCCTTTATCTTTTGCTGAAATGTCCACAGGATTAAAAGATGAGAATCTTGATGCAGCATTTGTTTTTGCGGGAATTCCTGCATCAACCATTATTGAACTAGGTACTTCTCTTGATATTCGTTTTATTAGTCAAACAGACGAAGGGTTAGACAGGTTGGTAGAAGCTTATCCATATTGGTTTAAAGCAACAATTCCTGGATCAGATTACGATGTAGATGAAGACATAAAGACATTTTTGGCCCCTTATGTGGTCTTTGCTAATAAAGACGTACCGGATGATGTAGTTAGTGAATTCATAGATATAACATTTACTCATAATGATGAATTGGTAGAAGTGCATCCTGAAGGTCAACACTATACAGGCAATAATGATTTTTATAATTCAGAAGCACTATTACCATACCATCCAGGCGCCGAAGAATATTATAAAGAAAATAATATTATAGATTAGTCTAAAAAAGGAGGGAGTAATTCTCTCCTTTAATAGTTATATTTCACAGGAGGTATTAGTTTGTGAATCAAATTGGATACTTAATTACAAGAAGCGGACGATATTATAAAGATAATATAGCTATTATAGATAACGAACAAATATATTCCTTTAAAGAGGTAAATGAAAACTCAAATGCAATTGCTAGAGGACTATTGAGTTTGGGTTTGGAAAAAGGGGATCGTGTAGCTGTTTTATTAAAAAATTCAGCAAATTTTGTTTTTTGTGACTTTTCATTAGCAAAAAGTGGGTTAGTTAGAGTACCCATAAATCCTAAATTAAAAGAAAATGAAATTGAATATATACTAAAGGATGTTGAAGCTAAGGCAATAATATTTGATTCTAGTTTTAGGGAGATAATAAAAAAAATAAAAGATAGTTTAACTCATCTCGAATATATCATACAAAGTAATACTGATTTAAATGATGAACAGCCTTCTTTGCAAAGGTGGATTAGTACTAGGTGCAAAAAAGATATTATTGTAGAAACAAACGATAATGATCCTTATCAAATTTTATATACATCTGGGACTACTGGAAAGCCTAAAGGTGCTGTTATAAGTTATAGATCAAGGCTAGAAACGATAAACAATGTATTTAGTGATGAACTAGAAATTAAGCCCCATGATCGTATGCTTCATGTTGCTTCCTTAGCACATGGAAGTGGTTCAAAGGTGTTACCTCATTTTATAAAAGGTGCTGCTAATGTATTTATTCATAAGTTTTCGCCAGAGATCTTTTTTGAAGTTGTTGAAAAACATAAAATAAATAATACATTTTTAGTTCCGACTATAATCGGTATGCTATTAGATTATGAAAATAGGTTTAATTACAATATACATTCTTTAAAGAATATTCTTTATTCAGCATCTCCTATGCCTAAGGAAATGCTTAAGAAAGCAATAGAGTTTTTTGGTCCTGTCTTAGTTCAAGTTTACGCTCTTACTGAAGCTCCTAACCCCGTGCTGGTACTTCCAAAAAGGGAACATCTCTTATTAGAGGATAACGATAAATTACTTGAATCTACTGGAAGAGAAGTAACAAATGTTCAAGTGAAAATCGTAAATGACGCAGGTGAAGAAACTGTAGAAGAAGAAGTTGGAGAGTTGGTAGTTAGAGGTAATAACGTAATGAGTGGATATTGGAAAAGAGAAAGAGACACTCAGGAAACGATAAAAGACGGATGGCTATATACTGGTGATTTGGGTTTTATTGACAACAATGGTTACTTTTATATTGTAGGACGTAAAAAAGACATGATTATTAGTGGTGGATATAACGTTTATTCGAGAGAAGTAGAAGATGCAATTTACGAAATTGCTGGTGTAAAAGAAGTAGCTGTTGCTGGTATTCCAGATGAAATTTGGGGGGAAGCTGTTTCAGCATTTATTGTATTAGAAAATGACAATAATCTTTCTGTAGAACAAATAAAGAACCATTGCAAGCGTTGTTTAGCAAATTATAAAAATCCTAAAAACATAACTATAGTTGCTGAATTGCCAAAAAATGCGAATGGTAAAGTTGATAAAAATAAACTCAAAGAAATATATCAACAACAAATTTGAAATGTTATGTATAAAGAAAAAAGATTAGCGGAGGTTTCTTATGGAGAGAAAAGCTGTAGATGTAATGTGTGATCTTATTGAGGAAGCGGAAATTGAATACGTTTTTGGTATACAGGGTGGTATAACGTATAGACTCTTTAATGCGCTAGGGCGGAGAGGAAAAGTAAAACTAATTATTGCGCGCCATGAACAAAGTGCAGCAATTATGGCAGCAACATATGGACGATTAACTGGAAAACCCGCAATACTAATGGGGCAGGGACCTTTTATTGCTTCCAGTGGGGGATTTGGAATTATAGAAGCTTATCTTAGTGGTTATCCCTTAATCGTGATTTCTGATGCTGTAACTAATTCATTTGGTCAAAAGGGTATGATACAGTCAGGATCTGGTGAATATGGGTCCTTTGATTTACTGGGAATATTGAGAAAAATGACAAAATACACAGGTCTTGCTACAACTCCAAAACAAGCAATACAAGGATTGCAACAAGCAATTAAACATGCATGTACAGATAGAAAAGGACCAGCCGGGCTAGTAATTTATCAACCAGAAGTGTATGAAGAATTTAACGAAAATGAACCGCCATATTTATATGGCATGAGTGGATACATTTGTGAAACACAAAAAAGTAGTCCTAATGATGAGCAAATTAAAAAGGCTTTTGAGCTGATAGGAAACGCTGAACGCCCTGTTATAATTGCAGGTAACGGTATTCATATGTCTAACAGTTATGCTGAGCTAAAAGAGTTTTGCGAATTAACAAGTATCCCTGTTGCAACTAGTTATCGAGGAAAAAGCGTCTTAAACGAAGATCATCCGCTCGCATTAGGTATGCTTAGCGACTATGGGCAACTAGTTGCAAATACAATAGTGGGTGAAGCTGATTTAATTATTTCTTTAGGTTGTAGACTTGGTCCATCTGATACCGCACAAGAAAATCCAGCATTAATTAACCCTCAAAAACAGAAAATAATTCAGGTAGACATAGATCCTCATAGAGCTGGATGGACATTCCCGATAGACCTATCTCTAATAGGTGATTTAAAAGCAACACTTCAAAAATTTAACGAAAATGCATCTAGTATAGTAAATCAAGTTGTAGCAACTCAAAGAAAGGAACGAGTACAGAAATATAAAAAAGAGCTAGGTTATTTTGAAGACCCATTTACAACAATAGATTCATCACCTGTATACCCACAGAGGATAATAGGGATTTTGAATGAAGTTTTGCCGAAAGATGCATTTTTGATGACAGATGCCGGAACAAATCGAGCTTGGACTGCCCATCTATATCAAAGCAAAACAGCTGGAAGTGTTGTAGTTCCAGGTGGAATAGCTGGAATGGGTTCAGGTCCGCCAGCAGCAGTTGCTACTAAAATTGTTAATCCGGATAAGTGTGTTGTTGCAGTTGTTGGAGATGGTGGAATGGCGATGACAGCTAATTCAATTTCTACTTCAGTACAACATAATTGTCCAGTTGTTTTGATAGTTATGAATGACTCGCGTTTAGGAATGCCTTCTGCTAGACAAGGTAAAAAGACTATTGCAACTCATTTTACTGACACAAATTTTGCAGATATTGCAAAAGGATACGGGGCCAAGGGCGTCCGAATTAAGGATTCAACTCAATTTAAGAGTGCCTTAATAGACGCAATTAACAGTAATGTAACTACAGTATTAGATGTAATCATTGATGTAGAACGAAATTACACGAAAGAAATAAATGCAGTCACAGAAAAAATGAAAAAGTATAAAAAAGTAGAAGCCAATCCTTATGATGAAAATGCCTTTTTTTAGGATAAACTGATTTGAAGGGGGGAGAATGATGAAATTTAATACTAGTATTGGATTTTCAGACTCTGAGAATATACTTATTTATGGTAAAGACTTGTGTAATGATTTAATTGGAAATGTAAATCTTGGAGATATGGCTTTTATAGCAGCAACTCATAGACTCCCAACAGAAAATGAGTCTAGGATGCTAAATGCAATTATGGTAGCACTATGTGAACATGGCTTTACACCAAGTTCAATTTCAACAAGATTAACCTATCTTGGCGCTCCTGAATCTACACAAGCAGCTGTTGCTGCAGGTTTGTTAGGAGCTGGAAATGTTTATTTAGGTTCAATGGAGTCTACGGCAAGGGTTTTACAGGAATCTGTGGGATTCTATGGGAATTTAGATAATGACGAAATGGTTAATAAAATTTTATCTAATTATAAAGATAAAAGGTTTCCTGGATTTGGTCATCCCATTCATAAGCAAGTTGATCCTAGAAGTAAGAAGCTTTTTGAAATGGCTGAAAATTTAGGGTTTAAAAAAGGTTATAGTAAACTAATCACGGATATTCATAAAAGCTTGTGTGAGATAAAACAAAAAGAAATTGTATTAAATGCTTCAGGTGCTGTTGGTGCAATATTATCAGATATGGGTTTTAAGTGGAATATAGTTAAGTGTTTTGCACTAGCAGCAAGATCAGTTGGTTTAATAGGGCATATACTAGAAGAACAGGGGAAAGATAGAATATCTCAAGACCTTTGGGATTATGTTCAAGAAAACACAAAATATAATATGTAAAACTTAGATGATGTAGATATATAAAAATCACAAATTGTTAAAATGATAGAAAATACTATTATCTGAATGTATTTATCATATGTTTCTCCTAGAAATACATTATTAAATAAGAATCCAGCTGGAATTGCCAGCTGGATTCTATTTAGTAAAACTTTAGTTTTTCGTTACTAAGTACGCTTTATACTCGGTAACTCCTGCTTGTTCTACATATACTCCTAATACGTATTCTCCATCTTCCAGTTCTTCGCCTCCTACTTTTCCATCCCATAAGAATTCATGGTAGGGAGCTGGTGCATTACTAAATGTACCTAATGTATCAATAGGTTCACCAATTTTTTCTCCATTCAGTTCGAATAAATTATATTGAACTACTTCTGCACCACCAGGTAAATATGAACCAACATAGTAGGATCCTTCCTCAACCTTTTCTAAAAATGCACCAGTCAGGCGCGGATAGTCTGGTTCACCGACAAATAAAATCGATGGCACATCAATTTTTTGTGTTCCATCACTTACTGAAATAGTTGCTTCATAATAACCGGGTTCTAATTTAGAAGTATCTACTTGAACATTAAAGTTAACTTGTTGTGATTTTCCTGGGTTAACCTTTAAGTTATTACTTGTAGATACTTTAATTCCATCTGGATTTCCAGCAAATTCAACGTCAAAGCTATAACTCTTTCTTTCACTTGATAGGTTTTTAATTTCAAAACTTTGTTTTTCTACTTGTTTACCTGTATTTTTTACAAATTTACCGAAAGAGTGACTACCAGGAGCTACTAAAGTAGTAGTATTTAATGCATCAACAATCCGGATACTACCTGCACCTTGTGAATTGTGTGCATAAGCTTTACCTGTAGCTGGATCAATCACATCAACAGCTGTATTCATTAATGCCGCTTTAACATCTTCTGTTCCCCAATTAGGGTTCTTCTCTAATAGTAATGCTGATGCACCAGCAACGTGAGGAGCTGACATGCTTGTTCCTTGTAATGCTGCATAACCATTACCAGGGAAAGTACTCACGATATTAACACCCGGTGCAGAAACATCAGGCTTAATCATCCATGTAAGTGTTACGGGGCCACGGGATGAAAAGTCAGCCATAACTTCTGGGTTAGTTGTAACATATTCAAGATCAAAAGAAACTGTATTGTTTCCTTTTTCTAATTCACTAAGTATTTTCTGACCGTCTACACCTGACATTTTAATTGTTGGTACTTCCATTCCCGGGATTACAAAATCAAATTCTTCAGGTTCACTATTGAAAATGATTGCACCAACAGCCCCAGCTGCTTTTGCATTTGCAGCTTTATCAACAAAAGGAATAGCTCCTCTGCTGATGAGGGCAATTTTACCTTCAACATCAATATCCTTAAAGTCGTCCGGATTTCCTAAACCAGCATTAACAAACTCGTATTCATTCCCATCAAGAGCAGTTAAGTCCTTTACATCTGCATAACCCATAACTTTATCACTTTCATATGAGACATCACCTGTAGTAGTTGTCTCTACACTATAAACTTCATACGGAAGTTGAGTAGCCCCTACAGAAATAGCATCACGGGATGTACCTGGAGATCCTACTGTCCAGTTGTCAGGACCGCTGTTTCCGTTAGAAGTCACGGCTACAACCCCTTCAGCCATTGCCCAGTCTAAAGCAATAGACGTTGCCCAGTCAGGATTGTTTAGTGAGTTACCTAGTGACAAGTTCATCACGTCAGCTCCATCTTGAACCGCAAGTTCAATACCAGCAACAACATCTTCCGTGGTACCACCATCAGGACCTAATACACGATATCCTAACAATGTAGCATCAGGAGCAACACCCTTAATCGCACCATTGGCTGCTACTGTACCAGAGACGTGAGTACCGTGGTATTGTCCTGCTCCTTCTTGTGGGTCATTGTCATCGTCTACAAAATCGTATCCTTTGTAATCGTCAAAAGCATGTGCTAAGTCAGGATGAGTATAGTCAACACCAGTATCGATAACTGCTACAGTTACTCCTTCACCAGTAAAACCAGCTTCCCATGCTTCATTGGACCCTATAAATGGAGCACTATTCATCATTTCTGGACTAAATGCTTCTTCCGAAATTACTTCTGCAGATATTACTTCGGCTGTATAATGAACATTTGGATAAACAGCCTTTACGCCTGGAATTGCTGCTAGTTTCACAATTTCATTGCCAGGTAGTTCTACAGAGAAACCAGAAAATACATAGTCATATTCTCTATTAACATCAGCGTTTTTAACTGCTTTTTCTAACGCTTTAATGACTTTTCCTCTTTCGGACTTCAAGTTAGCCTTTGTTTGGCTTGTCCCTTTATGCTTTGCTTCTACAATAGACTCTTCCTCTAACTCAACTATTACAGACGTTGGTCTGTCTGAGGACAGTTCAATGTCACCTAATATTTCAGCTAATGGTATTTCAGAAAATTGAGTTTTTGACTTTTTGCCCCCATTTGCTGCTACAGTAAAACCAAAAATAGAAAAGATTAGTACAAATGCTAATAAGCTAAATAAGATTTTTGAAAAATTTCTCTTCATGTCTTTATACGTCCTCCCCTAAATAAATTGATTAAGTTGAGTTTCCGCATCACCCTTCTCCTATGTATGAATCCACCTCCTCTAAGAATGAAGGTATAAAATATGGTACAAATATATAACTTATGGATTGTTATCCATTATCCTTCAGATACTTTTCGTAATATTCAGACAACATTCACCATATTGGTAAATAATAAAACTATAAATCTTTTTAAAGTTACACAATTAGCAGTTTAGTAACAAAGATAGACTCTGTAAGTATCGCAAAATGAAAAAAAGATTAGAGTATTTTCTTCTATGTGGAATGGGATCTCGGAGAAAAAGGTAGAAGTAAATAGTTAAAAGGGAAACAGAAAAAATTATAGTTATCGATGATTTCCAACAGGTTCTCCAACTTATTATGGGTTTTGATAATTAGACTGGAAAGAAGAAGTGTTAATAATGCATTTTAAGTAATTGACTTTTAGTGCATCATGCCAGTAAACACCCAAAAACAAAATACAAGACTGGATGCGCAATAGTTGATATTTGTGAAAGAGTTTAAAAAAAGCCATTTGTTAATGTCCAGTTTACATTCATGAGAAAATATTTTAAATTTACAGAAAATTCATTGTAATTAAGTAAATTTTGGTTTATAATCAAAAAAATAAAACGTTTTACTATTATTATCTTTAAAAAGTAATAAAACTCTTATTAGTTTTTATGTATTCGCTTACAATATGGTTTTTCTTATAAAAAAAACTAATTTTTTTAAATTAAATAGTGAAACGTTTTACTAATTTCCATTATAAAAAAGGAGATGGTCCATTGAAGCGTTTATATGGTGTTACAACAGCTATGGTTACACCCCTAGATGAAAAAGGCAATCCACAACTCGATCAGCTTGATCAATTAACCGAATTTTTGATAAGTAAAGGTGTACATTGTTTGTATCCACTAGGAACAACAGGGGAAATGCTTCGGTTGAGTGTTAAGGAGCGAAAAGCAGTTGCAGAAAGGATTGTTCAAAAAGTTGCTGGAAGAGTTACAGTCTATGTTCATGTAGGGGCAATGAAACAAGAAGATACAATTTCATTAGCCCAACATGCTCATGCAATAGGTGCAGACGGGATTGGTGTTGTAACACCGATATACTTCTCTGCTAGTGAACAAGAGTTGGAAGAATATTTTGTAAATGTTTCGTCAAGTGTTCCTGAAGATTTCCCTGTTTATTTGTATAATATTCCACAGTGTGCTAGCAATGATCTGTCAGCAAATGTAGCCCAAAACGTTGCCAATCGCTGTAAAAACGTAATTGGTATTAAGTACAGCTATCCGGACCTACTAAGGGTAAATGAGTACCTAGGTATTAATGAAGGACAGTTTTCCGTTTTACCTGGAGTAGATAAACTATTCTTGGCAGAGTTGGCTATGGGGTGTGATGGTGTTGTTTCCGGTGTATCTTGTGTTTATCCAGAGCCGTTTGTGGAATTGTACAATTCCTTTAAAAATAATGATTTAGAATCAGCAAGAAAGTTTCAAAAGTTAGCAATTGATATCTGTGAAACTTTAAAGAGTGGTAGTAATATGGCTTATTTTAAATCTGCATTAAAAATGAGGGGCCTAGATGTAGGCTATATGAAAGCACCTCAAATGGATTTATCTGAATCAGAAAAAAGCATACTTGAAGAGAATTTAAAAGAAATTGATAGTGTATGGACATTAAAAGCTTGAATTTTAGAATAGAATTTTATAATTAAAACGTGTAAATAGTGAAACGTTTTATCAAAGTGGAGGCATCATGAAAAATATAACAATTAAAGATGTAGCTAAACATGCAGGTGTGTCCATTGGGACGGTTTCAAAAGTACTTAACGAGAAAGGATATGTTGGGAAAGAGACAAGGAAAAGAGTCTCAGAGGCTATAAAAACACTAAACTATCAAGTTAATGCTAATGCTCGCAGTTTAAAGGCTATTAGAACGAAGAAAGTTGGCATGATTGTTTCTTACATATCCAATTATTATTTAATGTCAATAGCAAAAACCATTGAAGATACATTAAGAAGTATGGGCTGCCACATGTTAGTTATGAGTCATAATGAAAATGAACAGACAGAGAGAGAATTACTACAGTTGATTTTAGAACAAAGAGTTGAAGCACTTGTCTTAATTCCAACAGGTGCAAATAAAGATTTAGTTCAACTTGTAATCGATCAAAACATCCCAGTAATTTTAGTAGATAAAAAGGTTGAAGGAATCACTACAGATCTGATTGTGGATGACAATTACTATGGGTCGTATGAATCGATTTCATACTTACAATCACTAGGACATAATCGTATAGGAGTTATTTATGGCTTATTAAAAAATTCTGTAGGTAAGGAAAGGCTTGAAGGTGCTTTAGATGCAATAGAAAAACTTAATTGTTCATCTGATAAAAATCTCATTATGCCGGGCGACTTTAACGAGATAAAGGCTTATGAAAGTGCAACTGAGTTACTGTTACTCCCCAATCCGCCGACTGCTATTTATTGCTGTAATAACACGATGACAGTTGGTTTACTTAAAGCCATCAATGATAGAGGGTTAAGCATACCTGATGATATATCCGTAATAACCTTTGGGGATGTTGCCCAATGGGAGTTAGTAAAGCCACCACTTACGCTAATGACCCAGCCTCTTAAGAGAATAGGTGTGGAAGCTGCAATCCTGTTAAAAAATAGGTTAACGATGGAAGAAGATTATTCTCCAATACAACTAGTTATCAAACCAGAACTGCAAATACGTAGTTCTTGTGCAAAGCCGGCCTTTAAGCACTCTTAAGGTGAAATATACTAACAGTTTCCGTGATTAATCAATAATGAGGTTATACATCAGTTAATGTAAGCGCTAACAAAATAAGGTTTATGAAAACTTGAGTGTAGGATTATTCTTAGAGTCAAAAAATCAGTAATAACCTTCTATATTATTTTCAAACTATTTATCCTACTTGTATTATTTTTACTCTTTTTTATAGAAGGATTTATATAAAATAATTTGAAAGAGGGGAAAGAAATGAAAAAATGGTACTTAATGATTTTAGTTTTATTTATTGCGTTGTTGGCAGCTTGTAGTTCGGAAGCAAATAATTCAGGAGGAGAGAATGAAACAGAGGATAATACTCAAGACTCAAACGAAGAGTCAAAATATCCAAATAAACAAATTGAATTAGTTGTGCCATATTCTCCTGGTGGTGCTTCCGATATGGTTGGACGAACAGTAGGTTCTTTCATGGAGAAGGAATTAGGTGTTCCTGTAGTGGTTACTAATAAAACAGGTGGTACCGGTGCTGTAGGTATGTCTTATGTTGAAGGGAAAAACCCGGATGGATATGGAATTGGTTATGTTCCTGTTGAAATGTCTATGGTAAAAGCGCTTGGTTTTGCAGATGTTGAGCCTGCCAACTTTGAGTTGCTAGGAAGAGCTATTGTGATTCCAGCAGCAGTAACAGTCCCGGCAGATGCACCTTACGATACAATTGAAGAATTTATACAATACGCTAAAGACAATCCTGGTCAAATACGTGTAGGCAACTCTGGAACAGGTTCAATCTGGCACATTGCAGCTGCTGGACTTGCAGAAGAAACAGGTGCTGAGTTTAAATATGTACCATTCGATGGTGCGGCTCCTGCTGTAGCAGCTTTACTTGGTGGTCATATTGAAGCTGTTTCTGTTAGTCCGTCAGAGGTTAAAGCAAATGTTGATGGAGGAGATTTGAAGATTCTTGCTGTTATGAGTTCAGATAGAGACCCTACATTCCCTGATGTTCCAACATTAATTGAATCAGGTATTGATCTTGAAATTGCAGCTTGGGGTGGATTTGCTGCACCTAAAGGTATACCTGATGATGTTAAATCAGTCTTGGAAGAAGCGGTTAAGAAGGCAGTAGCTTCTGAGGAGTTCCAAACAGTATCAACCGAAAGAGGATTAAATGCATCATACCTTTCAGCCGAAGAGTTTACTGATTTTGCAAGTAAACAATTTGATTTCTATAACGAATTAATTCCAAATATGGACCTACAGTAATTCTCTTAATTCATTGGGAAAACAGAACAAAGTAGGTGATGAAAAATGAAAAAAGCGAATGTCTTGTTTGATATTGTGGTTATAACAATCTCATTGTTTTTCTTTAGTAAGACGTTTTCGTTTCCAGAAGGAATTGGTCAAGGCGGGATAGGTCCCGCCTTTTTTCCTAAAATTATTTTAGTTACAATAATATTTTTTTGTCTAATAGATATTTTAAAAGTTATTTTACTTAATAAAGTTCAAGAGGAAGGTAGACACTTTTTTGAAGGAATAACTAGGCATCATGCTATTAGCTTTTGTGTAGTTGTTGGGAGTATGATTCTCATGATATTTTTCCTTGGTAAATTACCATTTATCCTAATTTCTATAATTATGTTATTTATACAATTTATAGTTTTAAAATTAAAAGTTCTTACTTCTTTAGTGACTGCAGTGATATTAAGTATTTCGGTGTATCTTATTTTTGTTAAAGGATTTAGTGTCCTTCTATAAAGGGGGAAATATAAATTGATTGATGCTTTAATGCAAGTTCTCCAACCTTCTGTTTTTATGTATATGATTATCGGTGTAATATTGGGAGTGTTTATTGGAGCTTTGCCTGGCCTCACTGCCACAATGGGTGTAGCCATCCTTGTTCCTTTAACATTTTGGCTTCAACCTCAAGAGGGATTAGCAATGCTAATTGCTATTTATTGCTCTTCGATTTTTGCAGGAGGGATTCCAGCAATACTTATAAATGCACCGGGAACACCTGCCTCTATGGCTACAGCATGGGATGGGTATGAACTTAATAAAAAAGGGCAGACAGGTTTAGCGCTTGGTATAAACGCAATTTATTCCGCTTTGGGAGGGCTTGTTAGTACTATTTTTCTCTTAGTGGCAGCATTTCCAATTTCTAGAGTAGCTTTAAGTTTTGGCCCACCTGAATATTTTGCACTTGCAATATTTGGGTTATCCATGATGATTAGTGTGTCTGGGAAATCTATTGCAAAAGGTATGATAATGGGATTCATTGGGCTATTTATTGCCACAATTGGATTGGATCCAATATTATCGTATCCTCGCTTTACATTTGATAACCCGAACTTATTAGATGGGATTTCTTTTATACCTATTATGATTGGGCTTTTCGGTTTAGGAGAGGTGCTTTCTCAGATTTTAGAATCAAACAAGAAAGAAAAAGTTAAGAAAATTAAGGTTGGGAGAATAATTCCAAATAAACAGGAGCGAAAACAAATGAGGAAACCTTTTTGGTTCTCTTCTGCTCTATCGACAATAATTGGTGCTATTCCTGGTGCAGGCGGAGATATCGCTTCCCTTATAAGTTGGGAACAAAGCAAACGTTTTTCAAAAAAGAAAAAAGAATTTGGAAAAGGTTCCCTAGAAGGATTAGCTGCGAGTAGTACTGCTAATAATGCTGTTATTGGTGGAGCTTTTACGACCATGTTAACACTTGGATTACCAGGTGATAGTGTTACCGCCATATTAATTGGGGCTTTAATGATGTATGGCATGCAACCTGGTCCTGTACTTTTCACCGATCATGTGGATTTTGTATATGTCATAATTATTCTCTTATTTATAGCAAACCTGATAGTACTATTTGTGGGTCTTGCTGGTGCAAATTTATTTTCAAGAATTATGTTAGTAAAAAGGGAGTTTATTTGGGTAGCAGTAATTCTGTTTAGTATTGTTGGAGCTTATGCCTTAAATAACTCTTATTTTGATGTATGGGTTATGGTTGTCAGTGGTATCATTGGAGTAATTTTAAGAAAACTAGATTTCCCTTTAGGTCCTTTGATTCTTGCTTTAATATTAGGTCCTATGGCTGAATCTAATTTAAGACGTTCATTGTCAATGAGTCTAGATGGAACAGCAGCATATTTTTTTAGTAGACCTATTACTGTAACCTTACTTTCATTGGCAATATTATCATTAGTTTTCCCTGTTATAAAAAATGTAATTAAAAAGTACAAAACTAAAAATAGTTAAGCAGATTATACTGTCATACTATGATATTTGAGTCCATTCCTAACTTAAGGGGAGTGGACTTTCCTAATATTAATTTTCTTCATTCGATAGAAGTTTGCTAGAGTCTATTATCGAATTTGAATAATTCGTTTCATTATGAGGATTTTTCCAATTGTATAAAGTAATGGGAAATGAGGGTGTGAAAAATGAATGTACTCGTAGTTGGAAGTATAAATATGGATTTTGTAATGGACGTTAAAGAAATTGTGAAACCTGGCGAAACCACATCTAGTAATAACTATGAGATGTTTTATGGTGGGAAAGGCTCTAATCAGGCCGTGAACTGCGCAAACCTAGGTGCGGATGTATCATTTATTGGGAGCCTTGGTGAAGATGATTATGGACGGAGAATAATGAATCATTTCAACAAGGTAGGAATCCAAACAGAAGGTGTTTCCGTTAGATCACAAACAGGGATTGCTGTTATACAGATTGATTCAAATGGTGAAAATGCAATTGTTTTAGTGCCTGGTGCTAACTATAGTCTTACCGAAGAAGACGTCAAAATGAATGATTATCTTTTTAGAGAGTGTGATATTGTCTTATTACAATTAGAAATACCTATTCAAGTTGTAGAAAAAGCAGTTGATTTAGCTTGTAATTATGGGAAGAAAATTATCTTAAATCCTGCACCTGTTAAGAAATTGTCAAGCAATCTATTAAATAAAATAGACATTTTAACTCCAAATAAAATCGAACTAGAAGAATTAACCGGTATTAAGGTGAATTCCTTAGAAGATATTGTCAAAGCGGGTAGACTACTAATTAATAAGGGAGTTAATAAGATTATTACTACTCTTGGCAGTAAAGGATCCGTTTTAATAACTAAGGAGTCTTATCATGCTGTTCCGTCTGAAAAATGTTCTGTTGTGGATACAACTGGTGCAGGTGATGCTTATAATGCTGGTTTAGCGGTTGGATTAGTTCATGGTTTAAGTGAAATAAGTGCAATGGAATTAGCCACACGTGTTTCGGCTTTTGTAGTAGGAGAGAGAGGAGCTCAACCGAAAGTGCCTTCAATTAAGTATTTTCTTTCTACATAGCTTTTCATTAATTCTTAGTAGAGGTTTTAAAATTTAGCCTAAATGGTAGAGTGATGTTAATATACTCTACCATTTTTTCTTAGTGTTTTCCTCTGATGGGTTTAAATACCTAATCATATCCTCAAAAATTATTTTACCTTTTACAGTATTAACATAGTTGCTTATAAAGGCTTACAACCTTTCAAAGAGAAGATTCCTTTTTGACGTTTTATTATGGTGCTTTGAAATTTGATGTTTTTATAAATATCGACCTCAAATCTTCAAAAAATTCTTAAAAGTTCAAACTATTCATTGACAATTCGAACAAAAAAAGTTATCGTTTAAACATGAAATATGTTAAAAACCGCCAAAAAGAGATTGTAGAATTACTTAATCAAACAGAAAAAGTGTTAATTAGTGATTTGAGTGAACAATTTAATGTGTCAGAAATGACATTAAGGAGAGACTTAGAAGCTCTTGCCCAAAAAGGAGTGATCAAACGTATTAGAGGTGGAGCGGTTAAGGTAAATCAAGGGTCTTTTGAGTTGCCGTTTGAAATCCGTTATGACAAGAATCATGATGTAAAGGATAGAATTAGTGAAATTGCAGCTAACATGATTAAAGACGGAGAAACTGTTGTTATTGACACTGGTACAACAGCATTAGCTGTAGCCGAAAAGCTTAAGGAAAGAAATAATTTGACTATTGTAACATCCAGTTTGAGAGTCGCTTGGCTTCTAGCAGATTGCCCAAATATAAACCTAATTGTTACAGGTGGAGTTGTGAGAAATGGGGAAAGATCGCTTATTGGTGAATTAACCGAAGATGTTTATGATGTCTTCTTTCCCGATACTTTTATATGTGGTGTAGGCGGCGTGGATATTACAAGTGGCTTTACTGATTTTAATCTTGATGATGCACGAGTGAAAAAGAAGGCCATTCAAGCATCACAGCGTACAATAGTCGTGGCAGATAACAGTAAAATTGGGAAAACTGCTTTTGCAAAGATAGCCCATTTAGAAGAAGTAGATACATTGATTACGAATAAGATAGCAAATACAGACGTAATTAATCAATTGAAGAAAAATGACTTAACTGTAGTGTTAGCGTAGATTCGGATAGAGGCAAAATGCGTATGAACTTACATAACAGATACAAAGGCTAATACTTTTGAAAATAAGGTATCAATTTAAATATTATATAAATCTATCAACTTGGTTCAAGTGACCACAAGAAAGGAAGATTTTGTTATGACATGGATGAAGGAAGTAATAGGAACAGAAAAGGCAATTATAGCAATGTGTCATTTATTGCCGTTACCAGGTGATCCATATTTTGATAAGGAAAAGGGAATGGATTACGTAGTAGAAATGGCTCGAAAGGATTTACACGCACTTCAGGATGGTGGTGTAGATGCTGTCATGTTTTCGAATGAATTTAGCTTACCGTATTTAACGGATGTTAAAACGGAAACAGTAGCAGCTATGGCACGAATCATTGGTGAGCTTATGAGTGATATAAAAATACCATTTGGTGTAAACGTATTGTGGGATGCTAAAAAATCACTAGATTTAGCTGCGGCAACAGGTGCAAGTTTTGTTCGTGAAATTTTCACGGGCGTTTATGCTAGTGATTTTGGTACGTGGGATACTAACGTAGGAGAAACGATTAGACATCAATATCGAATTGGTGCCGAGAATGTTAAGTTATTATTTAATATTGTTCCAGAAGCGGCAAAATACTTAGCTGATCGAGATATTGAGAGTATTGCTAAGTCAACAGTCTTTAATAATCGTCCGGATGCCTTGTGTGTTTCAGGTCTTACTGCCGGTGCCCAAACAGATGCACAGTTACTGAAGAAAGTTAAAGAGGTAGTACCTGATACTGTTGTTCTTGCTAACACAGGAGTTAGATTATCAAACCTTGAAGAGCAACTATCTATAGCAGATGGAGCGGTGACTGGAACTACATTTAAATATGATGGGAAATTCGAAAATCATGTTGACGTTAAAAGAGTAAAAGAATTCATGGATAAAGTAAAACAATTTCGATCATAAACTGAAACGATTGCAACATTTCATTATAAAACGAGAGGTGTTCCTCTGTTACACCTCTCGTTTTGATAATTTTTAACACAATCACCCAGTGTTTTGTTTAATGCTAACACCGTGTACATTTCTTATAGACTCAGCCCTTAATAATTTGCATATATGTATAGATCCTTTTCTTACTTAACCCTAGTATAAATACTCATAATACCCTGTATAATAAAAGTTAGTTTAGTAGTTAAATTAATCAAAATTTTTATAATTTTGTTGACAATTAATTTCATTCATAACATAATATAACATAATCGCACATACAAATGTTAAAAGTTAACAACAAGTGTAATTCACCATACAATGGATGGAGTCAATATTAATTGTTTTTAAAAAATTTAACTATTAGGGACAACTTCAAAAAGTGTACCTTAATTTACTTTATACAAAGGGAGTGTATACATGGGGAATAAAATTATAGCGATTCCAATGGGGGATCCCGCTGGAATAGGTCCAGAAATTGCTGTAAAGGCACTAAGCAAAAAGGAAATTTATGATCAATGTTCACCTTTACTTATTGGTCATAAAACGGTTATCGAAAATGCGATGAGCATTACGAAAACAAAGTTAAAGATTAATGAAATTAGTGATCCTGCTGAAGGAAAGTATGAGTGGGGTACTGTCGACATCATATCACTTGATAACCTTGATATTTCTTCACTAAAATTCGGTGAGGTTCAAGCTCAAGCTGGAAAGGCAGCTTTTGAGTATATCGAAAGTTCAATACAATTAGCATTAGATGGAAAAGTAAGCGCTATAGCAACTACACCAATTAATAAAGAATCGTTGCAGGCAGCTAATGTTCCGTATACTGGACATACCGAAATGTTGGAAGCGTTGACAAATTCACATGATCCTCTAACGATGTTTGAAGTTCGTAATATGAGAATCTTTTTCCTTACACGTCATTTGTCTTTAAAGGATGCGATTGGCACGATCACAAAGGAACGTGTTTATGATTATTTAATCCGTTGTGATGAAACACTGAAAAAGCTAGGTATTGAGGATCGAGTTATTGCTGTAGCAGGATTAAATCCTCACTCTGGGGAGAATGGACTTTTTGGCAGGGAAGAAGTAGATGAAATTGAGCCTGGTATTGAGGCGGCAGTCAATAGTGGAATTAAAGCATTAGGTCCAGTACCGGCAGACTCTGTATTCCATCACGCGTTAAATGGTAGATACGCAGCTGTGTTGTCCCTTTACCATGACCAAGGACATATTGCAGCTAAAATGACAGATTTTGAACGAACTATTTCTATTACAAATGGTTTACCGTTTCTTCGTACATCTGTTGATCATGGCACAGCCTTTGATATTGCTGGTAAGGGAATTGCTAGTAGTGTAAGTATGGAAGAATGTATTAAACTAGCAGCTAAGTATTCTAAGGCTTTTTACACGGTTTCTTAAAGTAAGCGACCGTGTAAAGAATTTTTTTACCTATAAATCTCAGAAAATTCTGTTATGTGAGAGTTGTTGCTAAGTAATAGAATGGTAGATTTTTTAGTCATTATTCATCGCTAGTTTGGATGTTATTTTGATTCAACTAACAGCATTATTCACTCTTAAAATTAATTTCATTAAGGAGATGTAAAAAATGGGAAGATTAGAATCAAAAATTGCAATTGTTTCAGGAGCAGGATCTGGAATTGGTAAGGCAACATCGCTTGTTTTTGCACAAGAAGGGGCACATGTGATTTGTGCTGATATTAATATGGAAGCTGCAGAGGCTGTTGTAAAAGAAATTAAAGAAAACAATGGTGAAGCAACTGCGTTATATGTAGACGTAGCGGAGGAAAAGAGTGTTATCGAGTTTGCAGAGCAATGTAAAGAAAAGTTTGGTAGAGTAGATGTTTTATTCAATAATGCTGGTATCGACACTGCTGGTGGTAAGTTACACGAGTATAAAACAGAGTTATGGGATAAGATTATGGCCGTTGATTTAAGAGGAACATTCTTAGTAAGTAAATATATCATTCCTTTAATGTTGGACAACGGTGGTTCTATCATCAACTGTTCTTCTGTATCTGGAATTGGAGCAGACTTCAACCGCTCTGGATATAATGCTGCAAAAGGCGGCGTACACAATTTAACAAAGACTATGGCTATTGATTATGCAAGAGATGGCATTCGTGTGAATCAGATTGCACCGGGAACAATTGATACCCCATTAATTGAGCAAATTCTTGGAGTAGAAGGAGCTGAAAAGTTCAAAAAGTCCTATGAACTAGTTGATCCAATGGGTAGATTAGGTAGACCAGAAGAAGTAGGTAAAGTAGTGCTATTCTTAGCTTCAGATGATAGCAGCTATGTAACTGGCGAATCTATTTTAATTGACGGTGGACACATGGCTTACACTTGGCCTGGAGAGCTATTATCAGACATTAAATTATAATTCTTACTATTTAAAAGGGAGGAAAGATGATGGTTAACATTAAAAAGATCATTGATTTATCTCAACCTTTGTATCATAACTGTCCGGGATGGGCTACATATAAAATGACAACGGTGAATTATGAAGCAGTATATCCTGTCGACGGTTTTACTGCTGAAAGATTAGATTTAAATGTCCATACAGGAACACATATGGATGCACCATTCCACTTTTATCCAGACGGGAAAAAAGTAGACGAAATCCCGATTGGCCAATTTTTTGGTGAAGCTGTACCGATTAATCTATTTGGCATTGCACCAGAAGAACCAATTGGAAGAAAGCATTTAGAGCCATATGCGGATAAAGTGAAACCGGGTGACATCGTTTTACTTTGTACGGGATGGAGTGAAAAAAGAGGATATTCAAATGATTACTATTATGAGTGGCCTTTCTTATCTAGAGAGGGTGCAGAATGGTTAGTTGAAAAACAGGTTAAAGGTGTCGGTATTGATGGATTAAGTATCGGTGGATGGGCAGAAGGAAATGGTCCCCCAGCACATGAAGTTCTGTTAAGTAATGAAGTGTGGCCTTTAGAAGAACTAAATTTAACAGAAGAGTTGTTTACGGAAGAACGCTGGTTTTTATCTGCAGCCCCTCTTAAATTACAAGGTTTTGGCGGTGCGCCTGTACGAGCTGTTGCGATAAAGTTTGAATAAAATTTTTTCTGTAAATAAATGTAACCCCTTTCATAGAGTGATAGATTTTATTCTTTCATTAAAATTTAGGAGGGACGTCACATGGCCTATGTGTTAGGTATTGATATTGGTACGTATGAATCGAAAGGGGTGCTGGTAGACCGCTCCGGTAAGATTATCGTTACGAAATCAGTTCCTCATAAAATGGAAGTTCCAAATCCAGGCTGGGCAGAGCACGATGCTGAAGGTGTTTGGTGGAACGATTTTAAAGTAATAAGTAATTACGTCGTAAATGAAGTAAAGAAAATGGGGATTTTACCAAAAGATATATTGGCTGTTGGTGTAAGTTCTATTGGTCCAGCAGTAGTCCCGATTGATAAAGACGGTAATCCGTTAAGAAAAGCAATTTTATACGGAGTAGATACACGTTCTCATGAAGAAATTAATTTACTTAATGCCGAAATGGGAGAAGAAACCATTTTTGAAATATCTGGTCAATATCTTTCCGCTCAATCACAAGGTCCAAAAATTCTTTGGATAAAAAGAAATGAAGCGGAAGTTTATGAGAAGACCTACAAGTTCTTAAGTGGATCCGGTTATATCGTATATAAGCTAACAAGCGAAATAATCATCGATCGATACACGGCGGCATCCTATTCGCCATTAATGAATATTCACAAATTGTCTTGGGATCAAGAAGCAGTTTCGAAAATTACAGAGATAGAAAAGTTACCTGATTTGGTATGGAGTAATGAAATAATCGGTGAAGTAAATGAAAAAGCTGCATTGGAAACTGGTCTATTGCAAGGAACGAAAGTAATTGCTGGAACAGTAGATGCCTTGTCGGAGTCCATTAGTATTGGATCCATTAATCAGGGAGATTTAATGCTAATGTACGGAAGTTCCACTTTCTTTATTAACGTTACGGATTCCTTCAAAAAAACGAAAAAGTTTTGGCCTAATATTCATGGGGTGGAAGGACTTTATACGGTAACTGGTGGAACAGCTACTGCTGGATCTTTAACTAGATGGTATGTAGACGAGCTCATGCTTCAATTTAAAGATAAAGAAGAATTAAAAAACGTAGAAGTCTCCGACATGTATACATATATCACGGAGCAAGCAGAAAAGAGTCCGGTCGGATCAAATGGATTAATCACCCTTCCGTATTTTAGTGGGGAAAGAACTCCTATAAACCACGGTAATGCTAAAGGGATGATGTTTGGCCTTACTCTTCGACACACTAGTGCTGATATATACCGATCGCTCATAGAAGGCATTGCATTTTCCATCCGACATAACATTGATGAAATGAAAAAGCTAAACACTTCTATTAATAGAATTTTAGTAGTTGGTGGCGGAGTGAAGAGTAAGCTTTGGCTACAAAGTGTAAGTGATATTTGTCAAATAAAGCAAATTGTCCCGAAAACGATCGTTGGTGCTTCTTATGGAAATGCTTTTCTTTGCGCAATGGCATTAGGATGGTATTCCAAGCTAGAAGATATTGACCAATGGGTAGAAATAGCTTACGAGGTGGAACCAAAGCAAGAAAATTACGAAATGCTAGAACGTAATTATGAAAAATATAGAAAGCTGTATGAAAACACAAAATTATTAATGGATTAACAGTCGCAACAAGCTTATCACTTCATTCATTAGTAGGAGGAAAAAAGTGAGCAATATAAATAGATTAAAAGATAAACTTCAGCACCTAACATCAATCGTTGGACTAGCTGGACATGAGGATAAGGTTATCAATTATGTCAAAAACAGCATCCCCAATCATGACGTGAAGGTTGATAACCTAGGGAACGTAACAGTAAAACTAAATACAAGTAAAGATGAGGATCCTTTGCGAGTAATGGTTTTTGCGCATATGGATGAGCTAGGTCTTATTGTTAAAAGAATAGAAGAAAATGGATTTTTGAGAGTGGAACGTTTAGGTGGAATACCGGAAAAAAGCTTAGCTGGCCAATCCCTTGTGATCGACACAGGTGAAAAGCAATGGCAAGGCATTATTGGCACAAAATCCCATCATATTACTCCAGAAAATGAAAAATATTCAGTAAAACGTGTGAATGATATTTATGCTGATTTTGGTTTTCGTAGTAAAAAAGAAGTGATGGATGCTGGTATTAGGATTGGAACGCCGGTAGCTTATTCTAGGCAGTTTTTCAGTAATGATTCCATTGTTTTCAGTAATGCAATCGACAATCGTGTAGGATGTTTAGCTTTACTGGAATTGATTGAACGTTTGGAAGGTCAGCATTTACCTTGCGAACTATACATCGTGTTTTCCGTGCAGGAAGAATTTAATTTACGAGGCGTTTTGCCTGCTGTACGGGATATAAAGCCTCATGTTGGAATTACGATTGATCTTACACTGGCAACTGATACTCCTGATCTAGAAGGGGTAGCTGATATCCAATTTGGAGCAGGACCAAGCATTGCAACTTATACATTCCATGGTAGGGGAACATTGGGGGGATTAATTCCAAATCCTAAACTAGTCAACCATGTTAGGTTAGTAGCTAGTGAAAATGAAATACCTCTCCAGGATGCTGCGTTTATCGGGATGTTAACAGATGCATCGTTTGCGCAGTTAGAAAATGATGGGATTGCTTTCGTTGATTTAGGCTATCCGGCTAGATATACACATGCACCAGTCGAATCAGTTGATTTACATGATGTAGAAAAACTAATTCAGTTAACGGAGAAGTTAGTACATTCCTTTAATAAAGGCTTTAATGTGAAACGAGGATGATTTCCAAAAAGGAAATTTCCATATATAAAATGTTTTATATGGAAAAGAGGTGACTAGTAACTGTCAAACATGTTTCAAAATTATTTCCAAAAAAACTCTTAAGGGGAGAAAAAAATGAGAAAGAACAAATTATTTTTAGTGGGACTTTTAATGCTTATCATGTCCGTTGTACTTCTTGGCTGTAACTCTGATGCATCTGGTAATTCAGATGATGGTAATTCAAATGGTGGCAGTGATGATGGTAAATACAAAATTGCAACAGTTGTAAAGCTATCAGGTGTAGCTTGGTTTGACCGTATGGAAGAAGGTGTTGATAAGTTTGGTGAAGATACTGGTCATGAAACTTTCCAACAAGGACCTCAACAAGCGGATGCAGCACAACAAGTGCAAATTATTGAAGATTTAATTGCTCAACAAGTTGATGCTATTACAGTAGTTCCTTTCTCTGCTGAAGCATTGGAGCCTGTTTTAAAGAAAGCTAGAGATGCAGGAATTGTTGTTATTTCACACGAAGCTGATGGTATGGAAAACGTAGACTTCAATATTGAAGCTTTCAACAACTCTGATTATGGAAAATTCTTAATGGATAACCTTGCTGCAGCTATGGGTGAAGAAGGCGAATACATGACAACTGTAGGAAGTTTAACAAGTAATTCACATATGGAATGGGTTCAATCGGCTCATCAACACCAACTAGATAACTATCCTAACATGACAGCGGTAGTAACAGAAGTTGAGACTGGTGATGATTTGAATACTGCTAGTGAGAAATTCAGAGAAACTTTAAAAGCACATCCTGACTTAAAAGGTTTCCAAGGTTCAGCTTCAACTGATGCACCTGGAGCGGCTTTAGCTATTGAAGAATTAGGGCTAGAAGGTCAGATTTCTGTAGTTGGAACGAGTGTACCTTCTGTTAGTGGTCAGTATATTGAAAATGGTTCAATAAACGCAATTACTTTCTGGGATCCTGCTGACGCAGCATATGCGATGAACACATTAGCAGTTATGATTCTTGACGGTAAAAAAGATGAAATTCAAACTGGCTTAGATCTTGGTATTAAAGGTTATGACAGCTTAACTGTAAAAGATGGTAAATACATCTACGGTAATGCATATGTAAAAGTTGATAAAGATAACCTAGACGAATATAATTTTTAATTAAAAAAATCACTTAGGAGCATGTAAATACTTTCGTATAAGCGTGCTCCTAGGCTGATTACATATCTAAAATTTTTGTCGTTTCAACAGTTTTTTAACTCTATGTTCGTACCGAATGTCTAGTTGAAAGGAAGGTGTATTTCTCTTGGAACCTTTAATCGAGATGAAAGAAATAAGCAAAAACTTTGGTGGCGTAAAGGCCCTAGAAAACGTCAATTTAACTATATACCCTGGTGAAGTCCACTGTTTAGCAGGAGAAAATGGATGTGGAAAATCAACGTTAATTAAGGTTTTATCTGGAGTACACACACCTGATCATGGTGAAATATTTATTAATAAAAAAAGATATAAAAGGTTACACACCCAAGAATCAATTCAAGAAGGTATTCAAGTTATTTACCAGGATTTTTCTGTTTTTCCAAATTTAACGGTTAAAGAGAATCTTGCAATGGGTTATGAAATGTCAAACAACAAAAAATTGGTTAATTGGAAGTTGTTTGAAAAAATTGCCAAGCAAGCTTTAGAAACTATTGATGTAGATATTGATATTAATGAAAAAGTTGAAAACTTGTCGGTAGCAGATAAGCAATTAATTGCTATTGCCAGATCCCTTCTGTTTAATGCGAGGTTAATTGTCATGGACGAACCGACTACAGCATTAACAGACAAAGAAGTTCAATCGCTTTTTAATGTTATTAGTAATCTGAAAAGAAAAGGGATTTCTATTTTATTTGTAAGCCATAAACTAGAAGAAATCTTCACAATTGCAGAACGTGCCACTATATTGAGGAACGGTAAAAATGTGACCGAGCAACTCATAAGTGAATTAGACACAAATCAATTAATTTATCACATGACTGGTAGAGAAATTAAGGAAACAACATATGAATCTGAGTTTAATGAAAATCAGAAACCACTACTGAAATTGAAGAATTTTGGTTTAAAATATATGTTTGCAGACGTTAATTTAGAAATCTATCCAGGGGATATTGTAGGCGTAACCGGTACTCTTGGGTCTGGTAGAACGGAGCTTGCAGAGGCTATCTTTGGAATTGCAGCTTCAGACTCAGGAACTATGGAAATTAACGGAGAAGAAGCTAAAATTAAAAATCCAAGGCAAGCCGTTAAAAGAAAAATTGTATATGTTCCTGAAGACCGATTAACAAAAGGTTTAATTTTGGAACAGTCAATCGAGAGAAATATCATTATATCGACTGTTGAAAATTTATTGAAAAAATTTAGATTAATTAGTGATAACAAAGTGAAAAATTCCGTAGATTATTGGATAAAAAACCTAGGAATTGTAGCTAAGTTTCCGAAACGAAATGTAAGTGTATTATCTGGAGGGAACCAACAAAAGGTTGTACTTTCTAAATGGTTAGCTAGTGAACCTGATATATTAATTTTAAATAGCCCAACCGTTGGGGTCGACATTGGATCGAAGGAAGAAATACACGAGGTTATTAAAGAGCAGGCTAGAAAAGGTATGGGAGTTATTTTAATCTCGGATGATATACCTGAGTTAAAACAAAACTGCAATAAAATTGTAACGATGGACAAAGGTAAAGTAATTTCGATAGATCATATTAGTGAATATGCCATGAGTAGGTAGATTTTAATTATTAATGAGAGTTGGTGGACAATGAAACGAATATTGAAAACTAATGAATTCTATATAACTATCGTACTAGTATTATTAATTTTTTATATTGGAAGTCAAAATAGTACATTCTTTTCTATTAATAATTGGTTTGATTTAATTCGTAGTGGAATTGTACCTGGAATATTTGTCATTGGTACGTTATTGGTTTTAATTTCCGGTGGAATTGATGTATCTTTTCCAGCGATAGCAGCATTTAGTATGTATACGACTACCTCTATTATAACGAGTTTGGATTTTGATGTTCCTGTCATTTTTGCTTTTGTAATTGGAGCACTAATCGGACTATTTCTAGGATTCATTAACTCTATTTTTATCGCATTTTTAAAGTTACCAACACTTATTGTGACACTGGGAACTGCTTCCATCTATAGTGGTTTTCTATTAACATTTATCGATGATGGACAAATTACAAGGTTGCCAGAAGCTATGACAAATCTTTCAAAAACTAGAATTTTTGAAATCACCACAGACTATGGAACGATAGGTATACCAGTCGTATTTTTAATTACAGTAGCAATCGCCGTTTTAGGGTGGTTTTTACTAAAGTATACAATGATTGGCAGATCTATTTACGCTTTAGGTGGGGATGAGGTTTCGGCTGAACGTATGGGGATCTCTTCTGTGAAAATAAAAGTATTTGTTTACTGTTTCGTTGGTACTCTAGCTGGGATAGCAGGAGTTATCCATACAATCATGACTCGTAATTCAAACGCTAGTGATTTATTAGGTGGGGAACTATTAATAATTGCTGCTGTTGTATTAGGAGGAGCTAGAATTACTGGTGGACATGGAACTATTTATGGATCATTAATCGCACTATTATTGATCTTGATTATCCAAAATAGTCTTATCTTGTTAGGGATTCCTTCTTATTGGCAACGCTTTGTAATTGGTGCGCTAATCCTAATAGGTACTGGATTATCCGCAATTCAAGTAAAAAGATCGCTTGAGAAGAGAAATCCTATCATGACGGAGTAACATAATTCCTTTAGGTATGTTAATTGGAATTTAAATTGGAAGCTAGAACGGGTACAATGACTATGGCAGAGGGGTGTAAAGAATGTCTAACCCACTTCATGTTAATGAAGATAAAAAACAAGGACGTTTCAACTTAAACAAAGATTTTATTGATAAGTATGGTGATTTAACTTTATTGTTTTTTATAATGATTAGTGTTTTCGCGATTATGGCAATCATTAATCCTAATGTGTTTTTGTCACAAGGTATGATGCTTTCCATAGCAAACCAATTTCCTATTTTAGGATTATTAACACTTGCTATGATGTTTGCCATGGTTTCTGGGGGTATTGATTTATCCGTTGTTAGTACCGCTAACCTGTCTGCGATTATGGCATCAATCATAATGGTTCAGTATATTCCTGCGGATGCTTCTGCAGGTGTAACAACTCTTTATATTTTGTTAAGTATTGTTTGTGCATTATTAGTTGGGTGTGTTGCTGGATTATTTAATGGTATTTTGGTTTCCGTTGTTGGAATTCCGGCAATAATAGTTACCCTTGGAACGATGCAATTATACATGGGTATAGCTCTTGTATTGACGAAAGGAAAATCGATTGTCGGTTTACCAACAATCGTTTCAGAAGTAGGCGCAGGCACTCTTTTTGGGATTCCTTTTCCATTAATCATATTTATTATGTTTGTTATCTTCTCATACTTTGTTTTGAACTTGAGAGATTATGGACTAAAATTGCAAATGACTGGATCTAACCCTACTGCATCAAAATTCTCTGGGATAAATGTAACGTCTATTACGATAAAGGCGTATGTAATAAGTGGTCTACTTGCAGCAGTTGCAGGCTTGTTAATGACAGCAGCAACGAATGCAGCCAAAGCAGATTTTGGCACAACCTACCTTTTACAAGCAATACTAGTTGCTGTTATGGGTGGGGTCAATCCTTACGGTGGTAGAGGTAAAGTAGCTGGAGTGGTTATGGCTGTAATTACGATGCAAATTCTATCCAGTGGGCTTGGTATGCTTCAAGTGAGTAACTTTTTTAAAGACTTTATGTGGGGTACAGTATTAATCATCGTTTTATTGGCTAATTTATTTTACAACAAAAAGATAAGTAAACTATCTTAGGT
Source organism: Salirhabdus euzebyi (assembly GCF_014207435.1). Classification (GTDB taxonomy): domain Bacteria; phylum Bacillota; class Bacilli; order Bacillales; family Alkalibacillaceae; genus Salirhabdus; species Salirhabdus euzebyi. Next base: position 99,791 of record NZ_JACHGH010000010.1, read on the forward strand.
ATTTGTATTAATTGTTAGGTGATGACACGATTTAGTTTTTGATTTACCAAATAATATAAGAGGTACTTTTATGAAAAGGAGTATCTCTTTTTATTTGAATTGTAAGTTTGAATGATCGAACAAAATATAACAAAATGGATGTTAGATTTAAACAAACAATAAGTGAGGTCTGAAAATAATGCTACCTTTTGAAAGAAGAAAGTGGTTAGAGCAGCAGATTAAAATACATAAAAAAATTGACATTGAAGAGGTTTCATCACAGTTAGATGTATCTTCAATGACTATTCGGAGAGACCTTACAGAACTAGAAAAAAACGGTATAGTGATTCGAACACATGGAGGAGCTATTTCAGTAGATTCTGTTTCAGAAGAAATTCCTTACTCATCTAAAATGACTAAAAATATTGCAGAAAAAAAAGCGATATCACTTCAAGCTCTCCAATTAATTAAGGAAAATTCAACTATCATATTGGATTCGGGAACTACAACATTAGAGCTAGCTAAATTATTAAAAAACCGAAATGATTTAACTATTGTTACCAATGATGTGAAAATTGCTAATGAATTACTAGAAAGTTCAAATCATGTCATTGTAACTGGTGGTGAGTTACAACAAGGAGTTGGTGCTCTTTATGGTACAGCTACTCAAAATATGCTATCTATCATTCATGCCGACATCTTTTTCTTAGGGGCACACGCTATTGATTTAGATCATGGAGTTACAGCACCAACTTTTGAAAAGTCTTTAATTAAACAATTAATGGTTAAAGCCTCCGAAAAAACTTGGCTCTTAGCAGACTTTAGTAAATTTAATAAGAAAGCTTTCTCGAAAGTTTGTAGTCTAACAGAAATAGAAGGATTAGTTACGGATTCTAATATTAAACCCTCCATTGTAGACGAATACGGAACGAAAATAAAAATTATTTATGGGGAAGGTAATTAATATGAAGGTTGGGGTTATTGCAGATGATTTAACGGGAGCCAACGGGACCGGGGTCAAGTTGACGCAACAAGGCTTAAAAACGTTTACGAATTTTAATGATAAGGAAATTAATATACCTGAAATAGACGCTGCTGTTTGTATTGATACGGATAGTCGGTATACCTCCCCTGAATGTGCACAAGAAAGAGTAAGAGAAGCAATACGAAAATTACAAAAATGGGAAACTGATATCATTTGTAAAAGAATAGATAGTACATTCCGAGGTAATATTGGTCCGGAAATTGATGTTTTATTGGATCATATAACAGACACAGTTGGTATCATCGTCCCCTCTTTTCCTGCCACGAACCGAATTGTTACAGGGGGATATATGTTAGTGAATGGTATACCGTTACAGGAGTCGGACGTTGCAAATGATCCTGTTACACCCCTTTGTGACTCCTATTTACCCTCAATTTTAAATAAGCAGACTAAGCAAAAAGTAGAGTTAATACCATTAAATAAGGTTTCAGAAGGAAGCCTTGTGATTGAAAAGGAAATCAGCAATCATATCCAAAATGGAGCTCGGTTAATACTTTGTGATGCTATTACCGAGGAACATATTGAGTCGATCGCCGAATCTATGACTAAAATTAAGCATAAGCAACTAATTCCTATAGATCCAGGACCGTTAACAAATTATTTTGTAGAAAAAACAAGCAATCTTCAAGAACAAGACAAAGCGAAAATCTTAGTCTCCATAGGAAGTGCAACTTCTGTTACGCAAGGTCAAATTCAATTTTTAGTCAATAAATTAAAAGCTAAACCGATTTTCGTTCAACCTAGTAAACTAGCAACATTTAGCAATGAGTGGAACGAAGAAGTTACTCGAGTGGTACGTGAGGCTACAAAAATTGTTAATAAAGAATCTGTTATTATTGTTACCACTAACCACCCTGATTTTCCAAAGATAGATTTTAAACGTATTTCAAAATTGGAAGGGGTTTCAGACGATTTACTAGCGAAGAGGATAACGGACGGACTAGCTGAAATTAGTAAACAGATTTTACAATATTCTAATGGTTCTATAAAAGGGTGTTTCTTTAGTGGTGGAGATGTGACGTCATCTTTTTGTAAAAATGTGAAGGCGAGTGGAATTAATCTAATTGATGAAATTATGCCACTAGTTGCTTTCGCAGAAATTGCTGATGGTGAATTCGATGGTCTACCTATTGTGACCAAGGGTGGACTAATTGGAGACTCAACTGCAATTTATGAAAGTATTATTTATTTGAGTAAAAAATTAAAAAGAAATAAGGTTCCCAACGTTTAGAGGCAATGTAGGAGTTGGTTAAATGAAACAAGAATTAATTGACTATCAAATAGAATGGGAAGAACCCGGAGCCAAAGAGAAAGTAAGAGAAATAGTCCAATCAAGCAAAAAGAAAATTGTAGTTCTCGATGATGATCCAACAGGCTCTCAAACTGTTCATGGAGTTTCGATACTTACGGAGTGGACCAAAGAAGAGTTGAAAAAAGCCTTTTTAAGTAATGAACCTCTGTTTTTTATTTTGACAAACTCTCGAAGTCTAACATCATCCCAGACCGAAATCTTACATAAAGAAATTGCAACTCATTTATGTGAGGTATCAAGGGAAGAAGCTATACCCTTTACCCTAATAAGTCGTAGTGATTCTACTATGAGGGGACACTATCCTATTGAAACAGATGTGTTAGCAAAAACAATGCAGGACGAACAATCGGAAAACTACGATGCCCATTTTATCATTCCGGCCTTTTTTGAGGCCGGTCGAATGACATTTGAGGATGTTCATTATATTGTGCAAGATGACAAGTGGACACCTGTAAATAAAACGGAATTTGCAAATGACAAAACCTTTGGCTATAGCAACGGCAATCTTAAAAGATGGGTTGTAGAAAAAACGAGTGGGGATTATAGATTAGAAGATTGTAAGGCCATCTCTATTGATTTACTCCGAAAAGGCTCAAAGGAAATAGAGTCATTTTTGGAAGGACTTGAAAATAACACCCCTGTTATTGTAAATGCTCTAAGTTATGGTGATTTAGATGTGTTTTCTCTTGCTGTTCATAGAGCTGAAAATAGGGGGAAAAGGTTTCTATATCGAACTGCCGCATCATTCGTAAAATCATACTCCGGAATACCTAACAAAGACTACCTTTCTTATAGCGATATATTTCAAAGCACTCCGAAACAAAAAGGCGGATTAATCATCGTTGGATCCCATGTTAATGTTTCTACTCTTCAATTAAATGCTCTGATTAGTAAAGTACCAGTAAAATCATTTGAAATTAATGTTGGACAGTTACTAGACTCTAGCACAGCAAAAACATATTTAGAAAAGTTAGTTGAGGAAATAAATAAGAGTATCGAACATGGAGATACTACAGTTATCTATAGTAGTAGAGAGTTAATATCAGCAAAAGATAAGGTCCAAAGCTTACAAATTAGTAAAAAAATATCTAATTATATTGTGCAACTAGTAAGGTCCATAGAAGCTGAACCCCGTTATATCATTGCTAAGGGTGGTATTACATCAAGTGATATTGCCACAGATGCGTTAGACATAAAACAAGCCATGATATTGGGTCAAATTGTACCGGGAGTATCTGTTTGGATAACGAATAATAATTCAAAATATCCATATATTCCTTATATAGTATTTCCAGGTAACGTTGGGGAAGAGGATACTTTAATTGGTATTGTAGATATTTTGGAGAATAGGAAGAAATAGATAGTCAATAATTTTAATAAAATAGGGAGGAGTTTTAAAATGAAGTATGTTAGTAGATCTAATATAAAACCTAATCCACTTCCAGGAAGAGTAATTCAAAGCGCAGTTGGAAAAAATAGTGCTGTTGACAGTAATAAAATGTCTGTTGGCTTTGCCAATTACTCGGAACAAAGTGGGCCAATGGAGCCACATCATCATGCTGAAGAAACCGTATATATTATTGAGTCTAACAAAGGTTATGTTAGGTATGGAGATGCCAAGGATAATTTAGGAGAAAGAATCCCACTAGAAGCTGGTATGTTACTGCACTTCCCAGAACTAGAATGGCATGTGTTTGAGTATGATGAAGGTGGATCAGTAGATATCATGTTCATTTATGGCCAAGTAGAGAATATACGTCCTGAGGAAATTACTTCAAATTAATAATAAGAAAAAGATTAGAATGATTTTTCCATTCTAATCTTTTATATTTTCTAAGATATAACATGACCTTCAAACTTCCTCCGATAATCCCCAGGTGTACAGCCTTCATGTTTTTTAAACAACTGCCCAAAATATCTTGCTTCTACAAAACCTACTTCATTGGCAATTTCATACGTTTTAAGCTTCGTAGTTTTTAATAGATCCTTTGCCACTTCTAAGCGTTTGTTCGTGACATAATCGACGAAGTTCATTCCAGTATGCTGCTTAAATAGTCTACTAAAGTAACTATTGCTCATGTGTAGTTTTTTCGCCATTTCCACTTGATTAAGAGGCTCCATGTAATGTTGGTTAATGAACATAAGAACATCTTCAAAATCTAGTGTGTATTTTTCATCTCTATATTTGTAGATGGTAACGTTACCTTGTTCACAATAGGACATGGATGCAACGTTTGCTTGTTTATATATGCTAACTAGTTGATCAAGTTCGCTCGTCAGTAGACTGCAGGAAAGTTCTACTTTACTTTCACAATCCGCAAATTCAGCTTTATAATCTGAAAGAATCGTATCCCATTGGGCTTCATTTTCAATAGAATGAAAAAGATACATTTCTTTATTATCCTTCTTATCTATTAAAAGGCAGTTTGTCCGATTAGCAGGATGCAGATTATCAGACTCTATGATCATCATTCCATATTTAGCCTTTAGTGTTTCAAAAGATTGGAGTTTCGTTAGGTGTTCTTCTTGATGATGCTCGATATAATCTTTTACAACTAAAGCGATTAAATCTGCTTTTTCTGTTTGTTGCTCTTTAAGAGTTTTGGTTATATTGAGCATCGTTTCCTTTAGCTCATCGACATTTGTTGGTTTTAATAAAAAGTCATCTGCACCTAATTTGATTGCCTTTTGGGCATATTCAAATTCATCATGTCCAGTTAGGATGATCATTTTAAGCGAAGGGTATTTGTCCTTACACGTCGCAATCAAATCAAGCCCGCTCATCCCGGGCATACGGATATCTGTTAAAAGTACATCCGTTTGCCTGGCTTCCAACATATCTAGTGCTTCAAAGCCGTTTTTGGCTGTGCCAACCACTTGAAGACCCCACTCTTCCCAAGGGATGGTTTTCTCTAGTCCTTCTCTAATTGTCCATTCGTCATCAACAATTAATAGTTTAAACATGACTCTAACCCTCTTTGTATGGAATGATTATTTCAATGCACGTTCCTTCGTCAACTTTTGATGTAAGGTTCCAGGAATAGTTATCGCCGTAGCTTAAGAATAAACGTTTTCTTACGTTTTCAATGCCAATTCCGAGCTCTTCCATTGCTAATCCTTCTTCCATTTTCCGATTAACAATCTCAAGCGTTTCTTCATTCATGCCGACACCGTCATCTTTTACGACTACTTTTATGTTTGCTTCGTGCTCGGTAATAGAGATGGAGATATTTCCTTTTTCCATCTTGTTTTCAAGTCCATGTACAATGGCGTTCTCAACGATAGGTTGTAGCAGTAGGGCAGGGATGCGTTCGTCTTTTATTTCCTCATCCACATGCACTTGGACATCAAATTTATCTTTATAGCGATACTCTTGGATCGTTAAATAGTTTTGTAGCTGCTTCACATCTTGTTCAATCGTGACGAAGTCTTCTCCTTTTCGAACGGAGTATTTCATAATGTCACTTAAGGAGACGACGATTTTGCTAATGTCTTCTACCCCTTTTAAACGAGCGAGCCAGTTTACCGTTTCTAGGGTGTTATAAAGGAAATGCGGATTAATCTGTGCTCGTAAAGCTTTTAGTTCAGAGTCCTTCATTCGTACTTGCTTCTCATAGCTTTCCTGAATAGACACCTTTAACTGTCTTAACATCCGATTAAATCGTTTCCCAAGAATACCAATGTCGTCATGGAATTTGGAATCGAAGCGGACGTCTAAATTCCCTTTCTCTACTTCCTTCATTAAAAACATAATTTTGTACAACGGTTGCGTAATCGTTTTGGATAAAAAGTACGCTAACCAAGCAGAGAAAATAATCCCTAATAATGCTAGATTCCACGTTAAGCTTCGGATTAGGTTGTTTTTTTGCTCAATGATATTTAATGGGATCATACTAATTAACTTTAAGCCGGTCTCTGATGCTGTATGGTACGTTAATATAGATGGAGTTTCTTCCCACTCAAATTTAAAGAAACCACTGTCCCGGGACATAACTCTATCAAAATAATCAGCTTCTAGCCTCGTCCCAACGTTTCTTTTGTCGGGTTGTCCTGAAATAACGTAGCCTTGTTCATCTAGTAAGAAAAACTGCTGGCGGTTATAGTAATTATTTTCTTCATAGATGCTAGATAGCGCTGACTCATGGATGTCTACTAGAATGTAGCCAAGTTTTTCGTTCGTTTCCGAATCAACGAGTAAGCGACCAGCACTTAACACGATTTCTTTTGTGTCTAGTTGGTTCACCGAATAGTTCGTGTCCCACACGATTGTGCCTTGTCCTTCATTCGCTTTTCGCAAGATTCCCCAGTTTTCTCTTATTCTATTATATTGATTAGGTAAGTATTCGTTGGAAAAATAGCGATCTCCATTTAAACCGATGACATAAATGTCGACTTCCCAATCCTTTACTCCCATAATGGTTTCAAACACTTCATTCACTTTATCGTAGTCTTCATACTTTTCTTCTAAGCTTCTAGCAGGGTCTCTTTTTAATGTTTCTTCTATTAAATCATTTTTATAGAAGAAGAGTGTCATTTGCTCGATGTCTTTTAAGAAGTAGGTGAATTGATTATTAATAGAAGATAATTTTTCGAGTTCGTTCTCGCTAATTTCTTCTTGGAGCACGCTCGAAATATATTGAAATGTGAAAAAGCCTAACAGTAACAGTGGTGTAATAGACGTAATTAATATGACGATCATAAGTTTTGTACGTAAATTTAAACTTTGGATTTTGTTGATCATCTGCTCGACCTTCATTCGTGGAAAAATGTTATACATTTTAGGAAAAATATATGATTGTATCCGTTTTCATAGGTTGCTACTATTTTAATTGTATCATAAAACATTACAGGGGGTTTTGTAGAATGAAGAAGATTCTGACTTTATTACTTATGGCAGCTTTAGTGTTTGCTTTAAGCGCATGTGGCTCAGATGAGGAAGAAGGTTCTGGTGGAGATTCTGACACACTAACTGTTTATTCTCCTCACCAAAACGAAATTATTAATCCAATCATCAAAGAATTCCAAGACAGAACTGGAATTAAAGTTGACGTTGTAACTGGTGGTACTGGTGAACTTTTAAACCGTGTTACTGCTGAGGCTGACAACCCAGGTGGAGATGTATTCTGGGGTGGTGGAGCTGAATCATTAGAAGCTTTTGCTGATAGCTTCGAGCCTTACAAAACAGCTGAAGATGAAGCAATTCCTGCAGATTTCAAAAGTCCAACAAACGTTTGGACAGGTTTCTCTGCACTTCCAATGGTAATTATGTATAACCAAGATATGGTTTCTGATGCAGACGCACCAAAAAGCTGGGGCGATCTATTAGATCCAAAATGGACAGGCAAAATTGCTTACACAGATCCTAGTAAATCAGGTTCATCTTATACGCAATTAGCAACAATGCTAACAGCTTATAATGGTGATGGTTCTGAAGGATGGGACTTTGTAAAAGACTTCGTTGCAAATTTAGATGGAACAATTCTTTCAAGCTCTAGTATGGTTCCAAAAGGTGTAGCTGATGGGGAATTCCCAGTAGGTTTAACACTTGAGGAAGCTGCTTACCGCTATATCGCTGGTGGAGCTGCAGTAGGCGTTCATTATCCTGAAGAAGGTACATCTGCTGTTCCAGACGGTGTTGCACTCATTAAAGGTGCAAAAAATGATGCAAATGCAAAAGAATTTATTGATTTCTTAGTAAGCAAAGATGTTCAAGAAATGATCGTGGAAGACTTCAGTCGTCGTTCTATTAGAAGTGATGTAAATCCTCCAGAAGGATTAGTAGCTTCTGACGAAATTCCTTTAGTAGATTATGACTTTGAATGGTCTGCTACTAGCAAAGATGAAATCATGGAGAAATTCCAAGAAATTCTTATTTCACAATAAAGGGAAGCTTCAATAAGTGGGGGTTAACTTCACTTATTGATAGCGAAACTTATCGGAGTATTAGCGTCCATTCTAAGTCTTAAGGGCTGGTTATGGACGCTTGCTCCGGGACAATACAGGCAGCTAGTAAAGGGATCGAGTTTATAACTTGATCCCTTTATCAAGAGGAGGGGCATTATGGAGGAACATATAAAGATACAAAATGTAAGTAAGTACTTTGGGGAAAATAAAGCAATAGACAACATTAATATCACCATCAACAAGGGTGAATTTTTTACATTATTAGGTCCGAGTGGTTGTGGGAAAACAACGTTGCTTCGTACGTTGGCTGGTTTTTATCAGCAAGACGAAGGGGATGTTCATTTCGGTGATACATTAATTAACGACGTTCCCGCGCATAAACGAAATATCGGGATGGTATTTCAAAATTATGCGATTTTTCCACATTTAACAGTTGGGGAAAACATCGCTTACGGATTGAAAGCACGTAAAGTGAATAAAGAGGAAATTAAAGTACGATCTAAAGAAGCACTAGATATGGTAGAGCTTACGCATCTACAAGATCGTCAGCCATCTCAATTAAGTGGTGGGCAGCAGCAACGTGTTGCGCTTGCGCGTGCAATAGTTATTCATCCTGGTTTGTTGTTAATGGATGAGCCGTTGTCAAACTTAGATGCCAAGCTACGTGTCAAAATGCGTGAGGATATTAAACAACTACAAAAGAGCCTAAACATTACGACTATCTACGTAACACATGACCAAGAAGAGGCACTTGCTGTATCAGACCGAATCGCGGTTATGAAGGATGGAAAAGTACAACAGGTTGGAAGACCGCATGAAATTTATTTAAGCCCATCAAACAAATTTGTGGCGAATTTTATTGGTAGTACGAACTTTATGGAAGGCACTCTTTCTGGTGTAGACGGAGATAACAATGCAACGGTTACAGTAGAGGGAGTTAAGTTTGCTACGAAGTTATTAAACCGAGTGGAAGGGAAAGTACTTTATTCCGTTCGTCCAGAGCAGGTGAAGTTAAAGCCTGTAGAGGAAACTGGTGACACGTTATTAGAAGGAGAAGTAGTGGATGCGACGTTCTTAGGAGAGTCTGTTGTCTACAAAATTAAGTTCCATTCCGGAAATGTGATTAGTTCACATGAGCATTCTATTAGATATAACATGCTGCGAAATACTGGGGATAAGGTGAAGGTAGACTTAAACCCTGAGGAGGCCGTTATATTTAATGAAAGCGGGGAGGAAGTACTGAATGAGCACAAGAACATTAGCAAGTAGACGTAATCCTTTCCGCCAGTTTGACTTTTGGAATTATGTAACAATTGCAGCCTTTATTTTGATTGCTTTTTTCTTGATTTACCCCCTGTTTAATATATTTTTAAATAGCTTTTGGCAGGATGGAAAAGTTTCTCTAGAAAACTATCAGGAATTTTTCTCTTATAAATACTATTATTCTGCCTTGTTGAACAGTATTATCGTTTCCACAGCAGCTACCTTTTTTGCTTGTTTATTAGGTATTCCAGTTGCTTACGTCATGTCGAGATTTAATATTCCGTTTAAAGGATTTTTTCATATTTTAATTATCTTGACGTTACTTTCCCCACCATTTATTGGGGCATATTCTTGGATTTTAATGTTAGGAAATAACGGGTTTATTACGAACTTTTTCAGAGATTTTGGTATTGATATGCCGTCTATTTACGGCTTACACGGGATGATTTGGGTATTTACCCTACAATTCTACCCGCACATTTACTTATATGTTTCCGGAGCTTTAAAAACAATTGATGTATCGTTAGAAGAGGCATCTGCTAGTTTAGGGGTTTCTGGTTTCCAACGTATTCGTAAAGTAACCTTACCATTAATTTTCCCTACTGTTTCAACAGGAGCTTTGATGGTATTTATGGCATCCTTCGCTGATTTCGGTACACCGATGTTAATCGGCCAAGGGGAAAAGGTGCTACCAATTTTAGCCTATGAGCAATTCATTAGTGAAATGGGATCAAATCCAGCTATGGCTAGTACGTTAAGTATGATCTTGTTAGCTGTTACAACGACCGTTTTATTCGTCCAGCGCTATGTTGTAACGAAGAAAACGTACACGATGAGTGCATTACGACCACCGAAAATTATTAAGTTAGCTGGAACGAAAAGAGTTTTTGCAACGCTTTTTGTTACAGCAGTTGTGGCGTTATCGATCATTCCACAGGCTACCGTTATTACGACTTCATTTTTAAAGACGAACGGGCCAGTTTTCGCCGGTGGATTTAGTTTAGATAGTTATCGAGAAGTATTATATAAAGTACCACAGGCGATTACCAATACCTTTATGTATGCAAGTATCGCCATTGTGATAATGGTATTCGCAGGGTTGTTATTATCTTATGTCGTCGTGAGAAGAAAGTCGAAAATCACTTCGCTTTTAGATGCGTTAATTATGATTCCATATGTTATTCCGGGTACGGTTTTAGGTATTAGTTTAATTATTGCCTTCAATAAACCACCAATTGAATTAACAGGAACATGGGTAATTCTTGTTATCGCATACGTGATTCGGAAGCTCCCGTATACGATGCGATCGAGTACCGCCATCTTGCATCAAATTGATAAAAGTGTCGAGGAAGCCTCGATTAGTTTAGGGGTTCCACCGATGAGGACGTTCTTTAAAACAACAGCGATTTTAATGATACCTGGTGTGTTATCTGGTGCCATTTTGAGCTGGGTAACGACGATCAACGAATTAAGTTCAACGATTGTCCTATACTACGGGGCAACGCGAACGATTACGGTGTCAATCTATAGTGAAGTATTTACATCCAACTTTGGAACCGCAGCAGCATTGGCATCCATCTTATCCTTAACGACGATTATATCCTTAATTATCATTAATATTATTTCCGGTAAGAAGGATGTAACGATATAAAAAAAGAGACTTATCGGGGTGTTAGCGTCCGTCTTAGGTATAGAAGTAAGGAACTACGGACGCTTACTCCGGGATAAAGAGAGACTTACATGGGGGATGAGGATCCCCCTTATTTGTAAGAGAGAATTGTCTAGGTTGCAACGAGAATAAATTACGCCAAGGAGGATGAAAAATGATCAAATTTGGAACCGGTGGATGGAGAGACATTATTGGCGAAAATTTTACGTTTGATAATGTACGTAAGTTTTCCCAAGGTGTTTCCAATCAAATTATACGAAGTGGAAAACAAGCACAAGGTGTCGTAATTGGCTATGATAACCGATTTATGGCAGAGGAGTTTGCGAAGGCGTCCGTAGAAGTATTTGCTGGGAATAATATCCCGGTTATACTGTTAACTCCTTCTGTGCCAACACCTTTAGTGAACTTCGTAACAATAAAAGAAGAGACAGCAGCAGGTCTTACTTTTACCGCTAGTCATAATCCGCATATATATAACGGGATTAAATACGTGCGTGAAGGAGGATTACCTGCAACAGAGGATATTACATCGGAGTTAGAAAATGTCATTAATAATATTAGTATGGATGAGGTAAATAGACTTTCGTATAAAAAAGCATTAGCGAGTAGTTTAGTAGAGAGAAAAAATTACACGAATATGTTTATCGAGTTCATCGAATCCCAGCTTGATATGGAGTTAATTAAACAGTCTTCCATTAATGTGTTATATGATCCAATGTTTGGGACTGGTGTCGATTCTGTTTTAACGTTGTTAGTAGACACACGCTCGAACGTGAAAATTATTCACGACAAAGCAGATCCACTATTTGGCGGACGTGTTCCGGCTCCTACGGAAAGTACCCTATGGCGATTAATGGGTATGATGAAAGAAGGAGAATATGACATTGGTATTGCGACAGACGGTGATGGGGACCGCATTGCCGTTATCGACGAAGAAGGAAACTATGTCGATGCGAACGAAATTTTAACAATCTTGTACTACTATTTTATGGAATATAAAAAAGTACCAGGAAACGTTGTCCGTAATATTTCGACTACGCACTTGTTAGATGAAATAGCAGAACACTACGGCTTTGAATGTATCGAAAAACCAGTAGGCTTCAAACATATTGCTGAAGGAATGCTACAATCTGATGCGATTATTGGTGGAGAAAGCTCTGGTGGTATTACAATCAAAGGCCATTTGTTAGAAAAGGACGCTATTTTGTCTGCTGGTGTATTACTAGAAATGCTAGCACATACTGGGAAATCGATGAAAACTATACGAGATGAGATTTCGAATAAATTTGGCAAACGCTTTACGAAAGAAGCCAATTATACGTATGAGGCAGAGAGAAAAGATGAAATCCAAACGCTAATTGCGAATGTAAATGCTGATTCTATTTATGCAGGCACTTTAACAGCACATAAAACCTTTGATGGGGTTAAGTGGGAATGGGAAGATGGCACGTGGTGCTTAGTGCGTTTTTCCGGAACCGAACCTTTACTGCGCATAATGGTAGAGTCTCCACAAGAGGAAAAATTAGCAGGAATTGTGCGAAACGTCTGTGCTATTATTGAGGAGTAAGGCAAAAACGTTTAGCTAGGAGCCCATAAAATGAAGCTGAAATTACTTTTTCTCTTATCCATTTCTATCATTATTATCTGTATTTTTTACATAGTAGATTTGCTCAATCAAGACTTTGTGCTGAACAAGGAAGATGAGTATGACTCTACGATAAACATATGGATAACAAGTAGTGGGCTTGCTCCTAGCTTGGATCAATTTGAAAATGAATACAACGTAAAAGTAAATGTGAGGCAATTTAATGATAAAGAGGCATTGATGGAAGAACTTACTTTATCAAATGTTACTAGTGAGCTTCCGGATGTGATAGAGGTAAATGATCATGATGGAATGGATGAAATAGTAAAACAGTATGACGTATACCCGATCGAACGTATTTCTTCTGATCTGTTGACACAGTTTCATCCGTCCATTCATAAAAGTTTTACTTATCAGGATAAGCTATATGCGTACCCGTTAGGAATGGAAATCCCGTTACTGTTTGTGAATGAATCCCTTTTAAGAAATCATTATACGGACGGGGAAACTCTTTTTCCGTTTGAGAAGCACTTGGGAAAATACAAAGAAATCCAGGATAAGATTAATGAGAACAACAATATTCAGCCTTTCTGGTTGTTTCATTTTGACGAACAAATTCCTTTTTACTGGGAGGCAAAGGTAGCTTCTACAATAGGACCGACCAATGCTTCTTTTGACGACATGTGGAATGACTTGGTCAATGTGTATCAATTAGTTCCTCCTTTAGATAACCATATGGCAATTACGCGATTTGCTAATTTGGAGGTAGGGGCGCTCGTGTCAACGTCTGTGCATTTGCAAACAGTACAAGAGTTAATCGGGAATTCCTTTGAGTTTGACGTCATTCCGTTTATCCCGAACAGTTATCCTATTCTCGTATCTGGTCACGGGTTAGTTGTGATGAATGAAAACGAAATGGTGGATGAGTTATTTACCTTTTTAAATAAAGAAGAAATACAATTACAGTTTTTAGGCAAAAATGGCTGGCTTCCTGCTGCGAAAACGTTAATGGAGGACACCGCATTTGTGCATGATCTCCCCATGTCAAAATACATTAGTGAACTGCTACAATACGAGCATCTTTTTATTGGCACAGAAATAGAAGAGGCGAGTAGAGAAAGCTGGACAGATATTAAAAATAAAGCGATTGAAATAGAGAAATAGAGTGAGGTGATAGGATGGATGCGGCGGAGCAAATTAAACAATGGGCGAAGGAACTAAAGAGTGTTGCCCAAACCGGACTAACGTACGGGAAAGATGTATTTGATAAAGAGAGATATTCTCAAATGCATGATTTAGCGACAACGATGCTATCCTATATTTCTGGTATGAGTGAGGACGAGGTAATAGAAAAACTCCCAATCGAATCGGGTTATACGACTCCAAAGATGGCTGTCCGTGGAGTCGTCATGCAGAATGGGAAGCTTTTAATGGTTAAAGAGGCCGCAGATGGACTTTGGTGTTTACCAGGTGGCTGGTGTGACATCAATTTAACCCCAAGTGAAAACATCGAAAAAGAAATAGAAGAAGAGACAGGGTTGAAAACAAAGGCTGTTCGGCTAATCGCCTTTTTTGACCAAACGAAAAAAAATCCTTCGGTTACGATGCAGCATATCTACACCGTTTATTTTTTATGTGAAGTTTTAAGTGGTGATTTAAAAGGAAGCATAGAAACAAAAGACGTAGGATTTTTTGCTGTAGACGATATTCCCCCATTATCCTCGGAACGAATAACACAAGAACAACTTACGATTGCTCTAAATGCAGTAACAGAGCAGAACAATCAGACCGTTTATTTTGATTAACGAGGTGTTGTAATGAAAATAGAAGAACTGTATATCCAATCGAAATCTGGTGACATGTCTCGTTGTGAAGACGGTTATTTTTTAAATGACCACTACGCCGTCGTCATCGATGGAGCAACGAGTGTATCCGATCGTTTTTATGATGGGAAGACACAAGGCCAGTTAGCTACGGATATCATTAAAACGGCCTTTGAAACGTTGAATGGTACGGAAGACATTCAGGATATTATTCATGTGATTAATGAACAATATAGCCAACTGTACAAAAGCCTTGGATTGGAAGAAGAGGTAAAAAACAAACCATTCCTTTGCCCGAGCGCATCGATGATTATTTACAGTAAGCACCACAGCAAAGTTTGGATGGTCGGCGATTGCCAATGCTTCTTTAACGGTGAGCTCCACCAAAATGTTAAACATATTGATGTGGTGTTTGGTGAAGTAAGAAGTATTTTGCTGCAAGGAGAATTGATCCGTGGTGCAACGGAGGAAGAACTACTTGCTGATGATGTAGGTTTTCAAATGATCAAACCACTGATTCAGAAGCAGTATAATTTCCAGAATACAAATCCAGAATCGAATTTGAGCTATGCGGTAGTGAATGGGTTTCCGATTCCACCGGAGTTGATCAAGACAGTGGATGTGCCAGAGGATGTAGTGGTGATTTCCCTTGCATCAGACGGATATCCAAAAATTTATGAAACGCTAAAACAATCGGAAGAGGAATTAGCAAAGATAATCGAGGTTGACCCTCTTTGCATCCGTGAAAACGTGGCGACGAAAGGGTTAATCCAAGGTAATGTGTCTTTTGATGATCGAACGTATATGAAAGTGAAGATTAAGTGAATGTGAGCAGTTTTTCCTCTGATTTTGCAAGAGAAAAAGCTGCTTTTTTCCGCCTATCTTGCTGAATTATAGGCTGTGGCGGAATGATTGAAGGTTCGGGGTGGAAGATTAAAGGTTGAAGCGTATTATTGCAGGTTCGCGGGGAATAGTTAAAGGTTCAGCAGGATTACTTTAACTTTGTTAAAGGATTAAAGTATAAGAAAAACTAAGGCTTTCGCCTCAAGGACTTGGCGACAAGCCAAGTTTTTCTAACATTTTGTTGCATATATTTGGCACTTACATAAAAAGAGAGGTGAACACCTCTCTACCTTATCGGGAGGGTTAGTTTTGAAAAGATTGTTGATTACAAATGTGAACGTATATACAGAAGATTCCGTGTTAGAAAACGGTGCTCTGCTTTTGGCAGATGGAAAGATAGCGGTAATTTATCCAGAGACACCAGATTTGATGGATGAACAAGTAGAAGTGATAGAGGGGAAAAACTTACATGCTATCCCAGGATTTATTGATGGGCACATTCATGGTACGAATGGGTCTGATGTGATGGATGCTACAGAGGAAGCGTTAACTAATATGGCCGGTGTTTTGCCGCATGAAGGAACTACGAGCTTTTTAGCGACAACAATAACGCAATCACCGGAAAACATTGAAAAAGCTCTAGTCAATGTGGCGAACTACGTGAATAAAGCTGGGCAAGCGGAAGTACTGGGTGTTCATTTGGAAGGGCCATTTATTGAGAAGGATAAAGCTGGTGCACAGCCACTTGAATATATTATGGAGCCTGATTTGGATTTGTTTAAAAAGTGGCAGCTACTATCTGGCGGGAAAATTAAGACGATAACGATGGCGCCGGAGCATGATGATCAAGGTATTTTTATAAAAGCATTAGAGTTATCAGGTGTGAATGTGTCTGCTGGGCATACGAATGCGAATTTTGCTGGGATGAAAAAGGCTGTTTCAGAAGGGGTTCGGCAGGTTACCCATTTGTGTAATGCGATGTCTGGGATTCATCACCGGGATATTGGTGTTGTTGGAGCGGCTTTTCAGCTGGAGGAATTACGAGGGGAAATTATTACGGACGGGATCCATATTTCACGAGAAATGCTGCAGCTTATTTTTGAAAATATGGGCAGTGAACGTCTCATTATGATCACAGATTCTATGCGGGCAAAAGGGCTTGAACCAGGTGTCTATGATTTAGGGGGTCGCCCGACTACTGTTAGTGAAGATCGTGCCACACTTGAGGATGGGACATTGGCTGGCAGTATTTTGAAAATGAACGAAGGGGCAAAACGAATGCTAGGATTAGATGGGGTTACCCTAAAGCATATAATCGAAATGGCCTCCGTTAATCCGGCTAAACAAATTGGCGTCTACGATAGAAAAGGAAGTTTAACCATTGGGAAAGATGCTGACATTTTATTAGTAGACGATGAGGTAAATGTATCTTTGACTATTTGCCGTGGAGAAATTGCTTACAGAGGGGGATAATCATGAAAGTGATCGAGGTAAAAGACTATAACGAAATGAGTAGAAAAGCGTGCTCAATCATACTGGATACGATAAAACAACTAGATAATCCCATTTTAGGGTTGGCGACGGGATCTACCCCAGTTAAAATGTACGAGTACTTAATAGAAGCATATGAGCGTGGCGAGGTCTCCTTTAAAAATGTTAGGAGCTTTAATTTAGATGAGTATGTGGGACTAAGCAAACATGACCCGAATAGTTATCGCTATTATATGGAAGAAAAGCTGTTTAACCATGTTGATATTTCACCGGAACATACACATTTACCTAATGGGAATGCGCTGGATTTGGAACAGGAATGTCGTGACTATGAGGAGAAGGTTAAAGAAGCGGGAAACGTTCACGTTCAAGTGTTGGGACTAGGGTTAAATGGTCACATAGGATTTAATGAACCAGGAACACCTTTTCAAAGTCGGACACATGTAGTAGACTTGGCAGATACAACACGTCGCGCGAATGCCCGTTTTTTTGATTCCATCGATGAAGTGCCAAGCAAAGCCATCACCATGGGAATTGGTACCATCATGGAAAGCGATAGAATTATCTTGCTCGTATCAGGTGAAAAGAAAGCCGAAGCACTGCACAAACTAATTAACGGCGAAGTAACTGAAGACTTTCCGGCGTCTGTTTTGCAAAAGCATAAGGACGTTGTCATCATTGCGGATGGGGGTGCCTGTCACCGCCCGAGAAATCTTGTTTCACAAAACGTTTCACGAATGGGGTGAAAGGATGCCAATAGATGAAATAGCACGTAAGAAATGGCTAGCAATTCCAGAGAGTGAGAGGAAAACGCTTGAGGAGAGCGTGTTTTGTAGTGAGTGCTATGTAACGACAATTGTAGATTACCATGTAGAGTCAATAGACTTTAACATTGTTTTAAAAGGGAAATGCAAAAAGTGTGGTAAGGATGTTGCTAGAATGATTGATTAATAAGGTTTTCGTTTTTTAATCTATCAAATAGGGGGATTCATTTGAAAAATAAATATTTGCGCACGAGCCTAATCGTAATAGGAACGATATTATCTGTCCTCATCATTTACATAAGTAATAAGGATGTCATTCTTGATATTTTCACAGAAGATAAGGATCCATATCAGGAACAGATGGAACATATAAAGGAAGTTAGAGAAAATCTAGAAAACTTGAATAAATAAGAGGTAATAACCATCCCTTCAAGGGAATGGTTATTACTATTTTTTAAAAAATTTGTTAAAGGTTAAAGTATAAGAAACACTAAGGCTTTCGCCATAAGGCTTGGCGACAAGCCAAGTTTTTATAATGCCAAACAAAGGTAATTCCCTTTTCGAAATATTTTCTCTATAATAAGAATAATTATTAGATAAAGGGGCAGACTTATGGGCATTAACTTACTAGATTTAACACCTAAATTAGATGAAATTTTTAATTTTCTTCATGAAAATCCTGAAATTAGTTGGGAGGAAGTGAAGACGACAGAATATATTAAATCGGTAGTAAAAAAGTATCCTTGTAAGATAACTACTTTTGATGATTGCACGGGGTTAGTTGTGGATATTGGTCAAGGGAAGCCAGTAGTTGCCCTACGTACAGATATTGATGCTTTGTGGCAAGAGGTCAATGGGGAGTTTCGTGCTAACCACTCTTGTGGTCATGATGCCCATATGACGATTGTGCTTGGAACCTTCTTCGCCTTAGTAGAGCAACAGGAAAAATTAGACGGGACGGTGCGGTTTATTTTTCAACCTGCTGAAGAGCAGGGTACTGGGGCTTTAAAGATGGTTGAAAAGGGCGTCGTGGATGATGTGGACTTTTTATACGGCATTCACCTTCGTCCTATTCAAGAGCTTACACATAATCAGTTTGCGCCTGCAATCCAACATGGAGCAGCTCGATTTGTCAACGGTGTGATTAAAGGGGAAGATGCGCACGGGGCAAGACCTCATTTGAATGTGAATGCAATTGCAGTTGGGGCTGAGCTTGTTCAGTTGATTAACAATATGTCTTTTGATCCCGTCGTTCCTCATTCGATGAAGGTGACCTCTTTCCATGCTGGTGGGAAGAGTACGAATATTATTCCTGGGAACGCGACGTTCTCCGTAGATATGAGGGCACAGACTAATGAGTTAATGGATACAATGATGAGCCAATTGAAAAAGATGGCAAGAGCCTTAAGTGATTACCACGATATTGATATAAAATTAGAAATTAGTTCTAATGTGGCTGCTGCTGTCATTAATGAGGAAGCAAGAGCCCTTCTGGAGGAAGCCATTTGTGCGACAGTAGGAGAAAGTAAATTGAAGCCGATGATCATGACTTCGGGTGGGGATGATTTTCATTTCTATACAATAAAACGTCCAGAATTGAAAGCATCGATGCTAGCGGTTGGTTGTGATTTAAAGCCTGGCCTCCATCATCCGAACATGACGTTTAATCATGATGTTATCCCGGATGTTGTTCGAGTTTTAGTATCGGCTATATTAAAAACATTGAGAGATTAATAGATTCCAATTCAAAAGCCTTCCCTATAATAGGAAGGCCTTTTGCTTAGAGAAATAAATCGATAGTCAAAAATGGTGTCGGCAGGAGCTGGCACCATTTTTTTGTGTCTACTAAATCAAAAAGTTTGTAAAAGAATTATTTAAGAATAGTATCTAATTCCTAGCCAAAATGGTATATTGTTTTTACAAATTATAGAAATAAATACATCTCAGGAGGAAACCATGATTACATTATTCTCATTTTTAGCTTTACTATCTATTATTCTATTACTCATAGGAGTAATTAAACCAAGCTGGATCGTGCTTTGGAAAGGAAAAGAAAATAGAAATAGAAAAACAGTTGTATTCTATTTTAGTACTTTATTTCTTGGATCGGTTTTAATCCTCTCAGGGTTCGTAACTACTTGGCCATTTGCCTTTATGTTAACCACTCTCATTCTTTTGTTCCTATTTATCTTAACGCTCGTAATAGGGCTAATTGTACCTATGAAGATTCCTGTTTTTGGTGCAAGAACAAGAAAGCGGATACTCGTTCAACATGGTCTTTCCGTTGTAGTTATGTTTGCTCTATTATTAACTAGTGCTGCAGTTGGCTTTGAGGAAGAAGAAGTCGATGAGAAAATTTTTGATGCGACGTATGTGGGGGATTATAAAAATGGACTCAAAGATGGTGAAGGACATTCTTACAATAATTCCTCTTATTATAAAGGTGAATGGAAAGAGGACCAACGCCATGGGCACGGTGTAGAGCATTTTAACTTTGGTTATTTTATGAACTATACATACGAAGGTGAATTCGCGAACAATATGGAAAATGGCCATGGGCAATTAGTGGTTCACAATCTTTGGAATCAAGTAACGTATGAAGGGGAATGGAAAGACGGAAAAAGAGAAGGTATCGGACAGTTTGTTGGGAAAGATGGAAGCATTTATCAGGGAGAGTGGAAAAATGATGCGCCAAATGGAACGGGAAAATTCACCCATCCTGACGGTGAGACATACGAGGGTGAAGTGAAAGATTGGCAACGAAACGGATATGGAAAAGCCACATTGGCCGATGGAACGGTGTTAGAAGGCCAGTGGATTAATGATGAATTACAAGAATAATAAAGTGAGAGAGCCTCATTCTTTTCGAGTGAGGCTCTCTTTATTTAATTAGCATCGGTAGGGGAAAATAGATAAGGATTTATACTCTCTAGACTAAAAATCACTCATAATTCAGTTGTTTTTCTATAGGATAGCAATATAAACCAATTAACGCAGGTTTATATAATGTGATAGGACTATAAATACAGAAGGGATGATGGGTGGATTTGATATGTTCGCAGTGTAACCACAAGCAAACAGAGGGGAATTTTTGTGAGGAGTGTGGAGGGAAGCTAGTTGTTAATCCGAATCCACCAGTTGCCTCCGAGCCATCAATAAATGAAGATCATGTACAAGTAAATATGAGTAGTGGTGGAGTGGCAACTGTGTCGCGTTCCCCAGTGAAAACAGAAAATGTTTTTAGTAACTATTTCTCCAATTTTGTTACCTTAGCAAAAAATCCTACGAAAGCGTTTAAAGCGGGGGAAGGGGATTTTGCTACTGGTTTAATCAGTTTGGCACTATTTGCTGTTGTTTTTGGTTTCACTATTTATTCTTTTCTAGATTCCATTATTAGTGACCATTTAGGAAGTTCGTTCATTCCTCTTGAACAGATTAGTGTGCCATTTTTTGAAGTGTTTAGTAGAGTTGCTTTTTTTGCCCTTGTATTTTTAGCAATCGGATTTATTAGTATGCTTGTGATGGTAAAAATAGCAAAAAGTCCATTAACAGCCAAAACACTTATTTCTCAGTTTAGTGGATTGGTAGTTCCCTTTACAGTCGTTAATGTAATTGCTCTCATATTGACTTACATAGGAGCTTTCAATTTATCGCTTATTTTATTATTTGGGTCTTTATTTTTCGTTACGTACATCGTTCCGGCCTTGCTTACGATGGAGGTAACGAGGAATACGTCGGAACAAAGAGTTTATGCGAGCATAGGTGCCCCTGTTATCGCCATGATTATTGCTTATATTTTTATTAGTAACACTGTTGTTGATTACTTGAGGCAAGTAGATGAATTCTTAAGTAGTTTTCCTTTATTTTAATTAGAAAAAAATGAACCGGGCTACAGTGCATTCACTGCAGCCCGGTTTTATTAGTTATACGTTCGATCTGTATCGGTGTATTCTATATACGTAATTTGGTATACACCATTTTCGTAAATAACGGTGTAAACCTTGCTTTTGTCATAGTATATTTTTTCGCCAGAGCTAGTCGTGTAAGTAAACAACTCTCTTGTAGTGATCTTGGCCGTTTTGTTATCAATAATGTTGCTATCTAATACCGTATTGGATTCAAAATCATAATGGTAGGTAGATCCCATCAAATCCTTAATATATTGATGTAAATCTTCATCTACATGACTACCGTCTAATAAATAAGGTTCAATATAGCTAAAATCCTGTCTGTTTAAGGCGATTTCATAAGCATTACGAAAATCTAAAACATACTGGCCAGCGGCTTCATGATTTCCTTGTTCCTCAGTCGTACTAGCTGTTTCCACTTCCTTTTCTTCTACTAAATCGCTCTCAGCAAACATTAGCGGAATCTCATTAGCTGTGGCATATTCTTTTACATTCACGGAACTAGATTGAATAACTTCTCCATTCGGCTTCCTCCACTGGGCATGTAGTATAGAAGAACTATCCACTGGAAATGGGCCTAATTGATCTATTGCTGAAAGTTTTATCCCAAAAGGTTGATCATTTAGAAATAAATCTGCCTCAGGAACATTCGTATTAATGGCGTAGTTTTTGATAGGGAATTCTATTGCTTTTTCTACCTCCGTTATAGCCTGAATTGTAATAGTGTCTTCGTATTGGAACTCACCAAAATCATTATTCGCTGTTCCGCTTAGCGTGAAGGTACCTGGATAAATGTCTGCAATAGTTGTTGACGTATTTACGCCTATTGTAGTAGAAATATTTTCAATTTTAATCTGTGTGTCATCCAAGGCAGAAACGACTTTAAGTTCGGAGGGAACAGCTTCTAAAGAAAATTGATTATATAACCCAAAGAGGATAGGTTCATTTTTCACATAATATAGAGGTGCTCCCAGGCTACTAGCAATGGTGGAGGTGGAATCAGTGGGCTCTTTTATTATTTTTGTATATTGTTCTTTTACAACCTCCCACTCCACATCTTTTATGTATTCAAAGTAACTCTCCTCATCAAGAATTGCGGAATCGTCGAACTCAATATACTCATTTAACGTCTGGATGCTATTCGTAGCTAGTGCCTGATCCATAGCCTGCAAATCTTTCATAGGGTCATAATGGGATGATAAAATTTGGTGGGTTATTACCAATGCTAGTATGAGTCCAATCCCGAAAGTAAGGAATATTTTCGTTGCTTTCGATAGTGGTTTTCGTTTGGTGCGCTGGTAGGTAGTTAACTCTTGAGAAGAGAGCTCTGAGTAATGGTCTGTTGGACCGTTCTCAAGTGGGGCTCCACAGTGGATACAAAATTTCTTTTCCGTATCTAGTTTAGAACCGCAACTCCGACAAAAATTCATATTCTCACTCCTTATTTAGCTATTTGTACCTATTTATTATTTTTATAAAGGATTAATTGAGAATATGCTTTTTATTTGGGGTGTTAGATTGCTTGAATTTGTGAGGGAGAGTGGTTTTATGGATAATTGGTTAAGGAGTGAAGGTTTTTTCTATTTTACTGAGGGTAAGATTGCTTGGTTAGTGCTTAGATTAGGGGATTGCAGGTTCAGGAGGAATTGAAGGTTCAGACGGATAAATTGTGAGTTAGCAGCGAGAATCGAGGGTTCAGGCAGATTATGTATGAGTTAGCAGTATGAGAATTAGAGGTTCAACAAGATTATTCGCTCGTTCAAGCGACTTTATTAATCCATGTGTGGTAAATGTTCCCCAGAGTCGGGGAACGTATTTATGTAGATCCAAAGCCGCCTTTTCTTTCTCCTTTTGCTCGGTCGTAGTCGGTTAGTAGGTATTTTTGGAACATGCCTTGTCCGATTCGTTCTCCTTTTTTGATTTTAACTGGTAGAATTCCAAAGTTGAGAAATTGTAATTTAATATCACCGTCATCTTTTTCGTTTGAATAGAAATCTTTATCGACGACACCAGTTCCATTGCTGAGTAGGAGAAATCGTTTGATTGGTCCACTTGAACGACTAAATACTAGTAATACTTCGTCCTCTTGCATGTAAGCTTTTACCCCAGTCGGTACTAAGGTTGGTTTTAGTAATTGGTTGTCTTCCTCTGTCAGGTTTTCTTCAGAATTTAATTTTTTCAGTAATTTATTAAAGAGCACCTGAAAAATAGATGGGATTGTTACGTCTTCCGCAGCTTCAAAGTCATAACCGGCGGCAAAGGTTGTTTGTCTAATTGGTAGACGGATGTCTCTTTCCTCATACCCTTTTGCGATTTCAAATCCTCTCGTTTTGTTGTGTTTAGTCATATTTTACCTCCTAAATGGTTTGTCATTATTCTAATGTTTATCATATATGTTAACTTTTAGTCATACGTCATTGTCGTGGGAGGTTTGGTATACTTAACTTGTGGTGCCTGTCACCACCCGAAAAATCTCGTTTTCACATTGTGCATTTCAGAATGGGGATCTTTTATATGAAAAAGATAGTTATAGCTGGTGGAACTGGCTTTATTGGTGAGTATTTCAAGAGGAAATTTATTGAGCTAGGATATGAAGTGAAAATCATATCTAGACAACCTCTCTATGTTTCATGGGATGATAAATCTGGAATAATAGAGGCATTAGAAGGTGCTGAACTTTTAGTGAATTTAGCAGGGAAATCTGTCAATTGCCGATACAATGAAAAGAACAAAAATGAAATTATGCATTCAAGGACGGAGACCACAAGTATACTTGGAGAATCCATTTTAGCATGTAAAAATCCACCTAACGTATGGATGAATTCTAGTACAGCTACTATATACCGACACGCAGAAGATCGCCCAATGACAGAAGCGGATGGAGAAATTGGTACAGGATTTTCAGTGGATGTCGCAAAAAATTGGGAGGACTCCTTCTTTGGTTTTTCCCTGCCTAATACAAGGCAAATTGCTCTCCGAATAGCGATTGTACTTGGTAAAGAAGGTGGAGTAATGACTCCATATAAAAATTTAGTAAGACTTGGACTTGGTGGTAAACAGGGAACAGGGAAACAGAAATTTAGTTGGATTCATATTGAAGATTTGTTTCAAATTGTACAATTTTTAAAGGAAAGAAATGACCTGAGCGGTGTGTTTAATTGTTCTGCACCATATCCCGTCGATAACGCAGAGCTTATGAAGTTACTACGAGCAAAATTGAAGGTCCCGGTTGGTTTACCTTCACCAAAATGGATGCTTGAACTAGGTGCTATTTTCATCAAGACAGAAACAGAATTAGTTTTAAAAAGTCGCTGGGTCGTGCCTGAGCGGTTAATACATGAGGGTTATAATTTTAGCTTTGAGACTCTTCATGAGGCATTGGAAGATATTTTATAATTTTTATGAAAATGCAAAAAAGACGCCCGATTTGGACGTCTTTCTTTACGTATTGCGGCAAGGGACTGCACTCCACATAGTGCATTACCATAAAGGTGTGTCAACCTTGTCTTATGCAATTAGCTCATCGCTAGATTATTATAGCATGGTTTATCTTAGAGGGATAGATGAATATTTTTAACAATTCATGTTAATTTTTCGTAGAAGTGAAAGGTATAACGTATAAAGTGGTAGATATGTAGGGTATGTGAGTCAAGTCCACGTTATTGTGTAAAATTGAATCACAATGTTTCAACTATATTTATTCAGGGGGATTGTTTCTTCCCCTTTTATTTTTTTTGACCT
>NZ_JACHGH010000011.1 GCF_014207435.1 Salirhabdus euzebyi
AATCAATCTTAGCGTAGGCAGAATACGCAGACTCCTACGGGATAGCACGTGTCTGAAGACCCCGCAGCGGTGGTTTTCCGCGAGGAGGCTGAGGCTGTGCCAGTGGAAAGCGAAGTATTCTGCCGAAGCGGTCGTATGCACTCATCAAAATGCAAAGCTATAGTTATGTCGTAGTTTAAGGATATTTTGCAAAACAACAATCAATTAGAAAACAGTCTTAAAGAAAGAAAATGCTTGATTGGAGGGGAGAACTTGCAGCTAACAAAAGAAAAAGTTGGTTTTTATTTGTTAGGGATCATTACCCTAACACTTGGAATTACCTTAACCATACAGTCCGAATTAGGTACCTCCCCATTTGATGCGCTTCTAGTAGGTTTATATAGAACGATAGGTTTAACAATTGGTAGTTGGGAAATTGTAGTAGGTTTAACGCTAGTTTTACTTAATGCACTCATTAAATTGAATAGGCCAGAATATTTAGCACTACTTACTTCACTTGTTACCGGTGTGTTTATTGACTTTTGGATTTTCCTTTTAAGGGATTGGGTAACACCTAATGCAATAATGACGCAATACATTTGTTTGTTACTTGGAATTGTGTTGTCTGGCCTAGGAATAGCTATCTATTTACAGGCTGACTTTGCAGTAATCCCAATGGATAGGACAATGCTAATTTTACGCGATATTACTGGATTAAATGTTGCCTATACAAGAGCGATTATAAATGTGGCGTTGGTGATTGTGGCTTTTTTATTTAATGGTCCAATTGGAATAGGGACGCTTCTAAATGCAGTTTTTAGTGGAGCAATTATAGCATTTTTTATTCCTTATATTTCCAAATTTCAGGCGAATGCTTTCTATCGATCAACGACCTGATCATTTAAAGGAGAGAAGTTAATTGGAGAAGTTTATATACTTAGTTCGTCATTGTGAAGCGGAAGGACAAGATTCCAAAGCCCCGCTTACGGCAAAGGGATTTCACGATTCCTTACAATTAGTTGAATTTTTTAAAGGTTATCCTATTGAAAGAGTAATATCTAGTCCTTATACAAGAGCCGAGCAAACGATAACTCCATTAGCGAAGGCATTAAATAAAAATGTAGAATTGGACGTTAGACTCCAAGAAAGAGTATTGAGTAGTAGTAACTTGCCAAGTTGGCAGGAGAAATTAGAGCAATCATTTGAAGATCTAGATCTTAAATTTGACGGTGGGGAATCGAGTCGAGAAGCAATGGTTAGAGCTAACTCTGTCATAGAGGAAGTTTATCATAGTGGGGCAAATCATATAATAATAGTTAGTCATGGTAATTTACTAGCTTTAGTTATAAAATATTTTTGTCATTCTTTTGGGTTTGAACAATGGAAGAATATGAGCAATCCTGATGTTTTTCAACTACACTTAAATAATAATGAAGCCAAAATTAGTAGATTGTGGACAAATTAGTTCCTTTTTATTAAGAAAATTAAGTAAAATAAAGCATGGATTAATAGGCATGTCATAACATAGCTATTTAGAAAATAATGGAGGTAATAACGATGACTTTACCAAAAGCGTTAACAATTGCAGGTTCCGATAGTAGTGGTGGGGCTGGAATACAAGCCGATTTAAAAACGTTCCAAGAACACGGGGTTTATGGAATGTCTGCATTAACCGTAATTGTTGCAATGAACCCATATAACAATTGGTCACATGACGTTTTCCCAGTTGAACTTGATACCGTCCGTTCACAATTAGCAACTATTACAGAAGGTATTGGTGTGGATGCTCTAAAAACAGGTATGTTACCGACTGTGGATACCATTGAAATGGCTGCAGCTACTATAAAAAAACACGGGTTTAAAAAGGTAGTTGTGGATCCAGTTATGGTTTGTAAAGGTGCTGATGAAGTATTATATCCTGAACTTGCACATGCTCTTAGAGATATTCTCACACCCCATGCACAAATCGTAACGCCAAATTTATTTGAAGCTGGTCAGCTTAGTGGCCTAGGTAATCTTACATCTGTAGAACAAATGAAAGAAGCAGCAGCAAAAATCCATGATTTAGGTGTTGAGTATGTTCTCGTTAAAGGTGGCGGAAAGTTAGATCATCCAAACGCTGTAGACGTATTATATGATGGAAAAGAATTTGAGCTTTTAGAGGAAGAAAAGATAGATACAACGTTTACACATGGAGCTGGGTGTACATATTCGGCAGCAATAACAGCACAGCTAGCAAAAGGGACATTTCCAAAAGAAGCAGTTTATCGTGCAAAGAAATTTATTACAGCCGCTATTCGTCATTCTTTCCGATTAAATCAATACGTTGGCCCTGTTAATCATGGTGCATCCCGTTTTCACGGAGAGTAAAATAATAATAATTTGAGACCTTATCCAATTTTCGGATAAGGTTTTTTAATTAGAACCTAATATATAAGCTACATAATGGTACATGAATTTTCATTTTAACGAAGATTCATATGAAACTAAACGGCAAACGTTTACGTATATATCATATTCCATTAAAAAGGTTAGGTGGGTGGGAAAATTGGATTATAATCGACCTGAGATAGAAATACCTAAAACGCCTTTTGAAAAATTACTAGAGTTAATTTCCGTATTAATCATCTTTGTGACATTTATTTATATTATGTATGTTTGGAAAGACTTACCTGAAAATATGCCAATGCATTTTAATGCTTTCGGTGAACCAGACGCTTGGGGTCCAAAAGCATCTATATTTATGTTACCGGTTATGAGTACTTTTCTGTTTGTCTTATTATTTTTGTTAGCGAAAATCCCTTCTACCCATAACTTTCCGATAAAAGTGACAGAACAAAACGCTAAGCAGCTTTATGAATTATCGAAAAAAATGCTTGTTATAATGAATTTTGAAATAGTTTGTTTTTTCTCTTTTGCAACATGGAGTACTGTCCAAGTGGCCTTTGGAAAGGCAGGATTAGGATCGTGGTTTTTACCAGCTCTTATTATTGTCCTTTTCGGAACTATGCTTTATATGGTAATAAAAATAGTCCGTTTAAGAAATAAATGAAGCTATGGTAAAATCTTATTCGTGCTAGTTTTCAACCAACTTAAATAAGGGTATAATAGGATTATAAAGAGGTGAGAGGCGATGGAACAGTTTCAGCTCTGCCCTAAGTTTGAAAAAGCAATGAAATTATTAGGTAAACGCTGGACCGGATTAATTATTTATCAACTTTTGTTTGGGCCTCAAAGATTTTCAGAAATAGAGTCTTCACTTCCCGTAAGTGGTAGGCTTCTTTCCGAGCGACTAAAAGAGCTGGAAGAAGAAGGATTGGTCAATCGCCACGTTTATGCGGAAGTTCCTGTGAGGGTTGAATACTCCTTAACTGATAAAGGCCGTGAGCTTCAGCCTATTATAAAAGGTATAGAAAACTGGTCTGATAGATGGGTTGAGTCATCTGAACAATAAAATAGTTTAAATAATAAAAGGTTTCCCAAATGGAATTGGGAAACCTTTATTTGTTATTTTCCTCGCATTATAGGCCTTCATATGATGACATATCTTCTTATAAATTTAGCTACTACTTTTCGTTTTGTGAAGAGAAACGAAAATAATGGTGGCAAAAGCAATTATTAAACCGATACTTTGTAAAACAGAAAAGGACTGATTCAATATCATAACATCTAGCAATGCAATTTCAATAAGCATCAAATTGTTTATAACACTACTCTGAAACGCCTCCAAATATTTTTGGCTCCAGGCCCACAACGTGAAGGCGATGGAGCCATTTACAATTCCTAACCACAAAACAATGAAAACCAATTCAATCGTTATATTAGGTATACCTTCAACTAAAAACCCATATGATAGCATGCATAATGCCCCTATGCCCATAGGTGCCATCACTAATTGATTCGTGGTGTAATGCTCACGTTTTACTAAATGACGAGTAAACGATAGGTGCACTGCATATCCAATGCTAGATAATAGGACAAAAACAATACCTAAAATGTCATTAACATCAAAATGAAATGGGTAATTAAATAAGATCACACCGAGTGTAACGCCTATGATTCCAACTGTTGTTCTGATGGAAATTTTTTCTCTTAACAGAAAAACTCCTGCAACTGCTACAAAACTAACATTTCCTATGTTTAACAATAAAGAGGTTTGTGTTGGGCTAATAAAAAACTGTCCAAAGTATTGAAGACCTTGACCCATTACATATCCCGTAATCCCTAATAAGAGGATATGTTTTATTGGTAGTTTGCTAACATAATTATTCCGAAATTTGCTTTTCCAGCTTGTTATACTCCATAGGGTCAAAAAAGCGATAGAGTAACGAAGCCCGGCTAGTGTTAAAGGTTCAATTCCTTCCTCAAAGGCAAATTTGTTGAAAAAATAGGACGATGACCAAAGAATTGTAACGAGAAAGGCTGCTAGTAAAGCTAATAATCGTTTATCTTGCATGAGTAACTCCCCCTCCATTTTTATTTTAATTGCAAAAGGGAGAATAAAAAGTGTAAATTAGTATTAGTTTTTTCACCCTTTTGAGGAGGAAGATCTGAATGATCAAGCTCTTATATTATTATGTTACATTACTAGGTAATTTTGATGAGCAAAAAACGGACAATTCTATACGAACAACAAGAAGAGATTTAAGTGATATTTTTGAATGCTCTGGAAGAAATGTCATCCATCTACTTAACAAAATGGAAGAGGAAGGTTGGATTCTACGTGAGAAAGGTAACGGACGGGGTAATAAAACGAGGATTTCTTTTCTAAAGACAATTGAAGAAATTCTTTTGGATAATGTACAGAAAGCTATAAGTAATGAAGAAAGTGTTAACTTATTTCGACTATTAGAGAAATACTATTGGCTAGGTGAAAATGCACAGGGCATTATGGTGCTACTATTTGGTTTAAACAATTCTGATGGGATACAAGGTGATTCTAATGAGGAGAGTCTTACTTTTCCATATTTCCGGAAATTATTTTCGCTTGATCCTATACAAGTAAAGAGGCAAACGGAATCACATTTGATTAGAGAAATTTTTAATACCCTAGTTATCTATAACGCTAAAGCATCTCAATATAGTCCTAACATAGCCCATTATTGGGAAAGGGATTCACTAGGATGTAACTGGACATTTTATTTACGGAAGGGTGTTTTCTTTCATCACGGAAAAGAACTTACTTCCAAAGATATTAAGTTTACTTTTGAAAGAATGAAGGGCACTGATTTTGATTGGATTTTTCAATCTATTAAATCGATACAATGTGTAACAGATTATATGATTAGGTTTACACTTTCAAAGCCCCAATTTATGTGGTTAAGCATTTTATCTTCTTTTAAATGTGCTATTGTCCCATTTAATTATGGTGGGAAGAGTGCGAAGGAATTTCAACTTAAACCAATTGGAACAGGTCCTTTTCGTGTGGATAGGCATGAAGATGATTACTTGATGCTAAAAGCACACACTAGTTATTTTGAAGCTAGAGCTCATTTGGATAGGATAAATATTTTGTTTTTACCGACGATGGAAAAGTATTTTACATATCATCAGTCTACAGAAAATACAGCCGATTATTTACCTTTCCACCTAATGGATAGTGCGGAAAGTAATTATGAATCCTTTGAAAAAAGAAATTTGTCTATTAAGTATTTATTGTGGAATGTTACCAAAACGGAGTTAGACAAAGAAGAGCGAAAAAAGGTGGAAGAAGTGATCGACAAGTCACTTCTAGTAAAAGATTTAGGGTATCCAAGGCAAGAAACGGTTGGGTTCTTAATGGGAAATGTGGAGACAAATGTCCCTATAAAAACTGGATTGAATTCGGGTAGTGTGGAATTAACTATTTTAGCTCATGATTTAAAGCCGGATGTAGATGACCTTTATTATATAAAGGAGCGTTGTGAACAAAATGGGATACAAATAAAACTTGTTATAGTTCCATTTGAGGATTTTTCAAAGGATAAATATGTTCAAAAGGCAGACCTTATACTATCCGAATATGTCCTTGCTGAAAATGATGAAATGGGGTTGTTAAGCTTATTTATGTCAAAAGAAAATACATTAGATAAGGTACTGCCAGATAACTATCGTAAAGAAGTGAATGTTTTGTTAGAAAAAATATGGAGTGAGAAAGAGGAAGAACAGCGTCGCAAATTCTTCATTGCTATAGAAAATATTCTTCTCCATAATCATCTTGTTTTTCCTTTATACAGCACATATCAACGTGGATTTTTTAATCAAAACCTGTTAGGTGTAAATATTACAAATCATGGATTAGTCTCTTTCAAAGAATTGTTTTTCAGAAGGAATTAGTGGATCAGGTCCTTGACGAACTTAGCTACTACCATAGAAGGTGTAGCTAAGTTATTTATTTTAACAAAAGTCTTTTCACAAAAAAGGAGAGACTTATTACAATGAATATCCCTATAGATATTGTTGTTATAATTTCCGTAGCAGTAAGGGAAATCATGGATGCTAATTCAACAGAATAGGCAAATGTAAAGGAAGTAACTAATTTTGATAGAGTTGCAATAATTAAAAACCGTTTGATGGATACACCACTAACTCCTGCTCCAATACAAATAATTTCATCGGGTAGAATCGGTATAATAAATAGTAGTACTAAAATGAAAACTTCATTCTTCTCTACGTATTTATGGTATTGTTCTATTTTTGCTGGTTTAACAAACTTCTCAACAAACTTCATACCTCCAATTCTTGAAACCATAAACATCGTAAAAATCCCAAGTAATGTACCAGTAAAGCCGAGTAAGAAGGCTGATAATGCGCCCATGACCGAGCTAGCAGCCACTACTGTAACAGCTTCCGGTATAGGTAGTAGAATAGGCTGAATAAAGCAAATGGCAAAATAGGTTATTTTTGCAAAAACTTCATTTTCTCCCAATATAGACTCTATTCCAAAATCCTCCACTAATACAATAAAACTACTAACGTAATAGATGACACAGGTTAAGAACAAAATGATGCCATAGCAAATGGATGTAAGCTTAATTACTTTTATAAATTCCTTTCGACCAAGCAATTGGGCCGTAATCCAAATGGTGAAAATGGTGACTGACAAAAAGAAACCAATATTACGATAAAGAGGCAAAAGTGAAGGCATGCCTTCATATAGAAGGTATAGTGCAGAAATAAGAAGCACTAACTGAAATATTATTCCTTTTGTAAAACTTTGTTTTTCTATTTTAGCTATTGATCGTAAGCCCATAATATTCTCCCTGTTCTCATTCTGGCTTCCCAGCTGACTTAACATTATTATAAGTCATTAAATAATTTAAATAAAATAAAATTTTTCCTGATAAAGGTAAAAAAACACAAAAACTAGAACATCAGTTCTTGTTTTTGTGTTATAATAATCTTGTAAAAATTAAATATACATAGTGTTTGAGTTTCATAGTAATGGTAAAATTAGGTTAATAAATCGGTTTTACTGGGGGACGAATCATGAAGAAAAAATCACATTTACCATTTCGTCTTAATGTGTTGTTCTTTCTTATCTTCTTGTTATTTTCTTTATTAATTCTTCAATTAGGAGTCGTTCAAATCTTAACAGGGGAAGAGGCCCAAAGAGTACTCGACGAAACGGAAGAAACAGTTACAAGCGTTCCTGTTCCAAGGGGAGAAATGTATGATCGCAATGGAAATATAATTGTCGAAAATACACCGAAATATGCAATAACCTATACGCCTCCAAAACATGTCCAACCAGATGAAAAGCTAGATGTTGCTCAAAAACTTGCTTCTTATATTAAGAAGGATGATGGTGACGTCACAAAACGCGATAAGAAAGATTATTGGATACTAATAAACCATGAAGAGGCTTATGCCAAGCTTTCAGATGAAGAAAAGGCGGAAATGGATAACGAGGAAGAATATTATGCTGTCCTAGATAGAATAACAGATGGGGAGCTTGCTCAGCTGACAGAAGCAGACTTAGAAGTGATAGCAGTTAAAAGAGAGCTTGATCAGGCAATAGAATTGACACCGCATATTGTTAAAAATGAAGAAGTAACGGATACAGAATATGCGACAGTTGCAGAACACTTAAGTGAAATGCCAGGTGTGAATGTAACAACAGATTGGGAAAGACATTTACCCTTTCATCCAACATTCTCAAATTTTGTTGGTGGTTTAACTTCACATGACGAAGGAATCTTGAGAGATAAAGCAGATTTCTATTTAACCAGACAGTACAGTCGAAACGATCGAGTAGGGAAAAGCTTTTTAGAAGAACAATATGAAACTATTCTAAGTGGTCAAAAAGAACTTTATCGTCATATAACAGATTCACAGAATAATATTTTAGGTACAGAGCTTGTACATGAAGGAAAACAAGGGAAAAGTTTAGTCTTAACAATAGACATGGAACTTCAGAAGAAAATTGATCAGATTGTGGAGGAAGAATTGACAATAGCAATTGAAAACCATCCAGGTAAAAATAGGTTTATGAAGGATGCTTTGGTCGTAATGATGAATCCGAAAACGGGAGAGGTCTTGTCTATCACAGGTAAACGTTATTACCGAGCAACAGATGAAGAACCTGCACATGTAAAGGATGAGTCTTACCGAGTTGTTTATGACGCTCATTTACCAGGCTCTGCAATTAAAGGGGCTACTGTGTTAGCAGGATTTCAATCTGGAGTAATTAATAAATCGACTACATTTTTTGACAGACCTATTAAGATTGCTGGAACACCATGGAAAAGCTCCTATGATACATTACGTTCAGTTAACTATCTAAGTGCTTTAGAAAGATCCTCAAACGTCTTTATGTATTTTATTGCGATGCGTATGGGAGGGGACTACACTTATGTTGAGAATGCCCCTTTAGATTACGATTCAGACGCATTTAGACAAATGAGAAATTACTTTAAACAGTTTGGTTTAGGTATTGAAACAGGTATAGATCTACCTTATGAAGCTACAGGTTATGAGGGAGAAGTATATTCTCCAGGTTTTTTAATGGACTATGCTATTGGACAATATGAACCATTTACTGCTCTTCAATTAGCGCAATATATTTCGACGATTGCCAATGATGGTTATCGTGTAAAACCACATTTGGTTAAAGAAATAAGGGAGTCTAATAATAATGGTGAGCTTGGACCGATATACAAAGTGATGGAACCTGAAGTGATTAACCGTATTGAAATGGATCAGGAGTATATAGATGCCGTGCAGAACGGGCTATATCGCGTTTTTAATGGAACGAGAGGAACTGCAGCTGGAACTTTTGCAGATAAACCATATGTAGCAGCTGGAAAGACGGGGACAGCTCAAAATATGATTTATGAAAATGGTCAACTTGTGGAAGAAACAGAAAACCTAACGTTAGTTGGTTATGCACCTTACGATAACCCTGAAATTGCTTTCTCCATCATTGTACCGAATGTAGGAGTCAGAACAAGGACGGGTATTAATAACAAGATCGGCGAGAGGATTTTGGATGCTTACTTTGAGTTGAATGAAGAGAAGGAAGGAGAAGGCGAAGAAGAGGTGGATAATTAATTGAACCTAATGGCATGCAGCATCTGTTATAAAAAGGACAATTCATGATGCTGCATGCCTCTTAATAAGAGTAATTTAGTAATCATGAAGGTGTTCTTTCTTTCCAATCCAGTAAGATTTTAATTAGGTTTAAAATAGTCTGCTGATCTTGTTCACTAACTTTATATAGTTGGTGGACTAACTGAACAATCGTTTCGTTTTGAGTTGTATAATCATTAGGTTGTGCAAACCTAACTATTTCTTCTAAATTAACTTGTAATCCATTTGCAACTTTACTTACAGACTCAATTGTAGCGTTTTTTTCTCCTCGTTCTAATTGTCCAATATAAGTTGGATGTAATCCAGCCTTATGTGCGAGTTCTTCTTGGCTTAATCTTTTTGCTTTTCTCATCATTCTTATACGTTCACCAATAATTTTAGACAGTTGTTTTTCTTGCATGCCACTTTTCACCTCAGTTATTACTATACCTCGTTTTATAATCCAGACGAAGATACTTAAAATCTAATTATTTTGTATTGAAATACTATAAATATTAACGTAAGATATTTAATTAGGGGTATTTATACACCAATTGCTATAATTCGGGTTTGTTTGACAGAAACGCTTTTTATTGAGTTAGAAAAGCATTTCATTATTAAATAACCTATTTTCAAAAAAATAAACTTATTTAGATTAATAAAAAACAAAGGATGATTGCATGTTTATACAACTATCAGATAATGCCCTTATAAATGCCTATCAAAAAGCTTTGCAATTAAATTTAGAAAAAGATTTTATTATTCTATTAGAGAAAGAATTGAAAAATAGAGGTGTTAATTTAAAAGAAATTAATAAAAAGGTAGAGTAGAAGAAAAAATAAGTTCGGGGTAAAAGGTGAAAGCCATTCGTCCCATATTAGTTGAATTATTTTTCTTTAAGAAGTCTGTTAATTTATTGAAAAACAAAACTACTCTCCACTATTTATATCCTTCATGTTTATCCCTCTGTGTTGCATTTCGTTTCCCAACATGTTAATTAGCTCCTGGTCACTATCCAACAATACTGCTTTCGTAAAAATCTCAACTAGTAATTCATCTGTTAAATAAAACAATTTTAAAAAATCCCCTTTTAGCGAATGGCATTCTATCCCTTCACCTATACATAAGTATAAATTTTTAACTAATTATGTTCTATATGAAATTATTTCCATTATAAAATAGCTGGTATTGGGTATCCTATTCAAGATTCTATTTTAAGGTAGTGATATCTTGGAACAAAAAAATATAACAGCAGATCTAAGTAATTATATAAGTAAAATGTTACGGGATAACTTCGGAAAGGGACCTGAAAATGTATATGTTTCTATAGGCTTAAACTACATAACATTTTATCTAAAGAATTTTCTTTCGCCTACTGAAAAAGTTTTAATGCAAAAAGATAAAGAAAACACAGTACAAGAGACAAGAGATACAGTTATGTCTAATCTTATACCACAAATTCAGGGATATATAAAAGTTGTTACAGGTATGGAAATTAACTATTTTTTTTATGATTGGGGATTGCATAACAGATCAGGTATGATGGTTGGACTTTCATCAGATGAGACGCAAACTAATTTTCCAGTTAATGAAAATTACAAAGGAAAAGAACAACTAGAAGAGGAAATTGTAGAAATTTCCAAGGAGGCTCAAAAGACACCGGAGAATATATATTCCTGTCAATTAAATCCCAGAACTATTCTTATTATTCGAAATGGCATACTAGTAAGAATTGAAAAAGAAATCATCAGAATGGGTTTTCAGGAACATTTAAGGATTGCTAAAAGGAAGCTCGAAAAACAACTTCTGCATAACAACACGCTGTTTAATAAAATTCTTGAAACGAAGGTTAGTGATGTTTTTGTTGACTGGGATTTTGACGTGGACAAAAGTGTTATTTTATTAATTATGAATCCAAATAAACCACACAATCCCTAATGGAAGTGTGTGATTTATTTAAACCATCCTTTTCTCTTAAACCAAAAAAACATTCCAAATCCAATAACAGACATCATGAGTAAAATGAAAAAATATCCATAGTCCCATTTAAGTTCTGGCATATTTTCAAAGTTCATTCCATAAATACCAGCAATAAAAGTGAGGGGCATGAAAATAGTAGTAATCACTGTTAATACTTTTATCACTTTATTCGTTTGGTGTGAGTTTAATGATAGATAATTATCACGGATATCACTCGTTAGTTCACGGCTAGCTTCAATCATTTCAGTAAGTTTTAATAGATGATCATGAATATCTGAAAAATATTTTTCATTTTGTTTAATTCCATCCAAGTGATTGGAATTAATCATTCTGTAAATTAAATCCCTCATAGGTAGTACAGTATGCCTGAGTTTAAGGAAGGAATGCCTTATTTCAAATAATTGGTCCAGCATTTCCTCCATGGAAAGATTCCTAGTGTTATTTTCTATTTGATTTAAATCATCCTCAAGCTTATAAATAATCGGAAAATAATAATCAACAAATTTATCTATTAGATGATAAAGAATAATGGGTGGATTCCATATTTCGTGATTTGCAGTAGCGATAAATCTATCCCATACCTCATCAACATGACTTGAATGTAGAAGATGAAAAGAAACAAGAAAATTTTCACCTAGAAAAAAATTTACTTCTTCCTTTGAAAGTTCAACCTCATTTACACTATGGGTTACAAAAAATGTGTAACTATCATAATAGTCAAGCTTAGGTCTTTGTAATTTATTAATGCAATCTTCTATTGAAAGGGGATGGAAGCCAAAGTGTTGATCTAACATTTCGATTTCATTTCTTGTAGGTGAACTGAAATCTACCCAGTACCAAGCTATGTCTTTATCCCTTAACCCTTGTAGTGTTGCATTAGATATTATCTTCCCATGTTTATTTATTGCTACAATTTTAATCATAAAACAACCTCTTTGTTTATTTGTCTACAATCAGTATTTCCAAATGTACATTTCTTAAAAGAAGAGAACTTTGCATATAAAATGTTCATTTAGAAGAAAATAAAATCGGAGGTGTTAGATTTGAAGCATTCGTTACCTTTGGG
Source organism: Salirhabdus euzebyi (assembly GCF_014207435.1). Classification (GTDB taxonomy): domain Bacteria; phylum Bacillota; class Bacilli; order Bacillales; family Alkalibacillaceae; genus Salirhabdus; species Salirhabdus euzebyi. The sequence continues at coordinate 12,575 of NZ_JACHGH010000011.1, forward strand.
TATAAAATTTCTAATCATAGCAATCGTTTTTTTCTCTATATTTGCAGCTTTTGATAACGCTACTGTTTGGAATGTACTCGTTGTTAGTGCTTTGTTTGTTGTAATAGGCTATTTCGTAGGTGACTTAATCATACTTAAACGTTTCGGGAATTTGATGGCTACTTTGGCTGATTTTGGATTGGCATTTTTAGTATTGTTTTTTTATGGAACTTTCCTTAATGAGCCGACATGGGCAGTAGGTAATGCAGCTTTATTTAGTGCTTTTTTTGTTGCAATGGCAGAAGCGTTATACCATTTTTATTTACAGAATAGAGTTTTTGGTGAACCAAGCTACTCAGATAAAGATGTTCATATAAGGTCGTTACCAGAAAGAAAACTAAGAGTGGAAACTTCAGAAGAGGTATTTCCATATGATGTAAAAAGGAAGCGAGAAGATAAAGAAGAGGATTAAAAAAGGCAGCCATTTAATGTGGCTGCCGAATATCATGATTGCTGAAACTCTCTTCTTTTTTTCAAATCGGGTAGTATTCGCCTAATAATAAGTAAACTGCTCATCCCCAATGCAAAAATAAGAAAAGTCATTAATTCTTTACTGAAAATAGCCCCGAGAGATATGTATATGGCACTTAGCATCATAGAACCGTTAAATACTAAGCCATTAATGGCCATATACGAGCTTCTTTTGTCATCGGTTGGGATACTTGCTAAAAAATCGGACTGGATAGGTACTCTCATTAATTCTCCTATTGTTGCAACTGTCATAAAGAAAAAAAGTACCCATATATTATTTACATAACTTACGACAGTGTATCCAACAGTAAAAATAAAGATAGCTGTTAATAAGGTTCGATCCTCTCTAAATTTCATAATCCATCGTGTTATAAAAACGGTTAAGAGCACCACAATAATAGTGTTTTCAGCCTTTAAGAAACCAACCATCTCTACCCCAGTAACATCAAAATGAAAGATCGGTTGTGTTGGCATTTCGTCATTTAAACGGACCCCTATGTAATTTTCCATCTGATTTTCTACAGATTGCATTAACATACCAGCTAAAACAAAGTAGAGAAATAGTTTGTCGCTTGCTACTTCTTTGTAGCTTTTCACCATACTTCTAATAATCTTCTTTTGTTTTGTTTTCGCTTCCTTTATAAGAAGTGTTTCTTTGATGAAAAAGATAACAAGTATATTAGCCAAAAAACTAGTAAAGGATAGGAGGATTAATAATTCAAATAAATAGTTTTTGAATGTTAAGGCACCTATAATTCCACCTACAGCAAAAGCTAAATTAAAGCTCCAATAAATTAAGGAGTATACACCTTTTCTTTCTTTTGGTTTTGTAATATCTATAATCATGGCATCGGCTGCTGGGCCATCTAAACCTAATGAAGCCCCTACTAAAAGCGCCATTAAGAATGTAAGCTCTGGAGAAGTTAAGATAGGTGAATTGGCAATAGCCATTACAATAAATGCAACCATTCTAATTAATCCTGCCAAGACCATTAACTTTTTTCTACCTACTTGATCGGCGTAATAACCACCGTAAAGACCAACAATCATACCAATAATTACGTTAACAACTAGCAAAATACCAGTTAACTTCGCCCCAAAATGTTGGGAAAAGTATATTGCCATAAAAGGAAAAATGGCTCCTGCGACGATGTCTGAGAAAAAGATATGAGCAATGCGGATTTTAATATTTCGATGATAATTTCTAAATCTAGCCATTCGAGACTCCTTTCCGAAATAGAGTATTAAGATTTTAGCACAACAAAGGTGACGTCACTATATTTTAGAATCGTATTTTGTATTGGTCTAAATAAAAGTGTTTTGCATATGACATTATTAATAGGGGATAAAATGGATTAGTTGCAGTGTGATATCAAATGCATTTACGATAGTAAAAAGGAGGTTTCGTCATGAAGGCTATAGTACATAAAGGCTTTAACGATTTATCATCCATTTATATGACAGAAATGAAGGAGAATTCTCCCAAAAAAGGTGAAGTAAAAATACAATTGAAAGCAGCTGGATTAAATCATCGGGATTTACTGATTCCGAATAGAAGGTCTGAGGAAGATCCTGCACTAATTTTAGGCTCAGATGGTGCAGGCATTATTCAACAACTAGGAGAAGGAGTTACCAATGTTCAGGTGGGTGATGAGGTAGTCATTAATCCGGGGATTGGTTGGAAAGAAAATAGTGAAGCTCCCCCAGATGGTTTTGAAATATTAGGTATGCCGGCTCACGGAACTTTTGCGGAAACCGTTGTTGTGCCTGTAGAGAGTGTAGCACGAAAACCACAGTTTTTGACATGGGAGGAGTCAGCTGTTATGCCTCTCGCAGCTTTAACAGCCTATCGAGTTGTCTTTACTAGGGCAAAAGTGAAAGAAGGACAAACTGTTTTTATTCCTGGAATTGGTAGTGGTGTTGCAACGTATATATTGCAGTATGTTAAAGCGCTGGGGGCAAAGGCTATTGTTTCTTCACGGCAGGAAGATAAGCTAAGTATGGCCAAGAAACTAGGAGCAGATCTTGCCATTCATACAAACAGTAACTGGGATGATGAATTATCGAACGAACATATTGACATTGTGATTGAGTGTATTGGAGCTGCAACCTTTAATCGTTCTCTATCTCAATTGCGAAAGGGAGGCACAATTGTAGCATTTGGTGCTTCTGCAGGTGATGAGGTGAAGTTAGATTTACGTAGTTTCTTTTATGGGCAATATAATTTACTTGGCTCCACGATGGGATCACATGAAGAGTTTCTAGAAATGCTAACCTTTATAGAAAAGCACAATATTAAGCCGATAATAGATAAAGTTTTCCCATTAGAAGAAGGTAAAGCAGCATTTGAATACTTAGAGAGTGCCAAACAATTTGGTAAAGTTGCCATCAAAATTGCAGAATAAACATATAAACCCACTCTTAATAGAGTGGGTTGCTTCTTTTATAACGGCATAATAAACAATATGATCATAAAAAAGTGAGCAATGGAACCTGCCATAACAAACAAGTGGAAAATTTCATGGAAACCGAATTTGTTTGGGAAGAAATCTAGTTTTTTGGTAGAGTATATAATTCCACCTATTGTATAAGCTACCCCTCCAGCAATCATTAAAATAATAGCGTTAATTGGTAACTTATCCATAAGCTGTCCGAATGGCACGACAGCAACCCAGCCTAGTGAAATGTAGAAAATAGTAGAAATAGACCTTGGTGCGTGAATAAACCAAACTTTTAGTAAGACTCCCATTAATGCTAACCCCCATACAGCAGATAGCATCGTCCATTTCCAGACACCTTCAAGACCAAAATAAAAAACCGGTGTATAGGAGCCAGCAATAAAAATATAAATGGATATGTGATCAATTTTTTTTAACATTAATTGTTTTTTCGGAGATGTTTGGACCCAATGATAGAGGGAACTTGCTCCATATAATAAAATTAAACTAACTCCATATATCGTCATAGTCGTTAATTTTGAAGGACTATTCCAAGATAAAACGATAAGAAACACTAATCCGACAATACCAGCCAGAAAGGTAATAAAATGGGTCAACGTATTAACAGGTTCTCTCATTTTTAAAAAACTCATAACCAATCTTCACTCTCCTCATCTCATCTTTTACATAATAATGCTAATGCAAATCCCATTATAATTCATTACACTAAATCTTTAAAGAACTACTGCTTGATGGAATAAAATCAATTTATCATCTTTTGCAATCTATTGAATGTAAACGAATCATCCTGTAGTATTTGTTTGAAACATGTAATGGAAAAATTTCACGCTCATCATATAAGGGGATAGGAAAAATGAAGGTTACGGGTTTTAATCATATAACACTTAACGTTTCGGATCTTAAGCAATCACTAGAATTTTATCTAGGAATACTTGGAATAGAGTTAGTGCATAAAGGTCGGATGGATGCCTATTTAGAATGGGGAAGTGTATGGATATGTTTACAGGAAAGGAAGGACTATCCTAACTACGGAGTTCCGCAAATAGGAGTGGATCATATCGCATTTTCAATAGAGGAAATTAACTTTCATCATGCAGTAGAACATTTAAAAAAGAATAATGTTCCAATCGTAAGAGAGCCTTTTGAAAAAGGAAAAGGTTGGGTTGTTAATTTCCTGGACCCTGATGGTATACAATTAGAGTTACATACTTCTAACTTATCTGAACGGATGACTGTTTGGAAATAGGGGGGTGAACTTATGAGGATAATATCAATCTGTCCAAGTAATACGGAAATACTTGCATATTTAGGGCTGACTTCTCAAGTAGTGGGAGTAGATGATTTTTCTGATTGGCCAAATGGAATCAACCATTTACCGCGCCTCGGTCCCGACCTAAATATTAACATGGATAAAGTAGAACAATTAAAACCAGACATAGTCCTTGCTTCTCTTAGTGTACCAGGCATGGAAAAGATGGTTGAAGAACTTGAAAAAAGAAAAATTCCCCATATTACGTTGAATCCAAATTCTTTAGAAGAAATCGGTAATAGCCTTCTTCTCGTTGGGAAACATCTCGGAGTAGAAGATCAGGCCAAGCATGTATTCCAAAAATATAATCGTATTTTAGAAACCTATCGAAAACTTTCCCATGACATCGCACAAAAACGAAAGCTTTATTGGGAATGGTGGCCGAAGCCCGTATTTACTCCTGGAAAACACAATTGGTTAACGGAAATTAGTGAGTTGGCTGGGGGAATCAATGTTTTTTCTACTGAAAATGTTGCTAGTTTTTCCACTAGTTGGGAGGATGTTAAATCAAGGGATCCAGATTATATTTGTATGGTTTGGGTTGGGGTCCAAACAGAAAAAATGAATCCTTCACTTATTAGAAAACGACCAGGCTGGCACGAGATGAGAGCAATAAAAGGGGATAAAATTATTATTTTAGATGAAGATTTATATTGCAGACCTTCCCCACGCCTAATGGTAGGATTACAAAAGTTAGCAGCAATCCTCCATCCTGAAAAATTTCCACCGTATGAACTGGGAGATTCCCTTCTGGACTGATAGAAGGCTAATATCATTTGGAGTTTATCTTGCCTTAAATATAACTAAGATTTAATACTTCTCAATAGTGGATATATCATATATAATTATACCAATTTTCAAAATTTATCATCATGGGTAGGTTAAATATATGGAAGTTAATTCGTATGAAAAAGTAACACCAACTATAAACCGGTCCGGTGAAGCAATCCGGGCAGGTGCAGTGGCTGGTTTTCCGATTTTTTTAGGTTATTTGCCTATCGCTATTACATATGGTGTATTAGCAGTTCAGTCGGGTTTGAGTATTTTGCAATTAACCTTAATGAGTGTTTTAGTATTTGCAGGTGCGTCCCAATTCATGGGTGCTAAAATGATTGGTACAGGTGCAGCAGCTATTGAAATTGTTATTGCAACTTTTGTTTTAAATTTTAGGCATTTTGTGATGAGTTTGTCATTCATGAATAAGGCCAGACCATTGCCACTTAAATGGAAGATTCCTCTTTCGTTAGGTTTAACCGATGAAACCTTTGCTGTTTCCTCTTTACATGGAGAGGAAGCAAAAAAAGAAAAGGGGAAGCTTTTTTACGCTACTTTAATTATCTTTGCTTATTCATCATGGGTTGGTGGTTCCTTTTTAGGTGGGGTTCTTGGTGAAGTTATTCCTGAACGTTTAAGTCAGAGTATGGGGATTGCTTTGTATGCTATGTTTATCGGACTCCTCGTTCCCTCCGTAAAAAAAGAGTGGCGTGTGGGACTTATTGCTCTTATTAGTATGCTACTAAACTTTGCTTTTGTGCATTTGCATATTAGTGAAGGTTGGGCAATTGTGCTAGCAACAATTATTGGTGGTTCCTTTGGTATCTTTTTGTTAAAGGAGGAAAAATCATGATATGGACCGTTATTATAGGTATGTCGATTGTGACTTTGCTTCCGCGTTTAATCCCAGTTTTTATCGTGGACAAAGCCTCTTATCCAGTTTGGGTAAATAGATGGTTGGATGCGATTCCATATGCTGCACTCGGTGCATTGATTTTCCCCGGGATCATGAGTGTTATTCCTGATAAACCTCTTTTTGGATTATTAGGCGGAATTATCGCGATAGGCATTGCTTTTTTTGAAGTTAATGTTATCTTTTCTGTTTTAGGTGCCATTTTAACTGTCTTTTTATTAACCGTGTAATATCACCATACATTCCTCATTCTCATAAAATGTATAGACTTTTTAACTTAGGAGAGGAATGTGTGAAATGTACAGGCAAAATTTTGGAGAAATGCCTAACTTATCTCTACAACAATCACTAATGGATTTTCCATTTGGAGGCGGACAATTTCCTAATCAGCAGCCATTGCAACCCCCAAGTCAATTACCTGGACCACCTTCTATGTTACCTTCTCAGGTTGACCAAGGGCAATTTGGAGCTCAGCTTGGTGGACCTACTGTTCAAGCTGTTGATCCTGGATCATTTTATGGATGTTTAAGAAAGGTCACTTTTGTTCGTTTGACAAATGGCAGAAGGTTTTGGTTTTATCCAACCTATATTGGGAGGGTGTCTGTAGCTGGGTATAGGTGGAATAGACGGTCCCAAAGGTGGATTTACACAGGGTTTGATGCAAACAGCGTTGATTCTTTTCAATGTTATTAATGTTCTATATGCTGCATGGGAAAACTTCTCTGCAGCATATATTATTTTTGAGGGGAGATGAGGAATATGGTTTTTATTCGACAGGCTAGTCTTCCAGATGCTGGTCAAATAGCTAAGGTTCATGTAGAAAGCTGGAAATCTACTTATAAAGATATTGTAGTTCAAGAAGATCTGAATCATGTTTTATCCTATGAAAAAAGAAAAGTGTTATGGGAAACGGTTTTAAAATCTAATTCGAATGATAAAATCCTTTATGTTGCCGAAAGCGAAGATCAAAAAATAGTTGGTTTTATTTCTGGTGGTACGGAACGATCAAAAAAATTCAATTATGATGGAGAAATTTATGCCATTTATATATTAGAGGATTATCAAGGTATGGGAATTGGGAAGATGCTTCTAGATGCTTTTAAAAAAGAAGCAGAAGAAAAAGGGCATCAATCCATATTAGTATGGGTATTAACAGCGAATCCTTCCAAAAAGTTTTATGAAAGGTTTGGCGCTAAACCAATAGAGGCAGATGAAATTACAATTGGTGATGGTACATATGAGGAAACTGCATACGGTTGGGAAAACATATTGTCTATTCGTGAATGAGCATAGAAAAAGCAGGGTTCTATACCTTTCCCTGCTTTTTCTTCTTAACTCGGATAAGGCTCAATGTGAAGGTGAGCGTGCTTTACCCCGTATTTTTTCTCTAAATGTATTTCCACTTCATCTGTAATGTGATGGCTTTCCTCTACGGTTAGTTGTGGGTTAACCAAAATGGTGGCCTCTAGTAAAACTTGATTACCATGTTTCCGTGCTTTTATATCTTTTACTTTTTCCACTCCGTGAACGTTTGAAATACTCTTCTTTATTTCTTTAATTTCTTTACTGTCAAACCCATCTGTTAATGTATGAGTAGCATCCCAAAAAATACCTACTGCCGTTTTAATAATAAGTAAACCTACAAGGATACCCGCAACCAAATCTAACCAATGTACTCCCATTATGCTGCCCAAGATGCCGACAACAGCACCTATACTGACGAGAGCATCTGATAAGTTATCTTGAGACTGTGCATAAATGGCACTACTATTAATGTTTTTTGCTAATTTCCTGTTAAAACGATATACACCAAACATGACGATGGCACTAAAACCAGCAGCATAAGCAGTTATGATACTCGGTGTTTCTGTTTGGTTTTGAATGAGCTTCGTTACTGTATTGATTACGACTTCTAAACCTACAGTTATCATAATAAATGCAGCAATTAGAGACGCTATTGATTCTGCCCTGTAGTGTCCGTAGTGATGGTCTTTATCAGGTGGTTTACGTGATATTTTAAGACCGATTAGAACCGCAACAGATGCAACGACGTCAGTCGCATTGTTTAACCCATCTGCTCTTAAGGCAGCAGAGCCACCGATATATGCAACTGTTAACTTAAGGGCAGATAAAACTAGGTAAGCGGAAATACTTAACCAAGCACCTTTTTCTCCCCGCTTTAGATTGTCATACTCTTGCATAGCTTTTCCTCCGATACTACTCAGTACATTTACATAGCTTATCAAAACTTGTCTCATTGAGTCTAGAGAAAAAAACATAGACCGATTCACTTAAATTGCTACATGTAAATGTTTTTGGTAATAGTCAACCCTAGTCCACAAAAATGATAACATCTCTATTTTGTACGAAAGAAAAAAGAATAATCAATTCATCTTTATTGTTATTCTTTAATAAATCAGAAACTCCCCCCCAAAAGTCTAGTGGCAAGCCCGTAAGATATAACAGACTAATGATGGAGGGATAAAAAATAATGAAAAAAAGTAAATGGCTAAAAACGATGTCAGCTTCTGCATTAATCGTTTCATTAGCTTTACCAACTACGATTTTCGCAGAAGAAGATGAGAAGGATATTGAGGTCGTTGAACTTGACTTAAGCGCTGAACAAGAAACAATTAACCTCGAGCAAGATTTGTTTTATTACTTACACGCAATGTTTGACCAATTAAAGTTAGCTTTATCAGATGACCAAGTAGAAAGAGCAAACATTTTAGTTGGTATTAGTGAAGAAGCGATTTCGAAGGCGCAATTGTTGTTAGAAGAAGGAAATGAAGAGGCTGCTAGTGTTTTATTAAATAAGGCGGCTGAAGCAATAAAAAGTGCAGATGAACTAGCAGATAACAAGGAAGAGGAAGAAAATACGGACGGGGAAACAATTTCAGATATTGAAGATCCAATTGAAATAATTGTACTTGATCCTCCTCCAGTTCAGGAAGAAGAGGAAGAACAGGAAGAATATGATCTGGAAAGTAAAATTGGTCAAAACGTTATTGCGTTAACACTTGCTTTAGAAAAAGTTGGCAATCCAAATGCAAAAGCAGCACTGGAACGTAATATTGCAAAATCACTTAAAAGATTGGAAGCGAAGTATGGCAATATTGACGAATTAAAAGCAAAACTTGCCGAGCTTAATGCATCTGATGAAGAGACAGAAGTAGAGGAAGAAGAAGTAGAAGAAACAGAACAAACAGATATGAGTATGGAAAAGGAAGAAACATCTGTAATAGCGAAAGATGACCCTGATCGAGATAGCAATGACAATAAAGGAAACAATGGTAAAAAGCTGGGCCATAACAAGAATGGTGACTTTCCTGGTAAAGGAAAAGGTTTAGAAAAATTTAAATAATAGTGAATCGAAAGCCTAATTTAACGGTAGTTAAATTAGGCTTTTTAAATATTTAAAAAGTGGTACAAACGTGCAAGAGAACAGAAGACAAAATCCATATATATAGTTAATAAGCACAAGTAAAAGTGAACGTTTATTGAACATTTTTTAAGGGTAATAAATATAATATAAAAATATTCTGAAAATTTATTGCATTAATGACCATTTTCTAAGATAATGGAAAAAAGGGAACAAGGGGGTATGCTCCGTGAAAAAACAAAAAACATCATATATTCTAGTCAAATATAGAAATTGTTCTCCTCAGCCATTCGTAGCAAAGAAAGAAATTCCATTTGAAATTAAGTTAGCAGCCCGTTTAGCTTTAGATGAGATTATTTACAATGGCAATAAAGCAAGACTTGAATCAAAAATTAATGAAGCAATTGATATGAACAATCGGGAAAAGTTTGAACAATTAAGCAAACATTATGAACCGTATACTTGGGAGTAAGTGAGTAATTAAATAAATGTGTAGAAAGAAATCCTTTTGTCTATTTATAGGCAAAAGGATTTTTTTGTGATCCCAATTTTTTTTCATCCTTTGAAAGAGGAATTTTGTCTAACTTTGAAGAATGTGAACAGTAGTATTTATCTTTTATTGGTATGGAGGGCGGAGTATGACAGAAGAACAATCATTTAAGAGGGATCATTTAACGAAAAAGCAAAATAGAACGTTGATTCAAATACTAACTTTTGGTGTTTTGTTAGGGCTAGGGGCGGAGGCAGTTGTAGGTGCTCCACTTATGAATATGATTGCTCTAGGTGGAGTAGGTTTTTTGATGTTAGGACTAGCCACCATTTTATATAAAAAGAATATCGGGCCACAATTTATTCCTTATATAGCAATTATTGGAGTAGCAGTTGTTGCAGTGATTATTATTCACTCCTCTCCTTATGTAACCAATATGCTGTTTGCTTTTTTCTTACTTGGAGTGGCAGCGGTTTCATTATCTATTAGAGTTTTAACAACAGGTGCTTTCTTTGGAATAGGTGTACTTGCTTATTTTGTCATCGAAAAAGGTGAAGCATTAGGGTTTAATAGTCGAACGATTGTAATGACAATGGTCTTTTTTGTTTTAGTATACATCGTGCTCTATATTCAAGTACAAATGGCAAAAAGTTTATTGGAGAATGTTAATGAGTCATTGGATAAATCAAATGCATTATTAGAAGAAAGAAACCAACAAAGTACTAAGATTCGAGAAACAGCAAGTGTTGTTAATAATCTTATACAAAAAATTCATGACGATAGTAAAAACCAGTCACGAGCAATGACTGAAATGAGTCAATCCTTTAATGAGGTAGGGAGTGCGGCTGACTCACAAGTGGAGGCAGTATCTGACATAACAAAATTATCAAGCCAATCAAACGAAAGAATACAACAATTAATGGATTCCTTTAAAGTGTTGGCTCAAGCGGGAGAAAAAGTTTATCATTCTTCCAGTCAAGGAGAAGAATCGTTAAACGATTTAAAAATTACGATTGAAGGATTCCAAGAGTCGTTTATTAGTATGCAAGTTAAGATGGAAAATTTGGCCGCAAAAATTAGTGAATCAACCAGTTTTACTAGTCAAATACAACAAATTGCAGAACAAACAAATTTATTGGCTTTAAACGCAAGCATCGAGGCAGCAAGAGCAGGCGATTCAGGAAGAGGCTTTGCAGTAGTTGCTGATGAAATCCGAAAGCTGGCAGAAGTATCAAATAGAACAGCACAACAAATTGATTCTATTTTAAAAAATGTAGAAGGCGATGCAAAAGATACGCAATCTGAAGTGAAGGTAAACAACAATAAATTAAAAGAAAGTATTACGATTACAAATGAGGTAACCCATTCACTTAAAGGAATTGGTGAAAATATTAGTTCCTTTATTTCACAATTAAATACCTTTGGTGATGAAGCAGAATTTATTAAAAAGTCTTCAGAAGGAATAGATTTATCTGTTAATGAGTTAGCTTCTCTTATTGAGGAATCTACTGCTACGATGGAACAAATGCGGGCTACTGTAGAAGAACATCTTGTACGCCAAGGCTTACTTTTACAGTCGGTAAACGAGACGAATGATGTGATTAGTCGATTAGAGGGTCAACAGAAAAGTATCTCCTAAACTGCTTTACATTAAGAATAGGCAAAAAAATCCTTTGATAGCTTTCTTTTAAGCATGATATAGTGGATATACAGAACAGATTGACTAGAGAGGATTTTTATAAATGAAGAAGAAGTACTATTTACTGTTAGCACTTATCATGCTTCTTATCATATCAGCTTGTAGTAATAACGAAGAAACAAAAAAAGAGGCCCAAAACAATCCAGATAAAGAACAAGATATAGAAGAAAAAGAAGTTCCAGACATAAACGAACCAGAAGAACCAGAGGAACCAGTAGAGGAGCCTTCAGAACCAGTTACTAATCCTGAAATAGAAGAAGTGAGGGATGAAGATGGGAATGTTATTATATCTAATCCCACGGACGTTCATCTTGTTGTTAATAAACAAAGAAGACTCCCTGATGGTTTCAAACCCGAGGATTTAGTCGTACCTAATGTGCCATTTTCATTTGATGGTTGGAACGAAAAAAAGCAAATACGAGAAATTGCTGCTAAGCCATTAGAAGAGTTGTTTGCTGCTGCAAAAGATGCTAGTGTAGATCTTGTTGCCGTTTCTGGTTTTCGATCTTTTGAAAGACAAAAAACGATTTATAATTATAACGTAGAAACGAATGGTCTTGAGCATGCCAAAATGTACTCAGCACAACCAGGTCATAGCGAACATCAGACTGGCTTATCAATGGATGTTTCATCTGTAGCCGTGTCATTCAATTTAGTGGAAGATTTTAGACAAACAGAAGAAGGCGAATAGTTAGCTAACCACGCTCATGAATATGGATTTATTGTACGTTATCCTAAAGGTAAAGAAGAGATAACAGGCTATAGCTATGAGCCTTGGCATATTCGCTATGTCGGCATAGAAACGGCAACGGAAATATTTGAGCAACAACTTACTTTAGAAGAGTATTTCGGTTTAATGGAATAGAGAATGGAAAGGGTAACCCAGATGGGTTGCCCTTATTTAATTGCTTAGGAAATTATAAGATAAGTTAGTTGCACACGGGAGCCACGTCTCGCTCCAGCACCTACCCCCTCGGGACATAAGTCAATCCCTTCTGTGGCAAAAACCTCCACGGCAGGTCTTGTCTTATGCCTGCCTTATGCTGAGCAAGGCGCTTGTGCTTTGTTCTTTATAGTTAAGTTTTTGTAAACGCTTAAATATTTTAACAATTTTGTTAACTTTTTTGCTATGCTTTAGAAAATACATAAAGGAAAGAGTGGTGTGCCAATGGATAAAAAGTTAACAAGAAGCTGGATGCTCTATGATTGGGCAAATTCTGCATTTGCTACAACGATTATGGCTGCTGTGTTACCTGTATTTTACGCGAAGTATTATGCAGCAGACTTACCAGAAAATGTCGCAACAAGCTATTGGGGTTATACACAATCTATTGCTGTATTAATTGTTGCTGTTTTGGCACCGATTTTGGGAGCTATTAGTGATTACTCCGCATCAAAAAAGCAGTTTTTGAAATTTTTCGCATATATGGGTATGCTAGCAAGTGTTTTGTTTGCTTTTGTTGGTGAAGGGGGCTATTTATTGGCTTCCATTATCATGATTGTAGGTACAATTGGTTATTCAGGTGGGAATATCTTTTATGATGCGTTTCTACCTGAAATAGCAAAAGGGAAACAAATTGATAGAGTATCTACGTCTGGTTATGCGTTTGGTTACATAGGTGGGGGGATTTTACTAGCAATTAACTTATTGTTAATCATGCGATGGGAAATGTTTGGGTTTTCTAGTGAAGTGGCAGCAACAAAAATATCCGTAGCTTCAGTAGGACTTTGGTGGTTTATATTTTCTATTCCATTTTTTAAAAATGTGAAAGAGAGTAAAAAGGTTAATCAAAAACGAGAACACTCCTATGCTGTAATTGGATTTAAAAGGGTTGGCAATACATTTCGCACAATCAAACAATATAAACAATTATTAATTTTTTTAATCGCGTTTTGGATGTACAATGATGGCATTTCAACCATTATTAAAATGGCTACAGTATATGGGAATGAAATCGGAATAGGCACGAATGATTTAATAGCAGCATTGCTGATTACTCAATTTGTTGGTATTCCGTTTACTTTTCTGTTTGGTTGGCTTGCTGAAAAGATGAAAGCGAAGTCTGCTTTGATCATAGCTTTATGGTTTTACGTCGGCATTGTTATTTTAGGATATTTCATGACTACTGCACTACATTTTTATTTATTGGCAATGTGTGTAGGCTTTGTGCAAGGGGGAGCCCAAGCATTAAGTCGATCCATTTATAGTAGATTAATTCCTGAAAATAAACATGCTGAGTTTTTTGGATTTTACGGTATTTCGGCGAAGTTTTCGGCAATTGTTGGTCCGTTTGTCTTTTCCACTGTTGGTTTATTAGCTGGATCTAGTCGTCTCGGAATTTTAGCTCTCGTACTATTTTTTATCATTGGGATTATTCTTCTTCATTTTGTCAATATTGAAAAAGGAGAAAAAGAGGCGAAAGCTGCAACAAATGTACTGGATAAAGTAGAAATCACAAAAGCCTAGCAATGATGCTAGGCTTGGTTTTTAGGACCTATATTATTTCTTTAAACAATTGGATCACAATACCGCAGTTCTAAATTTTCATCTAAATGCTTACCGGTGTCATAGGAAATATTACTGATAAGTTGTTCTAGTTTTTCCATATTTGCTTCATTCGGGTATTCCCAATAAGCAACTACAGCTGTTAATATCTCGATTCCTTCTTTTCTGGCTTGTTCATATAGTTCTAAAAAGCTATGCTGTTGAGGCTCGTTAGTAGATGGGTGATACCAAGTAGATAATTCGTCATTCAGAAAGTCCTTCTGTGTTTTTAATGGCTGATGTGAATAGGACGAAATCATGGAGGAAAGTAGCCGATTTTTCCAACCATATGGATCGAATAAAATTTTCAAGGCACGCTTCATATCACGATAAGATTCCTGAATATATTCTTCTGTTACATCCGCAATTTCTTCCCCAAAATAGTTCTCTATATTGTGATGAAGTAAATCTGCAATTTCTTTATCTAATGTTGGCCCGACATCAATTTCTTTATAGACAGGAACTTTCCAAGTGTCTGCGTTTCGAAATCTATTCATCATTATCGTATCGATAATCACCTCAAGCTTTTGGTGATCACTTCCTTTGTATCCGGCTCTATAATGTATATAAGGATGAGTATTTCGATCCAAAATATGATGTGTCACAAACCCAAGTACATATGCTTTTGTATTATTTGATTTATTTAGACTATTTTTTATTAAATCAAGTAAGAAGAATCCACAATATTGTTGATGAATGACGCTACCGATGTTATTTACTCGCTCATCTTTATTCCATGGCCAGAAATTATGGTAAAAAAAAGGGTCAGGACCTTGAGCACCTAAATTAAAGTAAACCTGTGCATCTTGGGAATATATAGGATCTTCAATTGAGTCTAAAATTTCCTCACAAAACATAATGTGCGTCCAAATATTCGGCATTCCTACTCCCTCCAATATGGTTTCTATTTCCATTATAAAGGAAATAGAAAATGGTTGACTAGGAATGTCTGACATTTTTATGTACAAGGAGAAAATTAGCATAGAAAAGTAGGCATTTTTCTAAACATTTGGTATTGTAAAAGGTGAGGAATTTTTAGAACTTTAAATCTAAGGCTTTTGTCATTTAGATATGGCGTTAGCTAATTTTTCTAATCATGTTGTTACTTTAAAGGAGGATTTCCATGGATTATCGCATTGAAAAAGATACGTTGGGTGAAGTAAAGGTTCCAGCTGACAAGTATTGGGGAGCTCAAACACAAAGAAGTAAAGAGAACTTTCCAATCGGTAACGAGAAAATGCCACGTGAAATTGTAAGTGCTTTCGCGATACTGAAAAAAAGCGCAGCAGTTGCAAATGAAGAGCTAGGACTCTTAGAAAAAGAAAAAGCAGAAGCTATTACATATGCCGCAGATCAAATTGTGGCTGGAAATTTAGATGAACATTTTCCTTTAGTTGTTTGGCAAACAGGAAGCGGTACACAGTCCAACATGAATGTTAATGAAGTAATGGCATATGTAGGGAATAAATGGTTAGAGGAAAAGGGTAGTGAACTTCGGTTACACCCTAATGATGATGTAAACAAATCACAAAGCTCTAACGATACGTATCCAACAGCTATGCACATTGCTGCAGTGATAAAGTTAGAAGATACTGTTTTACCTGCTATTAAAGTTTTAAAGAATACCCTACAGGAGAAAGCAGAAGCTTTTAAAGATATCGTGAAAATTGGACGTACTCATCTACAGGATGCTACTCCCTTAACATTAGGACAAGAAATTAGCGGATGGCACCGCATGCTTGAAAAATCGGAAGGTATGATTTCCGGTAGTTTATCCTATATTCGTGAATTGGCATTAGGTGGCACTGCAGTTGGAACAGGAATTAATGCACATCCAGACTTCGCTGAAAAAGTGGCAGGTTATATAAGCAAATTTACAAATAAGGAATTTGTAACAGCTCCTAATAAATTTCATGCTTTAACAAGTCATGATGAATTAGTCTATGCTCACGGTGCGTTAAAAGCACTTGCTGCAGATCTAATGAAAATTGCAAATGATGTACGATGGTTAGCAAGTGGTCCACGTTCTGGTTTAGGGGAAATTATTATTCCGGCTAATGAGCCAGGAAGTTCTATTATGCCAGGTAAAGTCAACCCTACACAAAGTGAAGCGGTGACAATGGTCGTTACACAAGTAATGGGTAATGATGCGGCAATTGGTTTTGCTGCTAGCCAAGGTAATTTTGAATTAAATGTATTTAAGCCTGTTATTGCTTATAATTTCCTACAATCAAGTCAATTACTAGCTGACAGTATCGTGTCATTTAATGACCGTTGTGCAGTCGGCATCGAACCTGATGAAGCAAAGATTACGGAGCATTTAAATAATTCTTTAATGCTCGTTACTGCACTGAATCCTTATATCGGTTATGAAAAAGCAGCAAAAATTGCTAAGAATGCACATGAAAAAGGAATTACTTTAAAAGAATCTGCAATCGAAACAGGTATTTTAACAGAAGAGCAATTCGACCAGTATATTGATCCAAAAGAGATGACAAAGCCAAAAGCTTAATTTTTTATAAGGGCTAATGCAAAAATTCGTTATTATAACGATTATTGCGTTAGCCTTTGCTTTTTTCTTATATCCATTTTTAGATGGTACTAACCTTAAAAATCATTTCAAAGCTAGGTGCTAACCAGCCACTTCGGCAGAATACTTCGCTTCCCGCGGGCACGGCCTCGGCCTCCTCGCGGAAAAGCACCGCTGCGGGGACTTCAGACACGTGCTGGCCCGCAGGAGTCGAAAGCGCGTATTTTTCCGCGGCGCTGGTACCACTCAATTTGTACAGAAGGGCTCACATACATTAAATTACTTCGCAGTTTAAGTGAAAATAGTAATAATCTATGCGGAAAATCCTTTATAAATTAGCAACTGGAAAATTTAATCATGTCCCCATAAAAATTACCAATAAAAAATACTCATATGATTGGCCTTCCCTGCTCACAATAATTAACACAGGAGGAGGTGATATAACATGGCTAACAACAACAGCAACAACAGTAACCAATTAGTAGTACCTGGTGCAGAGCAAGCAATCAACCAAATGAAAACGGAGATTGCTCAAGAGTTTGGTGTTAATCTAGGTGCCGATACTACTTCTCGTGCTAATGGTTCAGTTGGTGGAGAAATCACTAAACGTCTTGTAACTTTCGCTCAACAACAAATGGGTGGAGGACAATCCCAATAATAAAATATTAAATGGATATAGGGAGGAATCTTTTATGATTCCTCCTTTTACATAATGATGTGTAAGGAGTGAATCAGTGTGCATGTCTGTCCTCTTTGTAACGGCTTAAAAGTTTTACAAAAAAATTGTCAATCTTGTCAGCAAGAGATGGACGATAATGGTAGACTAATCGATTTTTTTGATGATTATAGTCCATATTTAGAAGACGAAGATGCAAAGCTCGTAGATGGATATATGAATTCTAAAAAAGAACACATTTGTGTCCATGTATTCCACTGTCACTCCTGCCATACAGAAGAAAAAGTGGAAATTAAAGAGCAAAATTGGTTATAAGCTTTTGAAAAACGCTGTTGACTACAAGTCAACAGCATTTTTTATACTACTCTTCTTCCTCTGTCCGTGCTTGTCTTGCATCGGGCCAATCTTCCCCTTGCTTCGGAAGTTTTCGTGCTTCTTCTATTTGTACGCGGTTGTAGTCTTTTCCTACTGTACCTCCAGCCATTCCTTCGTTAATCATGCGATCTACGTCATTATCGTATTTTGTTCTACTATCTAAAAACTTTCCTTCTTTATTTGGATCTGGCATGTAATCCCTCCTTAAAGCTATGTTTATTTTTTGTAATGGGCTAACTTCTATTCGTATCGTTTTGTTTATAAAAGAAATTTGTACTATACTTTTAAAAGAGAAATTGGAGAGAGGTTAGTCTAATATGGAAGTATTATTCGTGATTTTATTTATGATCATTATTGGAGCGGTAATCGGTGGTTTAACAAACTCCCTAGCGATAAAAATGTTGTTTAGGCCTTATGAGGCAAAATATATTGGTACATTTAAAATCCCATTCACACCTGGTTTGATTCCAAAAAGGCAATCTGAATTAGCAGAGCAAATGGGAAAAACGGTTGTTGAGCATCTTTTAACACCTGAGGGAATCAGAAGGAAAATCCAAAACGATCTGTTCTATGAGCAGTCTTTACTATGGTTAAAAGATGCGTTACAGTCTTTTGTGGAAAAGGATATTACGGTAGAGGATATCGTAAAAAAATTGAATTTACAGTGGGATGAAACAGCAGTTAAATATGTTTCTGAACAGTTTTTAATGAGTAAATTAACGGACTGGATGTCTGATCATAGACACCATTCCCTTAAGAGTATACTCCCGGATGATTTAATAAACAAAGGAGAAGAATATATTCCTCAAATCGGTAGTTATGCTCTACATAAAATTGACGGTTATCTTTCTAGTGATCAAGGAAAGGAAAAAATAGGTGAAGTAGCAGAGAAATTTTTAGGAGGTCGTGGTTTTTTCGGGAATATGATTTCCTCCTTTTTAGGAGGGGATGGGTTAGCTGATAAAATCCAACCAGCACTATCACAATACTTACGTTCTAATGAAGCAAAAGATTTAGTCATAGGTTTGTTAAAAGTAGAATGGGACAAGCTGTTACAAAAGGAAATAAAGGATTTCGAACCTTTTCTAGATAAAATGCATATAAAGGAAAGGTTAGTAAAACAAGCAATTGCTCAAATTCCATTTGAATCCATGCTTCAAACAAAAATGTATTCTCTTTACAGTAAATATGCCATTATCTTAAATGAAAAAGTTATTCCGACTATCGTTCAGTCGATTCAATCTTATTTAACGGAAAAGATTGAGGTGTTTATGCATAGATTAAATTTACAAGACATTGTAAAAGAAGAAGTAGAAAATTTTGATGTGAAGCGTTTAGAATCCATGGTATTAGGAATTTCAAAGCGTGAACTGAAAATGATTACTTATTTAGGTGCTGTACTTGGTGGAGTAATTGGTTTTGTGCAAGGGCTTGTCGTATTATTGATTAGCTAGTTAGAGTTATGCCTATACACGGCAGGGAATGTTTGTTACAGTGTAAAGGACGTTTATTGGGAAAATAACAGAGGAGGTATATATAATGCCAAATTTATATGATTTAGCTTATGATCTTGAAAAGGGTCTAAGAGAAAGTGCAGAATTTCAAGGGTTGAAACAAGCTTATGATGCGGTTATGGCTGATGAAGCTGCAAAGCAGATGTTTGATAATTTCCGTCAAACGCAAATTGTCTTACAACAAAAACAAATGCAAGGGGAAGAAATTACGGAAGAAGAAATTGAACAAGCCCGTAAAACAGTAGAACTTGTTCAACAACATCCGCAAATTTCCAAACTAATGGAACAAGAACAACACCTTAACACAGTAATTAATGATGTTAGTCGTATCATTACAAAACCATTGGAAGAATTGTATAGCGAAAACAGCTAAATAGAAAAATGTAAGGAGAAATCTTTAGATTTTTCTTATACTGTTTTATCGTGCAAATGAAAAACCACCTATATTGGTGGTTTTTTTGATTCGTGTAAAAAAAATTCTATATAATGGCTTGCTTATCGATGAAATAAAACGAGACGACCTTCCGTTACACAACGGTGGGTATGGTTTTCATATCCTTTTTCTTCCAGTAATTTTGTCCCTTTTTCTTTTGCTTCTTGGTCATTATTTGCTTCAAACGATTCATCTAAAAGAGTCTTTCCATCCTTTTCAAATACCGTTAACGTATATGATTTCATGTTGATTCCCTCCTATTCTGACTCACACTTTATTTTAATTCTTACTTTCATGTAAATATTCCTGCAAAATATTGTTAAAAATTGAAACTTTCTCTATAATATTCTCGTATGCACATAGGGTGATACGAGAGGGGAGAGAGAAATATGGCTTTAATACTAGATAAAGTAACAAAGAGATTTGGTTCATTTACCGCAGTAGATGAATTGTCTCTTGAAATTCCCGAAAGTCAGATGTTTGGTTTTCTTGGTGCTAATGGAGCGGGTAAAACGACTACGTTCCGTATGATATTAGGATTACTTGAAAAATCAGAGGGTTCTATTACGTGGAATGGAGAATCAATTAGCTATAATAAAAGTCATTTGATTGGATATTTACCGGAAGAAAGAGGGTTATATCCTAAACAAAAAGTAGAAGATCAATTGGTATATCTTGGTCGTTTACGAGGGATGAACAAAGGTGAAGCACTAGAGCAACTTGATTATTGGTTAGACCGTTTTAAAGTTCCTGAATATAAAGGGAAAAAGGTAGAGGAACTTTCAAAAGGGAACCAGCAAAAAATTCAATTTATTACTGCTGTTTTACATAAGCCAAAGCTACTTATTTTAGATGAGCCATTTTCTGGTCTAGATCCAGTAAATGTTGAAATGCTGAAGGAAGCTGTTGTTGATTTAAAGGAGAGCGGTACATCAATCGTATTTTCCTCACATCGTATGGAACATGTAGAAGAACTTTGTGAGCATCTTTGTATTATGCACCATGGGAAGCCTGTAGTTCATGGTGGTCTTCGCCAAATTAAGCGTGACTTTGGGAAGAAAAATGTTATGCTACGAGCTGACTTTGACCTATCCTTCTTAAAGAATGTTCCGGGAGTTACACGTTTTCGAAAATTTTCTGAGGGCTGTGAATTACAAATAGAAAACGAAGATATTTCACAAAAAATCTTTGAAGCAATACAAGGCAAAGGCTTTGTTCGAACTTTCGGTTTAGAAGAGCCTTCTCTAAATGATATTTTTATTGAGAAAGTAGGTGCTTCCTATGAATAAGTTCGGCACTATTCTCCGATATACGTATTTTAGTCATTTGAAAAGTAAATCGTTTATTATTATGACCGCTATTACGTTGTTATTAATCCTTGGTTTAACAAATTTTAATAACATCTTGAATATATTTGGTGCTGGCGATGAGGGTGAAGGCGATAAAATTGCTGTTTTAGATGAGTCCAATACGATATTTGCCCCTCTTCAACAAAGTTTTACGGCTTTTGATGAAGATACAGAATTAGTCCAACATACAGGTTCAGAGGAAGAAGCAAAAGCTGCTGTAAAAGAAGGTGAATTTGAAGCGTTTGTTCATGTAGCTTTGGATGAGGAAAACATTCCAACAGCAACTTTATATGCGATGGAAGTATCTAATTCTGGACTTGTAAATCAAATACAGCAAGCGCTAAGTCAAGTGAAGATAGGTTTAATCGCTCAACAAGCTAACTTAGATCAAGAGACAATGCAGGAAATGTTCTTACCTGTTGATGTTAATAGTGTTGCATTGCAGGAAAGTGCAAAGACGGAAGAAGAATTAAGCCAAGCACGTGGTCTTGTATACTTCATGTTGTTTTTAATTTATTTTGCTGTATTAGTATACGGTAATATGATTGCAAGTGAAGTAGCAATAGAAAAGTCATCCCGTGTAATGGAAATTATTATTTCAAGCGTCTCACCAATTACCCAAATGTTTGCCAAGATTATTGGGATTGCATTACTTGGGCTTACACAATTTTCGTTAATCATTCTAATAGGATATACTTCTCTAAAAATGAATCAAAGTGAGCTTGTGGGAGGTATGTTTGAATACTTTGGACTAAGCGAAGTCCCAATTAGCACATTTGTGTATGCGATCGTATTCTTTATTTTAGGATATTTACTTTATGCGATGCTTGCAGCGATGTTAGGTTCTTTAGTTAGTCGGATTGAAGATGTGCAACAAACCATTACTCCAATGGTCTTGTTAGTCGTTGCAGCCTTTATGATTGCGATGTTTGGATTAAATGATCCAGATTCTACGTTTGTTACAATAACATCCTTTATCCCATTTTTCACACCAATTATCATGTTTATGCGAGTAGGAATGTTAGATGTTCCATTGTGGGAAGTAGGAATTTCTATCGGTATTTTAATGTTAACCATCTATATTTTTGCGAGTATTAGTGCTCGTGTATATAAAGGTGGAGTTCTCATGTATGGACGCACTTCTTCACTTAAAGATATTAAAAAAGCGATACAGTTAACGAAAAAAGGCTAAAAGCACACAAAACACGTGGATTCCTAAATGGATTCACGTGTTTTTTTAAAAAAATCCTTAGTTCGTGACATTTTTTATTTTGTGGTCTACAATAATTATCACAAGTCGTTTTTTGGAAAAAGAGGTGTAATTTGTGTATTTGGAGATTATGTGGGGGATGTTGGGAGTTGGTCTCGTTATCTTTGTCCTTTTTTTGTATGCCATTTTAAAAGACAAGATCCTTACATCTTGGTGGATGAAAAAAAGACGGTTAAAGTTGATTATCAAGCATAAGAAATTTGAAAAAATTCAATATGTAGAAGCAGCACCGGATAAAGGAGTTAACTTTCCATTATCAATCAAGGAAGTGGAGGGTTTTGTGGAAAAAGCCCGTAATGAGCGACCAACTGCAGTGGAAGGGATTGAGACCATTAGGTTATGGAATAGACCCGAATCACTACGCCTTAGCATTTACGGAGCTTATCATTCCTATAAATCACACCGTTCCAACAAAGGAGCTATTATCGATATATACCCCTTGAAAAAAGAGGGAGAGTTTTACCGAATGTACCTTTATTTAAAAGAACTAGAAGTGAAGTTCCCTGTAACAGATGACATTAAGGACAGACCTTATATTCTTCTAACGAAGGAGCAGGCCAAAAAAGAGCTACTGCACACCCTCGGTCATGAACTTGGACATAGCTTAATCTACAATCTTGAAAAAAGGCTGCACGGAGAAGATATTGAACGTCAATGTGATTTGTGGGCCCAGCGTTTAGGCGGGGAGACTTTAACATATGAAGAGTGGAAAAAATTTATTGTTTATCAGGATGGAATGGAAATAGGCACATTGGAACAAGTGGTATAAGTTTGTAAAAGAAAAAGGAGAAGAAAAATGCGTGAATCCTTCATCGTATATATAAAATGGCCTGGGAAATTGGAAGGTTATAAAAAGTGGCCAGTTACCCTTTTTGGAAATGACGATCATACTTATCACCAACTACATACGCTGGAAGAAGTTCGAAATTGGCTAAAGAAAAACAATAAAATTTACTTTTCAGTACAAGTGGATTCTTATCAACAGATCTTAACATCCCAAATCTTAACGGTGATAGGGCCTATTCCCATCACGGAGCGGGAAACAATTCCAATACAAGATGTGTACACATTAAAGGAAGCAGCATTGCGATGGGGCTTAAGTGACGGGAGTACAATTAGAAAGGCTATTGAGCGGAATAAATTCGAGAATCATGAAGTGAAAAAGTCTGAATCCACTTGGCTTATTACGACTGATGGAATGATGCGTTTATATGGACCAAAAAACGAAGAATCGCTTCCCAGCCTTATTGTTAATAAAATGTATTATAATGAAGAAACTGGTAAATTCCAAACAGAACGTAAGGTATAAATGGATTCATAAACTATTTAATCATTATGTTCTTTAACGGATGCATGCGTTTAACTATGAATAGTAAGAACACATGAGAGGGGAACTTGGAAATCCAAGCCCCTTTTTTGTTGCTAAGGAAATTGTGAAATGTTGGACTTGTGGATAAGTTAGTTGCACGGGGGAGCCACGTCTAGCTCCAGCACCTACCCCCTCGGGACATAAGTTAATCCCTTCTGTGGCAGAAAACCGCCACGGCAGGTCTTGTCTTATGTCTGTCGGGGGTGTGCAAGGTACTTACGCTTTTGTTCTAATAAAAAGTATATCCGTGCGAACGTGCATTCGTATAACATTTTTGATAAAATGACTTAAAAGGATAAGAAAGGAGCTTTTCGATGAAAAAAGCCCTTCGATTTATACATAGTGCAGACTTACATTTAGATAGTCCTTTTAAAGGATTATCCCATGTACCAACTCATATATTTGAAGAAATAAAACAGAGTACTTTTAAGGCATTTGACCGGATAATTGATTTAGCCATCAAACAAGAGGTAGATTTTGTGTTATTTGTCGGTGATCTTTTTGATGAAAATGCCCGCAGTTTAAAAGCGCAAATGAAAGTGAAAAAGGGATTAGAAAAATTAAAACAGCACCATATAGCAGTTTTTATCAGCTACGGAAATCATGACTTTGTTAACGGAGATTATTATGATGTTGACTTCCCAGACAATGTACAAGTTTTCCAAAGCGAGAAGGTTGATTGTTTTCCTTTTTATAAGGGTGAAGAACATGTGGCTAATATTTATGGCTTTAGCTATGAAAACAGAGCAGTAACCGAGCCAAAGGTGAAAGAGTATACCATCACTAGTGAAGCGGTCTATCATATTGGAATGCTTCATGGTAGCCTTTCAACGAATAATGAGCATGATGTCTATGCCCCATTTCTTCTATCGGATTTACAACAAAAAAATATAGATTATTGGGCGTTAGGTCATATTCATAAGAGAGAGCAACTACAAGCATCTCCTTCTGTCCTATATTCGGGAAATATACAAGGTCGCCATATAAAGGAAACGGGTGAAAAGGGAGTTTATGTTGTTGATTTGGATCAAAATGAAACTTATCTTTCCTTTCATTCCACACAGGTTATTAGATTTGAACAGGAATCAATAGATGTGACAGATTGTCGAGGCTTAGATGAATTAGAGTCGATTCTTTCTACTTATAAAGAAGAATGGCGAGAACAGTACGGTAAAGCATTTATTAGATTACAACTAACGGTTGATCAAGAACAGTTAGGTAATGTAAATCTTGACGTCATACGGGAGCTAACGGATGTACTCAATGAAATAGAGGAAGAAGAACAGAAGTGGGTCTGGTTAGAAAGTATCCAAATAAACAATAAAGTTTCTTGGGATAGAGCTGAATTGTTAAAGGGGAATCATTTTACAGGAGAACTGTTAAGAACAATTCAACAAACAACAGATTTGGAAACGAATATAGAGGAATTAACAGCAAACAGAGATATAAAGAAGTATGTTGGGTCCCTTTCTGATGATGAGTTAGCAGAAATAAAGGAACATGCAGAAACACTTTTATTACAAGAGTTATTAAAGGATTGAAGGTGTATAGGATGATTATCGAAAAAATTCATATTTACCATTTTGGAAAATGGAAAGATACCACATTCTCCCTTGATCCATCACTAACTGTTTTTAATGGACCTAACGAGTCAGGGAAAACTTCCTTAAAGTACTTTATTCAGTTTATCCTATTTAATCATTCTATTAAAAAACAATATGAACCTAAGGATGGAAATGTGATAGGTGGCAGATTGTTTCTTTCTGATGGTAAATATGGACAAGTTATTATTGAACGTGTTGCCAACAAACGTAAAGGAAAAGCATTATGTCTTTTACAGGATGGCCAACAAGTAGGGGAAGAATGGTTAAGCCACTTGCTAAATGGGATGGATAGACATACCTTTGAGAATATTTTTACATTTGATGATCGTGAATTACAAAACATTCAACATATGAACGAGGATGATTTAGGTAGAGTATTGTTTGGTGTTGGCTTATCTGGTTCGGAGAAGATTGCATCATTGGAGAAGGATTTAACAAAGCAATTAGGAGATTTGTTTAAACCTAAAGGGAAAAAGCCAATTATTAATGAGCACTTGCAGCAAATGAAAGAAATACAGAAAAAAATAGATTTCTATGCTTCTCAACAAAATGAATATAACCAAGTGAAAGAACAGGTACATCAACTAACGCTACATATACAGCATAAGAAAGAGGAAATTTATTCAAAAGAAAAAGCTAGACTACGAATTCAAAAGTATTTTCAAGTAAAGGAACCAATTCAACAATATTACCTCTTGCATTCAAAGGTAAAAGAATATCGTAATTTAACTAGTTTTCCAAATGAAGGTCTAAAAAGGTTTCAACAAATTAAAGAATTGTTATTACCTGTAAATAGTGAATGGAATAAACTCCAAAAAAAGATAGAGAGTAAAGAAAGTGAAATTTGTACCCTCAACGATTCCAGCCTACCAGAACATTTATATATAGAACTAAAAGAAATAGATAATCTAATTCAAGATATGGAAGGGATACAAAAAGAATTAATTGAGAAAAAGAAGGAACTAGAGCAAAAGGAACTAGCACATCAATATGAGTTAGATATGCTTGGAGTTGAGCAGCAAGGAATAACCTTTTCCAATTATACGTTGTCTATGTTAGTAGAGGAAAAATGGAAATCACTCTTTAAGGCACAACAACAGCTTAGCTATGAAAAAGAGCAAATAGAAGAAGAGCTTTTCGTATTGGAGCAAGAACTTAGTATAATAATGGACAAAATAAATGAGCTTAAGCAGTCGTTCATTACCGAAGAAGAGTATGAAAAGCTCAAAAAGAAGCTTCAAGAACATGAGAGAACTCTAATGTTAGTAGAACATAATCAACATAAAGTGAATGAACATGAACAAATGCTATCTACTATGTTAAAACGATCCAATCAACTAAGTAAAACCATACTCGTGATTTGTTTGGTCATTTTGTTTGGGGCGGTTTTCACAAGTATTATAACTTCCCAATTTATGTGGAGCATATTTGGTGGTGTGGCATTTTTAGTTGGTGGAAGTGTATTCTGGATGATGAATAAAAACACGAAACAACTTCATAAGGAAATGAAGCGGACGCAAGATAACGAACATTTTCTAACTAATCAATTGACGACGGAAAAACATGATCTTCTAAAAAAGCAAGTGTACGAAATGGAGCTTCAAATTGCCGAACAGAAGGAGCTTGAAAAGAGAGCGAATGAATTGGAAAGTTCGATAACAATTGAGTTGCAAAAAATGGAGAAAGTAGCTAGAAAAAGAAAAGAATTCGATTTGCACGTTCAAAACGAACGAACTAAATATCCATTTTTAAATGATTTTGATATAGAACACTGGCCAAGTTTATATCATAGAGTGAATAAGCTGCAAAATAATGAGAAAATTATCATTCAGCTACAAGAACGAATTAAAAATTTGGAAATTGTGCGTGCAAACGTGGAAGAAAAGGCATATGTAATAGCACAAAAATGCAAGTTACATACTTCTAAGAATAGTGACTTGGTAGAGGAATTAATAGGCCTTAAAGAGAAAGAAGACAAATGTAGACAGAATCTTTACCGAATGGAAGAAGAAGTTGATCAGTTGAAGCAAGACAGTTATGACCTTAAGCATAAGAAGGAACCATACGAACAAGAGCAAAAGGAATTATTTGAATTGGCGTTTGTTAACAATGAGGAAGAATTTTTAGAAAAAGGGAAGCGGGTAGAGGAAAAACAGAAACTTCAAGTAAAAATGGAGGAATGGTTAAACCATATTCACATGGTTTTTCATGATAAAGCAGATGAAGTGATAAATGAGTCTCTAAATTGGGACGAGTTAGAGCTATCATTAACAAACATCGATAAAGAAATCGATCACCTAAATATAGAGCTTGATAAACAAAGGCAAAGTTTAGCTGATCGAAAAGCAGAAATGAAACAACTTGAGGATAGTGAACAGTTATCAGATTTACGACATCAATTTGCTATGATGCAAAGTGAGCTAAAGGAGCAAGTAAAACAGTGGATAACATTAAAGGCTGCTGAATCCTTTTTACGAAAAACGAAAGAGACATACCAAAGAGAGTACTTACCGGAAATAATCAATCTAGCTACCTTTTATTTTCAGCAATTAACAAAAGGTAAATATACTGCCATTATCCCTCCAAAAGATAAGGACGGATTTCAAGTAAGGCATAATACGATGGTGAATTATGAAGTCCATGAGTTATCAACTGGCACAATTGCTCAACTGTATGTGAGCTTAAGGATTGCACTGAGTGAAGTGATGAGTGATGCTTTTCCTGTTCCTTTCATTATTGATGATGCTTTTGTTCATTTCGATGGCCAAAGAAAAGAGGAAATGATTTCTATTTTAAGGTCAATTGCTAAACATAAACAGATTATTTACTTTACTTGTAAAGAAAGTGAATTTAAAGATGTGGAAACATGTCATATATTTCTTAATGAATTTGTCATATCTAGCTAATAGATTCGCACATTTAGCAGAATAATGGTAAAATACAGTCAGAAATTCCAACGGAGCATTCACATGGAGGGTTTCCTGTGACAAACAAAGAAGAAATGAATGAAGACTGGATTAAGTATGAAGAAAGAATCGATAAGTTTATACAAGTAATTGCGAAGAACATGACACTTTATGGAATTACTGCATCTGTGGGGCGGTTGTATGGGGCATTATATTTTGCTGATGAACCAATGACCTTAGACGATATGCGTGATGCACTCGAAATGAGTAAAACAAGTATGTCCACAGGGGTACGATCATTGTCTGAAATGAAGATGGTCGAAACAGCTTTTAAAAAGGGAGTACGTAAGGATTTGTATAAATCGGAAGAAGATTGGTATAAATCTTTTACTTCATTGTTTGGGAATCGCTGGCGCCATCACACAGAAACAAATATTGAAGAAGCAGAAGAAGCAATGATGGAGTTAATGAAATTACAAGAAGAAACGCAAAATGAGGAATTAAAGCAAAAGATTGAGATAGACCTAGAAAAACTCCAATATGCGAAAAATTATTACACTTGGTTAATGAAATTTATAAGAGTCGTTGAGACCGGTGAAATCTTTAATTTTATACCGAAAGAACCAACGAATAAATAGAGCGTGAGATACCCACGCTCTATTGGTTTATTCTTTAGGCGTTTATGACCATAAATTTTAGTTCTAGTATTTTAAGAGATTTTTCAAATATAGGTTTTCTTATCTAGGGAGGGGAAATAGAATGTTAAAGGAAATTGGACATGTTGAAGTAGGGCAGCCGTTTGATAACTTTTTATTAATTAAATCTTCAACAAAAGGTGTTGCAAGTAATGGGAAGCCCTTTCTTACCTTAATCTTGCAAGATAGTTCTGGAGATATTGAGGCAAAGCTTTGGGACGCAACAGAAGAAGATGAAAAAACTTTTGTGGCCGAGGAAGTTGTAAAAATTACTGGCGAAATAACTCTATTCAGAGGAAAACCACAACTAAAAATCCAACATATAAGGCCTGCTCAACCGATAGATGGCGTGAGAGTAGAGGACTTTCTTGAAAAAGCCCCAGTTCCCTTAGAAGAACTAGAAGAACGCATTACAGAAGTCATATTTGAAATGACAAACCCTAATATTCAACGTATTGTTCGATACTTTATTAAAAAATATGAATCTACCCTATTTTCTTTTCCGGCCGCAGTAAAAAACCATCATGAATACGTTTCGGGATTGGCCCATCATATTTGTACGATGCTAAATTTAGCAAGGGATTTCAAACGCAATTACCCTGAAATTAATTTGGACCTTTTATATGCAGGTATTATTTTGCACGATCTAGGCAAGCTTACAGAACTCTCAGGCCCAGTTGCACCAAGCTATACATTAGAAGGAAAGCTACTAGGACATATTCCGATTATGGCTGAAGAGATTGGGAAAGCAGCTGATGAACTTGACATAGTTGGAGAAGAAGTGACTATTTTAAAGCATATGATCTTATCGCACCACGGGAAAGGGGAATGGGGAAGTCCAAAAGTTCCACTTGTTCGGGAAGCGGAGATATTACATTTAATCGATTTAATAGATGCGAAGATGAACATGATGAATCGTGCTTTAAATAAAGTGAAACCAGGTGACTTTACGGAACGATTATTTGCTATGGAAAATCGTAGTTTTTATAAACCTACATTTGAATAGAGTAAAGGTCATTTAGTTCTAAACTTGCCTTTGTCCGCATAAGTTTGTACAAAAAGTAGACAAGGGGGAACTTTAATGGTCGTATCCTGGTGGGTGCTAGTTATAATTGGTTTTATATTTTTCAGTGGATATATGTCCTTTCGTGCAATGCGTGCAGAAATGAAGTTAGAGCAAGAGTATATTGAAAAAGAAGGGCAAGTATATATGGAACGAATCAAGCATGCCCGAACTAGCAAAGGAAGCGAAGAAGAAACCGAAAATGTAAATGAAATGAAATCAGTAGGTTAAGAAAAAAAGCAATGTCCAGTTTAGGGGACATTGCTTTTTTTATCTATTGTTCAGTCGTTTTAAATAAATCTTTAAATTGGTCTATTTTAATGTCAATTTTAGCATCATCAAGTAACTGTTGAATCTTTTCCTGTGCCTTTTGTGGATCTATTTGTTCCTGTGCTAAAGATGTTTTAATTTCTTCTCTAAGATCTTCAAGAGGCTTTACATCTTCAACATCACGCGTGTCTGTTAATTTAATGATGTGCCAGCCAAACTGAGATTGAACTGGTTCACTGACTTCGCCAACTTCCAGTTCATAAGCAGCATCTTTAAATTCAGTAACCATATTAGCATCAATACCGAAGAAATCAACATCTCCACCTTGCACAGCTGATGCTTCGTCAATAGAGTGCTCTTCTGCTAGACTAGCGAAGTCTGCACCTTCTGCAAGTTGTTGCACAAGGTCTTTAGCTGTTTCCTCATCTTCCACTAAAATGTGGCTTGCTCTAACTTCGTATGTCATTCTATCGTATTGCTTTTGAATTGCTTCATCAGAAACTTCAATGTCTTCAATAACAGCAAGCTCTTGTAACTTATTAAAGCGAAGTGCATTACGTAATTGATCTTCCGTAGCATAACCACTTTGCATTAATGCCATTTCAAATTGATCACCGTATTGTTCCTTAATGCTTTCCACTTCTTTATCAATTTCCTCATCAGAAACATCATATTTATCAGAAAGAACTTTTGTAATTACCATTTCTTGAAGGATTTCTTCTCCATGACGTTCCTTCAATTGCTGATAAAATTCTTCTTTTGTAATATTTCCTGCTTCTGTTTCAACTACTGGGTCACTATCATCACCTGAAGTACATCCAGTAAGAGCTAGTACACTAGTTGCTAGGACTAATGCGATGATGAATTTCTTCATGATAACACTCCTAATCTTTATCCGAATATTTTTTGTATCATTGACCAATATAACATATTTTTTGTCATATTACATTTTATTATAAGAAATATGGTAACTTCTAGGGAAGTGCCTACTCATAAACCGAGACAACAACATAGGATAGTACAGAAACAAATAAAAGGAGGTGCTTCAATGAGCCACGGTGCATATTACGGAGGAGGATTTGCGTTAATTGTTGTATTGTTCATTTTACTAATCATTGTTGGAGCAGCTTGGTATTAATTCATCACAGGCATATGGGAATGAAAAAGGAAAGGCTTCTTTTAAGGAGCCTTTCCTTTTTTGTACTTTAAGAAAGTTTACCTTTGTTAAAGGGTTAAAGTATAAGAAAAATTAAGGCTTTCGCCATAAGGACCTGGCGACAAGCCAAGTTTTTCTAATATTTCGGCATAAAAAAAAGAAGCCAAGAAAATAGCTCCTTTCTTTTCGTCCTTATATAACATAGTCCATTACGTATATAGTACCTTCATATAAGATGAAATAAGTAAGATGGTGATCGAGACATTAATGGTTCGGAACATTCTGTGAGAACGTTCGTTAGACATTTCAGACTTCAAACAAAATGAGTGTGTTAAAGAATTAAAGATAAATAGAATGAAAACGGCAAATGGTACATAAAACAATTCCACGTCTCAACCCTCCTCCATGTCCTTGTGAGTATCACTTTACCAAAAAATATGCTTATTGAACAGTAAAATATGCTTTTAAAAAGGAAAAGCACCCAAAAGTGGGTGCTATCTTTGTACTAGTATATCGTAGCCATCTTTTGCATTTTCAATTATACATTTTTTGGGTGCATAAATAAATTGTTTAATATACAAAAAATCTTTGAAAGACATACCGATATTCATTGCTGTAAATACAATGATATACGGATAATATGTCGGCGTCACGAAACCTACTACTAACCCAGGTATTGTTAAAAAGATAGTAGGTGAAAGCCACATGAAAATGGAATTACCTTTAGATAATTGTGTCTTCGTCTGATAAGAAATAGTAGGAATAAATCCCATTTCTAACTGCCAACGTACTCTCATTCGTTTGTTTAATAAAACTAAAGGAAGTACATGAGTCATTTTATGCAGAGTAGGTAACAGTACTAATATGATTAATAATGCCCCAAAACCAAGATCTTTTATTGGTGTATGTTGATGTAGAATGGAGTAAGGTAAAAATAATAGAATAAAGGCAAAAAGACCGATTAAACAGGACATAATGTAAATTCTACCCTGACCCAACTCCCTGGTAATGTTCACTGTTTTCCAACAATTATTCATTTCCAGGTCCCCCTTTAACTTGTGTTGTTCCTATCCTTAGTCGTAAGAAATAATAAACCTTCATTTTTTCCACTGTCGTATCATACTTTGTTTTATTATCTAAATCAATAGTTTTTCAAAAAAAAGTTAATGATATTAAGAAGAATATTAATCTTGTTAGTAGGGAAACGCTTATCATATAAATATAGACAAGTAAGCTAAGTTATGTCTTTTTTTTTACTAGTAAAAAAAGGGATGCGATGTAATTACTTAATCGTGACTATATAGAAAGTAATAATTTCGCAATCAATATACATTATAATAAATAAAATGAAAATATTTCTAGGTCTTGTGCGGAGTTTTACTTCTCTTCTTCAACCATTTCTTGTTTCACATTTTGTATCGTACGGTTAAAAATATCCATATATTCATCTCCGTATATATCACGTATTACAGCAACCATTTCTAAAAATTCAGGGAATTTACCGTAAAGTTTTTTTAAGGATAAAGATCCTTTTACAATTTGTCTACTTTCAACATCATGGGTTTCCATGATTTCTAAAAGAAGATTTACGCCTTTGTCTGTTAATTCTACATATGTATTACGTTTATCGTTTTCTTTTTTGGAAAAAGTAAGTAAACCACGGTCCTCTAAATTTTTAGAAAAATTAAACGCTGTGGAAACGTGCATAACACCAAATTTGGAGATTTCTGAAATACTAGAACCTTTTAAATGATAAGCAATCAATAAAATATGATGCTCATTTATATTTAGGCCATAAGGCTTGACCCAATCCTGCCAATCTTTTTCTATTGCTTTCCACAATGCTTTACTCATTTGTGCCATTTTATGACTGTACAGGATGGCTTCTTGAATTGAATACTCTACTTTTTCTTCCATCAGATAAACTCTCCAATCTTAACATCCCTTTTTTTCTATTATGCCAGTAAATACTAGAATAATAAAGTTTATCACGAACATCGAAATAATTAGGGGGAAAAGGGGAAGAAAAAGAAAAAATCCCTCGATTTCAACTGCCGAAATCGAGGGATTTTTTAAGAATTTGTAGAAGGGTCATTAGGGTCCATATCCTGAAATGTTTCTTCAATTAAATAATGAAACTTAATCATATCCTCAATTCTTTTTTGTAAGGATTGAACATACTCAAAATTTCTAACTTCTTCACTTTTTGTTTGTTGTTTTAGCTGGGTTTTAATTTCTTTTAACGATTGTTTTTGTCTATCTGCCGCATCAAGCCATTTATCCACATAAGTCCGCATAAACTTACGGTAAAGGTTTTCGTTTGCTTGATAAAGATCCTTTCGAACACCTTTTTTCCATACACGTTCAACTAAATTGGAATCAAGTAAGCTTCGAATGCCTGTACTCATGGATGTTTTACTTTTACCAAGAGCGTGACTCATTTCATCCAAAGTCATAGGTTTTTTATTTATATACAGTGTGACGAAAAGCCTTGCATCAGATGGAGACAGATCAAACATCTCTAATGTTTTAGAGAACTCAGAAATCATTTGATTGTGTATTTGCTCTAGTAATCGTTCATGATTTGTCTCGGGCATTACGGGGAGGCCTCCTTAAACTCTGCTCTATGTATCACCTTACTAAAAGTTAAGAAAATATGGAAACGACAAGGTGGTGAGTAATTCTTAGGAAATGAAAGTAAAACAAAGAATTCATTATGATTAGTTCGTACAGTTTTAACTGTATGAAAAATATATACAAAAACAAAGGTTTTTACGGTTTGTACTTTGGGTATGTAAAGGATATAGTTATACAAGTGATTGGGAATATGCCCAAATTCGTTATTTTTGACACGAAATAAAAGGTAGTGAGGTGAAATATGGTGCCGATTATAAAAGTAGAAAATCTATCAAAGGTTTTCGGAAAAAAGCCACAGGTAGCCCTTGAACTTTTAGATGAAGGTAAATCAAAAGACGAAATTCTTGAACAAACAGGAAACACGGTTGGGGTTAATCGTGCAACGTTTGATGTAGAAGAAGGAGAGATTTTCGTTATCATGGGCTTATCTGGTAGTGGTAAGTCTACACTTGTTCGATTACTTAATAGATTAATAGAGCCTACAGAAGGCAGCGTATATATTAATGAACAAAACTTAGCAAAAATGGATAAAAAAGAGCTGAGACAAATTCGCAGAGAAAAAATGAGTATGGTTTTTCAGAAATTTGCTCTGTTTCCATTTCGTACTGTATTAGAAAATGCGGAATATGGATTAGAAATCCAAGGTATTGATAAGGAACAAAGGAAAGAAAAAGCTGAAAAAGCACTTGAATTAGTTGGTTTAGGTGGTTATATTAATCAGTTGCCTGCTCAATTATCCGGTGGTATGCAACAACGTGTAGGATTAGCGCGGGCATTAGCGAACGATCCAGAAGTGTTATTGATGGATGAAGCTTTTTCTGCATTAGATCCATTAATCCGCAAAGAAATGCAAGATGAATTACTAGACTTACAGGACCGAATGAAAAAGACAATCATCTTTATTACACATGATTTAGATGAAGCATTAAGAATAGGCGATAGAATTGCGTTAATGAAGGATGGATCAATTGTTCAAATTGGTTCACCAGAAGATATTCTTGTAAATCCTGCAAATGAATATGTAGAAAAATTCGTAGAGGATGTCGATCGTTCGAAAGTATTAACGGCCGAGAATATTATGAAGCGTCCAGAAACGATTAATATTGAAAAACATGGTCCTCGTGTGGCATTAGAGCGCATGAAAGAGGAAGGATTATCTAGCATGTATGTTGTGGATCGCCAGCGTAAGTTACATGGTTATGTAACGGCAGATGATGCTTCTGCAGCAGTAAAGAAAGATACCAAAGATTTAAATGAAATATTAAGAACAGATGTACCTACAGTTACACCAACGACAACGATGACTGAAATATTCAATATTATTTATAATTCACCTGTTCCAGTAGCAGTTGTTGATGACGGTACTTTAAAAGGAATTATAGTTAGAGGAGCTGTGATTGCAGCGTTAGCAGGTAGTGAGGTGAATACAGAAGATGTTGGATAAATTACCTAAGTTAGAGGTCGCACAGCCTGTAAGGGATCTTACTGACTGGATAAAGGAAAAATTCGAATTTATATTTAATCCAATTAAAGATGATTTTGGACCATTTTTAGAAAAACTAAGTGAAGAATGGTTAGCTGCGATTCCGGCATGGCTTTTCATTCTAATCGTAGCTGTGCTAGCATTTTTTGTTAGTGGGAAAAAGTTTGGTTTTGCCATTTTCTCTGTACTAGGACTTGTATTTATATATAACCAAGGACAATGGGTAGAACTAATGTTTACCTTTGTATTAGTTATAGCAGCCAGTTTTCTCGCAATTATTATAGGTATACCAATTGGGATTTTAATGTCCAAAAGTAAAGTTATCCAATCGATTTTGACCCCCGTATTGGACTTTATGCAGACGATGCCAGCATTCGTATATTTAATTCCGACTGCAGCATTTTTTGCTATCGGTATGCCACCAGGTGTATTTGCTGCTTTAATTTTCGCAGCACCACCTACTATTCGTTTAACAAATCTAGGAATCCGTCAAGTTTCGAAAGAGCTTGTTGAAGCTTCAGAGGCATTTGGTAGTACTGGTTTACAAAAGCTAATAAAGGTTGAACTACCAATGGCGAAATCAACCATAATGGCTGGAATTAACCAAACGGTTATGTTATCCCTATCCATGGTTGTTGTAGCATCCATGATTGGAGCACCAGGACTTGGAAGAGAAGTAATTAGAGCTCTACAACGTGCAGACGTTGGGGCAGGTTTTGTTGCAGGTTTAGGTATTGTTATTTTGGCTATTATTATTGACCGATTTACACAATACATGAACAAAGGTAAGGCTTAGTTATTGTTGGTAACTTTTCATTCGAAAAGTTTACTATATATATTTAAAACAAAAGGGGAGAGATTTTCATTATGTTCAAACTACAATGGAAACATTTAGGTTTAATTGCAGTTCTAATGCTATCTTTAGTGTTAGCAGCTTGTGGATCTTCTGATGAAGAAGGCGAAGACACAACTGGCGATGATACAAATACGGAAGATACGCAAGATAATAACGAAGGTGAAGATGCAGCTAGTGAAGGTACTGCTCTTGGAGAAAAAGAAATTGAGCTAGTATACGTTGAGTGGGATTCTGAAATTGCATCTACAAACGTTATTGCAGAAGTATTACGTAATCAAGGTTATGATGTAAAAGTTACACCGATTGACAATGCACTAATGTGGCAATCAGTAGCAGAAGGCGATGCTGATGGTATGGTAGCTGCATGGTTACCAGCTACACACGGTGATTTGTTTGATCAATTTGGTGGAGATTTAGTAGATCTAGGTGCTAACCTAGAAGGAGCTAAAATTGGTCTTGTAGTACCAGAATACATGGATGCTACAACAATCGGAGACCTTGCAGATTTCTCTGAAGATTTAAACAGCAAAATTACTGGTATTGAAGAAGGCGCTGGTGTTGTTAAAGCAGCACAGCAATCTATCACAGATTATGGTTTAGATGGTTGGGAAGTTCAAACTTCTTCAAGTGGTGCAATGGCTGCCGCTTTAGGTGATGCTGTAGATAGCGAAGAGCCAATTGTTGTAACTGGTTGGACTCCACACTGGAAATTTGCTGCATATGATCTTAAATACTTAGAGGATCCAGAAGGTTCTTTCGGTGGAGAAGAGCATATTAGCACAATGGTACGTCAAGGTTTAGAGGAAGATAGCCCAGCTGCTTACACTATCCTTGATCAATTCAACTGGACTGCTGCTGACATGGAATCTGTTATGCTTGAAGTTTCAAACGGTGCAACTCCAGAAGAAGCTGCTAAAGCTTGGGTAGAAAATAACCAAGATAAAGTTAGCGAATGGGTTTCAGGACTTGAGTAATAATTTATAATGTTAAAAACGACTCGCATTTTGTGCGAGTCGTTTTTTTATGTCTTGAAATTCTGCGGGGCAACAAAATACCTAAATTGACAAAAGTGAAGCTGATCCTTCAAATAAAGTGCATGAATTGGTAAAAAATGAGGCTGAACCTTCAATTGAAATGCTTGAATAGATAAAACTCTAGCTGAACCTTTAAAGATCATACTTGAATCAATATATGGTGCCAGGAATCCCCCATAAACATCAATACGGAAACACAATCGCTCTACTAATGCGCTGACATTTGATTAAACGAAACAATCACGTCTAACAAGTAGCAAAAAAGGGTTGTCCCCTAAGCGTAAAAACATTTTGGGGCAACCCTTCTTTTACTTTTTATTTTGATTCATTTTATCTTCTAACTCTTTTAGACTTTCTTCTACACTTTGCAAGTGTTCTTGTATACTCTGTTGGTGTGGTTCAATCGTCTTTTTCCAACTATCGATTGAATGCTTTACATCTTCTGATAATTCTTTCAGTAAAGCTGCACCTTCCTTAGTTGTTTTTGTTAACTGGTCTTTTAAATCTAAACCTTCACGTTTTAGTTCTGAAATTGTTTGTCTTAATTTCAAGCTTTGTTCCTTTGCTCGACGACGAACTTCTTCTCCTGATGCAGGTGTTGTAAATAAAGTAGTTGTAGCACCAATTACGGTACCAAAAAGAAAACCTAAAAATAGAGATTTTCCTTTCGCCATATTCAGACCCCCCTTTAGTATTTCCGGTCACGTTGTTTGGAATGAAGCATGTCTTTCTACACTCTATTATAACGTTTTTGTTGGGTGTTGTTTAGTATATGACAAAATAATATTATATCGAATTTATAAAAAATTAAATAAAAATCCCTGACGTGTATATTATACGTCAGGGATGGGTTGTTTTATGCTTGTAAGGAAACAGATGATCGTTTCATAATTGTTTGTAAGATAGGGTATAGTACAAGAATAATTACTGTGTTGGCAACTGTTGCTGGTAGCACTACTAGAGTAAAGAGTGCTAGGAATGCGCCTTCGAGTAATCCTACAATGTACAACGCAACGGTTAAGAATATAGCCCCACTAATCAACGTTCCAACTGCTGCTACAACTGGAGCAGCAATAACATCTTTTGCATATTTAGTTAGGAATAAATACAGACCTAAAAATGCGAATGCTGTAATTGGTTTATCAATAATATTTGAAATTTGACCACCTGGAACAGTAGTTGTTAATGCTGATAACAATCCTGTTACCATCGATAGTAGAAATACGTACTTTACTTTAGGAAATAATAAAATTCCTAAAAACATCATTGCTAGTTGCATGTCTGGTTTCATCCCTAGAAAAACACCTGGTGTTATGGCATGAAAAACCGTACCAATCCCAACTAAAAGTGATAAAACAGCTAAAACACGTGTATTCATTTGTAATCCTCTCCTCTTCTAAGCTAAACTCATCTCTTTTACCCTTCAACCGTATCCTCATGATCGATTGCAAAGGTATATTGGTATTATAACAAAAGATATAAATAGGTTAAAGGAAAAATTCTGAATTTTTCTCTAGCCTACATATTTGTTGCTATTTCTTGAGCAATTTGCTGTAAGTCTTCAGGTTTATAATCGTCCATATGTGTCACCCATTTTGCCCCGAAACCATCATTGTCGCTGTATCGTGGAATTAAATGAATATGTACATGAAAGACAGATTGCCCGGCAAATTGACCATTATTATTTAAAATATTTAAACCTTTTGGCTCATAAGCTTTTTTAATACCCTTTGCAATTTTTGGTACTCTAGCGAATAAGCTTTGAGCAATTTCTTCTGGTGTTTCAAAAACATCCTTCACATGTTTTTTCGGTATTACTAACGTATGTCCCTTTGTTACTTGGCTGATGTCTAAAAAGGCATAAACATCCTCGTCTTCATACACTTTTGCTGAAGGAATTTCACCGTTTATAATTTTACAAAAAATGCAGTCTTCCATAAATATCCTCCTCGGTCTATTTTTACTTCATTTTAGTAAGTAAAGCTATATATGTAAAGAAAAAAGCAGGGCACCTCATGTGCCCTGCCCAAGGAACGGGGTTGTTGCAACTGTCGATGAGATGGGGATTACGCTGAGACCCTTGCCCAGCGTAAGAAAGTCTACAGATGCTTTATTCGTTATCAATGTGAAAGAAAGTTGTCTTTCACGGACACCCCATTTCTTAAATGGTTTCTGGTTGTGAAAGGAAGTTGTCTTTCACAGACACCCCATTTCTAAATGGTTTATCGTTTGAGACAATGTTTCACTACTGACTAACTTAATCCCCGTTCCTTACTCCTATTTTGTTCAGTGACAAAAAATAATATTCATCTTTTGCATTTGTATTTGATGATGGTAAAATTTAGATTAGGTCTATAAGAAAGAAGGGGAAAAAATGAACTCACTTTTACATATAGAAAACCTTGTAGGAGGTTATACACAAAAAAATGTTTTACACGGTATTTCTTTTGATATTAAACCCCATGAAATTGTTGGTCTAATTGGGCTCAATGGGGCAGGAAAGAGTACAACGATTAAACATATTATTGGTTTAATGGAACCTAAAAAGGGATCTATCACTATTAACGGAAAATCTTTTCAGGAAAATCCGGAAATGTACCGCAAACAATTTGCTTACATACCAGAAATGCCGGTTTTATATGATGAGCTTACTTTGTACGAGCATTTAAAGCTAACAGCAATGGCTTATGACATAAAGGAGGAAGATTTTGAACGTCGAATCCAGCCTTTGTTAAAAGAATTTCGTTTAGAAAAAAAGCTGAAATGGTTCCCTGTTCATTTCTCCAAAGGAATGCGACAAAAGGTAATGATTATGTGTGCTTTTTTAATACAGCCATCTTTATACATTGTGGATGAACCATTTGTAGGATTAGATCCTTTAGGAATCCAGTCTTACTTGCAAATGATGAATGATATGAAAGAACAAGGTGCAGGTGTTTTAATGTCGACGCATATATTAGCTACAGCAGAAAGATACTGTGATCGATTTGTCATTATGCACGAAGGTGAAGTGAGGGCTAAGGGAACGTTAAGTGATTTAAGGGAACAATTTAACATGCCACATGCAACTTTAGATGATTTATATGTTCAGTTAACAAAGGAAGATGATTATGTTTAATGCATCGCAGTTATGGAGAAAAAGGTTAGGTCAGCATGCAAAAGAAACGGGGCGTTATTTGCGCTTAATGTTTAACGATCATTTAGCCTTTGCCTTATTGTTTTTTGTTGCAGCTTTCGCCTATTTTTATCAGCAATGGCTCCAAACGATACCTGATAATTTTCCGGCAGATTGGATTATAGCAATTGTTTTAGGAGCTCTCTTAACTCGCAGTCCTATCCGGACATTATTAAAAGAAGCAGATACAGTGTTTCTGTTGCCAGCTGAATACAAGATGGATAAGTACTTTCAAAGAAGTTTTTGGTATAGCTTTATGATTCAGCTTTATATTGTAACCTTAGCATTAGCAGCTTTAACCCCTTTATATTTTGCTGTGTTTTCTGAGCGCCCTAGTATTTGGTTACTTTATTTAGGGATTATTTTAGTAATCTTTAAAATTTGGAATTTGTTATCTAGCTGGTGGATGCTGAAGGAACGGGATGCAAATAGTCGATTTATGGACATGACTATTAGACTCATATTAAACATTTTGACGTTATTCTTCTTTTTACAAGAAGATGGGTATATATATGCAAGCATTACAACTGTAATGTTTGTGTTACTTTTGCTATATACTTACAATACTGTGGGTAAAAAGGGGATTGCCTGGGATTTGTTAATCGAAAAGGAAGATGCCCGTATGCAAGCTTTTTATCGATTAGCTAATATGTTCACAGATGTTCCACATTTACGTAAAAAGGCAAAAAAACGTCATCTACTCGTTCACCTTTTAACAAGAGGAGTACCATTTAATCAAAAAAACACATATACCTATTTGTATCGCATCACATTTGTTCGTAGCAGCGATTACTTAGGAATGTATGTTAGATTGTTTCTACTTGCTATATTTTTTATCTTCTGGATCCCAAACATTTGGTTTAAGCTCGCTTTCGCACTACTGTTCATTTATTTAAGTGGATTTCAACTAATGACGTTATGGAATCATCATCGAACCATTGCATGGATTGATTTATATCCAGTGTCTATAGCAGAAAAGAAACGCTCCTTAGTAGACTTTTTATTGCTGTTAATGCTTGTCAAAACATTAGTGCTAGGGATATTTCTGTATTTTGCAGCTTCCTGGCAAGAGATGCTGATGCTTTGGGGTGTTGGTGGGTTATTCTCGTTTGTCTTTGTGGAGACATATGTAAAGAAGAGATTAGATAAACGTTTGATTTAAGGAGACTGATTATGCAAACATACGAGCAGCAGGTTTTGTATGAGGCGTTAAAATGGGAGCGAAAACAATTAAAAAAAGCATCGATGTTTAAGGTTGCTTCCAAATCAGTTCAAACCAAAATAAACAACAAGATTCCGGATAAAGTGCATGCTGTTATTACTGACAGTATTAAAAAAATGATTGAAGCGGCTTTAACGAGTTCTTCCTATATTTATAAAATGGACATCGATTCAAATTGGAATTTCCAGCAGAGGGAAGAGGCAGTGAAAACTCGTTTAGAAACATACCGAAAAACTGCAATGATTGAAGGA
This sequence comes from Salirhabdus euzebyi, assembly GCF_014207435.1. Taxonomy (GTDB): domain Bacteria; phylum Bacillota; class Bacilli; order Bacillales; family Alkalibacillaceae; genus Salirhabdus; species Salirhabdus euzebyi. The sequence continues at coordinate 54,524 of NZ_JACHGH010000011.1, forward strand.
GCTGGCACGGGTGCTGGTGGTTTGTGGTTAGGCCTTGCAGATTTTCCTATGCTTTTAAGTATTAAAATGAAGTTCTTGTTTGATGCAGGTCAATTATATGGGAAAGATGTCACGTCCTATGAAGAAAAAATGTTTTTGCTTCATTTATTTATGCTTGCTTACTCAAGTGACAAAAAGAAAAAGGAAGTATTGGAACGAGTCGTGCATTGGGAACAAGTAAAAGGGTATTGGAAAGAGGTAGACTGGAAGGATTTACAACAAGAATATAGAGATACAATAGATCTTGTGAAAATGCTTCAGTTAGTTCCAGGATTCGGTGCTTTCATTGGAGCTTGGGCAAACTCTAAATTACTCACTCAATTAGGAGAAACGGCAATAAACGGTTTTCGTTTAAGACTACTTCATTAAACTTTTGTATTAAAAAAACTGAGACTTAAAATCTCAGTTTTTTATATTATTTATTTTTTTCTTGATACAACTGATACGCTTGAAATAATGTTTTGGCACCTAACGGCATGGCACGCTCATCAAAGTCAAATTTCGGATGATGATGAGGGTAGTCATGTCCTTCTTTATGTGCTCCAGTGAAATAAAAGGCACCCGGTTTTTCTAATAAGTAATAAGCGAAGTCTTCTCCAGGCATGACAGGTTTGATTTCTTCCGTTCCCTCAATTCCTGGAACATTTCTACATCCATCTAAAATAATTTCAGCCTCTTCTTTATGGTTGATAACTGGTGGATAACCTTTTAGATAATTTAAATCATAATCCGCGTCATATGGTATGCAAACACTTTTCACTATTTTTTCTATTTCATTTATAATCGTTTCCTGTATAGTAGGATCAAACATTCTAACTGTTCCTGTTAACGTAGCTTTATCAGCAATAATGTTAAAGGCTTGCCCCGCATTAAACGTACCAACACTAACTACTGCTGTTTTAAGTGGATCAATTCGTCTGCTCACAATTTGTTGTAGCTGTGTAACTAATTGAGATGCAATGACGATTGCATCCTTTGTTTCATGCGGAATGGCACCATGTCCGCCTTTTCCTTTTATCGTAATTTCAAAACGATCAGCACCAGCCATAAAAGGACCTTTTGTTGTTTGTAAAATACCTACTGGTGCTGTTACCCATAGATGAGTACCGAATACAGCATCCACACCGTTTAGTGCCCCATCATTAATCATCGGTTTAGCCCCACCTGGAGCATACTCCTCAGCAGGTTGATGTAGAAAAACGACCGTGCCTTCCAAATCGCTTTGATTTTCTAATAGGACTTTCGCTAGACATAATAGGGTTGCTGTATGACCGTCATGTCCACAAGCGTGCATCACACCTGGAACTTTCGATTTATAAGGTACCTCTTTTTCATCCTGGATTGGCAATGCATCAAAATCTGCCCGTAATGCCACTGTTTTTCCAGGTTTTCCCCCTTTTAATGTTGCTACAACACCAAAGCCGCCTATATTTTTTTGATATGGTATGCCCCATTGTTCGTATTTATCTACAATGAATTGAGCTGTTTTTTCCTCTTGAAAAGAAGGTTCAGGATGTTGGTGTAGGTAGCGGCGGATTTCTACCATTTCTTCATAGAGCTCATCAATTTTCTTGAACACTGTTTCTCTCATTCGATATCCCCCTGCAACTAATGCTGTTTTATATATAAGTATGTGAAAAACTTTTTTACTATGTTTTTCTAATAGTTTAAGTATAACAAAATAAAGCCTCTCCCCATAATAACTTACATGTAGAGAGAGGCTTTTTTTGTGTAAAGTGTTTTTACTTGGTGTTCGTTTCACTTAAAAATCTGCTAATAGTCGTTCCATTTCCTCTTTGTGATGTGTTTCATCAGCAATCATATCATCCAACTTTACAACAAGCTCCGTATAACCGAGTTCCTCGGCTAACTTTTTACGCACTTCATAGCGATCAATGGTATCAATTTCAGCCTTTCTTGCTTCTTCCAACATTTCTTTTACATTATCCAGCTGTTTGACTGGTGCAGGGGTTGTTGTAGGTACACCACCTAATATTTTAATTTTTTCTGATAAATATAAAGCGTGTCCTGACTCATCACTAACTTCACTTTCGAAAAATGGTTTTAATACTTGACGGTATAATCCGGATACAACTGCTGCATTATAGGTGTACATAATCATTGCAGCGTATTCATTTGCAAGGTCTTCATTCAATCCATCAATTAATTCTTGTTTTTTTGTATCCAATGACATTCATCCTTTCATTTGTTGAAATGACGTTTATATTGTTACATTTCCCTTATGATATAAAATTAAACTATTCAATGTTGGAGGAATTGCAATTGTTGCAAAATAGACATCGAACAAAAAGAATATGGTATCAAACTTCCTTATTTTTATTATCCATTCTTATTGTTCTTTTACTGGCTATACGAGTATCGCAGACAAATTTGCCTTTCATCGACGATTGGTCGAGTGCTATTGTACAAGAAATAGAGGAGCATCATTTTCTTTATATTTTGTTTCGATGGATAACAGAGTTAGGTTCTATACCATTTATGAGTGTGGTAATTGGAATGGTTAGTGTTCTTTTATGGGTTAAGTGGAAGGATGGTGCAGCGGCCTTTTTCTTAATCATTGGAGTTAGTTCTGGCTTTCTTTTAAATGTGATGGTGAAGTCTATTGTGGAACGGGAAAGGCCTCGCATTTTGGCGGCAATAGATGCAGAAGGTTATAGCTTTCCTAGTGGTCATGCAATGGTATCCTTGATTTGTTATGGTCTCCTCACGTACTTGTTTATGCGTTATATTCATTCAAAAAGTGCTAATCGATTCATCATTGCTGTAAGCAGTATTTTCGTATTACTAATTGGTTTCAGTAGAGTAATGATAAGAGCACATTATGTAACGGACGTAGTAGCAGGTTTTATCTTGGGTTATGTATGGTTACTTGTTGTCATCTTTTTCCATCAGTTATGGATACAAATACGTAATCAAAAGAAAAAATCAGACTAGAGACGGATATGATAACCTTCCTAAGCTCGTTTATACTAGTCATTTTTTTTTATATACTGGTAAAAAGTTTCTTAATGAAAATATGGGTCTTAACAGTAATATAATCATGCTGGTATAGGTCCTTTTGTTACCATTCTATGAAAAGTCATTTGGTACATTTTTAGTGGAATTTAAGATTGATAGAGGAAAAATGTCGTTTATGTTTAATATATATAAAAGAAAGGTAGAGGGTGAAAAATGAAGTCACGCAGTCTATTCACAGTTCTTTTATCCGTAACTTTAATTGGTCTTGGTGTATTTTTAATTTTGTCTAACTTTGGAATTATTTCCGTGGAAATATCAGAACTTGTCTCTAAAAACTGGCCATTATTATTTGTTATTATCGGTTTGAAATGGTTTATTGGTGGAATTCTTCCAGGCAAAAATGGTAGTTGGACATTCGGGTCTTTTTTCATTATATATGGGTTACTTGTTGTTCTTGGGAAATATGATGTATTAGATTTTGGGTTTGGGGATATTTGGTCACTATGGCCATTGTTATTAATTTATATTGGATTTAATTCTTTACTTTTTGCTAAAGGTAAAGGGGAAAAGGGGAAACGCGTTAAAATATTCACTGTAGGCAATTCTAGTTCTTCCAAAGATTACGGTAAGAACCACAAAACCTTTGTTGGTGATCAGAACTTTTCAGAAGAAAATTGGACAGTAGAACCTCTTCAAATGTGGACGGGTGTAGGAGATTACTATTTTGATTTTACGAAAGCTTATATACCAGATGCGGAGACACCTATTTCTATTAAAGGCTGGGTTGGAGATATCCGGATGTTAATGCCAGAGCATTTAGCATTTCAAGTCGTAGCCTCTGTAAATGTAGGAGAAATCCAAGTAGTTGATAAAAAATCAGATGGACTTAAAAAAGAAGTTGTTTATCAAACACCAAATTATGAAGATGCGACGAAAAAGCTAACGATCAATCTCCAGTTTCAAGTAGGGGATATTCGAATAGATAGGGTATAGGGGAGAAGTAAATGTTTAGTAATCTGAACAGTCTGCGGTTTCGATTTGTAAGAGCGCAATTTCAAACGATTTATTTTTCACTTTTAGTGATCGCATTTATTTTGTTTTTTATGTATTCGGTTTTTAGCCCATCTTGGCTAACGTTACGTTCTATTTTTCTCACTATCCTTTTAATAAGCTTAATCATGACCCCAGTTTGCATTTATGTAAGTTTTCATTTTGCTAGTCAACTTAAAGAGCGAATTGATGGGATTTCCATTTTGATATCTCAGCTCTCCAAAGGTAGGTATAGTTCTAGAATTTACGATAAAGAATACGGGGATGAAATTGGTCATATTACGACGGAGTTGAATAATCTAGCGGACAAAATGCAAAATCAAGTAAAGTCGCTACAACGTATGGCAGATGAAAAAAATGATTATGCAAAAGAAGCTTATAAAGTAGCAACGATGGAAGAACGTCAAAGGCTTGCACGTGACTTACACGATGCAGTTAGTCAGCAGCTTTTTGCCTTAACGATGATGTCCCAAGCTACTTTACGTTTACTAGATAAAGACCCAGAGAAAGCAAAAAAACAGATGGAAGAAATTGCTCACATGGCTTTACAGGCACAAACAGAAATGCGGGCACTTCTCTTACATTTAAGACCAGTTCACCTATCAGGAGAGTCTTTACAAAGTGGTTTATATAATTTAATAGAAGAACTGAAACAAAGATGTCAAATTGACTTTACGTTACATATAGAGGAAATAAAAGATATTTCTAGTGCATCGGAAGAACATTTATTCCGAATGATCCAAGAAATATTATCGAATATTTTAAGGCATGCAAACTCCAGTGAGGTTACAATAGAGTTAAAAGAAAAAACAGACGAAATTTATTTATATATTAGAGACAATGGTGATGGATTTGATGTAAGTGAAAAACTAGAAAGCAAAACTTCCTATGGATTGAAAACCATTAAAGAGCGCACCGAAGAACTCGGCGGAAGTTTTGTCCTTAGATCTAAAAAGGGTGAAGGTACTTATATCATTATCCGAATTCCGTTATAGGGGGAGAAGACTTTGGGTGATCCAATACGTGTGTTAGTTGTCGATGATCATGAAGTAGTACGTAAAGGCATTATTACTTATTTAATGACGGAAGATGAACTGGAAATAGTTGGAGAAGCTTCAAGTGGAAACGAAGGAGCAAGTCTTGCAAAGATTGAAAAGCCAGATGTTATGTTAATGGATTTAATGATGGAAAACGGAAATGGTATTGAGGCAACGAAGCAAGTTATGTCATTTCATCCCACATGTAAAATTATCATTTTAACAAGTTATTATGATGATGAAAAGGTGTTTCCAGCATTAGAAGCTGGTGCATTTAGTTATATGCTTAAAACCTCTTCAGCTGATGAAATTGTTACGGCTATAAAAAAAGCTGCAAGGGGAGAAAATGTTATTGAGCCAAAAGTAGCGGGGAAGATGATGAATAGGTTTAGACAGAACGAATCTATGCCCCACGAAGAGTTAACAGAAAGAGAAAAGGAAGTACTTATCTGTATCGGGAACGGTTTAACGAATCAAGAAATTAGCGAAAAGCTATTTATTGGTATTAAAACAGTCAAAACACACGTAAGTAACGTACTGAGTAAGCTTGGGGTTCAAGATCGAACTCAAGCAGCTGTATATGCGCATCGAAACGGATTAATGCGTGATAAATAAACGAGATAAAAAAGTTGGGGTGAAACCCCAACTTTTCTTTTATATTGATCCAAGCATCTCTACTTTCATAAATGTGTAAAGCCTTGTATAATACATAGGAATACGTACCTTATAAGGAGAATATCAAGAATGAAATTAAGTAAAGCTACAGAAAATATACTTTTTGCCATGTGGGTGTTTGCATTTGTCGCAACACTTGGGAGTTTGTTTTATTCAGAAGTGATGCAATTTGTTCCGTGTAAGCTGTGCTGGATTCAACGAATTCTAATGTACCCATTAGTTATCATATTTGGTGTAGCATATGTGAAAAAAGATGTAAACATCGCATTACCAGGCTTCATTTTAAGTTTAATTGGCGCACCACTTTCTTTTTATCATTATTCCTTACAAAAGTTTATTGGGGTGTCCTCAGATGGCTTATGTGGACAAGTACCTTGTACTATCCAATACATAAACTACTTCGGTTTTATTACTATTCCGTTTTTGGCTTTTGTAGCCTTTACGTCCATTATGGTCATGTATATTGTGATTTTACGTAAACAGAAAAAGGAGCTGTCCTAAAAATGAAAAAAATAATTATATTTAGTGCCATCATTATTGTATTATTTGGTGCTCTAATTGCTGTCGTTCAATATCAAAAAGCACAAGAACCAGATTACTACCAAAATCAAATAACACCATCAGAGCTTGAAGAAACTCTAAGTGCTGGTGAATCGGCAACTATTTATTTTTATAGTCCTGAGTGTCAATATTGTTTAGAAACAACTCCTGTTCTTGTTCCTTTAGCAGAAGAAATGGGTGTGAATGTCCAGCTGTTAAATGTTCTAGAATATGGTGGGGCTTGGGATGAATATGCTTTAGAAGGAACACCAACGCTTATTCATTTTGAAAATGGAGAAGAAGAAGGTCGTGTACAAGGGTCTCAGCCAAAAGAAAACTTTGAGTCATTTTTTAACGATAAAGTGCTTCAATAAAAAACGCGGATAGCCATAATATATGGTTATCCGCGTTTTTTTTAATACTTTATGATATTGATAAGTGAGAGTAGAGACTTGATCAGGGGGTCCTATAACAATATTCTTTACGAAAGGCTGGTTTCTAATCGATTGTTTTTTTACACAATTTTCTTAAACTGCGAAGTAACTTTGTAATATGGTCAGTGCTATATGACCGCTTCGGCAGAATACTTCGCTTTCCACGGGCACGGCCTCAGCCTCCTCGCGGAAAACCACCACGTATTTGAATTCTCTTTTCAACTGGTACTTGAATTGAAAGCAAGAAAGAGAGCACATGCTTAGCGAAGGAAATACACGTAGACTCCTACGGAACAGCGAAGACGTTGAGACCCCACAGCGAGCGTTTTGTGCGAGTGAGGAGGCTCAGCGCGAGCCCGTGGAAAGCGTAGTGTATTTCCGTAGCGGTTGGATTTCCACACATCAAGTTACGTCGCAGTTTCTATTACATGCGAATAAATAACATACTCTTTACGAAAAGAGTCTTATAACAAACATTCATTTAATGGGGTTTAACAAGGTTATATTGGGTAACATAAGCTGGACCTGCACTAAAGGAAGGGCGGTCTCGTTTATGTGCATCGGTATTTTGATGTGCTTGTTCAAATGCTTGGGAGCTTTTCCAATTTTGAAAGCTATTGGCATCTTCCCATTGGGTTAGCACAACATATGTTGAGCTTTGAAGTGGACGCAATATTCTTAGTGCAGTAAAGCCCGGCATTCCCTCTATATTTCCCTTTCTATTTTTAAAGCGATCTTCAAAAATGGGACGACCTTCATCCGTAACTGGGATGTTGTTCATCACAACATATCCATCTGGTTTTAACTCTCCCACCTGATCCACTGTCTCATATACACGCTCTTCTTCAAATAAGTCGTCGTTATTCCCCTCATAATAAGCAAGCCCACCATTGGCGTTCTCCATCACTAACATATTTGCTTCTGGGTGTTTCTGTTGTAACTTTTGTAAAAAGTCCACTGTTCCATTTGTCATCATTACTTTCATTGTTTTTCTCCTTTCCATTAATTGATATAATTTGCAAAAATTCGACTTTTCGTTATAACCTTAACAACGAAAAAGAAAATACAGTATAATATGGTGTGTTGTTGTTTTAAACAACAGAGAGGTGCTCAGACATGAAATTTGATAGTAAGGAAATATTACATAAATCGCTAAAAAAATTAAAGCATCCTGCTGTAAAATGGGGTCTCATTTTTAGTGCGACTACAATCCTTATAAGTATCATTGGCTTTTACCTTATATTACTAGGTGGGAAAATGGTTGTCGATGAAAAAGGGTTTGTTCTCTCAGAAGCAACTGTGATTGAAACAGTAGATGGAGTAGAAGTCGCAACCTTATACAGTGAAAACAGAACTTTCGTCTCGATTGACCAAATTCCAAAGCATGTTCAAGATGCTTTTATTGCTATTGAAGATAAACGATTTTATGACCATGCCGGTGTAGACTTTTTCTCTGTTCTCCGTGCATTGTATAAAGATATTATTGCATTCGATAAAGTAGAAGGTGCAAGTACGATTACGCAACAATTAGTAAAAAATATTTATTTAACAAACGACAAGGCATGGTTACGCAAAACCCAAGAAGTGATGGGTGCTATTTATTTAGAAAGAGAATTTAGTAAAGAAAAGATTTTAGAGTATTATTTAAATGAAATTTATTTTGGCCATGGTGTATATGGGATTGAAAAAGCTGCTCAATTTTATTTCGGAAAAAGTGTTCAAAACTTAACTGTGTCAGAAGGAGCTTTATTAGCAGGATTACCAAAAGCACCAAGTAATTATTCTCCTATTGATTATCCTGAAAAGGCAATTCAAAGAAGAAACATTGTCCTTTCCAGTATGCAACAACTTAATATGATTAATGCGGAGGAAATGGTGGCGTTACAAGGACGAACAATGGGCCTCCAACAGGGTGAACCAAAAAATAGGCCATGGATTGAAACATACGTTGATCTTGTATTGAAAGAAGCTGAGGAAAGACATCATATTAGCCGAAATGAAATTTATCGTGGAGGTTACAAAATTGTTACCGGAATTAACCCAGTTGTCCAACAAGCTGCATACGAGGCCTTTCAAGACGATCAATATTTTACTGGGACAGGTGAAGGACAAGAAGGTGCTTTTGTTTTATTAGATGCAAAAACCGGTACAATTGTCGCGGCTATTGGTGGAAGACAATTCCAACGTGGTGATTTAAATCGAGTATTCGTAAATAGACAGCCAGGATCTGTGATGAAGCCTCTTGCTGTATATGGTCCAGCATTGGAGATGGAAAAGTACTCCCCATACTCCATGCTAAAGGATGAACAAATGACTTACAACGGAGGTTATATACCAAAAAACTATGACAATCAGTACTTGGGTGAGGTCAGTATGTATGAGGCGTTACAGAAATCAAAAAATGCCCCTGCAGTCTGGCTATTAAACGAAATTTCACTAGATTATTCCAAGGAATACCTCAGTCAGATGGGAATCAATTTACCAGATGAAAACCTCGCTTTAGCACTAGGAGGTCTTTCAGAAGGTGTGACACCTCTTCAAATGGCAAAAGCATATCGTTCCTTTATTCACGATGGAAAGGTCACTGATCCTTACGCTATCCTTCATATTGAGGATAGGAAAGGGAACGTCATTGCTACTAGTGAAGCTGTCGACACAAAAGTATTTTCCTCGCAAACGGCCTGGAACATGACAAAAATGCTCAAGGCTGTAGTAGAACAAGGGACAGGTACAGCGGGTGATTATAACAAAGAACTTGCGGGGAAAACAGGTTCAACAGAACACCCAACTTTAGTTAATCGTATGAAGGATGTCTGGTTTGTTGGGTATACTCCGGAATATGTAGGGGCTGTCTGGCTTGGTTATGATAAGACAGATGAGGAACACTATTTAACGGAAGGAAGTAGTGTACCAACCGCATTGTTCAAACAGATACTATCGGAAGTAGATAATCAGGTGGAATTAGCTGCAGCATTTCAAAAACCAAATAACGTAGAAGATCTTCCGGAACCAATAACATTACCTGTTATACAAGATCTTACTGCGGAAAAATCGTTTGGATTTTTGTCAGGGGTGAGGGCAACCCTCCAATGGAGTGTAGCTACTGATGAGAGGATTATTTATCGTATATACGAGAAAACTTCAGACGGTTCTCGTTTAATTGCTGAAGTAAAAGGTAAAAGTAGATATGAGGACAAAGAAGCATCTATCTTTGATGAAAAGACGTATTATGTTGTTCCATTTAACCCATTAACTGGTCAAGTGGGACAAAAATCAAACGAAGCGTCAACTGATTAGATTCATTCTAATCTAATTTTTATTATAATAAGGCAATTTCGTGACAATCAAAGCTGTTTTGTGTACAGTTAGAGCATTTTAGTTTACCATATAAGAAGCATTTTGGGCGTGAAGTCCGAAAAGAGACGAAGGGTGAGTATGGATGAGTCAATTTAACGATACAATTTTAAAGGCATTTCGAGGAGAGAAAACAGATTATGTACCTTTGTGGTATATGCGTCAGGCGGGTCGCTCACAGCCTGAATATCGTAAGTTAAAGGAAAAATACTCTTTATTCGAAATTACCCACCAACCTGAATTGTGTGCTTATGTAACCAAACTACCAGTAGATCACTATAATGTGGATGCTGCTATTTTATACAAAGACATTATGTCCCCTTTACCTGCAATCGGAGTTGACGTTGATATTAAAGCAGGAATTGGGCCGGTTATTGATAACCCGATTAGAAGAAAAGAGGATATTGAGCGTCTTGGAGAGCTCGATCCTGAAAACGATGTTCCTTACGTATTAAAAACAATTGAAATATTAACGAAAGAACAATTAAATGTTCCATTAATCGGTTTTAGTGGAGCTCCTTTTACACTTGCAAGTTATATGATTGAAGGTGGTCCTTCGAAAGATTACAATAAGACGAAGGCACTCATGTATGGAGATTCAGCAAATTGGTTTTTGCTAATGGATAAATTAGAGGATTTAGTGATTCGATACTTAAAAGCCCAAATTAAAGCAGGAGCTCGTGCTGTTCAAATTTTTGATTCTTGGATCGGAGCAGTGAGTGCAGCAGATTATCGCGTCTACATAAAACCGACGATGGAACGTATTTTTGCAGCGCTTAAAGAGGAAGATGCTGCGACGATAATGTTTGGAGTAGGAACTGGGCATCTATTGAAAGAGTGGAATGATCTTCCTGTTGATGTAATTGGTTTAGATTGGAGAACTTCTATTGATCAAGCTAGAAGTCTAGGAATCCAAAAGACGGTCCAAGGTAATTTAGATCCTGCTATTCTGTTAACAGATTGGTCCATTATTGAAGAAAGAGTGAAACCTATTTTAGATCAAGGGATGAAGACACCAGGATACGTTTTTAATTTAGGACATGGCGTGTTTCCTGATGTTAATCCGGATACACTGAAGCGCTTAACAGCGTTTATTCACGAATATACAGTTCAATCTAAGTAGAGAGGTGTTTGTTAATGTCAAAGAAAAAAATGGGCTTACTAGTAATGGCATATGGTACGCCATACGAAGAGGAAGACATTGAAAGATATTACACACATATTCGTCATGGTAGAAAGCCAACTCCCGAAATGTTAGAGGATTTAACAAGTCGTTACAAAGCTATTGGTGGTATTTCTCCATTAGCGAAAATTACGCAAGAGCAAGCTGAAGCATTAGAGAAAAAGTTAAATGAAGTACAAGATGAAATTGTCTTTACGATGTACTTAGGCTTAAAGCATATTGAACCTTTTATTGAAGATGCTGTTGAGCAAATGGCTAAAGACGGAATTGAAGAGGCTGCAACTATTGTATTGGCTCCTCACTACTCAACTTTCAGTGTGAAATCATACAATGGAAGGGCGCAAGAAGAAGCAGAGAAATATGGTATCACGATGCATTCCGTAGAAAGCTGGTATAATGAACCAGGCTTTATTGATTATTGGGTTGAAGAAATCAATAAAGTATATGACAAAATGACAGATGAGCAAAAAGACAAAGCGGCTTTAATCGTGTCTGCGCACAGCTTACCTGAGAAGATATTACAAAACGGTGATCCATACCCTCAGCAGCTGCAAGAAACGGCTGACTTAATTGCCGACAAAGCAGGAATTAAAAATTATGAAATTGGTTGGCAAAGTGAAGGTAATACACCAGATCCTTGGTTAGGTCCTGATGTTCAAGATTTAACTCGTGAATTATTTGAACAAAAAGGTTATCGTACATTTGTGTATGCGCCAGTTGGATTTGTCTCTGACCATTTAGAAGTCTTATACGATAATGATTATGAGTGTAAAGTTGTATGTGATGAATTAGGTGCAAGTTATTACCGACCAGAAATGCCAAATAGCCATCCTAAATTTATTGCAACTTTAGCAGATGTCGTATTAACAAAAATTAAAAGTGGTGCTCTTCATGGCTAATCATGAACAACAGATTGTAATAGTAGGCGGCGGTATAGCAGGTATAACCGCTGCTTATTATTTACAACAAGAAATTAAGACCAACAACTTGCCTTATCAAGTACTGCTTATTGAAGCAACTAACGAGCTTGGAGGCAAGATTAACACCCTCCATCAGGATGGTTTTACGATTGAACGTGGTCCGGATTCCTTTTTAGCTAGAAAAAAGAGCGCATCACGTTTGGCAATAAACGTTGGGCTAGAGGATGAGTTAGTTACGGTGTCTTCTGGACAATCGTTTATTTTAGCTAATGGGAGCTTACATAAAATGCCACAAGGGTCATTTATGGGAATTCCTACACGTGTTAAGCCGTTTTTATTTTCTAGTTTATTTTCTGTACGAGGAAAATTAAGAGCGGCAGGTGATTTTGTCTTACCGAAAAGCGAACCAAAGGATGACCAGTCCTTAGGAGAATTTTTCCGGAGACGTCTAGGGGACGAAGTAGTTGAAAACTTAATAGAACCTCTTTTATCTGGTATCTATGCAGGTGACATTGATCGCCTAAGCTTAATGTCTACTTTTCCTAACTTTTATCACCTGGAGCAAAAATATAGAAGTCTCGTAAAAGGCTTAAACTATACAATGCCGAAAAGTCCTAGTAATAAGCCAAAGCAGGGTATGTTTTTAACGTTGAAAAGAGGACTACAGTCACTAGTCGAAGCTGTAGAAGATAAGCTTGATGAAGGGACTGTGATCAAAGGCACAGCTGTAAGTCATATCGAGAAAAAGGATGACTACTACGATCTATTATTGGATAGCGGACAAGTAGTGAAGGCAAGAACAGTTATTATGGCAGCGCCACACTTTGTTACACAGAAGTTATTTAGTCAATATGATTTCATGAAGAGCTTCAAAGAAATGCCAGCGACATCTGTTGCCAACGTTGCTATGGCATTCGATGAATCAGACATTGAAAGAGATATTGAAGGTACGGGTTTCGTTATTTCTCGGAACAGTGACCACCGGATAACTGCCTGCACGTGGACGCATAAAAAGTGGCCACATACAACGCCAAAAGGAAAAGCACTTCTACGTTGTTACGTTGGGCGTCCTAATGATCAAGAAGTAGTACAGTTATCAGATGATGAAATTGAAGAAATCGTCTTAAAAGATTTAAATAAAACAATGAATATAAAAGCAAAACCACAATTTAAAGTGGTGACAAGATGGGAAAATGCAATGCCTCAATATACTGTAGGGCATAAAGATAGACTCGCTGAAATAAAAGGGCAAATGAATTCGTATTTACCTGGAGTATTTCTAGCAGGCAGCTCATTTGAAGGAATTGGCATACCTGATTGTATTGATCAAGGGGAAGAAGCGGTAAAGTTAGTGTTGGATTATTTGAAAAATTAATGATGAGAGAAACATCCAGTCTGAAATATGGCTGGATGTTTTTTTGATGGGTCTTTATACCTAAGTGGCGCGATTGCTGGTGAAAGTGGCGCAATAAACGGTGAAAGTCGCGCAATAAACGGTGAAAGTCGCGCAATAAACGGAGAAAGTGGCGCAATAAAAGATGTAAATCGCTCAATAGACTGTAAAAGTAACCCGACTACCTACAAGAGTAGCTCAATAATCAATAAAGGTTGATCGACATATAACAAAGTCGCGACAAATAAAAAAGGTTGCAGCCAAAAGTTAATAAACTTTTGGAGCAACCACTTTAGTTGTACATGCTTCCAAAAAAGCTTCGTAAATTTTTATAGAAACTTCATCACCTGTAGATGCGAGGTTTTCCGGGTGCCATTGTAATCCTAGTACAAATTGATGGACGTTACTTTCCATGGCCTCCACTATACCATCAGTTGCCTCCCCGCAGATTTGAAATGAATTAGGAACATACTTGTTTGCTTGATGATGTCTACTATTCACCTTTATTTTATCTACACCTGTAATTTCATAGAGCTTTGTGTTAGGGTGTATGTGAACAAAGTGGGATGCATGCCCTTTTGGTGCATTTTGACTATGTTGTAGTAACGGCTCACTAATCTGTGAGTAAATATCTTGATACATGTTCCCACCTGCAGCTATGTTTAGGATTTGAAGACCTCGGCAAACTGCTAGTATCGGTTTATCTAACTCTAAAAATCTTTTGAGTAGTGCCAATTCGTACTTATCCCGAGCTGGCGTAATCGTTCCTAAGCCTATATGGGGTTCCTCACCGAATAAAGTGGGATCAATATCATATCCACCAGTTACATATAGACCGTCTAACTTGTTTGCGAGTTGATCGATATCTTCCTCTATGGCAAGATTTGGTAAGATAATTGGTACGCCGCCTGCTTTAGAAATAGCATTAATATTATCGTAGCTTACTAGTGCAGTTTCTTGGTCTACTTCCAGCGATGATGTTATTCCGATTAATGGTTTCATTATTTCTCCCCTATAACTTTTTTCGAAAAGGCCATTATCATTTCTGACAATGGCTTAATCTTCATCTTTATTTGGTTAGTTAAAATCAATTGCCCAAGAGCCTTGACGGAAGACAGCTTCGGTTTTCCCGTCAGCTGTTACACCATCAATATCTAATTCCGCAGAACCCATCATGAAGTCGACGTGAATCAGGCTATTGTTAACCCCATGTTTATCAAGTTCTTCGTCGTTCATGTTGGAACCACCTTGAATACTTGTCGGATATGCTTTTCCTAATGCTAAGTGACAAGAAGCATTTTCATCGTACAACGTGTTGTAAAAAATTAATCCCGATTGTGAAATTGGTGATTCGTGTGGTACTAGAGCAACTTCTCCAAGTCTACGCGCTCCCTCATCTGTGTCAAGTAAGTGTTTCAACGTGTCATATCCTTCTTCAGCAGTGAAGTCTACAATTTTTCCATCCTTAAATGTTAACGTAAAGTTATCAACAAGATTTCCACCATAGTTTAATGGCTTCGTATTTTTAACCGTACCATTTACCCCGTACTTATGTGGCATCGAGAAAACTTCTTCTGTAGGAATGTTTGCATTAAATGGGATACCTTTTTCTGTAGGGGAGGCTCCACCTTTCCAAACATGGTTTTCAGGAAGCTCTAATTCTAAATCAGTTCCAGGTGCTTTATAGATTAATTTTTTAAAGTTCTTTTTGTTAAGGAAGTCTTTTACTTTTGCTAATGTTTTATTATGTTCATCCCATGAAGCAATCGGGTCCTCATGATTGGCACGAGTAATACGGAAAATTTGTTCCCACAGCTTTTCAACAGCGTCTTCTTCTGTTGCATCAGGGAAAATCTTTTTTGCCCACTCTTTTCCAGGAACGGAAGCAACACACCACGTTAAGCGGTCATTCATTGTATAGTTACGGAAATTGGTCATTGCCTGACTGCTCGCCTTATTAGACGCAGCAATACGACTAGCATCAATACCTTTAAGAAGATCAGGATTTGATGGTTTTATGGATAATACAGCAGCCCCATCCTCTGCAAAATAATCGTACTTGTCAACAACCCATTGTGGAACCGTTTCAAGTACTTCTAGTGGAGCATGTTCATATCTTAAGCGAGTAAGTTCTTCATCCATCCAGTTCATATGTACATCTTTTGCACCCAATTCATATGCTTTTTTTGCTACAACACGTACGAATTCAACTGCTTCTGTTGGTGCACTAATCATTAGAGTTTGCTTATCTTGAATGTTAACTCCTTTACGAAGAACAAGCTCTGCATATTTTTCTAGATTTTGTTGGAAATTAGTCATGTTTTATTCCTCCTTTATTATCTTTTATATTATTTCATAATACGAAATTTCTTACAAAAGTTTTAAAGCATTTTTCTTTGCTTTTATAATTTTCTACATGGCGTGTATAAAGTCCTTTGCCTAACAAATAATACTACTTATCAAAATAAAAGGGTGAAACTAATGTTAGGTATGGGAAATAAAAATAAATTAAAATTGATTATTTGGCTAGGGGTGGGAAGTGCTATATTAACAAGTGTATTCAGTAGTTTCCTAATAAGTAAAGTGATAAAAATTTATGAAAAGGCAAGCTTTATTGAACAGGAATTGTTTAATCTAAAAGGTAATAATACTTAATTTATATCATGGTTGGAGAGGTGCAGCGGCATCTCTTTTTTACTTATAAGCATGTGTTATGATACAGATTAGAACAATAAAAAAAGAGCAGTTAATGTTAACCGCTCTGAATAGGAACTAAATTTTATCGCGCTGGATGATCACACTCATCGCAAAGATTACCATAGCAATCAGCTTTCTCGTCTATTTGACTACCACAAACGGAACAGTTTTTACGAGGCAGGTTTCGGAAAAATTCTAAAATACTTAGCATCTAGATCCCTCCACTTTTTTGTTTTTTCGTTTCTGTTAGTAGTATTGTATTATAACACAATGAAATATGCAATAGTCTGTTATATAATAATTGGTAATTTTATAAAAATTTTTAAAAAGGAGTTTTGTCATGCAAATAAGTACTATTGGTTATTGGGGGGCATATCCTGAGGCGGAATCGGCAACTTCTAGTTATTTAGTATCAAAAGATGGATTTCATTGCTTGATTGACTGTGGAAGTGGAGCACTTTCTAGGTTACAACGTAGGCTTAATCCAACCCAATTAGATGCGATTGTTTTGTCCCACTATCACCATGATCATGTTGCGGATATTGGGCCAATGCAATATGCTATGCTCGTTCAAAATGCGATACATCAAACAAATAAAATATTGCCGATTTATGGTCATCAAGAGGAAGCTGAGAAGTTTGCTAATTTGAGTCATCAATCTACTATAGGAATTGCTTATGATCCCGCTCATACACTTATTTTAGGCCCTTTAACGTTTCAATTTTTAAAAACAAAGCATCCAGTTCCTTGTTATGCGATGCGAATTAGTGATGGAGAAAAAACAATTGTATATACTGCCGATACGAGTTACTTTGAGGAACTGATAACATTCTGTAAAGGGGCAGATTTATTGATTGCAGAATGTAGCTTTTATGAAGGAATGGATGGAAGCGGACCAGGACATATGACAAGTGAAGAGTGTGGAAAACTAGCAAGAGATGCTGGAGTAGGGGAACTATGGTTAACGCACTTACCTCACTTTGGAGACACAATGAAGCTTAAAGTAGAAGCAGAACAGCTATTTAATGGTCCAATTAAACTTGCAGAAGAAGATCTTTCCTATGGGTCATGAACGTAAAGTGGGGGAACGTCTCCAAATTTTTGCTTTCTAGTAAAGAAGATTATAAAATAGTAGGCGAAGTATTCAATAGGAGGTAATGACCATGATGTTATTTATTGATAACGAGGGGATAACAGATCCGCAAATCAATTTAGCAATTGAAGAATATGCCCTTAAACATTTAAATATTGAAGGGGATAATACATATTTGCTTTTCTACATCAATGCACCATCTATTATTATCGGAAAAAATCAAAACACAATAGAAGAAATTAATACAGACTATGTAGAAGCAAATAATATTACTGTCGTTCGTCGCCTTTCTGGTGGTGGAGCTGTTTATCATGACCTAGGAAACTTAAACTTTAGCTTTTTGGCAAAGGATGATGGCAACAGCTTCCACAACTTTGCTAAATTTACGAAGCCTGTTACAGATGCGCTACAAAAATTAGGCGTCAATGCCAATCTTTCTGGTCGAAATGATCTTGAAGTAGATGGGCGCAAAATTTCAGGGAACGCACAATTTTCCACAAAGGGTCGTATGTTTAGCCATGGTACATTAATGTTTGATTCTGAAATTGAAAATGTTGTTTCGGCCCTAAAAGTGAAAACAGAAAAAATTCAATCAAAAGGGATTAAGTCCATTCGTAGCCGTGTTGCCAATATATCCGAGTATTTAGAAGAAAAAATTACAATGGAAGAATTTAAACATATGCTACTACGATATATCTTTAACGTTGAATCGGTGGATGATGTGCCTCAATACAAACTAACAGATGAAGATTGGAAGAAAATAAACGAGATTTCAGAGAATCGCTATAAACAATGGGACTGGAACTATGGTAAATCACCAGCATTTGATATCCAACATTCAAAACGCATTGAAGGTGCAGGCAGTATTGACGTTCGTCTAGACGTGAAAAAAGGTGTTATTGAAAAGTGTAAAATTTACGGCGATTTCTTTGGCGTTGGCGACGTTAAGGACATTGAGGAAAAACTAGTAGGAACACGTTATGAACGAGAGTCGTTAGAAAAACTTTTTGAAGACGTTGACATAAAGCACTATTTCGGTAAAGTAGAAAAAGAAGAATTTATTAGCTTAGTATATTAGACTATTTGTGAGGGGAATGTGAGGAAAATGTCACACTCCCTTTATTTTTTGTTACTTGTCTTTACTTAATTTGTTTCGGTCAGTAGTGGATGGGGGTTGCTCTAACCATCCATTCTTAATCATGATGTTTGCCCCGTCCTCTGCGTATTTCAAAATCTCAGACGTTAACCTGGTAAAATGAGTGCCGATATCACGTCTAGGGCTAGAACCGACACTTGTTCCGTAATGGCTCGTACTAGCTGCAGTTAAAGCAGAAATATGAAACATAATGAGCTTATCTGAAAATGTTTCCTCCGTAGACTCGGTTGGTAGTGTGTTCCAAATCATCGGACTAGGTAATCCTGATTCGCTAAGGATGGATCCAAAAACTTCTATATGTTTAGAGGATATCTTTATTCCCCTTTGCACATAATTTCTAACCTCTTTAGATTTAGCTACTTGTTGAAATCCAGTCAGAAGGGCTCTGCCTAAATCATTTCTTTCAATATTTAAATGTAGGTTCATAATTTCAATAGAAGTGAGTGGCCTTCTTTTGCCGAACCATCCAGTAAGAAAGCTTTGGTCATTGACAAAATCAATCTTTTTAGGCGTATTGATTTGGGGGGGTCTTAGAAAAAGTCCTTTTTCTAGCAATAATTTAGATGATTTTTCGTATAAATCACTTGATTCCCCAACACATTCTTTGAAATACTTTACAATGTCTACCCTTGCCGAATTACCAAGAGCCAAACTATATCCATTCCCACCTATTAAGGCCATATTTTTTAAATAATAAAGATAAAAAGAATCCGAATATAAACGTGGTGCAGCTAGGTTAACATCATTACTAGTGAATCCTGTCGGTAAAGGGAAATTTTCTTTTTCAAACAGAAACTTTAAATATATGAGGTGATTTTGCGATATACTTATGGCAAAATCTAATATCTTTTTTACTTTTTTATCTTCTACACGATTGGCAAAATAGGAAAGTACATAGTTCGCTAAACTATCGTTTATGTAGGTTGTCCATAAATGAGCCATTTCTGATGTTGATAATTTTATTTTCGTCATGAAATACTCCTTTCACTGCAGGTCGAGTAAATTTATTTTGTCCAATGGGTGCATTTTTTATAATGATTAGCAAATAAACAAATATGTATAGAAGTGGACTAGAAAAAGATTGGAGTTGATACGATGAGAGTACATGTTCTGCAGCATGATCCTGTAGTTGGTTTAGGGGTAATAGAACATTGGATGGAGAAAACCGGAGTAAAAGCGAACGTAACGAGAGTAGATTTAAATGAGCCGTTCCCAAATGTACATTCATTAGATTTTCTCATTATTTTAGGCGGCAGAATGGGTGCCTATGAAGAAGAACGTTACCCTTGGCTTGTTCAAGAGAAAAAATATATAAAGGAAGCATACGAAGCTGGTACATTTATTTTAGGCATTTGCTTAGGAAGTCAATTAATTGCAAGTGCGCTTGGGGGAAGAGCCTATCCAAATGAACAATCTGAATTAGGCTGGCAAACTATTCATTTTAAGGATGAAACTGCTTTCTCTCATCCTTTACTTAGGTATGTATCAGGAGAGCAAAAATTTTTTCAGTTTCATTCAGACACATTTGATTTGCCAAAAAATGCTCGTTTATTTGCAACAAACGGTTGTGCTAAACAAGGTTTTACAATTGGAGACCGTGTACTAGCTATGCAATTTCATCCTGAGGTTGATGGGCATACGGTATCTTTTTTTGCACAAAACCTATATCCGAAAGAGAAAAAGGGTCCATTCGTTCAACCAATTGAACGAGTAGAGGATAATCTATTAATAGAACAAAGTCGACAATGGTTTTTTCACCTATTAAATAATTTTCAAGAACAAATAAGTCATGTAAAGGAAAAACAGTTGATAAAATAGAATAAAAGATACATTTATAGGCTTTTACTTACACTAAGGTAAAAGTCTTTTTTATAATTGAAGGAAGTTTAATTTGATTAAAGAGTAAGAGCTGACGCCACAATGACTTAAAGCATAAGTGAAGAGACTAGCTAAGTTTTTTCTAATAAGGAAAAGGGGGATAGGGATGAAGTGGTATATTTACCTATTGTTTTTCATTTTATACGCATGCGTAACCTTTTTTGGAATTGGTCCTGTTTTAATTGCTGATGGTTCATTTCAGGAAAGGATGATAACGTTATCTGTTGTCATCATTATTTATCTTTTACTAACTATACTTCTTGTTAGGATAAGAAGAAGACTTTAAAAGCTTTAAATCTTCTCCAAAATGTGCAAATAAATTTCCTGTACGCTAGAAAAAGTCCTCCCAACTCTTCAAAAATCTATCCGTTCTATTCAATTATTGTTGAGAAGTCATTAAAAAAATATTTTTTACGTGCAAAAGTCAAATGGAATTGTATATAAGGTGGTCATAGAAATGAAAAAACTGTTATTTTTATTTATTTTTATCATGTTTGCTTCTCCTACTTCCATTCAAGCATTAGACTGTGCCATCCCATCCTTAGAAGAGGGATATGCAGAGTATGACGGTGTTATTGTTGGCTTTGTAAAAGATATTTCAAAAAAGGAGTCAGGAAACATTTTGAAAGTAAACGTTAAGCAAAGCTTCAAAGGTGTGACGAAAACATGGATTCTCGTGGAAGAAGATCACTTCTGGGGTGACAGTAAGAAGGGAGAGGAGTACCTCTTTTTCTTAAAGGAAAAAAATGAGACAGAATGGGATCATCCACTTTGTAGTCCTACATCAAATGTTAGCAATGTACAAGAAGAAATAGAAGAACTACAAAAAGGTAAACTGATAGATTTAGAATTAACTCAACAGCCAATGCTTGATTTAGATGATAACCCAGAACCAGACGAATCTACAATTGATGAAGTTATTGTAGCATTAGTATTTACTGTCGTTCTTGGATTAGTTATTTATGTTAAATATCGTCTAGGTAAAATGAGATAATATTTCACAATAGGAATAAAAAGGTATTTTTGTTATGGATAACCAAACCCTCTAAGCACAATTACACGTTATGCTAAGGGGGTTTGTTCATTCTTTGAAAACCTTTTCTTGCTCATCCCTATGGAGTAATTTATAATAGAAACATAGCTTTTAAAAATGAATGACTACTCATTCATAATACATCTTAGGGGAGGGAAATTCATGAACTTAAGTGATCAACTATCCATGACAGCTAAGAATCACTTAAGGAAGACTGCTTATATTTTTCAAGACGATGAAAAGACTTATCAAGAACTTGAAGGAGCAGTAACAAAATTCGCATCCAGCCTACAAAATTTAGGTTATGGAAAAGGAGACCACATCGGACTCGTTGTTGGGAACACTCCTCATTTTGTTATTGGTTTATACGGTGCACTGCGAGCGGGTGTTACTGTAATTCCAATCAATCCAATTTACACAGCAGATGAAATTTCTTACATCGTCAACAATGGGGATGTAAAAGGCATTATTACATTAGATGTATTGTTAGAAAAATTTGAGAAAATGGACAAAATGCTACCTAAGGTTGAGCATTATATTACTGGTGAAACGAGCCCGGACTTTGCAGTTAAAAATTCTCCATTGGGTGCAAAATTGAAACCGTTTACTCAGTTAGTCCTAGAAGGTAGTTTAGAACTAGACAGACCAGTTTTAAATGATGACGATGCAGCTGTTATTTTGTATACATCTGGAACAACTGGTAAACCAAAGGGAGCTATTTTAACGCATAAAAATTTATACTCGAATGCGAAGGATGTAGCAGATTATTTACATATAAGTACGGAAGATAAAGTACTTGCTGCTCTCCCTATGTTTCATGTGTTCTGTTTAACAGTGGCTCTTAATGCTCCTTTAATGAATGGTGGAACGGTGTTAATTATGCCAAAATTTTCACCAGATACTGTATTCAAAGTAATGAAACAGTATGAACTAACCGTTTTTGCAGGTGTACCAACGATGTATAACTATTTACTACAATATCCGAATGGAAATGCAGCCGATCTTGAAAGTATAAGGTTATGTATTTCCGGTGGAGCTGCAATGCCTGAAGCGTTATTGAAAAATTTTGAAAAGAAATTTAATGTTGTCATTTCAGAAGGATATGGGCTTTCTGAAGCTTCACCTGTTACATGCTTCAATCCTTTAGATCGTCCGAGAAAGGTTGGATCTATTGGACCTAGCATTGTCAACGTAGAAAATAAGGTAGTGGATGAATTAGGAGAAGAAGTACCAATAGGTGAAGTGGGTGAGCTAGTCGTTCGTGGCCCTAACGTAATGAAGGGATATTATAAACTCCCTGAAGAGTCAGCTGCAGCATTGAAGGATGGCTGGTTATATACTGGTGATATGGCAAAAATGGATGAAGACGGATATTTTTATATTGTTGATCGTAAAAAGGATTTAATATTGGTCGGTGGCTATAATGTTTACCCACGTGAAGTAGAGGAAGTGTTGTATAGCAATCCGAAACTAGCTGAAGTAGCAGTTATTGGGACTCCTGATCCAAATACTGGAGAAGCCGTTCAAGCGTTCGTCGTGCTAAAAGAAAATGAGCAAGCAACACAAGAAGAATTATTAGCATTTTGCTCAGAACGCCTTGCTAAATACAAAGTGCCGAAAAAAATGGAGTTTTTGGAAGAGTTACCAAAAAATACGACTGGAAAAATTCTGCGTAGGTCTTTAAAGGAAATTATTAAAAAGTAATAAGCATATGAAAAGCAATCTCTATTTATAGGGATTGCTTTTTTGTCCTTTAAGAAAGAAGAAGGTTAAGTTAAAGGATTTAGAATTGGTCATAGAAGGCTTTTTGTTCGGACTTGGTGTGAAACCAAGTTATTTTTATACTTTAAGAAAGTTTAACTTTGTTAGAGGATTAAAGTATAAGAAAAACTTGGGCTTTCGCCATAATGACTTGGCGACAAGCCAAGTTTTTCTAATGTATCATTTTAGCAAATAGGTTCATAGGATTAAGAATAAAGATTCCGTTTTTGTACTAATAACAAAATTTGGGCTTGAAATAATAGGTCATTTTCATTATAATTTCTTTAACACATAAAAGCACACACGCATAAAAGCATAAAAGTGTTAAAGGGGAGGAAAAGGTTATGATAAAGAAAATTGGTATGATACTTTTATTGGGTTTACTTTTGCTATTGGCAGCATGTGGAACAAGTGATGAGGAAGCGTCAGGGAGTTTAGGTGTTTCAGAAGATGAAGCAGACCACATTGTAGGTGTTATCCAGCATGTGGAGCATCCATCACTTGATGAAGCGACAAAAGGCTTTAAAAATGCACTTGTTGATGCAGGATTAAAGGTTTATTTTGAAGATGAAAATGCACAAGGGGATGCAAAAAACAATCAATCTATTGCGGATAAGTTTGTAGGGGATAATGTAGATTTGATTTTTGCTAATGCAACCCCAAGTGCTCAAAGTGCATTGAATGAGACGACTGAAATTCCGATCGTGTTTACTTCTGTTACCGATCCTGTAGGGGCAGGGCTAGTAGCATCGATGGAAAATCCAGGTGGAAATGTTACTGGTACATCTGACTCTAATCCAGATGCAATCCCAAGTACAATGCAGTTAATTAAAGATATGGGTTATGAGAATGTAGGGATGGTATACAATGCTGGAGAACAAAACTCTGTCACTCAAATAGATCAGGCAAAGGAATCAGCAGAAGAGTTAGGGCTAACAGTTAAAGAGGCAACAGTATCTACTTCAGCTGATGTAAAACAGGCAGCGGAGTCACTAGTTGGAAGCGTAGACGTATTCTATATTATTACGGACAATACAGTTGTTAGTTCACTTGAATCTGTCATTATGGTTAGTGAATCAGAGAGTTTACCGTTATTCGTAGGAGAGTTAGACTCTGTTAAACGTGGAGGCTTTGCTGCTTACGGATTTAGTTACTATGATATTGGTTATGAGGCAGGCGAAAAGGCCGTTCAGATATTGAAAGGGGAAAAAACAGCAGGAGAAATTCCAGCAACTTTCCCACAAAACTTAGTTTTAGAGATTAACGAAGATGCAGCTGCAAATATGGGTGTTGAACTTACAGATGAACTAAAAGAGAAAGCAAAACTAGTTAAAACACAACAAGAAGAATAAAGGGTGAATTGTTATGGTTAGTGCTCTCTATGGTGCCTTAGAATCAGGACTAATATATGCCTTAATGGCTTTAGGAGTATATTTAACTTTCCGGGTATTAGACTTCCCAGATTTAACAGTTGACGGGAGCTTTGTAACTGGTGGTGCAGTGAGCGCTATTATGATTATGAATGGGTCTGACCCCTTCCTTGCGACTTTAATGGGAGGGGTTGCTGGCTTTTTAGCCGGTTGTATAACAGGATTGTTGCATACGAAAGGAAATATAAATCCTTTATTATCCGGTATTCTGATGATGACCGCATTGTATTCTATCAATCTAAGAATAATGGGGCAACCTAATATCCCACTATTGAACCAAACTACTGTGTTTAAGGAAATTGGGTCTTGGTGGGAAGGTCTTCAAATTGATGAGTATTTGCTAAAACCGTTTACTGCGCTAGGTTTAGGTGAATATGCCCCAAAAACTTTTTTAGTTATTATAAGCATGATTTTTATTGTCTTTATGCTAAAAAAGATTATGGATTGGTTACTTCGCACTGAAGCGGGTATTGCATTACGTGCTACAGGTGATAATGCACGAATGGTAAAAAGTTTATCGGCTAATACAGGTAGCTATATCGTAGTTGGGTTAGGATTATCTAATGGGCTAGTGGCCTTAAGTGGTGCTCTATATGCACAATATAACGGTTTTAGTGATGTTAACTTAGGAATTGGTATGATAATAGTAGGGCTTGCTTCCGTCATTATTGGGGAAGGGTTATTTGGCAAGAAAAGTGTTGTTCGTGCGACACTTGCTGTTATTTTAGGCGCTATTCTTTACCGAATCATTATTGCTTTAGCATTACGAGTGGATTTCTTGGATGCGAGTGACATGAAGCTTATTACAGCCGTTATTGTTATTGGTGCTCTCGTATTCCCGAAATGGTGGAAGGAATTTAAAGAAAAAAGGAAACGATATACGAGAAGAAAAACGTTAAATAAACAACAGCAAGAGGGGGGAGAAGAAAATGCTTCAGTTAAATCAGATTGAGAAGGTATTTTATGAAGGGACCCCTGATGAAAAACGTGCATTAAGAGGAATTGATTTAACGCTGAATGAAGGCGATTTTGTAACGGTAATTGGCAGTAACGGAGCCGGTAAATCAACATTGTTAAATATTGTAGCCGGTGTTCTTTTCCCTGATTACGGAGCAGTATCGATTGATGATAAGGAAGTTACCTTTCTACCAGAATATAAAAGATCAAAATGGATAGGAAGAGTGTTCCAGGACCCGATGGCTGGTACAGCACCAAACATGACGATTGAAGAGAATCTCGCTTTAGCTCTCGGTCGTACAAAAAAGCGTTCTTTATTTAAAGGGGTAACCCAAAACAGACGTGCAGAATTTAAAGAGCTTTTGAATTCAATCGATATTGGTTTAGAAGATCGTTTAAATACAAAAGTAGGTTTATTATCAGGTGGGGAGAGGCAAGCGCTTTCGCTATTAATGGCAACCTTTACGAAGCCTCGCATCTTATTATTAGATGAACACACAGCAGCGTTAGACCCAGCACGTGCTGAGTTAATAACGAGAATAACAAAGGATATCGTCGCGAAACACCAACTGACCACTCTTATGGTAACCCATCAAATGGATCAAGCTATTCAACTAGGTAATCGTTTATTCATGATGGATGGGGGACAAATTATTTTTGAAGCTAATGATGAACAAAAGGAAAAGCTGACAGTAGAGCAATTAATTAATGAATTCCAGAAAATTAGAGGAAAGCAATTTGCAAACGACCGGTCGGTTTTATCTGTTTAATCAATAAAGACTGTGAAGGATTATTTATTTCTTCACAGTCTTTTTATTTGGATCAAAGATGGCTGTGTAAAATTATTTTGTAAATGATCTTCTCACTTGGACAGAAAGTAATCTTACTAGCGGGAAGTAAGTATTTAATTAGTGTACGGTTACCAGGAATCTTGCAAAGAATGGTGTGAATGCAGAAAAAAGAACATATATCAACTACATTATTGATGGGAATGTTTCTATAGGATACATTTTTTTGAAAAATCTCTGAAATGACGGATGGTTTTACAATTAGTATGATTCGTTACCTTTTAATCCATAATTTTCTAGTTATTGGTTGACAAAATGTTAAGAAAATTGTAACAATTAAAGAGAGGCTATACATTTTGTCTAAGCGAATGGGGCAAGGTCATTTTTTCGGAGGTGATTTATGAAGAACACTTTTAAATTAACAGTAGGAGATATTCTCACTCGTCCTCATTTCCAAAATGCAAAAGTAGTTGCTGGAAAAAATGGATTGAATGGGCTCATCCGTTGGGTACATATTATGGAAGTAACGGAAATTGGACATTTAATAAATGGTAATGAACTCATCTTAACAACAGGGTTGGGATGGAGAGAGAATGGGGAGGCCAGTCTATCGCTTCTTCAGCAGTTAATTGACAAGAAAGCGGCTGGCATATGTGTAGAGCTAGGCACTTACATTCCTTCTATACCTAACAATATGATTGAACTAGCAAATAAACATAACTTTCCAATTATTGTTTTTACCGAACAAGTCCGGTTTATTGATATTACACAAGAATTAAATGGCCTTTTTATTGAAGCACACTACAAAACGATGATTAATTTAGAGTCTGTTTCGAATCAGTTTAACCGATTATTATTATCAACAGATGGATTCAAGCGTATTTTACGATTACTTCATCAGTTTTTAAATGTTCAAGTTGCTTATGCACCTGCAGAAGGGCAAGTCCAATTCTATCCACCTGTAGAAAAGTCGCAGGAAAAAGAATTAGAGAAATTAGCGAACAGAGCTCAGCCCCAAAATGTGATTAATTCACCTGCAAAAAGTGCTTCAAAGCCTATTCAAGCGCTTGGTCACAAATTTGCTGACTTAATCATTTTATCGAAAGGGCAAGATTTGACCGATTTTGATTATTTAGTTTTAGATCGTGCAGCTACAGCTCTCTCACAAGATCAATTGCGTCTATTATACGTAGAGGAAAAAAGGAAGCATCATGAGAACCGCTGGCTCCTCGAATGGTTAAAGGGTGAGCATGGCAAAGAAAATGTAGAACAGTATATTGCTAGTATCGAACCATCCATGAAGCCTAATGGTTGTGCGGTATGTATTTGTAAAATAGATTTACAAGAACAAGACCACGATTTAACCTATTTCTCTATGATATTTAGGACGATTTTTGAACAGCACGGTTTCTTTTCCCTTGTTTCTTTTGAGCGAAATAATTTAGTTTTTGCGCTTATTAATAAAAGGAACCAACAAGATTGGAGAAACCGACTTTCTGACGCGTTAGCACAAATTAGAAAAACAGATTTGATGAAAAAGCAGGTATCCGAAAAAACGACATTCGGTATTGGAAAACTTTCTGAATTAGACCAATTACACAAGTCTTATGAAATGGCGATGGAAACAATATATATCCAGAAAAAAACAGGTGATACTACTGTATCTTTCTATGAAGATTTGTATGTTTACCGCTTAATATCCCAGTTAAATAAAGAGAAAAGCTTGGAAGTCTTTATTGAAGACTATATTGGAGCGATTTTAAAATATGATCAAACAAAAAATAGCCAAATGCTAGAAACGTTAAAAGTGTTCTTGGAGGTTAATGGCTCGAAAAAAGATGCAGCAGAACGACTTTTTATCGTGCGCCAAACACTATACCATCGAATAGAAAAATTAAAAGAGTTACTGGGTGATGATTTTATGCGTTCAGACAAGCGTTTAGCTATAGAGTTTGCTGTATATGCCCATGATTTCTTAAAGAAACCATCTTTGACATAGTTCACCTTGTACCCCATCTCAGATAATAACAAGAGCTGTATTAGACATATAAGAAATTCCTCTATCTCTTGTTCAAAAACCTTCCTATCAAAAATAATTGTTTACATCATGTAAAAAAAATATTTGAATTTTTAAACAAATTAACCAATGTATATGAAAGCGGTATCATTTACATTTAAGAAGTACGTTTAAAATGTTTTTTTATTTAATGTCATGAACTAACCTTTTCAGTAGATTGATAAAGGCGGTATGACAATTATTCTTTTATGTACATGTAACTTTATTTGTAAAAATAAATTCGAAATGAGGAGGTTTTTAATATGGCTGAGAATCTATCAACAAAACAGTTATCCGTTCAAGAACTTGCAGAACTAGATAAAAAGTATTTTTTACATCCAACTACAGCTCCGAAAGTACACGCAGAGCAAGGTCCAAAAATAATGTTTTCAGAAGGTAAAGGTATATACGTGAAAGACATGGATGGAAATTCCTATATTGATGGGGTTTCTATGTTGTGGAACGTAAACCTTGGACATGGACAGAAAGAACTAGCGGAAGCGGCAAAGGAGCAAATGGAAAAGTTAGCATATAGCTCTTCTTTTATAGGATATTCGAACGAACCAGCTGTTCGCCTAGCCGAAAAACTTGTATCCCTTGCACCTGGGGATTTGAATTCCGTCTTTTATACTTCTGGTGGCTCAGAATCTAACGATACCGCATTTAAGTTAGCACGCTTCTACTGGGAATTAAAGGGGCAACCTAAAAAACGAAAAATTATTGCGTTAGAGAACGCTTACCATGGCGTTACCATTGCTGCACAAACAGCTACATCCATTCCAAATTTCCATACTTTCTCCAGCTCAAACATATCGGATGTCTTTCATGCAAAGCCTCATTTAACAAATTGTGAGCTTGGTGATAAAAGTGATCCAAACTATGAAGGGTGCATTAGAGACATTGTGGAAAAAGAAGGTGCTGATTCCATTGCAGCAGTTATTATGGAGCCAGTGCAAGGATCAGGCGGCGTATATATTCCACCAGATGGGTACTTACAGGCTGTTCGTAAATTGTGTGATGAATTTGGCATTCTGTTTATTGCAGATGAAGTAATAACTGGCTTTGGCAGAACAGGTTTAATGTTCGGATCTGAAAACTGGGATGTAGTTCCTGACTTTTTATGCTTTGCGAAGGGCGTAACAAGTGGATATGCACA
The DNA here is from genome assembly GCF_014207435.1 of Salirhabdus euzebyi. GTDB lineage: Bacteria > Bacillota > Bacilli > Bacillales > Alkalibacillaceae > Salirhabdus > Salirhabdus euzebyi. Next base: position 84,133 of record NZ_JACHGH010000011.1, read on the forward strand.
GTTAGGTGGTGTGTTAATACGTCAGCACATTAGAGATACAATTGTTCAATATGAAGGTGTATTAAGTCATGGTTTCACTTACAGTGGTCATGCAACTGCTTGTGCCGTTGCATTAAAAAACATTGAATTGATGGAACGAGACAATATAGTTGTTAATGCGAAAAATATGGAACAAGTGTTAGCGGATGGATTTGAATATTTAAAGGGTAAGTACGATATTGTCACTAAAACGAGAGCCATTGGCTTACTTTCTGCTTTTGAACTTTATGAAGATCCTACTACAGAAAAACCATTTGATGTCTCCGTGATGGCTGCGGCGAAAGTTGGCGAAGAATGTTTTAGCCGTAAACTATTAATTAGGCCAATTCGTGTAGGGGAAGGTAAAAATATAATTGCGATTGCCCCGCCTTTAGTGATTAATAAACAAGAAATTGAACAATTAATAGCGATCATAGATGATTCGATTTCAGCTTTTAAAAAAACATTGTAATAGACTTCAAAAAAACAATTAGGGGGTGACAAGGTGGAAGATTTGAAGTATGCGGACCTAGTCTTATCTAGTAATGCTATATTTACAGGACTTCAAGAATCTCCATTTCGTGGTTCTGTTGCCATAAAAGATAATGTTATTTTAGCAACGGGGACTCGTGAGGAAGTTACCCCGTTAATTGGGGAAAACACGAAAGTAATCGAATATGGTGATCAGCTTATAATGCCTGGTTTCAATGACTTTCATATTCATTTATTTTTAGGTAGTTTGTCTCAGCAGAGTGTACATCTTCATCAAGCAAAGTCGGAACAAGAAGCAGCAGAAATGGTAAAGGAATTTGCGGACAGCCGTCCACATGATGAATGGATTTTTGGTTTTCGTTGGTACCACGTTTATTGGGAAAATAAAACCTTACCACATCGATCTACTCTTGATAGGTTAATCCCTGATCGCCCCGTATTCTTATTTAATGATGAATGTCACGGAGCTTGGGTAAATACGAAAGCCTTAGAGTTATTGGGAATTAACGACGAGACACCTAATCCACCGTTTGGTGAAATTGTTAGAGACAAAAATGGTAAAGCTACAGGGTTTTTATATGAAACAGCCATGACATTTGCTAGTGAGGTTTTTGAAAATATTCCAAAAGATAGACAAGTAGAATTACTAGAAAACTTTTTAAAAACTTCTGCTAGGTTAGGCGTTACTTCTATAAGTGATATGCTTCCCCTGCCAGGCTTAGAGCTGGGAAACTTGGAACTTTATCAAGAGTTCGATGAGCAGGATAAATTAACTACTCGTGTTCATTTTCTAGCGGCATTGGATGGGAATCTAGATCGACCCAAAAAATTAAGGGAAACATTTCAATCAGATAGTTTGAAGTTTTCCGGGTTAAAACAATTTTTAGATGGTGTACCAATTGCCTATACAGCTTACTTAGTTGATCCATATGCCGATAAGCTAGAAACGAAAGGTGATACCCTCATTCCAATCGACTATGTGCGAGAATGGGCAATAGAGGCAGACAGAGAGAATTTTCGTATTCGGTTCCACGCTTGCGGAGATGGGGCTGTTAGACTGGGGTTAGACTGCTTTGAAGCTGTCCAACAACAAAACGGTAAACGAGATTCTCGTCATACCATTGAACATATTGAAGTCATTCATCCAGATGACATGAATCGTTTTGGAGAATTAGGTGTCATTGCTTCTATGCAGCCAGAGCATATGGCTGTTGCCAGATCGTTTGCTAACAATACGTACCGAAAAAGATTAGGGCCAGAACGTGAAAAATATACATGGCCGATAAAATCCTTACAAGATAAAGGTTCGACAATTGCCTTTGGTACAGATTTTCCAGTAGTTGGATTAGATCCAATGACAGAAATTTACCGAGCAGTAACTAGATTACATGATGATGGCGAGCCAGAAGGCGGTTGGAATCCCTCCGAAAAGATTTCTCTTGCTGATGCGTTACGAGCCTATACGATTGGCTCTGCTTATGGGACTTTCCGTGAACAGGAGCTAGGTACGCTAGAAGCAGGGAAACTAGCTGACATCATCGTACTAGATCAAGATTTATTTCGTATTTCTAATGAGGATATAAGAAATACGAAAGTTGTTTTGACTGTTAAGGATGGAAAGATAATCTATCAAACTAGTGAAAACAAGGAGGTATAAGTAGATAAATGAAGTTTACAACAGATCGTGAGGATTTATTCGTACGCAATAGTCGCGTGGAGGATGCAGATAGGATTGCTGAGATTGCTAGGTTGACATTTGATCCACCTGAAATCGCCTTTAAAAAAGAGCACTATGTTAGTCAAATGAACACTTTTCCTGAAGGACAAATATGTGTCGAATATAACGGGGAAATAGTTGGTTCTTGTTCTAGCTTACTAGTAAATATAGAGGACTATCCTACTGAACATACGTTAAGTCAAATTTCAGATGATGGCTACATACGAAACCATAATCCAAATGGCCAAAATTTATATGGTATAGATGTAATCGTTCATCCCGACTATCAAGGGATGAAGATTGGGAAAAGCTTATATGATGCACGTCGACAACTGTGTGAACAATTAAATCTAAAATCCATTGTATTTGGTGGAAGAATGCCAAATTTCCATCAATATGCTAATAAATTTTCTGCTACTGAATACGTAGAAAAAGTAATTAATGGGGAAGTTTATGACCCTGTTATGACCTTTCAATTAAAGAAAGGATTCAAATTCAAACATTTGTTACCTAAATATTTGCCTACAGATCCTGATTCAGGTTTCACGGCAACGTTTATGGAATGGATTAATCAAAATCATCAAGTTTGATTTTACTAAAAGTACAATTTTTTTCCCGCGATTCGGAAAAGGCTGATAAACTTTTAACTTTTTGTCTAATGAATTGGACTTTCGTTCACGGTATGATTAACTTATCTAGTCAGAATGTTTAGAAAATTCAACTGGATAATCAGTACAACCATGCACTACACCGTTTAATTGTTGAACAGAAAATACTCATTACTATAAAACTATTAGCATGGAGGGGTGTTACTTGACTTCTGAAAATATGGTTGAGTTAAAAAATATTACAAAAAAGTTTGGTAAGGACACAGCCGTTAACAATTTAAATCTTACTGTAAAAGCAGGTGAGTTTTTAACACTGCTAGGTCCATCTGGGTGTGGTAAAACAACTACTTTACGTATGATTGCTGGCTTTGAGAAGCCAACAGAAGGTGAAGTCTGGATTAACGATCAACAGGTAGCAAATGTAGAACCTTATAAACGGGAAGTAAACACAGTGTTTCAAAGCTATTCGCTGTTTCCTCATATGAATGTTTTTGACAATGTTGCCTTTGGCTTAAAAATGAAAAAAACTGGCAAAGAAGAAATTGCTGAAAGAGTAATGAATGCATTAAAACTTGTTCAATTGGAAGGGTATATTGATCGAAAGCCTAAGCAACTTAGTGGTGGACAACAACAAAGAATCGCTATTGCTAGAGCAATCGTCAACAATCCTAAAGTTTTATTGTTGGATGAACCTCTTGGAGCGTTGGACTTAAAGTTGAGAAAGCAAATGCAAATGGAGTTAAAGCATCTTCAACAGAGTTTAGGCATCACTTTTATTTACGTAACACATGATCAAGAAGAAGCATTAACGATGTCAGATCGAATTGTCGTCATGAATCAAGGTGAAATCGAACAAATCGGTTTACCTGAAGAAATTTACGAGAAGCCAACATCAAAATTTGTAGCAGATTTTATTGGTGAAACAAACATTTTTGAAGGCGTAGTTACTAATACCCAAAATGAATATGCAGATTTAAATATAGACGGGGTAAGTATAGGAATCCCAAAAACGATTTCATTAGTGCAGGATGAACGTGTATACATGTCGATTCGTCCTGAAAAAGCAAAGGTTTCTGTGACGAAAGATGAGACAGCCCATCTTAATGGGACTTTAAAGGAAAAAATATACGTTGGGTCTGTGACAAAAATCATCGTTCAATTACCGAATGGTCGAGAAATGGTTGTAAACGAATCTGGTGACAGTCTTCGTGATGTAAAGGCGGGTAATGACGTTTATGTAAGCTGGCAACCAGAAGAAACAGTCGTTTTTAAAGATTAAAACCTATTTTTCCAAATAGGGATAAACAAGCTTCACATACTATTTTGTTAGTAATAGTTTAATTAAAAATACGCTAATTTAATTAAGCTATACCATACTAAATTCTACTTAGAATCTTTATTACTCTTTAAAAACCAAGAAAATAGGGGGTAAATTATGAAACACTTTGTAAAGTTATTTTTAGCAATTGTTTTGGTACTTTTATTGGCAGCCTGTGGTTCAGATGATGCAGGGGGTTCTAGTGATGGTGAGTTAGCAGATAAGCTCTATTTATTCAACTGGGGTGAATATATGCCTCAAGAAGTTCTAGATAGTTTTGAAGAAGAATTTGGTGTGGAGGTTGTTTATTCTACTTATTCCTCTAACCAAGAAATGTTAACAAAACTTAACAGCGGTACCGTTAACTACGATATCGTTGTACCAACGGATTACATTGTAAAACGTATGATTAACGATGACTTATTACTAGAGTTGAACATGGATAACATTCCTAACTTTGAAAATATCCAAAGTGTTTTCCATGAAAGAGATTTTGATCCAGATAACAAATTTTCTGTACCTTATTTATACGGAAGTACGGGTATAGCGTATAACACTACAAAAATCGAAGGAACTCCTTCTTATGCAGATCTTTGGAATGAAGCATATGCTGGACATGTTACTGTACAGGACGACCCGCGTGAATCTTTATCAATGGTTCTTCAAACTTTAGGATTACCAATGAACGATCCTTCTGAAGAAGATCTTCAAAAAGCAAAAGAAGAATTAGCTAAATTACATCCAAACCTTTTAGCATATGATTCCTCTCCATCAGCTCAATTAATTAGTGGAGAAGCATGGATTTCTCACACTTACTCTGGTGAAGCTGGAATTGCTATGCTAGAAAATCCTGATATTACGTACGTTTTACCTGAAGAGGGTGGGGAGCTTTGGATGGATAACTTAGTAATCCCTAAAACTTCAGAAAATCAATACACAGCAGAAGTATTTATTAATTACTTACTAGAACCTGAGGTAAGTAAACAATTGTCTGATGCATTCCCTTATAGTAACCCAAACCAAGGAGCACTTGACTTAATGTCTGAGGAAGAAAGAACAAATGCAGCTTCTTATCCTCCAGAAGATCAATTGGCTAATGCACAATGGTTTGAAGATTTACCACCAGAAACAATTCAAACGATGAACAGATTATATAAAGAAGTGAAGGTCGAATAGTAAAGGGATTCATTTACAGGTAGTACTTAAAATTGAATAAAAGAGTTTCTTGTCTGGGCTCTTTTATTCAATTTTTCATTTCATTTTTTGAAAAAGGCAGGTGTAGGGATGAGACCAAAAACGAAAAAAATACTCTTTCTATTTACCACACTTATTTTTATGTTCTTCTACATTCCAATCATCATTCTAATGGCATTTTCATTTAATGATTCCAAGGTTGGAACGGTATGGACTGGATTTACGTTTGATTGGTATAAAAGTTTATTTTCAAATGACCAAATTATAAGTGCTGTTACGAATAGTCTGATCATTGCTGTTATCACGACACTAATTGCAACTGTATTTGGTACCCTTGCTGCACTTGCGATTCATCGGTACAACTTTCCAGGTAAAAAAGCATTTAACTTCTTATTTTACATACCTGTTGTTATACCAGATATCATCGTAGCTGTTGCATTATTGGCTTTATATGGTTGGTTAGACATTACACTTGGTATTAGCACTGTATTTCCAGGTCACGTGGCAATCACTATTTCATATGTCATGTTAGTTGTTATTGCTAGATTAGCAGGATTAGATGCCTCTTTAGAGGAGGCAGCCAAAGACCTTGGTGCCAATGAATGGCAAACCTTTTGGAAAGTAACATTTCCTTTAATTTTCCCTGGGGTTCTCGCAGGGGCACTATTAGCATTTACCATCTCATTAGATGAATTTGTCATCTCCTACTTCACTACCGGGCCTGGATCAGACACGTTACCAGTTCTAGTTTATTCCATGGTACGGCTTGGAGTATCACCTGAAATTAATGCATTGTCCACTATTATGGTACTACTTATTGTAATTATGGTTGTTATTACCGGTAGGAAAATGCGTGTTAGTAAGTAGAAAGGGGGAGATGGAAAATGATTAAAAACATTAGACTTGCTTATTCGATGTTATCACCGAGCTTAATTTGGCTACTGCTTTTTCTAATCGTTCCCATCGTTATGGTTACCGTTATTAGTTTTACAACCAATGAAGGTTATGGTGGCATCATTTATGAATTTAGTACAGAGGCTTATGAAACAGCATTTCTTAGTTCAATGTACTTAAAAGTAATTTGGAATTCCATAGTTTGGGCATTTATTGCCACAATTATTTGTTTATTTTTGGCTTATCCATTTGCATACTTTATCGCACATGCTGGTAAGTGGAAAAACTTATTAATTTTATTAGTTATGATACCTTTTTGGACGAATTTACTAGTTCGTCTATATGCGTGGATTATTTTGTTAAATGGAGAAGGGGTTATAAACAACTTTCTAATGGATTTAGGATTAATATCTGATCCATTAACACTTATGTATACACCTGCTTCGGTCATACTTGGTATGGTATATGGATTTTTGCCATTTATGATTTTACCTATTTATTCTTCTATTGAGCAGTTGGATAAAACATATCTTGAAGCTGCAGAGGACCTTGGAGCAAATCCAATGAAAACATTCTTTACAGTTACACTGCCATTAACTTTCCCTGGAATTTTAGCTGGATTTATTATTACTTTTGTACCAGCTGTCAGTGTGTTTGTTGTGACAGACCTGTTAACTGGGTCCAAGCTCGTAATGGTTGGTAACGTAATACGTGATGCATTCTTAATTGAGATGAACTGGCAATTAGGTTCTGCTTTATCGATATTATTAATGGTACTTGTTCTTTTATCCGTTCTAGTGTTTATGAAGTTTACGTCTTCCAAGGATAAAAACTTTTTAGTATAGGAATTCGTTATCTGATAGAGGAGTGAAACGATGGAAAAGATCTCAATGTGGGAAGCAACAGCCAACGAAAGGCGTAAGCGACCATCTTTAGAAGGAGATCAACAATGTGATGTTGTTATTATTGGCGGTGGGTATTCTGGTCTTTCCACCTCCTATTTTTTGCAACAAAAAGGGTCTAAAACGATTGTATTGGAAAAAGATTTAGTTGGAAGCGGAGCAAGTGGCCGTAACGGTGGAGAAGTGTTAACTGGCTATATGGGTTCAGCTAGTTCTTTAATTAAAAAGAAGGGGGTAGAAGCTGCTCGAAAAATGTATCAGCTTTCCCTTGATTCTATAGATTTAATTGAAACAATTATTGAGTCGAACAATATTGACTGTGCATTTACTCGTAATGGTAGTTTACTAGCAGCATATAGACCGAGCGATATCGAAGGAATGAAAAAAGAACAAGAAGTACTGGAGCGTAATTTTAATCACAAGGTGAAAGTGATAGAGCCCCATGACATGCAAACGGAGTTGAAAACGACCTTTTACCACGGTGGTAGAATTGACGAAAAGAGTGCCCATTTTCATCCTTTAAATTATGCGCTTGGGCTTGCTGAGGCTGCTGAAAAATTTGGAAGCACCATCTATGAAAACTCTGAAGCGTTAAAGGTAGAAAGAGATGCAAATAACAAAGTGGTCGTAACGACAAAAAATGGCCGTGTTATTGCGGATGAAATTGTTATTGTAACAAATGGATATTCTGGTGATTTAAATAAAAAAATAAAACGAACGATCGTACCAGTTGAGAGTATTATGATTGCAACAGAAACGTTATCAAAGGAATTGGTGGAGGATTTAATTAAAAATAATAGGGCAGTTTCAGACACGAAAAATTTGCTTTATTATTTCCGGAGAACATCTGACAATCGAATGGCATTCGGTGGCTCAGGACGGTCAGCGAATAAGAAGGATCAACTTCAACTATTTGAAAAACTAAGAGATGGAATGGTAAGCGTTTTCCCAGAATTAAAGGATGCTAAGATTGAATATCAATGGGGAGGCAAGGTGGCCATAACGAAAGAAAGACTTCCATATATAGGTCAACTAGATGATGGCACCTATTTTGCATACGGATATGCAGGTCACGGTGCAGCAATGTCAACCCTCATGGGTCAATTACTGGCGAGAAGAATTCATGGTGAAATGAGCGAGGATGAGAATCCACTAGAAATAAAACGTGTCAGACCAATACCGTTTCATAGTCAACATGAAAAGGCAGTTAGCTTAATGAAATATTATTATCGTTATAAAGATAAAAAATAAGGCTGTTTTCTACAAGGTAGGTGCTTTTTCCATAAACTGCAAAGTACTTCATTTATGTGAAGCCCATCCTGAACAAGATGAGTGGTAGTCCGTCGCCGCGGAAAAATACTCGCTTTCCATGGGCAAGGCTTCAGCCTTCTCGCGAGCAAAAAACGCTCGTCTCGGGGGTCTTCAGACTCTTGCTCTCCCATAGGATAAGGAACGCTTCGGCATCATTACATTGCACGAAGAAAATTGCCTTTCATTTTCGAGGAGCTCGCATGTTTCCGCTCCTTGGCTTGGTGGTTTGTAAAACGAGAAAACTTGCCAAAACAAAATTATTTCATAAAATTACTACACATAAAATCAGAAAATCTATCATCAGCGTAGGCAGAATACGTAGACTCCTGCGGGACCACTGACCTAAGTGAGATCCCGGAGACGAAGTCGAGGAGGCTAAGTGGGAACCCTAAGGTGCGCGAAGTGTTCTGCCGAAGCCAGTCTTATAGCAGTCGATTCAAATAGGGAATGCATGCTTTAGTTATGTCGCATTTTCTATGTACCGTGCAAAAATAACTACAATCTTTACGAGAAGAGCCAAAGATAATAGTAAATGAAAATCAGCTTAAAAACATAGGATAGTAGATTAGTAAGTTAACTTTAAGAGCTGGTCTACTATCTACTTATTTATACGGAGAAAAACTGGTAAACAGAGAGGGTTAGACAGGAATATGAAAAAACTAATGCTAGAAGGTTCTGCGAAAGAAATTGGAAAGCAGCATGGATCCCAAGGGAAAAAAGAAGTTCTGCATAGTTTAGAAACGTACGAAAAATTATTTTATGGTTATAAGCAAATTAGTTGGAAAGAAGCCAGACAATTTGCCTTAGACCACCTAAAAGCTATTGAAAAGTATGATTATGAATTAATTGAAGAAATGGAAGGGGTAGCGGAAGGCGCTGGAGTTGATTTTGAAGATATATTAGCACTTAACGCACGAAGTGAAATTGCTCTTGCAGGTTATAAAGGATCTGCTTTTTCTGATGGTTGTACTGCAATGGCGGTATGTCCACCACTTATGTCAGATACAATTCTAGGTCAAAACTGGGATTGGAAGGGACGCCAAAAAGATAGTTTACTCGTTTTAAAAATAAAACATGATAATGAGTCAAAACCAGATATTTCGATGGTAACCGAAGGAGGTATAATCGGCAAAATTGGGATGAATTCGGCTGGTTTAGGCATTTGTTTCAATGCCCTTTTAACAGATAAGAAATCTAATGAAGTTCCGATTCACTTAGGGTTACGTGGTGTTTTGAATTCTAATTCATTGGGAGAGGCTATTTCGAAAATAAAGCATGGTCAAATGGCTGGTGCAGCTAGCTTTTTAATGGGGATAGATGAAGGAAATGGAGCTTCAAATGGGATGGCTTTAAATTTTGAAGTGTCTCCTTTTGGTATCGATTCTGTTGGTGGTACAGAAGGAAAACTAGTGCATAGTAACCATTTACTTTCTGATGTTATTAAACAAAATCTTCGTGACATGAACGAATTTAGATTTGACGATTCCATGATTAGAAAACGTCGTGCAGAACAGTTGATGGATCAAGCAATAGCTTCAGGCCAACCTATAACTGAAGAAACATTTAAAGGCTGGTTATCCGATACTTTTAACGCACCTAATTCCATTAATCATTATGAGAATATGCTCGCACCAGAACACCGTAGAATGGAGACTGTTTTTTCTATTATTATGAATCTCTCAAAACGGAAGATGCTTCTTTGTATTGGTAAACCAGCAGAAGGTTCTTTTGAAGAAATTTCTATTTAAATAGTGAATATGAATTGAGTGATAGGAGGTTTTACTTTGTTGTATATCAATGGAGAATGGAGAAATGCCAATTCCGGAGAAACTTTCGAAGTAGTAAATCCAGCAACTGGGCAGGTCATTGCAAATGTTGCATCAGGTGGACGTGACGAAACGGAAGAAGCGATTAAATGTGCAAATGTAGCTTTTGCTACTTGGAAAAAAACGACAGCGGCTGAACGAGCAAGTTATTTAAATAAAGTTGCAGCCTTAATGAAAGAAAAGGCGGAAGACATGGCTTACACCATCACTACGGAAATGGGAAAGCCTCTTTCAGAAGCAAAAAGAGAAGTAGTAAGTGCAACAGCCTATGTAGAATGGTTTGCGGAAGAAGCGAAAAGAGTGTATGGAGAAACGATACCTGCTTCCCATCCTAATAAACAATTAATGGTCTTAAGACAACCAGTTGGTGTTACGGCTGCCATCACACCTTGGAACTTTCCATTATCGATGATTACGAGGAAAATTGCTCCAGCCATTGCAGCGGGATGTACGGTTGTTATCAAGCCTGCACCAGCTACTCCGTTATCAGCAATGAAAGTATTTGAATGTTTCCATGAAGCTGGATTACCTAAAGGGGTTGCTAACTTAGTTATGGGAGCTGCGGAGGAAATAGGACCAGTACTGACAAAAAGTCCATTAGTTAGAAAGTTAACATTTACGGGATCAACTGCTGTTGGAAAAATGCTCATTCGTGACTCTGCTGATACAGTGAAAAAGGTGTCCATGGAGCTAGGCGGGCATGCTCCATTTATCGTGTTCGAAGATGCTGACTTAGACGCAGCGGCTGCAGGGGCTGCGGGTACGAAATTTGTTAACAATGGACAGACGTGTATTTGTACAAACAGGATTTATGTCGCAGAAGGAGTTGCCGAAGAATTCGGTCGTAAACTTGCCGAAAAGGTAGCGGCATTAAAAATTGGTAATGGTTTAGATGAAGGGACAAAAATAGGGCCCCTCATTAACAAGCAAGCATTTGATAAAGTACAAAGTCATGTAGAGGATGCATTAGAACATAATGGCCAACTATTATGTGGTGGTAAACCATATGATGCTGGTGAATTAAAAGGCTATTTTTATGAACCTACTGTTATTAACTATGCCAATGAAAAGATGAAAATTGCATCAGAAGAAACGTTTGGTCCAGTTGCTCCAATCTTCACGTTTAAAACAGAAGAAGAGGTTATTGAGAAAGCAAATAACACTCCATATGGGCTTGCGGCTTATTTTTACACAAAGGATTTAAGTCGTGGTTTTCGAATTATGAATGAATTGGAATATGGAATCGTTGGTATTAATGATGCTGCTCCGGTAACTGTTCAAGGTCCATTCGGAGGATATAAGGAAAGTGGAAATGGTCGCGAAGGCGGTAGATCCGGTATTTTGGAATACTTAGAAGAAAAGTACGTTTCCATTAACCTGATTTAGCTGATTTAACGTTCAACCAAGTTAGGGAGGCTAATATGTATGGTTGAGAAAAATAAGGAAATAGATTCTAATCAGTTAGGAAAAGAAATTATCGTACGAAATACTCGTTACGATGATATTGATGAAATTATTGCGATGGCCCATCTAGGTTTTGGGGACCCGGCCATAGCATTTAACCGAAAACAGTATGAAACACATTTGCAAATCTTTCCGGAAGGGCAAATTTGTGTGGAATACAAAGGGAAAATTATCGGTTCCTGTTCAAGTTTGATTATTAATTTTGAGGATTATGGTGAAAACCACACAATAGGTGAAATATCTGGTGGTGGGTACATTCGCAACCACAATCCAGAAGGCGTCAACTTGTACGGGATTGATGTAGTCGTCCATCCAGAGTATCGAGACATGAAAATTGGTAGACGTTTATATGAAGCAAGGCGAGAGCTTTGTAAAAGGTTTAATCTAAAATCGATTATTTTTGGCGGGAGAATTCCTAATTATCATAAATATGCTGATAAATTAACAGCAGAAGAGTATGTGGAAGAAGTCATCCAAAAGAAAATATACGATCCGGTTTTGACTTTCCAAATTATGAATGGTTTTGAACTTAGAAAGGTTATGTCTAACTACTTAAAGGAAGATAAAGAATCGCTGGAATATGCAACTTTAATGGAGTGGGTGAACGTTGATTATCGTCCAGACTCCGATCATCATTATAGACGTTCTTTACCAGTCCGTATATCTGTCATTCAATATATGTTAAGAGAAATAGAAGAGTTTGACGACTTCGCAGCCCAAGTTGAGTATTTTATTGAGTCTAGCTCTAATATCCGGAGTGACTTTGCCGTTTTCCCAGAATCTATCACATTACAGTTACTTTCCTTTATAGATGAGACAGTGCCGAGTAAGCAAGTTCGAAAGCTTGCCGAATACACGGATCAATATTTAAAACTATTTACTGACCTTGCTATTCGATACAACATTAATATTATTGGTGGTTCTCATTTTGTTGAGGAAGATAACTCTATTTATAATGTTTCCTTCCTTTTCAGAAGGGATGGGACTATCGAAAAGCAATATCAGATCCACATATCATCTGATGAGAAAAAATGGTGGGGAATTCAGCCTGGAAGAACAGTGCAAGTTTTTGATACGGACTGTGGAAAAATATCCATTTTACTAGGGTACGATATTCAGTTCGCTGAGCTTTCAAGAATAGCTGTTGATAAAGGTGCACAAATTATTTTCACTCCATTCTCCGCAGAGGATGAACAAGGATACTTACGCGTTCGTTACTGCTCACAAGCGAGAGCTGTAGAAAATGAAGTATATACAGTAATGTCTGGTACAGTTGGACATTTACCTTATGTTTATCACATGGACGTTCAGTATGCGCAGTCAGGTATCTTTTCACCTTGTGATTTTAATTTCCCAAGTAGAGGAATTATTAGTGAATGTGGAGCAAATATCGAAACAATGGTAATTGGGGAAATTGATTTGGAAGTATTACGTAGATATCGAAAGGTCGGTACAGTTACACATTTAAAGGATAGACGTGATGATGTGTATCGTGTGCAACTTATTGAACCGACCTCTTCAGACTTAGAAACAAGTCGGTAAAATTATATAGGAAAATAATGGTCGTCGGGAAGAACCGGCGGCCTCTGTTTTACCCTTTTTTAGTTAAGGTAAAGTCGAATTGAAGTTTTCAATTAAATATGTTGCTTTCCACCCAGTGATTTAGGGATTTTGATAGTATGCTGCAATAGTTTGCTACTGTTGATTGCTGTAAATAGCAATGACCATGAAGAACCTAAAATAAGTGACTATTCTAGATAAAAGGAAAAATAAGTAAAAAAGTAATCAATCCGTTAAACCTATTGATTCTTTCTTTTACCTTCTGTCTAATGCATGGAAATGTACGGTTGCATATACTTAGGTTAAATATAACGAATATTATAAAAACTTAGAGGAGGCGCTGATGTGACAGATACGAAACAAGAAACGCTCGTACTTAAAAATTATATTAATGCAAAATGGGTGGAAGCAAATACCGATCAATATCAAGATGTTCCAAATCCAGCAACAGGTAGGACGATTGCTAGAGTCCCAATTTCCTCATTTAGTGATGTAGATCAAGCCGTGGAAATGGCCAAGAAAGCATTTCAAACATGGAGTAAAACACCAGTTCCGAAAAGAGCTAGAGTTTTATTTAAATATCAACAGCTTTTGACTGAAAATCATGAAGAGCTTGCAAAGTTAGTTACACAAGAAAATGGAAAGAGCTATAAGGAAGCTTATGGAGAGGTTTTGCGAGGAATTGAGTGTGTGGAATTTGCTGCAGGTGCTCCAAGTTTAATGATGGGAAGTACGTTATCCACCATTGCAGCAGATATAGATTCACAGATGTTCCGTTATCCACTAGGTGTTGTTGGTGGCATTTCTCCATTTAATTTTCCAATGATGGTTCCTTGTTGGATGTTCCCGTTAGCAATTGCTTGTGGTAATACATTTGTATTAAAGCCATCTGAACGTACACCAATTCTTGCTAATCGTTTAGCAGAATTATTTACTGAAGCAGGTCTACCTGATGGTGTTTTCAATATTGTCCATGGTGCACACGATGTCGTTAATGGATTAATTACACACGAAGATGTGAAAGCGATTTCGTTCGTAGGATCTGAACCGGTAGCAAAGTATGTATACGAGAAAGCTGCCTCATATGGGAAGCGAGTGCAAGCACTCGCTGGAGCAAAAAACCACCATATTGTCATGCCTGATGCAGACTTTGATACAGCCATTCAGAATATTATTAGCTCTTCATTCGGAAGTGCAGGTCAACGTTGTATGGCGTGTAGTGCTGTTGTAGTAGTGGGAGATGGCAATGAATTTGTAGAGAAGCTGAACACTAAAATAGGTGAAATCAAAATGGGTAATGGAATGGAGGATGATGTTCTCCTCACACCCGTAATTAGAGATTCTAGTTGCTCAAACGCCCTGAAGTATATTGATTTAGGTATTCAAGAAGGTGCAAAACTAATTCGGGACGGTAGAAAGGACCGAGAACTTTTTAAAGAGGGTTATTTCTTAGGCCCAACAGTATTTGATCATGTTACTCCTGATATGAGTATTGCAAAAGATGAAATCTTCGCTCCCGTTCTAAGCATTTTACGTTCGGAAGATTTAGAGGGCGCTTTAGATATAGTAAATAAATCAAGATTCGGGAACTCAGCTACCCTATATTCAAGAGATGCAAAAGCTGTTCGTCAGTTCCGTGAAGAAGCGGAACCAGGTATGCTAGGGGTGAATGTAGGAGTACCAGCTCCAATGGCGTTCTTCCCATTTTCTGGAGCTAAAAATTCATTCTTTGGAGACCTTCATGCGAATGGTAAAGATGGTGTGGAATTTTATACCCGCAAGAAGATGATTACCTCACGCTTTTAAATTACCTTCATGAGAGGAGTAAAGCCAATGACGGTTAAAGGAACGCAGGACCTGTTAAAAAAGGACGAAAAATATGTATGGCATTCCATGCGGAAATTTGATCCAAACAGCACGATGGTTGTATCCGAAGCTAATGGTGCTTGGATAACAGATTCAGAGGGAAATCGATTTTTAGATGGTATGGCTGGGTTGTGGTCGGTAAATGTGGGATATGGTCGAGAAGAGCTTGCAGAGGCTGCTTATGGACAATTGAAAAAGATGCCATTTTATCCGTTAACCCATAGTCACCAACCTGCCATTGAACTAGGAGAAAAGCTGAATGAATGGCTTGGGGATGAGTATGTCATATACTTTTCCAATAGCGGGTCAGAGGCAAACGAGGTAGCTTTTAAAATTGCACGTCAATATCATAGACAAAACGGTAATTATGACCGTCACAAAATAATTTCTCGCTATCGTTCCTATCATGGAAATACGATGGGGGCACTAGCTGCGACTGGCCAGGCACAAAGAAAATACAAGTATGAACCACTAGGGCAAGGATTTTTACATGTTGCTCCGCCAGATTGCTATAGAAGTCCTTTTGATACATCAGACGGTCAGTGCTGTTCCCATAGTGCTAGTGAAATAGAAAGGGTAATGACGTGGGAATTAGATGAAACCATTGCAGCTGTAATCATGGAACCTATGATTACTGGTGGTGGGGTTTTAATCCCGCATGATAACTATTTACAGGAAGTTAGAGAAATTTGTGATCGCCATGGTGCATTGCTTATTATGGATGAGGTTATTAATGGTTTCGGGAGAACAGGAAAACGTTTCGGCTTTATGCATGCTGGAATTAAGCCAGATATCGTAACAATGGCGAAGGGAATCACAAGTTCTTATATGCCTTTATCTGCAACAGCTGTTAGAAAAGATATTTATGAAGCGTTTAAAGGAACAGAGGAATATGATCATTTCCGTCACGTTAATACGTTTGGTGGCCACCCAGCTTCTTGTGCGGTTGCACTGAAAAACATTGAAATTATGGAGAGGGAAGGCTTAGTTGAGCGTTCCGCACAGTTAGGAAATCGCTTAAGCGAAGAATTAGCCGAATTACGCGAACATCCAAACGTTGGGGATATTCGTTCAAGAGGTCTACTGTTAGGTATCGAATTAGTAGAAGATAAGACAACGAAAGAGCCAGCCCATCCTGATAAATTAGCTAAGGTAATATCCTATTGTAAACAACATAGTTTAATCATTGGCAAAAATGGAGATACCGTCAAAGGTTTTAACAATATTTTAACCCTTAGTCCTCCTTTGAGTTTAACAGATGATGATTTGGATTATATGATCAAAACGTTGAAAGAAGCTATTATACGAATCTAGTTAGTAGATAGGAGGTTTATAACAAACATGCGTATTGGAGTACCTAAAGAGATAAAAAATAACGAAAACCGGGTAGCTATTTCTCCATCAGGCGTAAATGCCCTTGTGAAAGCGGGACATGAAATCGTTATTGAAAATGAGGCTGGCCTTGGTTCTGGATTTACAAATGAGGAATATAAGCAGTCAGGTGCTGTCATTGTTGATAGGGCAGAGGATGTATGGTCTTCAGAAATGGTCATGAAAGTGAAAGAACCATTAAAAGAAGAGTATAAATATTTTCATGAAAAATTAATTCTATTCACCTATCTTCATTTAGCAGCAGAACCTGAATTAACAAAGGCGCTAGTTGATGCAAAAGTAACGGGTATTGCATACGAAACAATCCAAGCAGTTGACGGATCTCTTCCTTTATTAACACCGATGAGTGAAGTTGCCGGTCGTATGGCTTCTCAAATCGGCGCTCAGTTTTTAGAACGACCAAAAGGTGGAAAAGGTATTTTACTAGGGGGAATCCCAGGAGTAAAAAGAGGAAAAGTGGCTATTATAGGTGGGGGAGTCGTTGGAACAAATGCAGCAAAAATAGCAATGGGGCTTGGTGCTGACGTCACTATTCTAGACTTAAACCCTGCTCGTTTACGAGAGTTGGAGGATATTTTCGGTAATCAAGTGAACACCGTGATGTCTAATCCCCTAAACATTGCAGAAGCTGTGGCTGAGTCAGATCTTGTGATTGGAGCAGTTTTAATACCAGGAACAAAAGCACCAAAGCTGATTTCTGAAGACATGATTAAATCCATGACAAAAGGATCTGTCATTGTCGACGTAGCTATTGACCAGGGTGGAATCTTTGAAACTACCGACAAAATTACGACGCATGATAATCCTACGTATGAAAAACATGGCGTCGTACATTATGCAGTAGCTAATATGCCTGGAGCAGTTCCAAGAACATCAACACTAGGCCTAACGAATGTTACGATTCCTTATGCATTAAAAATTGCTGGTAAAGGGTACAGACAAGCAAGCGAAGAAGATGCTGGCATCCTTAAAGGTATTAATACACTAGGCGGCTATGTGACGTATAAAGCAGTAGCCGATGCTCATGGATTGGAATATAAAGAGGCAAGTTCTTTGTTTTATGATTATGCGTAAGGAAAATTGTTGATTGTTTCCCCTGTATTCAGTAAATATGCTGAATACAGGGTTTTTTGTTTGCAGTTTTGGTGCGT
This sequence comes from Salirhabdus euzebyi, assembly GCF_014207435.1. Lineage (GTDB taxonomy): Bacteria > Bacillota > Bacilli > Bacillales > Alkalibacillaceae > Salirhabdus > Salirhabdus euzebyi. The sequence goes on from NZ_JACHGH010000011.1 coordinate 101,846, forward strand.
ATGTGCTGGCATTTAAAGCTTCCACTTGAAATAATTAAAGGTTCACAGGATAGAATTAAAGGTTTAGTAGGGAAAATTAAAGGTTCAGAAGCTAGAATGATTGATTCAACAATTAATATTGCATTTTAACAAGATTAATTGAACAATTAATAAAACCCCGCATATTTTATGCGGGGTATAGTCAGTTAAAATCGATAATTCATACTAATAAACTTCATATGAACCATTTCGCGGATGGCATATTTTATTCCTTCATATCCGTATCCAGAAGACTTTAATCCCCCATACGGCATATGATCAAATCGTAAAGTTGGTAAGTCGTTAATTAATACCTGCCCAACCTCCAAATTGTGGGCAAACTCAAATGCTTGTGGGAGAACATATGTAAATACGCCTGCATTTAGGCCATATTCACTATTGTTCATTTCTGTAAGTGCTCCCTCAGCACTAGCGACTGAATTTACGATTACAACAGGTCCAAACACTTCCTGGCATGACACTTTCGATTGGGGCAATACATCTGTTAAAATACTAGGTTTTACCCCATAACCTTCTGCCACTCCTCCAGTAACAAGTGTTGCCCCTTCTGTAACAGCTTCTTCCATCCATTTTAATACGCGCTGCTGGGATTTTTCGTCAATCATACCCGACATATCAGTAGAGGCTTCATTTGGATCTCCGTAAACGAGTGACTCTGTTGCTTCCTTAAAATAATGTAAAAATTCCTCTTTGATATCTTCGTGAACGTATATCCTTTGTGTACTAATACATACTTGACCATTATAGGAGAAGGCTCCAACAACTGCCTTTTGAGCAATGTCTTTTAACTTATCCTTTACGCTATTGTCTATATATAAAGCGGAATTGCTTCCTAATTCAAGCGTAACTTTTTTTAGCCCGGCCTGTGATTTAATTAATTTACCTACTTGAGGGCTGCCCGTAAAGGTAATCTTCGCAACGGCAGGATGTTCAATTAAAACCTTACCGAGTTTTGGACCATCACCTGTGATAACTAGAAATGCATCCTTTGGTAAACCAGCTTCCTCAAATACTTGAGCTAATAAAATAGAGGAGAGGGGTGTTTTTTCTGCAGGTTTTACGATAATAGTATTTCCTACAGCTAGAGCTGGCCCTACTTTATGTGACACTAAATTAAGTGGAAAGTTAAATGGAGTAATGGCACCTACTACACCAATTGGTTGGAAAATAGTATAAGCATCTCTACCTGCTCCATTTGGTGCAGCATCTAAACGAATGGATTCTCCTTCTAATTTTTTGGCTTCTATAGCGGCAAATTTTAATGTTTGGATGGTGCGATCTACTTCGCCACGGGCAAATTTAATCGGCTTTCCAGATTCCAAAACGATTGTTTTCGCGAACGTCTCTTTTTGTTCTGCTATTAATGTACATGCTGTTTCTATTATGGTGGATCTTTCTTCAGAGGTTAACGCTTTCATTTGTTGAAAGGCTTGTTCACTTTTCGTAATGGCATTTTCCATTTGTTCTTCTGTGCACTCGGGAATATCGGTTATTTTTTCACGAGTATGTGGGTTTATAAGAGGATACGTTTCTATCGTTCCCTCCGCTAAAGTCTGTAAATAGTTCTCCCAACTAGCACTCATTCTTAACACCTCACCTTTATTTTTTCTTATGTTCTATTTTATGTGTAAGAAAGGAACATTTCCTAGTTTCATAATGTAAATTAATTAATGAAAAGATTGGACATTAACTTAACTCAACTTACTTTAAGGATAAAGGAAAAACATGTGGACGTATACTATGTTGCTTATGAGTGGAAACGAAAAAACGTTTGGACAATTAGAGTCCAAACGCTTCGTACGTAAACTGTTATTCTACTGTTAATCGATTAATCTCATGATTCTATCATGTACCCGCTCTTTATCAAATGCTTTTCCCATAGGGAATTTTTCAATGAGTTCATTCTTTTCATTTAATAAATACGTATAGGAGGTGTGGACGATAAAATCTGTACCATTATCTTTAAACTGGAAACGAAACGGTTCTGCGAGTTTTTCCGTTGCTGCCATATCACCACGTAAAAATACCCAACCTTGCTCGTCTACAATTCCATACCTATTCATGTATTCTTCTATTTCCTCTAATGTATCCACTTCAGGGTCAATCGTAATGGAAAGAAACTCCACCTTATCCCCAAAAACTTCCTCTTCTTTAAACAGATCCCGTAAGTGCATCATTCGTTGAGTAGTAATTGGACAAACGGATGGACATTTCGTGTAGAAGAACTCAACTAATCTTACTTTAGGTTCCATATTCGTAAAAGCAAAGCTTTCTCCAGAAGCAGTTTCCATGGTTATATCTTCAGGTAGCTTAACACCTGCATCTCGCCAAAATTCTAAGTATAGGATCCCCAATCCTATCCCTATTGCAATAAACGATGCAAAAAACACATAATACTTTTTCTTCATGAGCCAATCTCCCCCATATACCAGTCTTGAAATACTGTATATTTTCATCTTAACGTGAAAAAGGGAGAGGATAGGCTTTGATTTGTGAATAATCTACGACGATTTGATTGCAGCTTTGTGAACTTATTTAGTTGGTTGATTGTAGGTAATTAAGTCCTCTTCTTTCGTAATATAAAAAGTTTTGTCAGGACGTTGGCTTATCAGGTTAAGTGATTCTAATTTATAGTAGCTCACTTTTTTATAAGGATCCCCTTCTATAATAGGAAGTTCACCTTTTTGTTTTTTGTATTGGTCAACAGCTCTTTGAATCTTATCAATATGTTCAGCCAATTCTTTGTCTTTTTCTTCAAATATTTCATATGTTTCCTTCGACATATAGTACGTCTCTTCTGGAATAGCTTTTAAATAAGGTGCTAGTAGATGGTAGTCAATGGTTAAATCATCATTTATGATGACAGACAGAGGAACTCCTTGCTGAAGGGTATTGGCATATTGTTGAACAGCTTGTCTTAATTCATGGATGGAAATAGGACGCGTTGGGTATGTTTTCTTTTCGTTTAATTGTTTTTTATCTTGCTTCTTTTTCCAAAACATCAAATTCTCCTCCTTTACCTCTTTTTCTTTATTATAAAGGAAAACGCTTACTATCGCATATGACAGGTGGAACAGATATATGAAAATTCCATTTTTAGATATGTTTTCTACTGAAATATGTCATTATTTTATCTAGTTTTTAAATATTTTATTTGTAAGTACAATCCATTTTATAGGACTAATTATTCAAAAAATTTCCATTTTATTAAAAATTGTGTTATATTATGGAAGAAAAAGAAGAAAGGAATGAGATATTGATGAATTTTGACAAAACAGAATATGAAATTTCCCCATTTACTGTTGCTGTAATTCCAGAATGGCTTGAAAATGGTGAAGCAGGTGCACGAGTGCTTGAAAAGAATAATGAGTATGTCATTACACAATCACCTCGCAAGTTGATTGACCAAGCATGTAAGTTCTTCGGTTCTAGCCTAAAGGGAAGACAAGAAGGAACCAAAGGTGTTTGCGGTATCACCCATAAAGCCCCAATTGCTATTGATCCTCACAGTGGAATGTTTTTCTTTCCAACCACATCCCCACATAATTCAAACTGCACATGGATTGCCCACTCGCACATTTCTCACATTCGACCAATATCCCAAAATGAAACAGAAGTCCATTTTAAAAATGGAGAATCAATTAAAATTCCCGTTTCTTACGGTTCCATGATGAATCAAGTACAACGGACAGCTCAATTTCGATATAAATTGACCGAACGAATTCAGTATAAATGGACGCCTGGAAATGAAAAGGTTGCAGAGCCTTTTGTTTAAAAAATAATAGGACGAGGTACCATACTAAAACGAACTTTCGGTAGGGTACCTTTTTCTAATGCATTTTTATGTCCCTGTTGGTTTACGAAAAGAAGGAGAGGGAAGTACTTGATTCATAAGGTCATATAATAAGTCCTGTACCTTTTTACGTATAGCCGGATTAAAATAGCGTTTTTCTTCCTCATAACCATTTCCGAGAAATAGGTAAGTAGAAAAAGTATCATTTTTTTGTAAAAAAATAACTTGAAGTTTTTTTTGCTTCATCGTACTTTGAAGTTTCTTTCTTTCCAAACGTGCAACGTGTTCCATTTTTCGTAGTAACTCTAAATATGGTTCTTTAATTTTAAATGCTCCTTGCTCAATATGCTTAATATCCTGCTCCATTACAACAATGGCCATGGAAAGAAACAAAAATCTTGAGGTGACTTTAAAATCTTCTTCTTTTAGGTAACGCAATTTGCTTCCCTCCGAAAAACATAATAGAACATTTGTTCTTATTTCATTATATACGATAAATAACCATTTTAAAACTAAAAAGTTATGGAACACTAAGATAAAGGAGAGAAAATATTGTAAAAAGATGCGAAAAAATGTATGCAAAATCTTACATTTTCTTTATACTTTAAGGAAGTAAACTATTAATATAAGTTGTTATGAGCGCATAAGTTAGGAGCTAAACGATGTTACTCAAAATCGAGAATTTTTCTGATATAGGACAAATGATTGAAAATGATACTTTTGATGATTATATAAGAATGTTATTAGCTAGCTACGAAAACCTAGGCCCATTACCTGGTTTATTATTACCAATGTTAGAGGCGTTGCTACCGTTTTTACCTTTGTTTGTGTTTGTCTTAGCAAATTCAATGGCTTATGGATTATTAAAGGGATTTTTGCTTTCATGGGCCGGATCGGTAATTGGATCCATACTAGTATTCCTTTTAATTCGCAGATTAGGAAATACACGTTTTTTTCTATTTATTCGGAAAAATAAACAGGTTCAAAAGGTTATGTTATGGTTTGAACGACACGGTTTTGGACCGTTGTTTTTACTGCTTTGTTTTCCTTTTTCTCCGTCATCCGTTATCAATGTTGTAGCTGGGCTTTCTAAAGTTAGCTTTCAACAGTTTTTATTAGCTGTTTTGATGGGAAAAGCCGTAATGATTTTTACTATTTCCTACATTGGAGAAGGTATTATGTCCTTCGCTAAGCAACCAGTGAAAACGATTATAGTTGGAATATGTATTTTACTGTTCTGGATAATAGGGAAAGTAATTGAAAGAAAGCTACATAAAAAGTCGGAGAGAGAAGAAAGAGAAAGAATCGCCAAGTTAGCAGAAGAAGGATCAGAATAAACCGCCTACGCAACGACGTAGGCGGTTTTCTAATAGTCTACACAATTTCCTTAAACTACGAAGTAACTAAATGTGCTTTTATCCTACCGCTACGGCAATACACTTCGCTTTCCGCGGGCTCGCGTTGAGCCTCCTCACTCGCAAAGATCGCTCGCTGTGGGGTCTCAACGTCTTCGCTGTCCCGCAGGAGTCTACGTGTATTTCCTTCGCTAAGCATGTGTTCTATTACTTTTTTCAGGTCTAGTAATAGTTGATTGGAGAGGAAGTTAGTCGAAAAAATCCACAGAATAGAACCTACCTCAAAAAAAATCTCACTATGCTGTTTACAAGTAAAATCCTACCCATAACTGTTATTTACCTTTAGCATTTTAACAATATAAACCAAACCGATGAACAGGATTGCTATTCCCAACAAGATAAAGTGAAACGGAATAAAAGCAGCAAGGACGCTTCCGATGCTTGCTCCTGTTAAAAGCATGAAAGAATAAACGGAAATGGCCCGACCTTTTGCGGATGCTGCACATTTTCCAACAAGTAAAATAACCATTGGAATCGTTAAGGAAGTAGATGCGATCATGAAGATGGAAGAGAATATAAGTGTCCACTCATTTAATGTAATTAATGGGAATATAAAACCGATTGTCATTAAAATTAAACTGTATAGTAGGACATCTTTTGCTCCATATTTGGCTTCTAAACGGCTCGCGAAAAATGCTGGTACAATTCCAATTAATCCAATAATTCGAAACACTTGGAGGGAAAACGGAAAGGATTCACCGTTTTTTACTAAATAAAGTTCAAATCCTCCATAAAAAAGCATCACTGTAAACAATAGGAAGAAGGCGGTAATATACAATTTCTGCAATGGGGAATAGCGGATTAATGTTACAATATAACGGAGGAGATTTGTACTAGCAGTAGTCGTTTTTTCTTCTTTTGCTAATGTTAAATAGAGCAAGACAAAACAGATGAAATAGAAGCCACTGAAGGCGTAAAATAGAGTTTGAAAAGAATGTGAAAACACAAAATAGGCTGCAATTATTTGCCCGAATATCCCTGCGAATAAAAAGCCAGTGTTGATAAGGGCAATCGACATTGTCTGGGTTTTTCCTTGAAAATATTTAAATATATAGCTAAAAGCAGCTGGTGCAAAGCTAGCAGCAAAAAAGCCCTGAATAGATCTAGAAAACAAAAAAACACCATAATCGTTCACAAACGAAATAGAGTAGGTAACGATGCTTAAAATGAGCATGCCAATAAGTAATATGGTCCTTTCATTAAATAGATCGGTACCAATACCAAAGCATAGTAAACCAAAGGCATAGGAAATAATGAAACAAAAACTAGCTAAAGAGGAAAGTTGTAAGGAGATAGAGAACTTTTCCGTTAAAAAAGTTTGAACAGGTAACATTGTATATAAATTACTAGCGATAAAAATACCAGCAATAATGAGTATTGTACTTGTGACTTTTACATTTTTGATCATAAGAACTCCCTCTCTTTTACCATATCAAAGCACATCATGTTAACAAAAATGGTATTAGATGTAGGTAATCACGATTTAGAAACAAAGCTAAGTGAAGGCAACTTTTCTTTGCAGAATAATACGTAGTTTAATTTATGCAATAGGCAATAGTTTGGTTAAGGAATGGAGGCGTAAAAACGTGACATTACAATTTGTTTTAGGAAGATCAGGAACCGAAAAAAGTAATTTTTGCTTAAATACGATTGAACAAAAGTTAAAAGAGTTACCACAAGGTGCTCCTATTTTGTATATCGTGCCTGACCAAATGACATTCCAACAGGAGTATTCTCTGTTACAGAAGGAAGAGCTTAAAGGATCTATACGTGCTCAAGTATTTAGCTTTTCCCGACTTGCATGGCGAGTTTTTCAAGAAACAGGAGGGGGAACGAAGAAATTTATTTCCTCGACAGGGGTACAAATGATGCTTAGAAAAATCACCGAAGAACGAAAAGGTGATTGGAAGGTATTCCAGAAAGCCGTTGAAAAACAAGGTTTTATGGAGCAGCTAGAAGGAATGATTACCGAGTTTAAGCGATACCGTATTACTCCTGATCATCTAATTGAACTAACAGACCAAATGAAAAATTACGTTCATAAATATCCAGGAGAAAAAATGTTGCATCAAAAGCTAGAGGATCTATCCCATATTTATGAGCAGCTCGTCTTTGCGTTAAGGGAGCACTATATCGATAATGAGGATCAGCTTCAATTGTTGGCCGAAAAAATAGAAGATGCGGATTTTTTAGATGGGGCAGAAGTATTGTTTGATGGGTTTTATCGTTTTACCCCACAGGAGTTATTCGTATTAGAAGCATTATTAAAAAAAGTGAAAAAAGTGACAATCACGCTAACGTTAGATGAGGTTCCGCAAGAGGGTATAGAGGAGCTTGATTTATTTTTCCAACCGAAGCAAACGTACCTTCATTTGTTGGAGCTAGCTGAACAAGTACAAGTAAGGCTGGAGAAACCTATTTGGTTAGATCCAGAAAAGGAACGATTTGAGGGCAGATCTTATTTTGCCCACTTGGAAAGAAACTTTGATACCCATCCTGTTCGGATGTATCCAGACCCAGTTCCTATTAAACTAGCACAGGCAGTTCATCCTAGAGCAGAGGTGGAGGGTGTTGCACAGGAAATCCTTCATCTAGTAAGAGATAAGGGGTACCGTTATCGGGACCTTGCTATATTAATTAGAGAGTCCGCGGTATATCAGGATTTAATCCAAACGATTTTTTCTGATTATCAAATTCCAGTGTTTGTTGATGAAAAGCGAACGATGCTCAATCATCCTTTAGTCGAGCTTATTCGTTCTATGCTTGATATGGTAGAAGGTAATTGGCGCTATGATGCTATTTTTCGAGTATTAAAAACGGATTTTATTCCGACTAAGGATCCCGATTACCCTCTTCATCAAGAGTCCATTGACGAGCTAGAAAATTACGTATTGGAATACGGCATACGAGCTCGTTCACGCTGGGTTGAAAATAAAAACTGGATTTTTCAGCGATTTCGTGGTTTTGATTCCATGCGAAAAACAACGCAGGAACAAGAAAAAGAAACGAAAATTAATCGTCTACGTAGGCAGGTAACAGATGCGTTAGCGACAATAGACGAGGACATGAGGGAGAAAAACACAGTTAAGGATCGATGTGTTGCTATTTTTGAATGGTTAGAGCAGCTAGATGTAGCAACAACATTAGAAAAGTGGCGTAATCAATATGATGAAATAGGGGAACTAGAAAGAGCGAGAGAGCAGGAGCAAGTATGGGATGCGATTATTCAGTTGCTGGATGAAATGGTTGAAATGATTGGAGAAGAAGAGATGTCTTTATCTCTTTTCCGGACAACCCTTGAGACAGGTTTTGAGTCGTTAAACTTTGCCCATGTTCCACCGAGTATGGACCATGTCATTGTGGCTAGTGTTGACCGTTCGAGAATATCGAATGTAAAAGGGGCATTTCTTCTTGGTGTTAACGAAGGTCTATGGCCATTAAAACCACCAGCAGAAGGGATGATTTCCGAAGAGGAGCGCTCGTTGTTATCACAGCATGGTATTGCTCTCGCTGATAGTAGTGAACGTCAGCTTTTGGACGACCGCTTTTATGTGTATTTAGCATTCACAGCTGCTAAGGATTACTTGTGGATTAGCTATCCCTTAAGTAATGACGAAGGAAAAACAAAAACCCCATCTCCATTAATTAACCGAGTAAAAGAGATGTTTCCGAAATTAGAAGAGACGTTACTCCTTGAGGATGAAGACGAACAAAATCCGTTTCGTTTTATTTCAGTACCACAAAAAACACGTTCCGTACTCACATCACAGCTTGCAAAATATTTACGTGGTTATCCAGTACCGGAAATCTTTTGGGATGCGTTTCATTGGTATGTCAAAAATACAGATAAATTAGGTAGTACACGAAAAGTGTTTATGAGTTTATTTTATGAAAACAAACCTGTTACTTTAACAAAGGAAACGGTTAAACAAATTTATCCGCAGCAGTTAAATACGAGTGTTTCAAGGATGGAATCGTACTATCGATGTGGTTACCAGCATTTTGCGAAATATGCTCTAGCCCTTGGTGAACGACAAGTGTACAAGCTAGATGCGCCTGATATTGGTCAATTGTTTCATGAGGCCTTAAAGCAAATTACCGATTGGGTCATACAGGATGGGAAAAGTTATCGGGATTTAACTGCAGAAGAAGTCGAGGCGTATGCGAAGCGCGCCGTGCAAAAATTATCTCCTATCCTGCAACACCAAATTTTATTTAGCACAAACCGTTATCAATATATTTTGCGTAAGCTAGAAAAAGTTATTACTCGTGCAGCAAATGTGTTAGCGGAGCAAGCAAAAAGAAGTGAGTTTTCTCCAGCTGGGATTGAGCTTGGTTTTGGACCGAAAGAAAAACTACCAGCAATGAATCTACCATTACCAGACGGTTATGAACTCATACTTCGAGGTAGAATCGATCGAGTAGACCGGGCCGATATTAATGATGAAATGTTTTTACGTATTATTGACTATAAATCTAGTGCCAAGGATTTGAATTTAGTAGAAGTGTATTATGGTTTATCCCTGCAAATGCTCGCTTATTTAGATGTTGTGCTAAGTAACGCCGAACAGTGGCTTGGCAAAGGTGCGGAGCCCGCAGGAATGCTTTATTTCCACGTACACAATCCAATGATATCGGATCCGAAATCATTGCAAGTGGACGATATTGAGGAAGAAATTTTTAAGCAGTTTAAAATGAAAGGGTTACTACTGGAAGATGAACAAGTTGTGAAGCGAATGGATATCGATTTATCATCAGGTGTTAGTCCTGTCGTTCCTGCTGGTTTTAAAACAGATGGAAGCTTCCGAAAAGGATCCCAAACGTTACAAAAGGATTTATTCCATAGACTTCGTAGCTATGTTCGATCACTCCTACAGCAGGCTGGGACATCGATGACTAGTGGATCAGTTGAATTAAACCCGTTTCAAAAGGAACAGACGACAGCATGTACGTTTTGTTCGTATAAATCTGTCTGTCAGTTTGACGCAACATTAGAAGAAAATAAATACCGCATCTTGAAAAAGCATGGGGATGAGGAAATTTTATACAAAATGGGAAGAGAGGGGGAGAGTCAGTCATGAGGTGGACCGCAGATCAAGAAAAAGCGATTTATACAGACGGTACCGACGTCCTAGTCGCTGCAGCAGCCGGATCGGGGAAAACAGCTGTTTTAGTAGAACGTATTATTCAAAAACTATTAAATCAACAGAAGGCAATGAATATTGATGAAATGTTAGTTGTAACCTTTACGAATGCAGCCGCACAAGAAATGCGAAATCGTGTTGGTAGTGCGCTAGAAGCTGCCTTAAAAGATAATCCAAACTCTGTGCATTTGAAAAAGCAACTTTCACTGTTACAACGTGCCCATATTTCCACTCTCCACTCCTTTTGTATGGACGTTGTTCGAAAATATAGTTACCAGCTTGATATTGATCCCAATTTCCGAATTGCGGATGATGTGGAGGCAGATTTAATCAGGCAAGAAGTATTAGAGGAATTATTTGAGGATTGGTATGGAAGAGAAGGAGAAGAACAGGAAAGATTTTTTGATCTAGTAGATCGATTTTCGAATGATCGAAGTGACATGGAAATTGAATCCTTAATGATGAAGCTATATGATTTTTCGATGCAAAACCCTTCTCCGGGTAACTGGTTGGATCAAATGACGAGTATGTATCAGGTGACGCCTGAAACGAATGAAGAAGAGCTCGTGTGGATGGACATTATTCGATCTGAAATGAAAAGTCAGTTAGAAGCAATGATCGCAGAAGCAAATCAGGCATTACAGCTTACTAGAGAAAGTGATGGACCTTATCATTATGCCGAAGCCGTTGATGATGACCTTTTAAAATTTGCTAATGCGAAAGCGCTAGTCGATGGACCATGGGATAATTTGTTTCACTTTTTTGCAGAAAATAGTAAATTCCAAGCACTTGCTCGTAAAAAGGTAGATTGTGATGAAGATAAAAAAGAAAAATTCAAAACAATAAGAGATCGTTACAAAAAAAGATGGCAGGATGTAGAGAAACAATGGTTTTCCCGTAAACTTTCCTCCTACCTGCAAGACTTACAGGATCTGTTTCCGGTTATGCAGCAGCTTGCTACTTTGGTGAAAGACTTCCATGAGCGTTATCAAAAGCGAAAAAAAGATCAAGCATTAGTGGATTTTGCCGATTTAGAGCATTATTGTTTAGCTATTTTATTAGATGAATATTCTACTTTTGAAGCGGCGAAACCATCACAAGTAGCTGCACAGTTCCAAAAGCAGTTCCGAGAAATTTTGGTCGATGAATATCAAGATACGAACCTAGTACAGGAAACGATTTTGCAGTTAATTACAGCTGGTCCTGATGCAGGACACTTGTTTATGGTAGGAGACGTAAAGCAAAGTATTTATCGTTTCCGGCATGCAGAACCTTCTTTGTTTATTTCTAAATATAAAAGATTTGCTGAGGTAGATAATGAAAATGTTCGTATTGATCTTTCTCGGAATTTTCGTAGTAGGCAACAGGTGCTAGCAGCAACGAACTATGTATTTCGTCAAATACTTGATGAAGAGGTAGGGGAAATCAACTACGACGAGGATGCAGAATTAATCTATAGCAATATGATTTACGATGAGTTAGTGACAGAGCAAAATGATGCCGAACTCCTTCTTATTGACGGAGGAGAGTTAGGTGAAGAGGAAACAGAACATAATGGGGAAGAGGATTTTCGTGATCTTCAAAAAGCTCAGTTAGAGGCTAGAGCTTATGCAATGAAAATTAAACAGTGGATTGGGGACGAAGAAACAAAGTCTTACAAGGTAGTGGATAAGAAGACAGAGCAACTCCGAAATATCCAATACCGTGATATTGTTATTTTGCTTCGTTCCATGACTTGGGCACCGACCATTGTTGAAGAGTTAAAGCAACAAGGTATCCCTGTCTATGCGGAATTGTCCACTGGCTATTTTGAAGCAATTGAAGTAAAAGTAATGCTTAGTTTGTTAAAAGTAATTGATAATCCACAACAGGATATTCCGTTAGCAGCGGTTCTTCGCTCACCAATTGTTGGACTAGATGAGGAAGCATTGGCACAAATCCGATTGGCTGCTCCAAAAGAAAGCTATTTTAGTGCATTGAAGTCTTTTGTCAAAACCGGTGATAACGAATTAGTAGCTGCTTGCCATCAATTTTTGCTGCAATTAAAGGACTGGCGATTAAAAGCCCGACAAGGCTCGCTTTCCGATTTGATTTGGCAAATTTATCGTGAAACAGGCTACTATGATTTTGTCGGTGGAATTCCAGGGGGCAAACAAAGACAAGCAAACTTACGGGCGCTTTATGACCGTTCTCGCAGTTATGAAGCAACTTCCTTCCGTGGTTTATTCCGCTTTCTCCGTTTTATTGAAAGAATGGAGGAACGAGGTGAAGACCTTGGTGCTGCTCGTGCCCTTGGAGAACAAGAAGATGTCGTACGGATTATGACTATTCATAAAAGTAAAGGGCTTGAATTTCCTGCTGTTATTGTCGGTGCGATGGATAAAATGTTCAATGAGCAAGATTTACGGGCGAAATATTTGTTGCATAAAGACTTAGGTATGGGAATGAAGTATATTGAACCGATCAAAAGAATTATGTACGCTACACTTCCCTACAATGCATTAAAAATTGCGATGAGAAGAGAAATGCTCGCTGAAGAAATGCGGGTTTTATATGTGGCGTTAACCCGTGCAAAAGAAAAGCTAGTAATGGTTGGTAATGTAAAAGACCTGAATAAACGAAAAGAGAAATGGCAAAGTATTGTTGACCATCAAGACTGGATTTTACCTCCATATTTCCGATTAGATACAACATCTTATTTAAATTGGGTTGCACCAGCGATCTTACGTCATCAGGCAGGGGGACTATTGCGTGAGGAAAATTCGAAGCCTACTATTCCAGATTCTATTTGGAGCGATGCATCTCAATGGAAAATCAATGTTCACCATTCAAGTGAATTTGCAAATCCGGACACCGTAACAAAAGATAGAAAGCAAGATTTAGAGGAAGCTGTAATGGAATGGAAGCCACTTCATGAGAAGGGTGACCATTATGAAGAAGTAGAACGACGACTTACGTATAAGTATACGTTCGACCAATCAGCAACCTATCGTGCCAAACAGTCTGTTACGGAACTAAAGCGTCAGCGACAAATGAAAGATGAATACAGCGGAGATGCTTTATTGAAACAGTTTAAACGTCCAATTGTGAAAAGACCGCGTTTTATGCAAAAGGATCAAACGCTGACACCAGTTGAAATAGGTAGTGCCATGCATACGGTCATGCAGCATTTACCGTTTGATCATATCCTGTCTCAAGAAGAAATTGAGGAACATGTAGAAAATATGGTGGAGAAAGAATTGTTAACAAGAGATGAAGCTGATGTTATCGATTTACAAGCAGTAGCGTCCTTCTTCCATACAGAAATGGGAGTAAGACTTCTAGAAGCGCAGGAAATTCATCGAGAAATTCCTTTTAGTTTAGGCATACCCGCGAACGAAGTTTACCCAGACTGGCGGGAGGAAACCGATGAAATTGTTCTACTCCAAGGGGTAATCGATTGTCTTATTCCGAAAGAGGATGGCTGGGTATTACTAGATTATAAAACGGATCAGCTAGCCTCAACTATAACTGATAGGGAAAAGGAAAAGCTGATTGATCGATACAAGCTACAGCTTTCCCTTTATGCAAGAGCAGTAGAAGAAATTTGGAATCAACCAGTTAAAGAAGGTTATCTGTACTTTTTTGATCAAACGCTATTAGTGAAAGTTATTTAAGAATGGGCTGTCCATGTGTAATAAATACATGGACAGTCTTTTTTCTGTAGTACTTAAAGAAAGTGTTTTTGTCATCGATTGTTGCTTTTACATAATAGATGGAAAATGCGACGTAACTTTTATTTTCTTGAAGTAGGTGCTAGCTCACCGCTTCGGCAGAATACTTCGCTTTCCACGGGTTCCCACTGAGCCTCCTCGACTTCGTCTGGGGGGTCCAACGACGGTCACTGGTCCCGTAGGAGTCTACGTATTCTGCCTCCGCTAAGATACATGTTTTGATTTATGAGTAGTAATACCACATCATTTATATTTTGGGGAGTCTTCTCGCTCGTACAGCACACCATTCTAAGCCGCGGAAACATGCGAGACTCCTTTGGGAGAGCAAGAGTCTGAAGACCCCCGAGACGAGCGCTCTTTGCTCGCGAGTTATCATGAACGAAACTAGCTCCTTACTCGTAAATTCGTAGGTTAATTTGGTAAGAATGTTATTGATAAAAAAACATCAAAAAACCAAATCAGAGCTACATTACGAAAGGAGCTAGTTAATATGAAGGATACCATAAAATATGTAGGTTTAGACGTATCAAAAGAAAAAATTGCAGTTGCTATTGCTGAAGAGGGCCGCGGTGAATCAAGATACTATGGAATGATTCCCCATACACCAGAAGCAGTTAGGAAATTAATAAAAAAACTTGGAGAGTCTCACACTCTGCGAGTGTGTTACGAAGCAGGACCAACTGGATACCCATTATATAGACAATTACTTGCCTTGGGAGTTCATTGTGATGTGATAGCTCCCTCTCTAATCCCCCAAAGGCCAGGTGAACGTATTAAGACTGACCGTAGGGATTCTATTAGGCTCGCTCAGTTATATAGAGCTGGTGAATTAACTTCTATATATGTTCCTACCACAGAAGATGAAGCACTCCGTGATTTAATTAGAGCTCGCGAAGATGCAAAAGAAGATCAGCTAAGAGCCAGACATCGTTTGACCAAATTCTTATTGCGTAATAATCTTCAATCACCACCAGGAATCACTAGATGGACCAAAAAGTATCGTAACTGGCTAGATACATTAAAATTTGAAAATGCAGCTTTACGAGTAGTTTTTCAAGAGTATTATCACCAATTAAAAGAATTAGAACAACGTATTCTTAGATTCGAAGAGGAAATTAAATTACAAGCAACCGAAGGTGTGCACGCCCCAACTATACAAACTTTACAGGGATTAAGAGGGGTAGCACTTATAACTGCGACAAGCCTTGTAGCAGAGATTGGCTCTTTTAAACGTTTCCCAACTGCAAAAAAATTTATGGCTTATGTAGGGTTAATTCCGAGCGAGTACTCTAGTGGTGAGAAAAGGAAACAAGGAGAAATTACGAAAACAGGAAATCGACATGTTCGGCGTTTATTAATTGAATCTGCCTGGAGTTATCGATATCAACCTGCAGTAAAAGGGGATTTAAAAAGACGACAAAATGGTCTAAGCCCATCAGTTCAAGCGATTTCATGGAAAGCCCAAAATAGGCTCCATAAAAGGTACTATAGACTTCTATCTAGGGGTAAAGAAGGCGGAAAGGCAGTCACCGCAGTGGCAAGAGAATTGGCCGGTTTTATTTGGGCAATTACGCAAGAAGTTGAAGACAATCAAGGTTCTTAATTTATTACTATTGTAAAAATGCTTTTTTAACTTCAAAGTAGATAGGTGAGATTAGGGCTCGAAGGCAAAGAGTAATACCGGAAAGGAAAATCCACGTGCCTCCTCTGTGCTATATCTTAAAAA
>NZ_JACHGH010000012.1 GCF_014207435.1 Salirhabdus euzebyi
AATACACGTAGACTCCTACGGGACAGCGAAGACGTTGAGACCCCACAGCGAGCGATCTTTGCGAGTGAGGAGGCTCAGCGCGAGCCCGTGGAAAGTGTAGTGTATTTCCGTAGCGGTTGGATTCGCACACATCAAGTTACGTCGCATTTTCCATCAACTGTTTAGCAAACGCGCAACAGTTACAAAAGATCCTTAATAAAGCAGTAATCAGTTGCACGTAGTTTCAATGGAAATGTAACTAAATTAATTTATGAAAGGGAGTGTGTTTCAACTATATTCATCACATTAATTCTATTTTAATAATCCTTTTAAATAGGTATCTACATGAAAATCAATTAAGCTTTGTTCATTGGTCCAATGAAATGAGTTTTTAAATGTAATTAGAAGGGAAGTTATACCATGTATCAATCCCCATAATGATTGACTAATTACCTCTATATCCCCTTTGACTAGACCTTTCTCCATTCCTTCCTGTATTAGATTTGCCAATAGGTTGAATCCTTTCATTCTGTCACTTTCCCCAATAACTACTCTATCAAAATGTTCAAAATTACGGATAAACATTAACTGGTAATACTCTTTATTTTCTAACCCGAAATTCACATATGACTTCAATGCTTGTTTTAATTTAATGCGAAATTCTAGTTCCTTGTTTTGGTCTATTGCTTGTTGGATGTAAGAGAGGAAAACTGAATATCCTCTTTCTAATAGAACAAGGAGTATATCTTCTTTGTTTTGAAAGTGCCTGTAAAGATTAGTTGGGGAACAGCCAACTTTAGTCGCAATTTTTCTCATCGATATCATTTCATATCCTTCATCTAGAAAAAGCTTGGAGGCTTCTGCAATTATCTGATCCTTTGTGTTAGACCCTTTCATTTTAACTTCAACTCCTATCAAAACAATCGAATGTTAACGGCGTTAACTTGTTTGAGGAAATAATAGCAGTTTTGTTGGGATACTGTCAAGAAATTTTTTCCAACACCTCATCATAACTAATGAACGATTATATATGTAATAGGAGGGAAAAAATGAAACATTTTATAATGCCGTGTGAAGGAAGAATAACGAGTAGGTTTAGAGAAGGTAACAGACCATCTCACCATGGAGTTGATATTGCGAAAAGTGGTAACGTACCAATTTTATCGATTGCCGATGGATTTATTACAAGGTCTTATTATTCCATTAGCTATGGAAATGTTGTTTTTATTAGACATAATGTAAATGGACAATTATACGAATCCGTTTATGCTCACTTAAAGAAAAGGGAGGTGATGGAAGATTCAGTAGTAGAACAAGGTCAAATCATTGGCTATATGGGGAATACAGGGTATTCTTACGGGCAGCACTTGCATTTTGAGTTACATGTTGGAAATTGGAATATTAGAAAGTCAAATGCAGTAGACCCCTTAAAATACTTAATCAAAACTAGCTCGTTGGATAAGAAAAAACTACTTTTTCCTTATCCAGGTAAGCTTCTTCTAAAAGGTAGTAAAGGAATTAATGTACAGCGAATTCAACGTGCCGTTAATGTAGATGCAGATGGTATCTTTGGCCCAATTACAGAAAATGCCGTGAAATTATTTCAAGAAAGACAAGGTATTGAAGTAGATGGAATTGTTGGCCCAATTACTTGGACGAAAATGTTCTAGTGGCCTAGGTCATCCACATACTTTCTTGGCGTATTGGAAAAATAAACAACAGAACGAAAAAAGGAGGGTATATTGCGTGAAGGATGAAATGAAGTATAGCGATGACAATCGGTTTATTCCAGTCACTTCCTTAACGAGTAAAATTGGACAAGAAGTAGCACGAGATATTTATTGTCTACCTATTCAAGTTGTAAATCTTTGTTTTGTTGGGGATAAGGAACACGGTTGGACCCTTGTTGATGCGGGAATGCCGAGATCTGCTGATGATATTTTAACAGCTGCAAAGGAACGTTTTGGAGATGTGCCTCCTAAAGCAATTGTGCTAACACATGGCCATTTTGATCATATTGGAGCTGTTGTCGAGTTAGTGGAGTACTGGAATGTACCTGTTTATGCACATGAACTAGAAATCCCTTATTTAACAGGACAAAAAAGCTATCCTGAGCCAGATCCAACAGTAGAAGGTGGTTTAGTTGCAAAAATGTCACCTTACTTTCCTAATGAGCCAATAAATCTAGGGAATCACGTGGAGAAGCTACCAACAGATGGGACAGTTCCGGAAATGCCGGAGTGGAAATGGATACATACACCTGGTCATACACCTGGACATGTTTCCTTTTATCGTGAGCAAGACGGAGCATTAATAGTAGGAGATGCGTTTATCACCGTAAAGCAAGATTCTCTTTTCAAAGTGCTTGTTCAAGAGCAAGAAATAAGTGGACCACCTAGATATTTAACCCCCGATTGGGATACCGCCTGGGATTCTGTCAGAAAGCTTCAGAAGTTAAACCCTACAATAGCAGTTACAGGTCATGGCTTGCCAATGACTGGGGAAACACTGGCAACTAGCTTAGAGAAATTAGTGAATAATTTTGATGAAATTGCAATCCCTGATTACGGAAAGTATATAAATAAAAAGGAGCATTAATAGAAAAACCAGAGCGGAAAAATATGCTCTGGTTTTTTTGTGAAGTCACAAAAGTCATTGTGATATTTCGGAAACAGTGACCGAATCATACATATAATCTATAAATAGGTTTACAGATGTTCATCTTCGCCGAGACTAAAACGAATAAGGTTGATGAGGTGATTCGGTGTTTTATTTTTATATTATTGCCCTATTAAATGTTGTGGATATGGGGTTAACAGCAATTGCATTAAGTTTTCATATAACAACAGAACAAAATCCAATCATGCGTTTTTTATGGGAAGCGCATCCTGTTTATTTTATTTTTGTGAAATTAGCTTTATCCATATTGTTAATTATAATAGCCATACATTTTCCTAAAGAGCGGTATAAAAAATGGCGCATACTTCTTCAATCAACTATCTTGATTTATGTCGGTGTATTGGGGATGCATTTTGTTTGGATATCCCACACTATTTAAACGGAAATATGGTAGTATGTTATCAACTAGAAAAAAGAGAGGTTGATATTCATGAAACGTGTCATCCATACCGATCAAGCACCACAAGCAATAGGTCCATATTCACAAGCTGTACAAGCTGGAGACTTTTTATATGTTTCTGGCCAAATTGCGATCAATCCAGTGTCTGGTGAGATTGCAAATGGAATAGTAGAACAAACAAAACAGGTGATGGAAAATTTACAAGCTATTCTGAAGGAAGCCAATTTAACTTTTTCTGATGTAGTTAAGTTTACCATCTATACAACATCACTTGAAGACTTCCCAACTATTAACGAAACGTACGCTGAATTTTTAGAAGAACCTTATCCAGCTAGAGCAACAGTAGAGGTAAGTCGATTACCAAAAGATGTTCTCGTTGAAATTGATGCAATAGCATACATAAAATAGTATTCCTTGTAAACAGGGGCTGTACCCAAAAGTGTAGAAACTAACTTTTTGGTACAGCCCCTTTTTTTAAGGGTCCTAATCGAAAGGGTTTTCTTTAAAAGTCCCTAATATAAGGTGATTTTGCATTATAATGATGGAAAGGGTTTTAAAACGGGGGTTTTGTATTGAGAAAAATACTTTATTCTATATGTATCATCATTGTTTTTCTCATTTCTGGATGCGGTGTTGTTGATTTAGACCAGACCGAAACTGGAGATGAGCAAAGACAAGAACAACAGGATACCCAAGGGGCACAAAATAATCAGGGCACAGTAGATTCTAGTATTGAATCTCCTATAGACGAACAGGTTGAACATAAGATTGAGGTTCCTATTCTTTATGTTATCGACGGAGATACGGTCAAAATAAAATGGAATGGGCAGGAAGAATCTGTTCGATTTTTGTTAGTTGATACTCCGGAAACATCCCATCCCCAGCTTGGTAAACAACCCTTTGGGGAGGAAGCGAAGGCCTATGTAGAGGAGTTGTTAGCAGGTAGTAAAACGATTCTCATCGAAAAGGATGTCAGTGAACGGGATAAGTATGGGCGTCTTTTAATGTATGTGTATACAACAGAAGGAAAATCGATTCAGGAGTCTTTACTAGAAGAAGGCCTAGCACGCGTAGCTTATGTCTATGCTCCTAATACCAAGTATGTAGATAAATATAGAGAAATTGAATTAGAAGCAAAAAATCGTGGTGTTGGTATTTGGTCAGTAGATGGCTATGCGCATATTGGGCATGATCATGGCTACCATACAGAGGTGTTTGAGGAGGATAAGCCAAAAAATGGGGAAGAAAATAGTTCCTTTGAGCCTGATCAAAACGGGCAATGTAGTGGTCACATAAAGGGAAATGATTCTTCCAGTGGGGATAAAATTTATCATATACCAGAAGGAAATTATTATAATGTGACAAAGGCAGAAATGTGTTTTACTTCAGAGAAGGCAGCACAGGAAGCTGGGTTTCGCCCATCCAAAAGCTAAGCTTCAAGCGTTTTGTTTGAAGCTTTTTTACATACACTGGAACAGGAGGAATGAAGATGAAAGAAAGGGTTTTCTGGTTTGGAATCATACTTGCCATAATGAGTTGGATAGGAAATGTCCTATATTTAGAAACAAAGGAGATAGATGAACCCATTTTTATGAATCACTATTATGAAACATATATGCAACAAGATAATCATTATTTGGAGTTTTTTTACCTTACGAATAAATCCGAACCGTTAGAGGTAAGTCATGTCCAGATTGATGGGATAGATGCCTACGTATATCCAGACCAACGCTTCACCACGTGGAATGATCAAGAAGTAACTTTTAAACAGGAATTTCGGTATTACTATTTAAAGTCTGTATTAATTGATTTACCGGATGACTTACTGCCAATTGATAAAGAATCAAACCAATCATGGTCCTTTCAAAACATGGGGGTTTATTTTTCAAATGGTGAACAAATAAATGCCCCTATTGGGGAAGTTGTTGTTCACTCTTCTTTTCCTAATGATGTTCGGGTGATGGAAAATAGAGCAGGAGGGAGTAGTAGCCAACATAGGGCTTACAATACGGCTGTAATGACCGAACCGGTTACAATTGAATCCATTACTGTGCCGTTTTCAGACGCTATTGGTGAAGATATTGCAATGAAAATGGACTTGGATCAAGAAAAATTAAAAGAATTAGAGAAATTACAGCAAGATGGTTCTTTACCGGATTGGTTTAAGGAAGATATGGATAAAGAGTTTGATGCATTACCAGGTGTGCTAGTAGAAGAGCGGATCTTCCCTATTTCCCTTGATCAAGGTGAGTGGACGAAGCTAAACATTCAATTCAATCCTACTCGTGATACCTATTTTCAGTTTGATATTAATTTGAATGGACGAACAGAAAATGGAGAATCATTTTCATTTCCTGTTCCGATTATTGATTCTCCTGATTTAACAGAACAGCAAGTGAAGGACTTTATAAAACAAAGGCAAGGGGGGTCTTTATGAGAGCAGCATTTCACAAAATTTTTTGGGGATTGATTATCGTATTAGTAGAAATAAATATTGAAGTAATTGATATCCTTCCAGATCCTTTAGGTTACTATCTAATTTTTTCAGGAATTCAATTAGTTTTGGAGAAATATCCAATTGGGAAAAAAGCATCTTATCTGGCATTCGCCCTTATTTTTATCTCAATCCCAACTATTTTTATACCTCGGCAAAATGCAGAGTATAATCATCTAACCATATTTTCAACCGAAACGCTTTACACCTTTTTAGTCGATATTCTTCATATTGTGATAGTCTTTTATTTGTTTCAATTAATGTTGTCTATTGCTAAGGAACAAGGAGAAAAGGAACTCTACTCGCGAACATTAACCATTTTTAAGCTATATATAATCATAACGTTAATAACGATGATTATAAGTCCATTTGCTCTACATATAAGTAAAGAGTGGTTAGGTGTATTTATCATTATTCCTCTGTTAACTTATTTCGTTATGGAAATCATTTTTTTAGTGTTAGTTAGAAGATTTGGTAAAATACAAGCAGATATTTAATTAAATGGAAAAGCTACAACTTGCAAAAGTTGTAGCTTTTTTTCCTTTTTCAGGCTAAATTGTTGCTTTATGTATAGTTTATCGGTAATATTTGTATAAGTTCAGTATAGTATTTGTATAATATATACTTATTTGGAGAGTGAAGCAATGAAGGTGCTATGGGGAAAAGGGAAAAAAGAAAAGTCATGGGTTGAAGAATCCAAACAGTTAAATATTGTAATGGATATAGTTAATGATGCTGGAATCGAAGAAAAGCTTAACATGATTCGTTTTACGAAAGAGGACCTACGCCTCATCAAAAGTATTCAACCTATCGTACAGGAAAACATTGATTTACTTGTAGAGGAGTTTTATGGAACTATTTTAGTAGTTAGTGGATTACGAGAAATAATAGAACAGCATAGCTCCGTTGAACGTTTAAGGAAAACGTTACGCACCCATATGGTTGAAATGTTTGGTGGGGTCATGGATCAATCTTTTGTGGATAAAAGATATAAAGTAGCAAAAGTACATTATCATATTGGACTAGAACCAGCATGGTATATGGGGGCTTTTCAAAATTTACAAAACTCCTTAATAAACATTATTTCTGACCAAGTTCATAATCAAGAAGAATTTCGCCAAATTGTATTGGTTGTTACCAAAATATTAAGTCTAGAGCAACAAATCGTACTAGAAGCATATGAGCGGGAAAATATGAGACGGATGGAAATGCAGTATGAACAAGTAAAGGAAGAATTAAAGGGAAAGATATTAGATGTTAGTTCTGATTTAGTTGGCCATGCGATTGAAACAAACACTTCTGTTGAAAATCTCTTAAGTAATAGTCAATATGTCAAAGAAAAAATTGTGGAGAGTAATCAACAATCGAAGAAAAATATTAGTTATGTTCAAAAGGGATTAGTTAGTATGGAGGAATTAGCAAATAATATCGATTTGATTTCTAAGGATACGGAACAAATGAACAAAATGGTTAATCTATTATGGGATTCATCCAAGCAAATAAAAGATGTTATATTAATCGTACAAGATATTGCGGAGAAGACGAATTTGCTTGCTTTAAATTCTGCAATAGAAGCGGCAAGAGCAGGGGAGCATGGCCGAGGTTTTGCAGTAGTAGCAAATGAAGTGAAGAAACTAGCTGAACAAACAAAAGAATCTATTGCTAGTATTCAAATCATAATTAATACGTCAAATGAGTACACAGGAAATGTGATTGAATCTATAGATAGCGTTAAAGCTGCTGTTAATAAGGGAAGATCTACTTCGAAGGACGCAGAAGACACTTTCCAAACAATCGTTGATGGAATGACTCAAAATGCTATTTCTATACAAGAAGTAGAAAAGCAAATTAGTGACTTAGTTGAGGTAATTGAAGAAATTGGAGATGCAACAAAAGGGGTTATGCTATCTTCGGAGGATTTAAATCAAGCGGCAAATATGGCTTAAAAGGAAAACGCCCAATATGGGGCGTTTTTATTTTATCTAAAACTTGAAATGAAATAGTGTTAAAGTTGACATTTTTTATTTAACGTAATAATATAATTTTAACGTAAAAATATTTTTTTTACGAAAGGGTCATAATAATGAATGAGCAGCCTAAATTAAGAAAAATGTTAGTGACAGATGCGGAACAAATCTTAATGTTGAACAATTCCTTTAAAGTTAGCATATTAAGTATGTTGAAGGACGCTAAATCATCTAGTGAAGTTGCAAAGGATATGGATGAAACGCCACAAAAGATCAATTACCATATGAAAAAATTGGAGAGTGTAAACCTAATTGAAATGGTAGGACATCGAAAAATAAGAAATTTAGTAGAAGTGATGTACCAAGCTGTTGCAGAAGAATTTGTTGTACCTGATGATGTACGCGTACAAAATGAATTTGTTCAACGAATGAAAGATCAAGGGTCTTTAAATCATCTTTTTCAAATGTCTGAAAAAATGAAAGAAGACACGGTCACACTAATGGGACATGTGGAGGATGCACAACATATCCCGTCTGCCATGTTAGATTTTGCAATCCGTTTTGAAAATGAACAGATGAGAAAGAGTTTTGTAGAGGATTATGTGCAATTAGTTTCCGATTTAGTAAAACAGTATGAAGGGCACGGAAAAGAAGAGCAAAACGATGATCTCTTTCAAGTTTTGATTGCTTTATATCCACAGGTTAAGAAGGAGGGTGAATAAAATTGAACAATAGAAAAGGTACAAATGAAGAAAAGCAAAGTAATGTGATTCCATTTTCTACTAACAAAAGTTCTTCTCCAGACACCCAGGTGTGGAAAGTAGGGAATGGGCAAAATACTATCGCTATTAGACAAGTTTCTTCAGGGTTTGGTGAAGGAATAAAAACGAATTTAAAAATGTGTGCTTAAAGGGAGGCTTTATAAATGAACACAATACCTTATGTGATTGAAAAAACGCAAAATGGAGAAAGATCATATGATATCTACTCTCGTTTACTAAAAGACAGGATTATTTTTATTGGAGGAGAAATAAATGATCAAGTTGCTAATTCTGTTGTGTCTCAATTGTTATTTTTAGCAGCTGATAATCCGGAAAAAGATATAAACATGTACATAAACTCTCCCGGTGGAGCGATTACTTCTGGTTTTGCTATCTATGATACGATGCAGCAGATTAAACCAGCTGTAAGTACGATGTGTATAGGAATGGCTGCATCAATGGGCGCTTTTCTTTTAATAGGCGGAACAAAAGGCAAAAGGTATGCCTTACCGAATAGTGAAGTAATGCTTCATCAGCCGCTAGGTGGGGCACGAGGCCAAGCTACAGATATCGATATACATGCAAGACATATTATTGAAACAAGAAAGAAAATTAATCGAATCATTTCAGAAAGATCAAAAATGACAATTGAAGAAGTAGACAATATTACGGATCGTGACCGCTTCTTTGATCCAGAAGAAGCGAAAAAGTTAGGCTTAATAGATGATATACTATCCAATGGTCTATCATAAAGAAGCAGGGGGATTACCCCTGCTTTTTTATACTTCTTTACTCATATTCTCCTTTAAAGAATCTGGAATATTTATCTTTCCACCTTTGTCTTTATAAGAATGATACGACGAATATAATTCACCATTTTTCCAAATTTTACACGTTAGAACATATGGATGGATCTTGCCTTTTGTTTCTAAATAGAAGCGGGTATTGTCAATTTGTAAATAACAGTCATGGAAAACTAATCCTAAGTACTTATTTTCTTTTTTGTTTGTGTCAGGATGAAGAAGAATTAAAGTAGCTACATCATTAACCGTAACATTTGTTGAGTGAGCAATTTTATCTATTCTTTCTTTGATATTATCTGTCCACTTATTCGCTTTGTTTTTTGTCCAGTTTAGCAATGTCTCTACAAATGTATTCATCGTTTCCTCCTTAAATAATTGTTTTATTTAGGTTAACCAAATATTTATTTTTTTATCTTAAAATGAAAAAACCTGCAAGGGCTGACCCTGGCAGGTTATTTCTTTGCGTAATAATCATATTTGCGCTCTAACCATTCTTGGAATGTTGCGATAACAATACAGAGTGGCCAATAAATAAGAGCTACTAAAATATAAACGGTCATGGAATCCATTGTCCGTCCGGCAACTATTTGTGCTTTCTGGAACATTTCAGGAACTGTTATAACAGCAGCCAATGACGTTGCTTTAACAATATCCAAAAACACATTTGTTAATGGGGGTAAGGCAATACGTGCTGCTTGAGGAACTATAATTAATCTTAGTGTTTTCCAATAAGTGAATCCTAAAGCATGAGCAGATTCCCATTGCCCTCTCGAAACACTGTTTAAAGCTGAACGGTTAATTTCCGCTATATAGGCTGCACTATTTAATCCGAATCCAAATACTGCTGCTGTATATGCATCCAAGTTCCATCCAACTATGGGAAGTCCATAATACAAAATAAAAAGAAAGACAAGAATTGGGGTACCCCGCATAAAAGATATATAAAGGCGAGCAGGCCATCTAAATATGATCTTGTCGGATCTTCTTGCTAGGGCAAGAAAAAATCCAATCATTAACCCCATCGCCATTCCTGCAAAAGAAACGGCGATGGTCATTGGTAACCCCTCTAAAATAAACGGAATGCTTTCAATAGCTCGTTCCGTATTAAATAATTTTTCCCATTTTATATCAGTAAAAAAATCCACTATAGTCCACCTTAAAAATCTAGTCCTTCAATTTCGAGTACTTCATCTTCTGGTGGTACAGAAGCATCTTTTCCGTCAAAGAACTGTTTTGAGATTTCTGTTAATGTTCCATCTTCTCTTAGTTCTTCTAAAGCACTGTTTATTTTCTCAGTAAGCTCATCTTCACCTTTTGGTATGACGATTGCTTGTTCTGATTGGTGGAATTTCAGATCTGGATGAATCACTATTTCTAAGTCAGGAAAAGCTTGAAGTGCCAAAGTTTGTAAATAGTAATCGTTAATAACAGTATCAGTACGTCCATTTTCCACATCTCGTAAATAGACATCATTCGTTGCGTTACCGTATGTAACAACTTCTGCTCCATAATGTCTCGCAATGTCACTAAAGACAGTTGTTGCACCGCCACCAGCTTTTTTCCCTTCTAGGTCTTCTAGTGTGTGGATACCAGATAAATCATCTTTACGGACAATCATCGTCGTGTAGGAGTACTTGTAGGGATCAGAAAAATTGAATGTTTCTTGTCGGTCTTTCGTAATTTCAACGTCATTTATTGCAATATCTATCCGTGTTCCAATTGCAGCAAATAAACCATCAATTCCAATTTGCTCAAATTTGATGTCGATCCCTAGACGATCTCCAATTTCGCGCATTACTTCAACATCATACCCAGTCAATTCATCTGAGTTTTCCGGATAAAAAGAAGCAGGATATAATGTTCCAGAAGTTCCGACTACTATTTCTCCTTTTTCACTTACCTTATCCCATAGCGTTTGTTCCGACGCATTATTAGAATCATCACTTGTACCACAAGCAGATAATATAATTATTAATACGATAATAGACAAGGATAATAAAGTATGTTTTTTCATTTGTGTCTCTCCTCTTTTCTATGTTAAAAGTCTTATTAAATATAGCAACGATGGACAAACCTTTCAAGTAATTTTCATTGCCCTTCTTTCTATAAAGTCTATATGCATTTATTTTCTGTTTGATGTTTGTTCTTTTAATCGAAGTGGAATATGCCACTTTATAATGTTAATCCTTAAAAATAGAGGTGATAATATGGAGGTTGGGATTGCTTTAGCTGGAGGAGCGGTTCCTAAGTTTGCGTCAATCGGTGTTCTACAAGCTTTGGAAGAAGAAAATATCAAAATTAGCCACATAGCAGGAACTAGTGCTGGATCCATTGTAGCAGCATTATATGCTTATGGTTATCCATTGAAGGATATTAAGATGGATTTGATGTCGATAAATAAGTCGCATATAGATTTCAATTGGAGAAATATACTCCGAAAATTTTTTAGAAGAACGAAATATTTTGATGGCTTTGTAAAGGGACAAAAGCTTGAAGACATTATTTTTACCATTACCGGAAATGATACGTTTTCCTCGTTCAAACTCCCTTGTGCAATTGTTGCAACGGATTTGAAAAGCAAGAAACCTATAATCTTCACACAGGAAAAATTGCCAAGTTACCATACTGAATCGAATATAACGATAAATAAAGCAGTTAGAGCTAGCTGTTCGATTCCTATTATGTATCAACCCGTTCGTTGGGAAGAGTATATTTTAGTTGATGGTGGATTAGTACAAAACTGCCCAGTTGAGGTGGTCAGAGAATTAGGAGCTGAAACAGTTATTAGTATAGATCCTATTTCAACCTTTAAGAAGGATGAGCACTTTGATACCATCTCTCCATTATTAAACTGCTCAATGATGTTAATGCTTGAAACACAGATGAAGCAGGATCATGAAAAAGCTGACTTGAATATTTACCCTGAAGTCGGCGACATTGGCTTATTTGAATTCAAAAGGATTGAAGAATGTATTAATAAAGGCTATCAATATACAAAGGGTCAGATGAAAGAAATTAAAGAAAAATTAACAAGGCTGAAAACATAAATTTGTTTTGGCCTTGTTATTTTTTTGAAAGCAAGCATATTACTAAAAAAATTGTCCTAGGTATAGTATACTAGCACCTGTACTATATTTTTATTTACATACCTCAATTGAAAATGAAAAAACTATTATTTTTTCATATTGATAGATTTTAATATTAATTATCATGGTGAAAGCCTTAATACATAAGTGTTTTGTTATCTATTAATTATAATTATTATAATTAAGTATTGACTATTAGATTGTATATATTATAATTAAGGGGTATAAATTTACAAAGAGGTGGTATCTTATGGCTGATAAAAAATACTTAACAACAAGTACTGGGGCTCCAGTAGCAAACAACCAAAACTCAGTAACTGCTGGAACACAAGGTCCAACCCTAATACAAGATGTACATCTATTAGAAAAATTGGCTCATTTTAACCGTGAACGTGTTCCAGAGCGTGTCGTTCATGCAAAGGGTGCAGGTGCACATGGTTATTTTGAAGTTACAAACGATTTAACAAAATATACAAAAGCAGACTTCTTATCTGAGGTTGGGAAAAAAACGGACATGTTTATTCGTTTCTCAACTGTTGCAGGTGAACTAGGTTCAGCTGATACAGTTCGTGATCCGCGTGGTTTTGCCGTTAAATTTTACACAGAAGAAGGAAACTACGATATCGTTGGGAATAACACACCTATTTTCTTTATTCGTGATGCAATTAAATTCCCTGACTTTATTCATACACAAAAGCGTAACCCACAAACTCACTTGAAGGATCCTAATGCAGTATGGGATTTCTGGTCGTTATCACCAGAATCTTTACACCAAGTAACCTATTTAATGGGTGATCGTGGACTTCCAGCTACATACCGTCACATGAACGGTTATGGAAGCCATACATTCCGTTGGACAAATGCAGAAGGTGAATCTGTATGGGTTAAATATCACTTCAAAACGGATCAAGGTGTTAAAAACCTTGCTCAAGAGGTTGGGAATAAGCTTGCTGGAGAAAATCCAGATTACCATACAGAAGATCTATTTAATGCAATTGATAAAGGGGAATTCCCTTCTTGGACGCTACATGTTCAAATCATGCCAGAAGAGGATGCGAAGACATACAACATCAATCCATTTGATGTTACAAAAGTATGGCCACATAAAGATTATCCACTAATCGAAGTTGGACGTATGGTACTAAATCGCAATCCGCAAAACTACTTTGCAGAGGTAGAGCAAGCAACTTTCTCTCCTGGTAACGTAGTACCTGGTATCGGATTCTCACCAGATAAGATGCTTCAAGGTCGTCTATTTGCTTATGCAGACGCTCACCGTTACCGTGTCGGAGCAAACCATAATGCACTACCAATTAACCGCTCTAAAAATGAAGCGAACAACTACCAACGCGATGGACAAATGAGATTTGATAGCAATGGTGGTGGATCTGTCAACTATGAGCCAAATAGCTACGGTGGTCCAAAACAAACACCAGAAAATGCACAAGCACCATTAGCAGTACATGGTTTTGCAGATGCAGTTCCTTATGATGATGAAGATTACTACTCCCAAGCTGGAGACTTATTCCGCTTAATGAGTGAAGAGGAGCGTTCTCGCGTTATCTCAAATATTGTAGGTGCGATGGAACCTGTTGAAAAAGAAGAAATCAAATTACGTCAAATTGAACACTTCTATAAAGCAGATCCTGAGTACGGTACTCGTATTGCAGAAGGTTTAGGACTTTCTGTACCTGCAGAAGTAAAATAATTTAAGTTTAAAGGTCACCGAATTCGGTGGCCTTTTTTTGCTGTATTATATTTTTGGTTGAAATTATCATCATTTTGGTTGATATATTATAATCTTGGCTGATAAATTGAGTATTTGGTTGAAAAAGAGCTGATTTGGATGATTACCCCTCTTCGTAAAGTAACCACTGAGAATTTTTTTCATTCCCTTAGGTAAACATAAGGTGGAATTAATTTTTTGAGGAGGGAAATGTTTTGTTTTATCATGTAAAAGAGCTTCAATATAATGCAAAACCTGAACGTCCAGATCCAGTTTATGCGAAAAAACTTCAAGAAATTCTGGGTGGTCAGTATGGTGAAATGACCGTAATGATGCAATATTTATTTCAAGGCTTTAACTGCCGTGCGGAGCAGAAATACCGTGATATGATTCTGGATATTGGAACGGAAGAAATTGCCCACGTTGAGATGATAGCGACGATGATCGCCCAGTTGCTAGATGGGGCACCAGCTAAAGAGCAAGAGGAAGCAGCAAAAGATCCAGCAGTTGAAGCTGTATTGGGCGGTATGAACCCACAGCACATGATTGTTTCTGGTCTAGGTGCTACACCAACAGACAGCGTCGGATATCCTTGGAACTCTAGGTATACGATTGCAAGTGGAAACCTTCTTGCTGATTTTCGCGCCAATTTAAATGCGGAATCCCAAGGACGTTTACAGGTAGTTCGTCTGTATGAACAAACGAATGATCCTGGTGTTAGGGATATGCTGTCTTTCTTAATTGCACGCGACAAAATGCATCAAAATCAATGGATGGCTGCGATTGAAGAATTAGAGCAACAACAGGGGGAAGTAGTTCCGAGTACATTCCCGAAAAACTTAGAAAAACAAGAAGTTGCATATTCCTTCATGAATTTTTCAGAAGGGAAAGAGAGTGCAAAAGGTAGATGGGCTAGTGGCATGTCTATGGATGGTCAAGCTGAATTTGAATTTGATGAAAGTCCAAAACCAATGGGGCAAATTCCAATTTTAAATCCATCCCCTAATTATGTCCATGGAACTCCAATACCGGGTCAATTACCTCCTGGTACTAAGGCTGCAGAATATGAACAACAAAATCAAATGAATGACGGTGGACCTCACTAAAATATAGAACCTAATAGGTATAAGCCTATTAGGTTTTTCTGTTTAATGGTAAAATAATTGAATATAGAAATAGTGGGGGAACATGATGAAAAAAATAACAACGACTTTATTGACGATGACCATCATACATAATGTGCAAAAAAATGAAGTTTTACTCATAAACAGGCCAGAAAAATTGGGTTTTCCCGGCTACATTGGCGCTGGTGGAAAGATTGAATTAACAGAGAGTTTTTCAGAAGGTGCTTCCAGGGAAATTAAAGAGGAGACGGGGCTATCTGTTCGACCAGAGGATTTAATTTATAAAGGGGTAGATGAGTTTACGTTATTAAATGACAACTACCGTTACATTGTCTTTAACTATTTAGCTACTGTTTATAGTGGAGAATTACTGGCTCAGCCACCAGAGGGAGAACTGAAATGGGTATCGATGGACAAGCTAGAAGACGTCCCGATGCAGTCATGGTTTAGGCGAAGATTACCTTATTTCTTTCAAGAAGGAACGTTTGAAATTTCCATCACCCACGAGGAATTAAAAACGCCACCATTAAGAGAGAAAATAGTGAAACTGAAGTAAGGGGGAATGGTAAACATGAACTTTTATGTAGCATCCAGCTTTCATAATAAAGAAATGGTCCAACAAGTAGTCGAGGAATTAAAGTTTGCCGGTTTCCTACATACATATGATTGGACAAAAAACGAAAGAGCAAGCACACTTGATGAACTAAAACGAATTGGAAAAAAAGAAAGGGAAGCAGTGAAAAATGCGGATTTTCTAGTAATGCTTATGCCAGGTGGGGCTGGAACTCATGTGGAGCTTGGTATCGCTCTTGGCTTAAATAAAAGGATTTATTTATATTCACCAGATCACGATATTTATGACTATGAACGATCATGCACGTTTTACTACGTGGATGGAGTCTATAAATACGTTGGTCTACTGGAGAATTTTATTAAAGAAGTAACACTGATGGAAAACAATATTCAATAGGAAAGCCAATGGATCTTGATCCATTGGCTTTTTAAATAGCAAAATGCGAAACTTTGTAATTAGTTCAGTTGAACCTGCAATCATGAGGCCGAACCTTCAATAAGTTCAGTTGAACCTTCCATTAGTTCATGTGAACCTCTAACTTAACAATTGCCATGATTCGATTCTTCCACCAGGTTATTTCCAGTTTTCACTAATAAATTCATCGCGTCCAGATTTCTTTCGGTCTTCTTTATATGCTTCTGGTTCTTTTTTATAAAAATCTTGGTGATAATCTTCTGCCGGATAAAATGGAGCAGCGGGTAAGATTTCTGTTACGATTGGTTTCGAAAATTTACCGCTATTAGCTAGTTCTTGTTTCGATTTTTCTGCAAGTTGCTTTTGTTCCTCCGAGTGATAAAAAATAGCTGTGCGGTATTGATCGCCTCTATCTTGGAATTGTCCACCTGCGTCAGTAGGATCTATTTGTTGCCAAAAAATGGGTAAAATATTTTCGTAAGGGAAAACTTCTGGGTCAAACGTTATTTGCACAACTTCATAGTGTCCAGACTTACCTGTTTTTACATCTTCATAGGTTGGGTTTTCTACATGACCACCTGAATATCCAGAAATAACTTCATGAATACCATCCCATTGATCGAATGGTTTAACCATGCACCAAAAACAACCACCACCAAAAGTTGCTTTTTCTAATTGTTTACTCATGCTTGAACACTTCCTTTATTTCATTACTAAAGTGAAGAAATTATAACACTAGAACACTACCACTACAACAGAATTGTTTGTTGACAGGTTTTATTACGATACGGAATGGAAAACCTATTAGTAACTATATAGATAAAGGGGAAATCACCATGCTTGAAGCACTTATGTGGGGTGGGGTAGCAGGTTCTGCTTTATTAATAGGAGCTCTCATCGGACTATACTTTAAGATCAAGAAAAAAGTATTAGCATTTATAATGGCGTTTGGAACGGGTGTCTTATTCGGTGCAGCAACATTCGAAATACTTCCTGAATCCGTAGAAAAAGGTGGTTTTTTAGCTACCTTGATTGGTTTTCTAATAGGTGCATTAACGTATACAGCTTTTGATTTGTTTTTAGCAAAAAAAGGAGCACATCAACGAAAACGTTCAAACCAAAACCCACAAGGTCATTCAGGGCTGGCAATTTTTATTGGTACGATAATAGATTCTATTCCAGAAGCAGTAGTTATTGGAATAAGTCTAATTGATGCAAACGTAAGTATGGTATTGGTGATTGCGATTTTCATTAGTAATTTTCCTGAAGGCTTATCAAGTACTATTGGACTGAAAAAGGATAATTATCCGAGAAAAAGAATTCTGATTCTTTGGGCAGTAGTATTTACGTTAACTTCATTAGGTTCCCTTGGAGGATATACTTTACTAGATCATGCGTCTGATCAATTTGTTGCAGGGATTAATGCATTTGCT
The DNA here is from genome assembly GCF_014207435.1 of Salirhabdus euzebyi. Lineage (GTDB taxonomy): Bacteria > Bacillota > Bacilli > Bacillales > Alkalibacillaceae > Salirhabdus > Salirhabdus euzebyi. The sequence continues at coordinate 17,441 of NZ_JACHGH010000012.1, forward strand.
GCAGGCGGGGTTGTTGCTATGGTCAGTTCTACCATGATGCCAGAAGCTTATGAGGATGGAGGACCGGTTGTAGGTTTGTTGGCAGCAATAGGTCTCATTAGTTCTCTCATGTTGACAACCCTATAATAATGAAAAAAGCGCCAATAGGCGCTTTTAATCATTGCATCGGAATCCAATTAACTTTCCAAACATTTGTATTCGTATCTTTGGTTAAGGAAAAATGTCTTCCATATTCATGTGAAGGTAATGTAAAGTTTACAGCAGACTCTGTTTCAGATACATAAACTTCGTTAAATGCTCTCACTTGTTTTAGCTCTTCATAAAATGCTTGATCATTTTCGGCGTATGTTGCACCCCAAAATTTTGGATCCCCGAGAAACTCTTCCAATGAAGGGGTTCCGTATTTATCTCCTTTAATATAAAGGGAGTGGACAGTTTCAAAATCTTCTATACTTCTAGCATGATAGTATAACTTGAAGATATCAAAAGGCTTTAAGCCTCTTAAAACCATGTCATTTTTATCACTAGCATATTCCTTATAAATGGAAAGTAACTCACCAGTTACTTCTACCGACACTTCATCATAGCTATACGTAATACTTTCTCCTAAATTAGTTCCACTTACTCCGCTTATCTCAACCGTAACAAAACTTTCGGTATCATTTATATGATATTGGATTTGATTTACTTCCATTAGTTGATCTTCAGCAATTGCCCCATCCTGATTAGAAAAACTAAACATTGATCTTGTTTTTTCATTTTCACTTATGGCAAAGGAAATATTTGATAAAGAGTCCTGATTTGATATTGGTAGTAAATCCAGAGAATAGTCCTTTGGTGTAAAGAGCAATTTCGCATCGTTTGCCACATCTGCTGTAATAAAGTCCGTTCCTTCAAAAGAAATAATGGTATGGTCTTTTTTTAGCTCAATTTTACTAACGGTGAAAGCCCCAAACTGTTCTCCTACTTTAATTGTTTCTGGGTCAAAGCTTAACGAATGAACTGATTCGTCAATTACTGATCCGTTATTGGCATTAGTTCCTGATAAATTCACTATATTCCATTGTTGATTAGCAACCATCAATCCGAAAAATAGGACAGCTGCACCTAACACTGCGGTAATAGGTTTTGGTAAAAATGGAGTAGCTCTCTGTTTTCGATTGCTTTCCTTGGATATTTTCTTTAATACGAGTTGACGGTCCTTATTCGTAAAGGAAGTTGGAATATCATGTTCAAATTGTGTTTTAAGATTTTTTAATTTTTTATCCATTATTGACACCTCTTTCTTCTAAAATCGTCTTTAGCAATTCTCTACCTCGGGTTAGTCTAGTTCGGACTGTAGCTTCCTTTATATGTAAAGCATCCCCAACTTCTTTTGTGGAAAGTTCCTTGAAGTAGTGTAAGACTAATACTTCTCGGTATTTAATTGGTAAAGATAATACTTGCTTTAATAGTTGGTTAGATTCATTTTGTTTGACGGCAACGTCTTCAGGGGTATCACTGTCGGTGTTGACTGTCTTAGAGAATAGCGATAGTTTTTCTTTTAACCTACTGTTTCGATTCTGCCAACTTCTTAAATAGTCCTTACTTTTATTAATAGCGATAGAATACAGCCAGCTTTTTAATGATGACCTACCTTGAAACGTTCCGAGTTTTCGATATATGGTTACAAATACTTCCTGAGTGACGTCATCTGTATCTGAGGTGTTTTTTACATACGTAAAAATTAATCGTTTTATTTCATCTCCATAGGTGTCCATAATTACTTCAATAGCTTGGTTAGGATTTAATTGTAAAATTTTCAAATCCTGTTCTTGATAGGGTGATTGAACCACTTGCAAATGCCCCACTTTCATTTCCCTCCTCAATCTTGAGTTTCATAAGTAAGACGCAACAATTATAAAATCTCGTTCATTTTTTGGGAAAAAAGTTTTTTTATTTAAATATAACGGACTATTATCTTTTGTAAATAACAAAAAAAGACAATTCATCAAGTGATGAATTGTCAACGGAGTTAATAGTTAAACTCTGCTTCTACTATAGCTTTTACGGAAAGAAGGCCAGGTTCAATTGGGGTAGGTATGCTATCCTCTGTTGATATTCCTAAAACTACTTCTCGTGGTTGTCGTTCGTCATTAATAGAAAGTTCTTCTACACGTTCTGGGATTTGATTAAATGGGACACCAATCGTTTTTGCAATTGCAGTAGCTTTCTTTTGTGCATTTTGAATAGCTTTCGTTAATGCTTGCTGATAGTAGAGTTGTTTATTGGCAACAGTAAAGTTAATATTCGTGACTGTATTAACACCAGCCTTAACTGCTGCGTCAATTATAACACCAGCCTGCTCTACTTCTTTTACCGTTAACTCCAACATGTTGACAACCCTATAACCTCTAAAAATTTCTTCTCCATCTTTGTAATCATAGTTAAGGTTTATTCTATAATCCTGTGTTTGGATATCTTCTTCCTTAATTCCTTTTTGCAATAAAGCTTTTCGTACTCTTGATGCTTTTTCAGCATTTAATTGTTGCGTTTTCTGAAGGTTTTCTCCTTCTGTTGTCACACCTAGTATTATTTCTAGTTGATCGGGTGTAACAGGAAGTACCCCTTCTCCAATTACTTTCATTATATTGTTCATTTGTGCTTGTTGTCGGGTGCCATAGTTTAACGGTGGATAGTGATAATTCATGTTCCTCACTTCCTTTAGTCAAATGTCCTTATCTATACATATGCGGGAAAGGAAGACAGTGTACAGTTAAAATTAATTCGTAACTATCACTTGTGAATAAAATTAATTGATATTCGAAAGATAAGAAATAGCCTTAATTGCTACGAGGAGGACATAAAAGTGATAGATAACTCTAAATTAAATATTGTTTTTTGGGTTTCAGCTATCTTTATTGGGATTTTAGTTTTATGGGGTGCCCTTTCTCCTGGAACCTTTGAATCAATTGCTACAGCAATTTATAGTTTTACAACTAATGCATTTGGTTGGTTTTACTTAATAGCTGTCTTTTTAATTGTTATATTTTGTGTTTTCCTTGCTCTGAGTCGTTTTGGGAAAATAAGACTTGGAAAGGACGATGACAAGCCGGCATACTCTTTTTTTACATGGATAGGAATGCTATTTAGTGCTGGATTTGGGGTGGGCCTTGTATTCTGGGGGGTTGCTGAACCGATGCAACATTTCTTATATCCTCCAACTGATGCAGAACCATTAACGGCTGGGGCTGCTAGGGACTCTATGCGTTATGCATTTTTTCACTGGGGCGTTCATCAGTGGTCCGTGTTTACTATTGTTGGACTAGCTGTTGCTTATTTTCAATATAGAAAAAATTATAATGGTTTAATTAGCTCAACTTTTAATCCATTAATTGGGGAAGGCAATAAACGTTTGTTGCGAATACCGATTGACATATTAGCAGTAATTGCAACTGTTATGGGAGTTGCAACTTCATTGGGAATGGGAATTTTACAAATTAATGGGGGTTTAAAGCATGTGTTCGCTTTCCCTAATAATATTGCAACACAACTTACCATTACAGGCATTCTGTTGGTTTTATACTTAATATCTTCTACAACAGGGTTGGATAGAGGAATTAAAATTTTAAGTAATGTCAATTTAACGTTAGCATTAGGATTAATGCTTTTTTTCCTTATACTAGGTCCTACTGTATTTATTTTAAATTCCTTAACGTTGGGTATTGGCGACTATTTGCAGCAATTTGTAGGAATGAGTCTCCGATTGTCACCATATAGAGGTGGAACATGGGTGCAGGATTGGACTATATTTTATTGGGCATGGGTGATTGCTTGGTCTCCTTTTGTAGGGTCCTTTATAGCAAGGGTTTCACGAGGAAGGACTATACGGGAATTTGTAGTAGGTGTTTTAATTGTGCCACCTGTTATTGCAATGATTTGGATGGCTGTATTTGGTGGAGCTGCTTTAAATCTCGATTTGTTTCAGGGAACAATGATTGCACAAGCTGTAGATGTGGACGTAACAAGTGCTCTGTTTGCCACCTTTGAACATTTTCCATTTACGCAATTACTCTCGATTTTGGCGATATTATTAATCTTTACCTTCTTAATTACATCAGCAGATTCAGCCACGTTTGTCTTAGGGATGTTGACGACAAATGGAAGCTTGCACCCGCCGATGTTGGTCAAAATTATTTGGGGAGTTTTACAAGCAGCAATTGCAGCTGTATTAATTATTAGCAGTGGTCTGCAAGGTTTACAAACAGCCTCACTCATATCCGCTCTACCGTTTACTATTATTATGTTAATTATGTGTGTCTCTTTATATAAGGCTCTAAAGAAAGAGCCTAGATATGATTTACCGAGGAGAAAGGACGTGCAACAAAAAAAGTAGTTTGATAAGTGTAACTGTCTTTATTGGCAGTTATACTTTTACCTAAAAGGGAGCTGATTAAATGAACATAGCTATGTTTTTAGATCGTGATGGGGTTGTGAATGAAGTTTTAAGTGAACGAGTAAAATTCGTTAATAAACCAACAGATTTTTATTTATTGGACGGAGTAGCTGAAGCGATAAAGTTGTTTAATGAAGAAGGTTTTAAAGTTTTTATTGTTACAAACCAAGGTGGAATTGGCTTAGGCTACATGAAAGAATCAGCCTTACAAGATGTACACAAAAAAATGGAAGAAGACCTTGCAAAAATTGGAGCGTATGTTGATGAAGTTGTTTATTGCCCCCACAAGCCTCATGCCAATTGCGCTTGTCGTAAACCGAAGCCAAAAATGCTTTTCGATCTAGCTGCCAAATACGATATAGATTTAGCACAAAGTTACATGGTAGGGGATAGGGAACCAGATATTATTGCGGGAAGGGAAGCAGGTACAAGGACGATATTGATTGGGGAAAGAGAAAAAGATGAAGTAGAGGCCGATATGTATTTTCCAGATTTATTGTCTGTAGCAAATTGGTTAGCAGAATATCATGCCTAAAGTGTTTCAAAAAAGTCATAAATTTTTAATTGTCAGATATTTTCATATTTTTAAATTATGATATAATCAGACTTATATAGTAAGCGTTTATATTCTATCTGAGCTGATTGGAGAGATCAACATGATGTTTGAATCTACTTACAGAAGACAGGCTATGAATCGTTTACAGCAAGAAAAACCTGCATTAAAAAATAAACTTTGTGAAAAAGCTACAATGGAAAAGGGAAAAACAAAGGACCCATTTATGTACATAATCACCACTGTTATTGCATGGTTTACCCATGAATCTTCCTAAATAAAAAAGCCATTTTACTATCCAAAGGGATAATAAAATGGCTTTCCTGTTTTAGTGACCGGATGGAGCAGTTAATCCTACTTTTTCTACAAGTTGATTACTCTCTTCGTTCAATCCGACAATTGAAACCGTTTTGTTTAGCTTATTATATTTTTCTTTTACTTTAGCTATTGCCGTTACGGCAGATTGATCCCAAACGTGTGCGTGTTTGAAATCAAAAACAATTTGTTCTGGGTCATTAACATAATCAAAACTATCGATAAAATGTGTAGTGGAGGCAAAGAATAATTGTCCGGAAACAGTATATACTTTTGTTCCATTCTCTTTAATCGATGAAGAAATTTTAATACGAGCCATTTTCCAACCAAAAACAAGAGCACTAATTACAACCCCTGCAATTACTCCCTTTGCTAAGTCATGTGTATAGACTACGATACCCACTGTTGTTAACATGACAAACGCATCACTTCTAGGGATTTTCGTTAACTCTCCAATAGATTGCCAATCAAAAGTACCAATTGCAACCATAATCATAACCCCAACTAATGCAGCCATTGGAATCATTGCTACGATATCCCCCATAACAATGATTAAAAATAGTAAAAACGCTCCTGCTGTTAGAGAAGACAGTCGGCCTGTCCCACCAGATTTCACGTTTATAACAGATTGGCCAATCATTGCACAACCAGCCATTCCGCCAAAAAATCCAGTTATGACGTTCGCAATTCCTTGTCCTCTTACTTCTTTGTTCTTATCACTCTTTGTTTCTGTCATTTCATCAACAATTGTTGCTGTAAGAAGGGATTCAAGCAACCCAACGATTGATAATGTAACAGCATAAGGTAGGATAATCATAAATGTTTCAAAAGTAAACAAAATATCTGGAACGGAGAAGAGTGGAAATGTACTCGTGATAGTTCCCATATCCCCCACAGTTGATAGACTGTTAAAACCTCCAAAAACCGCTACTGCAGTCATAACAATGATTGCTACTAAGGCAGAAGGTACAGCTTTGGTCAAACGAGGTAATAAATAAATGATTGCTAATGTAGCACCGACAAAAGCATACATAACCCATGTAGCCCCTATGAAGTGCTCTAGCTGTGCGACAAATATTAAAATAGCCAATGCATTAACGAACCCAATCATAACGGAATGTGGAATGAATGTGATAAAACGCCCAAATTTTAATACACCTAGTAAAAATTGAATAACACCAGTTAAAATGGTTGCCGCAAACAAATATTCTACGCCGTAGTCTGCTACTAATGTGACCATTAATAAAGCCATTGCTCCTGTTGCAGCAGAAATCATACCGGGTCGTCCACCGACAAAAGCTATTATAACCGCAATACAAAATGATGCATATAAACCTACCATAGGATTTACGCCAGCAATAATGGAAAAGGCAATTGCTTCTGGTATTAAAGCAAAAGCAACTGTTATCCCCGCTAAAACGTCTCCTCTAATATTTCCAAACCAAGTACTCGACAACTGTTCCCACCTCTTTGATGTTATATTTTTTTGATTTTCGACTCTCACGAAAATCAGACCGTTGCACACAAGAGAGAATTATACACATAATTGACACATTTTCATAGTGTGAAAAAGTACAATGAAAGCGTTTGTTCCTGTAATTAGATGCTATATCCTTTGTTATCCTGTATTTTTTGTTCATGAATAGATTTTGTTTCACAAGTGTTCTAATCGTTCTTATCGATGATTGAAAACTTATGCTACTATATAAACAACTTTGTTTTGGGAGTGAAGTCATGAAGGATTATATAGGCTATTTACGTAACATGGTCGGAAATAATAAAGTAATTATGGTTGCAGCTGGAGTGTTTGTTTTTGACGAGGGGGAAAGGCTTCTTCTTCAATTGCGTTCTGACTATCATGTGTGGGGCCATCCTGGTGGTTATATGGAGATAGGAGAAACAATTGAAGAAACAGCCAGGAGAGAAACATTTGAAGAAACGGGCTTAAAACTTGGAAAGTTAGAATTGTTTGGTATATACACAGGCCCCCTTCAGGAAAGAGTGCTTCAAAATGGGGATCAAATTGCACACGTGAAGGTAATTTTTACGTGCCGTGAATTTGTAGGGACTTTACATAAAGATAACGATGAATCATTAGACCTTCAATTTTTTCCATTAAATCAATTGCCAGACATATGGAAAGATCAAATAATGGAATTTGACGATTTGCTATCTGGACAACAAGGGCCTTTTATAAAGTAAGCATAGGTTTTTCAATTTTCCTTTTTTTGTTTTATCCTAGATAAAGAGCAATATATATAAATGGAGGAGGGGTCTAATGAGTGAAAAGGTTCAAATTAAAGTAAATGACAATGGTTCGATTCGGGTTACTGGGGATGTTGAGATGATTGACAGTGAGGGAAACGTGTTTGAAACGAAAAAAAGCTTTTCTTTATGTCGATGTGGTCATTCATCTAAAAAGCCATTTTGTGATGGAACTCATAAACAAATCGGCTTTGATAGTAAACCGAGAGCTTAATAAAAGGAAAAAACAACTCCGTAACTCTATAGTAGAGGACGGAGTTGTTTTTTAATACTTATTAAATTCCGTTTTGATTTGTGTTAAATGAGTTCTAGATGCATCTCTTAATTCACTCATTAAACGTTTAACATCCTGTGGCAAATCGACTCGATTTACAAATTTTCCGTACATAGAAATATTATTTATCTCATACCTCATTTCTGCTCTAAACGCTTCATCTATTGTTTCAGGTACTGTTAAAAATGTAACAACATCATTGTTATTTCTTGGGATAGGGATATTGTGCTTTCTGAACATGGAGTACAGTTCTTGAATATTTCTTTTGTTTGCATATTCCAATTGAGAAAAAGGTCGTATTCCTCTGCCAAATTGTTCTAAAACTACATCGTAACGGGTCTGAGCTAAATATTCATCTTGAATTGCGTAATGCAATGCTTCTTCTAACGTAATATTTTTATCCTGTAGTGCACCTTTTGCTCCATAATTATGTGGTATATTATCCGCTGAAATGTTGCCTTCGATTGGTATACATAACAATAAAAATGATATAAATGCTGATATTTGTATTCTTCTCATTATTTATCTCCCGTCCTTTTCCAAAAAGTTATGGTTAGTTTGTGTTGAACTATATAAGCTCATGCATGTACTTGATAAAAATAAGAAGGTAATTTGAAGCAATAGTAGAATTAAACTTAATAAATGATTCAAGAGTTAAAATGTGCACTTATTCAAAGTCATAATAAAAGGATGTGTTTGGGTGAAGGTCGTGGTCATTTCCGATACACACATGCCAAAAAGAGGGATGAGGTTCCCTCAAACTCTTCTGAAGGCTCTTTCTGATGCCGATCTAATAATTCATTTAGGTGATTGGTTATCAATTGATGTTTACGAAAAATTGAAGCAATTTGGAAGAATAGAAGGTGTACACGGCAACGTTGACACAGAGGAAATAAAACAATTGTTTCCAGCTAAAAAAATACTAAAAATAAACGAAATTAAGATAGGAATTGTCCACGGGCATGGGGATAAAAAGACAACGGAAAAAAGAGTATTAGAAGCATTTGAGGGGGAAGAGGTTGACTGTATTCTATTTGGCCATTCTCATATGCCATTATTAAAATTTAACAACAAAACGTTGTTATTTAATCCGGGGTCTGCTAAAGATAAACGGAAAATGCCTTATTACTCTTTTGGAATTCTTCATATTGAGGATGACATTCGTGCAGAACATATTTTTTATAAATAGACTATGGTCTTTTAATAGTCATATGGAGGGTAGGTAAATGGAGGAGTTTTTAGGAAATTGCTCCGTTTGTGGTAAAGCCATTTATTGTCGCAATGGTTTTTTTGACGGGGCTACGGAGGATGGACACCTTTATTGTTTTGACTGTGTGGAACAAAACGAGAATTAAATTTAGTTTAATATAATGCACATTATCGTAAAAAGGAGAAGATTATCATGACATTTTCAATAGTAGGTTTTGATCCTAAAACGGGAGAACTAGGAATTGCCGTCCAATCAAAATTTATAGGAGTTGGCTCTGTTGTCCCATGGGCTAAAGCAGGTGTAGGTGCTGTTGCCACTCAGGCTTTAGCTAACCCAGCATATGGTCCAGATGGTTTGGAGCTAATGGAAGAAGGCAAAACCGCTCAAGAAGCAATTGATATTTTAATTAGTAAGGATGAAGGAAGATCAGAAAGGCAAGTTGGAATGGTTGATGCAAATGGAAATGCTGCCACATATACAGGAGAAGATTGTTTATATTGGGCAGGGGGAAGAGCAGGAAAACATTATGCAGCACAAGGTAATATTTTAGTAAACGAACAAACAGTTGAAGCTATGGCTGAAACGTTTGAAAAATCCAATGGCTCTTTAGCAGAACGACTTCTACAAGCATTAGATGCAGGACAAGCTGCAGGAGGGGACAAGAGAGGTATGCAATCTGCTGCTATATATATCGTTAAAGAAAAAGGAGGTTATGCAGAAGCTAATGATCGTTTTATTGATTTGCGTGTAGATGATCACCCAGATCCAATTAAGGAGCTTATACGCATTTATAATCTACATCAACTTTATTTTGGTACAACAAAAGAAGAAAACATTTTAACCATTGATGGAGAAGTAAGACATAATATTGAAAAACATTTACATCGGTTAGGTTTTTTAGAAAATTCCAGTGTGGATAATGAGCAGTTGCATAAAGCCTTAACATCCTTTATTCATATTGAGAATTTTGAGGAGCGAGAATTAGAAAAAGGAAAAATCGATAAAGAAGTACTAGATTTTCTCATCAATAAATAATGTAAATGGAAAAGAAAAAAGTTTGATTCTGGGGAGGAAACGAGAATGTTGAAAAAATGGTTAGCTAGTGTTGGAATTGGAAATGCAAAAGTAGATACTCAGTTAGAAAATGATCATTTACTACCAGGTGGTGAAGTAAAAGGAAAAGTTTTCGTAAAAGGTGGTAGTACAGAACAACAAGTAGATCGCATTCAGCTTTTTGTTATGACAGAAGCAGTTCGAGAAAAAGATGATAGAAAAGTGTATGAAAAAGTTGTGATTGACTCCTTTACGATTGGTGATTCGTTTGTAATTGGAGGAGGAGAAGAAAAGTCATTAAACTTCAATTTCCAGCTCCCTATTCATACGCCGCCAACACTTGGTAGGACAAAAGTATGGATTCAAACAGGCTTGGATGTTCCGAATGCTATTGACCCGAATGATAGAGATTATGTTAAAGTTGATCCACATTCTTCTGTTCAAGTAGTATTGGAAGCTCTAACTAATCACTTAGGCTTTCAACTAAGAAAAGTGGAAATGGAGTATTCGAAGCGTTATAGATATGTCCAGGAATTTGAGTTTTTACCGTCGACAGAGTTCCGTAGAGACTTAGATGAGTTAGAAGCGATGTTCTTCGTTAAACCAAATGGTTTGGAACTAGTCTTGCAAGTAGATAGACGAGCAAAAGGGTTGGGGGGACTATTTGCAGAGGCACTAGATATGGATGAAAGTTTTGTTCGCGTTTCATTTTCTAATGAAGAGTTAGCAGCTGGCAGTAAACCAATTGCCAACCATTTAAAACAAACAATTAAACAATTTTCATAAAAATAAGACCTGTAGATATTAATCTACAGGTCTTATTTGATTCTATTTTATAACGACCAAGAAGCCCCGCCATCATTAGTCTTTAATATAGTTTTCCTGTTATTAGCATCTTCCATTAGTAAATAACCTCTGTTTTCCGTGATAAATTGAAAATGCAAGATTCTTTCCATGTCGTATTCCACTTCTATACGATTCCATTCTGCATCTGATTTTTTTACGGAAAGCTGTTTCCCGTCACTTGAAAACCAAGTGTTTTTATTTAGAAACTGAAATGTAAGACTATTATTTTCGGCAAACTGTTCTGTTAGGCTCCAGCTATTACCACCATCACTTGTTTCAAAGAGTAAATCATATTTTTGATTTCTAGATAAGACGGAAACGTGTAAAACTCCACTGGAATGTGAGAAGAACTTAAGTCCTTGTAAGGATAATTCTTCTGATTGATACTCAGGTGGGAGCGCAATTGTTTGGAAATTCCATGTTTCTCCTCGATCTTCGGTAAGAAATAAGGAAACATGATTTTGTTTATTTAAACCAGCAATCCATCCAGTAGAACCATTAAAAATAAATACGTTTTCCTCTGTATCGTTCGATTCGAGTGTGTATAGTTCTTGACCGTCTTTAATGGGTAAGCGCTTGGACGACCAACTTTTTCCACCGTTGGTTGTTTCATATATTGTTGCAATTTGGTTACCTGATCTAGTGTTTTCTCTCACTAGAAGCCACCCTAATTGTTCACTTACGAACGAAAAAGTAGCAGAATGCCCTGATAAAGAAAGGCTGTTTTCCCATGTGTATCCAAAGTCATCTGTTGAAAATATGTCAAGCTGATCCCTATTAGATGTAATCGCTGCCCAGGCACTTGCTTCAAATGTGTGGAAATCAGACAATTGCTTTGAACTATAGTCTATAGACGGAATCCATGAATCTCCTCCGTTAGAAGTATGATAAATAATTCCATCATCGATTCTGTATCCATTATTTTCATTAACCATTTTTAGCTTTCGTGTTTGATTCAAATCTAACCAGATGGCCTCTTCTTGTTCTACACTATCATGGAAGATGCCATTTATGACGAGCACGTCAGGTTCCTTATAAATGGCTTTATAATTCATTATACGAATAGTACTACCGTAAGGGGGTTTATCCGTATTTTCCCATTTCGTGATAAATTCCGCTATATCATTTGCTTGAAGTCCATTTCTTTGACCGAGAGGAATATTCCATGACTCCCCGTTCCCTGTCTGATCATCGTATAGAAAAACATGCTCACCATAAAAAAGATAAGAACGATAATTTGCGTCTGAAATAAAATTAGTTGTCATTTCATTCCCCAGCATGGAAACAATCATTATTACGTCCTGTTCGTTTGTGTATAGATTTAGATGGAAGCTATCCCCAGTTATAGAACCTTGCCAGCTCTCTTTCACTGTAAAATCAGTAAATTGAATGGCGCTAAGTTTCTCTTGAATATCTGGGTTTTTCTCTAAGAAACTTTCTTTTTCAGCCTGAAAGTGTTCTTCAGTGAACACGATATATTCCTGACTACTATTTACTTCTCCATTAAATACCGACATAAATGCAGATTCTTTTTGATCACTTACTTTATCTAATGTGGCAGGATATTCCTGTCTATTGAAATCTGAATCTGCAGACTCCTCGCTTGCTTGGTCCATACCTGATTCAAAGCTTCCCTTATGCATCGTGGAGTAAAGGATAAAGGAAAATAGGAACACAAAAGCCAAGGTAGCGAATCCACCAGCTATCTTTTTTATGCGAAATTGTTGCTTTTTATGTTTTTCTAACTTTTTAGTGGATGCTAATATAGCAGATAAAATTCGATCATCTGCCTCTTTGTCAAGGTGAGGTTTTGGTAACTGATGTAGTTGTTCTTCTATATGTTTGAATTCATCAAATTTACTCATCAAAAACCCCTCCTTGTTGACTCAAAGATTTTAAAGCGCGATGGTATGTAATTCTAACCTTATTTTCATTCCAATTAAGGATAGATGCGGTTTCTGCAATGGACATTTCTTTAATGCCTCGTAAAATAACAACATCGCGATAATTTTTTCTAAGATTTTGAATGGCATGATAAAGTTCTTTCTTCATTTCAGTAAACTGAACAAAATCTTCCGGTGTTTCTGTAGAAACAGGTTCCAATTTATCATCATATGATTGCTTCTGTACAATTTTGGAACGTTTTCTCTTTCTCATTTCATCAATCGCGGCATTTCTAGCAATGCTAATAAGCCATGTCTTTGGACTTGATGTGCCATGGAAATTATCAATATTTTTTAGTGCACGAATGAACGCTTCTTGAATAATATCTTCCACATCGGAAGTACCTGTAAAGTAAATTAAGTATTGATATATATCGTGTTTATATTGGTGATACCATTCCGTAATTACTTTTTCCCCACTCATCCTATTTCCCCCAGAATTTTGGGTTCTTTAATTAGACGTTTGAACCCTAAAAAGATTTCATACATTTGATAAAAAACTTGCTTTACGTTTGTTTTTCTTAATCTTACGTTAAATGAATAAAAATTTCGACAAAAAATGGAAAATATTAGAGGGGTTATGGATATATAGGCGAATTATTTTTTCGTTTGTAATATATTATTTGTTGCGGTAGCTCGTTTCTCATGGGTAAAATATAAATAGAAGATAACGGTATTCATGATAAACGGAAGGAGGTAGAAGAAGTGAAAAAATTATCCCTTTTATTTATGATAGCAGGGTTCACACTTCTCTTATATTCTGCTTGGAATATTTGGGGAATGAAACAAAATGAACAAAAATCTTTAGCAGAAGCTAAGGAGTTGGTGGGAGCACAACAGAGTAATTCCGAACATAAGGATGGAAAAACGAAAAGTACTATATCCTTTGACGATTTTCATCCGAAAAAAGGGGATGTTATTGGGGTTCTTTATTTACCAGCTATCGATAGCGAGTTGCCTATTATTGAAGGAACGAGTGAAGATGAACTAGAAAGAGGCGTAGGACATTATAGTGATACGGTATTTCCTGGGGAAAAAGACCAAATATTATTGTCTGGTCATCGGGATACGGTTTTTAGAAAACTAGGCGATTTACAAACTGGTGATCAATTAATTGTTGAACTTCCATACGGTACATTCACTTATGAAATATATGAAACAAAAATAGTGGATGCAGATGATACAACTGTTATTGCATCAACATATCCTAATGAAGTATTAACGTTGTCTACATGTTATCCATTTGGATTCGTTGGTGATGCACCAGAGCGTTATATTATTTTTGCCAATCCTGTTAACTAGTGAATGAAATGATATTGAAGCAAGAGAGGATGAAGAAAAAGTATGGTATCCATTTATGATTTTGAACCTACTTTAGCAAATGGAGTAGTCGAACCGCTAAATACTTATCATGAAAAAGTAATACTTATCGTAAACACCGCTAGTAAATGTGGTTTCACTCCTCAATTTGAAGGACTTCAAGAATTATATAAGGAGTATAAGGATGACGGATTGGTCGTTTTAGGATTTCCTTGTGGACAATTTATGAATCAAGAATTTGAGGATGAAAAAGACATTGTACAATTTTGCCAAGTAAACTATGGTGTTGACTTTCCTATGTTTGAAAAGGTTGATGTAAAAGGTAGAGATGCTCATCCTTTATTTCAATTTTTAACGAATGAAAAAAAAGGAATCTTTGGTGGGGAAATTAAGTGGAATTTCACGAAATTTTTAATCGATAGAGAGGGGAATGTAGTAAAGCGATATGCCCCTAACACAAAACCGGAAAAAATCAAAAAAGATATCGAGAAATACATCTAAGAAAAGATGAATGCAAAAAAAAGGAAGGTGCTAAAAGCACCTTCAAATGATTTATTCCATTTGGTATGAGGAATAACAGGTTCATAAAACGAAATTTTAATAAAATAGCTAAAAACCAAGTTGCCACCTATTATGTAAGCCATCTTTAAACCACTTAGAAATAATATAAAGCTTCATTATATAATTCTTCCCAAAATTGAGAAAAATGATTGTTAACATCTTTATTTTTTAATTCATATGTGTTGCCATCAATTTCAATTGCTTCATTACCAACAAAACGGATATCAGCAATTAACTTTCCATGTTCGTTGAAAAGCTGGATTTCCTTGTGGATAGTATCCGACGTAGTTTTCGTTCTTTCCAGTTCCAGTGATTCTGTCACAATTGTAAAACGATTAATAATATTCGGGTTACTCGTTGTATACAGTATATCTTGATGATCAGCTGATTGAGCAGCAATTTTCACTGGTTGTTCTTTTATTAATTCTTTAAATGATAAATCGGAATGATATGTTGTAATGATAATTAATGAAAAAATAACCATTATAAAGACAAATGCAGCAACTTTTTTCATATGAATTCTCTCCGTTAATTTTTGTTTTCCATTTATTAGACGTTTTACCAAAAGGAAAGTTACACAAAAAGGAAAAATTTTTTTAAAAAATTTCTTATTTCCCTTTTTATCGCAAAAAACTTATCATTCAAAATATAAATGATAGTGTAACTTACAATTTGGATTAAATAGTGCATTGCAATTTGGGCAGTTGTTATTGCTATTAAGATATTCATGGACGGTTAAAATGGAATGGCAAAGGCCACAAAAAATATGTTGTTGGTGAAAATGCTCTTTTGGAACAGGGCTTGCAGGATGGTCAGCCAACTCCTCATGACACTCATAACAACTATAATATACATTACAGCAACCCAGTCGAATTGCGATTATATCTTGGTTGGAATGGTAATGTTTACATCTTGTTTGAGGATCCATATTTATCCCATTAACTACAGGATCAGTCATTTTTTTTACCCCTTCTCTTTAAGATTAAAAATCCAATAATAGCAAAATATATGATGAATAGAAAACCGCCATAAACAAAGGTGTTAAGTGCTAATAATATTTCCATTTCCTCTGCTGTTAAATATAGATACAAGCATATAGCTATCCATAGGAAAAGACTAAGTAATCCAATCCTTATCATAAATTACCACCTCGTCTATTTTTACATACAATTTTAAAGTAATTATAAAAGAAAAATAACCCCTAAAAAGAGGTTATTTTTCATGATTATTTTTTCCGTTCTGTTTTCTTTCTTCTAATGCTTCTTCGGTATACGGGTCAATTTCATAAGGTTTTAAATCACCAAATATGGTCATAACATCTTCTGCGTCTAGATCTTCTTCATATTCTTTATGTCGTGGGGTTGGATAAACCATTATATTTTTGCCATCAATATCATTACCAACAAAATTTTCGTAATCTTCTACATACCCTACACGATCATCGGATTCAATATACGTTTCATTATAGTGGTCTGGGGCTACGACGAAATCGGAAGGGGTGTTTGAAGTACCCCATTTAGCTACTTCTTGCCAAGAGTCTTCTGCATCAAATACTTCACCGTCTTTATCATCGAATTCAAATTGTCCAAATGGAGGTTCTAAAACGTCTTCTTCTGCCGGACGTTCCTGTGAGATATAATCTTCAGGTGTATGGTCAATACAATAAGAAGTAGTAGGGAGTGCTTCTAGGCGTTCCACAGGAATATCCTTTCCACATACTTCACATTTTCCATAGGTTCCTTTATCTATAGCTTGAATCGCTTTCTTTATATCCTTTAATTCATCTTCAACGTGTTCATTTAAGGCAATGTCTTTTTCTCTTTCGAAAAGAGCAGTTCCCTCATCAGCTGGATGATTATCGTAACTAGATAATTCACTCATGGATTCATGATAATGTCCCATTTTTAAATCAAAATGATTGTTTGCTTCTAGTCGTTGTTCAATATCTTCTTTTTCCTTCTGCAACTGGGAACGGAAGGTTTGCAACTGTTTTGCTGTAAGCATAATAATCTCCTTCCTATACATTCGTATATGATTATTGTTTGTCGAAAAACGCAAAAACATTAATGCAAATAGAACGCAAATGAGGAAAATAGTGGTGGGAAAATAAGTAGTTAAAATTACTAATCATATGCAGGAAAAAGTAACATATACTAAATAAAGAACTTTTTTGAATAAATACGGAAAAACAATTGACAGAAAATAAAAACAATTTTATACTACGTATTAACCTTAGTTACATTAATTTAATAAAGTGAACTCTTATCAAGAGTGGCGGAGGGATAGGCCCTGTGAAGCCCGGCAACCTTCAAGTATTCGACTTGAAAAGGTGCCAAGTCCTACAGATCAATTTCGATCTGAGAGATAAGAGGAGGATTGTTTTTACACCCTCTTCTTATAATAAGAAGAGGGTTTTCGTTTTTTAACTCCTCTGATTATATCTTCCGTTCGAACTTAAGACGCTTCTGTGTAACAAGGTTTTCTAACAAAATTATTTAAGGAGTGGTTGGATTGACTAATTTTAAAGAAAACTTTGAGCCTGAAACTTTGCTTTTACATGGGGGGCAAGAACCGGACCCTACAACAGGAGCGAGAGCAGTCCCTATTTACCAAACGACATCCTATGTGTTTCGTGATACGGAGCATGCACAAAACTTATTTGCATTAAAAGAAGCGGGAAACATTTACACAAGGATCATGAATCCAACAGTAGATGTATTTGAAAAAAGGCTTGCATTATTAGAAGGTGGAAGTAATGCCGTAGCACTTTCATCAGGAATGGCAGCTATATCCTTTTCCATTTTAAATTTGGCAAGAGCTGGAGACGAAATAGTTGCAGCGACAAATTTATATGGAGGAACGTTTAACTTATTTTCAACGACCTTACCGAAATATGGAATTAAGGTGACATTTGTAGATCCAGAAAATCCAGATAATTTCAGAAAGGCTATTACGCCAAAAACAAAAGCTATATTTGCCGAAACGATTGGTAATCCTAGTTTGCATGTACTTGACATTGAAGCCGTAGCGAATGTTGCTCATGAATATGATATCCCATTAATAATTGATAATACATTTGCAACACCTTATTCCTGCCGTCCTATTGAATGGGGAGCAGATATTGTGGTCCATTCGGCTACAAAATGGATAGGTGGGCACGGTACAACAATTGGTGGAGTTGTTATAGATAGTGGGAAATTTAATTGGAATAACGATAAATTTCCTGACTTTGTTGAACCAGATCGCAGCTATCATAACATACGTTATGGTATTGATGTGGAAGGTGCAGCCTTTGGAACGAAACTAAGGGTCCAATTACTACGTGATTTTGGTGCTTGCTTAAGTCCAGAAAACGCATTTTTGTTCATACAGGGATTGGAAACATTGCATTTACGTGTACCAAAACATAATGAAAACGCACTTGAAATTGCAAAATACTTACAAGAAAATGATGCAGTAGATTGGGTATCCTATCCAGGACTTTCTTCTCATCCTTCCTATAACTTAGCAAAAAAATATTTAACTAATGGAACTGGTTCGATTGTTGTCTTTGGGATTAAAGGGGATCGCGAGGACGGCAGAAGAGTGGTTGACAATATCTCGCTTTGGTCCCATGTGGCGAATGTAGGGGATGCTAAATCCTTAATTATTCATCCAGCATCTACGACCCATCAGCAATTAAGTGCAGAGGAGTTAAAATTAACTGGAGTGACAGAGGAATTAGTTCGATTATCTGTAGGTCTAGAATCGCCTAAAGATTTAATTGCTGACTTAGATCAAGCGATTAAAAAGGCTGTTCAAAAAGAGGTAGTAAAGTAATTTTAAGGGAGCTGAATCGTTTTGCGTATATTAGAAAAAAATATAGTGCAAGAAAAACATATAAGTGGAACGGTTTCGATTGGCTCTTTGTGCTTAGAATCAGGTGAAATTATTGAAAACGCTGTGTTAGCGTTTGAGCGGGTAGGACCACTGAATGCTCCTGTCGTTTTAGTCTGTCACGCCTTAACTGGTGATCAATTCGCTGTTGGTACGGAAGAAAAACCAGGGTGGTGGAGAGGATTAATTGGAGCAAATCAAGCTGTTGATACAGAACAATTTCAAGTTATTACATTCAATATATTAGGTGGTTGTAACGGGTCTACTGGTCCTTTGGCGGTAAATAAGAATACATCAAAACCTTACCGTAGTACCTTTCCTCATGTAACTGTTAGGGATATGGTAAATGCTCAGCGAAAGGCTTTAAATCAGTTAGGTATCGATCATCTTTATGCTGTAATGGGAGGATCGCTTGGCGGAATGCAAGTATTAGAATGGGGCATTATGTACCCGAAGGATATGAAGAAACTATTTGTTTTCGCTGCAACTCCTTTTCTAACCGACTATGGTATTGCATTTAATCGAATTGGAATTGAGGCGATAGAAAACGATCCAAACTGGAAGCAAGGAGAATATAGTAGCGCCCAAGATATTAAAGGATTTGAAATCGCTAGAATGATTGGTATGATCACTTACAGAAGTCCTAGTTTATTTACAGAACGGTTTGCAAGGACAAAATGTCACCAAAACGGGAAAAATCCTTTATATGAAGTTGAATCCTACTTGAGACATCAAGGTGAGAAATTGACGTCCAGATTTGATGCGAACAGTTACTTAACATTGCTTTATACAATGAATGGTCACGATATTGGAAGAAATCGTAACGGGTGGGAAAGTGCATCTAATTTGTATGAAGCGGAAATCATAGCCTTTAGCTATGAAAATGATTTAATCTATACCCCAGAGCTAATGAGTACTTTTGTCAGCAAAGTAAGCAAAAGTCATTACTATCGAATACCGACTAAATTTGGCCATGATGGTTTTTTAGTAGAATTTAATAAGTGGGGGTATTTTGTCAAAGAGCATTTAGAAAACTAAAAAGGAAAGAGAAAATCCTGGTAGTTATAAAATACCAGGATTTTTAATGTAAATACTATATGTAAACTTTTATTTTTAAAATAATGTTTTTATAAAAAGATTGTCATGTTAAAATATATTTTTAAGTACAAAGTCTAAAAACGTTACTTTTTACACTTTTTTATACATATATTACATTTAATTGTTAAAATATGACACTTATTATACAAGTTTGTTACATTATACCTAATTCTATTTATTTACCTAGTACAGTTATGGTAGATTAATAAAGTAAAGAAAAAGGGTTAGGGATTTTTTAACCTATGGTCGCAGGAGGAAAGAGAAATGCGGGAATACAAAAAAATAGACTTGCCTAAACAGAAAGGCCACAAGGCGTTATTGCCTAAAGTAGTGATGACTACTGTATTGGGACTAGGAATTACGATTGGTTCCGTCTATGCTGACTCTTTTCAAAATAATCTACCAAAAGTTTACCATGTATATGTAAATGGGGAACATTTAGGTACAGTCGGTAGTAAGGATGTAATCGAGTCTTTCATTGAAGAAAAGGTTTCTTCTGAAGAGAAGAAATTTGAAGATTTACATCTTGCGGTTAGCGAAGAAATTACGTACATACCGGAAGTCGCATTTCAACCTGTTTTTAACAACGAACGTGTTATCGAAAATTTAGAAGATAAGATAACATATAGTGTACAAGCTGTTAAATTAGTAGTTGATGGTGAGTTAGTCGGTTATTTTAATGATAAAGAAACAGCGCAACAAGTTTTAAATAAATTTATTGCAAAATATGTACCAGAAGAAATCGCATCTCAATATAGTATGAAAGCTATAGAGCAAACTACGGAAGGTGACACTGAGTCTACTGAAGAAGTTGCTACTTTATCTTCTTCTGAAGTAGAAGAAACAGAAACGACTCCGGTTTTGTCTGCTGGTCAATCTACTATATTAGACGTTGACTTCTCGAAAAAAGTTTCAATTGAGGAAGAAAAAATTAATCCTTCTGAGCTTCTAACAGAAGAACAGGCAATGAAGCTTTTAGAAAGAGGAACTATCGCTGATCAAATTCACAAGATTCAATCAGGTGAGGTTTTAGGATCTATTGCTGAGAAATACAACTTATCTGTTACAGAACTAATATCATTAAATCCTAACATGAATGAAAATTCTGTGTTAAGCATTGGACAAGAAGTAAATGTAACAGGATACAAACCTTTTATTGATGTTATTGTAACAGAAGATAAAATGGTGGAAGAAAGTATTGACTATCAAGTTAAATATGAATCTTCTGATGAATTATTTAAGGGTCAATCGAAAGTGAAACAAGAGGGCCAAGAAGGTAAAAAACACGTTCATTATCGTATTACGAAGGAGAACGGCAATGTAGTTAACCGTGAAGTAATTAATAGTGAAGTAGTGAAAGAACCTGTGAATAAGGTGATTATTCAAGGTACAAAAGTTATTCCATCTCGTGGAACAGGAAGTTTCCGATGGCCTACTGCTGGTGGATTCATTACGAGTGGTTTAGGATATAGATGGGGAAGTTACCATAAAGGGATTGATATAGCGGGTGTAAGTAATCGATCCATTTATGCTGCTGATAATGGAATTGTTAAATCAGCTGGATGGAATGGTGGATATGGATACCAAGTTGTTATAGACCACCAAAATGGTTTCCGTACAAGCTATAGTCACTTATCTTCCATACACGTTAGTCCGGGCCAAACGGTTCAAAGAGGCCAAACAATTGGTATAATGGGATCAACAGGAAATTCAACGGGTGTTCACTTACACTTCGAACTATATAAAAATGGAGCTCTACAGAACCCAAGTTCATATTTTTAAGAGTTAAAAGCTAGAAGTTTATCTTCTAGCTTTTTTTATACTTTAAGAAAATGTAACTTTGTTAAAGGATTAAAGTATAAGAAAAACGAAGGCTTTCGTCATTAGGACTTGGCTACAAGCCAAGTTTTTCTAATGTTTCGGGAAAATTCAAAATGTAAACTGATTCTTCAACTGATTATACATATAAGGGCAGTAGACGTTTCCCAGAAATAATTGAAGGTTGAATCTATAGAATTATCGGTTCAAGAAGCTAAATGAAGGTTGAGTCGAATGAATTAACGATTTGAGGAGCTAAATGAAGATAGGACTTAATTTATTGATTGGTTCACTGTAAGAATTGAAACTTTAGCGTAATAAATGCAATTGTATGTAGTTATTATCCCCTTATAAAGCTACGAATGTCATCAATCACCAATTTAGGCACCTGTGCATAACGTATAGCATCACTGAAAAGTGGTGGACCAATACAAGGATGGTGATAAAAGTGGAATTAGGATTTAGCCATTTGCTGTATGGTTTGTTCACCTTGATCATTATCGTAACAATGATTTTTCGTAAAGGAGTCGTACTACCAACCTTATTAGGAACATTCCTTATTGCATGGGTGTATAAAGGAAGTGTTGTTGGTGGCTTTACTGCCATTTTTAACGCCAATTTAGTTGCTGCAAAAGAATTGTTTAATATCTTTCTAATTATTACATTCATGGTAGCTTTACTACACGCATTAAAGGATCTAGGTGCAGATCGGAAAATGATTCAACCTATACAAAAAGTAATGACCAATGCACATATTGCCTATTTTGTACTTGTTATAGTAACGTATGTTATATCATTATTTTTCTGGCCTACCCCTGCAGTACCGTTAATTTGTGCATTACTAGTGCCTGCGGCTATACGAGCTGGTCTACCAGTTATGGTTGCTGCCGTTGCAGTAGCGTTAGCAGGGCAAGGTATGGCTCTTTCATCTGACTATATCATTCAGGTTGCACCAGAGCTGTCCGCGAAAGCTGCAGGTATTGAAACTAGCGCACTCGTGGATAAGGCACTAGTACTATCGTTAATTACAGGTGGAGTGGCTATTTTTTTAGCTTATTTCTTGAATAAGAAGCATTTTAGAAGAAAGAATGATCCAGCAATAGAAAAAGAAATAATAGCAATGCAAGGGCTTGATGAAAGTAAACGAAATACAGAATCAAAAAATCTTTCCACATGGAGTAAAGTGTTTGCTGTTCTCGTTCCGTTGTCCATGGTAGCTGTTATGTGTTATATGATTTCCTCCAAGCTTTCTGCAGGAAGAATGGGAGGATTTGAAGGCGGAGATGGTGCTGCATTTATTGGAGGAGTAGCTGTTATTTTACTTCTTTTAGCATCGGTCGCTTTTGGTAAGCATAAATCACTGGATACAATAAGTGAACACTTAACAGATGGCTTCGTATTTGCGTTCCGAGCGATGGGACCAGTTATTCCAATTGCAGGATTCTTCTTTTTAGGAAGCTCTGATTTTGCAGGTAGTATTTTATCACTTGGGGATCAAGAACCACCAGCATTTTTATTTGATATTGTGCAGGCTTCTCAGGATGTGTTACCTCAAAGTACAGTATTAGCAGCATTTAGTATTCTTATCATCGGAATAATTACTGGATTAGATGGTTCTGGTTTCTCAGGCTTACCTTTAACTGGATCACTATCAGGTGCTTTATCATCCGCTGGAATGGATCCATCTACATTAGCTGCAATCGGGCAAATGGGGTCGATCTGGACTGGTGGAGGTACTATTATCGCCTGGTCATCGCTGATTGCTATTGCAGGTTTTTGTGGTATATCGGTTATGGAACTTGTCCGGAAAAACTTTGTGCCAGTAATGCTCGGTTTAATTGCATCGACAACGTTAGCTTTATTTATTTGGTAAAACTTCAAAAGGCAGCTCTCCTTTAATGATAAGGAAGACTGCCTTTTATACTCTCATTGAGTAATAATGAGTAAAGATGTCACAATAACGACGAGAAAAGTACCAAATAGAAAAAAACATTCGATAAATCCTAAAAAAAGATAACTATTTTTTGTGGCAGCACCTACCATGGGTGACAGAATGCCTAACATGAGTCCATTCACATAACCTGACAAAACGGTATGATAATCAAATAAGGCCCCAAATAGTGCTCCTATTATCATTCCAATAAAGGTTGAAATGATAGTGACAGTAACAAAATGAAGAAGGTATTGATAAATAAAAACACACCTATAGTAATAGTACTAAAACCGCCCACTGTAAGAGAAATATTCATTCCGTGCTTTCTTTTTTATACAGCCGACTAGAATCATAGTTACATCTTAAAATATCCAAAAATCATTGAGACATCCCTTTACTCACTATAAAATTCAATAGATTTAATATTTTCAATCGGAATAATTCTTTTTGTCACTCTAACGCGATCTTTTTTTTCTATTTTGTTTTTATTGATTGGTGGCTTGGAAGAAACAAGGTCATCTTTCTCAACAAATGGCTCTTTGTCCTCACTGTTTGAAATGTCTTTCGTATCATCACTATTGTCAGAAATCTTCTCCGTTGAAGTAGCATTTTTTGTTTCATTAAGTTCTTCTAAATTGGAGGGTTTGTTTTCGAAAGGGTGTTGAGAAACATTGGCGTTATCCTTTTCTAGTACTTGTTCATAAGATGAGGATTTGTCGGTGACATCTAGACTTGCATGGTTATAATCATCTTTCGGAGGGTTGTGAACTACTGATGTTTCCGGGGACTGTGGTCTTTCTTCTCGAACAGGCTCCTGGTCATAAGTCTTGATAACCCCTTTTTTGATATAAGCTTGTAGGCTATTAGATGGTTTATCTGCAGGTACCTCTTCTGTTTTAGGCTTTTTATTCATGCTTTTTTCTATCGTCTCTTCCAAACAAAAGGTTTGTAGCATACCAATTCTTTTGAGTGGGATAGTTAGTGAATGCTTATTCTCCCTTCTAATTTCATTGATAAAGTAAGGTTCAAATTTTGCTGATTTTTTCTCCTTATTAAAATAAAGTAGCCGATAAAAAATGGTATTACAAAAGGACGTCTCGATCCTGTTTCCATCGGTATTATAAAGTATAAACAAATATGTCTTTTCCATTTTAGGGATCAGGTTTGGAACTGGTTGGTGCATACTTTCCATAAATTTTTGGTAATCCTCTACTTTTTCAAAGATAGAAGAAAAAGTTGCCTTTCCTAATTCCATACGTTTTCCCTCCGTCAACACAAATTGATTCTCTAATATCATATGTGTACTAAAAATGGTTGATTAGGCCATCTCCCTTTTCATCTTGTAAAAGGCTCTTGCCTAAAGGTTAATAGGTAATTTTATCAGTTTGTTTTTACTAAACCAACTATCTTCCAAATACATAAATTAGCTGAAATGTGGTTAGTAGAATTGGGGAGACGGTACCTCAGTCACTAGAGCTTATTCAGTGGTTATTTGCTTAACACTAAAAATTTATTTGTTACAAGCAATAGATCAACATTTCGAGTTGTATCAGATAGAGAAAATATGCAAGGTACACTTTATGGAATAGAGGAAAAGAGGATTATAGTAAAGGTCCAATAAGCAATCTTCTTTTCATGGAAATGTAGAATTGAAAAATGTGTTAATTGGTCTAGCAATTAACACATTTTTTATAAGAGCATTTTGTTAAAACTAATAATTTTCTTGAAATTCGAACCATTTAACGGAATGTAAAGGATATATGGCAAATTTATTTCTTTTTGGTTTCCTTCTTATATACCTTTTTTTTCTAGAGTGAGGAATTTTTTCATCAAAGTCATCCTCATCTAAATCTTCCTTATCTTCTTCCCATTCTTCTTCTTCATCTTGTAAGTCTTCCATTTCTTCAATTTCCTCTTCTAAGGCATCTACTTCTTCTCTTAAATTAGCTAATTCTGCTTCTAGCTCTTCTAGTAAATCTTCCTCTTCATCTGTGACAAAAGAGGAATCGGATAATTTCTTTAAAACTTTTACTTCTACATAATTACTGCCGACGTGACAAATTTCAGCTAGAATTTTTTCCGTCTCACTTCCTGCATCCACACTCAGTTTTACTTTACAGCCAGTTAACTGCCTTAATCGATAATTAATCCCATTTGTCAGACCACCTAAACGCACTTTAAAATGATCATCACATAAATGACGATCACATAAACATGTTTCATAACGGTGACCATATGTTTTATCGTAATGATCATCGTAATCAAAGTCATTATGATAATTACCAGCATGGTTGTGTTTTCTTAAAAGCATCCCGCATTTGGAACAAAATGTGTCAGACATGTCTTTTTCCTCCTTTTACCAGCCATTCATACAAGTAGCCATAAAGGTTTAATAAATATTTTCTTTACTAATTTATGATTAAATTTTTTATATGAATGGACCCTATACATGAAAATGGAAAATAACATGCCTATTTTTAAAAGCTAAATAGGAGAGAAATAATCTTGTGAATGGATCCATTGTCTAGAAGTATGAATATAATAAGTGGATTTATGTAATAAAAAACGGGGCCAAAAAGCCCCGTTCATTTGTTTATTCTGATTAAAGGACAGATACTGCAGGTAGGCAAGTAATTGCACAGAAGCACTTAAGATCTACAGTGATACAGATACCAGTGCGGTTTAAATCACGTACTTCTTCTCCATCAATTTGTTCACAAGGATCTTTGTCACAACGTGCACCTTGTTGGTTACCAGGAGCATCTGGTTCTTCGTCATCAAAAGTAAGAAGTTCTATTACTGCACAGCAGTCGTCACTAACTTCTTTTACACGGAAGATAAAGCTTTCTGTGCAGTCAAGACGTTGACGTCCGCCAGAAAATTCAATATCAGCACCAAATGCTTTAAATGGTTTTAAGTCCTTACCATATAGAATAAATGGAACTGTATCTAAGTTGTTTCTAGATACAGGAGCTAAAAGATTATCAATTGATCTTGAACAACTAACATCACATGCTACATCTACTACATCCTCTTGTGCATCTGCAATAGCACGAACTACATCACATACGCAGTTGTCATCGCCGAAAATTGTTTCACCAGCAACGTTATCATTGAATTTTTTTCCACAACCCATGGATTAGAACACTCCTTTTTTTATTTATTAGCTTTTACAGTACTAACATATGTCCTTAGTAACTTTTTGTATGGTTATGTATCATCATTTAATCAAAAAGATAAAAAATAGGCTAAAACACCTTTTGGATATTTAAGCAAAAAATGGGGTAGTATCATGTACCTTTTTCGTCTATTTGTATAGATTGTTGTATGGATGGTATTGGATCTTTTACCTTAGATCCTTTATGTTTTCTTCCCCTTTCTATCAACCGTTCATTTTAATAAACGCCCATCACCTGGGCGTTCATTTTTTCAGAGCTGGAGAATACCTACTCTAGGGAAAATAAGTAATTTTTCAATGTAATCAATTCAAGGTGATGACTATACATTAGATAGTGATAATGTAAAGCTGGTTACTTTCTTTTACACGAATTGTCCAAATAATTGTCCTTTAACAATGCATTATGTCAGAAGAATGCAAAACATCTTGGAGAAGAAGGGTTTACTTGGTGAGGAAATTATATTTCTATCTATTTCACTTGACCCCAGTGTAGATACATGAGAAAAAGTTTATGACTATACTGAAAATTTTCAAGTTGGAAGTGTTTAGTAGATACTGAAGAAAATACGAAGGAAATAGCCGAACAATTTGAAATGGTTTATAAAAAAATAAAAGAGGGATTTGTAGCCCATAGTACAACTGTTTATTTACTTAATCAGCATAACGAAATCCGAGGAATATACGAAATGGCAACAAATCAAAAACCATTAAATACAAAAAAAATATTAAAAGATATGTATAATCTAGTACATGAAGAGTAGGACGAAATGATACATTTCGTCTTTTTTATGTGAAAATAGGAAACAAAAAGTTAATAGTAATGATTTTAAAAGAATAGCATGTACATAAGAATTTATTTTTAAGGAGGAAAAAGAAGTATGAAAAAAACAACATTCCTATTCATGTTGTTTCTTTTGTTCATAACTGCTTGTGAGGAAGAAGTGAAAGAACCTATAATAACAGGAAAAGAGCCTATTCAACTTCATGGAAAGTTTGCCGATGATACTACTGCTTACGAAATTACATACGACAGTGACGGTTTAAATATATCTGGTTATTTGTTAATGCCAAGTGATTTAAAAGAGGAAGCTCCTGTTATTATGTTTAATCATGGTGGGGTTTTAGATTCAGGAGCGATAAGTAAGAAAATGTTAGAGGATCTAGCTTATTGGACTCATAATGGTTACATCGTTTTAGCATCCCAGTATCGAGGGGTGGGAGAGAGTGAAGGGGAATATGCTTTTGGTGATGGTGATGTTGAGGATGTGTTGAACTTATTAAAAGCGGTAGATGAAATTGAACATGCTGATGATGAGAATGTATTCATGTATGGTGTTTCAAGGGGGGGCATGGTTACTTACCAAGCTGTTAAGGAAGGAGCCGATGTCAAGGCTGCGGCTTCAGTTGCAGGTATATCTGATCTCGTCTCAGGTTATAAGCAAGCCCCGTCCTCGTTAAAATATTTTTTATATGAGACATTGGGATTTCTAGATGCCAACTTAAGTTCTTATAAGGAACGTTCAGCGGTATACTGGGCGGAAAAAATTGATGTTCCTCTCTTACTAATACATGCCAAACAAGATCCAGTAATCCCCGTGGATCAGACGAAAAAACTCGCTGAAAAATTAAAACTAGCCCATAAAAATGTGAAAATGCTCCTTTTTGATAGTCGATATCACACTTTAACGGACCAAACAGAACAATATTTAGAAGAAGTGAACAACTGGTTCTCCCAATATAAAGAACCGAAGTAATGATACAATAAGAAAAAAGTATTGGTGGAGGACAAGAATGAGAAAAAGAATTAGGGATTTAAATATTAGGATAGGCACCATGCAACCGGGCAAAAGAAATGCGATTACGGATGTCCCAGGGGTAAAGGTAGGGCACGTTACACTAAATGAAGATTTGGAAAACGAAGAATGTATTCGGACTGGTGTGACAGCTATTTTACCTCATGATGGTAACCTTTTTCGTCATAAGGTGCCAGCTGCTAGTTTTGTATTAAATGGATTTGGAAAAACTTCCGGACTAGTGCAGGTAGAAGAACTAGGGGAAATGGAAACACCTATTATGTTAACGAATACATTTAATGTTGGGACTGTTATGAAAGGTACATTAGAACATATGCTGGAACAAAATCCTGAAATAGGTGATACGACAGGTTCTTTAAATGTAGTTGTTGGTGAATGTAATGATATGTATTTAAATAGTGCTAGATTATTACCTATACTACCAGAACATGCAAGACAGGCTATCGATAGTGCTTCAACTGAAGTAGAGGAAGGGGCAGTCGGTGCTGGGACAGGTATGCTATGTTATCAATATAAAGGTGGAGTAGGTACTTCCTCGCGTATTATTAACGATCAATACACAGTAGGCGTTTTAGTAGTGAGCAACTTTGGTCAAAGAAAAGAATTTGAGCTAGCCCGTTATAAAGATCCATTAATGAACGATAAGGACATTCCTGATGGATCAATTATGATGATAGTTGGTACGGATGCACCACTATCTGATAGACAATTAAAAAGGTTATCTAAAAGGGCTCCGATTGGATTAGCACGTACTGGTAGTAACGTGCATCATGGAAGTGGAGATATTGTCATTGCTTTTTCAAATGGCTATACGATTCCTCACTTTGCAGAAAGTGATTTTATAGAACAGAAGAAACTAATTAGAGATGACTCTAAGATCATGAGAGAGTTGTTTCAAGGAGTAGCAGAAGCTACAGAAGAGGCTATTTTAAATTCGTTAACAATGGCAGAGACAACTACAGGTAGAAAAGGTAGGGTAGTTGAAGGTTTGCCTTATGACTTGTTAAATAAATAAATTATACCTCCCTAACCATTTTGTTGGGGAGGTTTTTATTTCCTGGGAAAAGAGTTTTTAGGTAGAATGATTATAGATGCCATATTTGACTGCAAGGAGTTTGCTATTATGCAAAAAACAAAGCTTATCATTATTTTAGCTATCGTCCTCATTTTTTTTTTTATTGTTAATTTAGATACCAAAGGTTACCTTTTAAGCTCGGATACTGTTAATTATGAAGAGCTTGATTTACTAATTGATGAAATTGGATCCCAGTCAGAACTCTCTCGAGAAGAAGTGATTAGGGAAGCAATCGATTTTTACTTTCAAAGTAAAGCATTATCGGAAGAGGCGGCCAAGCGGGGATTTGAAGTATCTGATCAAGAGCTACAAGACTATGCCGAACAGATGATAGAAACGGTCAAACAATTTGGACCAGAAATGTTGGGGCCAGGTTTTGAAGCGTTCCTGGCAGAAAAAAACCTTACAATAGAAGAATTCTTCTACCGTAATTATCAAGGAAATCGATTAAGACAGCAAATGTTAATTCAGAAATTACATCAAGATATTTTTCAGGAGCAAACAAATGATAGGCAAGACTTTGAACACCTAGAAGAAACTATAGAGGCCATAATCGATTCCTATAAACAAAAGCACCGCTTCGAAATGAAAAAGGTACAAAAGCATTACCACACCGATTAACCTTGTGCTTTCATATTCAAAGGGTATAGGTTGCAAATT
This sequence comes from Salirhabdus euzebyi, assembly GCF_014207435.1. GTDB lineage: Bacteria > Bacillota > Bacilli > Bacillales > Alkalibacillaceae > Salirhabdus > Salirhabdus euzebyi. The sequence continues at coordinate 47,668 of NZ_JACHGH010000012.1, forward strand.
TCTGTAATACCTTTTTTTAGTTCTTGATGAATCACGTAAGAAAACGTGTCATCCATGATTGTCGGTTCTCGATTAATAATTGCAGATGGGACGTTACAATATTTTGTTGCATATATAGGTAACGAATTAAAAGGAGTTACAAACAGGGACGTCCCTAACACGAGAAGAAAATCTGCCTTTTCAATCGCAGCCTCAGCTTTTTCATGTTCCGTAATCATATCTCCAAAAAGAACAATATCCGGTTTAATAGAAATGGAACAGTCCGTACAATAAGGAATAGCATGTTCAAGAATATACGATAAGGGATATGATTTATAGCAGGTTGGACAGCTTGCTGTTGTAAGTGTGCCATGGTACTCAATGACCTTTTGGTTTCCTGCCTTTTTATGTAGACCATCAACATTTTGTGTTATGACAGTTACTTCTTTACCTATTTCTTCTAATTGTTTTATAAAATGATGTGTTAGATTAGGTCGAAAGTTTCCAGCCAATTTTAAATGAAAGATGGATTTGTATTTTGTCCAAAAATCACGGGGATTTTTCTGGAAATATTCGTTGGACATAAAATATTCTCTAGAGCGGTCTTCTTCCCAAATACCATTAGTGGAACGAAAATCTGGTATACCACTATCTGTACTTACTCCAGCCCCAGTAAGAACTACTATGTTCGTTGCTTTTCTTATTTGATTAGTAATAGCTGCGTACATTGTTTATCCTCACTTTTTATTAAATCCTTTACTTTTAACGTAAGTAGTTACGTCTTCCCGTACAGGTTTAGACAGTTTTCGGTGTAGTTGATCAGTCCATGTATCTGAACGGTTATTTTCCGTGCGATTTTCATAGTAAGCTCCTAATATTTCATTAAATTCATCAATATATTTTTCTGTTTCCTCGTTATTTTGAGGATAACTATTTTCCGAGTACACAGCTTCTATCGGTAACCGTGGCTTTCTTTCCGGTTCTTGATCCGGATAGCCAATAGTCATACCAAAAAGGGGAATGACAAAAGGGGGAAGATTTAACAATTGATCCACTTTTGCAATATTGTTCCTCAGACTTCCAATATAACAAATACCAAGTCCCATAGATTCTGCTGCAATAGCAGCATTTTGAGCAGCTAGAGAGGCATCAATTGTTGCCACAAGAAAATGCTCTGTATTCATTAAGTTTTCTGTGATTTTTTCCTTAAATGACTCATCGGTTTTCAGTAAAAAACGGTTTAAATTGGCACAGAAAATGAATAAATGTCCATTGTTTTCAACGTATGACTGACCAGATATAAGAGATAACTCCTTTTTGATAGTAGGGTCCGTAATTCCGATTATGTTATAAGCTTGGTAGTAGCTAGAAGTGGATGCTTGTTGAGCAGCCTGAACGATTGTATGAATTTGTTCTTTCGTAATCGGCTCGTTTGTATATTTACGTATAGATTTATGATTAAGTATCGTTTCAATAGTTTGATTGTTCATTGCTGATTCTCCCTTTCAGTTGAGTTTATAGGCAGCTGTTATAATTCAAATTCAATAGTTATTCTCTCCTGAACAGGTGCTGATTCAATAGGGTCTACGTTTTCATTTGTAATCATATCTTCACTTGGCACTTCAATAGTCATTTTGTCATTTTCAAGCCATGTCATACTATAAATTGGATAGTTGAAACGGAGCACATCATAAGTTAACTCGTCATTTTTTAAAGGAACAACCACCATTTTTTCTAGATCTATCGCTAAGATATGATTCGTTATTCCGTCTGCTTCCGTATTTTTGTAGCGATTGAACTTAATTAAAGCATGCTTTTGATCAGGAGCTAATTGAAAATCCTCGTAGTTAGCAAAATCAACGATAGGAATAACTTGTTCTTCATTTTTAGATTTTTGTATGAATAAATAAGAGCAATTCTTTTTTGTAGATTGACACGCATATTCCATTAAATAATGATCAGTTTCTTCTGAATCTGTAAGCTTTATTCCTTGAAATTCTTTTATTTTCTCTTCTACATTTTTAGTATTAGCTAAATAATAGGCAAGCATCGGAATGTTATCTAAATGAAATGATACTGTTTCTGCATCACCTACAGGTAAATTTATCGTTTCAGGAAGGACAATTTCTTCTTGGTGGGGTTTATCTTCGACGACAGGAATACTCGCAACCTCTTGGGTTTTTTCCTCCGAACAACCTATCAATAATAACAAAGAGCTAGCGATTATCCACTTTTTCATAGTCCAGTCTCCTTTAATGGGTTCATGTAGTATCCATCCTATTGTACAACACCTGAATTTGCTTGTTAATTAATTCCCTTCATTAGATTATTCTTAAACCTAAGCGTAATTATTATATCACCTGCCTAGCTCTACATGCATAAATTATTAGCACCAGATTAGGGGTGATGTAATGAGGAAGCTGTTTTTTATAGACCTGTCGTTACTTTGCTTATTAGTATTAATGGTCATCTTGCATATGTATCATGTAATAACGGACATTGTTGTTGCTATGTTTGTTATTCCAACGCTTGTTTACTTTGTTGTGTTTCATGATCCTCTTATAAGAAAACAACAGAAAAGGACTAAAGAAATAGAAGGGGAAACCAAAATAAATTAACGCACCTACTGAATGAACTGCCCCCTGTCAAGTAGACAGTGGAAATAATAAAAATGATTTAAGCGGCTTTAGCTCTATATTCCATAGGGCTAAGGCCGTTTAATCGTTTTTGGTATCTTTCATGATTATAAAAATGGATGTACTCATCTATCGCAGTAGTAAGTTCCTCAAATGTCTTATATTTATGTAAATAATACTTCTCACATTTCAATGTCCCAAAAAAAGACTCCATTGGTCCATTATCAATACACCGACCAACTCGTGACATGCTTTGTGTCATCTCTGCCGCATCTATCCTGCATTTGAACCCTTTAGAGGTGTATTGGAATCCACGGTCACTATGGATAAGAGGGTGGTCTCCATTCAATAGTACAGTAGCTTGATCAATTGTCTTGAATACTAGTTGATTATTATTAGAGTGTCCTAGAACATAACTTATAATGGATCCGTCATAAAGATCACGAATCGCACTTAAATAGGCCTTTTTTGATTGGCCATACTTAAATTCTGTAACGTCCGTTACCCATTTTTTATTTGGTTTTTCGGCTGTAAATTCACGATTTAATATATTGTCTGCCACATGTTGAGGTGTAGAGTGTTTATATTGTTTCTTCTTGACACGAATGACAGAGCGTAATCCTGCCACTTTCATCAAACGATAAATTCTTTTATGATTAAGCTTCTCCTCGAACTTTCTATTCATGTGAAGGGTCATTTGACGATAACCAAAAATGCCATCAACTTTTTCATAGAGAGTTTTCATCTCGTTGATGATTTCTTTATTCAGTATTTCCCTGGATGTAGGAGTACGATTTATCCACTTATAATATGCAGATCGTGCAATACCGGCAATTTCACAAAGTAAACTAATGCTTAAATTCTCTTTTTCATGAAGCTCCTGAATAGCGATATACTTATCTTCAAATCGGATTTGGCTTATTTTCGCCTCCTTTCGATCTCCTCTAACTTTTTTAAGAATAAATTCTCCGCACGTAACCGTTCATTTTCTCTTTCTAACCTTTTCATTTGAAGATTGATTTTCTCTTCTGGCGTTAGTTTAGCTTCTTCTTTCTTATGACCACGTTTATCTTTCAGCGATTCATTTCCGCCAACTTCATACTTCTTAACCCATTGATAGACTTGTTGGTAAGAAACATGATAAGTATTAGCTGCTTCTTGATAATCTTTTCCGTTCCCCAAGCAATCAAGTACAATTTGTATTCGTTCTTCCCAAGTCGTTTTTCTTCCTTTAGTCATAGAGCTCGTCCTTTCTTTTGACGTATCCTTTAAATCTCTATGACTATTATACTTCTTTATCCAACCTCTGAGGACAGAAGCATCCGATATTTCATACAATCTAGCAACCTCACGTATAGAATAATTCCCAGACAGACAGTCCCTAATAGCAGCTAGCTTCAATTCCTTAGAATACTTTTTCCAAGTTGAAGACTCTTTTAGACCTTCCAAACCATACTTATCGTACTTGTGTTTCCAGGCTAAAATCGTAGAATGGTTCACGTTATATTTTGATTCAAGTTCATATGATGAATAATGCTCATCTAATGCCTTTAATATCTCGTATTTCTCTTCTACAGAGTAAGATCTTTTGGACATAACAAATGCTCCCCCATAAACAGCCAGATTTTTATTTTTTAATCTGTCTACCTAAAGGGGAGCATATCAGAAAGTAGGTGCGTTTTTCATCAAGAGATTTTTAATTGTTCGTTTGATAATTTAGGAGCAGGTCTGACAGGTAATAACGTGCCAAATAGAGCAATGAGACCACATAACATAAACATTGGTGTTAATCCTAATACTGCAATTCCAGATAATGTAGAAAAGATCAGTATGTCGCAAACAGAATCCACAATTGATAATAAGGATATCGTTGTAGCTCTTACATTCGACGGGATATATTCATTCGAAAGCTGCGAATATATAGGATAACGAATAGCGTTAACGAATCGTAATACGAATAATACAAACAGAACAATAATTAAGCTACTTCCAAATAGTCCAGCAACAAACAGGCATGCTGCAGATATAAAGCCAGATAGGACTAAAAGCTTTTTACGAGAAAGCTTTGATGTTAAAAAAACAATATTTCGTGATGCAAAATAGCTAATAGAAGCTCCCACTGCATATACTACTCCGATCAAATAAACCGGTAGACTTGCATCAACGAGTAGTTTTTGATCAAACTGTTCAAAAACGGCTACAGCTGGAATAAAAACCAATGAGATATTTAAAAACATCCATAGTACTTGTGGTGCTTTTTTAATTGCGAGTAAGCCTTCTCCAATTTGCTTAAATGGATTTTCACGGTAGTTTCCATGTGAGGCTGGATTTCGTATAAAGGATACGAGAATCATTTGAACAGCTTGAAATCCAGATCCGAGCATGATTAATAAAGTAAATTGCGTATTGGTCAAATCTTTTGCTAGGATAGCCCCTAAAATAACTACAAATATCATTACAATGAAGCCTGCAGATTGAATAATCCCCATTGCTTGATCCATTTTACTTTCTTCTTTTGATTCTTTAAGGGACTCATAAATTAATGCTTCATCAGCGCCACTAAAAAAGGTGGCAGCAAAACCACTTAAAAAACTGCTGATGAAAAATACCCAAGGCTCAAATGCCCAAAGAAGGATAAAGTGACTACCAAAACTTAAAAAAGACCCAATCAAAAATGACCGTTTTGCACCATATCGGTCAGCAAACATTCCTGTAGGTACTTCCCCTATTAATACACCAGTACTCCAAACTAACATTACCAGTAATATTAGTGATTCATCCAGTCCACGAGCAAAATAAAATAGTGCAAGAACTGGCTGTAGAAATTTTACATTTCCAAATAAATTGGCCCAAAATAATAAACGAATATTATGTGCTGCTAATGTATTCTTCTTCAAATATATTTCTCCCCATGATGGCGTTTTACCCCATCACCGCGAGTGGGGACAGTCCCCATTTACGTTAACGTGACAAGGTAAGTCCATATTGTAATTTGTTATTTGATTTTAGTTGAATTTCATTTTTAGTTATTTTAAGCATCGTAAAGCACTCCTCATTTTCATCATTTTATTACATTCTTTCTAACTATAATCCAGGGATCCCTTGATGTCTATCTGCAATAGTCTAACTTCCCCTCCGTCTGGAGACTGATTTTTTTAAAAAAGAAAACACAGTTGCAATTCTAAAAGAAATTAGAAAGGAACTGTGTGTTTTAACCCTTATTGTGAAGCAGCTTTTTTTGTTTTTGTACGTGTTTTCTTGATAGGTGCTTTTTTTGGCTTTGTAACTTTTTTGGATCGATCTAGTGAGGCTTGGAGTGCCTCCATCAAATCCGTAACGTTATCCGGTTTTGGTTTTTCCGTCGCCGTTGTAACTTGATCGTTTTGTTTCTTCTCTTCTATTAAATCAAGTAGTGCAGTACGATATTCATCGGTATATTTTTCAGGATCAAATTCAGTTGTTAGTTGTTCAATTAACATTTTTGCAGTATCTAACTCTTTCTCGACAATGTTATCTTCAGCCGGAACGTTAGGAACATTTTGTACACTTCTTACCTCATCAGGGAAATGAATAGTTTCCATGATTAATGTGTTCTCATAAACGCGAACAATGGCTAATTGTTCCTTAGAACGGATCATCATTTTGGCAATACCAATCTTTCCAGTATCCTGTAAGGCTCTTCTTAATAAAGCGTAGGCTTTTCCTCCACCTTCATTCGGTGATAAGTAATAACTTTTCTCAAAATAGATAGGATCGATTTCCTCTAGCTTAACAAAATCAACAATTTCAACAGATTTATCCGCCTGTTCTTTTTGTAGTTTTTCTAATTCTTCTTCATCTAGCACGACAAATTTATTTTTTGCATACTCGTATGCTTTCACTATATCTTCATTTTTTACTTCTTTTTCACAAACAGGACAAGTCTTTTCATACTGAATGGGTGATTGACATTCTTTGTGCAGTTGACGTAGTTTAATGTCTTTATTTTCAGTTGCCGTATGCAATTTCACAGGAATATTTACAAGCCCGAAGCTAATTGTACCTTTCCACATTGTGTGCATATTGATTTCACTCCTTTTATTTTAGTTTTTGCCGTAGCTAAAAGAATTATGAATCATTCATAGTTCTACGTCTTTTTTCAAACAATAAAGGTAATCTTAATGCGGTTTTAATAAAAAGGGGAGGAGGAAGATGGATGTGGAAACCTATGTTACCAATGTTATCTGAGAAAATACCTGAACAAAATTCATGGGTGTTTGAAGTGAAATATGATGGTTTTAGAAGTCTTTTATCTATAACGGAAAGTAAAGTTCAACTAATTTCGAGAAACGGGAAAGACTTAAGCGAAAATTTCCCTGAAATTATTGGGTTTTGTGAGGAATATAGAAATTTGTTAAGGCCTGAATTACCTATTCATCTAGACGGAGAGTTAGTTATATTAAATTCCCCTTTGCAGGCAAATTTTTCTCTCCTTCAACAAAGAGGGCGTTTAAAAAATTTAACAAAGATTAAAGAACATGCGAGTAAAAGGCCTGCTACTTTTTTAGCATTTGACCTTATAAGATGGAAAAACAATGGGTTAGAAAACCAACCCTATGAAAAGAGGAAAGATGATTTAGCTCAATTATTTTCCAAGCTTGGTTGGCCAGTTGATGTCTCCCTTTCAAGTAGGATAGGGGGAATAAAATATTATGACAAATTTGCCCCTGTATGGGATCAGCTTCAGTTGGAATACGGGGAAGGGTTAATTGCAAAAAGAAAAAAAACATTATATGAACAAGGAAAACGAGTGGATTATTGGCTGAAATTAAAAAATTGGCGTAAAGTGAACGGGTTAATTACTGGATTCGATCCGAATAATGCTTATTTTGAAGCGGCTGTCTATGATAGGGATCAGTTAGTGAACATAGGTCTATTTAAGCACGGATTTGAAGAGAGTGAATTTGAAACGTTAAGAAGCTTAATCTATGAAAAAGGGGAAAAAACGAAAGATGGGAAATACATTGTCTCGCCACAAATTAGTGTTCAAATAAACTGTCTACAAGCTGAAGACGGACAACTTAGAGAACCGATGTTTGATTGCTTTCGATTTGACTTACCACCTGAAGAAATAACGTATAAGAAATTAATAAAGGACATTGCCATGCTACCACAAAGCGTGGATATTACCAATCCAGATAAACCGTTATGGCCACAGCCAGATTTTTCTAAACAAGATTTGCTAATTTTTTTGCGTAAAGTTAGTCCTTATATGCTTCCCCATATACTTGATAAAAGATTGACGCTCATTCGTTATCCGCATGGGGTAACAGATCAATCTTTTTACCAAAAACATCGACCAGATTATGCACCTGATTATGTTGGTAAAGCGGTGGAAAATGGAGAAGAATTTATATTGTGTAATACGATGGAAGCTCTTATTTGGCTAGGGAATCAAGCGGCTATTGAATACCATATGCCTTTCCAAAGGGAAAATAAAACTTATCCAGACGAAATAGTTTTTGATTTAGACCCACCGTCTAGGCAGGAATTTCCTTTAGCTATTGAAGCGGCTAAGTTGTTAAAAAATATTTGTGATCACCTAGAATTAACTAGTTACGTTAAGACTTCAGGAAATAAGGGGCTACAAGTTCATATACCCTTACCTGAAAATAGTTTATCTTATGATGAAACAAGAAAATTCACAGAGGCAGTTGCTTTCCTTTTAGTGAATCATGAACCAACACTTTTTACAATTGAGCGTTTAAAGAAAAATAGGGGTAATAAATTATATGTAGACTATATTCAACATGCCGAAGGAAAAACAATTGTAGCCCCATTTTCTCCTCGTGCCACAGAAAGTGGGTCGGTTTCTACTCCTCTTTTTTGGTCAGAAGTAAAAGAAAACCTGAATCCTATGGAATTTACCATTCAATCAGTACCGGAAAGAATAGAATTATACGGAAACCCATTAGGGGATTACTTTGAAAAAAAAGAAAAACAAAACCTTACAAAACTTAAGCAACTAATTGACAATGAGTAAAGATATATAGGTTAGGAAAAACTAAAGTGTGTTCTCTCTTTTATGAATTTTCCTCATTTATACGGAGGTGGAAGACTTGTCAAATCAACATTTCGATATAAAGGCTGCAGAAGAACTAATAAATCCGGCTAGAAGGAAAAAAGTGCAACCTGAGATGGTTGTGGAATTATTGGCGTTGTCAGGAAATGAAAAAATCATTGATCTTGGTGCGGGAAATGGTTTTTTTACTTTACCAATAGCAGAATCAACGATGGAAAGAGTAGTTGCTGTAGATATCCAAGATGAAATGTTAGGTATGCTGGATGATCGTGCCAAAGAACAAAACATAAAAAATATTGATCGTATGAAAAGTAGAGTCGAGTCACTTACTTTTCCTGATGGGCAATTTCAACGAGCAGTCGCAGCATTTGTTCTACCAGAAGTAGATGGAATAGAACGTACATTAAGAGAAATTAAACGAGTACTTTCCAATGAAGGACAATTACTTATTCTAGAATGGGAAGAATCAGAATCAGATGATGGTCCACCAATGGATCAACGTATACATTCGGAAAGGATGATGAAATACATTCAAGACGAAGGGTTTCATGCTCAATTAGGTCATTTAAGTGGGGATATTTATTATATATCAGCTGAAAAGTAAACCAGGAAGGATATTCCTGGTTTTTTTGTACTTTAAAAAAATTTAACTTTGTTAAAAGGATTAGAGTATAAGAAAAACTAGGCTTTCGCCATAAGGGCTTGGCGACAAGCCAAGTTTTTCTAATGTATTAAGATCAATGGAAATAGACAGCTAATGTAATAACAAGGATAAGAGTGTTTTGACAGGGGAAAAACTTTTGAAAGAAAACATTTCACACTTCCGAAAATTTGGATATAATAAATTTACTAAGAAGAAGGAGCGTGATGTATATGAGTATTGTGAATTTGTTACTAGGCCAAGTTTGTGTTGAGGGTATTAAGGGGGACAAATTTAATCAATAATCGTCCTCCTACATTTTAAGGAGGAAACAAATTGAATTCTTATTCTTTAAAGCAATTAGGTTTACAAACTATTGTAGAAGAACAGTATAAACAAGAGTCTTTAAAAATTGGACGTGTGGCAACATCAGCAAATGAAAGATATAAAATACTTTCTCCAGAAGGTGAATTCCAGGCAACCATTTTAGGAAAGATACGATTCTTAGCTGAAAGTGCCAGAGATTTACCTTGTGTTGGGGACTGGGTTTTATATCAAAAAATGGATGGAGACAGCCAAGCTGTGATTCATCAGGTTTTGGACAGAAGTAGTCTATTATCAAGAAAAGCTCCTGGTGATAAAAAAGAAGAGCAAATAATGGCTGCGAATGTTGACTTTGTTTTCTTAGTCAATGCATTAAATAATGATTTTAACATACGAAGAATGGAGCGATATCTATACCTGGTGTATGAGAGTGGTGCATTACCGATCTTCGTTTTAACAAAAAAAGATTTGTGCGATGATGTTGAGGACAAAATTCGTGCTATTCAGGATATAGCTCCTGGAACACCAGTCATAGCTGTTGACTCCTTGTCTGGTGAAGGTTATGAGGAGTTGTATTCATTTATAAAAGAAGGAAAAACAGTATCATTAATTGGCTCTTCAGGTGTAGGCAAGTCAACAGTTATAAATAGATTGTTTGGAAAAGAGATGCAAAAAACAAAAGATATTCGAGCTAGTGATCACAAAGGAAAGCACACTACTACTCACAGGGAACTTTTTGTTTTACCAAAAGGTGGTGTCATCATTGATACACCTGGAATGAGAGAAATTCAACTATGGGGAACAGAGGAAAGTGTTCATCAAGCATTTGATGATATTGAAGCACTCGCAGCTCAATGTCGATTTATCGATTGCAAACACGAAACCGAGCCTCATTGTGCTGTGAAAGATGCCATTCATAAAGGGAAATTAGATGTTGAAAGGTTAGAAAGTTTTCGCAAATTGGAACGAGAAGTGAGGCATTTAGAATTAAAAGAGAAATATGGAACCCACCGGGCATCTAAAATGCAGTGGGAAGAATTTAGGAAAAAGCTTTAAATGGAATGGCCGACTATTTTGTCGGCCATTCCATTTAATCCCCAAACGTTTCGCATAATAAACGCTCGTTTTTTAGAATAAGGCACACATATTAATAAAAATATCGTAGTCACATTGATTGGGGTGAAGCAAGATGAAGATACGAAAATGTTCTCAGGATGATTTACCAAAAATTAGAAGCATTATGAATCATTATATTAACCATTCTACAACAATCTTTGACCTTGAACCGAAAACAGAGGAAGATTTGAATACATGGTATTCCAATTATAAAAATACAGTTTATCCACTTATCGTTGCAGAAGTAGAGGGAGAAGTTGTAGGATACGCATATTTGTCTCCTTATCGGCCTAAGGCAGCTTATAGCAAGACAGTGGAACTCTCGGTTTATACGTCTCCTGATTATCAAGGGAAGGGTTTAGGGAGCAAATTAATGAAAGCTATTTTGCAAGAAGGAATGGAGCAAGAATTTCATACAGTACTTTCCTTTATAACAACTGAAAATCAGAATAGCATTGCTTTTCATGAAAAATTTGGATTCGAGTTTGTTGGAAACTTAAAACAAGTTGGCTATAAAATGGATAAATGGTTAGATGTTAATATATACCAGCTTATATTGGGTGAAAATTGAAGGAAATCCATCCTAAATGGATTTCCTTTCTTCGTTTTATGCAGCCTCGTTTTTTTGGAGGTTTTTTACTAGGAGGAATCGAATGATAAATCCCACTGCTAAACCTGGAATAAGGCATAGAATAGGAAGCCATACTGGACCTAGTAGTACACCGAAAATTAACCATGTGTCAGAATACATTAAACCTACTGTAACAAAGTAAGCACTAACAGCGAAAGGTAAAAACATGTATGGTGAGGGATGTTCTTCTTCGGCAACTTTATAAGCATCCCATATGGCAAACATATAGAGACAAGGATAAAACATTAAGTATTGATAATTGGTTACAGCTATTGCCATATCTATTTGTCCTAAGAAACTATAACGGATAGCAAGGTTAAAATTACTGAAAATATTCAATAAAATTTCCATAAATATAAATATAAATCCCACTAAATACCTTTTTTGTAAAAGCTGTGAAAATCCAGGCAGCGCGACATTCCAGAGAATCGCTTCTATTTTCTTTTCTACTCTCACATGATATCACTACTTTATCTTTTTATTTCAGGCTATTGACTTTCCTTATAGGTTTAAAATTTCCTTATTTCTGTAAATTATAAGTTGTTATTACAATATAATTATTCCTTGAAGTTAGTAGCTTACTTTTTGTATCCCCCTATATATATTATTAAAAGTAAAATCGATGAAAAAAACCTATGTCTCCATTTAAGGATGATATAGGTTATAAGCAGGTAATTCCATATTCAGTTGGTGCTGGCTGTTTCTTCAAGAATGCTGTTCTCTGATTTTGGTAATGAAATATGAAAGCAAGTACCTTCATTTATTTTACTTTTTATCCTTATTTTTCCATTCATTTTTTCTAAAATGTTATATGTAACGAGCATTCCTAAACCCGTTCCATTTTCACCTTTTGTAGAAAAATAAGGTTGGCCTATTTTGGCAACTTGTTCCTTTGACATCCCATGACCTGTATCACAAATGGAAAGAATAATATGATGTTCTTCTTCTAATTGAAGTGTAAGGATGCCACCTTCAGACATTGCTTCAATTCCGTTTTTCATAATATTGATTAAAGCTTGCTGAAAATGCTGTGCGTTGCCTTCTGTATATAAATGGTTAGGAATATTATTAGCAGAAATGTTTACTTTATTTTTTCTAGCTAATGGTTGTAATAGTTCTACAGCAGTTAACACTTCCTTTTTCAATTGTATCATTCCCAGATCATTTTTATGTGGCTTAGCAAATGTTAAATATTCTCTAATAATATTTTCAGCCTTGTCAATTTCGCTAAATATTGTCATATAGTATTGCACTTTCTTTTGATCTTTTTCATTCATAAACATTAATTGCAGAAAACCTTTAATAGAAGTGAGGGGATTTCTTACTTCATGGGCAATACTAGCAGCGAAATGGGATACCATAACTGATTTTTCAAAATCGACTAATTTCTCTTTAAGTAAGATATTTCTTTGGATGATTTCTATGAGATAGATGGATAAAACAATACCAAAAGTAATGATAATCGAATTGATAATCCACTGTATAGTTGTGAAAGTTGCTGCATTAAATACTTGTATGGATATAAATGTACTAATTGGAACGATATGAATTAATAAAAGTCCGTAAACAATTTTTCCTCGTAAGCTAACAAGCAAAAACTTTTTAGATAGAAATGAACCGATAATTGTAATGAAACAACTACTAATAAGCGTTAAAAAGAATCCAAAACCCCCAAAAGAAAAACGATATAAGAGGACAACAAAGAACAATCCAAAACCTACACTAGGACCTCCATATAGAGTTCCTAATAACAGAGGGATATATCGCAAGTCAAATAGGTAACCATTTGGCAATTGTATTGCAAATGTCATACAGAGTAAAATAGAAACAGAAGCAGAAATAAAGATAGACAATTTGTACTGGTATTTAGAGTAAAGAGAGTTTAGTTTTAAATTATGTATAAACAAAATGATTAAATGACTAATAAAAATAAATAACAGGTTTACTAGCAATGCTTTTATTTCCAAGTCTTCCACTGCGTAACCCCTTTCCTAAAAATTTCCCCTAATGCTTTCTAGATTAATTTTCGGCAAAAAATTTTATTTTCCTACTAAAAAATAGTATAAATACCAAATAATTGTATTTAACTACAATTTACATAATGTAAAATAATCGTATAAGTATTTTTACATTTATTCAAATTTTGCGTTTAAATACTTTTAAATCGGGAAATGTTTAAAAAGGAAATATCATAAGAACTAAATAATTTACTTGAAAAATCAGTCTAAAGGATGAGATATTATCCTACTCTTTATGGTTCCTAACGATCTTTAAAATCAGTACTATAATACTTGTAATGAATTAATGTTATATGATGTCCCTTAATTCTCATAAACATGACCATTTTGTTTTCACCCATTACCTGCTTAGACCACAGGTAATGGGTATTTTTTTTCCATATTTTCGTCATTTAGGAAGGGGTCATCATGCATAAGGAAGGGAATAAAAAAGAAAATTAAAAGGGTGAGTAAAAGAAGTTATCATAGTTGAGGAGTGTACGGAAATGCATAAGCAGCGAGGCGCTTTATTTGCATTAGCATCAATACCACTTTTAATGACTTTAGGTAATTCAATGTTTATCCCTGTTTTACCAATTTTAGAAAAAGAGCTTGATATTAGTGCATTTCAATCAAGCATGATCATTACGGTTTATTCCGTTATTGCTATCCCTCTAATACCAATAGCAGGTTATTTATCCGATAAAATAGGTAGAAAAAAGGTAATGATTCCAAGTTTAATCATTACGGGAATCGGTGGGGCTATATCCGCGTTTGCTGCTTGGAAATTAGATAATCCATATATGATTATTTTGGTAGGGCGGCTACTACAAGGAATAGGTGCAGCAGGTGCCTTTCCAGTAGTCATTCCGACAGTGGGCGATTTATTTAAAGAAGAGGAAAAAGTAAGTCAAGGCTTAGGAATTATAGAAACGTCTAATACTTTTGGTAAAGTTTTAAGTCCCATATTAGGTGCATTATTGGCAATTATTATATGGTTTGCGCCTTTTGTATCTGTTCCCATTTTGTCCTTAATCGCAATTGGACTACTTTTCTTTTTGGTTAAGCCACCTAAAAATGAGGAGCCTAAGCATTCCACATTTAAGCAGTTTCTTAAGACGATTAAAAAGGTATTTAAACAGAATGGTCGATGGCTTACTACAACTTTCTTTATAGGTTGTTTAAATATGTTTGTCCTCTTCGGTTTTTTATTTCATTTGTCGTCGATTTTGGAGGATGAATACAATATGAAAGGGGTTATGAAAGGTTTCATTTTAGCAATTCCTCTTTTGTTTTTAAGTATTGCATCTTTCATTACTGGTAAAAAAGTTGGGGAAAGTAAACCAATTATGAAATGTCTTATCTTTATCGGAAATGTAAGTTCTGCAGTTTCCTTATTTTTTATAAAGATGGACATGACCTTATTTATGATGCTTCTTCTCTTAACATTTGCTGGAATTGGAATTGGAATTTCCTTACCATGCTTAGATGCATTAATTACGGAAGGGATTAAAAAGGATATAAGAGGTAGCGTGACATCGTTATACAGTAGCATGCGATTTGTAGGGGTAGCAGCAGGACCACCTATAGCTGCCATATTAATGAAGTCATTTCCAGCGTTTTTATATATAGGATTTGCTGGATTGAGTCTTGTTGCTGCTATTATTACCTTTTTATTCATTAAGCCTGATTCAGAAACACAAGACAATATTTTAGCTGTGAATCGAGGGTAAAGGGACTAATGAAAAGTTAGTCCCTTCCTTATTTTAGCTTACAATATCCCTATCTTTTTTAAAGGCATCACGTAGCCCAGCTTCTTCTCCTCTTGCAATTCTGACAAAGTTTTCATTATGTTTTACGATAGCTAATAATGTCAAAAATGTTGCAACTAAGATAACTTGGTATCCATAACCTTCCATCCAAGCGAAAATATCGAAGAACGCATACAAAGCCATTGCACCAATAACGATATAATTAGTTAATATAGTTAATAAAACAAATAGCAGTAATCCAATTAAAGCCCATTTCCAATCAAGAACAAAAAATAATCCTATCATAGAAGCAGTTCCTTTCCCGCCATTAAAGTTCATATAGAAAGGGAAATTGTGCCCTATTATTACGAAAGCCCCCGTTAAAAAATAAAGAAAAATCAGTGCGTCAAAAGCAATGTTTTGATGGAAAAGAAGAGAGATAATTATAACGGCTATAACTGGTTTTAAAATATCAATTAAAGCTACAATAATGCCAAATTTCCACCCGAAATGGATGGTAACATTGGAGGCACCAGCATTACCTGTACCAATTGTTTTTATGTCTGATTTTTTTATATATTTTCCAATGAAATAAGAAGGTTGTATACAACCAAATGCATAGCCAATTAAGGCAGCCAATAAAGGATATATCATATTCTCTCCCCCTATAATAAGAGATAACCATATCCTAATCTTTGATTAATTATGTAGAAAAATCAACCCCTATTTTTTAGGAATTAAAAGTTGAAAGTTTAGCGAAAAAGGATATAATCTTAACTGTGATTAATAAAATGTGTCGAACATCTAATGAAGAGCTTGGGAGGTAACAGTTTTGCGCAAATATGTAGTTATGACTTTATTTATCGTTTTTATATTTTTGATATACATGTATTTTTCTAATAGTCAGGAAAATTACAAAGCTATGGAATATGACAAAATAGAGGATGCTGTTGAGAAGCTATCCTTTGAAGCAATGACCCCTACATTTGTTCCAAATAATGTAGAAAAGGTAAAGGCCTATATTCATGTTTATAATAACATTCAAACCCTATTTGAAATTCAGTATCAAAATGAAAATAATGAACAGGTATTTTGGTTATATGCTTCAGAAAGTGAAGAGCTTTATTTAAGTGAGGACGAGCAGTGGGAACGAGTAGATCTACAAGGTACAGAAGGTCATTTTACTGTCAGTCTAGAAACAAACACGTCCAAGCTTTTATGGTTAATGAATGGAATCGAATATTCCGTTCAAAGCAAAATATTAGGCAAAGAGGAGCTAATAAAAATAGCTCAATCTATTCAATAGTAAAGCTCCATACCATGAAATGGTATGGAGCTTTTATTATTTGTCAGTCAATGTTTTAATCGATGTACCTGGGAAGTAAAATTCAATTATTTCTTGATATTTTTTACCTGTTTTAGCCATTTCATTGGCTCCCCATTGACTCATTCCCACACCGTGCCCATAGCCTCTGCCTTTCATTGTGTAGAACCCATCTTTTTTCTCTAGGGAATCAATATAGTAGCTTTTAAACATGGTTCCACCTATCATCGGTCTAATTTGAGAAAGGGAGACATCTTCCAAAGATAGTTGATCAAACAAAATGATGTCACCTAATAAATTGTACATAAAATTAATTGTAATGGAACCTTTTACAGAACGCTTTCCACTAGTTTTTTCATCCCCTATTTGAAAATAGGGGATAGAAATTATTTTGTTGTTCTTGAACCCTTGATTTGTTAACCACTGTTTAATAGAAGATAATTTATCTTGATCACGCTCTTTCATTTCCAACCATTGAGCAGGGTCGAAAGATAGATCCTCCAAGTCAATTTGATTCTCATGTATAGAGAATTCCCAAGGATGACCAGGATCATAGGGGTCCGTTTTTATTGGATAATATTCCTTTCGATCCCCATTCCAAACATTGTTGTTTGATTCCGTCATTCCGCCATTGCTTGCGGAATAAAAAGCATTTATCGGTTTGTTTTTATAGGTAATTATTTGTCCTTTTGTTTGTTCCACAGCATTATTTGTTTTATCAAAAGAGGAGTAACCACCATAGACTTGAAATTTAATTGTGTCATCCATTTGTCTGTTCTCTTTTAGGTGAATGTAGGCATAAGTTCTTGCAGCTAAGCTTTGTGCCTTTAATGTTTCTATTTCCCAAGTTGGATATACTTCAAAAGGAACAACACCTTTTAAGTAATCTTCGAGGGGAAGTTGGTTTATGGGACGTATATTTTGTTCTTTTTCTACTGTGAAATACATAGCTCCCATATATGGTCTTCCATTTAAATATATTAAATGATTTTCGTTATATTTGTTGGGAATTAAGGTAAAATCCCCAGGTAATTTAAGTGTTCTGTTATTTCCGGTTAAGTACAATTCTCCTTTCTCAACAAATAGTGTGTAATTCACTCCTTTCTGTAAAGATAATGTAGGACTTAGTGTGACGTAATCTCCACTTAGCACGATGGAGATTGCTGAAGGATCTTCTATATAATTGACAAGCTTTACAGACACCATTTCTTCTGCATTTGTTTTAAAGGGAAATATAATGAAAGTTAGTATGATCGACAACAATAATTTTCTCATAGTTCTATTTTCTAAATGTTTCAACGTAGTTATTCGCCTAATTGTAAATAGAAAAACCTGGCTATTTTAAAGTGCAATAAAAAACATGGATAACTAATTGTTTTTCCATGTTTTTGCTTTCTCATCAATTTTTTTAATAAAAGCATCTTTACCCTGGATGTAGCTATCTATGTCTGTTGGGAATTGAAGTGCTAAGCGTTCTTTTAAACGACTATAATCCTTTGCTTCTACGGGGTGAGCTATCATGTATTCCTTAAAAGCAAGATGTCTTTTAATTTCGTCATTCCCTCGCTCAAACAAGTGGAGATGGTGTGTTCGGTTATTCCCACCCTTCATAAAGAACCTTCGTCCAGGTATTCCATTTTCCCCTTTTGCTTCATAGCCAATTTCTAACATACTTTGGTTGAATGAATCTATACTTTTAATATTGCCTACTTCACCTAACAAGTCGATAACTGGTTTTGCTTTTATATTTGGGATAGCTGTACTACCAATGTGGTATAGATGTATCAATTGATTTTGAAGAACTTTTTTTATTTTCTTCTTTTCTTCCTCAAACATATCAGCCCATCTAGATTGATGTGGGACGACTTCAACCTTTCTCAATATCATCTCTCCTAGCTGTAATTAAATATAATCACTGTTTTTAATAAACATTTATAAATGCTTAAACATATCACTACTTTGTAAAAAAAATCCTTTAGCCTTTATTCTGTTTTGTACGTCTCTAATATTGTATACAGAAGAATTCCACCAAATCAAAAACATGATCATGATCTTTTACTGCTAACCTATAAAGGTAGTACCCATCTCAGAATTAATCGTATTTAATATGATCTAAATAATTCATCTACATAACTATCACCTAATAGAAATGAAATAATTATTATACTATTGTAACGAAAATTTGACCTTCCCTAAAAGATATATGCAACTTGTGATAAACGGACACACCCCTTTATGCAATTTTTCATTTATTAATGATAGAAGGGGGGAGAAGAAATGGCTAATGAGAAAGCTTTACAACAAAAAATAGAAAATCTAGAACACACGATAGAAAAGTTAGAAAATAAGATGGAAGAGAAAACAAATCATAATGATGTTCGAGTTATCCTCGATGAATCTTTAAAAGCAAAAAAAATAGTTACAGAAGATGAAGTGATTATTCTTATCGATGAAAAAATTGAAGAAAATTATGTCACTTATGGGGATATGGAAAAGGTGACAAATCAAATACATTTAAACATTATAAAATGGGTTGTAGGTACTGGGCTCAGTGTATGTGCTCTCACGGTTGGCCTACTTCGAATCTTGCTATAGAGGTGTTATCAGATGATAACACCTCTATATTCATAGAACTTGTTCTATTTATTCGCTCCTCATAATATTGTGGAAGTAATAGAGCTTTTCCAATTGATGCTTTTGCAAAAAATGGACGTAATTCACATTGTTATTTCAAAATGAGGTGAGGAGTATTGTTTGATTTATTACCTGCGAATAATGAATTCGCACGATATATTATTATAATAACGTTCCTATTTTTACTATTTGTATCTTTTCGCGTGATATATTTGAACTTATCTTTGTTTAACTATTTGAAGAAACAGTTAGATACAACAGAAAGAAATCCAGAAAACAGTAGATTTTGGAAAAATTTAAAAGAACAATACGATTTGGAAAATAGAGGGAAAAATGATCACATTGATGTACAGGCGTTTGTAGAGTCCTACATGTCTAATTATACAACTTCCCAGCAGTCTAAAAGTATTTTGAGCAACATTAATCGCATCCACTCCGCTGGATCAACCGTAATTTTAATTGGTGTTTTGGGAACTTTTGTTGGTTTAATTAGTGCCTTATACGGATTAGATTTAAATGGAGAGGAAATGCAGTCATCGATACAAAACGTGTTAGACGGAATATACACTGCCTTCTATACAAGTGTATTCGGGATTGCTGCTTCCTTAATCATTACGTATGTTCATAAAAACTGGGACACCAAACACTTGTTACTACGACTAACTCTTCGTGCGGAAAATTTATTACAAACTCATGCGAAAAACACATGGGAAAGTCGCATGATTGATTCCCTCGACAGTGTTAAAATTGCTATTACAGATATGCATAGCAGTCTAGCTGAGCTTGACGATTTCTCTCAGGCAATGGAGAGTGCTTCGGGTAATATGGTTACTTTTAATGAAAAATTTGAACGCAGTGCCAATATATTGTACGAAACCTTTGAAAATATGGAGAAAGTTGGAGAAAACTTTAATCGCCGAATGGACGTATTGAATAAACAGTTTGATACCTTTGTCAATCAGATGGAAAAACAAGAAGCCTCGTTAAAGACCATTGACGAAAGAATTCGGGGGGTATCTGATCATATATCATTGTTTATTGAGAAAGCTACCAAAAATATCCACGACCTTACGGAAGAAAATAAAAATTACCTACAAGGTGTGGAGATGAAGCTAGATGACTCATTCCGTAATATGTCTGGTTTTTATACAGACAGTTTAAGACAATTAACAAAAATGGTCGATACCATGTCAGAGTTAGAGCATAAAAATGAAGCCTTCATTGCGAATGTAGGAAAAGCAACGGAAACGATGAAGGAAGTATTAAAAGACCGTACATTTGATCAGTTAGCACATGTTACAAGAAATTTCTCAGAAAATGTAATGCTGTTAGAAAACCATTTTCAGCGTTTGCAAGATCATTATGACCGCATGGAAAAGGAAAAAAAGGAATTTATGTCTTTTTACCAGCAGCAAAGGGAAGAGTTAGTTCGTATGCGCGAAGAAATACACAATCTTTCCTCTAATAATGAAGGAGTTCGAAGGCAGTTTGAAGATATTAAATTTGTGTTTGAGCAAGCGGACAAATCAAATAGGGAGCTCATCCAACAAAGCTATGAATTGACAAGGGATGTAAAAGATTCTTTAAAACAAAATTCACAAGAGCAAGCTAATCAGATGAAACAAGTGATGTATGATTTTCATAATCAAATAAATGATGCTTTCCGAAACTTGGACAATATATTAGGTAAAAATTTAGCCAATAGCATAGATAAGTTTGAACAGTATGTATCTAGTACAAATCAAGCGATAGAAAGACAATTTAATTCAGTAAATGAGTTTGTTAACAATAGTATGCAATCTTCTAATCGAGAAGTATTGAATGCAGTGGGCGATATACGGAATCGCATTGACCAGTGGGATCAACAGATGAAACAATCGGTTCGAAACAGAAGCCAAAGGGAGAATAGGGATTAATGAATTCGAAGTACGATCGTTTATTTAAGACTGGAACGAAAGAAGGGAATTTCTGGCCTGCTTTTACTGATATCTTAGCAACTATTTTACTCGTTATATTATTAATACTAATTACACTTATGTTTACGAAACAACAAGAAATAGAAGGAAAAGAAAAAGAAGTGCAAGAACAACAGGAAATTATTGACTCTTTAGTAGGCTATGAACGTGGTGTTATTGATCAGCTAGCAAAAGCGTTTCAAGAAGAAGGGGTCGATGTAGAAATTGATAAGGAATCAGGATCAATTAAATTTGATAGTGATTTACTTTTCGATTATGATCAGGCAGGATTAAAACCTGAATTTAAGCAACAGCTTCAACAAATTATACCTATTTATGCTTCTGTACTATTAAATGATGAGAATAGGGGAGCAATTGATCAAATTTTAATAGAAGGTCACACGGATTCAGATGGAACTTATATGTATAATTTAGAGCTATCACAAGACCGTGCTTTCAGTATCGTCAGTTATATATTAAGTAATGAATTTGGAGATTTCGCCAATAAGGATATTTTGAGAACAAAAATATCAGCCATAGGGAGATCGGAAAGTATTCCTATTCTTGTAGATGGTACAGAGGATAAAGATAAATCACGAAGAGTTGAATTGAAGTTTAGACTTTCCATGAATAGTGAAATGGAAAAAGTACTAACTGATTTAGATAATTAGGGAGAATGCTAAGTGTAATTCATTTACACTTAGCATTCTTTATATACTATTTCTGATAAACGATATTGCCATTTATTACGGTTGTCTCTACACTATTTCGCAAATCAAACGGATCCCCATTCCATAAAACGATATCCGCGTCTTTTCCACTTTCAATCGAACCTACGGCCTTTTCAATTCCTAAATGCATAGCAGCATGATAAGTTATTGCCTGCATCGCAATTTTTTCGTCCAGACCATGTTTGACAGCTAAAATTGCACTGGTCATTAAATTTTCAATTGTCACGACAGGGTGATCGGTTGTAATGGCAAATGGAACGCCAGCTTTCACGTAAGCAGGTAATGTATGCCAGCCTCTATTTACTAGTTCAACTTTGGAGCGAGAGGTCATCGTTGGACCGACGGCAACACTTACGTTATGCGCTGCAATATAATCTGCAATTAAATGTCCTTCTGTCCCATGTTCTATTGTTAAATCAATGTTAAATTCATTTTTTAGACGTAAAACAGTAGCAATATCTTCAGCGCGGTGTGCATGGACACGAAGAGGGATTTCCATCTTTAAAACTTTCCCGATGTTCTCCATTTCTAGATTGCGTTCCTTGTTCCCGTTCTCCATTTTCATTAAATAGTTTTGTGCTTCGATAAGTTTTTTACGTAAAAGGGCTGCAACCCCCATGCGCGTCGTTGGCATATTGCCTTTGCCACCATGAACACGTTTCGGATTTTCTCCTGTAGCTGCTTTCAATCCTGATGGGGACTTTACAACCATCTCATCTACTATCTTTCCATATGTTTTAACAATTACCATTTCGCCACCAATTACATTAGCGCTACCCGGTAATATTTGTACTGTAGTAATTCCACCCTGCCTGGCATCCTCAAAGCCTTGATCGAACGGGTTTATGCCATCTAGTGCTCGAATTTCTGCTGTAGTAGGACTACTTGTCTCGTTAAAATCATGTCCTTCCTTGCCAATTCCTTGCTCAAAGACACCTAAATGTGTATGTACATCAATCAAGCCTGGTGTGACAACTTTTCCAGTCGCATCGATAATGTCAACGTCATTTGAAAAGTCTTTTCGATCACTTATTTCCACAATCTTTCCGTTTTGAATTATTATTGTTTTGTTAGTGAAAGAGTTCCCTTTACCATCGTATCCTGTTGCATGTATGATCGCCTTCATATACTCACTCCATTTCTAGTTATCTTATTGCTAGTTTACTATAATGAATGAATAGTGATAAAGGAAATCCCGTTTCTACTTATTTCTGATTATCCTATGTTTAAAAAACTACTAATAGTGAAACACTTTAATAGAGAAAAAGAAATTACTTGAATATTTTTATCGTAATATTCAAAATAGAGATAGAAGAAAATTTTGGTATAAAAAACTAGGGAATGGTAGGGTTCATATGGGAATAACGAAAACTAAATGGTTTCAAGTAAGTATTAGTATTATTTTATTTCTAATTATTGTTTGGTTAATGAATGAGGTGCAATTTGTTTTTACGCCTCTTGTTATATTTGCTCAAACGTTATTTGCACCATTTTTAATTGCTGGACTTCTTTTTTATTTATGTAGACCATTTATAAATCTATTAGAGAAATTCAAAGTACCTAGAAAGTTAGGAATACTAACATTGTTTCTCATCTTTATTTGTATTTTTACGATTATTATTTCCCTAATTGGTCCTGTAGTGCAGAAGCAGTTTACTAATTTAGTAAGCAATGTCCCAGAAATGATAGACGTTGTAGAAGAGGGAATTACTTATTGGCAAGAAAACCAACAATTCATTCCTGAATTTGTCAAAGATGGAGTAGAGTATGTTGGCGATAGGTTAGAGACTATTATTTTATCTACGGGTTCTTTTATTGGTTCCTTTTTAGGAAATCTAATTGGTTTTATCATATCTCTTGCGATTGTTCCTTTTATATTATTTTACATGTTAAGCGATCGCGACAAATTTGCTCCTAATGTTACCCGTTTTTTTCCAAAATCTAGAGCGGATGATATACGAAATGTACTAAGGGATATGGATGATGCATTAGCAAGTTATATTCAAGGTCAGTTGATCGTTAGTACATTTGTGGGTGTTGTGCTATATATTGGTTATTTAATAATTGACCTGGATTATTCCTTACTTCTTGCTCTGTTTGGAATGGTAACAAATGTTATTCCATTTTTAGGTCCTTTTCTAGCAGTAATCCCTGCGATTATAGCTGCTTGGTTCCAGGATCCTATCATGGTTTTATATGTAATCATAGTGATGGTGGTTGCACAACAGGCTGAGAGTAATCTTATTTCTCCAACTGTTATGGGAAGAGCACTAAATATTCATCCGCTAACTATTATCTTATTGATCTTAGTCGGGGGAAATCTAGCGGGGATACTAGGTATGATCTTAATTATTCCTACGTATGCTGTCAGTAAAGTAATCGTAAAACATACGTATAAGTTAATTGTCATTAGAAGAGAAGAACTAAAAAGTAAAATTGAAGTGTAACAAAAAGGCCTTATCCCAATTATCGGATAAGGCCTTTTTGATGGTCGTTTTCTAAAAAAATTGATGCTTTGTTTCCTTAAACTGCGACATAACTATAGCTCTGCATTTTGATGAGTGCATACGACCGCTTCGGCAGAATACTTCGCTTTCCACGGGCACGGCCTCAGCCTCCTCGCGGAAAACCACCGCTTCGGGGTCTTCAGACACGTGCTATCCCGTAGGAGTCTGCGTATTCTGCCTACGCTTGTAGTAATTATCTGATTAAAGGGTAGTGAAAATTATAAAACCGTTCGTGAGGATTCGTACTTACACTTTAGCTATTTCAACTCTGTTCCAACCATTAGTACTTCGAATTAAAACAGTATAGAACACATTCTTAGCGAAGGAAATACACGTAGACTCCTACGGGACAGCGAAGACGTTGAGACCCCACAGCGATGCAGTGCACCCCTAATGTT
Organism: Salirhabdus euzebyi; assembly: GCF_014207435.1. Taxonomy (GTDB): domain Bacteria; phylum Bacillota; class Bacilli; order Bacillales; family Alkalibacillaceae; genus Salirhabdus; species Salirhabdus euzebyi. Next base: position 72,352 of record NZ_JACHGH010000012.1, read on the forward strand.
GGACACTTATTCGACAATAGGAGGTCCTGAATGGGAAGGTTTACGAGCACAGAAAAACATATAGCGGTACAGCGTTATTTAAAGGGAAACATTAGTTACCGGGACTTAGCGAAAGAAATGGGAATAGACCAATCCGTCCTACGTTATTGGGTAAAATTATACGAATATCACGGAAATGCAGCCTTCATCTTTCCCTATACAAACTACCCACTTGACTTTAAACTAAGAGTAATTAAGTTTCTCGAAGAGACTAAACATTCTCTTCGAGAGGCGTCGGCGATTTTTCACATCCCTGATTACTCCATGGTCCGGAGGTGGAAGAAAAAATGGGAAATGGGAGGTTTCGATGCCCTTAAACCAACAGGAGAGAGGAATCCCATTATGACGACTCATAATAAGAATAATACGAAGAAAGAAAGCCCTACTACAGATTCTATGGAGAAGATGCAGAAAGAGCTTGAATTTCTACGTATGGAGAATGCTTATCTAAAAAAGTTGAATGCCTTAGTTCAAAACAAGGAGAAATCACCAAAAAAGACAAAGCGAAAGTAGTCTATGAACTAAGGGAAGAATTCTCGGTGAAAGATCTTTTACAGTTGGCAGGTATACCACGTAGTACGTACTATTATTGGGTTGAAACCTTTAATCGTCCTGACAAAGATGCAGAATTAAAAACATTGATTGAAGAAATATATCATGAACATAGAGGGCGTTATGGTTACCGTCGTATTAAGATGGAACTAGAAAATAAGGGACATAAGGTAAATCATAAAAAAGTTCAAAGATTAATGAAAGAGCTCGGATTAAAAAGTATCATACGTATTAAAAAATATCGCTCCTATAAAGGAACGGTTGGAAAAAAAGCTCCCAATATACTGGACCGTGATTTCCATGCAAAAAAACCAAATGAAAAGTGGGTAACGGATATTACTGAATTTAAACTGTTTGGGGAGAAACTCTATCTATCCCCTATTCTCGATTTATTTAATGGGGAGATAATCACATATTCGATTGGTTCCAGACCAACATACTCCCTTGTCTCAGAAATGTTAGAGAAATCCTTTGAACGAATAACAGGTGAGGATCAGTTAATTCTCCACTCGGATCAAGGGTGGCATTACCAAATGAAACAGTATCGTTACACTTTAAGGGAACGCGGAATAAAACAGAGTATGTCACGTAAAGGAAACTGTTACGATAACGCTGTAATAGAGAACTTCTTCGGAATTATGAAGTCAGAATTCCTTTACCTCAACTATTTTGAAAGTGTAGATCATTTTAAACAAGAGCTTGAGGAATATATGAATTATTATAATAACAAAAGGATAAAAGCAAAATTAAAAGGCAAGAGTCCGATTCAATATCGAATTCTTACCCAAGCTGCTTAAAAATAAATGTGTCTAATTTTTTGGGGTCACTTCACGAGCGTTCTGTGCGAGTGAGGAGGCTCAGCGCGAGCCCGTGGAAAGCGTAGTGTATTTCCGTAGCGGCTGGAATTAAAGTTCAATGGTTACGTCGCATTTTCCATCAATTCTGATACAAAAACGACCTGTTATACGAGTGAAATTTTTTGATAGATAATAAAAGTATAATACCGCCTTTCGAGTAAAAGATCTTATTACTCTAACTCTAGCAAAAACAGGACTTTACTTCTATTATCCCAGTCCCACGCATATAAGTAGAAAAAAAGCTACTTCTAGCTTTTAATGCGGGGGATAATGATATGAACAAGTTTATTATTAGTATAGGGTTGGTAGTTTTGGCTACTCTCTCTATTATTGGATTTGTTATGACATCTCATGGGCAAAGCAAAAATCTTCAAGGTTATGCAACTCATAGTGTTAATATCGTTAAGATGAAAACAAAAACACATTCATTAGATGATTTTAACTTACTACCAAAGGAACCTATTACTGTATTATTTGCAGGGGATACACTGTTTGATTGGTCTGTTAAAACAGCTGTACAACTTCATGGGCCTGATTATCCGTTTGCCTTTGTGAAAGATGAAGTTAAAGAAGCTGATATTTCGATTCTAAACTTAGAAACTGCTGTAACAAAAGAGAAAGAAAAAGATCCTTCTCAGCTATACAACTTTAAATCAGATCCTATTGCATTACAAGGGGTAAAGAATGCGGGTTTCGACGCAGTTTCCATTGCTAATAATCATGCACTGGATTATCAAGTTGATGGTTTTTTAGACACGATGAATTATTTGAGGGAATACGAATTAGACTATTTTGGTGGTGGAAAAAATAAAGAAGAAGCCTACGAGGCTCTCACTGTTGAGTTAAAGGGAAGGAACATCAAGTTTTTAGGATTTTCTCGATTCATCCCAGCAGTACATTGGTATGAAGGGGAGGGACCAGTAATAGCTAGCGGTTACCAAAGAGAAAGGGTAATACAAACAATTGAAGAAGAGGCAGTGGATACTGACGTCTTATTTGTATACATACATTGGGGAGTTGAAGGAAATAATAAACCAGAGGAATGGCAACGTGACTATGCAAGAAAAATGATTGATGCAGGTGCGGATGCGATTATTGGTGCCCACCCTCATGTTTTACAAGGATTCGAATACTATAAAGGCAAACCAATTGCCTATTCACTTGGTAATTTTCTTTTTCCAGACTATGTAAGTGGAAAGACAGCACAAACAGGATTACTAACGGTTACCATAGATGGTGACTTGATGAAGATGAAGTTTAATCCATATATTATCAAGGCAAACCAGATTCATCCGTTAGAAGGGACGAAGGACCAAGAAATATTAAAATACTTAGAAGATATTTCATATGGAATTGACATAGAAGATTATGAAATAGCAGTACCTAATAGTCAATAAACACGTAACTCTCTAGCAAAGTTTTGTTGCTAGAGGGTTTCTTTTTACCGATTCGAAAAGGAATGAGTTGTATTTTGTCGAATATAAATTCAGAAGATTGTTTCATAGGGGGTTCTAAAATTCATGTTCGAAAAATATTTTTCTTATACGTATAAGGGAGAGCCATTTATTCTTTTTTCATGGACCCACCTAATTATGTTAGTACTTACTTTATTGATATTAGGCTTTTTAATTATTTTTAGGCGTACCTTACAAAAAACAAAAAATCGTTTTCCTATTAAATGGTCCATAATCATATTACTCATACTAAGTGAAATTTCATTAAATATTTGGTACGTCAGTACTGGCGCATGGAATATACAAGAAACGTTACCATTACAGCTTTGTACTATTTCACTAATATTAAGTGTTTTTATGCTTTTATTTAAGTCCTATAAATTATTTGAAGTCGTATATTTTTTAGGTATTGCTGGAGCTATTCAAGCATTGTTAACGCCAGAGCTATTTTTTGGCTTTCCCCATTATCGCTTTTTTCATTTCTTTATAGCGCATATGGCAATTGTTTTTGCATCAGTATATATGGTTTTAATTGAAAATTATCGTCCAACTGTTAAATCAATTTGGAGAGCTATGCTGGCATTAAATATAATTGCTTTCTTCGTATTTATAATAAATAAAATTATTGGTTCAAATTACATGTTCTTAGCTCATAAACCAGACAATCCAAGTTTACTAGATTATTTGCCTTCATTTCCTTGGTATATTTTATACTTAGAATTAATTGCACTTGGGTTGTTTATCCTTTTATATCTACCATTTTTATTCCCAATAAAAAACACCAGAGAAAGAAAATGACCTTTTTATAGGGAAAAGTGTTTTCAATTGAGAAAAAATGGATTAACATTAAGTGTATATTTCATATTTCTGGGGGCCTCCAAAATGATCAAACTCTTTTCTGTCGGTTTATTTTTAGGTTTAACTATTGGATTCATAGGAGGTTTTTTCACAGACGGTTTATTCCATCCTGATTTTTTTATTGTTTCTCTCTTAATATGCTATGTAGTACTCTTTGCGTTGGAGATACGAAAAGGAAAAACAACTGAAAAGCCTGAATCAGATGACCTTCCAATGTAAGGGTTGAAGAGGTAAAAGGGATAAAGTGTATGGTAGGATTTTCTAAAAAAATAAAAAAAATAAAAGAAATTATAGAATCCTTTTGAAGAATGATGTATAGTTTCATAAGAGAGAGGAGTAAAGTGAAATGGCTGATATTTATATTTTGCTTACAAAAACTGGTTCGATCTTTTCACAGACAATCGGTTTATATACAAAAGCACCGTATAATCATGTTTCAATTTCTCTTAATAAAGAGTTAACTGAACTCTATAGTTTTGGTAGAAAAAAACCATATAATCCAATGAGAGCTGGCTTTGTTAAAGAATGTGTCAATAATGGTGGAATATATGCTAGATTCCCAGACACTACTTGTGAACTATATTCCTTACAAGTAAGTGATCGTCAAAAAGAAAAAATGGCGAGAGTTATTGATCACTTTAAAAAGAACGCAAATCATTACAGGTATAATTTTTTAGGAATCGCTACAGTTCCATTTGGAAAATCAATAGAGAGAAGTAATGCTTATTTCTGTTCTCAGTTTGTGGCAACAGTCCTAAAAATATCTGGAGTTCATGTATGGAACAAACCCCCTGGCTTAATCACCCCAGATGAGTGCAGGAATTCAGTAAAATTAACAAAGGTCTTTGAAGGCCCGTTAAGTCAATATGTTGATTCCTTGTGTTCAAATTCAGAAGAGAGTATCCCCATGCATCAAGTGGTGCAAATTTAAAATTTTTAAGTTTTAATGCTATTATAAAATATGTTATATTTTAACTAACAACTTAATTACTTATCTTGAGTGGAGGAGAGAACTGGCTCTTTGATTCCACAGCAACCTGCGAAATGCAAGGTGCTACAACCAGCAAAGCAATTGCTTTGGGTGATAAGGATCGGCTTATATTATTAGGTTCTTTTCCCATTGGTGAAAAGAACCTTTTTATGTTGTATGCCTTTCTCCTGAATCCTAGGCAAATTAAGGAAAAATGTAAAGGAGAGATGTTAATAATGAATGCAAATGGAATGGCTAGGGGTTATATGGCAAAAAACATGAAAGTAAAGGAGTTTACCTATCATGTAATAAATTGCCTACAAAGAGAGTTAGGGGACCAAAATAGAATAGTTTCATTCGGGTTAGAGCTGGTAAATGAAAATAATGTACTACTCAAAGTTATTGAAGCTAAAGAAAAGTATTTCTTTGTTACATCTTGGGAAGAATTACGGAGTCATCAACAAAAAAGCCCATATAAATTAGACAGATTTATTATAATGAGGTTAAATGATGCTGGGTTTACCTTTAATCATTTTAACAGTCACTATTTGTATACGGTAGGTCAGTAAAGTTTAAATAGTTGTTAAGTACAAGGGGGGAATGAGATGCATATTTTTCCCCCAAAATTTATTCCTTATCATTTCAATGAATGATCTTTAGAAGAAGATTGATTGGTCACAAAAAAATTAAAGCAATTCGCCATTTTGATTATAGAAGGAGTCACAGTATCTTATAATCCCATTCATTTCATGGTCTGTTTCGTTTAAAAAGCAAATTTTTACATATTTATTTTCGGGATTGTCTTCAGATAGTAAAATGTTGTGTGCTAGCGCAGGTTTAAATCCAAATTGTAAATAGTAATCCCCTCCTAACAACACTACCCATTTATATCCCAATGATTTCGCAATATCTAGTCCCTTACGGACAAGTTTCTTTCCAATTCCCTTATTTTGAAGGTCTTTTGTAACTGCTAGTGGCCCTAAAGATAACCCTTGTTTTTGCCCAATCTGTGCTTTAGAAAGTAATATATATCCTACAATTTCTTCATCTAAAACAGCAACTAGACATAATTCCTTCACAAAACCTCTATCTTGTGTTACTCTTTCTGCGAATTCCCACTCATTATAAAGTTCATGTTTCCCCTCACGATAAAAAGCGGATTTAACTGTTGCCTTTATTCCGGGCAGGTCCTTTAAGGTTGCTTCTCTAATTTTAATAATAATCACCTCGAAATTGTTCATATAAATGTTGTTGCAAAATCTACTGTTCGTCTGATTTTAGCATAAACATCCATATTTTCTATCTGTATTCATAAATTAATTAAGAGTCGTTAGGACATAAAATGGGATACAAACCGACGTGCGATTTGTATCCCATATTCGTATACATTGCGTTTTTTTATGGAAATGTTTTATTTATAGTCTACCTATACCTCGTTATTTTGGATCTTCTTTAATATTTCTACAAAGTTTTCATATGGCTGAGCACCAACTACACGATACTTATTATTAATAATAAAGGTGGGAGTACCTGTAGCTCCAAGTTTTCTAGCTTCCTCGTTCGTTTCTTCTATTATTTTGGCATATTTTGGATTCGTTAGCGCACTTTCCATTTCACTGGCATTTAGGTTACATTCTTCACCTAAACGTTTAAGTATATCCAGATTACCAATATCGAGTCCTTCTACAAAGTAGGCCTCGAATAACCTTGTATGAAAACATTCAAATTGCCCTTTATCCTTTGCAAATTCGCTAATAATTAGAGCATCTTTTGTATTGGAAAGACGGTCAAAATCACCAAAAGTAATATTGTAAGGTTTCCCAGCCATATTTAACTGACTTTTCATTCCGTCTATTGGAACATGAGGTAATGCATCCTTAATTAATTTACCTTCTTTTGGAGTTTCGGGATGAATCTCTAATGGCATCCATTCCGTTGTTATATTAAATTCCCCTTGTAGCTTGTCGACAAGCCCCTTGCCGATATAACAAAAGGGTCATATATAATCCGAAAAAATTTTAAATGAGTATTCCATGCTTATCCTCCTAATAATTGATAAATTCTAATCTTTACTTTGTAGAATATCATGGTCAACATATCTATCGCCATTAATTTCACTTATGATATTAACAGCGACTTTTGCCCCGTGTCCCGCAGTAATAATCGTGTGGACACTTTCACCAGCGACAGTACCAGCAGCCCAGACATTTTTCATACCTGTTTTTCCTTCATGATCGACTTTAATGTTTCTAGCTATTCTTGGTTCTTCTCCATCTATAATTTTTAACCCCAATTGTTCTGCGATAGCAACAGAAAGCCCTGTGGCAAGCAATATATGTTTGGCATCATATTCGTGTTTTCCCATCTTCACTAAAAAGTGATCACCTTTTTTCTCGATTTTTTCAATTTCATCTGTTTTAAATTCTGCACCTAATGCCTTTGCTTGCTGCATCCCAATCTCTATTAAGTCTGGACCTTCAATTTCTTTTACACCGTAGTGATTTTTAATCCATGCCTTTTGAGTAATACTTTTTCCGTGATCAACAAGTAATGTTTTTTTCCCTGCCTTTGCTAAAAAAATTGCTGCACTAGCCCCAGCGGGCCCAGCTCCAACAATTGCTACATCATAAATCATTTAAGTCACTCCTTTAACATTTTGTACTACTCGGTCTTTACCATTTGCATTTAGCTCATTTTAGGGCTAAGATACAGTTCGGATATGGAATTTTATTGTAGGAGGAAAAACATGAAAAACACCACAACTTCATTGGATGAAACGGATGAAGTCAAAATAAAAAATCCCAAAGCCCTTCTAACAGCATTATGTTTTGTTCTTATGATGTCCGTTATGAACGGTACTATGTTTAATATTGCCATTCCTGATATAGCTAAAACATTTCAATTAATGCCGTCTGAAGTCAGCTGGGTAATGACAGGCTATATAATGGTGTATGCAGTGGGTGCTCTCATGTATGGTAAATTAGCTGATTACTATCCTTTTAAAACTTTGATCACAATTGGCTTGACCATTTTTGCTATTGGTTCTTTATTTGGTTTTTTTGCGCAATCATATTTAATGGTATTAATTGCAAGAGTAATCCAGGCTTCTGGCGGTGCGATGTTACCAGCACTCGTGTTTTTAGCACCTATTCGGTATTTTCCAAAAGAAAGAGGAAAAGTTTTAGGAATCATTTCATCCGTAATGGCGTTTGCTTCTGGTGTTGGTCCAATTGTAGGTGGATTTATTGCTGGCTTTTTAGATTGGAAGTTTTTATTTTTAACATCTGCCTGCATTATTATTATGCTTCCGTTTTTGCGGAAAAATTTACCAGATGAAAAGAAGAGAGAGGCACATGTTGATTTTATCGGAGCTTTTTTTGTTGCGGGAACAATTGCAACCCTATTAATTGGCATAACAATGGAAAGTCTTATAAGTATAGGTGGCATGCTGTTCTTTCTTACATGCTTTTTTGTTCGTTCAAAATATGTAGAATATCCTTTTATACCACCACATTTTTTTAAAAATAAAAAATTTGTGGCAACTATAATTACGAGCTTTTTTGGTGTAGCATGTCTATTTGGTCTTATGTTTACCTTGCCGATAATGCTAAGAGATGTACATGAACTAACAACGATGCAAATAGGTTTAGTATTATTTCCAGGCGCTATTTGTGCTGCCATCATTGGACAGTTTGGTGGTAGGCTAGTAGATAGTAAAGGGAGTCGCTTTGTATTATTTTTGTCTATGATGATCTTATCTACAGGCTTTTTTGTTATATCCATTTCAACAGGACTACATCCTATTGTTCTTAGTTTATCTATTATTCTCGCCTATATGTGTTTTCCGCTCGTTCAAGCTTCAACAGCAGACTTACTTGCAAACATTCTTCCTAATAAAGAAACAGGAGTGGGGATGGGTGTCTTCAATTTAATGAACTTTGTAGCAGGATCTTTAAGTGGAGCAATTATTGGAAAGGTATTAGATATATACAGTCCAGAAAAATCATTTAATCCCTTTGCTCAAAAAGGAGGTTCGGCAGCATATAGTGACGTTTTTCTAATGTTTGTTTTCATTGTACTGGGTGCCTACTTATTTTTTAGAACTTTTTATGAGAACAAAAAGAGGAGTTTAGAGGCATAAAAAATAGGCAGCCATATTGGTTGCCTATTTTACTTCTAGTGCTAATTTTAAATATTCCACAAAGAGCTCTGATTGCTCTTTCATTTTTAATATTTCTAAAGGAAGTATAGCATGTTCTACTGCTAATCCGTCAATGAAAGAAACAATCGTTCTTGCTATGATGTCACTATCGTATTTTAGGCTAAATTCACCATTTTGTTGTCCGGCTTTAATAACATCTGCATATAGTTTATAGCCATCCTGGTATCTAGCTTTCCCATACATTCTTCTTCGTTCATCATTTCTTCCCGTAATAAAAAACTCCAAATTACTTGGGGCTAGAGGGTCCATATTATCGTCAGGATCCATATCGTCACCAAAAATTCTAGTCATTAGTAAATCCCAGTACGAATCAACTTCATTTTCAAGGGAATCTTGATTTTCTGTTACTTCGTTTGATAAGTTATTCTCTAATATGGCTTCATATAGATCTTCTTTGTTAGAGAAATACTGGTAAAGACCACCTCTACTAACGTTGGCAGCCTCCATCACATGCTTCATAGTAGTATGTTCATAACCTTGTTTAATAAATACTTCCTTTGCTGCTTCTAAAATTTTAGCTCGTCGCTGTTTCAGGTGCTCCTTGCTTACTTTCGGAGACATCGTTCATTTCCTCCTCAAATTTACTTCTTGTCAGTAATCCGGCTATTGCTACGATGATTAACAAAGATGCAGTAATAACGAACGTAGGAATGATACCTATTACGGTAGCAAGCCACCCACCTAGTAAAGGGCCAATAATGGTAGCTGTAGTCGTTACACTATTGATTACGCCAAAAACTCTGCCAGTCATGTGAACAGGGGTGTCTATTTGAACAGTAGCTTGAAATGGAATGAAAATAAGACTAGCAGAAAATCCACCACTAAAACCTAATAAAGGAGCCCAAATAGCGGAGTAGTTTAAATCAAAGTTAGTAAGTACCCCCATCATTCCAAAACTAAACCCGATTCCAAATACACCAGCAAAAATAAGAATAAAGGTATTATAATTTGGCTTATTAGCTAATAATAGTCCAGCAAAAAACATACCTAGTCCAGCTGCTGTTACGATATACCCAAATAGATCAGGAGAAGCTTCTGAAAGCTCTCTAATCAACACAATAATTTGAGAGTCCGATAGCTGTAAAATTAAAAGGCTCAGTCCTAAAATAGTTAATCCTACTAACATATAGGTTTTAGACTTTATGAAGGAAAATCCTTCGATTAGTTCTCTTTTAAAGGAATTATCTGCCTTATGATCTTCTTCTATATCATTGTCTTTAATAAGCTTAACTGTTTTCGGTAGGAACGCAATTAATATGGCCGATACAATAAATGTTGCTGAGTCGAGTAAAAATACAATTTTTGCTCCAAAAGCTGTCACTAACAACCCACTTAGGAGGGGACCTAATACCTTTGTACTTGAGTCTATCATAGATGTTATGGACATAGCACTTTTCATGTCCTCATCCTTAACTAATTCTTTCAGCTTTCCATTTTTAGCAGGTATAAAAATAGAGGAAAATATCCCAATCGTAAATAAACAAATATAAACAATCCAGATGGTATTTGCGACAGTGAGGATAAGAATCAAACCTGCTCGAACAACGTCTGATGTAATCATTAACATTTTTCGATTAAATCGATCAGCAACAATTCCTGCAACTGGACCAAGAAATGCCATAGGCAAGGCAAGACATAAAATAATTAAAGATACCTCAAATGGAGAAGCATTCCACTTTAAACCAACAAGCGTTATAATCGCTACAATGCTAAGCCAATCCCCAATACTTGAAATAGCTTGTGCCCCCATTAATGTTAAGTAACTTTTATTCTTCATTAATTTACTTTTCATTTTAATCCACCTCATTTAAACGACATTGGTGTCGTTTTATTTATACCTATTATAACGACACTGGTGTCGTTATACAAGTGTTTTTTTAAAATAAATAAAAAAAGTTGCCGCTATGTCGCGACAACCGCTTTTAGACCAACCAAAAACTAACAAGTTTTTAGTGCTCATATATCATTTTCCTTGTCATTCCTCCGTCCACAACAATGTTCTCTCCCGTAACGAAATTATTTTCTGGGTCCGTTAAATAAAAACATGCTTTCGCTATATCCAAGGGGTGTCCCACTCTTAAAGACGGATGTTGCTTGTGATCAATTTCCCGTAATTGGTCATAGTCTGTTGTTTGTATCCAACCAGGGCTAATACTATTTACTTGAATACCGTAAACCGAGAGAGTTTGAGCTAAAGCATGAGTTATTGCTATAATTCCACCTTTAGAAGCGGCGTATGCTTCTGAATTAGGTTCCGACATAAAAGCTCTGGTAGATGCTATATTGACTATACGACCTCTCATTTGATTTCTCTTCCAACGTAGTGCCATCTTCTGTGTGCATAAAAAAACACTACTCAAATTAGTTTGAATCACTTTATTCCATTGTTCAAAAGACATGTCAAAAAAATTATAAAAAGAACTGACACCAACATTATTGATTAATATAGTTGGACTACTTATTTCCTCGTTTCTATCTATTGTAGAAAATAAATTTTGTATACTTTCCTGACTACTAAAATCACATCGAATGAAAAAAGCTTTGGTGTTTAAGCCCTGCAACTCCTTTTTTAAAGCTAAGCCGTTTTTTTCGTCCACATCAGCAATTATCACCTTTGCATTTTTATTTGCATATGAATAAGCTAACCCTTTTCCTATTCCATTACTACTACCTGTAATTAGTACAGTATCGTTAGTGAAATTCATTTTTACCCACCCCGTATAATATTTATGTTAATCATACTTATCCGAAACAATCTTGACAAATAATAAAGAGTAAACTTGTTAAGGGGTTTAGAAATATGGTATATTGTTTTTTAAAAACTTAGCGGAGGGGATACTTGTGAGAAATGTAACGTTAGTTGAAATCTTTAATCATAGAATTACACAAAAGTATTTAAGAAGATCAGGTATTCATCATGCGGTTAAAACAACACAGTATGCTTATAAGCTTGCTATAGATTATGGAGTAGATGTTGATATGGCTACCAAAGCAGCTTTATTGCATGATATTGGTCATTACGAATGGTATCGGGAAGGTAAATGGGATTATGATGAATATAGAAAACACGACATACATGCTATTAAAGGAGCTGAAAGAGCGCATAAACTGTTAATCCGATTAGGGGAAGATCGACTTGCAGCAAAAGAAATTACGTTGGCTATATTATTACACACAGATTCCTATTTGAATTTTTCCGTACAAGATTTTCGAACTCCTTTACAAACAGTAGTTGCAACAGCAGATGAAATGGATGAACAGCCAAAAGGACTTCATCATTACAATAAAATGGAAGTGAAGGAAGCAATCACGCTCTTAACTGAAATAGACGAAAAAATTAACCAACACTATAAGAGTAAACTAGTTAGGATAAATAGTTCCAAACTATTTATTCAAGATAAATAATAAAAACAGACTGAAAAAAGAAATGCTCCCCTAGAGGTGGACAGATTAAAAGTTCTTTCTATCTTAGGGGAGCATTTCTATGACTAATTTTTTTCTTAAGCGTTTAATTAGGAAGCATTGCTTGTTTTTAGCAAAGTAGAGTTTAATCACTCAAAAGTTTTAATGGCTTTATTGGTAAGCTTGTTATTAGTTGTGTCACGGTTGATAGAAACTACGACGTAACTAAAGCAGGCATTCCTATTTGAAGCTACTGCTAGCAGACCGCTTCGGCAGTATACTTCGCGCACCTTAGAGCACGGCCTCAGCCTCCTCGCGGAATACCGTCGCTGCGGGGTCTTCAGACACGTGCTGGCCCGAAGGAAGCGTAGTGTATTTCCGTAGCGGTAGGAATTACACATATTTAGTTACGTCGTAGTTTAAATAAAAAGTAACAATATTTTATAAAACAGTGAATTTAATTAATCCCATCTTTTCAAAAGATTTGTAAACTATTTTGAAAACGGTACGGTTTTACCTTTATAATAGAGGTATGTTAAAGAAGGAGGACGTTATGAAAACATTTAAGCTAGTTTCATTAGATGTTTTGGAAAAACAAGGGGAAGAATTGACTAATCGTCCCATTAATTTAATCGATGGCTTAATCATTAACAGAGAAGATGATAAAAATCGTTGGCTGATTGAATCCTTCGTGGACAAGCAATATGAGAGCTTTTTTCATCGTGCTAAAGAATTTGATCAAGAACTTGTGTTACAAGTTAAAATTACAAAAGAAACGAATCAACCTGCCTCCCTAATGGTTAAAATAGTAGGAATAAATGAAATTGGTTCCGGTATTAATGTGTTGTTTATGGGAACTTTAATTAATCGAAAACAAGAAAAAGTAGAAGAGATGTTGCAATATTTAATTGAAGAAGGATATCAGGGAGAAGAATTGTTAACTATGTTTAAAAAGAAAAATAAACAAGGTGAATCATAATTGAACTACTTATACATTTACCCCGCTCAATAGAAAGCGGGTTCATTTTTTGTATAGTTGGCGCTTTTCCCCACATTTCCAATAATAGACAGGAAATAAAACATAAGGATTGTTATAATAGTAGAAGATTGTCGTTCAAAGAAGGATTTTGTGTAATTAAGGGAGAAAAGTATTATGGATACAAAATATAAAATTTCACATTGGTTAGGAAGCAGATCACCCGTACAATTAATAGCAATTTTTTATTTAGTTGCTGTAACTGTTTCCTGTATATTACTATCTTTACCATTAGCCCATAAGGACGGTACAACCGTTACTTTTATGGAAGTACTTTTTACTTCTGTCAGTGCAGTAAGTGTAACAGGTTTATCTGTCGTTACAATAGTTGATACATTTAGTAACATAGGGCTTTTTATATTAGCATTTGTCTTTCAGTTCGGTGGACTAGGTGTTATGACTTTAGGAACCTTTATTTGGATCTTAGTAGGGAAGAAAATTGGCCTACGGGAACGTAGGTTAATCATGACCGATCAAAACCAAACTTCTTTCCAAGGTATGGTCCGTCTAATGCGGGGTATTCTAAAACTTATTTTAATTATTGAGTTAATAGGCTTTCTAATTTTAGGTACATATTTTTTACGCTATTTTCCAACGTGGCAAGAAGCCTATTTCCAAGGTTTTTTTGCTTCTATAAGTGCAACTACGAATGCTGGCTTTGATATAACTGGACAATCACTTATTCCTTTCCAAGATGACTATTTTGTTCAATTTATACATATTACTCTAATCATATTGGGATCTATTGGATTTCCAGTTCTAATTGAAGTGAAAGATTATTTAACGTCTTCGCCAGAAGAACGAAAATTTATGCGTTTTTCTTTATTCACTAAACTGACAACACTTACCTATTTTTCACTTATTATCTTTGGTTTTCTTATACTGATTTTATTAGAATGGAACCACTTTTTTGCAGGAAAAAGTTGGCATGAAGTAATTTTTTACAGTCTATTTCAATCAACTACTACAAGAAGTGGTGGGCTATCAACGATGGATGTTAGTCTCTTAACAGAACAATCACAACTGTTTATCTCATCGTTAATGTTTATTGGGGCATCTCCAAGTAGTGTTGGGGGTGGGATTCGTACAACAACCTTTGCTTTAGTAATAATTTTTATCATGACTTTTGCCAGAGGGAAAAATAATGTAACAGTCTTTCGTCGGGAAGTACACGAAGAAGATCTATTTAAAGCCGTTGTCGTTACTTTAATGGCACTAATAATATGTTTTGTTTCTGTTGTCTTTATTTCAATAGTAGAAGAATTTTCGCTTATTTCCATTATTTTTGAAGTATCTTCAGCTTTTGGAACGACCGGATTATCAATGGGGATAACTTCGGGGTTAAGTCCTTTCAGTCAAATTGTTTTGATGATCCTTATGTTTATTGGACGAATTGGAATTTTGACCTTCCTATTTACCTTCAATACAAGAAAAAAATCGGGTCAGTACCATTATCCTAAGGAAAGAATTATCATCGGTTAAGTAAGTCATACCTAGGGGGGATAAAGATGAGTATGCAGTCAAGTGAAATTACACTACCGGTTCCTGAATGGTTTCTAAAGAATATTAGGGATGCTGCTTTGTTAGTGGATGTCAATGGGAAAATCACTTTTGCGAATGAGCATGCCTTAAAATTATTGGATCTTGATAGTAGCAACTTAGCCCTAAAGTCTATGAAAGATTTTTTTGACTTTGGTGTTATTACAAAGCAAACGGAACAACAAATGTTAATGGAGCTGAGAATTCCCAAAAAACAACTAGTTCAAATCAAGAGCTCTTTAGTGAAAGAAAACACGTATTGTTTATTATTACATCCCGTTCAGTTAAATGAAAAGAAGCACAGCATGCTCTATTCCCTTAGTAATATGATGAATGAGCCATACGAAGGTATGATTTTACATGATGCTGGAGTTATTGTTGATTGTGATAATTCGTTCGCGCAAATGTTAGGATACACAAAAAATGAACTTATGCATCAATCAATTTTTAAGTTAGTGGATCGAAATTACATTGGCGTTTTAAAAGAAAATATGAATAAGTATCATGAAGGGCCTTATCAATTAAAAGGCATAAAAAAGACTGGCGAAACAATTTATGTAGAAGTGCTCCCACAACCGTATCCAGATGGGAATCGGGTTCTTCGAATTGCTGTTGTCCGGGATGTTACAGAAAGAGTAAAAAATGAAAAACAAATACAATTTATGGCTTACTATGATGAACTAACAGACTTACCAAATCGAAATTTCTTTAATAAAACCTTAAAAGAAGCAATCGATCAATGTGAAAAAGACCAGTCTAAATTAGCGGTCCACTTTGTTGATATTGACTATTTTAAGCAAATTAATGATACACTCGGTTATCAATTTGGTGATGGACTTTTAAAAGCTTGCGCAGAACGACTAAAAACCTTTTTGAACGAGAATAATTTTATTGCTCGTATGAGTGGGGATGAATTTTTAATTCTACAGCGAAATATTTGTTCGGAAAAGGATGCAGAGCAGTTTGCTAAACATATCATTGCTGCTTTCCAAGCGCCGATAGATGTAGATGATTTTGAACTTTATACTTCTGTTAGCATAGGAATAAGTATTTTCCCTGAAAATGGCAGTAATGCAAACGAACTAATAAAACATGCAGATTCCGCAATGTATGTAATAAAAAATAAACAACGTAATCATTACAAACTGTTTGAGTCTTCAATTTCTGAAAACTTTAAGGAAATGTTAACAATTGAAACCGAGCTTCGAAGGGCAATTAAGCATTCCCAATTCGAGTTACATTATCAACCTCAAATTAACTTAGTTTCAAACAAAGTAATTGGATTTGAAGCATTACTGAGATGGAATCATCCGGAAAAAGGTTATATATCTCCAAATGCATTTATTCCTTTGGCGGAAAAAACGGGGTTAATTATAGAAATTGGGGATTGGGTTTTACAAGAGGCTTGTAGGCAAAATAGGGAGTGGCAAATCAAAGGATATGCCCCCTTGAAAGTAAGTGTTAATCTTTCTGTTAAGCAGTTTTTACAAAAAAACCTTGTGAAAAAAGTGGAACAAACATTGCAACAGACTGGACTTGAACCTCAATACTTAGAGGTTGAAATTACAGAAAGTATGGCAATGTCTAATGAGTCCTATATTATGGAAACGTTGTTAGGACTTAAAAATCTTGGTGTGAATGTATCTATTGACGATTTTGGTACTGGATATTCTTCTATGAAATACTTAAGTCAGTTTCCTTTAAGTAAATTGAAAATTGACCAATTATTTATTCGTGGTGAGCGGGAACAAAATCAAGCTATTGTTAAATCGATTATTCATATGTCACATGCTTTAAATATGAAAGTGATTGCGGAAGGTGTAGAGACAAAGGAGCAATTAGAATTTTTAAAGAATGAACGGTGTGATGAAATCCAGGGATTTTATTTTAGTAAGCCTGTTAGGGCTCAAGATGCTGAATTGTTTTTTGTTTAAAGAAATAAGCCTTCTACCATTAGGTAGAAGGCTTATTTCTTTCGTCTTAGGGGAAGTTCTTTTCTTAGCTATAGAATGCTGCTCCAACAATAATTAACAAGATAAATAGAACTACGATTAGGGCGAAGCCACTACCGTAACCAGTTCCTCCATAACCATATCCATATCCATAGCAGCAATAGTCATTACCATAATCATAACCGCCCATAACAGGTGCATAACCGTGCATATGCATATTGCTTCACCTCCTAAATATATTACACTCCTATCCTATGGGAAAGAGCACAAATCAGTATAGACGAATACCTATATTTAAGAAAATAATTATAAAATATATAAAAAACCTTTACCAACAAAAGTTGGTAAAGGTTTGAGCGTAATTACTTTATTCTTGCACATCTTGTTCCGTTGTTGACATTAGGTTTCTTTCACCTTCGATTATTTTTAATTGATCATTTTCATAACCCACTATAAATTCGACTTGAAAATGTTCGGTTAGTGTAGCATTTTCTTCTTTTCTAACAATATGGTCAGAATTCAAAGTAATTCGTATCCGATTATTTTCGATGATTTTGGCTTCTACATTCCTAATTTTAATATCAATTATGTGAATGTAATCCTCGCGAAATTCTTGGTATGTCTTATCAGCCTGCCACTGGCTACCCAACAATGCGTAGGCATTGAAGTAATCCCTCATTTCTAAACTCTCATAAAAATAATTGACAATATAACTGGCGTCTTGTTTCAATTCTGTTGGGTTTGTGGAATCTATTCTAGCTATATTTCCATCAAAATCTAATTCTTCATTGTCTGCTTGATCAGACCACATTTGAACTAAATCCATCACTTTACTAACGGGTATGCTAAATCCTATCGTTCCTTCCTTCGTACCAGCAGAATTGATTGCTATAATATTACCAGTTTGTCTGTGAATAAGAGGTCCTCCACTGTTACCATTTGTAATGGGTGCTGAAATCTGATAAGCATCTTCATATTCATACCCTTCACTAACGGAGAAAGTTCTATTTTTACCTGAAATAATTCCTATTGTAACTGTGTTTTGAAACCCAAGTGGACTTCCCACAGCTATAATATCATCACCTATTTCAGCCTCATATTCCGTATTTACCGGTAAAGCATTTCGATTGATTAATTGAGGGACACGTACAACAGCTATGTCTTTATCCTTACCAATTCCAATTAATGCGGCAGGATATGTTTTAGCATCAGATGTTTTTACGAAAATGGAGTCGGCATTTTCAACAACATGAGCATTTGTAATGATGTCACCTTTGTCATTGTAGATAAATCCAGAACCGATATTTTGTCCTGATTCACCTTCTGCTTCAATTTGTACAACAAACTTTTGTGATTCATGAATAATTGTTTTTAAATCTTTATCTTCCTTATTTTCTTCTTCCTTCACCAATACAGCCATTTTATTATCAATTTTAATGCTTTCCGCTTCCCATTTTTGATAATAATGAAAAATAATTGCTATCGATAAAAAGGAAATAATAATGGAAAGTATAATCGGCCAAAGTAATTTTCTTTTCATCTTTTCACTCCATTTTATGGTGAATTAAGGAACCACTGCACTGTTTCAACCTTAGCTGAAAGCTCTTGTTCGAGTTCGTAATGAGTAAACTCAAAATTACCTTCTTCGTCCGGGTATAATGTGTCTGGATAAATGAATACTTCATTTGAATCTACTATTTCGCCTTCAGAGTTTAGTAGATTGTAGGTAACAGACACAGAGTATATCGGAACAGTAGCAATGCTTTTTATCTTGCCCTTTATGACTAAGTAGCCATATTCATCCTTTTTTGCTTCAAACGATATTATTTCTACTGCATTATTCTTGTTAAATTCAAATTCTTGTTCTGCTGCATTCATTGCTTGAGCAATTCGTTTTTGCTGCTCTGTTTCGAAAGCAATTTTTTCTTTTTCTACCGTTGTTTTAAGGCTTTTTAGTTTCTCACTATCCGGTGCAAACCTAAGCCCATCTTTAATCGTGGTGATAGCATCTGAAAACTGTTTTAATTTCAGGAATTCATTAGCTTTTGAAAAAGTAAAATCAACCAAACGATCTCGTATTTCCTCCGTTATTTCTTCTGCTTCTTCATTTTGAATTGTTTCCGCTTGCCATAATAATATTTTTAAGTCTTGAATAGAAGGTTTTTGCTCTAATCGAAATTTAAGTTCCTCTGTTTTAATTTGGTTGCGCTTTTGAAGAATTTGGTTTAATAATTCATTTACAACCTCACCATTATAATTTTTAATACTTTCTTCCGCTTGTTTTGTAATAGTAAGGGCTTGCTGAAAATCTTCCTCTTCTGTTAACTTATTGGCAGAGGTTAGCTGATCTTGTATGGAGATGGCAATATCCATAAACTGTGAACCGTGAGTAGCCGCTTTAAATTGGCTCTTCAGTTCAATAGCTTCATTAAAAAAGTCCTTTGCTTGCTTGAATTTTCCACTATAGGCAAGCTGTTCACCCTTTTCATATGCTTCAATAGCTTTATTCAATTTATAATTGGAAAGGAGAAAGGTACTAAGAAAAATGAGTCCAAAAAGTACCATAATGCTTAGAGGTAAAAACCACCATTTATTAAAACCTTTCGTTCTAGCTGTGCGCTCTTCTAGGTCTTTTGGTAATTCTTTACCACATTTTATACAGTATAATTCCTCATTTTTGACCTCTGTTCCACAATAAGGGCAATGGGCCATGTATTTATCACCTGCTCTAGGATATAGTAAGAAGAAGTATATTCTAAATTTTAACATAAGCTATATGTAGATAGTAATATTCGCCATCAAAATTTCGAAAAAAGATTATGGTTAGTTATTAATTTTTTGGTAAAATATTAATAGTGATAAATTTAGATTACATAGGAAACATAAGAAACCCTATTCTTAAAGGGTATGCTTGGCTTTTCTTAACTAGGAGGTGTATGAAATGCTAGAGGTAGTTATGGGAATCGTTTGTACCGGCATTTTACTAGTAAATATTGGATATTGTTTGTTCGATCATTCATAAGTAAGACGACAAAACAGCACTTTAGGGTGCTGTTTTTTTATGTAAAAAATCTGTTTTCCATCATTATTGATATCTAAGCAGTTTACCTTCGGGTGATATAGAAAGTCCCTCAAAACGATACCCACTCAAATTATTCCCCCCTTATTCCAGCGAAGGTCTACTTTTTCTATATTCAATATCGTCGAAAAAAACACACTCGATAATGTAATCCATAGACACCTCTTTTTGACTTTAAACGATTATAAATGTGAAAGGAGGTGAGTTTCATGGCTTTAGAACAAAAGGTAAGTACCCAATTGCAGCTTATTTTTCAAGTTGGTTTGGATGAAGAGGGGAATATGATGTTAAAAAACAAAAATTTTAACAATGTGAAGACAGATGCAACTGCGGATCAATTATTTGCTGTTGCAAGTGTTCTTGAACCTCTTCAAGAAAGAACATTACATGGGGTAGAACGTAATGATTCCTCTATTGTAGTTAGTTCGTAACAAAAAAATACTGTAGATAGAAGGGAGGGGTAGAGATGTCAAGACGACTAGAATTGAAGTTCGCAAATACTGAAGGGAAAATAGTAACTATTGCATTAGACGAACCAGTAGAGCCTGCTGATGCACTACTTATTAACCAGGCCATGGACGAAATTATTACGCAAAATGTATTTACTTCTGCTGGAGGAGACATAATTGAGAAGAAAAGTGCTCGTATTGTAGAGCGAAATGTGTCTGAAATCACATTATAATTTTAAAGGGAGCGAGCAATCGCTCCTTTTTTACTTAGACTCTAAGCGCAAAGGTTATCATTCGTATTAATTTTCATTGGAAATGGCCTTGATTAACAATTTCTAGCAAGAGGGGAGGTTAGTTGAAATGAATGATTGGGCCAATTGGATTCCAGAAATAGGTTTTCCTGTTGTGGTGACATTTTATTTGCTTCACCGAATTGAAGGGAAATTAGATGTTTTGATAGAATCTATCACGGCACTTCCGGATAAAATGAATTAAACGAAAGAAAATGGCTTGAATGATACAAGCCATTTTCTTTTTTCTTGTCCTAGCGTGTAAGAGAAAACTCGTCAAAAGGGAAAACGATTAATTCACTGCGTCCAATAATTTCTTCGTCTTTAATAAAGCCTAAACCGTTCCGACTATCTTTACTAATAGATCTATTATCACCCATTACAAAATAGCGACCATCAGGTACTTGAATTGGTCCAAAATCACCAGTTCCTCTAATGGCATCACTATCTAAGTATGGTTGATCGTGTTTTACTCCATTTATGTATAAAACTCGGTCTTTCACTTCAATCGTATCATTTGGAAGACCTATTACTCTTTTAACGTAATTTTTAATCGGCCTTTGAATGATTACAATATCCCCTCGATCTGGTTCCGAGAATAGGTAAATGGCTTTATTAAAAATAACACGCTCTCCATTTTCAAGTGCCGGGTACATACTTGCACCTTCTACAACAGAAGTTGCGAAACCGAAAGTTCTAATGATGAAAGCAAGTCCTATCGCAATTAAAATTGCTTTTCCCCATTCCCAAATTTCTTTACCCACGTAGTTTGTCCCCTCTTTCTCAATATCCACCTTAATTATATCGTAACACAAGTTTCAACTTATCTATAATTAATTTATTCGAACATCTTCCTATTATTTAACAGTATAAGAATAATTATACTTTTTGATCAAAAAATAAAAAAGAATAAAAATGTGGTTTATGTTATTTTAAAAAAAGGTATACAGTAATAATCATCTATATTAACAAACTCTGCCCTTAACTAGTTCTTTAAATAGTTATATTATTTCGCTATAACGAATAACTAAAGATAGTCAAATATACCCATAGTTTTGTCGAAAATGCTTACTTAAAATTCTAGTAAAGCGTTTTTTCTAACTTTTTTTCTGAAAATTTTGTCTAATTTTGCGATTCTATTTACTTTTTCTATTACTTTTGACATAATCATAAACGTTTAGTAAATATAGAGAGGAACTAGGGGTATGAGGAAGAGTTTAGTAGAAAAAGTAGATGATAGTGCTTTGTTTTTGGAGATTCAAAAAAAGAGAGAGAAAATGCATTACACTGCGGATCATTACGGATTAGAAAGCAGCCAGACTTTATCTGTAAGTCAAGAACTAGACAAATTAATAAATGTCTATTTGAAGCAAAAATTAGAGAGAGTAAACTTCTAAAGATTGTCACGATATTGTGAAAAAATTTTAACAGAATAAAGGATTAGTATGGTAATATAAAGAAAAAGTTGACGATTTTTGGAGGGATGCTCAAGTGGCGTCTACTTGCAATTCAAACCAATTAAAACAACAAATTGAACAAATGCGTATCAAGATGATTGAAATAGCAACTGTGAAAGGATTTACTAGTGATGAATCCATTCATATTAGTCGCGAGTTAGACAAGCTGTTAAATATGTACCAGGAGCTAGAGGAAAAAGAACAATCTAAATTGATAAAGTGATTATTGCGTCTTTCAAACTTCATTTAAAAACCAGCGAGTATAAATATAAATCGCTGGTTTTTTTATTGCTTGGGAAATATAAAATTTTGGACTTGTGGATAGGTTAGTTGCACGGGGAAGCCACGTCTAGCTCCAGCACCTACCCCCTCGGGACATAAGTCAATCCCTTCTGTTGCAAAAACCGCCACGGCAGGTTTTGTCTTATGCCTGCCTTAGGCTGAGCAAGGCGATTGCGCTTTTGTTCTATCTGTTTTATTTAAGTGATTCGTTCTGAAGGTAGGTTTCTAATCTTTCCATACCTTTTTTAAGCGTTTCAAAATTATAGGCGTAGGAAAGCCTCATATAGCCTTGTCCTAGTGAGGAGAATGCATCACCAGGTACGAGGGCTAGCCCCACCTTTTCCACCAAATCAATACCCAATTCAAAAGAAGTCATTTTTTCGATTGGAAATTTCGGGAAAATATAAAAAGCTCCATCAGGTTTTATAGGGTTTAATCCCATGCTCAGAAGACTATCATATACGAATTCCATTCGTTTTTTATATTCTTTTTTCATTTCAATAGGATCTTCTTTTCCATTCTTTAATGCTTCTAATGCAGCATACTGACTAATACTAGAAGGGCATGAAACATTGTATTGATGTACCTTTAAAATATGCTTGGCAATGTTTTTAGGTGCCAATAGATAGCCTATTCGCCATCCAGTCATGGAATGTGACTTAGATAATCCTTGAACAATAATTGTCTGTCCTCGCAGTTCAGGAAAAGTTCCAATGGAGACATGTTCCGTTTCGTAAGATAATTCACTATAAATTTCGTCTGCTAATACAAAAATTGGTTTTCCCTTTAATACATCAACTATTTCCTTCAGCTCTCCACGAGTTAAACTCACTCCCGTAGGATTAGAAGGATAAGGTAAAACGATGCATTTCGTTTTAGGTGTTATGTACTCGTTTAAAAGTTCAGCTGTTACTTTAAAATTAGTTTTGGTCGTGTCCGCAAAAATAGGGGTAGCACCTGCTAATCTGATAAGTGGTTCATACCCTGGATATATAGGTCCAGGAAGGATAACCTCATCTCCTGGACGCAGTACCGTTCTAAACGTAATATCAATTGCCTGGGATGCTCCAACAGTAGCAATAATTTCTGTTTCAGGATCATAATTCAATTCATACTTTTCATGAATAAAGTTTCTGATGGCTTCTCTCAATGAAAGCATTCCTGCATTGTGTGTGTAGGTTGTAAAATTCTGGTCTATTGCTGCTTTACCAGCCTCTTTTACATGATTGGGTGTTTGGAAATCAGGTTGACCTATTGTAAGTGATATAACATCCTTTTTATCGGCTACTAAATTAAAAAACTTTCTGATTCCAGAGATTTGAATATTTTTTGCATGTTCGTTTAATAAATGCTCCACGTGTACTACCTCCATATTTACGAAAATTTTATATTGTTAACAAAATGTTCAAACAATTTAGATTACTTTCTTTATAAATTCTGTTATAATAAAGTCGAATTTGGTAGAAAGGAGTGGAATTATGAGACCACGCCGTCCATCCTTTAATCAACTAGTGAATGAAAACAAAATATTATTATTAAAAGATGAACAATTAATGCTAAAAATTGAACAAAAGATTGAAAATAAACAATTAACAAAAAAAGAGCCTAAAACAACAGTCCTACCTAATTAATCGATATAAACTAATCTTGGAATATCATATCATGCATTTTATAAAAAAGTAAAAAAGAAGGTTGCATGAGTACACATACAACCTTCTTTATTTTAGTCTATTATTTTTTTGAATAACACATGATTTTCTAGATGTATGTGTGTAAATGTGTCTTCCTCTAGCTCTCGAAGTCTTTCATACGTAATGCGATAGGTATTACATGCACCATCTGGTAGGGTGTAATCATTTGTTACCTCACGAAGTTGTTTCAATAATTGACCTGCTTTGTCATGCTCATCCTCTAATTCTTTAATCTTTTCTAACTGCTCAGGGAGCTGTTGTTTTTCATGTTCAAGTATAAGGGGAAAGACCTCGTTTTCCTCTTTTAATGTATGCTCCTCTAGCTCCATCTGTAATTCATGATATAAACGATAAACTTCTTTTAGATGAGTATGATGATTACCATGCACTCTATATACTTTTGTTACTAGTGGACTAAGTGCTGGGAGTTCTTCCTTTAAATAAGAATGGTGGACGTCTGTAATGTAGTCAATTAAGTCTTTTACGGAAATCTCTTCCCAGTTTGGTTGCTGTTCTCCTCTTAAAACCCACTGATCATAGCCTTCATTTAATTGCATGAGGATATCGTCTTCTTGAAGTTTGCGTTTCTCTACTACTTCTTTTAAAGGCTTATCTCCTCCACAACAAAAATCAATTTTATACTTCTTAAAAATATCGCTAGCCTTCGGATACATTTTTATAATGTTGGCAGGTGTATCATTATTTGTAATGGTATACATGAAAAACCCTCCTTTTTTTCTCTTTTACTATACAAGAGAAAAAAGGAGGGTTTTGTGATTTAGGTCACACTATTAGGTAGTATATGCTTTTTTTGTTGTGTTTCCAATAGAATGACGGCAGCAATAATAGCAAGCATCCCAATTGCTTGCCAAAGACTGAAGGCTTCCTGAAAAATGGTAATACCAATAATAGTAGCAATAATTGGTTCAATTGTTGTAAAGATGGATGCCTTGGATGCCTCCATTTCCTTTAGGCCAACCGTATAAATAATGTAAGCAAAGGCTGTAGGGAAGAAACCTAAACCAAAAGCAAAAAAGAAAGGCGTTGGTTGCAATAAAATAGAAATTTTATCCAAAGGGAAAAGCGGTAGTAAAAATAATGCTGCGACAACAAATGTGTATAATGTGATTGTTTTGCTGTGATATTTTACTAATGCAAACTTACTGAAGATACTATAAAGTGCATAACCTAATCCTGATCCTAAGCCAAAAAGTATGGCACCAAATGTCACTTTCTCTTGTTGAGTAGGGAATAGTTCCACAATGAAAACAATTCCCATCATCGAGAGGAAAAGGGCCATTACCTTTCCTTTCGTGAACAACTCTTTAAATATTAGGCGAGAAAGAACAGTGACCATTATGGGAGCAGTATATAGTAAAGCCGTTGCAACAGGTAAAGTCGACATTTGAATAGTAGTAAATAGACAGTAATTAAAAAAAACAATGCTAAAAATTCCTGTACCAATAAAATACTTTAAATCTATGACCCTATGTAAACGTAAAAATTTTCTCTCTTTTAGGCAAAAGTATAAAAGTAGTATAAAAGCAGAAAAAGATACTCGTATAGCTACTACTTCAAGAGGAGAGAAGCCATATGCGTATAGATGTTTTACAAACCAACCAATCGTTCCCCATAAAGATGCTCCAAGAATGATAAATAGAAGCGGTCGTTTCATACTTTTTATATTCCCCCTTTACCCCTTCTACACATTGTAAAGGACTTGAAAGAAAATAAAAAGGAAAAAACAGATAACGAATGTTTAGGAAAAACACTTAATTAGCGAAGTATTCTGTCCTAGTGGCCGAACAGCACTTATTTACTAAATCCAACGCTAATGATTATACGCAACTACTTCGAATAAAATTAATACTCTCTTTATTATTATCAAAGATGTTTAAATCATCATAAAATTGACAAAACTTTAGAATAATTGGCAGAAATGGGGGTATAATTGTGCAGTTTAATAATTTGAAAGATTGGTTTATCGAAACAGGAAAGTTATCTCCACTCGGAATAACAGACTCTCATTTACACTTTTTCTTTGGTCTTATATCGATATTTTTCATTTACTATGTGTTTAGTCCTCTTATTCGTTGGCTCGTTGAATTACAGTGGAGCAAAGTTCTAACATATATGCTAGGTAGTATGATGGCATTATTCTTATGGACTTTTGTGGAGTTTTATCAAGGAGCTAATGGGACTGGAAATATGGAGTTTTCTGATTTGGCAAGTTCCGTGCTAGCAATTATTGTTTTTGGAGTAAGCTTGTTTATCATTCACCTAGTACAGTCGTTCGTGAGACATATAAGAGAAAAAAATAAAAAAAATATGCAGCCGCAAAAAAATGTTTAGGGACACCGACTTGCTCGGTGTTTTTTTGGTTAAAAATTATTTGACTGGTTTGTTTCGTAAGCTGAAGCAATTAAACTCATGATACACTTGGATAAAAAATTAAAATTAAAAATTTAAAAACCTTTTTATATAGAGAAAAGTCATTAGTATGAGGGACAAATGGGGGAGGGGTTAGATGAACATCAAACGAGCTGTAAAAGAAGCAAAAAAAGGTGATGAAGAAGCCTTCTTATTATTAATAAACTTCGTGAAAGAGTCACTCTATAGAACCGCCTTTCGCTATTTTGGTAATGAGCATGATGCTTTAGATGCAGTTCAAGAGGTAACATGCAAAGCTTATTTGAAAATAGACCATCTTCGGAAAGCAGAGCAATTTAAAGGTTGGATGTTAAGAATGATGATCAATCATTGCAATGATGTTTGGAAGAAGCGAAAGCGAAATATCCCAGTGGAGGAAATTTTTTATGCTGGGTTTGTTGAAAATAATGATGACCAACTTATTTTAATGGAAATGTTATTGAAGTTAGAGCCTAAAATACAAGAAATAATTCATTTAAAATATTTTGACGATTGGACAATTAAACAAATCGCGGACTGGAAAAAAGTTCCTGAGGGCACTATTAAAACTTGGCTTAATAGGGGGCTGCAGCATCTAAGAGTAGAATGGGAGAAAGGAGAAGAGAGCCATGGATAAAAAGGAGAGTTGGTTAGAGGATTATAAGAGGAGAGAAGATCAACTGTCTTTTCCAAAGGATTTAGACAGACGCATTACAGCTGGTATGTTACAGGCAAAAGAAATAAAAAAGAAAAAGTGGAGAAAAATGCAATGGTTAACGGCTTCTTTTGCTAGTATATCGGTAGCTTCTATTCTTCTTTTTGGGGGGATGTCTCTTTTATCAGAGAACGATAATGTACCTGGATGGCTCAGTAATGCCCTTTCAAAAATTGGTTTTACTGAAAGAGAAAAAACGTTTCATGAAAACACGAAAGAAGAAAATGCCGAATACATTGGCTATGCAAAGCAACTAGACCAAACGATTAAACATGGTAATATATCTGTTACCGTTTATCAAGTAGTAGCTTCACAGGAAGGGATTAGAATAGATTATCGAGTAAAAGTGGATGATCCAAATGCAACACGATTATATATTACGGATGAAGACATAGTAGGTGAAGACGGCAACTCTTTAAAACAGGTAGAACATCTTGAATCCGGTATGATTGAGTTACCTGAAAAAAGTTTCAAAGATACTTATACATCCTTTACATTTCCACATCTTCAAAAAGATCAACTGCTAGCCTATGGAGATAACTGGACATATAAAATTGTGTTTGAGCGTTTGCAAGATACGCCATTTGAATTTGATATCCCAATTGATAGAAGCTGGTTTGATTCGGAAGTAATTGAACTGGATAAAACAGTTGGAATTGACGGGAATATGATCACCATTCATGATGTAACAATTAGCCCGTTATTTACAAAAATTGGATTTTCCCTACATCCTGATACGATAGATAATGTACTAGGAATAGAAAAACCAGTTTTACGAAATGAAAATGGAATCACATGGGGTAAAGCAGATTCCTATAACGTTGTGAATATTGGTAGAGAGAGGACAGAAGTAATTTTCACAAATGATTTTCAAAAGATCCCGGAAGAGTTATCTCTACAATTCTCAAATTTACACGTGCTAGATAAGGGAACATCGAAAGTAGAGATAGATATAAAAGATTATGCATTTCATCAAATACCAGAAGGAATTCAAGTTCCTAGTATGATGTCCAACGAGAGGGAGGATAAAGTAACTTTTGAATTCATCGTTAATGGCTATATTGAAGAAGATGGATTCTTTCCAGATTATTTTATAGATGCTACAGGAAATAAGGGAACAATAAACGTCATCGAAAGTAAGCACCAAGAATCTCTTAATGAAACATCCTTTACAGTAGAATTCAGTCCAAGAACTTTATCGGGCCCCATTTCTTTTGATGTCAACTATGCAATCAAGAAACTGGCAAGTAAAGTAAAGATACCAATTAAGTAAAATAAGGGAAAATACCTCCTTTGTGGATAAGGAGGTATTTTTATGTATATATATAAATGGTAAAATGAAACCCTTATGTTATTCTAGCCGTATAATGAAGAGAAGGGGGAAATTGGCATGACTTTTCAAGTGATTTCTGTTTTAGGAGCTTTTAGTGGGTTTTTTGCGTTTGTTTTATTTTTCTTGTTACTTCTTCTTATTTTAAACATTATTACGAGTATTTGGGCTTATCGTGACGCACTAAGAAAAGGTCAAAGTAAAGAATACGCATTAATTGTACTCATCGGCACACTAATATTTCCTATCATTGGTTTGATCGTCTATTTGGTCATTCGAAATGACTAACGAATAAATAGATGTATACATAATAAAGGAGGGATTTTTGTGATTGTAACAACAACTAGTACATTACAAAACAGAGAGATTACCGAGTATTTAGATCTAGTATACGGAGAAGCTATTATGGGTGCGAATGTTGTCAGGGACTTTCTAGCAGGTATTTCTGACATAGTTGGTGGTAGAAGTGGTACGTATGAAGGAAAGCTTGCGGAAGGTCGCGAAATCGCTGTAAAGGAAATGAAAGAAAAGGCAACGCGATTAGGTGCAGATGCTATTATTGGGATTGACTTAGATTTCGAAACGCTAAGAGATGGGATGATGATGGTAGTAGCATCAGGGACTGCAGTGAAATTAAGATAATGAAAACCTCTGGTTGTTAAGGCCAGAGGATTTTTTATACTTTAAGAAAGTTTAACTTTGTTAAAGGATTAAAGTAGAAGAAAAACTAAGGCTTTTGCCATAAGGACTTGGCGACAAGCCAAGTTTTTCTAATGGGATCTGTAGTTTTATTCCTTTACCGGTTAAAATATTTTCTACTATTGTTTTGTTTACCACCAGATACCCAAGATGAGATAGAAGGGGTATAAGCATAGGAAGGCTTTTTTTCAACTGGAGGTTTCCAATTCAAGTAATCATAAAGAATCGCCTTAGACTTTTTTAGGTTCAACTGGGGCTTGGGATTTCGATAGGTTTCATCAAGTGCTCCAAGGTGTTTCAACTCTTTCAAATCTTCTCGTTTTGGAGGTAAATGGAAAAAGTAATCTCCCACTTGAATTAAAAGCGTAGAATGTTGTTGGCTAAGCTTTGGGTGGTTTGAATAATGAAGACCTATTTTTTTTGCCTTTTTTTGTTCAAGTAATTTTTCAATAGCATTTTTTTTGATGTCATAAAGATGACGTGGATCAGGTGCTGCCTTTGCATGACGGTTTACTACTGCTAAAGCTTCTGCTATTTCTTTCACTGTATATTCCTTGTTTTCCTTATTCACTGTTTCATCCTCCTTCCTAAAAAGTATATTAAGAGAGGGGATAGCCTCTCTTATTGGTTTTTGTAGGTTTTTATGTCTTGTACAATTTCTTGCATGGATGCTGCTTTCGTGCCGTCGTATCGTTTAATAGCATGTCCATTTGGAGCAACTAAATAAAATGATGTTCCGTGACCAACTTGTTCATTTCCATCCGCTTTTGTTACGAGCGTGTAAAAAGATTCAGCTGCAAATGATTCAATTTCTTCTTGAGTGTATCCAGTTAAAAAGTTCCAATTAGAATAATCTTGTGTATATTTATCGCCAAATTCCTTAAGTACAGCCGGAGTATCAACGGTTGGGTCTACACTAAAGGAAATTAGTTGAACGTCTAAATTTTCCTCTTTTAACTGTTGTTGTAATCTAGCCATATTTCCAGTCATTGGTGGACATACAGTATTACAATTAGTAAATATAAAGTCCGCTACCCAAAATTCACCCTTTAATTCTTCTAACGAAACAGGTTCGTTATTTTGATTGGTGTACGTAAAATCAGCAATTTCAAAATCAAAATCACCAACATATGTTTGTTCTTTTTTCTCCATTATTCCACATGCAGATAGTACCACTAATAGGAATAGTGAGGGGATAATCCATTTTTCTTTTCGCATTTATAAAGCCTCCTGAAACAGTTTCAAATCTATTGTAACATGTGTACATTAATAGAAAGCTAGTGTTAATAGTGACAATTTTATTACTTTTCTCAGTTTAACCGTCAATGAATGAATTTAGACAGTTAACCGTCACGATGTAATGTAAACAGATTAATTTCCGGCTTGCATAAAAAGCGATACGGTAATCTTGTCGTTCCAATTCCCCTTGTAACGAATAGTTGTAGTGGGTTATTTCCAATTGTATAGTTGCCTTCTACATACTTTTCTGCAAAAGGAGGTGTGACAACATAGCCGATGAAAGGTATTTGGATTTGTCCTCCATGACTATGTCCAGAAAATTGCACATCTACTGGAAATGCTTTTGTTAAATCTGCGAAATCTGGCTCGTGACACATTAAAACAGTAAATTTATCCGTGTCTACATTAGATAATGTTTGGTCAAGGCTAGGTCTCCCGAGCATAACGTCATCAAGTCCAGCTAAATTGAATGTTGTATCATCTTTTACAATTTGTGTGGATTCGTTCATTAAAAGGCGAAATTGACTTAACTCCATGACCTTTTTGATTGTCTCCGTACCATAACCTCCATGATCATGGTTGCCATAAACCCAATACTTTCCGAAAGGTGCATTTATATTGGATAAAATACGAATGCATGTCTCATACTCCTGCATGGATAATTGTCTTGGATCATCAACCAGATCACCGGTAAATAAGACAAGGTCAGGTTTTTGACTATTAATTTCTGTTATTAAGTCATTAAGCTGATCGAGGGTATAATGAAATCCTAAATGAGTATCACCAAATAATAGTATGTTAAAACCGTCAAAAGCTTGGGGGATTTTAGGGGATACTATTTTCTCCCGTTTAACATTAATAAGGGACGGTTCGATATGTTTTGCATAATAATATGTGCCCCCACCTACTCCAAACAAACCGAAAAAACTATAAATGAAACGCTTCAAGAAAGAGCGCCTACTAATTGATTTTCTTGCCATATTTTTCATCCTTGATTAAATAGTTATCTATTCTAGAGTTATTCATACCAAAAAGCTAGTACTTGCATTATATCACCTAAGGGCTTTTTGGAATAGAAAACTCTTTTAAAGGATTTTTAGCATTAGTATGGAAAATTTATAGAAAGGGGTGAAAATTATGAATAAAAGAGTAGTAATAATAACTGGTGGTTCTAGCGGAATGGGAAAGTACATGGCCCAAAAGTTTGCTCATGAAGGTGCAAATGTCGTTATTACTGGTCGTGATGAAGATAAGTTGCAAAAAGCAAAGGCTGAAATTCAACAAGGAAAAGATGTCTCTGTTCATACGATTGCAATGGATGTAAGAAAACCTGAAGATGTTGAACGGATGGTTCAGGAGACAATTGATACTTTCGGAACGATAGATAGTTTGGTAAATAATGCAGCAGGAAATTTTATTGTTCCAGCAGAAAAGCTGTCCGTTAATGGATGGAATGCTGTAATAGATATAGTTTTAAATGGAACTTTCTATTGCACAAGAGCTGTAGGGAATTATTGGATAGAAAATGGAAAGAAGGGTTCTATACTTAATATGGTTGCTACTTATGCTTGGGGAGCAGGTGCAGGTGTAGCACATTCTGCTGCAGCTAAAGCAGGTGTACTTTCATTAACACGCACCCTTGCTATTGAGTGGGGAACTAAATACGGTATCCGATCAAATGCTATAGCTCCAGGACCTATTGATCGAACAGGTGGTGCAGAAAAGTTGTGGGAGTCTGAGGAAGCAGCGAAAAGAACATTGAAATCTGTCCCATTGGGAAGGTTAGGGGAACCAGAGGAAATTGCTGAATTAGCCTACTTTATGCTATCAGATAAAGCCTCGTACATGAATGGAGAAGTAGTAACATTAGATGGAGGACAATGGTTAAATAAGTTTCCATTTTAAGCAAAAGGGGTTCTAAAGATAGTGCAATACTTTGGAACTCCAAAAATTTTATACAACCACATAAAAAAGTATAGCGAAGTAGTGAAAAGCACTTTCAAACAAAACGCAAACATGCCAGATGGCATGATGATAAGGAAAACCACGCCATAAATAAAAAATGGTCCCGATGGAATAACAAATACCGCCGATTACTAATAGGAAAACGCCTTTTAATTCTAGGGAAGATATTAGAGGTTCCCAAGCAATAACCACTAACCATCCAAGTAATATATAAATGAATGTTGTGAAGAACATAAACTTTCTTAAAAAGAAAATTTTAAAAACGATTCCAATGAGTGCAATACTCCATACAAGGATAAACAATGTCCATTTCACTGTTCCTTCGAGCAATAACAAGGTAATAGGTGTATAGCAGCCAGCTATGAATAGAAAGATTGAGGAATGATCTAATAGAAGGAAGATTTCTTTTCGTTTTTTATTCTTTACAGTGTGTACGATAGTGGAGGACATATACATCAAAATCATTGTCATACCGTAAATAATAACAGAAAAAAGCCCCCATACATTTCCCTTTTCCCTTGCATATGAAATAAGAATGGTTATTGCAATCAAGCTAAGTAATGCTCCGATTGCATGGGTTAATGCATTTGCAAATTCTTCTTTTTGCGTATACGTATAACTACTCATTCTTAAATGCCTCGTTTCATATAATAATCCCTATTTATGATGATTCAAAAAAAAACCTCTATTCCTTTTTTGTTAAAAACCTCTCCTATTTCCTGACATACTGATAGCACCAAAAAATACTACCTTCATAAACTGTATTAAAGTTGGTTCCAAGGATTCCGTAGATGCAGGTAGGTGAGGAGAATGTACTTTTATTGTAGCCATTGTTATGTCATGACAAAGTGTAACTTAGGGTGTACTTTATGTGGTAGTAAAGATATAAAGCCTATTGAAATCAATGTTCATTACCAAAAAAAAGATAAGCCTAAATTGTAATATATGTTTAAAAAGATAAAACGTATCTTGTACTTGTAGTATTTATAAGTTGTAATATGTTAAAATGTATTTGGAGTTATTTCTATACTATCTACAAATGTATAAGATGAGTGGACGATAGTACTAGAAAGACAATGCTACCGCTTCCAGGTCCCGCACTAAAAGTAAAGGATTAAAAAATCACTTTCCCTTTACAACTAGCCCAAGTTTTTCAAAAAAAATAGTAGTCAAAGAAATACTCCTGTGCTGCTAGAAGGAGTGACAAGCGATGTTCAGCATTCAAAGCACAGAAATTAGAGATGTCACTGTTGGTGACTTAATGATTTCTTCAGAAAAGGTTGCACACGTACAAACACAAAACCCATTAGAACATGCATTACTAGTCCTAGTTAAAACCGGATATTCAGCAGTTCCCGTATTAAATGCACAATCCCATTTTAAAGGAATAGTAAGTAAAACAATGATTATTGACAGTATATTAGGCATAGAACGATTTGAAGTGGAAAAGCTTTCCCAATCCACTGTACAAGAAGTAATGGATTCGGAAGTTCCTACACTTCATCGGGACGATGGGTTTATGAAAGCATTGAAATTAGCAATAAACCATCCGTTTATTTGTGTAGTTGATGAGAATGGTTATTTTGACGGTATTCTCACTAGGCGCGCTATTTTAAAGAAGTTAAATCGTCACCTACATGAGAACAACCAAAGTAATGCAACTTGAAATGTTGGCTAATGCCAGCATTTTTTTATTTTACTTTAAGAAAATTTAATGTTGTTAAAGGATTAAAGTATAAGAAAAACTAAGGCTTTCGCCATAAGGACTTGGTGACAAGCCAAGTTTTTCTAATGTTTTGCTAGTAATATCATGACTCGTTGATTTGAGGGTATAATATTACTTGTCATATAGAATAAGATTTTGATACAGTAAAGGAGAAAACTATTAAAAGAGGTGTAGACGATGAAAATGATGGATGCAAATGAAATTATTCAATTTATTTCAAACAGTAAAAAATCAACTCCTGTTAAAGTTTATATAAAAGGTACAGGATTAAAAGAAATTGATTTTGGTTCTGATGTACAAGCTTTTGTGGAAACATCAACAGGTACTTTATTTGGAGAATGGAAGGTAATTCAAGACCTTTTAAAAGTACATAGTGAAAAAATTACGGACTATGTAGTAGAAAACGACCGTAGAAATTCTGCCATTCCATTATTGGACCTTAAAGGAATTAATGCTCGCATTGAGCCAGGAGCTATCATTCGTGACCAAGTAGAAATTGGTGATGGCGCAGTCATTATGATGGGCGCTAGTATTAATATAGGTTCTGTTGTAGGTGCGGGAACTATGATTGATATGAACGTCGTTCTTGGCGGTAGAGCAACAGTAGGTAAAAACTGTCACATAGGTGCAGGGTCTGTACTTGCAGGTGTTATTGAACCACCTTCTGCTAAGCCAGTTGTCATTGAGGATGATGTCGTAGTAGGGGCAAACGCAGTTATTTTAGAAGGCGTAACTGTTGGTAAAGGCGCAGTAGTCGCTGCAGGGGCTATTGTAACGGAAGATGTACCTTCTAATACAGTTGTAGCAGGTACTCCAGCAAGAGTTATTAAAGAAATTGATGACAAAACAAGATCTAAAACAGAGATTAAACAAGAGTTAAGAAAACTAAATGACGAGTAATAACCACTAGCAGGAGGATAAAAACTCCTGCTTTTTTTCCATTCGCTTTTTTAGAATTAGGCTTTTAACAAAAGATTGTTGTTATTTTTCGATGTTGATAGAAAATGCGACGTAACTTGATGTGTGCGAATCCAAACGCTACGGAAATACACTACGCTTTCCACGGGCTCGCGCTGAGCCTCCTCACTCGCAAAGATCGCTCGCTGTGGGGTCTCAACGTCTTCGCTGTCC
>NZ_JACHGH010000013.1 GCF_014207435.1 Salirhabdus euzebyi
CACACCTGTACCCATTCCGAACACAGAAGTTAAGCTCTCCAGCGCCGATGGTAGTTGGGGTTCTTCCCCTGCGAGAGTAGGACGCTGCTGGGCAATTCATTATTTTCTTATTATTTTTACGAATAGTTAAAGACAAGAAGAGCAAAATAAGGTATAATGAACGAGTGACAATTTTTATAAAAGCTTAAGTGCTTTTACAACATCGCGGGGTGGAGCAGTCTGGTAGCTCGTCGGGCTCATAACCCGAAGGTCGTAGGTTCAAATCCTGCCCCCGCAACCAATTAAATTACCATAACTACGCTGGAAATACATCTAGCAAGGTAATATCAGTGGTGCCCGAAAGGGTGCAACCAAATTTATTCATCTTTACAACGTTGAATAACATCTTCGTTATGATGAAATCAATAGTACCCGTTAGGGTGCAACCAATTAAATTACCGAAACTACGTTGAAATACATCTAGCCAGGTAATATGAAATCAATTATTATGGTCCGGTAGTTCAGTTGGTTAGAATGCCTGCCTGTCACGCAGGAGGTCGCGGGTTCGAGTCCCGTCCGGACCGCCATATAAATACATAATAGTTAACATTAAACCTTAGGGATTTCCTAAGGTTTTTATATTTTTCAATAGTTTTTTCTTATTTTAATATGTGCAGTGCTTTTTCTAATTCCATTATTTTCTGCTATCATTAAATAGAATATGAAGGAAAGGAGTATGTTTATGGATGAGTTTCAATTTATTGATTCAATTACTCCGTTCTATTATAGACAATCCTCTCTATTAAAAGGAATTGGTGACGATACGGCTGTCATCCGCCCACCTACTGGTTTCGATCTGGTAACTGCTGTTGACACGATGGTGGAGGATGTACATTTTAGTTTAAATACAATGGACCCATACCATGTAGGCTATCGGGCATTAGCTGCCAATATAAGTGATTTAGCTGCTATGGGTAGTTCGCCTGCTTACTATATGGTCTCATTAGTGATCCCTAACGATTGGACACCAAAACAACTTGAAGGAATTTATAAAGGTATGAATGAACTTGCACAAGTTTATAATATGGATTTAATCGGTGGGGATACTGTATCGGGAAAACAGTTAGTTCTATCTATCACAGTTTATGGGTTTGTACCTTATGATAAAAGTAGATATAGAAGCCATGCTAAAGAAAATGATATTGTTTTTGTAACGGGAACCTTAGGGGACTCTGCATATGGATTATATCTTCTGCAAAACGGAGAAAATATAGGTGTTGAACAAAATTATTTTGTACAAAGGCA
The DNA here is from genome assembly GCF_014207435.1 of Salirhabdus euzebyi. Lineage (GTDB taxonomy): Bacteria > Bacillota > Bacilli > Bacillales > Alkalibacillaceae > Salirhabdus > Salirhabdus euzebyi. The sequence continues at coordinate 1,285 of NZ_JACHGH010000013.1, forward strand.
TCGTATGCCCACACCAAGAGTAAAATTTGCTCAAAAGCTACAAACTTTTAAGCGAGTATGTTTAAATGATATAAGTGACGGAATTGCGAATGAAGCGAACGAAATTGCAGCTGCTTCAAATATAGATTTGTATCTTGAATATGAAGATATTCCAATAAAAAGGCAACTAAAAAAGCTTCCTAACAGTACACAAAGGGAATTTATATTGTCTGGTGGAGAAGATTTTGAACTTATCGGAACTGCTTGTAAAGAAGATTGGGAAAATATAAAACAAATAGCCTTAAATACAGACACAGAAATAACAGCTATTGGTTATACAGCAACCTCACAGGGAAAAAGTAGCGTATTTCTGAGTAAGGATAACAAGACGTCTATATTAAACAAAACGGGCTACACACATTTGCTTAAATAGGTGGTACAAAATGAAGAGTTATCAATTTAAAACAAATAGTCCTGAAGAAACAATGGCTTTTGCAGAACGTCTAGCCTCTGTACTGACAGCAGGAGATGTCATTACGTTAGAAGGGGATTTAGGTGCAGGGAAAACAACCTTTACGAAAGGTCTTGCAAAGGGCCTACATATAACGAGAACGGTTAATAGTCCTACTTTTACAATCGTGAAGGAATATAATGGGGACTTTCCTCTTTACCATATCGATGCCTATCGCTTGGAAGGTAGTGATGAAGATATAGGATTTGAGGAGTACTTTGCTGGTGATGGCATCACGGTTGTGGAGTGGGCGAAATTTATTATGGAGTTTCTTCCTGAAGAACACTTGGATATCCAACTCGTAACCATAAGTGAAAAGGAAAGAAATATAATACTGAATCCTAATAGTAATCGTTATGAAAATAAATGTAGGGAGTTACTATCATGAAAGTGTTAGCAATGGACACCTCTAATCAAGTGATGAGCGTTGCCATCCTAAATGATAACCAAGTAATTGGTGAATACACGACGAACGTTAAGCAAAATCATTCTGTTAGACTAATGCCGGCAATAGATAGAGTAATGAAAGATGCAGGTATACAACCAAATGAAATAGAGAAAATGGCAGTTGCTGTTGGCCCTGGATCTTTCACTGGAGTACGTATAGGGGTGACAACAGCAAAAACAATGGCTTGGAGCTTAAATATCCCTTTAGTGGGTGTTTCAAGTTTGGAGTTAGTTGCTTATAACTGTATTCTCTTTAACGGAAAGATATGTTCTTTCTTTGATGCGAGAAGAGGACAAGTTTATGCAGGTCTTTATGAAAGCAATGGAGATCATTTAAAAGTAATAGGTGAAGAAAAGAATATTTTATTTGAAGATATGCTTAAAGATTTAGCTAATCTAAATGAAAAGGTGTTATTTGTTAGCAACGACTTATCGTTGCATAAAGAAACGATTGATCAAATTTTAGGTGATAAGGCAGTCTTCGCTTCAAATTATCTTTCTTTACCTAAAGCAGCTGTGTTAGGTTTATTAGCTAGTAATCGCGAAGCAGCCCCTATACATAATTTTGTGCCAAATTATATGCGACTAGCAGAAGCAGAGGCAAATTGGTTAGCAAATAATCAAGGAAAAAATAAAAATGGCTGAAACATTTATTAGGGAAATGACGAAGGAAGATTTAGAAAAAATTATGGAAATAGAGAATGCGTCTTTTGCAACACCTTGGGACTTGAGCGCCTTTATTAATGAACTTTATGAAAATGAGTATGCTACATATTATGTGATAGGAAATAATGAGCAAGTAGTAGGGTACTGTGGTTTGTGGGTGGTGTTTGAAGCAGCGCAAATTACTAATATTGCTATTATGCCAAACTACAGAGGTCATAAATATGGTGATAAGTTGTTTTCACACGCTATAAAAGAAGCAAGAATAAAAGGAGCTACTGAATTATCTCTGGAAGTCAGATTATCTAACGTAGTTGCACAAAAACTATACCGTAAGTTTGGGTTGTTACCTGTTGGACTTAGAAAGAATTATTATCAAGATAATCAAGAAGATGCTATCGTAATGTGGGTGAAATTATAATGTTGAATAAAGAAGAAATTATTCTAGCGATTGAAACGAGTTGTGATGAAACAGCAATGGCTATCGTCAAAAATGGACGGGAATTAGTAGCTAATGTTGTTGCCTCACAAATTGAAAGTCATAAAAGATTCGGTGGTGTCGTTCCTGAAATAGCATCCAGACACCATATTGAACAAATTACAGTAGTATTAGATGAGACTTTAGCAGAAGCTAACATGACAATGGATGACATCGATGCTATTGCTGTAACAGAAGGGCCTGGTCTTGTTGGAGCTTTACTAATAGGAGTAACTGCAGCAAAATCTTTAGCATTTGCTCACCAAAAGCCTTTAATAGGGGTACATCATATTGCAGGACATATTTATGCGAATCGATTACTTCAAGAGTTTTCTTTCCCTTTACTTTCATTAGTCGTTTCAGGTGGGCATACAGAGCTTATCCTCATGAAAGACCACGGTCAGTTTGAAGTCATAGGGGAAACCCGTGATGACGCAGCAGGAGAAGCATATGATAAAGTAGCTAAAACGTTAGGATTGCCTTATCCAGGTGGTCCCTATATTGATAAGCTAGCTCAGCAAGGAAAAGATACGTTCCATTTTACAAGGGCGTTACTAAATGAAGAATCCTATGATTTTAGTTTTAGTGGTCTTAAAACAGCTGTCATGAATACGATGCACAATGCGAAACAAAAAGGGGAACAACTTTCTTCTGAAGATATAGCAGCAAGCTTTCAACAAAGTGTGATTGATGTTCTAGTGGAAAAAACTTTTCGTGCAACACGAGAGTATAAAGTAAAACAACTGATTGTTGCTGGTGGAGTTTCTGCCAATAAGGGCTTACGTAAGCGTTTAGAAGAAAAGTTTGCAAATGAAGAAGTTGAGTTAGTAATCCCACCACTTCATCTTTGTACAGATAATGCGGCAATGATTGGTGCAGCTGGTAGTATTGCATTTCAACAAGGTCATCGTGCCGAGCTTGATTTAAATGCTAATCCTGGACTTAGTCTGGAAAAATACGCAAAACGAAATAAAAACATTCCTAGTCAATAGGAATGTTTTTTGTACTTTAAGAAAGTTTAACTTTGTTAAAGGATTAAAGTATAAGAAAAACCAAGGCTGTCGCCATAAGGACTTGGCGACAAGCCAAGTTTTTCTAATTATCCACAGACAAATTTATAATATGTGGACAAAAAGACGAAACACTTATTTTTAACGTATTTTATATGTGGAAAGTGCTTGTGGATAACTATGTGTTTTTCTGTGGATAATGTGAATAAATGTATTGTAAGTCTATTTTAAAGCTATTAACTTGTGTGTATGTATGTGGATAACTGTGAATAAGTTGCAAAAAAAAGTGGCTATCCTCCAAGGAGGTTAGCCACTACAAATATTCAGATAGTTGTTCCTGGATATTGGTCCATTCTTCAAGTAATTCTTCGAGTTGCTGATGATAGTTTTCTTTTTCTGCTGTTAACTCACCAAGTTTTTGATGATCGTCCACTATATCAGGATTAAACATTTCTGCTTCAATGTTTTCTATTTTTTCTTCTAATTGCTGTATTTCATCTTCTAGTTCTTCGTTACGTCTTTCAAGCTTTCTCATTTCACGTTTTACCGCTTTGTCTTTGAAATACTTTGTTTTCTCTTCTTGATCTATTTCAGCTATTTTACTTTGCTGATTATCTAATTCAGCAATCTCTTTTTCTTCTTGTTTTTTCTCTACGTAATAATCGTAATCGCCTAAATAAGTATGTGTTCCTTGTTTAGACATTTCAACAATTGTGGTCGCAATACGATTAATAAAATACCGATCATGAGAGACAAAGAGTATCGTTCCTGGAAAATCAATCAGGGCCGATTCTAATACTTCTTTACTATCTAAATCAAGATGGTTAGTCGGTTCATCCATAATAAGGACATTAGCTTTCTCTAACATTAGTTTTGCTAAAACTACCCTAGCTTTTTCTCCACCACTTAAGGAGGAAATAGGCTTTAACACATCATCCCCACTAAAAAGAAAATTACCAAGAACGGTCCTAATTTCTTTTTCGGGTTTAGAGGGATACGTATCCCAAAGTTCATTTAATACAGATTTTCCTTTTGACAAATTACTTTGTTCTTGATCGTAATAGCCAATTTGAACATTTGTACCGTATTGTATTTCTCCAAGATTTGGCTTGTTCTGCCCTACAATTGCTTTTAATAAAGTAGACTTTCCTATCCCATTAGGGCCTACTAAGGCAATTCGGTCACCTTTTTGAATAGCTAAATCAACGTTTTGAAAAATAAAATCATCATCATCCTGATAACGGAAGGCAAGGTTTTTAATTTTAAATACGTCATTGCCACTAGGACGATTAATTTCAAAAGAAAACTTAGCAGATTTATTATCCAATTTCGGTCTATCCATCAGTTCCATTTTTTCCAGTTTTTTACGACGACTTTGAGCTCGCTTTGTCGTGGAATCTCTGGCAATATTTTTTTGGATAAACTCTTCCAGTTGTTTTACTTCAGCTTGCTGTTTTTCATATTGTTTTATATTGCGCTCATATTCTTCTGCCTTTTGGTATAAATAATCGCTATAATTTCCAAGATATTTATTAGACGTTTGAAAGGCGATTTCATAAATGGTATTTACGGTTTTATCCAAGAAATAGCGATCGTGGGAAACAATAACGACAGCTCCTTGATAGCCAACTAAATATTGTTCTAGCCATGACAATGTTTCTATATCCAGATGGTTGGTAGGCTCATCTAAAATTAAAATGTCAGGCTTTGATAATAATAATTTCCCTAACGCTAATCTCGTTTTCTGTCCACCGCTTAATTCTCTAATTGGTGTTTGGAAGCTATATTCTTGGAATTGCAGACCGTTTAACACACTTTTAATATCAGCCTCGTATTGGAAGCCACCTAACCTTTTAAACTCTTCTTGTTTGCGGTCATATTCTTCCAATAGCTGTGCATGAGCATTAGAATCACTGATGATAGTTGGGTCCCCCATCTTTAACTCTAGCTGTCGTAAATCTTGCTCCATCTTTTTTAAGTGTAGAAAAACTTGCTCCATTTCATCCCACATACTTAAATTGGATTCTAATCCAGTATGCTGCGCCAAATAACCAATAGTAGTATCCTTAGGTCGAAAAATGTCTCCGGTATCACTAGAAAGCTCACCAGACATTATTTTAAGCAAGGTAGATTTCCCTGCTCCGTTACGGCCAACAATAGCTAATCTGTCTCTACTGTGTACTTCCAATTTAATATTAGATAAAATGATGTCAGCACCAAAATATTTCACTATATTATTTAATTGCATTAAAATCATTAATTTTCACCCCGATGTGTTTAAGTGTATCGTATTGCTTAGAACATTGGCAAGATAGGACGTTACATCATTTTGTTCTATTTATCATTCAAAAAGTTGTTTTTATCATATATGATATAGTCATAGTATCCACATGAAGTAACAGCTTGAAAAGTGTGGTGAGGAGGAAAAGAAATGTCGATGGACGATCAAACCAAAATACCGCAAGCAACCGCCAAAAGACTTCCCCTATATTATCGTTTTATTAATAATTTACATAGTCAAGGAAAAACGAGAGTTTCCTCCAAAGAGTTGAGTGAGGCTGTAAAAGTTGACTCTGCAACAATTAGAAGGGATTTTTCTTATTTTGGAGCACTTGGTAAAAAGGGGTATGGTTATAATGTGAATTATTTACTTTCCTTTTTTCGAAAAACGCTGGATCAAGATGCTTTTACAAAAGTTGTTTTAGTTGGAGTAGGAAACTTAGGGACTGCATTTTTACAATATAACTTTATGAAAAACAATAATACAAAGATTGAAATGGCGTTTGATACAAGTCCAGAAAAAGTTGGGAAGGAAGTAGGGGGAGTTCCTGTTTACCATATCGATGAATTGGAACAAAAAATAGGAAGCGATATTTCTATTGCGATACTTACTGTTCCGGCACAGGTTGCTCAACCAATCACAGATAGAGTTGTAACAGCAGGCATACAAGGTATTTTAAACTTTACTCCTGCTAGGATAACAGTACCAAATCATATACGTGTCCATCATATAGACTTATCGATCGAACTTCAATCATTTGCATATTTCTTGAAGCATTATCCCTTACAGGACGAAGAAGGAGAGTAAAAGAGGCGAAAAGCCTCTTTTTCATTTGAGAAAAATTAATTCTTTTCATTTTTATTAAGTTCATATAAAATAGTTCGTGTATCGAAATATTAACAACAACGAAATGTCTGTTTTACAATCTGGGGGATCTTTTGTATGAGTAAATTACCGACAAAATGGCTTGTGGTGATTTCTGTTTTATTTGGAACATTTACAGTTATTTTGAACAACAGTATGCTTAATCCAATTCTACCGCACTTTATTGATATATTTAATGCCGATGCCGTCTCTGTAGGCTGGGTATTAACCATTTTTATGGTTGCCATGGGGATGACCATGCCGATTACAGGATATTTAGGGGATCGGTTTGGGAAAAAGAAGATTTATATTGTTGGATTGATTTTATTTACCATAGGATCTATAGTGGGGGCTGTTTCCCAAACGTTATCTTTGGTCATTATCGCAAGAGCCATACAAGGAATTGCTGGCGGGTTAATGTTGCCGAATGCTATGGCACTAATTTTTACTGCGTTTCCACAAAATGAGCGGGGACTTGCAGTAGGAATTTATGGTATTGCTGCGATGGTAGCACCAGCTATTGGACCTACTATTGGTGGATTAATGACTGAATTTCTACAATGGCAGTTTTTATTTTTAATTAATATTCCTTTCGCGGTAGTCGGGATATTTATATCTAGTAAATATTTAAAACCGACGAAGACAAAGCCGAATCTGAAGTTCGATCTAGTTGGTTTTGTTCTTGTAACAGCTGGTGTAGGAGCCATACTATATGCACTAGGTAGAGGGTCAACTTGGGAATTACTAACACAAACGAGTAATATATTCCTAATTATATTTGGTTTAATCTTCATCTTTATTTTTGTTAAATATGAATGGAAGCAGGAACAGCCTTTATTGGATTTATCTGTTTTCAAGGTTCGTACATATAGGATTTCCATATTTATAACAGCGTCGGCTTCTATTGGGTTATTTTCAGGGCTGTTTCTCTTACCACTATTAATGCAAGAGGTTTATGGCTACAGCTTAACGGAAACGGGGTTACTATTTCTCCCATTTGCCGTTTGTAGTGGTATTTTTATGACTATTGGTGGAAAGCTCCTTGATTTGAAAGGACCTAAGGCAGTCGTGCCAATCGGGCTAGGTGTGATGGCAGTTAGTACTATTTTACTCGGCTTTTTAGACATCACTAGTTCTTATTGGTATATCTTGTTTTTAAATGCAGTACGGGGTATTGGAATGGGCTTTGGAAATATGCCAGCAACAACAGCTGGAATGAATGCTATTCCACAACATCTAGTAGCACAAGGCTCTGCAATGAATAATGTTTTAAGACAAATTACCTCCTCGTTCGGAATTGTCTGTTTTGCCATTTATTATGAGGTAAGACGTGCCCAAGTTGCTTTAGCAAGTCAAATAGGGCCAGAAGAAGCTGCATTACAAGCTATTAATGAAGCATTTATCGTTTCAGGAGTTATCTTGCTTATTACAGTACCTGGGGCATTTTTGCTGAAGGGTACGAAGGAACAAGAGGGAAAAACAGCAAGTGAATAAAACAAAGGAGTGCGTTCTAATAATGGAACGTACTCCTTTTTCGCGTTTATAACGATCTATTTTTTGCTTTTATTTTTTGCGTCCTTTATTTTCATGTGGACACCTATCAGTCGGATTGCTACTGCAAAATCAAAAGTTGCAACAACGGCCAAAATGATCGTTGTAAAGTTCCAAACTGTTTCTTCTACACTTTGAATGGCGATGTAAGTAAAGACAAAGCCCATGATGAAGTAAAGTAGGGCCATAAATAATGGTGATGCTCTCATAAATATTTATCCTCCTAGTATAGTCTGCAATTGTTCGATCTGTTCTCTCATTCTTTCTAAGTCTTCTGGGGATACATTATATTGTATGATAAAAACAAAAGTATTAATGGACACATGTGTAAGGATAGGTACTAAAATTGTTTTCGTCTTTACATATAAATAGGCAAACACCATTCCAACAGAAGTATAGATTAATAAATGATCCGGTTCTTGGTGCAGTATGCCAAATGCAATCGCTGAAATAATGGCAGCAATTAAGAAATTATATTTTTTAAAAATACTCCCAAAAATGACTTTACGAAATACAATTTCTTCAAGTACTGGCGCGAAAATTGCCGTTACAATTAAAAACAGGGGAGTAGCACGTGCCACTTCCATTAAAGCAGATGTGTTGTTTGATCCTGGTTCAATTCCTAAATTCATTTCTATTAAAGCTGCAGCATATTGGACAAACAAAACTAGGAAAAATCCGATGACAGTCCATAAAATAATTTTTCCTACACCTAACTTACTACTACGCTCTTTATTTCTCTTCATATCTGGTTTTAAAATAGACAAAATGACAATGGTCATGATTGAAAAGGCAATAATTGACCAAATGGCGGTTATATTTTGTCTAGGCACCCCTAGTAACAGTAATAGTGGTCCCCCTAGTATTCCTGAAAATAATCCAATAACATAAGTTAAAATAACATACCAGTATCTTCTCGGCAATTTACACGACTCCTTTTGTACAAATTCTAAGAATGTAAAATAAGATGTTTTATTACACATTTAGAAATATTTCTACAGGTTTAATCATACTATTTTATGGACAGGATGCTATTGTTATTAGCTTAATAAGTTTAATGTAAACCCTGTCCTAAAAATCATATGCATTTGATATAAATGGTAATACTTTTAAGGAGCAAAAATAGTGAATGGATTTCAAGTATGCTCGGTTACCATTATAAATCAAAAAATTGTTTTAAAAAAAAAAATTACATTACTTGCAAAATTTAGATGAATTCATTATTATAATAATTGGTATTAGCACTCGTTGGTGATGAGTGCTAATAATCGACTATTTAATATAAAATGATAAATTTGAGGAGGTTGTCCTAATGTTAAAGCCACTAGGTGATCGCGTAGTTATTGAGGTAGTTGAACAGGAAGAAACTACTACAAGTGGTATCGTGCTTCCAGATTCTGCTAAAGAAAAACCACAAGAAGGTAAGGTAGTTGCGGTAGGTTCAGGTCGTGTGACAGAGAATGGTGAACGTGTAGCATTGGAAGTAGCTGAAGGAAACCACGTTATTTATTCCAAATATGCAGGCACAGAAGTAAAGTTTGAAGGTAAAGAATACTTAATTCTTCGTGAAAGTGATATTTTAGCTGTTATTGGCTAATAAAAACGAAGAACACGTTACGCATATCATAATTCATTTATTTTTAAGGAGGGCATTATAATGGCTAAAGAAATTAAGTTTAGCGAAGACGCTCGTCGCGCAATGCTTCGTGGTGTAGATACATTAGCAAATGCTGTTAAAGTTACACTTGGACCAAAAGGACGTAATGTTGTGTTGGAGAAAAAATACGGTTCTCCACTTATTACAAATGATGGTGTTACGATTGCAAAAGAAATCGAATTAGAAGATCGTTTTGAAAACATGGGTGCACAGCTTGTATCTGAAGTGGCATCTAAAACAAATGATGTAGCTGGTGATGGTACGACTACTGCAACTGTACTAGCACAAGCTATGATTCGTGAAGGTCTAAAAAATGTAGCTTCTGGTGCTAATCCTGTAGGCGTACGCCGTGGAATTGAGCAAGCAGTTGAAGTTGCGGTTAAAAGCTTAAAAGAAATTTCTAAGCCAATTGAAGGCAAAGATTCTATTGCACAAGTTGCTGCTATTTCTTCAGGTGATAACGAAGTAGGTCAATTAATTGCAGAAGCAATGGACCGTGTAGGTAACGATGGTGTAATTACAATTGAAGAGTCAAAAGGCTTCAACACAGAACTAGAAGTAGTTGAAGGTATGCAATTTGATCGTGGATATGCTTCTCCATACATGGTTACTGACCAAGATAAAATGGAAGCAGTTCTAGAGGATCCTTATATCTTAATTACAGATAAAAAGGTTGCGAACATTCAAGAAGTACTACCTGTACTTGAGCAAGTTGTTCAACAATCTAGACCTATCCTTATCATTGCTGAAGATGTTGAAGGTGAAGCACTAGCTACATTAGTAGTTAACAAGCTTCGTGGAACATTCAATGCAGTAGCTGTTAAAGCTCCTGGATTCGGTGATCGTCGTAAAGCAATGCTTGAAGATATCGCTACTTTAACTGGTGGTCAAGTAATTACGGAAGATCTAGGCCTTGATCTAAAAGGTGCTACAATTGATCACTTAGGTCGTGCTTCTAAAGTAGTTGTGACAAAAGAACATACAACAATCGTAGAAGGTGCTGGAAACCCAGAGCAAATCTCTGCTCGTGTTAACCAAATTCGCACGCAATTAGAAGAAACTACTTCTGAATTCGATAAAGAAAAACTACAAGAGCGCCTAGCTAAATTAGGTGGCGGTGTTGCGGTAATCAAAGTTGGTGCTGCAACAGAAACAGAATTAAAAGAACGTAAGCTTCGCATTGAAGATGCTCTTAACTCTACTCGTGCTGCAGTAGAAGAGGGTATCGTATCTGGCGGTGGTACTGCTCTTGTAAACATTTATACAAAAGTAGCTGCACTAGATAAAGAAGGCGATGAGCAAACAGGTATTAACATCGTTCTTCGCGCTCTAGAAGAGCCAGTACGTCAAATCGCTCACAACGCTGGTCTTGAAGGTTCTATTATCGTAGAACGCTTGAAGAAAGAAGACGTTGGAGTAGGCTTCAACGCTGCAACTGGCGAGTGGGTAAACATGGTAGAAGCGGGTATCGTAGACCCAACTAAAGTTACACGTTCTGCACTTCAAAACGCAGCATCTGTAGCGGCTATGTTCCTAACTACTGAAGCAGTAGTTGCAGACCTACCTGAAGAAAATGCTGGTCCAGACATGTCCGCTATGGGCGGTATGGGTGGAATGGGCGGCATGATGTAATATCGCCCTCAAACCCTTGATATAAGTGGGTTTTTAAGTAAGGTGAGAGTGTAATGCTCACATTTTGCTCACATTGAGGATATTAACGGAGGCTTCTCATAAGTTCGCTGAACTTTTGGGAAGCTTCTTTTTTCATTTCTTGCGTGACATGGAGATACACACTTTTGGTGATTTGGTCATCGGTATGACCAAGCCGGTCCATAATTTGTTCGAGTGAGACAACTGCTTCAGCAAGAAGTGACGTATGCGTGTGTCTTAAACTATGCGGAGTCAATTCTTTATTTAGGCCAGCTATTTTAAGCAGCCTTTTCATACGGTCTAGAACGTTTTTTATCACAATTGGGAAACCAAACTGTCGCTCCATCTTTGCAAAGATAAAATCTTTGTTATAATAGTCGTCACCTAATCGCTGTATTACTTGGTTTTGATTTTCCTTGTGATCTTTTAAAGCTCGAATAACATCTTCATCTATTACAATTTTTCGCCTTGATTTTCGGGTTTTCGGTGTGATTAATTGGTACTCCACAGCATTATTATTTGGATTATAATACGTCTTGGTAATGCTTATCGTGTGGTTTAAGAAGTCTACATCTTTCCACTTGAGAGCAACTAACTCTCCAACTCTAATTCCAGTATAGGCTAGAATTTAAAATGCCAAATAATCATGTTCAAGCCCATTTTGTTTTGCGGTTTCTAAAAACAAGGCAAGCTCTTCTTTTTCAAGATAATTTGGTACTTCTTCTTCCTCTAGTTGTTCAATCGTTTTCTTGTCTTTTTTAACATAAGCGAATTCCGTCGGATCTTTCTTAATAAGCTCAAGTTCTAATGCTTTTCGAAAAATCATTCCTGCAGTTCGACTGATTCCCTCCCTTGTACTATCAGATAACCCTTGATCTTTTAAATCATTGAGAGCATCTTGATACATTTTTCTTGTAATGTCTTTTAAATTTAATTGAGCAAAGTAGGGTAACAATCTCCCGATTTCATGAAGACGGACTCGAATTGTTCCGGGCTTTACATCTTTAGAATCACTGTAGATTGGGAGCCACTCAAATGCAAAGTTACTGAAGGTTTTATCTGTTTCCTCCAAATATATTCCTTCGTTTACTTCATGTATTAGAGAGGCAGCAGCTTCTTCAGCTTCATGCTTAGTATTAAAGCCACTTTTAACCTTCTGCTTTCTCTTTCCAGTGATTGGATCTATTCCAATATCGACTGTGAAAGCCCATTTTGAACCACAATTACACTTTTTCTTTTTGCACTTACAGCCTCTTCTGTAAAAATATCCTTTCATTTCATTAAAAAACCTCACTTTATTTTTTATTCTTTTACAAATGTTCATTATTCCCAATTTAAGTGTGAATAATCGTTATGTAATTAATGAGAAAGGAGTAGTTAATACGTTTTACTTTTAGAGAGAACTATTAATGGTTATGTTAGATAAGTAAAACATTAATAGGTTTCTATTTAGGAGGTAGTAGTGAAAGAAATGAAGTTAATTTATTTTAATGATACAGGAAGAAAAGTAAAGATACTTCCTGCGACATTTTCAGGTGACCATACAATGGCTTATTTTATGTATTCGAGGGAAATAAGCGTAGCGACGATTCAAGAACAATTAAGACATGCAAAGCTTGCTACGACAATTCACTATTTACCACCGGGAGCAGAATTGACAAAGATTTTGGAAATGAATGCAAATAATCAGGTTAAATAATGACCGTAACATGCTAAGGTATGTTACGGTCGTTTCATTCTACTGGCCAGTTAAAAAGAAATGAAATATATACTTATTCCTTTTTAAGCAAGTTCCTCTAATAAATTGTTTAAAGTAAAGATAAAATACTTGTATAAATATACTTGCAAAACATTATTTCAATTGACAATTTTCACCAATAGTTTCAAAATAGTAGTATAAATATTTATTTCGCTAATTGCATGTAAAGTTTTCCGTTAACCTTTTTAAATGTATAAGTGAGGGGAAATTAATACCTCTACTGAGAGCAATGATATATTAGAGAGTTTAAACGACTATATTCGAGATACTGTACATAAAAATTACTTTTTAATAGATTGTATTGATAGAGGAATAGCATATCATCATGGCAAAATACCTAAACATATTAGAAATGCTGTAGAAAAGGCTTTTAAGAATTTGGTTATTAATAAAGTTGTGTGTACAACTACCCTGATGCAAGGTGTAAACCTTCCAGCAAAAAATATTATCACAAGAAATCCCAACTTGTTTATAAAAGCCAAATCAGCTGGTGATAATCCTAAGTTAACAGGATATGAATTTTCGAATTTAAGGGGTAGAGCTGGGAGGCTAATGAATGATTTTGTCGGGCGGTCAATCGTTTTAGATGAGCCAGCTTTCGAAGATGCTTAAATCGATGTATTTGATCATCCTAAGAAGGATAGTGGAGAAGGATATGGATTCAAGTGGAAGATATATGCTGATGCTAAACGTAGAGCTACATTTTTCACTGAATACTAGATATAAAAGTTGGTAGAGTAGATGGACCCTATTGTAAAAATGATTATAGAAGGATGAAAGTATCAAGAACCTATTTTGGTAGATATAAATATAAGTGTCCTAAATGTGGTTATAAAAGAACCCTATTAAAAAATAATTGGACATTAGAAAGTGAAATTGAAGATGAAATCGAGGCTGAATTTAGGGCTAAAATTAATGCCATATAAAAATTATGCTCATACTTGTTTTCAATGTATAAATAGAGGTAAAAGGAAAAATCACCTAATCCTCAATGTATAGAAATATGAGCTATATATTAACTATATAAAACATGTTTAGGACAGGCAGAAGATTAGCACTAAAACAGTGTACTTCTGTCTTTTTGTTATAAAGAGATATTTCACAAAGACTGAGCATTGAAAGGAGTTCACCCATTGATAGAAAAAGTAATTATTAAAAACTATAAATCTATTGATTATCTAGATTTAAAATTAGACGACACAATAAATATTCTTGTTGGTAATAATGAACAAGGAAAATCTACTATATTAGAAGCCGTTAATTTAGCACTAACTAGTACATTAAATAAGAGAAATATACATAATGAACTAAATCCGTTTCTTTTTAATAAGACTGTTGTTGAAGACTACATAAAAAAAATTAGTATAGGTAAGCGTGTAACCCCACCTAGCATACTTATAGAAATATATTTTAAGGAAGATAATCAGAATGCATCTTTGAAGGGGTCAAACAATTCAATTAAAGAAAATGCATGTGGCATTAGTTTTTCCATAGAATTTGATGATGACTACACTGAAGAATATCAACAATACATAGAACAATCGACTAATATAAGAAATATACCGATAGAGTATTATAAAATTAATTCGTATTCCTTTGCATCTAATCCAATAACTTCACGAAGCAATCCTATTAAATGTGTATTAATTGATCCTACTGAAGGAAAGGCATGGAACGGAACAGACAGGTATATTTCAAGTGTAATTGGTGATACCCTAGACCCTAAACAGCGCGCAACTTTAAATTTTAATTTTAGAGATATTAAAGAGAATTTCTCTCAAATTGAATCTATATCAAAGATTAATAGTACACTCTCTGAAAAAACAGGTGATATTTCAGATAAAGAACTTGCTATTTCTCTAGATATATCTCAAAAGAATGGATGGGAATCCAATTTGACTGCTTATCTGGATGATATACCTTTTGATTTCATTGGGAAAGGTGAGCAAAACTCGGTAAAATTGAAGTTATCACTCGAATCAAATGCTGAAGAGGCTCAAGTAATCTTAATTGAAGAACCAGAAAATCACTTGTCTCATTCAAATATGCAAAAATTAATTAACCAAATCTCCGAAAAATGTGAAGGGAAGCAGTTAATAATTACAACACATAGTACTTACGTTTTAAATAAACTTGGTTTAGATAAAGTAGTATTGATGAATAATGGAAAACACATTACATTAAGAGATTTAAATGAGGATACTTTTAATTATTTTAAAAAGTTACCCGGTTACGATACACTTCGATTATTGCTAGCTGATAAGGCTATTTTAGTAGAAGGCCCATCAGATGAGTTAATTGTTCAAAAGGCATATCTTCAAAAACATAATAGGCTTCCTATCGAAGATGGTATAGATATTATTACTGTAAGAGGATTGTCATTTAAGCGCTTTCTTGAGATAGCTGATCTTCTAAATAAAGAGGTTGCTGTTGTTACCGATAATGATGGAGATATTGATAAGCACATTATTGAAAAATATGGTGATCATTACCTAAAACATCCAACAATCAAAATTTGCTATAGTGACGACACGAGATATGCAACATTAGAACCACAGTTGGTATCAGTAAATGAGTTATCTATTTTAAATGATATTTTAGGGAAGGATTATACATCAGAGGCTGAGCTTATTAAATTTATGACAAGTTCAGGTAATAAAAGTGAGTGTGCAATGCGTATTTTTGATTCAAACCAAAAAATTATTATACCGGGGTATATAAATGATGCAATTCAATAACAAAATTATTATTGCTGCAGCAGGTTCAGGAAAATCATCAGATCTAGTTGAACAAGCATTGAACAATAATGACAAAAGGATATTGATAACAACATTTACAATAGATAATACAAAAGAAATTGAGAAAAAGTTTTTTGATAAAATTGGATATGTCCCTAAGAATGTTGTGGTTCAAACATGGTATTCCTTCCTACTAAGAGAATGTGTAAGGCCTTATCAAAACTTCTTATACGATAAAAAAAGAATTGAAAATATAGAATTTGTTAATGGTCAATCTACACTATATATAGCTAAAACGGAAGTTGAAAAGTACTATTTTCGTGATGGAAAATATATTTATACTGACAAGTTGTGTGATTTCGTGCTTGAGGTTAATAAAATATCAAACGGTTTAATTATAGAACGATTAGAAGATTTGTATGATATCATTATGATCGACGAAGTGCAGGATCTAGCTGGAAGTGATTTGAACTTCCTTTATCTATTATTAAAATCTAATATACATAATATTATTGTTGGAGATAACCGACAGGCTACGTACTTCACCAATAATTCAAGGAAAAACAAAAAATATAGAGGGCAAACCATTTTTGAACTGTTTAGTGAATGGCAGAAAGAAGGACTCTGTTCTATTACATATAAGACAGAATGTTTCCGATGTAACCAATTTATCTGTGACATTGCAGATTCACTTTATCCCGAAATGCCTAAAACCAATTCCATGAATGATATGGAAACTGGACACGATGGTGTTTTCTGCATTCGAAGCGGCGAAGTATTGGAATATGTAAAAAAATATTCTCCTGTGGTGCTGAGATATGATAAAAGGACTAAAAATATACCTGATAGTTTTTCACCTTTAAATTTTGGAAAGTCCAAAGGATTAACGTTTGATAGAGTCCTTATTTATCCAAATGGTCCAGCTACTAAGTTTTTAAAAGGTGATTTTGAAGCTGTGAGTAAACCCAAAACCAAAGCAGGTTTGTATGTTGCTTTAACAAGAGCGAGATATAGTGTTACGTTTGTAACGGATCAAAAAGTAATTTCTAATGAATATGTTAAAGAATTTACTTTAAGTGATAAAAAGCAAGCGGTGGCTGATAGTTAATGGCACCTAATTCTACCATTAATGTCTCTAATACATCGCTTTCTCTTTCGAATATTTACTTTTGATTACAAAAGTTCATTTTAAAGTAGTTATTTAGAATAGAACTTTTCCAACGAAATAAAATAATAAAGTAGTGAGGAAGATATAGAGATGGTAGATATTTCATTTTTAGTTAGACCGTTAATTGGAAAATTTACAGTTCTGATAAGTGGGAAGCTAATTGAACAATTGAAGATTAAATGGAAACTCAAAAAAATAAAAAACTTTAAAAAAGAATATGAAGATACATTTGTTGACTCAAATTCATTTCAAAGATTTCTAAATGATGAAAGAAATGGACTTTTAATAATTAACTTTGTATTTGGTGCTACTTATAGTTCAGTTACTAAGGTGGATTTTATCGAACAATTATCTGAATTAGCAATCAATGAGATAAATCTTTATAGAAAATCTGTGCAACTAAAAGAAATAGATAATCACCCCATTGTAAATCAATATCTTAATGACCTGATTACATATCTTATAGAGTATAGAGACAAAAGTTTTAATGTAAATGAAAAGAGTATGTTGGCTAATGTTCAAAATAGCATTGTAGAAAGTAATAATAGTTTAAAAGAATACTTTGAAAAAAATTTGTTGGAAATTCAAGAAAGGGCCTATCTAGAAAAATATACCGATGAATATTTAGAGAAAATACTGGATCGAAATATATTGGATTTGGGAAAAAGGTATATTTCAGAAGCGAATGTAGAAACAGATTTAAATGCAATATTTGATTCTTTAGTAAGTAATAAGCAGATTTTTCAACACTTCGGCGAGTTATTAGGTAATTTGCAAATGTGTATTATAGAATTTAGTGAAACCTTCAATAAATATAAAGAAGATTTAGGGTATGGTGATATAAACTTTATTGAAAAGGTTATAAATTATTTAAAAGAGATTGACTGTGAAGAAAAAGAGTTTTATCTACAAAGTAGTTTGAAGAATCTTTCTGAACAGATTAATGGCTTTATGGCAGAAGTAGAAGGAGTGAGATACAAGCTATATGAAGAAGGGAAAAAGAGCATTAGGGAAAAATTAATCAATCCAATCGATAAAATAAATAGCTATGAAAGAGATTTAAATGATTATATAGACTTGGTAAGGCCAGCCTTAATTAATGAACCATATTTATTGATATATGGAGATGCTGGGATAGGTAAATCTCATTTATTAGCTGATAATGCAAAAAGAATGCAGGAAGCAGGCCATAGTGTTTTTTTATTTTTAGGCCAACATTTAAATACTCATGATCATCCTTTCAAACAATTATTTGACTTGATTGATTACAAAGGTTCTAAAGAATCTTTTCTAAAAGAATTTAATGATAGAGCGAATAATAAAAATAAGAGAACTGTAATTATAGTAGATGCTTTAAATGAAGGGGAAGGAAAATATTTTTGGAAAAATTACTTATTAAATTTCCTAAATTCCATTAAGGAGTTTGAAAATATTGCTGTGGTCTTATCTGTAAGAAGTAATTACGTAAGAAGTGTATTACCTGAAAATATAGAGGCTGACTTTCCGTTACAAAAAATAGAACATAAGGGATTTAAGAATGTAGGTTTGGATGCTTTAGAGCCTTTTTTTAATTACTATAATATAAATCCATTAGTATTCCCTTCTTTAGAAAGTGAGTGCTATAACCCTCTGTTTTTACACATTTATTGTGAAGCATTCCAAGAAGAATACGTAGGATATAGAGGTTGGAGTATAGTTGAAGTATTAGAGAGATATATAGATAAGATTAATAGTAGATTATCAATAGATCAAAGATTTTCATATACAAATTCTTTAAATCTTGTTGATAAGATATTGAAAGAAATTGCTGCAAAATTTATTGAGAATAAAAGTCACCTTATTGAATTGAGTGAACTTTATGAAATACTAAACAGTACGGCGAGTCCATATACTAACGGTTATCGAGAATTGGTTTTAGGATTAGAAGAAGAAAATATTTTATCAATTAATTCGGGATATCGTGGAAAAAATTTAGTATATTTCACTTATGAAAGATTTGCAGATATATATATATCATTAGTTTTATTAGAAAAGTATGGCCAAGATAAAAAAATACTTGGTGAAATGTTATCTTCCGATAATCCGTTATTTTATGGAGTTTATGAGAGTCTTTCAATAATTGTCTCTGAAAAATTAAACTTGGAATTGCTAGACTTAATTGATAGAGAGTCTATAACTTTTGATATAGCTGAATCCTTTGTAAGAGGACTCTCGTGGAGAAATGTACAAAATATAAACGAAGAAACTTTGAACTGGATAAAATTATGCCTAAGACAAGAAAATATAGATTTACAAAGTTTAGTATATGAAAACTTGTTAAAGCAGTCTTATATAATAGAATCACCTTTAAATGCAAATTTTTTACATGACAACATCTATCCTATGGCAATGTCGATAAGGGATGGAAGTTGGACTATATCTATAAATAATAACTCAGAAGTACCTAAGCGACTTTTAGAAATCATTCTAGATCAAAACTTGAGTTTTAGACACTTCAAGTTTGAAAATTTTGAGTTGCTTTCTTTGAGCGTTATTTGGCTATTTACTAGTACAGATCGTAAGCTTAGAGATCTTTCTACTATAGCTCTAGTAAAACTGTATATGAATGAACCATCAATTATTTTCAAGAATATACTTCAGTTTATTGATGTTAATGACCCATATGTATTGGAAAGACTTCTTGCAAGTGCATATGGTGCAATACTTAGAACTAATGAAGTTCCACAATTAGAGGAAATAATTGAAGTAATTTATACAAAAATATTTGAACAAGAAGAAGTGTATCCGAATGTTCTGA
This sequence comes from Salirhabdus euzebyi, assembly GCF_014207435.1. Lineage (GTDB taxonomy): Bacteria > Bacillota > Bacilli > Bacillales > Alkalibacillaceae > Salirhabdus > Salirhabdus euzebyi. The sequence goes on from NZ_JACHGH010000013.1 coordinate 20,838, forward strand.
TTAGGGATTATGCAAGAGGGATTATTTTAACTGCTGTTAATAAAGGCATTATTGAACCTAAAGAGTATGAAAAAATTAACCCTCCTTACTCCAGTAATTGGTATGAAATAATGTATACATTACAAGAAGTTGATAAAAAGTTAAAAGAAATGCAGCAGGTTGCTAAAAATGATTTTTGTGGATTTCATCAAATAATTAACTCTATGACAACTGAATATGGAAGGGAAACTGGAGCTTACGGAGATTTTGGAAGATATGTCTTTGGTAGTGCCTTATATGACTGGAGAAATCAATTTAACGACCAAGATTTAAGTAATATTGCTACAATGAGGATTATTGAATATGGATATGATGAAAAAAAACACGGATATTATGATAGAAATTTAGGATATTACAATAGACATGAAAATCTTATAGAGCGTATTGGAAAAAAATATCAATGGATTGCATTATATGAGATATTAGCGAAATTAACAGATAACTATCCTATATACAAAGAGGTAAAGGTATATACTCCCGAATATCAAAAATATAAGGAATTGCAAAATAAAAGAACACTCCAATATCTGAATAAATTATTAGAAAGTCAATCTGTGGAAGACGTAGAGATTGAGGAAATTGATAAACCTTTAAAAGAAGAAGAAATTATACTTGAAATTAACAAGGAATATTACAAGCAGTACAATGGGCCTTGGGATCCTTTCTTACGGACTATTGATCCAAGTTTGTTAGAGTACCCTATGAAAAATGAAAACCTTTATCTAACCAAAAACTACTTGCCATATAGGTCTAATAAAATGTGGGCGCAAAATAAAGATGAGTTTAATACTTTGGGTGAATTTATATATATAGATTACGAAGGCAATAAATATATATCTTTGGCTCAATTATTAATCCAAAAAAGAGAAGATGGTAAAAAGTTTGTTGATAGAGATGAATTTTGCGTAAAGTCAAAGGCGGTTTTTTTACCTAATGAAGATAAAGAAAAATATCTATCCTTGAAGTCAGAAAAAAAAGGAGATATAAGTGTATCTTGGGAAAATGCGGATGGTGTATTCGCATTTGAACATTTTTGGCATCCCTCTTTCTTGGATACTTCCTATGAAAGTGAATATGAAGGTATAGAATGTGAAGATGCAATATGGGAATATCTTTGGGAAACAAATATAAATCCTGCATCTGGAGAAAGAACTTCTTGCAGCTACCTATTGCCGAATGCAAATTTAGTTAAATTCTTTGGATTAATTCAAATTTCTGAGGGTATTTGGAAGGATAGTGAGGATAATTTAATTGCATTTGATGCTCAGCATTTTGGATACGAGAGAAATTTATTATTTAGAGCAGATTATTTAGAGCAATTTTTAGGAGAAAATAATCTAACTCTCGTATGGGATTTTTATATGGAGAAGATTTCGGAGCGTAGTAGAAAAGAAGAATGGTTCATATGTTGGACTGATAATGGAACTGACATAAAGCACACTATTTTAGATGAATATAAAGAATTAGAAATGGAGGATAGATTTTAATTAGCTAATATTAGAGAGGTAATTATTGATATATAATTTTAACTACTTCTAGTTCAATAAAGTGATTAATTCATTATTAAAAATGCTAACATTTTGCTAACGCCTTCCCATAAAAAACGGTAAATCATCGTTAAAGATGTTACAGTAAGTAATATCCAAAACGTTCATTTACCGCACTTTTTGCACTCAACGTTAACAATATTACACTCTAGCAAACTACGGGCGGCATGATGTAATCTGCCTAATAATTTCTGTTTATGACAGGAATTTGTCCCACATGTGCTATCAGGGATAAATAAATGCTCTAACTAGAAGCACTCTAATAGTCGATTCGACTATTAGAGTGCTTTTGTTTATGGTTAATCTACATTTTGTAAAATTTAAATAGCCAAAAATAATCACGCAGTTTCATCTGCCCAATCCCGAGATAATTTTGATAACACCAAACCCTAATTTGTCAGTCTTTTCTAAATGAGAAATACTATCAATTTAGCGAGAAAAAGTGTAAAATATATCTATTAGCTATAGTAAGGGTGATAGTATGGGAAAACGTATATTTTACTTTCTTTTAACAAACATTCTAGTTTTATTAACAATTAGTATCATCTTCTCTGTTCTTCCAATCGGCAGTTATATTAATGCCCAGGGTGGAATTGATATTGGTACTTTGCTTATTTTTAGTGCTGTTATTGGTTTTACAGGTGCATTTATCTCTTTAGGAATGTCTCGCTGGATGGCGAAAAAGATGATGAATGTACACGTGCTAGATCCAAATGGAAATCTTTCTGCTGCGGAAAGAGATGTAGTGGAGAAAGTTCATCGCTTATCAAGAGCCGCAGGTTTAATGCATATGCCGGAAGTTGGTATTTATAATTCACCAGAAGTTAACGCTTTTGCTACTGGCCCATCTAAAAAAAGGTCACTTGTAGCCGTTTCTACTGGTTTACTTCAAGAAATGGATGATGCTGCCGTTGAGGGTGTTATTGCCCACGAGGTTGCGCACGTTGCTAACGGAGATATGGTTACAATGACGTTGTTACAAGGTATCGTTAACACGTTCGTCGTGTTCCTATCACGTATTGCTGCTTGGACAGTATCACGCTTCGTTAAAGAAGATTTAGCACCTATTGTTCATTTTATTGCAGTCATCGTATTCCAAATTGTGTTCTCGATATTAGGTAGTCTTGTCGTATTTGCTTACTCTCGTTATCGCGAATTCCATGCAGATAGTGGTGGAGCGGCTTTAGCTGGAAAAGATAAAATGGCACATGCTTTACGTATGTTAAAGGCTTATTCCAATCGTGTGACGGGTGAAGAACAAACGTCTGTTGCTACATTAAAAATCAACAACAAAAGAAATGTTGTTCAATTATTTTCTACACACCCGGACTTAGATGAAAGAATACGCCGTTTAGAAATGAAATAAATATAAGTGTAAGTGCTCTTTAAAAAACATGTAGTTGGTTAAAAACTGCATGTTTTTTATTGCGTTATAAAAGGGTATATCCAATTTTTACCGAAAAAATATAATGTTACAATGGTGAACTTTTTGTGATTATAGTATAGTTAATTGTATAAAAAATTGTCACAATTATAATAATTGATAAACACATAGGGAGGAAAACAGCAAAATGACCCAACAAACTTATTTCTATCATCCGCAAGCAGGGAAACTAGTAAAAAACATTCAGAAGGTTATTATTGGAAAAGATGAAGTTACAAAATTAAGCATTGTTGCTCTATTGGCTCAAGGACATGTTCTGTTGGAGGATGTTCCGGGTGTTGGGAAAACAATGCTTGTTCGCTCATTAGCAAAATCCCTTAACTGTGAGTTTAAGCGAATTCAATTCACACCGGACTTGTTACCATCCGATGTTACAGGGGTTTCTATTTATAACCCGAAAGAACTTAATTTTGAGTTTCGTCCAGGTCCAATTTTAGGAAACATCGTATTGGCTGATGAAATAAACCGTACATCCCCTAAAACACAGTCTGCTTTATTAGAGGGAATGGAAGAAAAAAGTATTACAGTAGATGGAGTACCAGTTAAATTGAAGCAGCCTTTCTTTGTTATGGCTACTCAAAACCCAATTGAATATGAAGGAACGTATCCATTGCCAGAAGCACAGCTGGATCGTTTTCTATTAAAGTTAAATATGGGGTATCCTACTCCTCAAGAAGAAATGGAAATGTTAAAAAGAACGTCAAATGTCCATCCAATAGATTCCATTGAGCCTATCATGGAAAAAGAAGAGCTAATCGTTCTACAAAATCAAGTAAATGAAATTGTTATTAGTCAAGCTATTCAACGATACATTGTCGATATTGTAACCGGAACAAGAAATCACCCGAAAGTCTATTTAGGTGCTAGCCCTCGCGGATCTATCGCCCTAATGAAGGCTGCAAAAGCATATGCACTTTTACATGACCGTGACTATGTTTTGCCAGATGACGTAAAATACCTTGCACCATTTGTTCTTTCACACCGGATTATACTGACATCAGAAGGGAAATTTGAAGGGAAAGATGAAAAAACAATCGTAGATGAAGTATTGGCACAAACAAAAGTTCCGATAGATAGGGGATAAGAATGAAAAAAAGTTTACAGTTCGTCACAAAACTATTTTTAATCTTTCTCTCTACTGGTGTGCTTTTTTCCTATGCAATGTTTCAAGGAGGGTTTGTTAGTTGGTTTCTATTTTTCGGAGCCCTTCCTATTCTTATCTATATGGCCTTACTATTAATCTATCCAATTTCTAGATTGAAGTTAGAAAGAAGGATTTCCCAAAATATAGTGGAAGCTGGTAATTCAATCAAAGTAGAAATCAGGTTTAAAAGAGATAGTTTCTTTCCGCTATATTACTGCATTATTGAGGATATAATGCCCGATTCAATGGATTGGCGAGATACAAAATATAGTAAGTATAATTTTTTATCCAAGCCAAGCATGTTAAAAGAAAAGCAAGGGGCAAAAAAGGTTATCTTTCCTTGGTTTAAAAGTACTTTCTCTTTTGAATACCGGCTAAAGGATATTCCACGAGGGGAACATCTCATCCAAAATATTAGAGTGAGTACTGGTGACTTTACTGGTCTGATTCGAAAAGACTATGTATTTCAAGTAGAAAGTAAGTTATTTGTCTATCCAGCAGAAAGAAAACTCACGTTACGGAAAAATGCAGAGAGTTTTGAAGAAGGCGCTGCATCTTCCTTTAATCGTACTTTAAAAAATACGACAGTCGTTTCTGGTGTGAGAGAGTATGCACCAGGTGATAGAGTTTCATGGATTGATTGGAAAGCAAGTGCTAGAAAGAATACGATGATGACAAAAGAATTTGAACAAGAAAAAAGCTTCGACATGCTTGTACTTTTTGATGGAACCTTACATGAAAAAATGAACTGGTTGGCTTTTGAAGGCTCGGTTGAAGTCGGGCTTTCCCTTGTTAAAGCGCTGAGGGATGATTCAGCTAGGCTTATCTTTTCCTCATTAGGAGCAGAGAGACGTGTCTTTACCCTCAATCAAGATCATTTGAGTAAAGAAAAAATTAGGAATCATTTAACAAAAATAACACCACTTCCTTCTTTACCATTCTCACAAATGATAAAACAAGAGGTGGGAAAGCTTCCGCAAGGGTTTTTGTTTATGGTCGTCACAACATCTTTGTCAGTAGATTTATATGAAACATTGTTACAGCTGAGACAGAGAAGTCCGAGGATTGTATTGTTTTTTGTGCATGCCGAAAGGGCTATTACCTCAGTTGAACGGGATTGGTTCAAGCTGTTAAAAAATAATGGTATTATTGTCAATCAATTGACAGAAGAGAAATTAACCAAGCAAAGTTTCGAGGTGAACGCATAATGCGTTTAAATTCAGAACAAAATCATATCATGTTAAACGCTGTGATTTATATTTGTAGTTTCTTGTTATTTTGGGAATGGTTAAGACCGTTACAGGAAATAACGGATACAGGAAGTGTCTTCATCTTTATTGTTTACACTGCTTTCTGTTTTTTCCTTTCTTATATGCAACTACAATGGTGGATTACATCTCCTCTAAAGTTAATCGGCCTACTTTTTATTCTAGATGGGCTATTCATTCAAGAAGGCTTTCTTTCCAAAGCCTGGATTGATTATTTAGTAGCAGATCTTGGCTTGAATATCCAAGCAATAGTTTCTCAACAATGGTGGGAAATGACAGCTTTATTCCGTTCTCTCTTATTTTTAATACTACTCTGGTTAATGAGCTATTTACTCTACTATTGGTTTGTTATTGCAAAAAGAACACTTTTCTTCGTCGTCCTAACTTTTATTTATATAACCGTAATTGACACATTTACCGTATACGATGGTAAGTATGCCGTTATGAGAGCCTTTTTGTTGTCGATGGTTGTTTTAGGTCTAACGAGTTTTCAACGTTTGTTAGTTCAAGAAAAAATATTCCGTCTACCAAAAGAAAGGTATTTTTCTTGGCTATTTCCACTTATCTTTTTTGTCGTGTTTTCTAGTTTCATAGGATTCATTGCACCAAAATTTAGTCCACAATGGCCAGACCCTGTACCATTTATTAAAAGTACTGCTGAGGGTGTGTCAGGACAAGGTTCAGGTCCAGGCATTAGGAAAGTAGGATACGGGGAAAATGACGAGCAATTAGGTGGGGCTTTTGTTCAGGATGAAACGCTCGTGTTTACTGCTGCAGTCGATGATGCCCAGTACTGGAAAGTAGAAACAAAGGACCTATACACTGGGAAGGGTTGGATTCGTTCCGAAGAAGGGACGTTTGTTGTAAACGAAAATGGAACAGTCGTTTTGAAAGACTTTGTAGATACTGTTGAAGTCGAGCAAAAAAATGCAAAAATTGCTTTTAATGATCAAGAGTTACTTCCTAAAATAGTCTATCCTTATGGATTAACAAATGTAGATATACAGGATCCTATTCAGTTACACCATTTTAAGTTTAATACAGAATCTGGAGAAGTTTTCACCGAATTAATCAGTAGTGGGAATACTATCCGAGTAACCAATTATAGTGTTGAATTTGACCAACCTACTTTTTCATTAAAGGCATTAAGGGAAGGCCATCAAGATGATCCTTTAGATATACAGCAAAAGTACACGCAATTACCTGAATCGTTGCCACAGCGAGTAAGGGACTTGGCTGTAGAAATTGTTGAAGGGGAAGAAAATCGTTATGATATGGCAAAAGCTATTGAAAGCTATTTAAATGTACCTTCAAGATTTAAATACGAAACGGATCGAGTTGCTGTTCCGACTGGAGAGGAAGACTATGTTGATCAATTCTTATTTGAAACACAAGTCGGATATTGTGATAACTTTTCTACCTCAATGGTTGTCCTGCTTCGATCTTTAGATATACCAGCTAGGTGGGTAAAAGGATTTGGACCTGGGGAAGAAGTGGAAGGTCCGAATGGTGAAACCGGGTATGAAGTGACTAATTCGAATGCCCACTCATGGGTAGAGGTTTATTTTCCGGAAATCGGTTGGGTGCCTTTCGAGCCTACACCAGGATTTTTTAATCCTACTGATTTCACATCAGGTGTAGACATAGAGGACCTGTTAAATAGTGAAGATCCGGAAGAAGATATTCCGGTTAGTGAGATGGAGAAGCCTGAGTTAACAGAAGAAGACGAAACTGGTTCTGCTAAATCAGGTAGTGGAGACTCCTTTTTATCCAAGGTTAATTGGAAGTTAATGGGGTTAATAGGAATTTTCCTTGTATTAGTAGGTTACTATGTTTACCGTAAACGTTACTTATGGCTAACATGGATTAAACTACGCCAATATAAGAATAAATCCGATGTTGAGACCTTCATAAAGGCATATAAATTCTTATTAGCACTATTAGCTAGTAGAGGAATGAAGTTAAAATCCGATCAAACTTTGCGAGAGTTTGCTTATCAAATTGATCGTTATATGCAAACAAATGATATGAGAAGACTCACACACCATTATGAGCTCATTTTGTATCGTGGGGACCAAGAAAATGGTCAGTGGAAGCAAATGAATGAATTGTGGGAAAAATTAATTAAAAAGATAATGTCTTGACCAACCTTACACGTGTTGATAGAATAACAACATCAAAATCATAGAAGTTATGTTATCCTTCATATATGCTCGATAGTATGGTTCGAGCGTTTCTACCGGACACCAAAAAGATCCGACTATGAAGGCAGATTAGGTATATAGGTTAAGATATACTGGGTTTCTGCCTATCTCGGGCAGAAGCCTTTTTTTATATTTGAAGAAGGTTTAACGTTGTTAAAAGTGTAAGTATAGCAGTTGATTAGAAAACTAGCAGGAGGTATTAGGGATGGGACAAGTAAAGAGTGATATGATCTTAGTGCTAGACTTCGGAAGCCAGTACAACCAATTAATAACGAGAAGAATTCGTGAAATGGGTGTGTATAGTGAACTTCATTCACACAAAATTTCACTGGAAGAAGTAAAAGCGTTTAATCCAAAAGGAATTATTCTTTCTGGTGGTCCAAATAGTGTTTATGCCGAAAATAGTTTCCGATGTGACCCGGAAATTTTTAATCTAAATATTCCTGTATTAGGCATTTGCTACGGAATGCAATTAATGGTAGATCAATTTGGTGGAACAGTAGAGCGTGCTCATGAAAGAGAATATGGGAAAGCGACTATTGACCTAAGCGATACGACTGGGCTTTTTGGAAATTTACCTTCAACTCAAACGGTATGGATGAGCCACAGTGATAAAGTAATCGGTACACCAGATGGTTTTGTTGTTGATGCTACTAGTGCTTCTTGTCCTATTGCTGCTATTAGTAACAAACAAAAAGGATATTATGGGGTTCAGTTCCATCCAGAAGTTCGCCATTCTGAATACGGAAATGACTTGTTAAAGAATTTTATTTTTGATATTTGTTCTTGTGAAAAGAATTGGACAATGGAAAACTTCATCGAAATGGAAATTGGGAAAATTCAACAACTTGTAGGTGATCGTAAAGTTTTGTGTGCTCTAAGTGGTGGAGTAGATTCATCTGTTGTGGCAGCCCTTATTCATAAAGCAATTGGTGATAAACTAACTTGTATCTTTGTTGACCATGGTTTATTGAGGAAAAACGAAGCCGAAAGCGTAATGAATACATTCCGTGATAGATTCCAAATGAATGTGATTAAAGTAGATGCAAAAGATCGTTTCTTAAATAAGTTAGCAGGCGTATCGGATCCTGAACAAAAACGAAAAATTATCGGTAATGAATTTATATACGTATTTGATGATGAAGCGGAAAAATTAAAAGATATCGAGTTTTTAGCACAAGGTACGCTATATACAGATATCATTGAGAGCGGAACGGATACTGCCCAGACGATTAAATCTCACCATAACGTTGGTGGATTACCTGAAGATATGCAGTTTGAATTAATTGAACCGTTAAACACGCTGTTTAAAGACGAAGTAAGAGAGCTAGGTTTAGAGCTAGGGTTACCTGAAGAAATTGTGTGGCGACAACCATTTCCAGGACCAGGTTTAGCTATTAGAATTTTAGGAGAAGTGTCTGAAGATAAGCTGCATATCGTCCGTGAGTCAGATGCTATTTTACGTGATGAAATTAAGAAGGCTGGTTTAGATCGTGCCATTTGGCAATACTTCACGGTGCTCCCAAATATTAAAAGTGTTGGGGTAATGGGCGATGCCAGAACTTATGATCATACGATTGCAATCCGTGCGGTAACTTCCATTGATGGAATGACTTCAGATTGGGCTCGTATCCCATTGGATGTATTAGAAAAAATTTCAACTAGAATTGTCAATGAGGTCGAGCACATTAATCGAGTTGTTTATGATATTACGAGTAAACCACCTGCAACAATCGAATGGGAATAAAAGCGAACATTAATCAACAAAATCTTACAAAATATTCGCTTTTATATTGACATATGTATGTTAACGGGTTACTATTTAAATGAAAATAAAAAGAATAAATACACCGTCGTATAATTTTGGGGATAAGGCCCATGAGTTTCTACCGGACTACCGTAAATGGTCTGACTACGAGGTGATTGCATATACTTTATTTTGTTTTTTCGTATGCAATTCCTTCTGTATGTTACGTAGACACTCATAGCCTAATGGCCATGAGTGTTTATTTTGTTTTTGGGGAAAAAGTTTAGTATTCCAAAACGGTGTTGAAAAAAAGGGAGGATTTACTTGTGAAAAAGTATTTTCAATTTGATCAGCTTGGTACAAATTATCGCACAGAGAGTATTGCTGGTTTAACAACGTTCTTATCTATGGCTTATATTTTATTCGTAAACCCAAATATTTTAACTCTAGCAGACGTACCTGATCTACCAAACAGAATGGATGCAGGAGCAGTATTTACAGCTACGGCTTTAGCGGCTGCAGTTGGTACATTAATCATGGGAATTTTGGCTAAATACCCAATTGCCCTTGCACCAGGTATGGGATTAAATGCATTTTTTGCTTACACAGTTGTTTTAACTTGGCAGATTCCTTGGGAAACAGCTTTAGCAGGTGTTTTAGCTTCTGGACTAATCTTTGTCATTTTAACTATTTCTGGCTTACGTGAAAAAATTATTAATGCAATTCCGGCTCAACTTAAATTAGCGGTAGGTGCTGGTATCGGTTTATTTATCGCCTTTATCGGTTTGAAAAATGCTGGAATCGTAGTAGCTGACCCAGCAACTTTAGTTAAATTAGGTGATATGACGAAACCTACTACATTACTAGCAGTGTTCGGGATCGTTGCTACCGTTATTTTCCTAGTAAGAGGATTCAAAGGTGGAATTTTCTACGGAATGATTTTAACAGCTATCGCTGGTATGGTGTTTGGATTAATTGATGCACCAGACAAAATTGTAGATAGCGTTCCAAGCATCGCGCCTACATTCGGGCAAGCTTTTGCACATTTTGGTGATATCTTTACATGGCAAATTCTAGTGGTCATTTTAACGTTCCTATTCGTAGATTTCTTTGATACTGCTGGAACATTAGTTGCAGTAGCTAACCAAGCTGGATTTATGAAAGATAATAAATTACCACGCGCAGGCAAAGCACTATTTGCTGACTCTGCTGCAACAGTTACTGGTGCGGTATTTGGTACATCTACTACTACTTCTTATATCGAGTCTAGCTCTGGTGTAGCAGCAGGTGGACGTACAGGTTTTGCTTCAATCGTAACTGCAGGTTTATTCTTGCTAGCATTATTCTTCTCACCACTTCTAGGAGTTGTTACTTCTGAAGTAACAGCAGCTGCTCTTATTATTGTCGGTGTCTTAATGGCATCAAGTTTAAGACATATTGAGTGGGACAAATTTGAAATTGCTGTACCTGCATTCTTAACAGTTATCGCAATGCCGTTAACATACAGCATCGCAACAGGGATCGCAATGGGCTTCATTTTCTACCCAATCACGATGCTAATTAAAGGTCGCACAAAAGAGATCCATCCAATTATGATTTTCCTATTCATCGTGTTTGTAGGTTATCTATTCTTCTTACATTAAGCAAAGATGTTGTCCCCAGCTCAAATGTCGAGCTGGGGTTTTGTTTGGAGTTTGGATAGGTCTTTATACCTAAGTTGCCGGATAGAATAAAAAAGTGGCAGGATATATAGAAAAAGTGGCGTGATAAGATGGCGATTTGGCGTGATAAGCTCCTTAAGTGGCGGGATTAACCGCAAAAGTCGCTGAATTCGAAAAAATGATCAATAAATCAATGGAGTTTATTTCTTGGTTGTAGGTATTTTTCCTCTTTTGTCGAAAGGTACTATAGAAAACAAAATATAGAGGTGATTTGTTGACTATGGAACCAATTTTTGTTCAAAAATTAAGAGCACTTCTTTCACGCTTACCTCTTAACCATCCAGTTCGAGAGAAAGTAGAAAGTGATCTCGGAAAAAGAGTGGCTGGTTATAAGGGAGAGCAGTCATTACATTATTACTTAAGCTTTCTCCCTGAAAAGGAATTCCACATTTTATATGACCTCAGATTATCTTTTAACAACCACTTTTTCCAAATTGATGTCTTGCTCCTATCAAAACGTTTTTTTCTTATTCTAGAAGTAAAAAATATGGCTGGCACGTTATTATTTGATGATAGATTTAATCAAGTAATACGAATAAAAGATGGTGAGGAAGAACCATTTCAAGACCCTCTTCAACAAGTTAAGCATCAGCAATTTCAGTTTTTAAATTGGCTAAAACGGAAACATATAGAACCAGCGCCAGTAGAAGCACTTGTTTTAATTGTAAATAGGAATGCAATATTAAAGACAATGGATGAAAAATCTAAATATGTAGAAAAAGTTCTTCACAGTACAATGCTTCTTCCTAAAATAGATAACTTTAAAAAACTCTATAAGGATTTTCATCTAACAGATAAAGATATAAAAAAAATAAAAAAATTACTCCTCAAAAACAACACTCCTTATAATCCGGACGTTTTACAGCTTTATAATTTGTCAAAAACAGATCTTTTATCAGGCGTCCGTTGTCCCAATTGTTCCTATCTTCCAATGGATCGAGTATATGGAAAATGGATATGCAGAGATTGTGATACTTCAGCAAAAGGTGCTCATCTTAACGCTCTGTTAGATTATTCTCTACTCTGCAGGTCAACCATTTCAAACCAAGAGGTTAGATCATTTTTACATATTTCCTCTCCTTCCGTAGCCCAAAAATTACTACAATCTTTAAATACCCCTCAAACAGGTACGACGATTAACCGTACTTATAAACTACCCCTACAGCACCTTTACTCACTTATAAAGAAATCCCCATGCTAAAATAAATATATAAAAAAACGGGACTTTTTCAAGTTTCAATCGTCTTAAAGGAAAAGGAATGAAAGTTGGTGGTGGAATGATGGATCCACTTGATTCGCTAGGGGAAGAGAATATTAAACAGTGGCCAAAAGAAGCAGCCATTGAATATGTAATAGATCATTATGGTGAGATAGTGAAGCGAATCATTTTTACTTATCTCAAAAATCATGCGCAAACGGATGATATATTTCAGGAGTTCCTCATTACTGTTTATCAAAAGCTAGATACCTTTAAGGGAGAGGCAAAATTAAAATCTTGGTTGTGTAGGATAGCGATAAATAAGTGTAAGGATTATTTACGCTCTCCTCTCCATCGGCTCATTCTTTTAAAGGATCAAATTCAGGTGAGCAACTCTGAAAAGTCTGCCGAACAAATTTCCATTGAGGAAGAGAACAGACAACATATAGTCAATGCTATATTCCAGCTTCCTATTAAATATCGTGAAATATTTGTGCTTAGATATTACCAGTCTCTTAGTATCCAAGAAATTAGCGAGTGGCTTGAGATGAATGAGTCTACTGTTAAAACAAGGTTGGCGCGTGGTAAGAAGAAGCTTGAAACGAGACTAGGGGGTGAAGGTTTTGCCGACATCTAATCAAAATAACAACTTGAAAAAGTCTTTTGATCGTTATATTGGAGTAGAACCTTTAGTAAAATCTACCGATAAAGAAAAATTTCATGACTGGCTACAGCATAAGAAGAAAAAGCCTACTCGGCATATGATTCCTAGATTAGCTACTGCATTGTTAGTAGTGTTGTTAGTCGGGGCAATGTATTTATTAAACCAAACTATTGAACAACCTAATCAGGTTGAGAACCCTCCTGTGGTCGAAAATATAAGGGTACCTTTTGAAAAAGTGGAAGAAAAAATCAATCAAATTATGTCTACTTATACAGTTGGAATGACTAAAGAAGAAGTAACTGCTTTATTTGGGGAAGGAATTCCTTATGAAGGACAGTCTGAATTAGATGGTCAGCCATACGAAGCAATAGAATATCAATTTTTTGGTGAACGGGATGGCGATGACTTGTTGCATCCGTTTATGGATGGGGAGGAACCTTATATAAATGGGGAAATTGGCTTAAATTTTAATATTATATGGTATGAAAATGACCGTAGTTTCGCATTTATCAATTATTTGGATGAACAAAATGAGTACACGAGAATCCAATTTGGTTCAGATGGTCAAATACACAAAGATAATGAATTTTTAGGAAATGCCTTATACCAATTAGATGCTACGGAATATTTTGTTGAATCCATTGCTACAGCGTTAGGGAAAGATGCTAAAGCGGTAACAGAAGAGGACTTACTTCGAATAGAGGCACTTACATTAAAACCATCCTCCTCTGTGTACCACGCAAATTATATGGAACAGGATCATAATTATTTTAAAAAGATGGAGAACCTTACATCATTAGCCATGACAGATATGCAACTTCCAATAGAAGTGGTCGTCCATTTTAAAAATTTAACAACTTTAACGTATGATAATTCAGGCGTTTTAGCAAAATTGGAGGAGCTTAATAAGTTAGAGAGTCTAGAAGAAATTATATTAAAAGAAATATATAATCAACCATTAGATATTTCGGTACTTGCCGAATCCAATAGTATTAGAACTATTAAAGTGGATGATTTAGAGACAGTTGTGGGTGTGGAGAAATTGGAGGAAGCAGGAATCACGGTTGAGGAAATAGGTGCAGAATAAAGAGTATCCCCTTGAAAATTTCATTTTCAAGGGGATATTTCTCTGTTAATATCTACTAATCTCCCAAAAACGGTTGACCAATTCGTTAAAAGCTGATATATTCTAAAAGTCGTTGTAAGTATTGGTGGGGGCCTGTAGCTCAGCTGGTTAGAGCGCACGCCTGATAAGCGTGAGGTCGGTGGTTCGAGTCCACTCAGGCCCACCATATGTTATGGGGCCTTAGCTCAGCTGGGAGAGCGCCTGCCTTGCACGCAGGAGGTCAGCGGTTCGATCCCGCTAGGCTCCATTTAAAAGAATGTCCAGAAGGCAATTAAATGCTTTCTGGATTTTTTGTTTTTCCCTTACTAAAATAGAAAAAATCTAATGGAATGACTGGGAAATGGAGAAAATCTATTTATCCCTAATTCGTATTGGGACTCTATTTTTGTTAGACTCTTTAGTAATGAGTCGATAAAGAGTGATGAAGAGTAAACCGTTTTGATATGTTCCATCGATTTTGTCGCTTCTTACAGGAAAGGGTAAATCCAGTTTGCGATCAAAGGATCCTTGTAAAATTTCTTCTTTTACTACTTGGCGAGAAGGATTTTGTACGCTAATAATCCCGCGTACTTCGAGTGTGGCATAGTCTACAATGACATCAATACTTTTTGAATCTTTCAAACCGGGTATATTAAAGATACAAGTAACTTCATTATCACCTTGGTACATGTTAACTTGCGGGATTTGAGGTTTTAAAATTCCCTCAAATTCACCCCAAAAATTCTCGCCAAAAAAATGGTCCATATTTTTTTTCCAGTCCTGCATATTTTTAAATGGGTCCATTTTAATCCTCCCCTAATGTTTCTTGTTGCATTATTTTATGCAGGAATTGGGCGGGAGGTGACTTGGATGGAGGGTGAACTGGCATAAATAAGAGGAGGCAGAAAGATGTTAGAGAATGCCGTTATGATGGTTTTGATTATTTTAAGTATTAATGTTGTGTATGTATCCCTTTTTACGATAAGGATGATTCTTACTTTAAAAGGACAACGATACCAAGCAGCTTTTTTAAGTACATTTGAAGTAGTAATTTATGTTGTCGGGTTAGGCTTAGTATTAGATAATTTAAATGAGATCCAAAACTTGGTTGCTTATGCAATTGGGTACGGTCTAGGTGTTATTTCCGGTATGAAAATTGAGGAAAAACTTGCGCTCGGTTATATTACCGTTAATGTGATCAGCTCGAATCCAGATATTCAGTTTACGAAGCAGCTACGGGATAAAGGTTACGGTGTGACAAGTTGGTTTGCCTATGGAATGGATGGAGATCGTCTGTCCATGCAAATCTTGACGCCTCGAAAATATGAACTGAGTTTATATAAAACAATTCAAGAACTTGATCCGAAAGCTTTCATTATTGCATATGAACCAAAGACTATTCACGGAGGTTTCTGGGTGAAGAAAGTCAAGAAGGGTAAGTTGTTTAAGAAAAAAGATGGTGGTGGTGAGCATGTCGAATAAGCCAAAAAAGAAAAAGTTTTATGTGGAAGATGATGAAACGATAGAGGCTTGTTTAAACCGAATAGAAAAAGATGGATATCAAGCAGTTAAAAGATTAGAAAAACCTATATTTAAAGAAGTAAAAAAAGGTAATAAAATAGATGTGGAACCTGCTGGTAGAGAAATTATTTTTGAAGCTAGGCTACTGGAGCAATAGATAACAGGAGGAAACCTTGATGATTGAACGTTATACACGACCTGAAATGGGTGCAATATGGACAGAGGAAAATAAGTGGAACGCTTGGCTAGAGGTTGAAATATTAGCTTGCGAGGCCTGGAGTGAGCTCGGTATTATCCCAAAAGAAGATGTGGAGGTCATGCGGAAAAAAGCATCTTTTAATATGGACCGAATCCGCGAAATTGAAGAAGAAACAAGACATGATGTCGTTGCTTTTACTCGAGCTGTTTCCGAGTCTTTAGGGGATGAAAAAAAGTGGGTACACTACGGTTTAACGTCAACGGATGTAGTCGATACAGCGCAATCCTATTTGCTTAGACAAGCTAATGAATTGATTGAAGAGAGAATCGTTCATTTTGTGGAAGTGCTAGCTCAAAAAGCGAAAGAACATAAAAATACCGTTATGATGGGAAGAACCCATGGCGTTCATGCGGAGCCGACCACATTTGGCTTAAAAATGGCTTTATGGTATGAGGAAATGAAGCGTAACCTGGAACGATTCCGTCAAGCTAGAAAAAATATTGAGGTTGGTAAAATTTCTGGAGCGGTTGGGACCTATGCAAATATTGATCCATACGTTGAGGAGTATGTTTGTGAACGTTTAGGATTAACTGCTGCTCCTGTATCAACGCAAACGCTACAGAGAGATCGTCATGCCCATTACATATCTGTTCTTTCGTTAATTGCGACATCAATTGAAAAATTTGCTGTAGAAATTAGAGGGCTTCAAAAAACCGAAACGAGAGAAGTGGAGGAGTTTTTTGCAAAGGGACAAAAAGGGTCCTCTGCTATGCCGCATAAACGTAACCCGATAGGTTCTGAGAACATGACTGGCCTTGCACGTGTAGTTAGAGGGTATATGTTAACAGCATATGAGAACGTTCCTTTATGGCACGAGAGGGATATATCCCATTCATCAGCGGAACGAATTATTCTTCCTGATTCTACAATTGCCGTTCACTATATGTTAAATCGTTTCTCGAATATCGTGAAAAATTTAACTGTTTTTCCGGAGAACATGCAAAAAAACATGGAAAAAACATTTGGATTAATTTTTTCACAACGAATATTGCTAGCTTTAATTGATAAAGGAATGGCACGGGAAAAAGCGTATGATTTAGTCCAACCTAAAGCAATGGAAGCTTGGGAAAAAGGAATTTCTTTTCAAACTCTTGTAGAGGAAGAAAAAGAAATTACGAATTCTCTTTCCAAAGAAGAGCTTCAAGCTTGTTTTGACTATACGTACCACTTGAAAAATGTAGATCGTATCTTTGAAAAGATCGGATTGTAACCGTGTATAGGAGAGAGTAGGATGAGGATTTATTGTAAAAGTGCTTTTCATCAAATCGATGTTGCAGTCACATCCATCATAAAAATGATGGAAAGATTAACGGACAGTGATTTAGAAAGTCGACCAACACGAGGAAAACATTCAATTGGGGAACTATTAGAGCATATTGCTATTATTTGTGAAGCGGATATCCTCATTTCTAACGAGGCAACACAAGATGAAATGAATGCTTATTATGCAAACGTTCATTTGAAAAATCTCGACGAAATAAAAAGTGCGATACGTCAAAATCAACAACGTTTACAAGACAAGTATCAGTCCTATTCAGAGGAAGAAATTCTTCAGAAAACAACTTCTTATTGGGGTGTGACCTATACTCGTTTTGAGTGGTTGTTGGAAATTGTAGCCCACCTCTACCATCATAGAGGACAATTACATGCTATGCTTGTTCATTGTTTAAAAAACGATCCCAAGGTGGCTCTATTCGAATAATAAATAGGTTGGTTTAGCTTGACGACCATGCAAAAAAGCTTGTATCAACTGGAAAATTTGATACAAGCTTTTTACTATTCTTCCTCTTTTGTTTCTGTAGAGGTCTGATTAGTTTGGTTAGGAGAAACAGCAGCTAAATTTGTTGCTTCTTTTACGACATTTGATCGGTCAATCATATCCGTTACCGGACAATAGCGAACAATTCCCTCAGCAACTTTCATTGCTGATAACATAATAATGATAGAATTGCTCTCTCTTTCTGGTCTTTTTATTAGTCTTGCTACTCCATAACATAAAAAGGTTAGCCCACACGTAATTCGAATTAACGCATTTAAAATGCCAATATTTTGTTTTATCAATCTTTATCCTTCCCTTCAAAGCATTAATGTATTAAAATTTTACATAGAGACAGATTTAAAGAGGTGGGACTTATCATGAGTGAGTATAACTATCGCTGGCGTAATCGACAGTTACGTGAGCATGTTTCTGTTATAGATGGCCAAAAAACACCTTCAATGGTGCTTGAGAATGCAACTTACTTAAACGTTTATTTGAAAAAATGGGTAAAGGCAAACATATGGATACACGAAGATCGTATTGTTTATGTTGGTGATAAAATGCCTGATACGATTTCTTCTGAATGCATTATTGACTGTGAATCGAATTATTTAGTTCCAGGTTATATAGAGCCACACGCACACCCTTTTCAATTATATAATCCCCATAGCTTAGCACAATATGCATCACAATCAGGTACAACGGTTTTTATAAATGATAATCTTATGTACCTTTATTTAATGAATAAAAAGAAAGCGTTTTCTTTAATGGATGAACTTGATCAATTGCCTGTTTCTTTATATTGGTGGGCTCGTTTTGACTCGCAATCTTCTTTGCAGGATGATGAAGCATTCGTGAAAAATGCCGATATCCTCTCGTGGTTAAATCACGATAATGTCATCCAAGGTGGAGAATTAACATCGTGGCCGAGTTTGCTCCATGGTGATGATCGCATGCTTCATTGGATTCAAGAGGCGAAAAGATTACGTAAGCCTGTGGAAGGGCATTTTCCAGGTGCCTCAGTGGAGACACTAACGAGAATGAAACTTTTAGGAGCTGATAGTGATCATGAGGCCATAACAGGGGAAGAGGTGTATCGCAGGCTTTTATTAGGCTATCGTGTTGCACTTAGACAATCCTCTATTAGACCTGATTTACGAAATCTATTAAAAGAACTGAAAGACTATGATTTACAGTCTTATGATAATTTGATGATGACAACAGATGGTTCTTCTCCTGCCTTTTATGAAGGTGGGATTATGAATAAGTGTATTGAAATTGCTATTGAAGAAGGGGTACCCGAAATCGAAGCCTATTCGATGGCAACTTATAATGCGGCTAAACATTTCGGTATAGAT
This sequence comes from Salirhabdus euzebyi, assembly GCF_014207435.1. GTDB lineage: Bacteria > Bacillota > Bacilli > Bacillales > Alkalibacillaceae > Salirhabdus > Salirhabdus euzebyi. The sequence goes on from NZ_JACHGH010000013.1 coordinate 39,816, forward strand.
CATCTAGTTGGAAGTATTGGACCTGGACGTATTGCGCATATCAACTTTTTAGCGGCAAAAGATAATCCAAATCCAGTATCCGTTTTGGCAAAAGGAAAGTGGATTAAATTTGAAGAAGAAGTGAAGCAAAAAGATTTGTCCATTAATCTGGAAAAGTATGGTCTAACTCCTCTGCAATTTAATTGGGATCTAGAAGATACAGATTTTCGTTTTTTTGTTCCAGTAGGATTAGAAATGTACAATGACGTTATTATGAAACCATTTACGATCACAGATGGATTGCAAAAAAATGAAATTAGCAAAGATAATGACGATTCTTTTCTCATTTTAATTGATCGAAATGGGGAGTGGCGAATTGCAACTTTATTACGTAAATTCACCAAATCGTTAGGTGGGCTAGTAAGCTCTTATTCCAATACGGGAGATATAACCTTAATTGGAAAGTGTAAGTCCGACATCCGTCTAGCGTTTGAAAGAATGAAGGAGTTAGGTGGCGGAATAGTTATTGCGGACCAAGGAAAAATAGTGTTCGAGCTGCCTTTACAGCTTGCGGGAATGTTATCTAATGAAAAAATGGAAACGCTAATTCAGAAGCAAAAAAAGCTTTCCCAAATTGTAAAAGAACATGGTTATGGATTTGAAGATCCTATATATACATTACTCTTCTTATCTTCGGTTCATTTACCGTATATTAGGATTACACCAAAAGGAATTATAGATGTTAAAAAGAAAGAGGTACTCTTTCCCTCGATTATGCGTTAAAATATAAACGTATTAAAGTTTAACAGAATTAAAGGTGGGGATACTTTTGAATAAAGCAAAATGGCTACCATTGATGTTAATACTAATGATGATCGTACTTGCAGCATGTAAAGATGAAGAAGCCTCCAATGATACTGAGGAGAAAAACCAACCAGAACCAGTAGAAGAACCAGTAGAAGTTCCAGAAGAACCCGAACCAAAAAATACATACCCGCTGACAGGAATTAAAACAGATGATCCAGTGAATAACAGGATCGTTGGTGTCATGGTAAATAATCATTCAGCAGCACGTCCGCAGTCTGGTTTATCCCAGGCCGATATCGTATATGAAATACTGGCAGAAGGTGCAATTACAAGATTCGTTGCATTTTTCCAAAGTGAAACGCCAGAAGTTGTAGGCCCTGTTAGAAGTGCAAGGGAATATTATGCCGACATTGCACAAGGAATGGACGCGATTTACGTATATCATGGAGCGGCAACCCATATTGAACAGCTCATTATCAATAAAGGTGTCGACCTATTAAGTGGGGCAATTTATGATAATGATCAATTTTTATTTAAACGAGAAGATTTCCGCGTTGCACCACATAATTCCTATTTAATCTACCCGAATCTATATGAAGTAGCTGAAGGTAAGGGATTAGCGGTTGAAAAAGAACATGAACCACTTCCTTTCTTAACAGAAGAAGAGGTTACTCAAGTAGATGGGGAACCTGCAACGAAAGTACACCTCGTTTACCGGGAGGACGTAGAAGAAGTTACGTATGAATACGATGAAACAAAAGGACAATACATTCGGTTTAGTGATGGGGAGAAAACAGTCGAGTTAGAATCAGAAGAGCCCATACTGTTAGATAATATCTTTATTGTTGAAACAGGACATGAAGTGATTGACTCTTCTCACCGTAGAGCAATTGACCTAACTTCAGGTGGTAAAGGATATTTAATCCGAAAAGGGATTGTCGAAGAAGTAGAGTGGAAAAATGTAGATGGAAAAATTTTACCTTTTAAAGATGGGCAACCAGCTAAACTAGTCCCAGGTAAAACATGGGTGAATATCATGCCAACTTCACCAGGAATTAGTGAATCTGTTCAATTTAATGAAGGGCAATAAGCGAGGAGGATCTGCATTATGCAAATCGATAAATTACGTGGAAAAGAACTTGATCAGTTATTTAATGCCATTTTAGCACTAGAGGATATTGAGGAATGCTACCGCCTTTTTGATGATTTGGCAACTGTTAACGAAATCCAATCGTTAGCTCAACGCCTTGAAGTAGCACGTATGTTAAGAGAAGGCTTTACGTATCATAAAATCGAATCCCAAACAGGCGCTTCAACAGCAACTATTTCCAGAGTAAAAAGATGCCTAAACTACGGTAACGATGCCTATGAAATGGTATTAGATCGGGTTTATAAAGAAGAAGAATAAGGCCAAATGAGCTCAGCTTATTTAATAAGCTGAGCTTTTTATATTAGAAGAGGGACAGGATTAGAGATCCGGGGCCGTAATTGCATGGTTTTCGTCACAAATTAAAGGGTCGGGAACGATAATAGCAAGTGAGCTGGCAGAAATTAAAGATTCGTGAGCGATAATTGCAAGTGAGCTGGCAGAAATTAAAGGTTCGCGCATTTTTATTGCGCTAAACTTGCATAACAAACGAAGAACCAAACAATAGAAGTGAAAAAAAGGGTTTTAAGCACCGATTGCTTAAAACCCTTTTACTCCTAATTAAAAAGTAATTTTTTCATCCAAAAATGCTTTTAAATCTGCGATAGACATGCGTTTTTGTTCCATTGTATCGCGGTCACGAACAGTTACTTGTTTATCTTCTAAGGAATCAAAGTCGAACGTGATGCAATATGGTGTACCGATTTCATCATGACGACGGTATCTCTTCCCGATAGAACCAGATTCGTCATAGTCTACCATGAAGTGTTTAGAAAGTTCCGTGTACACTTTTTGTGCATCGTCGGAAAGTTTCTTAGATAATGGGAAGATCGCAGCTTTATAAGGTGCAAGAGCTGGGTGGAAACGCATAACTGTTCTTGTCGTGCCATCCTCAAGTTCTTCTTCTTCATACGCATCAGCTAAGAAAGAAAGAGCGAGACGATCAGCACCTAAAGCTGGTTCAATTACATATGGGATATAGCGTTCGTTGTTGTTTTCTTGATCGATGTATTGAAAATCCTCACCAGAATGCTCAGCATGCTGGGTTAGGTCAAAATTAGTTCGAGAAGCTACTCCCCAAAGCTCGCCCCAACCAAATGGGAATTTATATTCTAAGTCAGTTGTTGCGTTACTATAGTGGGAGAGTTCGTCATCGTTATGGTCACGACGACGCACATTTTCTTCTTTTAAACCGAGTGAAGTTAACCAGTTATGACAGAAATCCAACCAATATTGATGCCACTTCATTTCTGTTCCTGGTTTACAGAAAAATTCCATTTCCATTTGTTCAAATTCACGTGTACGGAAAATAAAGTTACCCGGTGTAATTTCGTTACGGAAACTTTTCCCTATTTGTGCGATACCAAATGGGAGCTTCTTACGCATCGAACGTTGCACATTTTTGAAATTAACGAAAATACCTTGTGCTGTTTCTGGACGTAAGAAAATTTCATCAGAAGAATCTTCTGTTACCCCTTGGAATGTTTTAAACATTAAGTTAAATTGACGAATATCCGTGAAGTTTTTTGCTCCACATTCTGTACAAACAATATCATTTTCTGCAACCATTTTACCCATTTCTTCAAAAGGAAGACCATCAACTACAATTTCTTCTCCTTTTTCGGCAAAGTAGTCTTCAATGAGCTTATCAGCGCGATGTCTAGCTTTACACTCTTTACAATCCATCATCGGGTCATTGAAGTTTCCTAAATGTCCAGATGCTTCCCATGTTTTTGGGTTCATTAAAATTGCCGCATCTAACCCTACATTATAAGGAGATTCTTGAACAAACTTTTTCCACCAAGCATCCTTTAAGTTTCTTTTTAATTCAACACCTAATGGGCCGTAATCCCAAGTATTTGCTAGGCCTCCATAAATTTCAGAGCCTTGAAAAACAAAACCTCTGTGCTTCGCATGATTCACAATACTTTCCATGTTTTTCGCCATGTAATTTTTCCTCCTTATGAGTTGATTTATAGGAACAAATGTTCTATAATTTATTCTATAAAACTGCTATAAACCTAAAAAACTCCCGTCTCTAGGCCTAAGCCCAGGGACGAGAGTTGTCTCCCGCGGTTCCACCCTGATTGATACAGAACTGTTTCTGTATCCACTTCAAGTAAATGCACTCAGAATTGCCGTTTCTCTAAATCATTCCCTAGGCTTTCACCATCCCTAGTTCGCTTTTTTGGAAGAGAATTTAGATACTATTTATCCGTCATCGTACATGGAATAACATATTTGATTATTAATATTAGCATACTCCAATTTATGTCACAAGTTTCCTACATATTTTATTTTCCATTTTTTTAAAGGTTTCAATCAATGGTATGATTTTTGATATAATGATGGGGTGGAAAAGGATGTTCGTTTTTAATTGGAGGATAGTAGGATGTACGATATTAAAAAGTGGAATCATATTTTTAAACTAGATCCAAATAAAGAAATTTCCGATGAAGACCTAGAAAAAGTTTGTGAATCAGGTACAGATGCAATTATTGTCGGAGGTACGGACGATATTACATTAGACAATGTACTGCATTTATTAGCGCGTGTTAGGCGTTTTTCTGTCCCGTGTGTATTAGAAATTTCGAATATAGAGTCGGTTACACCTGGATTTGATTTTTATTTCATTCCTTCTGTTTTAAACAGTTCGGACAAGCAATGGTTTATGGAATTGCATCACCAAGCTGTTAAGGAATTTGGACATATGATGGACTGGGATGAAATGTTCATGGAGGGCTATTGTATGTTGAATCCAGATTCGAAAGCATTTCAACATACAAAAGCTACAATGCCTACTACACAGGATGTATTGGCATATGCCCTCATGGTGGAAAAAATGTTCCGTTTTCCGATTTTCTATATGGAGTATAGCGGTGTATACGGAGACCCAGGCCTAGTAGAAAAAGTAAGCCATACACTAGACAATACTTTACTTGTTTATGGCGGGGGAATTGAAGGGCCGGACCAAGCGAAGGAAATGGCCCAGTTTGCGGACATTATCGTAGTGGGTAATGCAATTTACGATAATATAAAAATAGCATTAAAAACAGTGAAAGCTGTTAAAAATAGAGGATAGGTGGGGAACGACGTGAGTTTTACAGCTGATGGAATCGTAAAAGGAATGAATGAACAACAAGCAAAGGCCGTTAAGCATACAGAAGGCCCTCTTTTAATAATGGCAGGTGCAGGAAGTGGGAAAACTCGTGTTTTAACTCACCGTATAGCTTATTTAATGCACGAAAAAGGGGTATCAGCCCACAACATTCTGGCAATTACATTTACGAATAAAGCGGCAAGAGAAATGAAGGAAAGAGTACACAGGATTGTAGGTAATGAAGCGGGTCAAATTTTAATCTCTACATTCCACTCCTTATGTGTACGAATTTTACGAAGAGATATTGATCGAATTGGTGTGAGCCGTAATTTTTCTATTTTAGATACGAGTGATCAATTATCGGTTATTAAACAAGTATTAAAGGATTTAAATTTAGACCCTAAAAAATGGGATCCTAGAGCAATGTTGAATGGCATTAGCTCCGCAAAAAACCAATTAGTTGACCCGGAAGAATTTGCGAAGACAACAGGTAATTTATATGAAGAAAAGACTGCGGAAGTATACCGAATATACCAAAAGACATTACGAAAAAATCATGCGTTAGATTTTGATGATTTAATTATGCAAACCATTAACTTATTTCAACGTTTACCAGAAGTACTCCAATACTATCAACGTCGTTTTCAATACATTCATGTGGATGAGTATCAAGATACGAACCATGCTCAATATCAGCTCGTAAAAATGTTAGCAGAGCGCCATCAAAACTTATGCGTTGTAGGTGACTCAGACCAGTCCATTTACCGCTGGCGTGGAGCGGATATTGCGAATATTTTATCCTTTGAAAAAGACTACCCTAGCGCTAGAGTCATTTTGCTAGAACAGAATTACCGTTCTACAAAGACCATATTGCAAGCAGCAAATCATGTTATCGAGAAAAACATGTCCCGAAGACCAAAAAAGCTTTGGACAGAGAATTTGGATGGAGAAACGATTCAATTTTATCAAGCAGCTTCTGAAAAAGATGAAGCCTTATATGTCGTAGATAAAATTGAAACACTTATGAATGAGGGGAATTTAACCTACCGCGATATGGCTGTTTTATATCGAACGAATGCTCAATCTCGTGCTGTTGAGGATGTTTTAGTAAAATCAAACATTCCCTATCAAATCGTTGGGGGCACAAAGTTCTACGACAGAAAAGAAATTAAGGATTTACTTGCTTACCTACGTTTAATTGCAAATCCTAATGACGATATTAGCTTCCAACGTGTTGTCAATGAACCGAAACGTGGAATTGGGAAAACGTCTATTGAAAAGCTCCTTTCTTTTGCGACGAGGGAAGGGATTTCCTTATATGAAGCAGCAAGAGAAGTTGATCGAATTGATATTAGTAAAAAAGCAGCTAATGGTATTTATGCTTTCCGGGAAATGATTCAAAACTGGGAACAAATGCAAGATTTCTTATCTGTAACGGAAATAGTGGAGCAAGTGCTAGAAAAAACAGGCTATGAAGAAATGCTATTGAATGAAAAATCACTAGAGTCCCAAAGCCGTTTAGAAAACATAAACGAGTTTAAAACCGTTACGCAACAATTTGAGCAGGCAACAGAAGATAAAAGCTTAATTGCATTTTTAACCGACTTAGCACTTATAGCAGATATCGATAAAGTAGAAGATGATGAGGAAGATAATAAGGTTGTTTTAATGACTCTTCATTCTGCAAAAGGATTAGAGTTTCCGGTTGTATTTTTAGTTGGTATGGAGGAAAGTATATTCCCGCATAGTCGCTCGTTAATGGATGAGGAAGAAATGGAAGAAGAACGTCGTCTTGCATATGTGGGTATAACAAGAGCCGAGCAAAAGTTATTTTTAACCCATGCACAAATGCGCACGTTATATGGGCGTACATTGATGAATCCTGTTAGTCGATTTATTAGTGAAATACCTGAGGAGTTTATTGAAAAACAAGAAGACCCTGTTATCACTTTTTCTACGGGAGGCTTTTCTGCTACTCCTAGTCAAACGAATTTTCAAGCACAACCGACACCGCAAAGTCAGCCAAAAAGAAAATCCCAACGTATTACGAAAGGTACAACGGGTGGGGAGAATTTTGCTTGGAAGCCTGGTGATAAAGCAATGCATAAAAAATGGGGAGAAGGAACCGTTGTTAAAGTACAAGGTGAAGGAGATGGGATGGAGCTTGATATTGCCTTCCCTGCCCCGACAGGTATTAAACGTTTGTTAGCACAGTTTGCTCCAATTACGAAAGGGTAAGTGAGGTGTCCTAGTTGGATATTCAAGAGGCAACAAAACAAATATCCCTACTTAGGGAAAAATTAAATAAATATAACTATGAATATCATGTGCTCGATCAACCATCTATTTCAGATGCAGCATACGATGAACTGATGCAGGAGCTTGTGAAATTAGAGGAGCAATTTCCAGAATTGATTACGAGCGATTCCCCATCTCAACGAGTAGGTGGGAGCCCGCTTGATGAATTTGAAAAGGTAGAGCATACCATTCCTATGCTTAGTCTCGGAAATGCTTTTAATGAACAAGACTTAAAAGACTTTGATCGGAGAGTACGGGAAGGTGTAGACGTATCAGAGGTTGCTTATGTATGTGAACTCAAGATTGATGGCTTAGCCATATCTTTGCGTTACGTAGATGGCTTTTTCTCTCGAGGTGCTACGAGGGGTGATGGGAAAACAGGTGAGGATATAACCCAGAACTTAAGGACGATCAAAAGTATCCCATTAAAAATTAAAGAAGAAAGTGCAATAGAAGTGCGCGGGGAAGCTTTCATGCCAATGAAATCCTTTTCAGCTTTAAACGAAATTCGTGAGCAAAATGGGGAAGATTTGTTTGCTAATCCGCGAAATGCTGCTGCTGGATCTTTAAGACAGCTGGATCCTAAAATTGCCGCAGCTAGAAACTTAGACATTTTTATATACAGTGTTGGAGAATGGGAAGCTGGGGAAATCACCTCACACAGTGAACGACTAGCTTATTTAAGAGAGTTAGGGTTTAAGGTGAACCCAGAGACAAAAAAGTGTCAGAATATAGATGAAGTTATTGCGTACGTCAACTACTGGCAGGAACATCGGCCAGACCTTCGTTATGAGATAGATGGTATTGTTATAAAAGTAGATGAAATTGAAATGCAAGAACAATTAGGATTTACAGCTAAAAGTCCGCGTTGGGCTATTGCATATAAATTTCCTGCGGAAGAAGCGACTACGAAATTAAAGGACATTGAACTAAGTGTTGGAAGAACAGGTGTTGTAACGCCTACTGCTATTTTAGACCCGGTTAAAGTGGCTGGGACAACTGTACAAAGAGCATCTTTACACAATGAAGATCTAATACGTGAAAAAGATATACGTATTGGAGATACAGTTATTATTAAAAAGGCAGGAGATATTATCCCTGAAGTAGTTCGTGTCTTAGTTGATCAACGAACAGGCGATGAACAGCCTTTTACTATGCCAACACAATGTCCAGAGTGTGGAAGTGAACTAGTTCGTTTAGAAGAAGAAGTTGCTTTACGCTGTATCAATCCAAACTGTCCTGCCCAATTAAGAGAGGGTTTAATTCATTTTGTTTCTAGGAATGCAATGAATATTGATGGCCTAGGAGAAAAGGTTATTAAACAATTATTTGATGAAAAATTAATTTTTACAATTGCAGATTTATATAAACTAAATAAGGAAGAGCTACTCAAGCTCGAACGTATGGGTGAAAAATCTGTACAAAATTTACTACAGTCCATTGATAACTCAAAAGAAAATTCACTCGAAAGACTGTTATTTGGTTTAGGCATTCGTTACGTAGGTAGTAAAGCAGCACAAACGCTGTCTGAGCACTTTTTGACGATTGAAAAATTAATGATGGCAACGGAAGAAGAGTTAATTTCGATTCAAGATATTGGAGAAAAAGTAGCTGATTCTATCGTCCGCTATTTTGATAAACCACAAGTGAAGGAATTAATTCAAGAGTTAAAAGAATTAGGTCTAAATCTAGAATATAAAGGATTAAGACAAGAAGAAATAAGTACAGATTCTCCGTTTTCAGGTAAGACTGTAGTTCTCACTGGAAAGCTAGAGCTATTTTCCCGATCTGAAGCCAAACAAAAAATTGAAGAATTAGGTGGAAAAGTAACTGGTAGTGTGAGCAAAACTACTGATATACTAATAGCAGGTGCTGATGCGGGGTCAAAATACGATAAAGCACAAAAACTAGGTATTGAGATCTGGAATGAGGAACAGTTAGAAGAGGCCTTAAGCCAATAGGGGTGGAGAATGATGAAAAAGGTTTTCTTTCTCTTTGCCTGTCTTATCCTGACTATTACGGGTTGTGCCCCTTCTTATGAATCAGAAGAGGAAATCGTTCAGGATACGGATGAAGAGCAAGTAGAAACAGCAATTATACCGAAATACAACGTTTCGGATGATGAATACAAAGTTATTCTGGAATATAAGCCTGGTAAAGCACGTGGTGTAATAGTTAACCAGGTTTTTAATCGATTTGATATAGACGAGATGGAAATAGGATTAAGAAGACACTCTAAATCTACTTTTGATCCTGATAATCATTTCTTCCAAGAAGGACAATATCTTTCGGAAGATATTGTTTACCGGTGGTTAGGTAGACAAAAAACAGATGCAGAGTGGGAAGCTTATGTGGAGAGCTTCAAAGGAAAAAGACCCACTTTATCAAAAGAGGAATACCAAAGTGGGTTAAACCCTACCTTAACAGGTGATGAAAGTGACCCAGAGTCATATCGTGAAAATCCTAGATATTTATCGCATATTTTAGAACAGAACTATTTGCAAAAAACAGAAGGAAATAAAGTAGAGCTAAAAGGTATTTCCATTGGACTTGCTTTAAAATCAGTTTATCAATTCGAAACAGAAATTGGTGGTCCGGATTATTATCGTCCTATCGATGAGGAAGAAATGCTAAGGGAAGGGAAAAAGCTTGCTCAAACAATTTTAGAACGAATAAGAAGTATAGAGGGGCTTGTTGATGTTCCTATTATGATTGCCTTATTTAGGGAAGAGGAGCAGTCTTCACTTGTTCCTGGAAACTTTGTAGCTAGGACGACGGTGGAAGGAAATGATATGTCTATTGGTGAATGGACAACCATCAATGAAAAATACGTGCTATTTCCTTCAGGTGAAGCAGACCAGGATTATGTCGCTGATGCAAATATGATGAAAGATTTCACAAAGGAAGTAAGAAAGTTCTTTCCAAATTTTGTTGGTGTAATTGGAAAGGGTTTTTATGTGAATGATGAGCTAGAAGAATTAAAAATTGAAATTCCTATTGAATTTTATGGGAAGGCAGAAGTTGTTGGTTTTGCGCAATATGCCTATGGCCTAATTATGGAGACATTTACATCAAATTATGATTTAGAAATAAATGTAATGTCTACGGATAAACAAGAAGTACTGATGGAAAGAGGCGAAGGGGAAGACGAACCTCACGTCTATATTTACCAATAAAACAAGGAAGATCCCTTAAAGCTAGGGGATCTTTTTGTCGTTTAAGGAGAATAATATCCATGATATTTGAACAGCTAGATTGAATAGGTTAGAATGATACAGGGAACCCTTTCCCTAGGCAAAGGGATGGGTTATGAATTGAATAAAAGGAGGAATTGCCGTGGTAGTACCTTACACTCATGAACCATTTACTGATTTTTCAAAAGACGAAAATCGTAAAGAATTTGAAGAAGCCTTGAAAAAAGTTGAAGCCGAACTAGGGCAAGATTATCCATTGATTATTGGTGGGGAGCGCATTTATACAGATGATAAAATTGTTTCTATAAACCCTGCTAAAAAAGATGAGGTTGTAGGAAACGTTTCAAAGGCGAATCAAGAGCTTGCTGAGAAAGCGATGAAAGTAGCGGATGAAACATTTAAATGGTGGAGAAAGTCTAAACCAGAATTCCGTGCAGACCTTTTATTCCGTGCGGCTGCAATTGTGCGTCGTCGTAAGCATGAATTTAGTGCTTGGCTAGTAAAAGAGGCAGGTAAGCCTTGGAAAGAAGCAGATGCTGATACAGCGGAAGCAATCGATTTCTTTGAATATTATGGACGTCAAATGCTTCGTCTAAAAGATGGGGCTCCAATAAACAGCCGTCCAATTGAGAACAATCGTTATAACTACATTCCACTTGGAGTAGGTGTTGTCATTTCTCCTTGGAACTTCCTATTTGCCATTATGGCTGGGACAACAGTTTCTGCAATGGTAACTGGAAATACGGTATTACTTAAGCCTGCTAGTGCAACTCCAGTAATTGCATACAAGTTTATGGAAGTATTAGAAGAAGCGGGATTGCCTGCTGGAGTTATTAACTATATCCCTGGTAGCGGTAAAGAAGTTGGGGATTACCTAGTTGATCACCCTCGTACACGTTTCATCAGCTTTACAGGTTCTCGTGACGTAGGAACACGTATTTTTGAAAGAGCTGCTAAAGTTAACGAAGGTCAGCTTTGGTTAAAGCGTGTTGTTGCTGAAATGGGTGGTAAAGATACGATGATCGTAGACAGTGAGTCAGATCTAGAACTTGCTGCGGAATCAATCGTAGGTGCTGCATTTGGATTCTCTGGACAAAAATGTTCAGCATGTTCTCGTGTGGTAGCACATGAAGAAATTTATGATGATTTACTTAAGCGTGTTGTAGAAATTACAGAAGAAAAAGCCAAAGCGGTTGCAGAGCCTAATAGTGCAAATACTTATATGGGGCCAGTAATCGATCAAGCGGCTTATAACAAAATTATGGGACACATTGAAGATGGGAAAAAAGAAGGTAGACTAATGACTGGTGGAGAAGGTGACGATTCAGTTGGTTACTTCATTAAGCCAACAGTATTTGCTGATTTAGACCCTAATGCTTCTATCATGCAAGAAGAAATCTTTGGTCCTGTAGTAGCCTTTACGAAGGCGAAAAACTTTACAGAAGCAATCGAAATTGCGAACAATACGGATTACGGTTTAACAGGTGCTGTTATTACGAACAACCGTGAACATATTGAGCAAGCTCGTGAAGATTTCCATGTAGGGAACCTTTACTTTAACCGTGGTTGTACAGCTGCAATTGTAGGCTACCATCCATTTGGTGGATTTAACATGTCAGGTACAGATTCAAAAGCTGGTGGACCTGATTACCTAATGAACTTCCTACAAGCTAAAACAACTTCTGAAATGCTTTAATAACTGTTAATAATTGTAAGAGCTCTGTACATAACCTTTGTACAGAGCTCTTATTTTTTCTTATACAATGATTAACATGCAAATTAAGGACTATGGACTCATTAATCTAGCATTTTTCGCCAATAACAGCATATTTCGAGGATATTCTAAAATATACTTTTTTGAAATATTCATAAAATTTCTATAAGATTAATAGTATGGTAAAAAAGGGGGGTAGACAAACATGGGTGAAGATTTCGCTTTATCTGGAGCAACGTGGTTTTGGTTTTTCGTCCCAATGCCGATACTAATTATTTTATGTGCAATATCATTATTTAAGAGAGGTGAAGATAGTTAATGGCAACTTTAATTACATTTATAATTTATTTAGCAGGTATGTTAGCTATCGGTGTCATAGGATATCGACTAACGAATAATCTATCAGACTACTTTTTAGGGGGCAGACGTTTAGGCCCAGGTGTTGCTGCACTTAGTGCTGGTGCATCCGACATGAGTGGTTGGTTACTACTAGGTTTACCAGGTGCCATTTATGCAAGCGGTTTATCTGGTGCATGGATTGCAGTAGGTTTATCAATTGGTGCATATTTAAATTGGCAGTTTGTAGCAAAACGTTTACGCACTTATACTGAAGTATCTAATGATTCTATTACAATTCCTGATTTCTTTGAAAATCGTTTTAAGGATAATACGCACATCCTCCGTCTTGTTTCTGCGATTGTTATTTTGTTCTTCTTCACGATCTACACGGCATCAGGGATGACAGCAGGTGCAAAATTATTTAGTTCTTCATTCGAACTCACTTATACGCAAGGTCTTTGGATTGGTGCAATAGTAATTATTGCTTATACATTCTTAGGTGGTTTTATTGCAGTAAGCTGGACAGATTTCATTCAAGGGATCTTAATGTTCCTTGCTCTAGTTGTCTTACCACTTGTAGCTATTTCAGAGCTAGGTGGATGGCAAGAAACGCTTAACACAATTGGGCAAGCAAGTGAAGGTCACTTAGAAATGGTTGCTGGAGTTGGAGTAATCGCAATACTATCAAACCTCGCATGGGGTCTTGGTTATTTCGGTCAGCCTCACATTTTAGCTCGTTTTATGGGTCTTCGTTCTCATAAAGATGTTAAGAAAGCTAGATTTATCGGTATTAGCTGGATGGTAATCGGTCTTTATGGTGCAGTATTTGCCGGTTTAGCTGGTTTCGCAATGAGCCAGGTTGGTACATTAAACCTTGGTGATGGCGAAGAAGTATTTATCATGATGTCTCAAGTGTTAACACATCCAATTGTTGCAGGTATTTTACTTGCTGCGATACTTTCAGCAATTATGAGTACAATTGACTCTCAGTTACTTGTATCTTCTTCAGCTGTAGCAGAAGATTTCTACAAAGGTGTTTTCCGTAGAAATGCTACAGATAAAGAGCTTGTAACAGTGGGACGTATTTCCGTAGCTGTGATTGCAGTAATTGCAATTCTACTAGCTGGGGATCCAACAAACTCTGTACTTGAACTTGTAAGTTACGCATGGGCTGGATTTGGTGCTGCATTTGGACCAATTATCCTTCTTTCTCTATTCTGGAAGCGTATTACTGCTTCTGGTGCCATTGCAGGTATGATTGCAGGTGCGGTAACGGTAATAGTATGGGGTAACTACTTAGAAGGTGGAATTTTTGATCTATATGAAATTGTTCCAGGTTTCCTTCTTAACGTTATTTTAGCAGTAGTATTTAGCTTATTCTCACAACCGAAGCCTGAAATGGAAGAAGAGTTTGAAAAAGCTCGCCAAATGGCTCAAGAATAATTATTCAATAGTACAGAAGCCTTCTCTTTTGCAGAGAAGGCTTCTTTTTTTGTGAAAAAACAGGAATCTAGCAGCATTTTTTTGCTTGTTAAAACTTTTTGATGTTCACTACAAAAAGAATAATGAATTGACTAATGAAAAATATATTGTCGAAAACTTTTCCATACTTTTTTCCAATTTACCGGTTACATTTTTCAAATACTGTTATATAATACAAAACAAGTTATAATAACTGTAATATAACAAGGTGGTGTAAAAAGTATGACGACAAAAACGAAAGGGATTGATGTAAATGGTAAGATGCGCTGGGAATATGCGGATATCCTAACCCCTGATGCCCTACTATTTATACAACAGTTAGAAAGAAAGTTCCGTTCTCGTCGAACGGAACTGTTACAGCACAGAGAGGAAAGACAAAAGCAATTTGATTTAGGTGAATACCCATCGTTTTTAAAAGAAACGGAGAGTATTCGTAACAGTGATTGGACTATATCACCTATCCCGAACGACTTAGAGGATAGGCGAGTAGAGATTACCGGTCCTGTTGACCGTAAAATGGTTATTAATGCATTGAATTCAGGAGCCAAGGTATTTATGGCCTGTTTGGAAGATGCAACGTCCCCTACTTGGGATAACGTCGTCCAAGGACATGTGAATTTACGGGACGCTGTTCAAGGAACAATTTCCTTTATTAATGAAAACGGAAAAAAATATGAACTAAAGGATGATTTAGCAGTTCTAAAGGTGCGCCCTAGGGGATGGCACTTAGAGGAAAAACATGTAACAGTTGATGGTCATCCTATAAGTGGAAGCTTGTTCGACTTCGGATTGTTTTTCTTTCATAATGCGAAAACGCTAATGAAGAAAGGTTCAGGACCTTATTTTTATCTTCCCAAACTAGAAAGCCACTTAGAAGCAAGACTTTGGAATGATGTATTTCTTTTTGCCCAGGAATTTATTGGTATTCCTAGAGGGACGATAAAAGCTACCGTCTTAATAGAAACAATAGTAGCAGCTTTTGAAATGGACGAAATTTTATATGAACTGAGAGAACATTCCGCAGGTTTAAACTGTGGTAGGTGGGATTATATATTTAGTTACCTTAAAAAGTTTAGCAAGCATCCACTTGTTGTATTTCCAGATCGTTCAACAGTAACAATGACAGTTCCGTTTATGCGAGCATATTCTCTTTTGACTATTAAAACATGTCATAAACGAAATGCTCCAGCTATTGGGGGAATGGCAGCACAAATCCCTATAAAAGGGGACGAAAAAGCAAACGAAGAAGCATTCAACAAAGTAAGAAATGATAAAGAGCGGGAAGCACGAGATGGCCATGATGGTACTTGGGTGGCACACCCCGGATTAGTACCTGTAGCAATGGAAATTTTTAATAAAGAAATGAAAAGCAAGAATCAAATAGATTCAAAAAAACAACAAAACATGGAAGTAACAGCTGAACAACTACTTGAAATTCCGACAGGTGATATTACAGAAAAAGGAGTCCGTCAAAATATTAGAGTCGGTATCCTATATATTGCCTCTTGGCTACAAGGGAAAGGTGCAGCTCCTATTGATCACTTAATGGAGGACGCCGCAACGGCAGAAATTTCGAGGGCACAGTTATGGCAGTGGATTAGAAGTCCTAAAGGCGTGCTAAGTGACGGAAGAAAATTAACCGGACATTTATATGAAAAATTGAAAACAGAGGAACTGGGGAAAGTCAAAGCAGAAATTGGAAACGATACTTTTCAACAAGGTAGATTTTATGAAGCAATCAAATTGTTTGACCGCTTGATATTAGAAGATGAATTTATCGAGTTTTTAACATTACTAGGCTATGAAATTTTAGAATAAGAGGGAGGAATTAAAATGTTTGCTGAACGAGTAAGAAAATTAGAAGAAAGCTGGGCATTCGATAGTCGTTGGAATGAGGTAGAAAGACCTTATACAGCAGAGGAAGTCATAAAACTAAGAGGATCGATTGACATTGAGCATACATTGGCGAAAACAGGTGCCGAGAAACTATGGAACTACTTGCATACAGACGATTATATTAACGCACTAGGTGCATTGACGGGGAATCAGGCGGTACAACAAGTAAAAGCAGGGTTAAAAGCAATATATTTAAGTGGATGGCAGGTTGCAGCAGATGCAAATTTATCCGGGCACATGTATCCTGACCAAAGTTTATATCCCGCTAATAGCGTTCCGCACGTAGTGAAGCGAATTAATCAAGCATTGCAAAGGGCTGATCAAATTCACCATGTAGAATCAGATCAAACGATTGATTGGTTTCAACCAATTGTCGCAGATGCAGAAGCAGGCTTTGGGGGGCAACTAAATGTTTTTGAGCTTATGAAAGGAATGATTGAATCTGGTGCCTCTGGTGTACACTTTGAAGATCAGCTATCATCTGAGAAGAAATGCGGTCACCTAGGTGGAAAAGTATTGTTACCTACACAAACAGCTGTAAAAAATTTAGTAGCAGCAAGATTAGCTGCAGATGTCATGGGTACACCAACGATATTAATTGCACGTACTGATGCGAATGCGGCAGACATGGTAACGAGTGATGTAGACCCATATGATCATGAATTTATAACTGGAGAAAGAACACCAGAAGGATTTTATCGTACGAAGGCAGGACTAGACCAAGCAATTGCTAGAGGGCTGGCATATGCGCCTTATGCAGACTTGATTTGGTGTGAAACATCCGAGCCAAACTTAGAGGAAGCAAAACGTTTCGCTGAAGCTATCCATGAGAAATATCCAAATAAATTACTAGCTTATAATTGTTCTCCGTCCTTCAATTGGAAGAAGAAACTAGATGAAAACACGATTGCAGCATTTCAACAGGAACTAGGCAAAATGGGTTATAAATTCCAGTTTGTAACATTGGCAGGATTCCATGCGCTCAATCATAGTATGTTTGAGCTTGCTCGAGGGTATAAGGATCGAGGGATGGCTGCATATTCAGAGCTTCAGCAAGCAGAATTTGCGAGTGAGGTACACGGTTACTCAGCAACAAGGCACCAGAGGGAAGTTGGTACAGGATACTTTGATCAAGTTTCCATGATTGTCTCAGGCGGGACGTCATCAACTACTGCATTAAAAGGATCAACAGAAGAAGAACAGTTTACCGCCAAAGCGTAAAGCACCAAGCAAAGTTTTATCGACGTTTATCTATTGATATTTGCGCCTTCTCCATTTAATGGAGGAGGCTATTTTTTTACTTTAAGAAAGTTTAACTTTGTTAAAGGATTAAAGTATAAGAAAAACGAAGGCTTTCGCCATAAGGACTTGGCGACAAGCCTTCGTTTTTCTAATCCCTCTGGCTTCTTCATAACATAACAGCTACCTAGAAAAGTTGCAATATCGAGTAGACGAGATTTATCCTCCTAGCATTTATCTTTACATGAAAGGAAAGACATAAGATAGACCTATGAGCCTTTCATGTTTTAATGTATGGATTAAGTGTTAAAATGGTAAGGGTACAAGTTGCTATATATAAGGAAAATTTGCTATTATAAAAAAATATTGTGAGTGTTCGAACATAGTCGGAGGTGAACAAAAAATGGCTGAAATTTCAAAGGAACAAGTAAAACACGTGGCGAACTTAGCGAGGCTAGCCGTAACAGAAGAAGAGGTAGAGAAATTTTCGGAACAGTTAGGCTCCATTATTACATTTGCAGAGCAACTAAATGAATTAGATACAGATAATGTAGAACCAACAACACACGTCCTTGATTTGAAAAATGTGATGCGTAAAGACGAGTCGAAACAATGGTTAACACAAGAAGAAGCGTTGAAAAATGCACCAGATAAAAAAGACGGACAATTCCGTGTACCATCTATTTTGGAGTAAGGAGGTAAAAAGATGTCACTATTTGATCATTCCATATCTGAACTACAACAAAAGCTACATAACAAAGAAATTACCGTTTCAGATTTAGTTGATACATCATACAAAAGAATTAGTGAAGTTGATGATAAAGTAAAAGCATTTTTAACGTTAAATGAAGAGGCAGCTAGAGCTCAGGCTAAAGCACTAGAGGAAAGTGGACAAGCTGGTGAAGCTCTTTTTGGTTTACCTGCAGGGATTAAAGATAACATTGTCACAAAAGGCCTTCGTACTACTTGTGGCAGTCAATTTTTAAGTAATTTTAATGATCCTTTATATGATGCAACGGTTATTCAAAAGCTTAATGCAGCAAAATCAATTACTGTTGGGAAACTAAACATGGATGAATTTGCAATGGGCTCATCCAATGAAAACTCTAGCTATTTTACGACACGAAATCCATGGAATACGGAGCATGTTCCTGGTGGTTCTAGTGGTGGATCTGGAGCGGCAGTTGCTTCTGGTCAAGTACTATTTGCTTTAGGATCTGACACGGGCGGATCTATCCGTCAGCCTGCTGCTTTTTGTGGTGTAGTAGGGTTGAAACCTACTTATGGACGTGTCTCACGTTTTGGCCTCGTTGCTTTTGCATCCTCTTTAGATCAAATCGGTCCAGTAACAAGAACAGTAGAAGATAATGCAAGAGTTTTGGAAATTATTTCTGGGCATGACAAAATGGATTCTACAAGCGCAAATATAGATGTACCGAAATATACCGAATCTCTTACTGGAGACGTAAAAGGACTTAAAATTGCCGTGCCTAAAGAATATTTAGGTGAAGGTGTCACAGAAGAAGTTAGAAATGCTGTGTTAGAAGCATTAAAAAAATATGAAGCATTAGGTGCAGAGTGGGAAGAAGTATCTTTACCTCACTCAAAGTATGCAGTGGCTACTTACTATTTATTATCTTCTTCTGAAGCATCTGCAAATTTAGCTCGTTTTGATGGTGTTCGTTACGGTGTAAGATCACCAGAAGCTAAAAATATGATAGAAATGTTTAAACTTTCTCGTAGTCAAGGATTTGGAGAAGAAGTAAAACGCCGTATTATGCTTGGAACTTTCGCTTTAAGTTCAGGTTATTATGATGCGTATTATAAGAAAGCACAAAAAGTACGGACGTTGATCAAACAAGACTTTGATAACGTATTTGAGAAATACGATATTATTCTAGGACCGACAACTCCTACTCCAGCATTTAAAGTGGGGGAGAAAATAGCAGATCCACTTACGATGTATGCAAATGATATTTTAACCATTCCAGTTAACCTTGCTGGTGTTCCAGGGATATCTATCCCATGTGGATTCTCTTCAGAAGGTCTACCAATCGGACTTCAGTTAATTGGGAAGCATTTTGATGAGGGAACCGTTTATCGTGCCGCACATGCATTTGAACAAGCGACTGACCACCATAAGAAAAAGCCAACGCTTGGAGGTGCCAACTAATGAATTTTGAAACAATTATTGGATTAGAAGTGCACGTTGAATTAAAAACAAACTCCAAAATTTTCAGCCCAAGTCCAAATGCATTTGGTGCAGATACGAACACAAATGTAAATCCAATTGACCTTGGTTATCCAGGTGTACTACCTGTTTTAAATGAAGAGGCTGTTAATTTCGCAATGCGCGCGGCAATGGCTTTAAATTGTGAAGTAGCTACAGATACAAAGTTTGATCGTAAAAACTACTTCTATCCAGATAATCCAAAAGCGTATCAAATTTCTCAGTTTGATAAACCAATTGGTGAGCATGGTTGGATTGAAATTGAAGTAGACGGCAAAACAAAGCGTATCGGTATTACTCGTCTACATTTAGAAGAAGATGCGGGTAAATTAACACATAGTAATGACGGATATTCTCTAGTAGATTTCAACCGTCAAGGTACGCCATTGATTGAAATTGTTTCGGAGCCAGATATTCGTTCGCCGAAGGAAGCATATGCATATTTGGAAAAACTTAAATCCATCATTCAATATACTGGAGTTTCTGATTGTAAAATGGAAGAGGGGTCCCTACGTTGTGATGCGAACATTTCCTTGCGTCCTTATGGTCAGGAGGAATTTGGAACAAAAGCAGAGCTTAAAAACTTAAACTCTTTCAACTACGTACAAAAAGGTCTTGAGTTTGAAGAGAAGAGACAGGAAAAAGTCCTTCTATCAGGGGGAGAAATTCTTCAAGAAACTCGCCGTTACGATGAGCAAACAAAAGAAACCATCTTAATGAGAGTAAAAGAAGGTTCAGACGATTATCGTTATTTCCCAGAGCCAGACCTCGTTCCTTTATATATTGATGAAGCATGGAAGGACAGAGTACGTGCGCAAATTCCAGAGCTTCCGGATGCTAGAAAAGAGCGGTATATTAAAGAACTTGAACTACCCGCTTACGATGCAGAGGTATTAACACTGACGAAAGAAATGTCTGATTTCTTTGAAGAAACGATAAGAGCCGGAGCAGATACGAAGCTTGCATCGAACTGGCTGATGGGCGAAGTTTCAGGTTATTTAAACAAGCATTATAAGGAACTTCACGAAATAAAGCTAACCCCAGAATCTTTAGCTAAAATGATTCAATTAATAGAAGATGGTACTATTTCTTCTAAAATTGCTAAAACGGTATTTAGTGAACTCGTAGAAAAAGGCGGGGATCCTGAAAAAATCGTTAAGGATAAAGGTCTTGTGCAAATTTCAGATGAAGGTCAACTAACAGAAATTATAACAGGAATTCTTGATGAAAACACTCAATCTATAGAGGATTTTAAAAATGGTAAGGACCGTGCTCTTGGTTTCCTAGTAGGGCAAGTAATGAAAGCAACAAAAGGTCAAGCCAACCCTAAAATGGTAAATAAAATCTTAATGGACGAAATGAATAAGAGGTAAAGAAGAAGATTAGCACTTTTTTAGTGCTAATCTTTATTTGTATTCTAACTTGGAAACTGATATATATAGTAGGAGTAATTTGTGATAATACTTTTTCGCATAGATTGTTGCTAAAATTAGAAAAAAACATAAATAATACTACATTAATAGATACTACCTCAATGCTATGGCATAATATTTCTCTTTCATAGACAAAGCTTCAGCCTCGATAGCGGGTGGTTTCACACAGATTAAATGGCATAGCGTTTTAAATATTTTGTGATCAAAAGAAAAGTCTTTTGGGAAACATCCAAAGAGAAAATAGACAATTTGAATGACGAATAAGTCGTGCTATATTTCTGTTTTCGTAATATAATTTATATTAGATTAAATATTATGATAGTAATATATATCCTAGTTATGAAGGTGACCTTAATGAAACGAGCGAGAATTATTTACAATCCAACATCTGGACGAGAAGCATTCAAGAAGGAACTACCGAATGTGCTACAAAAGCTAGAGCAAGCTGGGTATGAGGCTTCCGCACATGCAACAACGTGTGAAGGTGATGCTATTGATGCAGCGAGAATTGCTGTGGAAAGACGATATGAAGTGGTCATTGCTGCAGGTGGAGACGGTACCATTAATGAGGTAATAAATGGATTAGCAGAACAATCGTATCGGCCAAAGTTAGGAATTATACCTGTTGGAACGACAAATGACCTTGCTAGAGCCATTCATGTCCCTAGAAATATTCAAGCAGCAGTGGATATTATCGTTCAGAATAATACAAGAAACCTTGATGTCGGCAGGGTAAACGATAAGTATTTTATTAATATAGCAGGTGGAGGCAAAATTACAGAGCTTACCTATGAAGTTCCAAGTAAAATGAAAACCGTTCTTGGTCAACTCGCCTACTATTTAAAAGGGATGGAAATGCTTCCATCCATTCGACCATCAAAGGTTAAAATTTCCTTTGATGATCAAGTAATAGAAGAAGAAATCATGCTCTTTCTCGTTTCGAATTCTAATTCTGTGGGTGGTTTTGAAAAACTAGCACCGGAAGCAAGAATGGACGATGGACTTTTTGATTTACTCATCTTGAAAAAAACAAATATTGCAGAATTTATTAGAATTGTAACATTGGTTCTTCGGGGTAATCATTTAGATAACGACAAAGTTATTTATACAAGGACAAATTCTGTATCTGTTGAAACCGAAGAAAAGATGCAACTCAATTTAGACGGCGAATTTGGCGGATTATTGCCCGGGAAATTTGTCAATTTATATCAACACATCGAGTTTTTCGTACCAGAAGATTTTAAGTAAAGGCTATTACTTTACAAAAAGAGCCTTCAAAAAAGAGCAAGGCCTTGATTGCCCTAGCTAACCTATGGATCAACTAAGGTTAAACAAAATGAGACAGCATGTTAAAATGCTGTCTTTTCTCTTTCATTGGGCAATATACAATAGTAAGATGTAATTGTTATGTGTTATCCCTAGTAAAATGGCAAAACTAATTATACATAGTTAATTTGAAATGAAGGAAGATGTACATGCCTAAAGTAGAACCCCCAGTTACAAAGAACCAAATGGTTGAATTACAGTTTGAAGATTTAACACATGAAGGATCTGCAGTTGGTAAAATAAATGGTTATCCACTCTTTGTTCCATACGGTTTACCGGGAGAAAAAGCAAAGGTTAAAGTAATAAAGGTAAAGAAAAATTTTGCTTTTGGTAAGCTAGTGGAAGTAACAGAGCAAAGTCCGGAAAGAATTGAACCACCTTGTGACGTGTTTTATCAGTGTGGAGGCTGTCAACTACAGCATATGAGTTATGAAATGCAGTTAGAAATGAAGCATAAACAAGTAAAAGATACATTGCGTAAGCTCGGAAATATAGATGTAGAAAACATTTCTATCCATCCAGTCATAGGTATGGAGGATCCTTGGCGTTATCGAAATAAGGTGCAAATTCCTGTGCGTGGAATTGAAGGTAGACTTGAAACAGGCTTTTACAAGCAAAAAAGTCATGAAATCATTAATATGGATACTTGCCCAATAACCGATGAGCAAAATGATCGAATGGTAGAGGCTGTTAGACGAATTGCGGAGGATGCTGGGATTACTCCTTATGATGAAGAAAGTCATAGAGGGACATTGCGTCACATAATGGTTCGAAATGGACAAGCTACAAATGAAATTATGATAGTACTTGTGACGAGAACAGAAAAGTTACCTTATGAAGAAAAAATCGTGGAAGAAATCCATAAAGCATATCCGAACGTCAAATCGATCGTTCATAACGTTAATTCTAAGCGAACAAATGTAATCCTTGGGGATAAAACGAAGGTATTATGGGGGGAAGAATATATCCACGATACAATTGGGGATATTAAGTTTGCGATTTCTGCCAAGTCCTTCTACCAAATAAATCCTGTTCAAACGAAAAAGCTCTATGATCAAGCATTACAATATGCTAATTTGAGTGGAAATGAAACGGTAATAGATGCTTATTGTGGAATTGGGACAATCTCATTATTTCTAGCTCAACAAGCAAAAAAAGTTTACGGTGTTGAAATTGTACCCGAAGCGATAGAGGATGCGAAGAACAATGCAAAATTAAACGGTTTTGATAACGCTGAATTTGTTGTAGGTGCTGCTGAGAAAGTAATGTCGTGGTGGAAGTCACAAGGCTTACGTCCTGATGTAATCGTTGTTGATCCCCCACGTAAAGGCTGTGATGAAGAACTGCTTCATGCGATGGTTGACATGAAGCCAACAAGAATAGTGTATGTTTCTTGTAATCCATCCACATTAGCTAGAGACTTGAAAATTCTAAGCGAAGCGGGTGTCGTCTTAAAAGAAGTTCAGCCAGTAGATATGTTCCCTCAAACCAGTCACATCGAATGTGTAGCATTGTTAGAGCTGAAAAAAGCTTGAAATAGGTTAGGTGAAAACTTGATTTCCCTCGGACAAATGGTTTGAGGGATTTTTTTATTACTTTTTAACAGAAAGATATTACATATTTATCACATGAGGATTATCGTTTAGATAAATAATCAACACCTGCATTCTTGGTGACATGTTTGAACCAAAATATTTTTCTTACTATAATGAAGAAAATCATATTAGGGAGAATGTGTATCATGAACAAACATAAAATTTATACAATGAGTGTCGCGAGTGTCTATCCCCATTATGTTACGAAGGCAGAGAAAAAAAGTCGCACGAAAGCAGAAGTAGATGAAATCATCCGGTGGTTGACGGGGTATAGCCAAGATGAGTTAGAAGAGCAACTGGAAAAAAAGACAGACTTTGAAACCTTTTTTTCGGAAGCCCCCCAACTTAATCCTTCCCGTGCTTTGATCAAAGGTGTAGTCTGTGGTGTCCGAGTGGAAGACATTGAAGAATCAACTATGCAGGAAATTCGCTATTTGGATAAGCTGATTGATGAATTGGCAAAGGGAAAAGCGATGGAGAAGATTTTGCGGAAATAATGATGATTAATTAAGACATAATACTCCAACAGTTTTATAGTGGTATAGGGAGGAAAAAATAATGTTAGAGCAGGCTGCTATCATTAAGAAGCTACAATTAAAAGATCAGAGTAAACCAATATTGATAATAAATGCACCTAAGGAATATGGAGAAGTTATAAATGCTTTTGAAGCAGAAGTACATAAAGACTTTGGGTTAGATTTGTATCCATTCGTACAAGTATTCGGATCTTTTAATGAAGAGATTCAAACATATGTGAAGAAGGGTGTAAAAGTTGTGGAAGAAGACGGCTTATTATGGCTTTGTTATCCTAAGAAATCATCAAAGATGTATAAAGGATCAAATTGTAGCCGTGAGACAGTCGCTGCTTTATTAGCTGATGAGGGCTTTGAGCCAGTTCGTCAAGTAGCTATTGATGAAGATTGGTCTGCATTACGTTTCAAACCTGTTGATAAAATTAATAAGATGACTAGAAAAAGTGCTGTAACGAAAAAAGGAAAACTGCGAATCAAAAAGTAAATAATGAATGGCAAGTAAGAAGCAATTCTATACTTACCGTTCTATTTTATCAGGTTTCATGTTAGACAACTAATCAACTTAAAAGATTGATTCACATGAGTTATGTCATATATTTTTTTCTTTAAGCAAAAATGAAAAACCAAATCAAAAGTATCATGATGATTTAACGAAAAACCGGCTGAACTTAATAGTTATTCGGTTTCTTTTTTATTTAATTTTAACGCAATAGCCAGAGCGATTACTTTAATAGATTTCTCAGTTCCTGAACAACTTTAAACAGAAATTGAAGCTTCTAGGATTCGCTTAATTCTAATCGAATTTGATGTTGACATCGATATCGACTATGCTTATACTTTATAATCACTTGGAATGATAATCATTTTCAATTATGATTCTGAGAATATGATAGGTTATGAGGAGTACATATGAAACTGTGGATTTTGATTACAGCTGCTATTATTCTATCATTTATATCCTTATTTATAGGTGCAATTGATATTAAGATAAGTGACTTATTAGATTTTAATTCTGACGAAGCACATATTTTCTTTGTTAGCCGTGTACCCCGATTGATAGCGATTATCCTAGCAGGTGCGGGAATGAGTATTGCTGGGCTTATCATGCAATCATTAAGTCGCAATAAATTTGTTTCACCAACTACTGCTGGTACCCTTGATGCAGCTAAGCTAGGAATTTTAATTTCTATGTTATTTATTACAAACGTTACATATACACAACAAGTTATTTTTAGTTTTGGGTTTGCTTTATTAGGAACCTTATTGTTCATGCAAATTCTTGACAAAATCAAATTTAAAGATGCTATTTTTGTGCCGTTAATTGGGATTATGTATGGAAATATTTTGTCGTCCATTACGACATTCTTTGCTTATGAAGCAGATCTTATCCAAAATATTTCTGCATGGTTAATGGGAAGTTTTACATTAATTATATCTGGCCGGTATGAATTGTTGTATATTAGTATTCCTGCTATTATCTTGGCTTATTTGTATGCGAATAAATTTACCGTTGCTGGAATGGGTGAGGAATTCGCTAAAAATTTAGGACTAAAGTATAAAGTTGTTTTAAATATTGGACTTATCCTTGTTGCAATTATTGCTACAACAGTAGTCTTAACTGTAGGGGTCATTCCTTTCTTAGGTTTAATTGTCCCGAATATTGTATCAATATATTTGGGGGACAATTTACGTAAAATTATTCCACATACTATTTTTCTAGGTATTGTTTTCTTACTAATATGTGACATTATAGGTCGTTTGATTATTCACCCTTATGAAATCCCGGTAAATGTTACAGTAGCAGTAATCGGTAGTGTGATCTTCTTAATTATGTTATTTAGGGGTAGAGCATATGCGAAATAGGACAAAGTTAATATTATTATTCATTTTAGTAGTCCTCAGTATTTTGCTATATGGTTTTTACGATATTAAAGGTGGATTTGATTATGCCTTTCCTAGAAGAATGATTCGTGTAGCTGCCATGATTATTACAGGTGTTGCCATATCGTATGCAACAGTTGTTTTCCAAACAATTACACAAAACCGAATTTTAACCCCCTCTATAATGGGTATTGCCTCTATGTATGAAGTAGTTCAAACCGTTATTTATTTCTTTGCAGGGTCCATGTCTATATGGATTTTAAATAAATATTTAAATTTTGGTGTGGCATTAGCAGCGATGGTTATATTTGCCTTTTTGTTATATCGTTTTCTATTTCGTGCAGATAAATATCCGATTTTCTTATTATTGCTAATTGGTATGATTATTGGAACACTTTTAGGAAGTTTAGTAACGTTTTTGCAAGTACTAATCGACCCAGTTGAATATCTAGGCCTTCAATCACTTTTATTTGCTTCCTTTTCTAAAGTAAAGGCTGAGTTGTTGTATATTGCCTTTGGTATTTTGTTACTGTCGTTTATTTATGGTGCTTTTATTATGAAAAAACTCGATGTAATGTCACTTGGCCGTGAAAATGCAATTAATTTAGGCATAAATTATGATCGCATGGTAATGAATGTTCTTATCTTATCATCAGTATTGATTGCAACATCTACTGCTTTAGTAGGTTCTATTACGTTCTTTGGTTTAATTGTCGCCAATTTATCCTATCAATTCTTTGCAACATATAAGCACTCGACCTTAATTCTCGGTGCTAGTCTATTTAGTATTGTAGCGTTGGTTGGTGGTCAATTTATTGTGGAGCATATATTAGACTTGCGTACGACGATTAGTGTCATTATTAATTTTGTCGGTGGAATTTACTTTATTTACTTATTACTAAGGGAAAGTAGGGCTGCTGCATGATAGAAATTTTAGGATTAACAAAAAAATTTAATAAGAAGCCTGTCGTTGATGATGTATCTGTTTCTATTCAACCCGGTACGATTACATCGTTCATTGGACCAAATGGTGCTGGGAAATCTACACTATTATCTATGGTTAGTAGGTTATTAGATGCGGATACTGGAGAAGTGCTACTCGATAAAAATAATGTGAAAAAGTGGAAGTCAACAGAATTTGCCAAACGTGTTTCCATTCTAAGACAAGCAAACTTTATAAATGTTCGCTTAACGGTCCATGAATTAGTTTCATTTGGACGGTATCCTTATTCAAAAGGTCGTTTAACTGATGAAGATAATCGATATGTTGAACAAGCTATTGAATATATGAATTTAACGGAAATGCAGGATCAATTTTTAGATGAGCTATCTGGTGGACAAAAGCAGCGTGCTTTTATTGCGATGGTTATTGCTCAGGATACTGATTATATCTTACTCGACGAGCCATTAAATAATTTGGATATGAAGCATTCTGTACAAATTATGAAATTATTACGTAGGCTTGTGGATGAATTAGATAAGACAGTTGTCATCGTCTTACACGATATTAATTTTGCGTCTGTCTATTCTGATCGGATTGTGGCATTAAAAAATGGTAAACTTGTCAAAAATGGGCCGACAAATGAAATTATTAATTCAGAAGCTTTACGAGAGATTTATGATATGGATATCCCGATTCAAGAACAAGATGGGTGCCGCATCTGTGTGTACTTTAATTCCCAAACACCATGATATCACCACTTTTACGAACAAAGAGGAAGTGTTTTATATGCTTCCTCTTTGTTTTTTTTGTACTTTAAGAAAGTTTAACTATGTTAAAGGATTAAAGTATAAGAAAAACGAAGGCTTTCGCCATAAGGACTTGGCGACAAACCAAGTTTTTCTAAACACACGCAATAACACCTAATTGATATTTTTTAAATAAACTACTTGTTGTAAACAACTTTAAAAAGTGTTGACGAGAAAGATTATTGATTCTATAATGATAATTGTTCTCAGTGATAATGATTATCATTATTAATAATACATAAATAAGGAGAGAGACTATAATGAAAAAATGGCAAATTGCTATTTTACTTTTTGTTTTTGCATTAGTACTTGCGGCATGTGGTGCAGATGAAGAAGGAGCTGAAGAAGCTTCTGCGTCTGCAGATCAAGGTGAACAAAGTAACGAATCAGAAGGAGAAAGCACTGCAAGTGAAAATGCTGCTTATCCTATGACCATTGCACCTACGATTTCTGAAACTGAAGGAAGAGATGGTACTGCTTATAATTTTGCAGAAGTTGAATTTGAAAAAGCACCAGAAAATATTGTTGTATTTGATTATGGGTTCTTAGATACATTAGATGCTTTAGGTGTGGAAGGGATTGTAGGTGTAGCAAATGGAAGTACTCTACCATCTCACTTAGAAAAATATAATTCAGATGAATACACAAACATTGGTACCTTAAAAGAACCATTATTAGAAGATATAGCTGCTTTAGAGCCGGATGCAATTTTTATCTCTGGTCGTCAATCCGCATTCTATGATCAATTGAAAGAAATCACTCCAAATGTAGTTTTCATTGGTACTACGCAAGATGACTACTGGAATACATTCTTAGAATCAGTTGATATAGCTGCTAAAATGTTTGGTAAAGAAGCAGAAGCAGAAGAATACCTCACTCAATTTGATTCTGCTTTAGAAGAAGTGAACGCTTTAGCTGGTGACTATGAAACCAGCTTAGTGACTATGTATAATGAAGGAAGTTTAGCAGGCTTTGGAACAAATTCACGTTTTGGTTACCTTTATGATATTTATGGATTTAAACCTGTAACAGAGGATATTGAAGCTTCAAGTCATGGATCTAATTTCGGTTTTGAGGCAATATTAGAATTCGATCCGCAAGTATTATTCGTTATTGACCGCACAGCAGCAGTTAATGGTGAATCAAACATAAATGAGGATATGGAAAATGAAATTATCAAGAAAACTACTGCATACAAAAACGATCAAATCGTCTATTTAGATGGCGGACTATGGTACTTAAGTGGCGGTGGTTTACAATCTGAACTTGCAAAAATTAAAGAAGTTATAGAAGCATTAAAATAAATATATGATTGATGGAAAAGGGCTGCTCAAGGGTCAGAAAAACTGATATCTGGGCAGTTCTTTTTTGTGGTTTTAGAAACAACACTAGCGTTTAAAAAGACACTTCACTAGAGCTTCTATGGTTATAATTAGTAAAAGGGTTTGACTGCAAATAGAAGCTCGTAGGCTTCTATTTGCAATCCGATTATATTAAGATAATTATCCAGGGTAGTTAAATAGAAAACACAAACTAAGGACTAGAACAAAGTTTTTACACTAAAATATTCCAACGCTTCATTTACATGATCTAGATCATATATTTTTTTCTTTAAGTGAAATTGGATAATTAAATCAAAAGTATCGTGATGATTTAAAGAGAAACCGGCTGACTCTAACAGTTGTTCGGTTTCTTTTTTATTTAATTCTAAAGCAAAAGCCAGAGCTACAACTGTACTTTTACGAAGTTTATAATCAGGATTTGAACGTATTTTTGAGAAGTGCCTACGATCCATACCAGCCCTCTTGTAAACTTCTGTGTCACTATAACCACGTTTGTCAATAAAGCCAAATAATACCTCGGCAAAGGAAGGTTCACGGTTTTCTTCCATAAATTCTTCTATATCTTGAGGGTCTAAATCATCATAAGAATATAAGTTTTCAGATTCACTAAAATTAAATTCTAAAATTACGGAGTGTTGATCTATAAATTTTTGTAATTCTTCTATCATTTTCTTGCTAAGCATCTAAAAAGCCTCCCCAAAAAATGTCGCCTTATAAGCGACCACACCGACTATAATTCTAGTTATTATTATAGCATGACAATGAAGAGAGGATGTTTTTAGATGAGTAAATCAGTAACAGAAATTATATTTCTTTTGGACAGAAGTGGCTCAATGGCGGGATTAGAAAGTGATACTGTAGGAGGTTTTAATGCATTTGTGAAAAGGCAAAGTGAGTTAAAGGGAGAGACAATTTTAACGACTGTACTTTTTGATGACGAATATGAAGTGTTATGGAATGGGATCGATGCTAATAACGTAAAGCTTACGGAGAAAGAATACTACGTTAGAGGTTGCACGGCTCTATTAGATGCGGTTGGAAAAACAATTTTAGATGTAGGTAATAGGTTAGCAAAAAGTAGTGAAGAAAGAAAATCAGATAAAGTTATTTTTGTCATCACGACAGACGGAATGGAAAACGCGAGTAAAGAATTTTCATATGAGAAAGTCAAAGAACTAATTACTCATCAAAAAGAAAAGCATAACTGGGAATTTATTTTCTTAGGAGCAAATATAGATGTGGCGAAGGAAGGAGAAAATCTTGGAATCGATGCTGACAATGTATTTAATTTCGAGTCATCCAAAAAAGGTGTCGAGATCATGTATGATATGATTAGTGAAACAGTTTCAGAAAAAAGAATAAGAAGCTAGCTAACAGGAAGTGTGAATCTTTTGGGGTTCATGCTTCTGTTTTTTGTATATAGGTTAGTGAATTGGTTTCCTTTTGTTGAATAACGAATGCGATATATGTTATATTCCGTAAAGTGTGAAAGGGAGTGGAGTCCATATGAAAATTATTCGTGATACAAGTCCAGAGAATGGTGAATTGATTCGCAAAAAAGTAATTGAGCACAATTTGTCTAAGGTTCCGGATGATGTGATGCATCCTATAGAAAAAATTAGTTTTATCGTTAAGAAGGAAAGAGAGCAAATTGTAGGAGGTATTACGGGGACAATTATGTGGTATTGTTTACATATTGATTTCCTATGGGTTGATGAATCTTTGCGCGGACAAGGTCTTGGAAGCGAGTTGTTAAAGAAGATTGAGGAAGTTGCTGTTGAGAAAAAGTGTAGACTTATTCAGTTAGATTCGTTCAGCTTTCAGGCTCCAAAGTTTTATCAGAAATATGGTTATCAAGTAGTGGGAATAGTGGAAGATTATCCTGACAATGGACTGCAACAGTATTATTTAGAGAAAAAGCTAACGAAGTAGAGAAGGCAACGATTTTAATATCGTTGCCTTTTACCATTTGTATTTTTTCTAAATAAACTTTCAATAGGTTTATTGTCCTTGACCTAAAGAATATCCACGCTCGCCATTAAAGCGATATAGATTTTCTGTCTTGATCGAATCTAATCCAGCATCATCGATTCGAGTCAGTAGTGTAATAATATCTTTGTTTGAAATGCTGCCTACCCCATTTACTGCCTCAAAACGACAACGCCAGTGATCAGTGGTAAACGTTTCCGGGAATCCACCTGGATAAACTTTTACCCCACGGTTAGTAATTACAGCTAACTTAAATTCTTGTCCTGCAAGTTCCTCTAGCTTTTGGCCAATTTCATTAGATGTAAGTTCATTATTAAATAAGAATACATCAACACCTTCAAGTTCCCGAACAACATCTAATTTAGGTCGATCTTTTACTAAAGGTTCAAGCTTAAACTGATAATCATCAGTTGGTTCACTATTCTTGTATTCTACAGCTGTAAACGTTTTAGGTTTTTGATCTAATCTTTCAATAACAGCCTCAGCAAATTCCATCGTTCCAACAGAGGCACCACCTTTTGCAATATCACCAGTGTTAACCCCATCTTCTAACGTTTTGAGCCACGCATTATGTATACGTGTTGCTACTTCAGCTTGTCCAATGTGAACGAGCATCATGATAGCACCATTAATTAAACCAGATGGATTTGCAATACCCTTTCCAGCGATATCTGGTGCACTACCATGAATCGCTTCAAACATAGCTACTTGATCCCCAATATTTGCTGAACCGGCCAAACCAACACTTCCTGTTATTTGAGCAGCCACATCAGATGCGATGTCTCCATATAAATTCGGCATTACGATTACATCAAAATCTTGTGGTGAATCGGCTATTTTTGCCATCCCAATATCAATAATCCAATGCTCCGTTTCAATATCAGGGTATTCTTTTGCGATTTCTTTAAATACTTTATGAAAAAGACCATCCGTTAACTTCATTATGTTATCTTTCGTAAAACACGTTACCTTTTTACGATTATTTTTTCTCGCATATTCAAAAGCATAACGGACAATTTTTTCCGTCCCTGGGCGAGTAATTAACTTTAAACATTGAACAACTTCAGGTGTTTGTTGATGTTCAATTCCTGCGTATAAGTCTTCTTCATTTTCACGAATAATAACAATATCCATATCAGGATGCTTCGTTTTCACAAATGGTGCATAAGAAACATTCGGTCTAACGTTAGCGTATAAACCTAGTGTTTTTCGGATTGTAACATTTAAGCTTTTATAACCTCCGCCTTGAGGAGTGGTGATTGGCCCTTTGAAGAACACCTTTGTACGGCGAAGTGATTCCCATGCATCATCACTAATACCAGAAGAATTGCCAGATAGGTATACTTTTTCCCCAACATCGATAAATTCTGGCTCAATATTAGCTCCTGCATGTTCGAGTATTTTTAGTGTGGCATCCATAATTTCTGGCCCGATTCCATCACCTCGAGCAATAGTAATAGGACGTTTAGATGTCATAATTAACAGCTCCTTCCATGAATAATAGTATGAATTAGGTGGGATTACTTACCGGTCAATTTTAACATTAATAGAAAAAAGTAAAAGCATAATTAATTATTTTGGTAAAGAAAATAAATCCATTCCTATTATTCTTTACCTAACGAGCTATTATACGTATAGAAAAAGTTTGAAGGAGTGTTTTATTGATGAATAAAAAAAGTTCATTTGATCAGTTTGTACAACAGAGGATACTAGAAAAAAAGAATTATAACTCCCATAACTATCAGGATATAAAAGATATTATTAAGCAAGGGATCCATTACTATCAATTAAATTCTGCTGAAAAGCTACATGATACAGAGGAAGGTAAAAAAGAGGTATTGTATATCCATTCCATGATGGAAGAAAACATTCTATCAAAAATTGCTACACTAGCATCAAATAATGATGGGGAAATAAATATAGAAGCCATCTATGAGGGCTACATTGTAAGAAATTATTGATGGGTGTTGTGAATGGATTAAGAAGGAACAGAAAATACTACTTTTAACGTTGTCTAGTTTATAACGTTACTTTTTTATTACATATGTAAAGGCAAGGGTGTCCGAATTGAAAAAATGGATTTTTCTAGGTGTTTTTTACATCATCACAATAGTGGTTGGTTTTCAAAATAAAGCACTCATTTTAGCCTGGATTCAGGAAAGTACACTTTCACAATTACCCATTATGTTTTTCACCTCAGTGTTACTATCGGTTTTCCCGATTGTACCCTTCACTTTATTCGCAGGTGTTATGGGAGTGAAATATGGTGCAGTGTTGGGAATGGCAATTAATTGGTTTGGGGGAGTTTCAGCGGCAGCTCTTTTCTTTTTACTAGCTCGGTATGGCTTTCAGGAAAACTTCAGAAAAAAGATAGAGCATTATAAAGGGTTAGAAAAATTCACACGTATGATTGAACAAAATGCGTTTGTAGCTGTACTTTTAGTTCGTCTTATTTCACTAGTTCCTCCACCTGTTGTCAATATTTACTCAGGATTAAGCAGAATGCCTTTTAAGGTATATATTTTAGCAACTGGTATTGGTAAAATTCCTAGTATGTTTTTCTACGCATTTAGTGGAAGCCAGCTTTTTGAATCAATAGGAATGTTTATTTTTGGCCTTAGTGTATATGTTCTCTTTGTTATTTTTATCATTCTAATGTATAAGAAGTGGTTTAAGGATAAGGAGAAAATAATAACAGAATGATGGAGTCAAAATAACCAGGTCCCTTTTGAACCTGGTTATTTTTTATGATAATGAGAAAATAGTATAAACAGTAAAATTAACATAACAATATCTAATCGAGCTTCAAACGCAAAAGGCAAGAAGCCGGTGTGTAATACTGGTACTTTTGTTAATAAAAAGGCAGTTATCATAATGACAATCAACGGTATCGTTGCATAAGAAACACTCTTTTCTAACAACAAAAGTACTCCGCAAGCAATTTCCACTATGGCGACAATCACCATTAGTTGAAGCGGAAAAGGTAATCCTAGGGAAATAAAAAAAGTTCCTAAATTCTCACTAACTAATTTCATGATTCCAGAACATATGAAAACATAAGCAACTGCATAACGTAAAAGTTTAAATGTAGAAAGTGATTGAAAGTACATGTTTATCCCTCCTTTACTAAATCATATTCATGATAGGGGACAAACCATGACAAGAAGTTTCTAATCAAACCATTACAGGCCATTTTCTTCTGTGAACGTGTTATAATCGTTGTCAATTGTAACTTTTTTTAAAAATGAAGGGTGATGTAAATGTCAAAGGTTATCGTCATTGGAGGCGGTATTTTAGGTGCTTCTACTGCTTATCACCTTGCGAAAGCTGGTGAGGACGTTACCATAGTGGATCGATTTGATAAAGGGCAGGCAACTGATGCAGCGGCAGGGATTGTTTGTCCGTGGCTTTCCCAACGTCGAAATAAAGCTTGGTACGAGCTGGTAAAAGGTGGGGCAAAATATTACCCTACACTAATAAAGCAGCTAGAAGCTGACGGTGAGATGGATACTGGATACAAACAGGTCGGTGCCATTTGCCTACATACGGAGAAGGATAAGCTGGAAAAAATGGCCGAACGGGCAAGGAAGCGCCGTAAAGATGCACCAGAAATTGGCGACATCATGATTTTGTCACCAGAGGAAACGAAAAAGTTGTTTCCGCCACTTGCAGAAGAATATGGTTCTGTTTTCGTCAGTGGTGGGGCTCGTGTGAATGGAAGAAAAGTTCGGAATGCACTTTTAAATGGCGCTAGAAAAAATGGGGCAACTTTTATCAAAGGAGATGCCAAGCTTATACATAACGGTTACAAGATTAATGGTGTACAAGTGAAAGAAGAAAGACTTAGGGCAGATCAAGTGATTGATACAGGTGGTGCTTGGTCTAAGCAACTATATGAACCTTTAGATCTTTTCTTTCCTGTAAGTCCTCAAAAGGCACAGATTGTACACCTTGAAGTGTTCAATAAAAGTACAGGAAATTGGCCAGTTGTGATGCCACCAAATAACCAGTATATTCTTTCGTTCGAAGACGATAGAGTCGTTGTTGGAGCAACTCATGAAGATGATGTTGGATTTGACCATAGAGTAACAGCTGGTGGAATAAATGAAATACTAGAAAAGGCAATGGGAGTGGCTCCAGGTCTATCAGAAAGCACCTTGCTAGAAACAAGAGTTGGATTTCGTCCATTTACACCTGGTTTTCTTCCTATATTTGGACCCTTACCGGGCTATGAAGGTATTTTTGTTGCAAATGGACTTGGTGCATCCGGATTGACTAGTGGTCCATATCTTGGAGCGGAACTAACAAAACTGGTGCTTGGTCGTGAGACAGAGTTAACATTAAAAAACTATGATGTCTCTCAAGCACTACAAAGTGTAGAAGGGGGTTAAAGAATATGAAAAGTTGTAATCAAATGATTACCGATTTAGATACGCCTACCTTACTAGTAGACATAGATCGTTTAAAGAAAAATATAAACAAAATGACAAGCTTTGCTAAGGATAATAATGTGCACTTAAGACCCCACATTAAAACGCATAAATCTATTCATATTGCTAAAATGCAATTAGATATGGGCGCTACTGGAATAACGGTAGCGAAAATTGGAGAAGCGGAAGTAATGGTGGAAGCGGGAATAAACGATATATTAATTGCTTTTCCAATCGCCAATAAAACAAAAATTTCTAGAGTTAAAAAGCTTATTAACCGTGGTGTGAGTCTAAAGCTTGCTGTAGATCAAATAGAGCAATTGCGTATACTTCAACAAGCCTTTGCGAATGATTCTTTCGAGCTAGAAGTATGGATAAAAGTAAATTCTGGACTAAATCGCTGTGGAGTTGAACCCGGAAAAGATGTACTAGAGTTAGCGAAAGAAATTTCCATGTCGAAGAATGTAACGCTAGGTGGAATTTTTACACATGCCGGTCACTCCTATGCCTCAAAATCATTTGAAGAGATTCACAACATTGGTGTATATGAAGGAAAAGCCATAGCGGAAAGTGCAGCTGATTGTGAAAATATCGGAATTCCAGTACCTATTCGTAGTGTAGGTTCTACACCTACCTATCAGATAGCTGGTAAAGTCGAGGGTGTAAATGAAGTTCGACCTGGAAATGCAGCTTTCTTTGATGCCATACAAGTAGGACTTGGGGTAGCAAAGGAGGAGGAATGTGCCCTTACATTACTCGCTTCAGTAGTAGGTGTTTATAAGGAAAGTAGATTAGTATTAGATACGGGTAGCAAATCGCTTGCTTTAGATAAAGGAGCACACGGTAACGACACTGTTAAAGGGTTTGGGAAAATAGTTGGTCATCCAGACATTACATTAGAAAGATTATCAGAAGAGCATGGAGTAGCCATTTTTCCAACCCGAACAGAGTTAAAATTAAATGATAGGGTGCAAATAATTCCCAATCATGCATGTACCGTCGCCAACTTATTTGACCATTATGTAGTTCATAAAAATGGTAGAGTAATGACTACATGGCCAGTAGATGCAAGAGGACAAGTTACATAACTTCATTCTTTAACATCATAGTAGAAAATGCTATATTAATCATAGTGAAAATTGAGAAAGTAAAGGGGTCAACTAGAATGAGTGTTCAGCATAGGACTCATGCTGATGATACAGGAATTGCTAGCTTCATTAAGCATAAGTATTTTAATGTTTTTATTACTACCCTTATTATTATTAACGCAATTTTAATAGGTCTAGAAACATATCCTACTATTTATGAACCGAACAGGTCTATGTTTTTAATAGCTGATTATATTATTCTTTTTATTTTTGTAGTGGAGGTTCTTTTAAAGCTATGGGTTTATAAAATGAGTTTCTTTAAAAATAGTTGGAATAACTTTGATTTTTTAATTATTGTTGGAAGCGTCGTTTTATACAGTACGCCGTTTGTGAGCGTGTTACGTATTTTTAGAGTTCTTCGGGTAATGCGAACTATTTCTTCAGTGCCATCGTTAAGAAGAATTGTGAGTGCCTTATTTATGGCTATTCCAACCATTGGTAGTGTTGTCGTTTTAATGAGTATTATTTTTTATGTTTATGCGGTAATAGGGACCTCTTTTTTTGCGGGAGTATCACCAGAGTATTTTGGAAACATTCAACTTACACTTATTACTCTGTTCCAAGTGTTCACGCTTGAGTCATGGGCAAGTGGAGTATTCAGACCAGTATTTTCGGAAATAGGCTGGTCATGGTTATATTTTGTTTCCTTTATCGTCATTGCAACTTTTATTATGATTAATTTAATCGTCGGGGAAATTGTGAATAACGCTCAAAAACTTTCGGAAGAAATTGAAAAAGAAACGGATAATATTAAGGAAGACACGATAGAAATACGGGAATTAAAAAACGAAGTGAGAGAATTAAAGGACTTACTTAAAACGTATATTTCAAAAAAGGAAAGCTGATGAATGATGTATCTCACTATACAAGAAACAGCGGAATATTTATCTTTACCTCCTGACTATATTGAAAATTTAATCGTGCAAAAAAGAATCAGGGCTGTACATGATGGCGATCAATATTTAGTATACAAGGAGCAATTTAATACACACTTAGATCAAATGGAAAAGTGGAGAAAACAAATGCAGGAATTTTTGAATGAACCGATTCCTGAAGATATTGATATAAAAGATGAAGATTAGGTGTAAACCACTACATTTACTAAAGACCTCACTAATTGGTGAGGTCTTTTTATGTATGGTAAAAAGATTGTTACTACTACCTAGACACCCCCCAACAAATAAATGAGAGTAAAGTCCTATGGATTTATGCTAAGAAGTGGAAAATAGGAAGGGAAGAGCCTATTATGAAACTCTTTTCTGTAAGAAAATAATAATAACCCTGATAGGAGGTGCTATTATTCATACTACACCACATTTCTACCATCTTTATCACCCCATCATAAATTGTGAAACAAATCAGATCTTAGGTTTTGAAGCTTTATTAAGATCTGTGAATGAACCTAATCCATTAATCTTTTTTAAAAATGCAAGAGAAGAAGGTAATTTAATTAACTATGACTTAGAATCAATTAAATTGGCTTATTTAAAGATGAAAACGGAAACGGTAAAATCATTTATTAATGTATTCCCCATGACTATACTCAGTGATCAATTCATTAACCTATTGTCTCAGTTTAAAAATAAAGAAAATATAATTTTAGAAATTAATGAAACAAATGACGATTCATTAATTTGGAATAAGCCTGAATTTAAATCAAGATTACAATCCATGCGGGAATTAAATATTCAATGGGCATTAGATGATGTAGGGGCAGGACAATCTTCATTACAAAGAGTATTAGAATTTAAACCTGATTATATCAAATTAGATAAATATTTTTCTGCCGGTTTGTCGCATTCAAAACAAAAGCAAAGAGTGATTTCATTTTTTGTGGAATTTTGTAGGGAAGAAAATATAAAGTTCATTTTAGAGGGAATAGAATCTCGCAATGATTTTTTGGTTGCACAACAACTTAAAGTACCAAACATTCAAGGGTTTTATTTTGGTAAACCTTCAAGTGGCATGAATTTATATTTAGAGGTGAAAAACAATGATTAAGAAGAAAAATGTATTAATAAATAATGTAGTAAAACGTGTAACAATAGGGTTGAGGTTAAAAATTATTTTGACAGTAATTATAAGTTTAATTATCAGTTCTCCACTTTCTGCAATGATAAATAAATACGTACAACAATGGATTGATGGTAATTTTGGTGTATACATTAATACGATAATTAGCCTGTTTATTACGACAGGTATTATTACAATGATTATCCATTTTACAATAATCAAACCTATCAAGACTGCAAGAGAAACTCTAGAAAAAGTTTCGAACGGAGATTTAACGGTTTCTATTAACCACCATTCTAAGGATGAAATTGGTCAACTTTCTTCTGTCTTAAATAACATGATTTTTAATTTAAGGGAGCTAACAAATAGTGTTAACGAAACATCAGAACAAGTAGCTTCTTCTGCCGAACAATTAAAAACAAGTTCTGAAGAAACATTTAAAGCATCCAAACAAATTTTAGATTCTATCCAACAAGTTGCATTAGGAACTAATCACCAAACGAAAAGTGTAGCTAGTGCAACACAAATAGTGTTAGATGTCTCACAAGATTCCAATCATATATCAAATTACGTTCAAAATACTAACGAAAGTTCCATGAAAACATCAAAACAGGTTGATAACGGTGTTTCAGTTGTAGAGAATGCAATGGAGCAAATGGAGATTATTATTTTAAATACCGAAGATACGGATATGATCATCCAAACGTTAAGTGAAAAATCACGTGATATAGAAAGCATACTTTCAATAATAACTGACATATCGAATCAAACTAATCTTTTAGCTTTAAATGCATCAATAGAAGCTGCTCGAGCAGGTGATTTAGGTAAAGGCTTTGCAGTTGTTGCCGAGGAAGTTCGTAAACTGGCAGAGGAATCAAGTAAGGCAACCCAAAACATTTACAGTATCATTTCAGATATCCAGGAAAATACGAATATAGCTGTACAGTCAATTGATAAAGGAAAAAAGGCTGTTAAAACAGGGAAAGAATTAGTAAATGGTGCGGGAGACCTGTTTAAAGGAATTTCTTCCTCCATACAGGATATAGCTAATCAAATGAAGGAAATTACAAAGTCAGTTGACGTTATTACAGAAAAAAATAACAATTTAGTTCTGTCTATTGAAAGTGTTAATGAAATTACGGAACAAACAGGTTCAAGTTCTCAGCAGGTTGCCTCTTCAATTGAAAACCAAACAACATCCATTGAAGATATGAAAACATCTATAACAAGTTTATCTACTATGGCCAACCAGCTTCAAGATGCAGTAAAAAGATTTAAATTGTAAGTCATATACCTAGCTGAATAAAACTTAGCAATAAACAAATACTTTAATAGTATTGAATACATAATTAACGTTACAAATACATATATAGGTGGTGGTTTTTTGCGTGCGAAGGTGGAAACAGGAATTGCAGGTCTTGATGATATCCTTTATGGTGGGATTCCAAAGGGAAATGTTGTGATGGTTGAGGGTCCACCGGGAACAGGAAAAACTACAATGGGCATGCAATATTTAATAAAAGGTGCCCAAAAAAATGAGCCTGGTATTTACATAACTTTTGAAGAAACACCTGAACAGATAGCAGAAAACATGAGTAATTATGAGTGGGATATAAATATATTGGAGGAGAGTAATTTAATAAAGATAGTCTCTTTTTCTCCTCAAATTGTGCATGAAGATATGTTAAGTACTTCTGGTATATTTGAAAAAATGATTCGTTCTTTTAACTGCCAGCGTATTGTCATAGATAGTATTAGCTTAATTAAATATCTTAATAAGGAAGAAAGTAACGTCAGAGAATTAATTTATTCATTACGTAACATTCTCCACAAACATTCTTTAACTGCTTTATTAATTAACGAAGAGATTGATACAAATATTAATATCCATTCCATAGAGAATTTTGTTGTTGATGGAATTATACAAATGTCCTATCAATTCTTAAATGAAAACATAAGGTCATATGTTTTAGAAGTCATCAAAATGCGTGGTACTAAAATATCAAATTACCAACATAATTATCTCCTAACTGATAAGGGGATTCATATAATTCCATCCTATGTTTCGGGTGAAATTGATCGGGACTTAAGAAAGAAGCCTCAAGAAATTATACCGACGGGGATACAGAAACTAGATGAATTACTGTTAGGTGGAGTTGCTCGGGGAGAAACATTTCTTATTGAAACAGACAGTTTAACGACTTTATATAAGTTAATTCTTGTTTCGATTTCTAGTCAGAGAATCAAAAAGGGTGAAAAGTTTTTATATTCCCTATCTATTGCAACTACCATTGAAGAATTCATTAACATATTTAAACGGTATAACATTGATTTAGTAAAAGAGCTAGAAAATGATCAAGGACTATTTATAGAGCATTTTAGGCGATCGGTTTTAAAAGAAATAGAATCAAAAGTTGCCAATGTGACTTCAATGACTAATGAGGAGTATTGGAATTTTTTAAATGAACATATTAGATATGAAGTTAATAAGGATAAATTAGAAGATAAGTATTGGTTTACGAGCTATGATATAAATACCATTTTAATAAAAAGAGGTAAGGAATTTTTATATTCTATTTATGGGGAGCTTTTAGCTCTAGTAAAGTCCCTATCTATAACAACTCTTATGCATTGTAATGTAGATACAGTGGACAAAGAAATACTTTCATTGTTAGAAAGTAAATCTGATGGGATTATTAAAATTTGGTCTGATGTTAGGTATCAATACTTACAAATAATAAAATCACCTCTTAATATTAATTCTAAACCATTTATTATTGAAACAATAAATGAGTATCCTTTTATCGAGCTATCTTAAAAATAGGGTGAAAAGATGGAAAAAGTAGAAAAGAAACACATTGAAAGAGAATGTATTGACTATTTTAAGAAGAATAAAAATTCGTATGAAACCGTTTTTAGCACTTCTTTGAAAATTGGTAGGAGTGAAGGAACTGTTAATGAGGTGCTTAATCGCTTAGTAAAGAAAAACTTTTTAGAAAGTCAGGAAGTTAAAAACGAAGAGGTTTATTTTTTGAGAAAGGATTCCAGTACAAGTAAGATTAAGGCTGACCGAAAGATTAATCAAACAGTTTTAGATAGTAAAGACGATCTGTTTAAAAAATTATCAAAAAGAGAATTAGAAGTTTGTTTACTGATTATAAAAGGGTTTAGAAATACAGAAATTGCGAATGAGCTATTTATTAGTGAACATACGGTGAAGAATCATGTAAGTAACATATTATACAAATTAGAATTGAAAGATCGTTTACAGCTTATTAGATTATTTGCCGAAAGTTAAATTAAAAGCAGGAAACAATTCCTGCTTTTAATAATTTTTAAAGAAGCTCATTAAAAACTTCATCTAAGTTATCATAGCCTCTTTTATCCTCTAAATCAGGCTCATCTGTTTCTACAGTCCACTCATCAGATAGAGGGGTTAATTCCCCTTGACGGTTCTTTTGATATGGATGATGAATCATATAGGCTTTTCCATCTTTTCTAACCGTATAGCCTAAGTAATATTGATTTTCTTGTCCTTCTTCTTCAAAAATCCCAATTTCGTCTATATCATATTGATCCATTAAGGTAACAAAGGAATCTTGGATCTCATTAATTAATTGCTCTCTCGATAAGTTATTCATAGGAGTACTCCTTTCTTCACATCTTATTTTTATTATGCATCCCCTAAATTCTTCTTACTCATTATGCGGAGTGGAAATAGTTTCATTTGAAGGGTTTTCTTTTGGACCAATTATTTCCACCAATTAATTGAAACATATCTTGGGAAACTAATTGGTGAAAGGAGTTGTGTTAACTTGAAAAAGAAAAATGTTGAGAATGTGGAAATAGAACAGGTTGAAATACCAGAAATAGAACATCAAACCGAACACCCGGATGATGCTGAAATAAATCTACAAAATGTTAATTTTGCGCCAGGAGAGAATAGTTATTTAACTGGTACTGAGGATCATCAGAATGGATAGACAGAAAAAGGAAAGAAAAAACGATCAGGAGAAAAATAATGATCATGCATTTTCTGAAGAGCTTTCTGATGGTGGCATTAGAGATGAAATCATTAAAAAGCAAAGTTCTCCCAAAAGCTGTGGAGGATTGTAAATGCTCGTAATGATAACAAAAAGGCTATCCAGAATATGACTTCTGGATAGCTTTTTCTTAACCGAACAAATCGCCGATAATATCGACTACTTTATTTTTCTTTTTATGTTTAGGATGTTTATAATAATCGGAACTTTTTTGAGGGTAATCCTCTTTATAATAAGGTTTTTGTTCGCGTCTAGATTCTACTTGTGGTTCAACATACGAGTCATCTTGGAGCTCATTTATAATTTTATCTAATTCTCCACGATCAAGCCAGACTCCTTTACAACTAGGACACGTATCAATTAGAATATTATGTTTTTCAATTTCTCTTAAATTTACTGAATCACAAACTGGACAGAGCATATATTCATCCTCCATTATTAGGTTATGAGTGTAGTATAGCATTTTTTAGTAAGTTACAATAGTTATTCTACATGGAGGCGGAAACAATAATTAGAAAGTAATTGAAGAGGTGAAAAGATGGTTAACTGGCATGAGGAAGTAGTAAAAAGAAAAGATGAACTAATAAATGATCTATTTGGGTTATTACAAATAGAAAGTGTAAAGGATGAACAAACGAAAACTGCTGAACATCCAATGGGGGCAAAGATAGGAGAAGCACTTCAATACGTTTTGAACCTATCAGAAAAAGCGGGATTTGATACAAAGAACATTGATGGATTCGCTGGTCACGGACAGTATGGTAGTCATGATAATGCAACTAATATTGGTGTTTTATGCCATGTTGATGTCGTACCAGCTACTGGTACCTGGACGAGCCCACCTTTTGAACCGGCTATTCGAGCTGGGAAAATTTATGCAAGAGGTGCCATTGATGACAAGGGCCCAACAATAGCTGCGTTTTATGGACTTAAAATAGTGAAGGAACTAGGTTTACCTTTAAGCAAAAACGTCCGGATCATTTTTGGTACTGATGAAGAAAGTGGCATGAGCTGTATGCGTCACTATAAAGAAGTGGAGAATATGCCTGCAGTTGGATTTGCTCCGGATGCTGATTTCCCTATTATTCATGCAGAAAAGGGACAAATTAATGTTAAGCTAACGGTGGCAAACGACGGATCGGCAGAGCAATCATCAATTGAACTAGTTTCCTTTGAAGCGGGTAACCGAATTAATATGGTACCAGAAAGAGCGAAGGTAGTACTTAAAGGAGCTACGGAGCAATTACATAAAGACTTTATGGCTTTTTGTGATCAAGAAGGATTACAATATAATATTGATTCCGGAGACTCTGAATTAGAACTTACTTTATTTGGGGTTTCTGCACATGGCATGGAGCCTCACATCGGACTAAATGCAGGGACAACGATTGCAACATTTTTGCAAAATTATGATGTTCAGCAGGATGCAATCACGTTTCTTCAATTTATAGCAACGCTTCACAAGGATTATGAAGGAAATAATCTTGGAATAACTTACTGTGATGACCTAACAGGTCCCTTAACAGTAAATCCAGGAATTCTAAGTTATCAAAAAGGCAGTGAAAATGTTGTTTATCTCAATATCCGTTGTCCGGTATCGACTAATTATGAACAAACAAAAAATCAATTAAAAGCTACAATAGAAGAAAAAGGTTTTCGTATTACAGACTTAAGACAATCTAATCCTCACCATGTGGATGGTGATCATCCTATGATTCATGCTCTTCAAAAAGCTTATCAGGAGGAAACTGGTTTAGAACCAACACTATTGTCTACAGGTGGAGGAACTTATGCTCGTTTTATGGAAAAAGGTGTTGCGTTTGGTGCATGT
This sequence comes from Salirhabdus euzebyi, assembly GCF_014207435.1. Taxonomy (GTDB): domain Bacteria; phylum Bacillota; class Bacilli; order Bacillales; family Alkalibacillaceae; genus Salirhabdus; species Salirhabdus euzebyi. Next base: position 84,555 of record NZ_JACHGH010000013.1, read on the forward strand.
TTTCCTGGAAAAGAAATGACAGCCCATCAAAAGGATGAGTATATCGAAGTAGAGGATTTATTAAAAGCAACAGCCATTTATGCAAGAGCTATTTACGAATTAGCAAAATAAGAAATAGATAAAAGACACTCCCACTACGATAGAAAATTGGGGGTGTCTTTTGGCATAGGGTAATGGAAATAACCGTTCTTAGTTTTGGGCTTATACAAATTGTTTTTATATTAGGCATGACTCTATGTGTCGAAGAGGGGTTGTCCTCGTACTAAAGACAAAAGGACCATCTTGATTAGTAAAATGAGTATGCAATAATCCTGCTGAGCGTAAAATCATCAGATGGTGATGGACATTACCTTTAGAGCCGCCAATGCATTTTGCTATTTCCGTGAAAGTTAATTTTTTATGAAGCAGCAATTGCAAAATGTCTACCCTTTTTTGATCCGAAATTGCTTTCCCGACACTTAGTAACCTAGTAGTGTTATCAGGCTGTTCTGGGAATAAACAATACAATTTTCCTCGTACAGTATGATAGGTTGCCAACGGTTTGAAATGGTACGTTGGAATCAAATAGACATCCTTAAACGCTTCTGTTTCCAGTTTTACACCGTTCGTTAAGGCATCTAGTAGCTCTTCTTTATTATTCTCCACTGCTAAAAGCTTTGCCTTAGCTAATTCCCCTAATAACTTATGAGAAATGTCCCCTTCTTTATTAGAAAAGTATTGTGTATGCCAACCCGATAATATTTCTACTAATTCATCTCGAGCTTCTGCAAGATTATTTGGGAGACTTTCGTTATCCATTAAAGACGGAGCAAGCTGTTCGTATAGCTCACCAGGAGTTTGCTGTTGAATACTTTGTAGAACTTCTTCAATACTAGATGATTCATCCGTAGATTCAACCAAAACATCTAGCAGATCAAATAACTGCAGATCCGTTAAATTATCTATTTTATTTAATAAGGAAGAACTTACTTTCTCCCGAATTTCGTGTGTCCATTCTTTCCCGACATTTATGTACTTTAATTTAGACTGTCTTTTATATAAAAGAAAACTAATGATTAACTCGTGGATTGGTGAATATTTTAAGTGGATGTGAAAATTCATTAAATCAACCTCCTATAGATATAATGAGTATATCATTTTGCATTCACCAAATGAAGAACAAAAATATTTGTTCTAAAACCATTGACTATTAATAAGTTGTTCAATTATTATTGAACTATAAAAATAGAGTGGAAAGAAGTGGTACGACATGCAAACGAAGAAAGTAAAACTGTTTATTGGAGAGAAAGTATATTTAAAACCATTTGAAAAAGAGGATATAGAGGTCGTATATGATGGTATTTGCAATGAGAAAATACGGAAGCTTACAGGACTTCAAAGGGTTTACACCAAAAATTTTATGGATGAGTATTCAGAAAAGATTTCGAATGATGCAAGCAGAGTCTTTTTACTTATTGTGACATCAGATAATGACACAATAATTGGTGATGTAGAAATTAATTCTATTGATACATTTAACCGAAACGCTAACATTAGAATTGAAATTCACAACGAAGACTATCTAGGGAATGGATATGGGACAGAAGCGATGCAGTTAATGTTAAAGCATGGATTTGGAACACTTAACCTTCACCGAATAGAACTAGAGGTTTTTTCTTATAATGCTAGAGCAATAAAAGCTTATGAAAAACTCGGTTTTAAAAAAGAAGGGGTAAAAAGGCAAAGCTTATACTATGATTTTGCTTATCATGACGCAATTACAATGTCGATGCTAAAGGAAGAATTTATCAATCTGTATGTAAATATAAAGGGATAATAACCCAATAATGATAAATTAACCTTATTAAGTGAATTTTTAGAAAAATAATTATTGCATTTTAATTAAAGCTCATGTATTATTACTCATAACAAATAAAGGCAATGAAGAGAGAAAGTAAAATCAAGTTATTTTTTCACAGAGAGCTTCGGTAGCTGAAAAGAAGCAAAAATGCTGATTTGAAAATGGGCTCTGAGCTGCGGACTGAACGTATCTTCAGATATTAGTAGGTTTCGACGAGATTTGGTACTCGTTATCAATACCACAGTATAAAACCGATGAAAGTGTTAGGATGTTTTGTACTTGATGAGACTGTTTGTGTGAACTGACAGTGAACTAAGGTGGTACCACGCGATTAAAACCGCGTCCTTATCTATTAAAGATAAGGGCGTGGTTTTTTTAATTTTAATTAGGGGGCGATTGATGAAAAGGAACAGAAAGCTTTTGGGATAGGTTAAAAAGAAAACGTACTGGTTTTATTTCTTTTATTTATTTTGTAAAACGCAACTAAGTAGTTGAAACGAAGGCTCCTTCGGGATGCGTGCCCAAATGAAATCCACCAGACGAAGTCGAGGAGGTTCATTGGGAAGCAGCGGAAAGCGAAGCGTATTTCAACTACAGACTTTGGTAACAAAGAATGAAAAAATCAAGTAACAAAAAACAATCATGAAAGGGGAGTATTTTTTTGAGTCATGCATTGGTATTGCAATCTGATTTTGGTTTGAGTGATGGGGCTGTGAGTGCCATGTATGGAGTAGCGCATTCTGTTGATCCAACTATTCCAATATTTGATTTAACACATGATATTCCCCCGTACAATATTTGGGAAGCATCCTATCGACTATTACAAACCATTACATATTGGCCAAAAAATGCAGTTTTTGTTTCTGTTGTAGACCCGGGAGTAGGCTCAGACCGTAATAGTGTTGTCGTAAAAACTGCGTCTGACCAATACATCGTTACACCAGATAACGGTACACTCACACATATCAACAACAGTATTGGAATTGTAGAAGCGAGAATTATTGATGAAAAAGTAAATCGCCTCCCGAAATCTGGAGCATCTCACACGTTTCATGGGCGAGACATTTATGCTTACACAGGTGCGAGGTTAGCTGCAGGAGTGATCAGCTTTGAAGAAGTCGGACCATCGTTATCATTAGAAGCTATTGTCAACTTACCCTTTTTCGAAGCCCGTATAAAGGATGAAGTTTTAACAGGAATTATTGATATATTAGATATTCGTTTTGGAAACCTTTGGACAAATGTAAGCCGAGAATTATTTTTAACACTTGGTATTGAGTACGGGGACACGATGGAAGTGACAATCGAAAATGATACGAGAAAAGTGTATAAAAACATTATGACGTATGGTCGTTCTTTTGCGGATATTAATGTTGGAGAACCGCTTGTTTATGTTAATTCGTTAGACAATATGGCAGTTGCCATCAACCAAGGTTCTTTTGCCAATGCATACAACATCGGAACTGGATCAAACTGGCGAATTTCTATACGTAAAGCACCTAAAATTATTTATAATTAGAGGAGAGGTTATATAAATGAATGCAAAATTAGCAACGAAAACAATTGTAGCGATTGGGATTGGAACAGCCGTATTTGTCATTTTAAACCGTTTTGCAGCAATTCCGTCTGGTATACCTAATACAAACATACAAACTTCCTATGCCTTTTTAGCTTTAATGGCTATCGTGTTCGGGCCTTTAGCTGGATTACTTATCGGTCTTATTGGTCACGCTCTAACTGATTTTGTCGTTTGGGGATCTGTATGGTGGAGCTGGGTAGTTGTTTCTGCTTTTGTCGGTTTAGTCATCGGATTATTCTCAAAAAGTGTCAACATTGAAGAGGGAGAATTTGGCCGTAAGCAAATTATTTCCTTCAATATTGGTCAAGTAGTTGCACAAGGGGTTGGTTGGTTCTTATTGGCCCCAATACTAGATATTCTCATTTACGCAGAACCAGCGAATAAAGTCTTTGTTCAAGGTTTGATTGCAGGTACGTCAAACATCGTAACAGTAGGTGTAATTGGTACAATCTTATTACTTGCATATGCTAAAACGCGCAGTAAAAGTAATAGCCTAGATATAGAGGCTTAAATTTCCTCATCAACCGGAGGCTCTAGCTTCCGGTTTTTACCTTTCTAGCAAAAAAATGATAGAATGATATATCAATAGATAGTAACGGCAGGGGATACATAATGAAAAAACCTATCATTCAATTTGAAAACTTTGGATTCAAGTATCGTAGTCAGGCACAGCCAACACTACATGATATTAATTTAACCATTTATGAAGGGGAAAAGGTGTTAATTGTTGGTCCTTCTGGATCAGGAAAAAGCACACTTGCTCATTGCATAAATGGTTTAATTCCTCATTCTTATAAAGGTGAAAAAACGGGTAGTTTGAAAATGAATGGGCAGGAAGTATATAACCAAAGTATTTTTGAGCGTTCAAAAATGGTGGGCACTGTATTACAAGATCCAGATAGTCAGTTTATAGGGATTACAGTAGCCGAAGACATCGCTTTTTCTTTAGAGAATGATTGTACACCTCAAGACGAAATGGTTAATCGGGTAAGCCAGGTGGCAAAATTAGTAGAAATGGATGAGTTTCTATCAGCCTCTATTCATCATCTGTCTGGAGGGCAGAAACAGAGGGTTTCTCTCGGTGGTGTGATGGTGGACAACGTAGACATTTTATTGTTTGATGAACCGTTAGCAAACCTGGATCCTGCTACAGGAAAGCACGCTATCGATTTAATTGATGACATTCAAAAAGAAACAAATAAAACAATTGTTATTATCGAACACCGGCTAGAAGATGTACTACATTCAAAGGTTGACCGGATTATCGTTGTGAATGAAGGGAAAATTGTATGTGATGCAATCCCAAATGAGCTTTTATCTTCTACTGTATTAGAAGAAAATAATCTAAGGGAACCATTGTATGTAAAAGCGCTGAAATATGCTGGGTGTGAAGTGACACCGGAAATAGAACCTGAACATATTCATAAAGTTAAGGTGGAGAACTGTAAAGATAAGCTTCAAAGTTGGTTTGAAGCAATTAACGCTAAAAAGCATAGTTCAAACGAGCCTATTGCTTTAGAACTTCAAAATATATCATTTGGTTATGATTCAGATAAACAAATATTACATAATATCTCCTTCTCGATTCAAAAAGGGGAGATGATAAGTATAGTAGGCAAAAATGGTGCTGGTAAATCAACACTTTCCAAGTTAATCTGTGGCTTCGAAAGACCGAGTACAGGGAAAATACTGTTAAATGGTCGAGATATTACAGATGATTCTATTAAAGAACGTGCAGAAAAAATCGGTATCGTTATGCAAAATCCTAACCACATGATTTCCAAGCATCTTATTTTTGATGAAGTAGCCTTTGGGTTAAAAGTTAGAGGGATTCCGGAAAAAGAAATAGAGGAACGAGTAGAAAAAACACTTAAAATATGTGGGCTATATCCATTTCGTAAGTGGCCAATTAATGCTTTGAGCTTTGGTCAAAAGAAGCGAGTGACTATTGCTTCTGTTTTGGTGATGAATCCAGAAGTCCTTATTTTAGACGAACCAACTGCTGGACAAGACTTCCGACACTATACGGAAATAATGGAATTTCTCGTCGAGTTAAATAAACTAGGTGTGACCATTATGATGATTACGCATGATATGCACTTGATGCTGGAATATACGCCGAGAGGAATTGCGATTTCAAATGGGGAAAAAATTGCAGATGACACTGCTGCAAACCTTCTAACAGATGAAAGAGTAATCAAAAAGGCAAATTTAAAAGAAACGTCTTTATTCGAACTAGCTTTACGGTCAGGTATTTCACAACCAAGAGAATTTGTTCAACAGTTTATTCATTATGACCGGGAGGTGCGACATAGATGGCAGTAGAAATGTTGTCCTATATTGATAAAAAATCTCCCATTCATTCCTTAACAGGTGCCACAAAGCTAATTTGTTTGCTGTTATGGTCCTTTACGGCAATGCTCACCTACGATACTAGAATTCTATTATTTTTATTTGTAGCTAGTATTGTCATATTTAAAATTTCAAAAATAAAGTTGAAGGAAGTATCCTTTGTCCTCCTGTTAATCTTAACTTTTTTAATGCTTAATAATATAGCTATTTACCTTTTCTCTCCTCAAGAGGGCGTTGGGATTTACGGTACAAAACATGTTTTGTGGGATCTACCAGGGAGATATGACTTAACAGCAGAACAAATATTTTATCAGATCAATATTACATTAAAATATTTTGTCGTCATTCCTGCTGCCTTGTTATTTATGGTTACAACCCAACCGAGTGAATTTGCCTCCTCCTTAAATAGAATTGGAGTAAGCTATCGAATTGCCTATTCTGTCGCCATTGCATTGCGTTATATTCCTGATATTCAGCGGGACTATCGCAACATTGCGCTTGCGCAACAAGCAAGAGGAATTGATCTTTCCAGAAAAGAAAAGCTATCACGAAGACTGAAAAATGCGGCTGCTATTATCGTGCCTCTTATTTTTTCTAGCTTAGAACGAATTGAAGTTATTAGTAACAGTATGGACCTAAGAGGGTTTGGGAAAAACAAAAAAAGAACGTGGTATAGAGCAAGGCCCTTTAAGGTAGGGGATTATATGGCCATTACTTTTTTAACGGTGTTGTTTATCGTATCAATCATTGTTACTTTTCATGATGGGAATCGTTTTTATAATCCCTTTTAGGTATTTCTACAGATGACTTGTTTTGGTTTTGGAGTTCCGTTTTTAAATCGAAATAGTTTTATATAAGACATATAAGTATGTACCTTAGCTGAAAAGCTAAGGTATTTTTATTACTCTCATTTTGCTAAATGGCGAAATAGCCAAGTTTCTAATTTGCATAGGGTCAAATCTACTAAGACATCTACCTTTTTTTCAATAGAATAGGGTACAGCCCTGTCCGGATTAATAGAAATTAATATAGTAGTTAGTGAAGATAACAGAAAGGAGTGAAAGATATTGAGTGATATGAACCAAGAGCTATCAAGGCTATCCAAAAGTTTAGCGGGGATGACTGTTACTAGTGTTTTGAAAAAGCACAATATTGCTGGTGATAAACAAAGCTTAGTAGACTTATCCGACGAACAAAAGCAAGAATTAAGAGAAATAGCTAAAAACCTAGAATCAATAGTCAATGATTATGTATCCCAAAATGATGAGGGGCCTGAAAAAATATCTGAAAATTTACAGGCTGTTGAAAGTCCCCTTCGTAAGTTATTAAACAAAACGAAAGAGAAGGAGAGTGGTGAATAATGGCTAAGAGAAGAAGACGAAGAGATATTGATCCTATTGAGGACCATGCATTCTGTGGTGGTAACAGTGATGCAGCACTAGCTTCTACGGACGTTCAGGAATCAGAAACTTTTCAAGGTTCATTTGAAATAATTGAAATCAGGGATTCTTGTGATGTTAACGTAACATCAACAGATACCCAAGTGGCTGTTTCTATTCAGGCAGCAGTTCAGGTTGCAATTGCTCTAGTAGTAAACATTTCTATTGCTGATAGCAACCGTGCAGAGCTTGTAACGAAGGAGCTTTTACAACGTGCTGAAATCGACCAAGTAAATAAACAAAAGATTTTAATTGAAGGCTGCGAAAAAGTAGATGTAAGAACACGCGACACAGATGTAGCTGTTTCCCTACAAGTACTAGTTCAAATTCTAGTAGCACTTCTTGTACAATTAAATATTTTTTAAGTTTCCCCGTTAGTAGCACCCATTGAACACTCCTTTTAAAATAGATGCCAACTCCAGTTAATGGAGTTGGCTATTTTTCTTAAATTTATAGAAGGATTGGAATAAATTTACCTAGGGTAACGTCTATTAATGATGGATGAAAATCAGTATAATGAAAAAGCACATTTTTTATAAAGCACTATACGTAAAGATTGTTGTCAATTGTATCAGAGTTGATGGAAAATGCGACGTAACTTAATATGTATGAATCACGGCCGCTACGGAAATACACTACGCTTTCCACGGGCTCGCGCTGAGCCTCCTCACTCGCAAAAATCGCTCGCTGTGGGGTCTCAACGTCTTCGCTGTCCCGCAGGAGTCTACGTGTATTTCCTTCGCTAAGCATGTGCTTATCTTTAATGTACGGATGAATTGGGAAAAAGAAAGTTAAAAATATAGTCATAGAGGTAGGGAAGAATTATCTAACATGCCTAAATGGTTTACCACTATCCTTGAATCAGAAAGTCAATCTTAGCGTAGGCAGAATACGCAGACTCCTACGTGATAGCACGTGTCTGAAGACCCCGCAGCGGTGGTTTTTCGTGAGGAGGCTGAGGCCGTGGAAAGCAAAGTATTCTGCCGAAGCAGTCGTGTAGCACTCATCAAAATGCATACCTATAGTTACTTCGCAGTTTAAGGAAATCAAGCAACAACTATTGTAGAAAAGATCTTTTATAAAGAAATTTCTATATGTTAAATAAATTTATTAAATAAATTGCTCGTAATTAAAATAGATTTTAAATAGGTGATTATAGTGAGAAAAATAGTTTGGATCGTATTTTTTATGTATACATCGTTACTCATTTATTGGATGTTCTTCGGTTTTTCCCGGATTCCAAGTGAAGAATATAAATACAATTTCACACCGTTTTCTACAATCAAAAATTATTTCACTTATTTTTCTCATTTTCCGTTCCTAACCTGGATTATTAATATAGGTGGAAATATTGTTGTGTTCATACCATTTGGTATCTTTCTACCTTGTTTGTTTATCAAATTGCGTAATGTCCTATCTTTTTTAGTCGTTTTTTTACTAGGGATCACTATATTGGAAACGTCTCAATTATATTTCCGGGTAGGAAGCTTTGATGTAGATGATATTATATTAAACTCAGTAGGAGCTTTAATAGGTTTTGTTGTCTACTTTATTTTTAGGCGAACAAAATCATAGTAACAAACTATTCAATTCAGATAACCCATGTTTTCTTAAAGAATAACTATTTTGGGTTCATATAATGAAAATGGCATAGAAAATGGTATGGAAATTGCCCATGCCATTTTTCTTGTTTTTAACTAATGAGTAGTAAACTTTAAGACATTTTTAATAAAACTAGTATATATTAAATATAGTAAAAAAGGAGTGGTGTTGTGAGTTTCAAAATTATGAGTTTTGCTGAAAGACCAATTAAGGCTAATGATTTAATGACACTCTATCATGATGCAGGGTGGTGGGGTGAAAGAAAAGAACAAGATATTGAGCTTATGCTACAACGAGTAATTTCAGTTGGTATTTGGAAAAATGATGTTCTTATAGGCTTTGCACGAGCTGTATCAGACGGAAGCTTTCGGGCATATATTGAGGATGTTGTCATACATAAAGAATTCCAAAAAACAGGCATAGGGACAAAACTTGTTTCACGACTGCTAGACGAACTTTCAGATATTGATATTATCAGTGTGAAAAGGATTTAATCCCTTTTTACGAGAAAAATAACTTTAAGTTTAGTAAATCTCAATTTGTTATGCACAGAAAATAAAAAATGTTAAAGGGTACAAGAGGATCGTCATTAGACGGTCTTTTTATTTTGATTTTCACAGTGATAATTGGAATTTTATGTTAAAATTTAATCATATGGATTCTGTGTTAATGACCAGTAATATTTAATAAAAGTATTGGTTATGAGTAGGATTTTTATTAGGTTCTGTTAAGAGGGGGATTGAATTTAAAAGTAAGTTAAAAAGTCTTCAACAGATAAGTCTATAAGTGGTGTTTGTGGAGGGATAGCAGAGTATTTCGGTATATCTCCTTTGGCAGTCAGACTAATCTTCATTTTACTAACTGGTGCTTTAATTCTTTCTAATAGATGGCTGATAGTCCTCAGTCATTATACTAAACAAACTGTGCAAGAGTTTAGCAAGGGATGTCGAGTTGGGCACATCCAATTGTACTAATGGGCAGGATTGTGTAATAAGGAATAGTATTATGGGGGTGAAAGAACGGTGGGGAAGAAAAAAACAGGAATATTTTTAGCTGTATTAATACTGATCTCATTGGCTGCCTATTATTTTTATAATTCAAAAGTGCTATATGGAAATAATAAGGCATCTATTGTTAAGGTGATTAATTCTATTGATAGCTTTAAAAATAAGGAAATTGAAATATTAGATATAAACGATGTTGATGATTTAAGAATTGTAGGTCTATCTAATAATAGTCCGTCATATATCGAATTTAATAAAAATCAAAAGGGGAATTATGTCTGGCAACGTTTTAGTTCTCATAATAATGATTCTTTTAGTATGTTCTTACCGTTAAAGGGAAGTCCAAAATGCTCGTAACGAATAATGAAAATAAAATTGCTAAAATGCAGGTTGATATAAATGGTACAACATTAGAACAATATTTTACTCCTTATCAAGCAACTGTTACTTGGGTTGATTTTCCTCATGAAAATATAAATAGTTACGAATTTCGGAATTATAAATATTACGATAAAAATTGAAATCTAATTAAAGAGAATTAGTTTTTCAACTAACGGGAGCGAATGTTGAACAAGGGTAATAGTCTTCCTTTGTTAGAGTAACGAAGAAGAAGGATTTAATAAAGAGTTTATATCAATTTTAGGGGGGAGTATTTGTATACAATTAAATTTTTACTTACGTGGATTATAGGGATAATCGTTTCAGCAGTAATTATGGCAATTTCGTCTAATGAAAAAGTAGCTTGGGAACTTGTTATAATTTTGAGTGTAGCTGGATGTGTAGGTGTACTTATTTCATCGGGTATAAAGAAAGCTTTGAAAAAAGAAGAAGACTAAAAAAAGCATATTGAACATTTTTCACTAAAGGGAGCGAATGTTGAACAAGGGTACTCGCATTTCGCAAAAAGAGTTGAAGAAGGAACAAACAACATATCCAATAAATAGTAGGGAAAAATAACCTTTGATAAAAAATCAAAGGAGAATAAAATGAAACTTTTTACTGTAATTTCAATTTTAGCATTATCAATAATTACTTTAACTTTTGTAGTCCATGGAAAAATAATAAGTCAAAATGAAACAAGAGAAATTTCTAATACAGAATTGAGTTTAACATTACAAGAAGCAATGGAAGTCGCACAAAAAGAGGCGTTAAAGTGGAATAAAGAAGCAAGGTTATATCTTGGAATTAGTGTTGATAGAGATGAAACGCCAACAGGAATGGATGGTAGAAGAAAACATTGGAATTTCCAATTTGGTACACCAGGTAAAAAGGATTTGTATTTAGTATCTATTCGTGATGGAGAAGTGTGGAAAACAAAACATTTCCCTAATGAATTAGACAGTATGCCTAAAAACTACTTTATCTCTGATATTGAAGAATTCAAGTATGATACACCTGAATTACTCAAAAAGGGAAAGAAAATCACCAAGATATATCCAGGGGACATTTTTGCTAAGGGATATAATTTTGGTATCAAGAAAGACTCTGAGAAAAAAATTCCACTTGTGATGGTAATTGGATGGACTAAAACAAAGAAATCCATGATTTACTTGTTGTTCAACGCAATAACAGGGGAGCTAGAAGAAAGATTTGAAAGAGAGCAATATAAAAACATTAAAAACTGAATGAGTTGTTGTCGGTTGGCAGCTCTTATTTCGCTAACTAAGCAGGATAATTGAACAATCGAATAAAATCGGGGGATGCGTTATGAAAGAAATTATAAAATATCTTGTTATTGTTTTAATCATTGCTTTACTGGTGGGGTGTGTTGTAAATCAAAATTCAACTAATTCAGTTAATGAGGAAGAAAAAACTGAAAAAGTAGAGGCATATAAAGCAGAAACTGTTTCTCACGAAGAAGGAGATTATAAATTAGTTAATTCACAAATTTCAATGTTTGGAACAGGTGAAAATCTGAAAGTTGAAGCTAGACTCATTGAAGATTTCTACGATAAAGAGGGCAATTATATTAAAACCCGTTTACTACATTCAACAACTCAAAACGGCGATGAAGAGGTATATATTGATGAACCTATGACTATTATATTGTCCGAACAGTTTGGTGAAAATGAACCAATGGCAAATGAATTAACGGAACAGGAAAAGGAAGATATTAAGGAGCATATTTTAGAGCTATTCAATAGCAATTTTTAATGTTTAGGTTCTTATTCAAGTAACGGTCCTTTAGTTGAAGAAGTTAAAATCTAGATGTCAAAAACTCAAAAAAAAAGACGTGCCAAATCTTTTGTCAATTTGCACGCCTTTTTTAATCCATTTAAATGATATGCACCTCAAAAACGGAACAGTTTATTAAAAAACTGATTTTTCGATTGGGATATACCCTATTCAAGAACCCGATTATTTTCATCTACAGAAAATGGTGCATCAGGTTCGGGGCTATCTCCAGGCAGAAATATACCGTCTCCGCCACAAACAGTACACGTATATTGCCACTCTTCGTCATCAGCTAAAAGCCCTACTCCATCACATGCCTTGCAAATATGATTTCGATCAACCATTGCTATCTCTCCTTGTCTTTCTTAACTACCATTAGTTTTCCTTTTTTTTATAAAAAAATTCCATTTTAAATAGTACTATTTTGACGATTCTTTACCCAATTAATTAGTCCGCCTTGTAGCATAATATCAATTTGTCTAGGGGACAATGCATGCTTAACTTTTATGTCTACATTTTTATCTTCCACACGAACAGAAAATTCATTGCTTTGCTTTATCTTGTCTCTTAAATCTTTAAATTGGAGAACGTCTCCCTGTTCAAGTTTGTTGTAGTCTTCCTCGCTGGCAAAGGTTAATGGTAATACCCCAAAATTAACGAGGTTCTGCCAGTGGATACGTGCAAAGTCCTTCACGAGGGCGACTCTTAATCCTAAATAACGCGGAGCTAAAGCAGCATGTTCACGGCTAGACCCTTGGCCATAGTTGAATCCACCGACTACTGCGTGACCACCTTTATTACGTGTAGCCATCCCTCGTTGATAATAAGTATCATCAATAATTTCAAACGTAAATTTACTTATTTCTGGCAAGTTGCTTCGGAATGGGAGTACGCGTGCACCACCTGCTAAAATTTCATCCGTTGATATGTTGTCGCCCATTTTTAATAAGATAGGAAGAGTAAGTTCATCAGGTAGTACATCCATTTCAGGTATAGAGGCAATGTTAGGTCCTTTATAAAGCTCTACATTTTTGGCATCTTCTGGTGATAATGGCTTATCAAGTAGTTGATCATCAATAGTTGAATTTTTAGGGTTTTTCACCTTTGGATATTTCATATTTAACGTTCTAGGATCTGTTATTTTTCCTGTTAATGCAGATGCTGCTGCAGTTTCCGGACCACACAAAAACACACTATCTTCTTTCGTACCAGAACGACCTGGGAAGTTTCTCGGTGTAGTACGAAGGCTATTCCTACCGGTAGCAGGGGCCTGCCCCATTCCAATACATCCATTACATCCAGCTTGGTGGAGACGAGCTCCCGATTGTAATAAATTTGCGATATGTCCTTCCTTTACAAGATCCATTAACATTTGCCTAGAAGTAGGGTTTATATCAAAGGAAACACCGTCAGCAATATGTTTCCCTTTGACAATTTCGGAAGCTATTGCAAAATCCCTAAAACCAGGATTAGCTGAAGACCCTAGATAAGATTGATATATTGGCTCCCCGGCTATTTCCTTTACGGGTACTACGTTGCCAGGACTAGAAGGTTTGGCAACCATTGGCTCTATTTCGGACAAATTGATTTCTTCATGCAAATCATAGTCAGCTCCACGATCTGCTACTAGTTTCATCCAATCATCTTCTCGTCCTTGGTCTTTCAAAAAGCGTTTGATTTCCCCATCCGATGGAAAAACAGTTCCTGTTGCACCGAGTTCAGCCCCCATGTTGGCGATAACGTGACGGTCCATTGCATCTAAGCTTTTTAATCCAGGACCATAATATTCTATTACGGTACCAACGCCACCTTTTACATCATACCGACGCAACAGTTCTAAAATAACATCCTTTGCACCAACCCATTCAGGTAGCTCCCCAGTTAGCTTAATTCCCCAAACTTTTGGCATTTTCACATAAAATGGCTCCCCGGCAATTGCCATGGCGACATCAATACCACCTGCACCCATTGCAAGCATACCCATACATCCATTCGCACAAGTATGACTATCTGAGCCGAGTAATGTCTTACCTGGTTTCGCTAATCGTTGCATGTGAACGGGATGACTTACACCGTTCCCGGGGCGGCTATAATAAAGTCCAAACCTTCTCGTTGCACTTTGTAAAAACAGATGATCATCAGGATTTTTACTATCTACTTGAATAAGGTTATGATCGACATATTGAGCTGAAGCCTCCGTTTTTGCATAATTTAATCCCATTGCTTCAAGCTCTAGCATCACCATTGTACCTGTTGCATCCTGTGTTAAGGTTTGATCAATTTTTAACCCAATTTCTTCTCCTGGTTTCATCTCTCCTGAAACGAGGTGATCCTTAATCAATTTTTGGGTTACATTTAACGCCATGTAATTACCTCCTAGGTGTAATTTTTACCGTTTTATAAGTACTCCATATAGCTTATGAAAAAAAATTGTTTTTTAACATAAAAAATATACGTTTGATAACGGGGTATGTATTCTATTCATGACACGGTATAATCTGCTACTATGAATAGTAAGCAGAAAAAACGGATGAGAGAGGATTGTGAAGATGATACGCTTCGGAGTTATTGGGACCAACTGGATAACAACAAGATTCCTCGATGCAGCAAGTAATATAGAAGATTTTTCATTGGTTGCTGTTTATTCAAGAACAGAACAAAAAGCAGAAGAGTTTGCGGAAAAGCATGGAGCTACTTTGACCTTTACTAGTATAGAAAAATTTGCAGCAAGTAAAGAAATAGATGCGGTTTACATTGCGAGTCCAAATTCTTTCCATGCCGAACAAGCGATAATTTGTATGAATGCTGGTAAGCATGTCATGTGTGAAAAACCGTTAGCTTCTAACGTGAAAGAAGTAGTGAAAATGGTTGAGGCAGCTAAGAAGAATGGTGTTTTGTTAATGGAAGCTCTTAAGACAAGTTTTCTTCCAAACTTTATAAGTATTCAGGATAATTTACATAAAATTGGAAAAGTGAGACGATTTTTTGCAAGCTACTGTCAGTATTCTTCCAGGTATGATGCTTATAAACAAGGGACTGTGTTAAATGCTTTTAATCCAAAGTTTTCAAATGGAGCTCTAATGGATATTGGGGTTTACTGTATATATCCACTAGTTGTATTGTTTGGAGAACCAAAAAGTATAAAGGCAAATGGGATAATGCTGAGTTCAGGTGTGGATGGTGAAGGAAGTGTCTTGCTACAGTATGAGGAGATGGATGCTATTATTATGTATTCAAAAATAGCTGATTCCTATGTATCTTCAGAAATACAAGGGGAAGATGGAAATATCATCATTGATCAAATTAATAACCTTGGGAAGGTCGAAATAAAATACCGGGATGGAAGGGTAGAGGATATTACACAAACTCAGCATGACAATACGATGTTTTATGAAGCGAAAGAGTTTATCGATTTAATAAAACATCACAAAACAGAATCTACACGTAATTCATTTAACCATTCTCTCCTGACAGCTAAAATATCTGAACAAGTTCGAAAGCAGAATGGAATTGTGTATCCTGCTGATCTTGACTAAAACGAAACAAAGCTAGGTCTTATTTGGACCTAGCTTTGTTTTTACTTGTTTTGGAGCTTCCATTTATTGAACTCTAAAAACTCTTTAAATTCATCCTTTGAAACACCTGAATTCATCGCTTCTTGAACTAGATTAACCCACTCAGTATCTAGCATGTCATTATCAGATACTTTCGTGCTGTCATAAAGAAAAGTATTTACAGAAACACCTAAAACCGAGGATATCTTTTCTAAGAACTGAATAGAAGGATTTGATTGGAGGTTGCGTTCAATAGAACTTAAATAGGATTTGGCAACTCCTGCTTCTTCCGCTAACTCAGACAAAGACATTTTTTTCTGTAAACGAAGCTGTTTAATACGTTCTCCGATCATGTTCTTCACCTTCCTTGTCCTGATAATTATAACATATACAGAAGGTTTTGTTTTGTATGAAGAACATTTTTGCGAAAAATAATCGTTTAGTCCTGGTAACTGCTTCTAGCTGTTCTTTTTTCGACGAAGAAGACTTTAATTTCCTCCTCACTTATTCCCATACGCAACGCCTCCAAAATAAGTACAACCCACTCCTGATCTAAGGACTCTCTCACCTTTTGCTCCACTGTATTCCCCTCCTAAAATACAAGTGCATATCAGGCAGTCCAGCCATCCTAGTTGTAAAACCTTAGACCTGTGACTTTGCGTCCCTATTTTTCAATAGGTTTGCCCTTAACTGCTTCACTTCAATAAATAATTGAAAACAGTTTTATCTATGTATCTGTTTGTTTCACTTAGTATATATAAAAGCAGGGGAGCATTGTGCAGAAGTATGTCGATTGATAAAAGTCAAATTCTTACAAGAAAAGGTTGTCCTAAAATTGTAAAAATGTGGTTTTTAAGTAAATTTCTTAAAAAGTACTCCGTATTGGTATCAAATAATTACTATTGTTATTTTCTTTAGAAAAAATAGAGACAATAAACTGCCGAATTAACAGAAAATTACAATAATTTGTCGATAAGTTTTTAGAAAAATACCCTAATAAAATGTTTAAATGTATAGTTATATCTTTTCTTATAAGAATTTTTCATGTTTTAATGAAAGAAAGGATACTTATAGAGGAGAAAGTGGGAAGGAATATGTTAAAACTCATTAAAAATGGACAAGTTTATGCACCTGAATACTTAGGGGTAAAGGATTTACTTTTAATCGGTAGCAAAATAGGGCATATAGAGGATCGAATAACTGTTCCAAATAATTTTGTGAATATAGAAGTTATTGATGCAAAGGGGAAAATTGTAGTTCCTGGTTTTATTGATTCACATGTACATATTACAGGGGGTGGTGGTGAAGGAAGCTATAAAACTCGGACCCCCGAATTACAATTATCCGATGCAACATTGAGCGGTGTAACGACCATAGTAGGTGTTATTGGTACAGACGGCACAACAAGGACAATGACAAACTTAGTGGCTAAGGCAAGAGCGTTGTCGGAAGAGGGGATCACCTGTTATGCCCATACTGGTTCCTATCAAGTACCTGTCAAAACCCTTACAGGAAGTATTGAAGACGATATCATTTTAATTGACCTCATTATTGGATGCGGAGAAATTGCAATTGCTGATCACAGGTCATCTCAACCAACAGTTGAAGAGTTTGCGAGACTTGCCTCACAAGCACGTGTCGGAGGGATGTTATCTGGTAAAGCAGGCGTCATTAATGTTCATGTTGGGGGAGGTGAAAGCTGTTTATCGTTATTAGAGGAAGTGGTAAATACTACAGATATTCCAATTAAACAGTTTCATCCCACACATATAAATAGAAATGAAAGGCTACTTGAAGCAGGCCTACAATATGCAAAAAAGGGTGGATATGTAGATTTCACAACAAGTACAATACCAAAAGGATTAGATACCTCAACCGTGAAAAGCAGCAAGGCGTTAAAAAGAATGTTGGCAGAAGGTGTTTCTATCGATCAGGTGACATTTACTTCCGATGCACAAGGTAGCCTGCCTGATTTTGATGAACAGGGAAATTTTATTGGATTGAAGGTTGCAAAAATAAATAGTCTATTTGAAGAAGTGCGCGACGCCATAATACAGGAGCATATTCCAATTGAACAAGCTATTCAGGTTGTTACAAAAAATCCAGCAGCCATATTAAAGCTTAGCCAAAAAGGCCAAATTAAAACGGGATTAGATGCAGATGTTGTTTTATTAGATGAAAATCTACTAAACATTGATACAGTAATTGCCAAAGGGCAAGTAATGGTCCAAAATGGAAAGGCAGTAGTAAAGGGAACATTTGAATAATCATGGGTTTATGTAATATACTAGATTAATTGAAAAAAGCGAACCTCATCGGTTTGCTTTTTTACTTTAGCAATGCAAAACTAGTAATGGAGCGACCTAGTTTGTAAAGTAGGTGTTTAAAATGTTCAAATCATATGTATTATTACTTATTACCGTTATTATATTTGCTGGGAATTTATTAGTAGGAAGAGCGATAAATGACTTGCCTGCCTTTACTATTACATTTTTTAGATGTTTTATTGCCTTATTGATTATACTACCTTTTGGAATAAAGCAACTAAAAGCAAAGCGTGAACTGTTTAAAAAGGAATGGAAACCGCTTATCGGAATGGGATTTACAGGCATTATATTATTCAACCTTCTTGTCTACAGTTCATTAGTTTATACGACATCAACAAATGCAGCGATTGTTGAAACAACTGCTCCAATATTCACCATCATTATTGGTGCTCTCTTTTTGAAGGAACGGTTAAACAAGTTGCAATATTTCGGGATGGTACTATCTTTAACCGGTGCAATATGGGTCATAACAAAGGGTTCATGGCAAGTGATTACTGGGCTGCAATTCAATATTGGCGATATTATTATGTTAGTCGCTATGTTGATGTGGTCAATATATTCGATTCTCGTAAAGGAGCATAACAGCAAATATCCTGCATATGGTGGGCTGACCATCATGCTTAGTTTGGCTGTTGTTGTTTTGTTTCCTTTTGCCTTAGTGGAATGGCTTCGCGGGATAGAAAGTTTATTTACACTTGAGAAAATATTAGGACTCTTATATTTGGGAATATTTCCTTCTATTATTGCGCTTATGTTCTGGAATAAAGGCGTTCAAGACATCGGGCCATCTCGTGCATCCATATTTTTAAATTTGCTCCCAGTCTTTACGATTATTGGAGCGGTATTATTCCTTGGGGAAAAAGTTATTTGGGCGCAGCTATTTGGTGGTTTCCTTGTTATAACAGGGGTTATCTTGTCCACAAGAGGAAAGGGTAAACGAAAAGATGTTATGCAGGAGGAAAAATTAACAGATAAAAGTATAAAGGTTTGATTGAACAATGTAAAAAAAGAGGATGGCTACATTGAACTGTAACCCGGAAAGCGGACACTGATAAAAAGTGCCCTTTCCGGGTTTTTGTGTTTCAATATAATTAATAAAAATGGGCGGAGGACT
>NZ_JACHGH010000014.1 GCF_014207435.1 Salirhabdus euzebyi
GGGAACCCGTGGAAAGCGAAGTATTCTGCCGGAGCGGCCGTTTAGCACCTAGCTGCTTCAAAGAGCAAACCCTACATAAGTTACGTCGCATTTTCTATCTATTGTGTAAAACTACATTCTATTCAAAAAAAATCAAATATAAAAGAGGGTTCGTTTTTAAACGAAACCCTCTTTTATTAGTTATTCTGGATCTGCAACGGAGGCATTTTCCGGAATTGAAAATGGTTCTTCTGAATTGATATGATCATAAAACATTACACCATTTAGATGATCAATTTCATGTTGAAACACAATAGCAGCATAACCTTTTAATCTTATTTTTAGTTCGTTACCTTCTAAATCAGTAGCCTTTACTGTAATGCGTGCATAACGTGGAACATATCCCGGAACTTCCCGATCTACACTAAGACAACCTTCACCAGTTGATAAGTAAGTTCCTTCTACTGAGTGGCTAACTATTTTGGGGTTGAAAAGGCCATAACTGTATTCCTTCTCATTAAAGTCAACAAAATGGACAGCAATCATTCTTTTGGAAAGACCTATTTGTGGGGCAGCAAGACCAACACCCGGTCGAAGGTTGTATTTTGTTGCTATTTCTTCATCCTGGCTATTTTTTAAGTATTGAAGCATTTCTTCTAATGTTTCTTTATCTTCTTTACTAGGAGGAAGAGAAACTTCTTTTGCTTTCTCCCTTAATACAGGATGACCTTCCCGTACGATATCATCCATAGTAATCATATGGTTCACTCCTCTGAAACTTCAATTATCCATAAACAATAGTGTAACATAATCTTCAACATAGCAGAATATATTTGGAATGTTGAATTTTATAAATTGTTTTTTTCTAAAACATATATATTATAAAAAATCAATTGTGTTATACTTAGTGAAGGGTAGTTCATCATAAGGAGGAAGAAGAAGTTGCGGAAAGTAAAAGGAATCCTAGTATTAATTTTCATAATGTTCGCAATGGCAGCATGTCAAAATGGTCCTTCTACTTCAGAACAAATGTACGAGCATTTGGAGAAGGCTGTAGAACTTGAAGAAAACTTCGAAGCGCAGCAGGAGCCAATGGCAACACTGGAAAATCAAGAGAAAGAACTGTACGATCAAATTATTGATTTAAGTGCAGAAGAAATTGAACAAATTGACCAGCTTTCAAATGATGCCATTGATTTACTTAACCAAAGAAGAGATATATTAGAATCAGAAAAAGAAAGCATTGAAACAGCAAAAGAAGAATTTGATAATGTATTACCGTTAGTAGAAGAAATAGAGGAAGAAAAAGTGAAAACTGCTGCAAGTGATTTAGTGACTGCAATGGATAATCGTTATACAGCTTACCAATCATTATATGACGCATATTCTGCTGCTCTAACATTAGATGAAGAGTTATACAATATGCTAAAAGACGAAGAATTAAAGAAAGAAGATTTAGAAGCACAAATAGAAAAAATTAATGAAAGCTACGATAAAATCTTTGAAGCAAACGATGAATTTAATGAAGCAACTAAACAATACAATCAGCTGAAAAAAGATTTTTATGAAACAGCTGGATTGGATGTTCAATACGAAGCTGAATAGTATTACCTAAGCCTTACTTCTTATATGGAGTAAGGTTTTTTTATTTTTATGTAACAAATCTTAAAAGTAGTGCAAAACTAATATGGATGTTTTGATTAAGGAACAAGAGGTATACAGGGTATAGAGATAATAACGGAAAACAATCATGGTACAGATTATGATTTGCACTAGTACAGTATGCATATATTACCATTTGTTATAAAACACAAAAACATGTCTACATACATGCTGTTCTAGAACGATTAATTGTTTGACGAAATAAACACTTTTGAGCTAAACTACAATCAGAGCGAAATTGTACTACTATGTTTCGTATATTTTTATGTAACAGTTTCTAAAAGAGAACAACATAGAGGTAGCAAAAAATAGATTAAGGTGTACATCTTAGTTGTTTTTGGGAAACATAATGATGGAATTAATTTTAATGTAGGAAGGAAGAGGTGACCAAGATGAAAAACGTACTTGAAAACATCGAGAACCAATTTGAAATTTTTCAAATATTAAATGAAGAAGGCGAAATTGTTAATGAAGATGCAATGCCTGATTTATCGGATGATGAGTTAAAAGAACTTATGCGTCGTATGGTTTATACACGAGTTCTGGATCAACGCTCAATCGCTTTAAATCGCCAAGGGCGCTTAGGCTTCTATGCACCAACAGCTGGTCAGGAAGCTTCACAACTAGGTAGTCACTTTGCAACAGAGAAAGAAGATTTTATTTTACCAGCATATCGTGATGTACCACAGCTTATTTGGCACGGGTTACCACTTTATCAAGCATTTTTGTTTTCACGTGGACATTACCACGGTAACCAAATGCCTGAAGGTGTAAATGCATTAAGCCCACAAATCATTATTGGAGCCCAAATTATCCAAGCAGCCGGTGTCGCAATGGGTATCCAAAAGCGTGGAGAAAAAGCAATCGCTATTACGTACACAGGTGATGGTGGAGCTTCACAAGGTGATTTTTATGAAGGTATGAACTTTGCGGGTGCATATAAATCTCCGGCAGTTTTTGTTGTACAAAACAACCACTTTGCTATTTCCGTACCAGTTGAAAAACAATCTGCTGCGAAAACAATTGCACAGAAAGCTGTAGCAGTTGGAATTCCAGGGATCCGAGTTGACGGTATGGATGTTTTAGCTGTATATAAAGCAGTTCGTGATGCGCGTGAACGTGCTATTAATGGAGAAGGTCCTTCTTTAATTGAAACGGTTACTTATCGTTATGGTCCTCATACAATGGCTGGTGACGACCCAACTCGATATCGTACAGAAGATCTTGATAACGAGTGGGAAAAGAAAGATCCGCTAGTGCGTTTCCGTAAACTTTTGGAAAAGAAAGGTCTATGGTCTGAAGAAGAAGAAACGAAAGTAATTGATCAGGCTAAAGAAGAAGTGAAAGCCGCGATTAAGAAAGCAGACGGAATAGAAAAACAAAAAGTTACAGACTTAATGTCTATTATGTATGAAGAACTTCCAGCAAACTTACAAGAACAGATGGAAGAATACAAAGCAAAGGAGTCGAAGTAAATCATGGCTCAAATGACGATGATTCAAGCGATAACTGATGCAATGCGTACGGAATTAAAAAATGATGAAAACGTCTTAGTCTTTGGTGAAGACGTTGGTCAAAATGGTGGCGTATTCCGTGCAACAGAAGGATTACAAAAAGAATTTGGCGAAGATCGCGTTTTTGATACTCCGCTTGCAGAGTCAGCGATTATTGGATTAGCTGTGGGCTTATCTACACAAGGATTCCGTCCTGTACCCGAAATTCAATTCTTTGGCTTCGTTTACGAAGCAATGGATGCTATTAGCGGGCAAGCAGCTCGTATGCGTTATCGTACTGGCGGAACAAGAAATGCCCCAATTACAATTCGTTCTCCTTTTGGTGGCGGGGTTCATACACCAGAATTACATGCGGATAGTTTAGAAGGACTCGTTGCTCAACAGCCAGGTCTAAAAGTTGTTATCCCTTCGACTCCATACGATGCAAAAGGACTTTTAATTTCAGCGATTCGTGATAATGATCCTGTTATCTTTTTAGAGCATATGAAATTATACCGTTCTTTCCGTGGGGAAGTACCGGAAGAGGAATATACAATTGAACTTGGTAAAGCAGATATTAAACGTGAAGGTAAAGATATTACTTTCGTTTCATATGGCGCAATGGTTCATTCAGCGTTAAAGGCAGCAGATGAGCTGGAAAAAGAAGGTATTAGTGCAGAAGTAATCGATCTTCGTACGGTAAGCCCAGTGGATTATGAAACAGTTCTTGAATCTGTTAAGAAAACGAATCGTGTTGTCGTTATTCAAGAAGCACAACGTCAAGCGGGTATCGGAGCTAATGTTGTTGCAGAAATTCAAGAAAAGGCAATCTTGCATTTAGAAGCTCCTGTATTACGTGTAACGGCACCGGATACCGTTTATCCATTTACGGCAGCGGAAGAAGTTTGGTTACCAAATCATACAGATATCGTAGAAAAAGCTAAACAAGTAATGAATTTTTAATAAATTCGATTGAATAGGAGGGAAATATAGTGGCCTACGAATTTAAGTTACCGGATATCGGTGAAGGTATTCACGAAGGTGAAATTGTAAAGTGGTTCGTAAAAGTTGGAGACGAAGTTAAAGAAGACGATACACTATGCGAAGTTCAAAACGATAAAGCGGTAGTGGAAATCCCATCTCCGGTTGAAGGCACAGTAACAGCTATTAAAGTAAATGAAGGCGAAGTTGCTATTGTAGGAGATACATTAATCACTTTTGACGCAGAAGGTTATGAGTCGGAAGATGCTCCAGCAGAAGAGCCTACAGAAGAACCTGCAAAAGAAGAAGTGAAAGAAGAAAGTCCAAAAACTACTACGGAAGCCTCAGATTCAGATGAACAAGCAGATGGAAAACGGGTAATCGCTATGCCGTCTGTTCGTAAATATGCACGTGAAAAAGGGGTAAACATTCAGCAAGTGAGTGGTAGTGGGAAAAATGAACGAGTTTTAAAAGAAGACATCGATCGTTTCTTAAGTGGTGACCAACCAGCTGCAGCTACAGAAGCAACTCCTGCACAAGAAGAGGCTCCTAAAGCAGAGGCTGCAGCACAAAAACCAGCTGCTCCACAAGGTCAGTATCCAGAAACTCGAGAAAAAATAAGTGGTATTCGTCGTGCAATCGCAAATGCTATGGTAAAATCAAAGCAGACTGCACCTCACGTTACATTAATGGATGATATCGATGTAACAGAACTTGTCAATCATCGTAAGAAGTTTAAGCAAGCGGCATTAGACCAAGAGATTAAACTTACTTATCTACCATATGTCGTTAAAGCACTTGTATCAACGCTTAAAAAGTACCCTGTACTTAACACTTCTTTTGATGACAATACAGAAGAAATCATTCATAAGCATTATTTCAATATTGGTATTGCAGCAGATACGGAAAAAGGGTTGCTCGTACCAGTTGTAAAAGATGCCGATCGTAAATCTATTTTTGAGATTTCGGATGAAATTAACCAATTGGCTGGCAAAGCACGTGAAGGAAAGTTATCATCTGATGAAATGAAGGGTGCTTCATGCACTATCACGAACATTGGATCTGCAGGCGGACAATGGTTTACACCAGTTATTAACCACCCTGAAGTAGCTATTTTAGGTATTGGTCGTATTTCTGAAAAACCGGTTGTACGTAATGGTGAAATTGTTGTAGCACCAGTACTTGCTCTTTCCTTAAGCTTTGATCACCGTATGATTGATGGTGCAACTGCTCAGCTTGCGTTGAATCACATTAAGCGTTTGCTGAACGATCCACAACTTATTATGATGGAGGCGTAAAGTATGGTAGTAGGAGATTTTCCAGTTGAAGTAGACACACTAGTCGTTGGAGCAGGCCCTGGGGGATATGTGGCTGCAATTAGAGCAGCGCAATTGGGTCAAAAAGTAACAATCGTTGATAAAGGAAACCTTGGTGGTGTTTGTTTAAACATAGGGTGTATTCCTTCTAAAGCACTAATTTCAGCAGCACATCGCTATGAACATGCTCAACATTCAGATGATATGGGAATTACAGCTGAGAACGTTACAGTTGATTTCTCTAAAGTGCAAAAATGGAAACAGAGCGTTGTAAATAAGCTCACTGGTGGGGTAGAAGGCCTACTTAAAGCAAACAAGGTTGATATCGTAAAAGGGGAAGCATACTTTGTTGACCAAAATACGGCAAAGATCATGGACGATAAGAATTCCCAAACTTATAAGTTCAATAATGCGATTATTGCGACTGGTTCTCGTCCAATCGAATTAGGAGCATTCAAATATACAAACCGTGTCCTAGATTCTACTGGAGCTCTTAACTTAAAAGAGATTCCAAAGAGCATGGTTGTTATTGGTGGAGGCTATATCGGTACAGAATTAGGAACTGCTTATGCTAATTTCGGAACAGAGGTTACTATCTTAGAAGGAACGGATGAGATTTTAGGCGGTTTTGAAAAGCAAATGTCTTCCATAGTGAAAAAGCGCTTGAAGAAAAAAGGTACGAATATTATTACAAAAGCGATGGCAAAAGGAGTTAAAGAAACTGATTCTGGAGTTACTGTTACGTATGAAGTTAATGGTAAAGAAGAAACAGTGGATGCAGAATATTTATTAGTAACTGTTGGTCGTCGTCCTAATACAGATGAACTTGGCTTAGAGCAAGCTGGAGTTGAACTTACTGACAGAGGCATTATTAAAATTGATAAGCAGTGTCGTACAAACGTAAGCAACATTTATGCAATTGGTGATGTAGTTGAAGGACCGCCACTAGCTCATAAAGCTTCTTATGAAGGTAAAATTGCAGCAGAAGCAATCAGCGGAGAAAAATCTGAGATTGATTACTTAGGTATTCCTGCAGTTGTTTTCTCTGACCCAGAGCTTGCAAGTGTTGGGTATTCAGAAAAAGAAGCAAAAGAAGCTGGTTATGAAGTGAAAGCTTCTAAATTCCCATTCGCTGCTAACGGCCGTGCATTATCATTAAATGATACAGACGGATTTGTGAAACTAATTACTCGCAAAGAAGATGGTTTAGTAATTGGGGCACAGGTTGCAGGTCCAAATGCAAGTGATGTTATTGCTGAACTTGGCCTTGCAATTGAAGCAGGAATGACTGCAGAAGACTTGGCACTTACTATTCATGCTCATCCTACATTAGGTGAGATTACAATGGAAGCTGCTGAAGTAGCACTTGGAATGCCAATTCATATTGCAAAATAATTAAACAAGACTCTCTGAATTAATTTCAGAGAGTCTTTTTATGTGGAAAATTTATTCGTTTAAAGATTCTCAAACTCCGAAAGCCTTTATATAAACCAATTAAGGCTATTACTATTAAAGTGATGAACAAAACGATCAAACTAGCAATCAAATCTGTTTGAATGCTGTATATAAAGGTCCAGGAAGGAACATGTAGTAAATGGGGTCCAAATAGGAGTAGGATTGTTGGTAAGATGAACTGTAATAATAATCCTACGAATGACCACACTTTCAATCTCGTTGGTTTTTTCCTTATCATTCGTACAAGGTAGAAAATTAGAGTAAGTACTAGTATGAAAGAAACAACATTAAAAATTAGATAATAACTTTTAAATGTTTGTGTATCATCATGTGTTGGTAATTTACCAGTCAATAAGTTGATGACACCATCTGTACTAATATGGGAATTACCTGGAGCGAAGGTTCCGTTATTGGTATTTGTCAGAACAACTAAACCTATGTCATGCTCAGGCAGAATGTACATGTCTGTTCTTGCAGCAGAAAATAAATCTCCTGAATGCCCTATAACACGAGTCCCATGTACAGTTCTTTCCCACCATCCCATTGCATAATGTCCAAAAAACTCATCATTTAGGTACATTTTTGCTTCAGCAATTGGTGTATGTAATGATTTGATACCTTCCTTACCAAGTAACTGTTTTCCTTCCACTTCTCCTTCATTCATATGCATTTTTACATATCGAGCCATATCTTCAGCACTAGAAACCATATATCCGCTTGCTAGAAAGTTAGGTAAATCACTCATCACTGTGGAAGTAGGTAACAAGAATCCAAACCATGATGTGTAGCCCTTAGATAAACCATTTTGTTCAGCATTTTTTACAGACACATATGATTCATTCATTTTCAATGGATGCAAAATATTTTTTTGTAAATAGGAAGCCAAAGGTTCACCTGTTACGTATTCGACTATTAAACCTAAAGTAATGTAGTTTAAGTTCGTATATTCGAATTTAACTCCAGCATGTTGTTTAAGCTCGATCTGCTTAAATAGCTTTACTGTTTCTTCTAATGAAAGGTCAATTAATTTTGTGCCTAGAATAATTTCACCTTCAGCTGGAATACCGCTTGTCTGATTTAACAAATTTCTAATTGATATTTGTTTAGAAAGATCTGTACTTTTAAAAGAAAACCAAGGAATATAAGTTGTTACTGGTGCATCTAAATCTATTTGCCCTTTCTCTACTAATTGCATAATGGCTAATGCTGTGAAAGATTTACTAAGTGAAGCTAGGCGCATTGGTGTTTGGGGTGTTAACTTTTTTTCAATATCGGCATTTCCGAAAGCACCTGAGTGGATAACACCTTTTTCGTCTACAATAGCATAAGATAAGCCAGCAATAGCTTGTTCCTCCATTTGTTGCTTTAAATACGTTTCAATTTTCTTTAAAGTGGATTCATTCACTTCTGCTTGTACCGGAAAACTTACATGGCTAAAAAACAAGCTAAACAACATACATATCAGGAACATTTTCCCTTTTTTCTGTTTCATTTTTCCAACTCCTTCTGTCGTCTATCACATTATCTGATATCGGAAAGAGCACGAATAGTGACTGAAGTCAGAAAAAAGAATGACAAGTTAGATTGTGACTGAAGTCATATAACCCCTTCATCTATAGCTTTTCTCGCAACCTTTAACCTATCATGGATTTCAAATTTCGAGTAAATGTTAGAAATATAATTTTTGACTGTCCCTTCTGATAAAAACAAATGGGATGCAATTTCTCCGTTGTTCATCCCATTTGCTAAACAGGTTAAGACTTCTGTTTCCCGTTCTGTTAGTTGATAGTTTTTTCCTTTTGTAAGTTCTTTAACTGGGGCAATTTTTATTTGATTGATCAATAAATTAGCAATTTCCTTGGAAATAAACGTTCCTCCATGGGAAATAAACTTAACTCCTGCAATTAAATCATTTGGTTTTATAGCTTTCAAAAGATACCCCTCTGCACCTGCTTTTAATGCTTCTGTTACTAATTCAATTTCACGGAAAGTAGTCAGTATGATGATTCGAATATGAGGCCATTTTTCTTTCATTATTTTTGTGGCCTCCACTCCGTCCATCATCGGCATATGTACATCCATTAAAATAATGTCCAGCTGTTCCTTCTCGATAAATTGAATAGCTTTTTGTCCATTTTCGGCTAATCCTATGACTTCAATGTCGTCATCTAAAAGGAAAATATCATTTAATCCCTCACGAATAATCTCTTGATCATCAACAATGAGTAACCTTATCTTTTTCATCTAATAACTCCTCTTTAGTTTGGAATGGAACAAGAGACTACCATCCCAACATTTTTTGTCGTTGAAATATGTAATGTGCCATGCAGGGATTGCAGCCGCTGTTTCATGCTGTTGATTCCAAATCCCAATTGAATTTGATCATTCCCTCTACCATCGTCCCTTATTGTTAAAATGGTCAAGTCTGTTCCATAGTCTAACGATATGTATACATTTTGAGCATTTCCATGCCGTTTTGAATTTGTAAGTGCTTCTTGTAAACAACGAAGAAAAGTGTGTTGAACATGACTGCTTAGCTCATGTTCTTCTCCGGTTTGCTGATAATGAATAGAGGTTCCTGTATGTACGCCAAATTCATTCGCCAAGGATGTTAACTTCCGATTCAAAGATTCCTTATTTTCTTGATCTACTACGCTATGAATGTTGGCTCTTATTTCATCGAGCCCTTTACTTGTGACATTGCGTAACAACTGTAGTTTTTTAAGTGCTCTTTCTTGATCAGACCGCTTTAAATTAGCAATAACACCGTCTATGCCCACAATAACAGAGGTAAACGTATGTCCTGCTGTATCATGTAATTCCCGTGCCATCCGGTTTCTCTCCTCTAAAAGTGTTAAGTATTCAACCTTGTCTGCGTACTGCTCCAATATAATTTTTTGGTCATGTATTAACGAATATTGCCTCTGATTTTCCCTTAACAGAACTCCCATAAAGTGAAAGGCATAGCCAACTCCCAAAGCTATACTATTATTTAAAAGGTGTGTGAGCATAACTGTATACGATTCCCCTAAAACAAGTCCGAAAATGGGAGTTAATAAAATAATCGAGCAAACAATCCACCACGTTTTTTTATTGTAAGTGAAATAAAGCCCCAAACCAATCAGAGGGATTAACAGCAAGGAAGAATCTGTTTTCGCAATTAATAATAAATAAGTATACAGACTCCACGTGAGTAACAGCTCTGATTGATAATAAGGAAGGCGTGATTTTGGAACAAATACTAATAGTAATTGTGGAACGAGATAAGCAACTGACAACCATACGATCAGTAACCAAAATGGGACAGAGAGTTGATGGAAAATATCAATGCTAATAAAAAGAAACATCCACAAAATAAACCAGCTAAGACGAATACTATAAAATAAAAAATTTATCAAATGCCCTTCTGATTGCTTCATCCCCATATCGGTTTCCTCCTACATGTATCTAAATCTATTATTTATTGCCATTTTCTATTTGTATAGTGTCCAAAGTCATATTCATTCACTAGAATTATTTTTTCATTACATTTACATAAAAATCAAAAATAGTCGTCCATATTCAAACATATATTGTATGGAAAAGGAAAATGTAGAAGGATGAAGATTATGACAAAGTGGATTTTTGTGCAATATATGTTGATTTTATGGAGTTTTTATATATTAATCATCCATATTTCTTCTAAGGATCACCCATTGGCAATCGTGCTATGTTTTGTGTGGTTTTTTCTAATGGCTTTTTATTTGGGAAGAAAATTTATTAGGCATCATGGTGTTCGTTGTTTATACATAATAGGTAGCTTTTTCGCTATATATACGGGCCATCAAATCTTTCAAGTACTAATTAATTGATACTTACTTTTAGAGCAAAATAATTTATAATGAAACAGAAAGCAGTATAATACACAGCATAGGGGGAGATCCAATGAGGAAAATAATTACGTTTATTATGTTAGTCTTATTATTAGTTGGTTGTACATCAAACGAAGATACAGCACCTAAGGAAGAACCAAAAGATACAGCTGAACAAGAGCAGACTGATAACAACCCAGAAGAACAAGAACCTATAAATAACGAAGAGGATACCCCTTCAGAAACAGAAACCCCCGTAGAGGAAGAGGAACCTTTGGAGCCCGAACCAGTAACTCCATTGTATGAGGTTTCCAGTGATTGGAGCATAAAACCTATAGAAGAAGGAACGAACGAGAAAGTGGTTCTCCTGACGATTGATGACGCCCCAGAAACTTACGGTGTTGAAATGGCAGAAACGTTAAAAAAACTGGAAGCACCTGCAATATTTTTTGTAAATGGTCATTTTATTGATACAGAGGAAGAGCAAGAAAAATTAAAGCAAATTGCCGACATGGGTTTTGAAATTGGTAACCATACTTATAGTCATACGAAGCTAGATACCATTTCAGAAGAACAACAACGTGATGAAATAATAAAATTAAGTGATCAAATTGAAGATATCACAGGGAAGCGCCCGAAGTTTTTTAGAGCTCCTCATGGTGTGAACACAGATTTTGCAAAGGAACTCGTAGCAGAAGAGGGTATGACATTAATGAACTGGACATATGGGTATGACTATTTTGCTCCATACATGGATGCGGAAAAACTAAAAACCGCCATGATTACAGGGGAAGGCCCATTAGTCGATGTCCCATATTCCTTACTAAAGCCAGGGGCGAATTTGTTGATGCATGACCGTGAATGGACAGCCGCAGCATTGGCAGACATTGTAAAAGGTTTAAGAGACCAAGGATATGAAATGGTTGATCCGAATTTAATTAAAACACCATAAAGATGTATTAAAAAAAGCACATCCTGTTAACTGGGATGTGCCATTTATTTTTATTCTGCTTTACTTGCTAATTCTAATGCGAGTTTATCAAACTGCTCTTGTGTTATTTCTCCCATTAGCTTTTTAAAAACTAAATCTTCCTGTTCTTTAGAAATCACAAATCCTTCAATTTCTATACTTGCCTTAGCTTGTTGCATGCTTTTTCTTACTTGTTCTTCTCTTTTCATACTATCACACTCCGCATCATGTATAGAGTTAGTTAATTCATTACTCTTCCATTAAACAGCTGAAGCTTGCCATTAAGTTTTTTCGTTAGAAATTTTGCAAATTCATTCGCTTTGGCTTTATCCCCGTGTGTAGCATCGATAGGTAAGGTGATTTGAACGAATTGCTTGTCGTCCCTTTTTCCAATCCCAATTAAAATGTGATGGTACCTGTCCTGCATACCTTTTAACCAAATGTAATGCCCTTTATTATCTTTTTGCACACTCATTACATATGGAAAAGCATGTTGTTGATAATTCCAGTCTAATTGTTCTCCTGTTTTGGTAGTGATGTCTTGGTAATAATGTAAATAGTCTCGTACTTGTTCTAAAGTTAGATTCTCTTCCTTGTCTACATAAATAAAGGTGCTCTTACTCATCTTATCACCCCTAACTTCATATATTCCTATCATAACATGTTGTTAATAGCTATGACAGAAAATTCAAATAAATAACATAGATAACGTATTAATAAACATAATAAGAAATAAAATTCGGTTCGTAAACATAATTAATCTTTATTTATTTAAAAATGTTATACTAATTAGGCTTGAAAAACTAATTGTGACATATTAAAATAAGAATTAAGATGTAAACGCTTTAAATAGGGGAGGAGAATCTGGGATGGGTATTATTGTTTGTCAGGACTGCCAACGAACAATTGAACATTTCGAGGATGAAAAAGTGACATACTTGTACGGAAAAGGTTGCGGCTGTAAAAAACAAGAGAAATAACAAACAAAAAGGTTACTGTCTAGGGCGCTGACAGTAACCTTTTTTCTTTTTATCGGAACGCTCGGTGTTCTTTAATGACTCGAATGTTTTTAAGCGATTCATCTTCCGGTCCTTGTACTGGTAGGCCAGCATCAATATTTTTAGTAATGTAATCAATGTTTTCTTCTGTAATAATTTCTCCTGGCATAAAAATAGGAATACCTGGTGGATAAACCATTACAAACTCAGCACTAATTTTACCTGCGGCATCCACTAATGGGATGCTTTCAGACTCAGCATAAAATGCATCTCTAGGTGAAAGAGCTAGTAATGGTATTTGCGGAACTTCTACTTGTACTTTTTTATGATTTTTTTCGGTGTTACTATGAAGTTCAGCTAATTCACGCAACGCTTTTACTAATAGTTCCGTTTCTTTTTCTGTATCACCATGTGTCACAATACACAGTATGTTATACAAATCAGATAATTCAACTTCAATATTGTATTTTTCCCTTAACCATAACTCCACATCATATCCAGTAATGCCTAACTCTTTTACAGATATAATTAATTTCGTTGGATCGTAGTCAAAGGTAGCTTCACTGCCGAGTATTTCATCCCCAACACAACGAAGGGAAGGGATTTCATTAATTGCTTTTCGGGTTTGGTCCGCTAATTGCAATGATTTATCAATAAATGTTTTCCCGTTCATTACTAAATGCTTTCTAGCTGCATCTAGTGATGCTAATAATAAATAAGAAGTGGATGTTGTTGTAAGCATGGAAAAAATCGATTGTGCTCTTTCCATGGATACTAGTCCATTTTTTATGTTAAGAACGGAGCTTTGTGTTAAAGAGCCACCTAGTTTATGCACGCTTGTTGCGGCCATATCGGCACCTGCTTGCATAGCAGACATTGGCAATTTTTCATGGAAATGGATATGGACTCCATGTGCTTCATCTACAAGTACTGGTATTTGATAAGAATGCGTGATATCCACAATCTTTTTTAGGTCAGCTGCAATACCAAAGTAGGTTGGATTAATAACGAGAACACCTTTGGCATCAGGATTAGCTTCTAATGCTCTCTCTACAGAGTTTGGGGTAATCCCATGGGATATTCCTAATTCTTCATCTAATTCTGGATGGATGAAAACTGGCGTTGCACCTGAAAAGATAATCGCTGACATAACGGATTTATGAACATTTCGAGGTACAATAATTTTATCGCCAGGTCCACACACAGACATAATCATCGTAATAATTGCTCCACTCGTTCCTTGAACAGAAAAGAATGTATGATCGGCACCAAATGCTTCTGCAGCAAGTGATTGTGCTTCTTTAATCATACCGTGGGGATGGTGCAAATCATCTAAAGGTCCAATATTAATCAAATCTATAGACAATGCATTTTCACCTATAAAGTTTCGAAACTGCTCGTCCATTCCAACCCCTTTTTTATGTCCAGGGATGTGAAATTGGATCGGATTTCTTTTTGCGTGTTCTAATATACCCGTAAACAACGGGGTATCTTGTTGTCCCATTAAATATCTTCACTCCTTCGTAATAAAACAAAAGAATTATAGCAAAAAGTGTTTTGTATTACTAGTATTTTTAAAAGATAAGCTAGTAATTTCTTGTTTTGCTCTTAATTCAGATAAACTGAGGGAAACGTCTTTTTATTACAGGTAGTCACTCATTCAGTTTAAGTAATTACAGGTTCAACATCTGAATTGAAGGCTTACTCCAATATAATTATCGATTCAGAAGTGATAATTGAAGGTTCAAGTCAAATACATACAAAGTTATGGTAATATTTGCAGTTTCACGCACTAATCACAGTCATGGCAGAACAAGTACTATATTCTTTTTCTTAGTTTGTACATATTTATTTCGTTCATGATAACATGGTTATTAGGATGGTGAAAATCGGAGGGATTTATGTGTTAAAAACGAAGGTTACAGAACTATTAGGAATTACATACCCAATCATTCAAGGTGGTTTAGCTCATTTAGCGTATGCTGACTTGGCTGCTGCTGTTTCAAATGCAGGTGGACTTGGTCAAATAACAGCTATGAGTTTACCAAATGCAAATGCTTTACGTGAAGAGATTGACAAGGTAAGAAAAATGACAAACAAACCTTTTGGTGTTAATTATGCAATTGGTCAACATGGACGTTCTTTTGAGGATATGGTGCATGTAGCAATTGAAAAAAAGGTATCAGCTATTTCTGTTACTGGAGGCAATCCAAAACCGGTATTAGATATGGTAAAAGGTACAGGGATTAAGACTCTCGTTTTAGTAGCTGCGAAAAGGCAAGCAGAGAAAGCTGAAGAACTTGGTGCTGATGCTGTCATGGTTGTTGGACATGAAGGGGGAGGTCACCTAGGTAGAGACGACGTAGGTACATTCGTTTTAACACCACAGGTGGTAGATGCTGTAAAAATTCCTGTTATTGCGTCTGGTGGAATTTCCGATGGAAAAGGCTTGATGGCTGCCATTGCATTGGGGGCAGAAGGTATCGAAATGGGTACTCGTTTTATTGCGACAAAAGAGTGTGTTCATGCTCATGAATTGTATAAAAAAGCTTTGATTGGCGCTGATGAAAAATCAACAGTAGTAATTAAACGCTCATTAGGTGCTCCTGCAAGAGCTTTAAAAAATGAATGGACAGAAAAAATTATTGAGTTGGAACAGGGAAATCCTGGCTTTGAAGTTTTAAAACCGTATATCGAGGGGAAAGCAAACAAACGATATATATATGATGGCAAAGAGAATGAAGGATTTGCTTGGGCAGGCCAGGTCGCTGCGCGCATAACTGATGTCCCTTCTGTTCAGGAATTGTTTGAAAGGATAATAGAAGAGTCGATTTATATTAGTGATAAATGGAATAGGATACGAAGCGGGAAGGAAGGGTGAAAAAGTGGATTACCATTATCCAATAGACGAAACATGGTCTAAAGAAGAAGTAGTTGATGTGATTAATTTTTTTCAACAAATAGAAAAGGCATATGAAAAAGGAGCAAAAAGAGAAGATATTTTGCTTACATATAAAAGGTTTAAAGAAATTGTACCATCGAAAAGTGAAGAAAAGCAGATTTGTGGCCAGTTTGAAAAGGGGTCTGGTTACTCCTGTTACCATACCGTAAAAACTGCTCGTGGATTGGAAGCTGGGGACAAGGTCGAAATGAAAGTGTCTTGATAACAAGAAGAGGAGGCTTACTCATTTTAGAGCAGCCTCCTCTTGCTAAAACTTTTTCGTTAATTGATACAAATCGTTAAGTGTAGTAAAAGTTTGTTCGCATTTTGAAAGAAATGCAGTGGGATCTTGCAAAATAGGGTCTTGACGGTCAATTGTAATACCACATAAAATTTCAGCTTTTTTTACATTTTCAAGACGATCAAATAAACTATGTAAATCAGCTTCTTTATGATGAATGACAGCAGGTTTTGTATGGTCAGTGGACCAAACATAATCGTTTGGTATAGAGCTTTTAATTTGTGATTCGTTTGTTTTTAATATTTTTGCAAAGTCTGCTTTAATTGGACTTTCATATATAACAGCAAACCACATAAACAAATGAGTTTCCCAAAGACCAATTTGAAAGTGTGGAAGTTTTTTATAGCCTCGCTTACTATTCGCTAAAGCAGCCCATGTATCATTTGGAGGATTTTTTGTTCTGCGTGCATGCTTTGCCACGTGAACAAACATTTCATCCCCTGTTAAAGCGGTAATCGTTGGTGCAAGTTCATTTGCAATGGCCTCTAATTTAGGGGATATATTCCCTCTTAACGCTTCCATTCTTTCATCAAGCCCGGATATAGTAAAAACATCAAAGTCTTTTTGTGTAAATCCATTAAATGTAGACATTATGTATTACTCCTTTCATACACTATGACAAAATATTATATTAATTTTATCATATAGCTTTTTAAAACCCAATTTAAGTGTCTTATTTTGAAGAAAGAAAGGATAAAAATGATTTCTTACGTAAATTTTGCTAACATATACGAATAAAAGAATAGGAAAAAGGAGTTTATCATATGGAATCTTCAGAAATTAAACAACTTTTCAACGATGCAAAAGCATGGGTGTTAGAGGCTGGGAAAGAAATGAGAGAAAGTGTGAACAAGCCTTATCAAATAAATACAAAAACAGATCATAAAGATTTAGTTACGGAAGTCGATCAAGAAACAGAAAAATTTTTCGCCGAGCATATTAGAAAAAAATATCCTCATCATCAAGTTTTAGGAGAAGAAGGTTTTGGTGATGATGTTTCCTCTTTAGATGGCGTTGTATGGATTATTGATCCAATTGATGGAACGATGAATTTTGTTCATCAAAAACGAAACTTTGCTATATCATTAGGTATTTATGTTGAGGGCGAAGGAGTAATTGGCCTTATTTATGACGTGATGAGTGATATTCTTTATTCAGCTATAAAAGGGGAAGGGGCCTATAAAAACGATGTAGCTCTTCCTTCCTTACAAAAGGGACGTAAGTTAGAAGACTCATTACTAGGTATGAATAACTTTTGGTCCCTTCCAAACCGACGGGTCGATGAAACTGGTATTCACGATTTAGTACGGAAGGTTAGGGGAACTCGTTCATATGGTTCTGCTGCTTTAGAATTTGCCTTTGTAGCGGAAGGGATAATGGATGCATATTTGACAATGCGATTATCACCCTGGGATATCGCAGCGGGTATCGTAATTGTCAATGAAGTAGGTGGGCTAACGAGTCGTGTTGATGGTACAGACATCAATATGCTGGAAGCTAATACCGTTCTTACCTGTAATCCAAATATCCATAAGGAAATAGTTTCGGAGTTCATAAGGGAGAAATAAAGGAAGAATGCCCAAAATATTTTTGGGCATTCTTCCTTTTATTTATGATTGCCTTTTCCTTTTTAAACGTAGACCAAAACCCATAATGATAAAACCTAATAAAAATAAAAGACCCGCAATTAAATAATTTCGATAAGCTAAAGCTACTCCTACCATGGAAAACGATAGGATAACGAAAATTGCTATGATGACCATTAGGACATTATTCCGCATCTTTTCACCTCAAATCTATACGTTCATAAGTTTACATGAAAAGGAAAGTCACAAACAAGTACTTTTGGCTAAAAACATTTTAGTAGTGGCGTAACCGGATAACTTTTAGTATGATGATTTACAGATGGACGAGTTATGAAGGAGGAACACCTATGCAAAACAATCAATCTGTACCAGATCAAGGGTTTAGACCTATATCTGAATTTTTTCTAGAACAAGTCGGTGGTGGAACCGGACTTTTGCTATTATACTTAACCATTCTTTTATTTAGCCTTATTACGTATAAATTAGGATTTGCAAGAAAATTACCTTTATTAAAAGCACTTGTTGTATATATACTGCTTGCCCTTGGGTGTTTGATGATAACCTTTTTTGCTATCGTCCTACCTATGGCAGAAGTACTCATTATTTGTGCAATTGTACTTGGCGTTTATCGTTTCCGTTTACACCGCGAGCGTCAAAATCGTCGGGGACAAAATGAAGGAGTTGAAGGGAATTAATGAATTCGTTACAGGATGTTGTTTACAATTGGCTTACGATTATGCTAGTTGCGGAAAAAAGACCTGATGACATTGCTGCTCAGGACACAACAACGTTTTTTCGTAATATGCTAACAAACGATCATCATGTCGACGACATCCAGGTTGAACGGAAAGAAGATATGTATTTTGTTTCCTGTCAACAACAGAACAATACACGGTCTTTTCGATTTCCTTTAGAACTCATAGACTGTATTCATGAACAAATTGAGCAAGAACCTCACAAGTTTAAAAATTACAAATAATCGATTAACAAAAAGACACTTCTACTGGAATTATTCCGGTAAAGTGTCTTTTTTTGTCAGGCAGTTTTACTGTTAGCTAAATGTAGTCGTCTCGTTTTTTCTGACGAAATACCTTAAAGTTTCCTGTAGCCATCCGTTCTTTCGTTCTATCTTCAATGCGTTCCTTGCAAGGATCGCACATATAAGTCATAACACGGCGTTTACGTAATTGTTTAGCTAAAAGGCCTGTCCCTTTTATATTGTCTACATTATCACATAGGATACATTTTACCCGCATGACATCACCTCATTAAAGTCGTACTTTGTTTAGTATAGCATGATTCAATGGATATGTAATTCTCTTCCTTCAAATCGCTTGTTTTATTCTGAAAATTTTGGGGAATGGACAAGTATAGCAATAAAAAGGAGGTAGTCATTGTGGGTAAAAAAGGTAAA
Organism: Salirhabdus euzebyi; assembly: GCF_014207435.1. Taxonomy (GTDB): domain Bacteria; phylum Bacillota; class Bacilli; order Bacillales; family Alkalibacillaceae; genus Salirhabdus; species Salirhabdus euzebyi. The sequence continues at coordinate 18,948 of NZ_JACHGH010000014.1, forward strand.
GTTATTAGCTTTTTTGCTGTAGGTTTAAGCTCGTTAGCTTTATGGAAGAAATTTGGTAATAATAAAAAAGAGTACAAAGAGGATGTGAAATCGACATTTGAGAAAGCTGGTAAACCGGAATTAAGTCATCAGGAAAACGCTGATATGGTAGCAGAAGGATCACAATTTGGTGTTCAATATTATAATAAGAAGAAAAGTCACCAAGTCGGTTAGTTACCGGTCTTGGTGACTATTTTTTATTGATTCATATAATTATTAGATTGATCCTCTTGAATATTGTCTAACTCTTCTTTTTGCTGTTCTTCCAGCAATTTTTGATTTGTATTCGGTTCTTCAGGTTGATTATCTTTTTGTGGAACTTCTGGCATGTATCTTCCAACGATTGCCGCTAACTCGTCCATTATGGCATCTTCAGGGTGGCCTTGGCTAATTTTGTCACCCATTCTCCTAAGCCGTTCAGTAATATCTCCATCAGCCATAACCATAGCATTTGCACCGTTCTTTTCATGTTTAATTGCTTCTGCAACTGAATATTTTAGCGTTCCAACTCGAGTACGGTCTAATTCTTCATCAACATCAATACCAACAAGTGTATATGGACCAAACACAAGGGCTGAGGCACCATTTACCCCAGGAACATCTCCTGCAATGTTAGCTAAGTGTTCGGCCATTTCTTGATTTGATAAGTTTTCTTCATTTTGTTCCATTTCGGAATTTTTAACGTGTATTAAATCGTTTGTATTCGCATTGTTATTTTGACCCTCATCATTACCATTACAAGCAGTAAGGGAAAATGCTGAGAGAATAAATACAAATAACATGATAAATGGCTTTCTCATTGTGTTGTCACTCCTTTTATAAATTATTCTTTCTCATTCGTCTAACTTTATGTTTTAAAACATATATTAAATAACGGAAGCCTTGCCAAATCTTACAGAGCAAACAAATAGGAGGCGGCTTTTTTGAAAAAGACATATGTTTTGGATACCAATGTTTTGCTTCAGGATCCACAGGCCATTTTTACATTCGATGAGCATGAGGTAGTTATACCTGCAATCGTTCTAGAAGAAGTGGATTCCAAAAAGCGAAACATGGATGAATTAGGTCGAAATGCACGAGAAACTTCGCGCATTATAGACCGTTTCCGGGAGGCGGGAGAGCTATACAAAGGTGTTCCGTTACCAAACGGAGGAAAGTTCAGGATTGAATTAAATCACCGTTCTTTTTCAAAGCTAGAAGAAATTTTTTTAGAACGAACGAATGATAACAGAATCCTTGCAGTAGCATTAAATCTCCATTTAGAAGCAAAAAAGGAAAATAAAGAAGTGGTCCTTGTTTCGAAGGATATTTTAATGCGAGTAAAAGCAGATGCATTGGGACTAAAAGCAGAAGACTTTTTAAATGAACGAGCTGTTCAAGAGGATTCCATTTATGATGGATTTCAAGAATGGGAAGTTGGAGAAGAGCAGTTAAACGAATTTTATCGGGAGGGTAGATTACAAATACCGGAAGACAAAAAGAAAATGGTATATCCCAATGAATTTATTGTCATGAAAAATAGCATTAACCCATCTCAATCTGCGTTAGGTATAGTTCGTTCGAATCAACAAGTAATTGAAAAGTGCTGGTATCAGGAAGAAAATGCTTGGGGGATATCACCGCGAAATGCACAGCAAATAATGGCGTTTGAATTATTATTTCGCCAAGACATACAACTTATTACAATGGTTGGGAAAGCTGGTACTGGTAAAACACTGTTAGCACTTGCAACAGGACTTATGCAAGTTGAAGACCTAGGTTTATACAAAAAAATGCTTGTGGCAAGGCCGATCGTACCACTTGGAAATGACATTGGGTATTTACCTGGTGAAAAGGAAGAAAAATTAAAACCATGGATGCAGCCCATCTATGATAATTTAGAATTTTTATTTGATGTGAAGAAGTCCGAGGATTTGGATAAAATCCTTTCAGGGATTGGTTCTATACAGGTTGAAGCATTGACATACATACGAGGAAGAAGCATCCCTGAACAGTTGATTTTTATTGATGAGGCCCAGAACCTAACAAAGCATGAAGTGAAGACAATTTTGACTCGTGTAGGGGAAGGAAGTAAAGTAATCCTTCTTGGTGACCCACAACAAATCGATCATCCATACCTAGATGAATTTAATAATGGCCTTATACATGTAGTAGAAAAATTTAAAGATTATTCGTTAAGTGGACATGTGAAGCTGTTAAAAGGGGAAAGATCCTCCTTAGCCCAATTGTCTGCAGATTTATTGTGAAAAGGGAGTATCCGTTAAAAGCGGATACTTTCTTTTTTGTATAGAAGTGTACAGAAATTGTACAAGAGCTGACTGATTTATAGCGACTACGGTGATGACTGAAGAGAAAGGGAGGGGAATTGATAGTAATAATTGCACCAAACGGATGATCATTTGCACAAAACGATAAATTTTAGATAAGCAAAGAGCTTCCCAAATGGAAAGCTCTACTTTTTATTCAATGGTTATTTGTTTTACTCCACGAATCGGTGTATCTTTATTTGATCCATCGCCAAAATAAAAGTAAAGTGGTCCATCTTCTTTTAGCGGTTTACCTTCGACTGCGAACAAGAAATAACCATTTTCTAATTGTTCTATCGTGACAGTTTGATCACCTTGTTCGGTTAACAAAATAGCATTTGATGCATTATCTTTAACCTCTGCGTTTGCTAAGAAAGGTTTAATTGACATCACATATGTACTTTCTAATGCTTTTTTGCGCTCAGCTTTCGAAAGACTTTTATTAACTGGTGGTTTTATTTTTTGTTGCATATATACCTCACGGTTCCACCTTTCAGAGGCTTGTTCGAGATCATTTTCATTGTTTTCTACATTTTCGCCGCCAGTAGGATTAAAAGCTTGATCAAACTCTACTTTGCGATCATCAAATATCCATACACTTGGATCAAGTGTTATAGGAAATCCTACATTTCCTTTTAGTTGTACAATCACTGTTAGCCACCTCATTTCTACATCATCTCTATTAGTATATCGAAATTTACTTGCGCATGCATTAAGGAGGCTGTTAAATTTGAAAAAAGTTACGGAAGATGAATTGAAAAAGTGGATGGAACATGTTCGAATCTATGCAAATAATGGTAAGGTTGCAGATTATATTCCTGCTCTTGCAAAACAACAACCGGAAATTAATGCTGCTGCCTTTTATCACATTGATGGTCATTGTGTTGCCGCTGGACAGACGAAATACTTATTTACCTTACAAAGTGTATCAAAGGTACTTGCTCTAGCTGTCGCATTGATGGAGCATGGGGAGGATGCCGTTTTTTCAAGAGTAGGCTTAGAACCAACGAGTGAACCATTTTATACGATATCAAAATTAGAGTTAGAGAAACCTTCCAAACCAATAAATCCTATGATCAATGCTGGAGCTCTAGCTATTACTAATATGCTTTGTGGTGCGAATTCAGAGGAAATGGTTGGTCAGATACTTCAACTTATTCATAAAATGCTTGGTGACACTAGTATTGACTATGATCAAGAAGTGGCAAAGTCTGAGTATGAATCAGCTTTTTTAAATCGTTCCTTGTGCTATTTTATGAAACAAAATGGTGTAATTACTGGAAGTGTCGAGGAGCTTTTAGATGCCTATACGAAACAATGTGCTATTCGAATGAACATACAACAGCTTGCTAAAATCGCAGCTATATTTGCTAATGATGGGAAGGACATCCATTCGGATGAGCAAATTATTCCATTGTATTACGCTCGAATATGTAAGACCTTTATGGTGACTTGTGGTATGTATAATGCGTCAGGCTCTTTTGCGATTAAGGTGGGTATTCCTGCAAAGAGTGGAGTTTCCGGTGCCATTATGGGTGTTGTAAGGGATAGTGGTGGAATTGCTGTCTTTGGTCCTTCCCTAGATGAAAAGGGGAATAGCGTAGTTGGTATAAAACTTTTAGAACTAATGTCTAAACATTACAATTGGTCTATTTATTAAAACATATAGAAAAGAATAAAATCCCCTTCTTTGTTGCATTTTTACTGTGAAGACGGTAATATAATATAAGAGAAAGTCTTTAAGAGGGGGAATTCCCGTGTCATCTGAAGTAGCAACCGACCGCCAACAAGCTTTGGCACTTTTAAAGGAAGATGCTGATAAAATATTGCAGCTCATTAAAGTACAAATGGATAACTTAACGATGCCACAATGTCCTCTATATGAAGAGGTTTTAGATACACAAATGTTTGGCCTATCAAGGGAAATTAACTTTGCTGTTCGGTTAAACCTTGTTCATGAAGAAACAGGAAAGAAAATTATGGAAAACCTGGAAAGACAGCTGAGTGCTTTACACGATGCTGCACAGGCACAACGCTCGAAATAGAACTCAACTTACAACGATTTTGTTGTAAATTGAGTTTTTTTATTTGTCCTAAAGGTTATGGTATTTGTTTGTCAAGCAGGATTTTTACTATCTTATGTAGTAAATAAAGTATTATAGTATAAAGACAAGTTAGTAAAAGTGATTACATACATCCATTTTGAAACAACAGTAGAATCTTGATAAATCATGAAATTACACCTTAAGGATGGTTTGATAAATAATGAAAAATAGATTAAAATATTTTGATTTTGCTTTAATGTTTACCCCAATTGTTCTTACTGCATTTGGAATTGTAATGATTTACAGTGCTAGTATGGTCTATGCGGTGATTAAGTTAGAAGTTGGCAGTACTTTTTTTCTTTTTAAACAACTTCAATGGGCAATAATAGGGGTTGGCGCTTTTTTCTTTTTTGCCTTAATTCCTTATCAAAAGTACCAAAGGATTATTAAGTTCATCGTGTTGACGATGTTAGTACTATTAGGTTCTGTTCTCATTTTTGGTAATAATGTGAATAATGCGCGATCTTGGTTTGATTTTGGATTCATGAGTTTTCAGCCGGCAGAGGTTGCAAAATTAGGATTAATTATTTATTTAGCTTCTGTTTATTCCAAAAAACTAAAGTACATACATGATTTTGGAAAAGCGGTAATGCCACCTTTAATCCTCACGGCTGTAACGATCGGATTGATTGTGCTTCAGCCGGATATAGGTACAGCAGCTATTATTTTTCTTATTTCTTTAAGTGTAATAGTGAGCTCAGGTATTAAATTCCGTCACTTATTTATATTAGGGGCATTGGGGATATTTTTTATTACCATAGCTGTTCCACATTTAGTAACGGATGAAAGAGTAGCCAGATTTACTGGTGCTTATGAACCCTTTGAGGACCCCTCCGATGATGGGTATCACTTGATTCAATCTTATGTCGCAATTGGGACTGGTGGACTAACGGGTGAAGGTCTAGGAGGATCTGTTCAAAAACTTGGCTATTTATTAGAAGCACATACTGATTTTATTATGGCTGTAATCGCTGAGGAACTAGGCTTAGTTGGAGTAGGTATAACGATTGGTCTTCTAGCATTAATTGTTTTAAGGGGTTTATATTTTGCCAAAAAGTGCGAAGATGCCTTTGGATCCCTTTTAGCCATTGGGATTTCCTGTATGATAGGTATTCAAACATTCATTAATGTAGGGGCAGTAAGTGGCTTATTGCCAATTACAGGAGTTACCCTTCCTTTTATAAGTTACGGGGGTAGTTCTTTGTTAATATTAATGATTTCCATGGGAATATTAAATAATATTGCTATGCAAATTCGTAAAGCCGAATTTACGAACACAAAACAAACCGAACCAATACCACAACAGTCTAATAATCAAACTGTTGTTTCAATAAGTGAAAGTGGGGGGAAAAGATGGGTGAAATAAAAAAGATTCAAAAGGTACTAGTAGCAAATAGAGGGGAAATAGCTATTCGTGTGTTTAGAGCTTGTACAGAGCTTAATATTCGTACAGTTGCAATTTATTCTCAAGAAGACACAGGTTCTTTTCACCGCTACAAAGCAGATGAGGCTTATTTGGTAGGACAAGGTAAAAAGCCGATTGATGCGTATTTAGATATTGAAGGTATTATTGAAATTGCAAAGAACGTAGATGTTGATGCTATTCATCCCGGCTACGGTTTTCTATCGGAAAATATTCATTTTGCAAGAAGATGTGAAGAAGAAGGAATTATATTTATTGGTCCAAACAGCAAGCATCTTGATATGTTTGGAGATAAAGTAAAAGCTAGGCATCAAGCAATACAAGCAAATATCCCTGTAATACCTGGGAGTAATGGACCTGTTACAAGTTTAGAAGAAGTAGAGAACTTCACAGAAGAGCATGGATATCCAATCATTATAAAAGCCTCCCTTGGGGGTGGTGGACGTGGTATGCGAATCGTCCGAACGCCAGAATCTTTAAAGGATTCCTTTGAGCGAGCAAAATCTGAAGCAAAAGCGGCTTTTGGTAATGATGAGGTGTATGTAGAAAAGCTAGTAGAAAACCCTAAACATATTGAAGTTCAAATTCTTGGTGACCACAACGGCAATATTGTTCACCTATATGATCGAGATTGTTCCGTGCAAAGAAGGCATCAAAAAGTAGTTGAAGTTGCTCCAAGTGTATCTTTAACGACGGAGTTAAGAGAAAGAATTTGTGAAGCGGCTGTTCAATTAATGGAAAAAGCACAGTACATAAATGCTGGAACTGTGGAGTTTTTAGTTACTGATAATGAATTCTTTTTTATAGAAGTTAATCCAAGAGTACAAGTAGAGCATACCATTACGGAATTAATTACGGGAGTAGATATTGTACATTCACAAATATTAATTGCAGAAGGACACGATCTTTTTGGCGAAGTAATTGGTATTCCACATCAAGAACATATCAAAACAAATGGGTATGCAATTCAATCACGTGTCACAACAGAAGACCCGCTAAATAACTTTATGCCAGATACAGGCAAGATAATGGCATATCGTTCTGGTGGCGGTTTTGGGGTGAGACTTGATGCAGGTAATGGCTTCCAAGGAGCTGTTATTTCACCTTATTATGATTCCCTACTCGTGAAAGTATCCACATGGGCCCTATCTTTTGATAAAGCGGCTAAAAAAATGGTGAGAAATTTAAAGGAATTCCGGATTCGTGGAATTAAAACAAACATTCCGTTTTTAGAGAACGTTATTCAGAATGAAAAGTTTTTGTCTGGGGATTATAACACGACGTTCATTGATCAATCACCTGAGCTATTTGTATTCCCGAAAAGGAAAGACCGTGGAACCAAAATGCTAACGTACATTGGCGATGTAACTGTTAATGGTTATGAAGGAATGACTCAAAAGAAAAAACCAGCCTTTCCGAAACCACGTGTCCCTAAAATAAAGCATTCAGATCCAATTCCTACTGGTACCAAACAAATATTAGACGAAAAAGGACCAGAGGGTCTTGCCAATTGGTTATTGGACCAAAAGGAAGTTTTATTAACAGATACTACTTTCCGTGATGCACATCAATCACTATTAGCAACTAGATTTAGAACAAAAGATTTATTACAAATTGCGGAACCAACGGCACGATTATTGCCTAATTTGTTTTCTGTAGAAATGTGGGGAGGGGCTACATTTGATGTTGCCTACCGCTTTTTAAAAGAAGACCCTTGGGATCGTTTATTAAAACTTAGAGAAAAAATGCCAAATGTACTATTTCAAATGTTGCTCCGAGCTAGCAATGCAGTTGGATACAAGAACTATCCTGACAATGTTATCAAAGAGTTTGTTGAGAAGAGTAGTAGTGCTGGCATAGATGTATTTCGAATTTTTGATAGTTTGAATTGGGTAGAAGGTATGAAACTGGCAATTGAAGCAGTTCGTGAAAATAACAAAGTTGCAGAAGCTGCAATCTGTTATACAGGAGATATACTAAATAGTAGTCGTACAAAATATGACTTAAACTACTACAAAAACATGGCAAAGGAATTGGAAAAATCAGGAGCACATATTTTAGGAATTAAGGATATGGCAGGACTTTTAAAACCTGAAGCCGCCTACCAACTTATTTCTAGCTTAAAAGATACCGTGCAAATACCAATCCATTTGCACACCCATGACACGAGCGGCAACGGTATTTTTACATATGCTCGAGCTATCGATGCTGGTGTTGATGTTGTGGATGTTGCGTGTGGCCCGATGGCAGGTTTAACGTCACAGCCTAGTGCTAACAGCTTATTTTACGCTCTTGATCATCATGAAAGGCAACCAAAAGTTAACATCGGTTCATATGAAAAAATAGGCCATTATTGGGAAGATGTAAGGAAGTTTTATCACGAGTTTGAAAGTGGTATGATGTCTCCGCATTCAGAGGTTTATGAACACGAAATGCCTGGTGGTCAATATAGCAATTTACAGCAACAAGCAAAAGCAGTAGGTCTAGAACATAGATGGGACGATGTGAAACGAATGTACCGCCGAGTAAACGAGTTATTCGGTGATATTGTAAAAGTAACCCCATCATCTAAAGTAGTAGGCGATATGGCTTTATATATGGTTCAAAATGAATTAACAGTGGATGATATTTATGATCGTGGGGAAACACTTGATTTTCCAGATAGTGTAGTTGAGTTTTTCCGTGGAGATTTAGGTCAACCATACCAAGGTTTTCCACAGGAACTTCAACGAATTATTTTAAAAGGTCGTAAACCACTAACGGTAAGGCCAGGAGAGCTCATGCAAAATATTGATTTTAAGGAAATGCAAGAATCCTTGTTCCAAAAATTAGATCGCCAAGTGACAAGCTTTGATTTAATAAGCTATGCACTATACCCGAAAGTGTTTATGGATTATAACAAATTTTATAATCACTATGGTGACATGTCTGTGTTGGATACCCCTACTTTCTTCTACGGTATGCGTTTAGGTGAGGAGATTGAAGTGGAAATTGAACAAGGTAAAACATTAATTGTTAAGCTTGTGTCGGTTGGAGAACCTCAACAAAATGGAATGCGAGTCATCTATTTTGAATTAAACGGACAGCCGCGTGAAGTTGTGGTTCCAGATAGAAGCATAAAGGATGTCGTGCAGGAACGTCCAAAGGCTGATAAAGGCAATGGTAATCATATTGGGGCAACGATGCCTGGGACGGTAATAAAAGTAATTGTAGAAAAAGGGGAAAAAGTGAATAAAGGTGATCACCTCATGATCACGGAAGCAATGAAAATGGAAACAACTGTTCAAGCCCCTTTTGAAGGGAAAATCAAGGAAATATATGTGAAAAGTAATGACGCGATAGGAACAGGAGATTTACTAATTGAAATGGAATAAGGTATAGAAAAAAGCTCTGATTCCTTTATAAAGGAATCAGAGCTTTTTTCCTGTGTCCGTTACTTTTTTTCATATTGTCTACTTCTGTTGGACAAAAGAACAAAATAGCTTAAAAGTCCAAAGAAGCAACAGATAACAAGAGCATGTAACAATGCAATGTATAAATTAAGAATGGTAAAAATAATGAGAGCACCTAATAGTACTTGTGAAAAAATAAAAAGGAAGGCAATGGTCCACCCATACATCATCACTTTTTGATGACGATAGTTTTTAATAATACGGATGTATAAGTAAACTACCCATATAAATAGAATCCCTGCGGCTGCACGATGTCCCATTTGTATCCATTGGTCAAAACGCAAATCAAACAAGGTAGAACTGTTGTCGCATAGTGGCCAATCTTTACATACTAGACTTGCATTCACGTGACGAACGAGGGCACCAGTATATACAACTATTAATGTATAAACCGTTAAGGCATAAAATTGTCTTCGCATCTTTTTATCAATAATTAATGATTTTGCATCAAATTTCTTATCTATCTCAAAAATTAATAAAGTAAGCAAGAAGACTGCAGCAAAGGAAATAAGAGAAATACCGAAATGCATTGCTAGTACAAAATCAGACTGAGACCAGACAACTGCAGCTGCACCAATTAATCCTTGCAAAACAAGAAAGAAAATAGATATAAAGGATAATAGCTTTGTTTCACGTACGTTCCCATAATACTTCCAAGCTAATATGGATAAAGCTAAAACTAGGATGCCTACAGTTCCCGATACTAATCGGTGACTAAGCTCAATAAGTAATTCAGGTGAAATTTTGGTAGGGACTAACTCCCCATCACATAAAGGCCAAGTACGTCCACAACCTAAACCTGATTCGGTTTTGGTAACGAGTGCACCACCGACTAGTACGAATAGCATACCAATAGTTGATAATACAGAAAGCCATTTTAATAATTTAATCATCTTTCATTACCTGCCATTCTACTAGAAGTCAATCATGTCCATACTAATACAAAACAAGCTAAAAAACAAAAGAATTTTTTGTGAACTACCTCTTACACTGATTATAGCAACAACAAATATCAATTATTTTTCATATAACTTGTTAAGAAAAACTTGCATTGTGTTTATATGTTTGCTAGAAATAAATAGTGGTAAATTACTGATGGGAATTAACTTTTACCACATTTGTCCAATATAGGAACTTATCGGTTTTTTGATGATATTTTCCTGGATGTTCACAAAAATGTCACACACTAGACTTAATTGTGTGATTAAATAGATGTAAAAGGTTTTCCATGATACAATATAATTGTTTGCTTGTGCTTAATTAGGTAAAACCGATAATAGGTTACAAAACCGTTCAAAATGACAACAAGATTATGATTTTTCACAATAATTTCGAACCCTGAATTTGGTATTTGATAGTGGGTATACGCACAATATAATAGAACGTTATAATTAAGGTCGGGTTTTAACGTTAATTGTCGAAAGTACAGAGCAACGGAGAGGAAGGTTATGATGAATAACCCTAGAACCTTTAATACAGCATCACAAATAGCAGAACCATCAACGAAGGGCCAGAGTAGTACAACTTCCACTACCACTTTGTGGTCTGATTTTTTGGCGTTGATTAAAATAGGAATAATTAATTCTAATTTAATGACAACTTTTGCGGGATTTTGGCTAGCCTTATATTATACAAACTCTTCCTTCTTTGCTCATTGGGAAACGTTTCTATTGACAATGTTTGGAACAGCTTCTCTAATTGCTGGGGGATGTATAATCAATAATTATTATGATCGGGACATTGATATCGTTATGAAACGAACGAAACAACGTCCAACGGTTACCGGAACTATATCAGAACAGAATATTTTAATAATGGGAATTGGTTTTACCGCTCTCGGAGTCATTTTATTGTTATTAACTACTTGGCTTGCAGCCGTGGTTGGTTTACTAGGCTGGTTTGCTTATGTTGTTTTATATACGATGTGGACAAAAAGACGTTACACATTAAACACCGCTATTGGTAGTATTTCTGGTGCAGCACCACCATTAATTGGTTGGTTTGCAGTCGATGCAACATTTCATCCAGTAGCTTTTGTGTTGTTTTTAATTTTGTTTATTTGGCAAACACCTCACTTTTTGTCGTTAGCCATGATGAAAATGAAGGAATACAAGGAAGCTGGTATTCCGATGTTACCTGTCGTACATGGCTTTGAAATCACAAAAAGACAAATAGCTATATATACGGTTTGTTTGTTGCCATTACCGCTTTACCTAATTTCGTTGGGCCCAATCTTTTTAACGATTGCTACTATATTAAATGTAGGTTGGCTTGCTTTATCAATTAGCGGCTTTTTTGTGAAGGATGATGTAAAATGGGCTAAGTGGATGTTCATCTATTCTCTTAACTATTTAACAATCATTTCACTTGTAATGGTTGGTGTGACGATTCCATCATTTTTTTAATACTATCTAAACATGTATGAGTCGATGATAGTGTATGTAAGTCATTCGCCAATAACAGGGCGACAAAATAAGATTTATTTAATAAAATTAGGAAAGTTAATCACTTGCTTTCCTAATTCTATAATAAATATATAAATCACATAAAAAGAGAAAGAGGGGTATTAATTCATGAAAGGATGGATGGGACGGTTTCGCGCTCTATTTTTACTTAGTAGTTTAGCGCTTGTTTTATCAGGCTGCGGGAAACCATACTTAAGTGCCTTACAACCTAAAGGTGAAGGGGCAGATATGATTTATGACCTTATGATGTTAAGTGTCATAATAATGGCCTTTGTATTCTTGGTTGTAATGATCATTTATACTATAGTGATTGTCCGTTTTCGTCAGAAAAAAGGGCAAGAGGACTTTGTTCCAAAGCAAGTGGAAGGAAATCACTTGTTAGAGACAGTTTGGACAGTTATTCCAATTATTTTACTTCTTATCTTGGCAGTACCTACTGTTCAGTACACGTTTGCATTAGCTGATACAACACCAGAAACAGAAGATGGTGAACCTGTCGAAGATGCATTGTGGATTGATGTTACTGGTAACCAATACTGGTGGCATTTTGATTACAGAGATTTGGAAATCCAAACGAGTCAAGATTTATACATTCCAACAGATAGAAGAGTATATATTAAGTTAAGTTCTAATGATGTCATCCATTCATTCTGGGTACCATCAATCTCCGGTAAAATGGATACTAATCCGGGGAAAAATGAAAACGAAATGTTTATACATGCTTATGAAGAAGGCGTATTCTGGGGGCACTGTGCCGAATTTTGTGGGCCTTCCCATTCTCTAATGGACTTTAGAGTGGTAGCAGTAAGTCCAGGAGAGTTTGATGAGTGGGTTGCAGACATGCAAGCGGTTGATCCTGAGGCAGTACCTGAAAATCCTGTTGCTGCAGAGGGTAAAGATTTGTTCCAAGAAAATAGCTGTTTAGCTTGTCACGCAATTGGTTCATCACCTGCAGCTGTAGGTCCAAACGTAACTAGCTTTGGTGATCGTTCTAAGATTGCGGGTATTTTACCATATGACAAAGAACATCTGGTTAGCTGGATTTTAGATCCAGAACAACATAAGCCTGGGAACTTAATGACAGGCAAATATCCAATGCCTTCAAAAGAGGATGCGGAAAAAATTGCAGAATATTTAATGTCATTACAACCAAGTGATATTGGTCCAGATGATGCAGAAGACGGCGAATACATTCAGCCTAAGCCAAAAGAAGAGACAGAAGCTGAAGGTGACGAAGCCGAAGAAGATACAAACGAAGAATAATACTTAAATAAATTGTTTAGGTAATGATGTCTTAAGGGAGGTTAATAGGTGTGAGTACAGCTACTGTAGGAAAGCGTAGCTTTGGAGCTGTAGTTTGGGATTACTTAACTACAGTAGACCATAAGAAAATTGCTATTCTGTACTTAGTTGCCGGTGGTTTCTTTTTCTTACTCGGTGGTCTAGAAGCAATGCTTATCCGTTTACAATTGATGGCACCAGATAGTGAATTGATTGGTGCTCAATTTTATAATGAATTGTTCACGATGCATGGAACAACAATGATTTTCTTAGCAGCAATGCCATTATTGTTTGCGCTTATGAACGCCATCATGCCATTACAAATTGGTGCTCGTGATGTTGCGTTCCCATTTATCAACGCTTTAGGTTTTTGGTTATTTTTATTTGGTGGTTTGCTTCTTAACTGTTCATGGTTTTTAGGAGGAGCACCAGATGCAGGATGGACTGCTTATGCACCACTTTCTGTTATTTCACCAGGCCATGGGGTGGATTTTTATGCCTTAGGTCTACAAATATCAGGTTTTGGTACGTTGATGGGTGGTATTAACTTTATCGTTACTATTATTACGATGCGTGCACCTGGTATGACATACATGCGTATGCCACTATTCACGTGGTCTACATTTGTTGCAAGTATACTTATTTTATTTGCTTTTCCAGCCTTAACAGTTGGATTATTCTTGCTTACATTTGACCGTTTATTCGGAGCAAACTTCTTTGTTCCTGATATGGGTGGAAATGAAATTATTTGGGAGCATTTATTCTGGATATTCGGACACCCTGAAGTATATATCTTAATACTTCCAGCGTTTGGGGTATTTAGTGAAGTGTTTTCAACTTTTTCTAAGAAGCGTTTATTTGGATATTCATCCATGGTATTTGCAACAGTGTTAATTGCATTCTTAGGATTTATGGTATGGGCTCACCATATGTTTACAGTAGGTATGGGGCCAATTGCAAACTCTATTTTTGCGATTGCAACAATGGCGATTGCAGTACCAACTGGTATAAAAATATTTAACTGGCTATTAACGATGTGGGGCGGTAGTATTCGTATGACTACTGCGATGCTGTACGCGGTCAGCTTTATTCCAACCTTTACACTAGGTGGTATTACTGGGGTAATGCTAGCATCAGCTGCGGCTGACTATCAGTACCATGATTCTTATTTCGTAGTTGCCCATTTCCACTACGTTATCGTAGGTGGGGTAGTATTTGGTATACTTGGTGGTCTAACATATTGGTGGCCATTAATGTTTGGCAAAATGTTAAATGAAAAATTAGGTAAATGGACATTCTGGTTATTCTTTACTGGTTTCCATTTGACTTTCTTTATTCAACACTTCTTGGGTCTAATGGGTATGCCTCGTAGATACTGGAAATTCTTAGAAGGTCAAGGATTAGAAACAGGAAACTTAATTAGTACAGTAGGTGCCTTTTTAATGGCGATAGCTACCTTTATATTGTTATATAACGTCATAATAACAACGGTTAAAGGGAAAAAATCTCCTGCTGATCCATGGGATGGACGTACGTTGGAATGGTCATTACCTAACCCAACACCATTCTATAACTTTAAACAGCTACCACTTGTGCGTGGTTTAGATCCTTTATGGGTTGAAAAAACACAAGGAAATGGCAAAATGATTCCTGCAGAGCCATTAGATGATATTCATATGCCAAATAATTCGTTCTTACCATTTACAATATCATTAGGCCTATTCATTGCAGCATTTGGATTTATGTATCGTGTAGATGCTGGGTTCCCTGCATATGTTGCTATAGGAGTTGGTTTGGCAATTACATTAGGTAGTATGTTAATCCGTTCTGTAAAAGACGATTTAGGGTATCATATTCATAAAGAAGATCTTGAAAAAGAGGGGGCTGGGGAATGAGTACACATGAAGATGTATTAAGCTCTGAAAACCTTCCGCATGAACCCGAAAAAGCTACCCTTGAAGGTAAAAATAAATTTTTAGGATTTTGGTTTTTCCTTGGTGGTGAAACAGTCCTATTTGCTAGCTTATTCGGTACGTATTTAGCATTAAAAAATTCGTTTGGTGCTGCTGAGCATACAACACCAAGTCAAGAATTGTTTGGTTTAGAGCTAGTATTCATTATGACTATGCTTTTACTAACAAGTTCATTAACTAGTGTTTATGCTATGTATCATATGAAAAACCATGATTTCAAGAAAATGATGGTTTGGTTAGGCATTACTGTTTTATTAGGTGCAGCATTCTTAGGCCTAGAGATTTATGAGTTTTATCATTACGTTCATCACTATCACCATACGTTTACGTCTTCAGCTTTTGGATCAGCCTTCTATACTTTAGTTGGCTTTCACGGAGCGCACGTAGCATTTGGTTTACTTTGGATTATTACACTTATGATACGTAATGCAAGAAGAGGTTTAAACCTATACAATGCACCTAAGTTTTATGTTGCTAGTCTTTACTGGCACTTCATTGATGTTGTGTGGGTATTCATCTTTACTGTAGTTTATTTGATGGGGAAGGTGGGTTAATAAATGGCAAAAGACACCAATTCCAATCATGCAGACCAATATTATAAAGCGAAGAAAAAAGAGGAAATGAAACATCAGGTTATCACTTTTGCTTTAATGATTGTTTTCACAATTATTGCATTTGGTCTGGTAATAGGTGAGTTTGATAAACTATTCGTTTTCCCAGTTCTATTAGTTCTGGCAGCAGTTCAAGTAGGATTCCAGTTCTATTACTTTATGCATATGAGTCATAAAGGGCATGAGTTTCCAGCGCTAATGATTTATTCCGGAATCTTTGCTGCCATTTTGACTATCCTAGCTTTAACTACGATAACTTGGGTTTAATAAGCTTACAAATAACTTTATATTAAATAATTTAAGCAAAAACGAGCTCTTAGTAGCTCGTTTTTGCATGTTTTATTAAGTTAGTTAGTTTATTGTCGTATTTGTGACATTTCTATGAATAAAGAGGACAAATTTAGAATCTCCTATTAAAATCAGTTATAATAGGAATGATGTATATTCAGTTTAAAATGGAGTGACATAATATGTGGGCAAAAATACAAATTTTTGGTTTTAGAGCACTATGGAGTCCATATTTCTTTCTATTTATATTGGCTCTTGCAGTATTGTATTATCTCGTCACTGGTCCATTGCGTCATAAATTTGGTGGCAATGAAGAGGATATCCCATCTGTTAAACAACGGATTTCTTTCTATGCAGGTTTAGCTTTACTCTATATAGTGAAAGGTTCTCCTGTTGATTTATTATCCCATATCATGTTTATGGCACATATGATTCAAATGGCTTTTTATTATCTAGTTTTCCCTATACTAATTATTCGTGGGATACCGGTGTGGATTTGGAAAAAGGTTTTTAATACAAAAGGTTTACGTCACGTTTTAAATTTATTAACGAAACCGTTAATAGCAATTTTTCTATTTAACTTTTTATTTTCTATCTACCATCTGCCTGACATATTAGATTATTCTAAGTCACATGAAATATCTCATTCAGTCATTTCTGTTGTGCTTCTATTTGCAGCTTTTTGTATGTGGTGGCCTTTATTAACACCAATTAAAGAACAACAAATTATGAAGCCATTATACAAAATTTTATATATCTTTGGTAACGGTGTATTAATTACGCCTGCTTGTGGGCTTATTATGTTTTCAAGTATCCCACTTTATAGCACGTATTCAGATGTACAGGCGTGGTCGAATGCATTAAGTCTGTGTGTCCCGCTCGATGTTTTACAAGGGATCACTTTAAGTGGCCCTGAGTTGTTTTCTAATATTTCCTTATTGCATGATCAACAAGCAGGAGGAATACTTATGAAAGTTCTACAAGAGGTTATTTATGGTATTATTTTAGGAAGTGTGTTCTTTAAATGGTTTAGAAGCGAAAATCGGGGAGTAGACCCTATACCAAATCAATCTTAAATTTTGATTTAAATATGTTGCTGGAGGAATGGACGAGTATGGTACCTATTTTACCTACAATTAGTACTTTTTTTATCGTGTTAAGTGCAATATTAGTTGCTATTGGCTGGGTTTTAATTGCTAAAAACAAAAAAGAAGCACATAAAAAAGTGATGATTTCTGGAGCTATTGCTGCTCTTATTTTCTTCATTATTTATTCTTCTAGAACAATTTTTATGGGAAATACAGCCTTTGGTGGTCCTGAGGATATAAAAATTTACTACACAATATTTCTAGTTTTTCATATCATCTTAGCAACAACAGGAGCAGTTTTTGGCTTAACGACCTTATATTTGGCCTTTAAACGTAATATTAAGAAACACCGTAAGATTGGTCCTATCACAAGTATCATTTGGTTTTTCACTGCTATTACGGGAGTAGTTGTTTATTTATTGCTTTACGTATTATTTGATGGTGGGACAACCACAAGTTTAATAAAAGCGATCTTCGGATTTTAATCATGTTGGATAGTAACGATGATCATTTGTTCGGATAGATTATTTTTTCACCCTATAACAAGAACAGAAGCCAATTTGTTAATGATTAGCCCGAATGACTTTGAATCAATTAGTGGGCTTTCGTTAAATAAAGATTGGCCACATGATGGACTAAGAGCATATCTACCGATTTATGTAGAACAATTACTGAAAAATAATCATGTAAAAGGCTATGGTCCATGGATAGTCTATACAAATGAAAAAAAGGTTATAGGCGATATTGGATTTAGAGGCGTTCCTGGCGCGAATGGCTATTTGGAGGTTGGTTACTATATAACTCCTGCAGAACGCAAAAAGGGGTACGCTAGTGAGTCCCTAGGGGTACTGTGTGACTGGGCCTTTTCTCAAACGGGTGTTAAAGGAATCCTTGCGGAATGTGAAATGAAAAACAGAGGCTCACAAATGGTTTTGGAAAAAAACCGTTTTGTAAGGATAGCAAATGATGGCTATAGCATTTCCTATGAGCTACTAAAAATATAAAGAAAATGACCAACATTAAATTGTTGGTCATTTTTTCATATGGAACGATTTTTCATTAAATTTTTAAGTTCCATTTTATTATCCCTGCTTCTTTTGCAGAATTATATGCAATGACAAGAAGAGGACCGAGAATAAAGCCTAGGATTCCTATTAATTTTAAACCTAAGTACATAGCTATTAATGTCACTAATGGAGACAAGCCCATATGTCGACCCATCACTTTTGGTTCTACTGTACGCCTTATACCTAAAAGAATAATGGCCAGTATAGCAAGCTCTGTTCCCATCACAATATCACCGGCTAAAAACATGTAGAGAGCCCAAGGGCCTAATATGACAATAGAGCCAATGATTGGGATAAAATCAATTAACCATATAATAATGGACATAATGATGGCCACTTCAGGAGCTATATATAGTAAACCGATTAAACTCACAATAAAAATAATAATACTAACTAGAAATTGAGCCTTTAAAAACCCTAATATAACATAAGCAAATCTTGCATTCATGAACTTTACTTTTTCAGCAGTTTCTTCTGTCATTAGATCATACATTTTATGCTTTAACCTTGGTAATTCAAGCATGAACATGAATAAGGCAATAATGTAAACAAGGAAACTGACTAAAAACTCTGGGATTTTGGCTGCGAAACTCGCAATGTTTTCAATCGTAACGTTGTTAGAAATGGAAGTTTTTATTCCCTCCAAATTCCCTTCTAGTGTTGACCTTACTTCCGTAACAAAATTATGTGGCATATCTTGAGTAAATGTATTCATATTAGCTTCTAAGTCATTAATTAGTTCTGTCATATCATTTATGTAATCAGGTGCATTTTCGGAAATTTTTATGAGTTGGGCTACGGCCTTTGTTGTTACGTATGTACCAATCGTACTAAATACAATGAGAAAGCTAATGAAAACAATAATGACGCTAATTTTCCGATTGATTCGGAGTCTAAATCGCACAAATCGCACAATAGGATTTAACATCATAGAAGTTAAAATGGCAAGGATTAAAGGTACAGATACAGGTAATATGAAGAAAAAGACGAGTAATAATAATATGATATAAAATAATATTGTCCAATGGCGTTTCGTTATTTTATTTAACAAGAATTATGTAACTCCTTTCAAAAAATCCCTTAGTAAAAATATAGCATAACCCTGACTGTTTGAACATTAAAAAACAGTTAAGAAAATAAAAAGACTGTTGAATAAAAATTATTCAACAGTCTATGTTTTACTTTTGTTCGTTTTTATAAACTTCTAATTGTTCTTTTACGCGATTAAGAATTTGATTTGACTTTTCCACGATATTTTCCGGAAAATCTTCACCATCACCATACTCAATACCGTGTGGGTAGTAATGTTTCCCTAAAAGAGGCGTTAACAATTTAATAACCGCATCTCTTTTGTCCACGTCACCTTCAATAGCATAGCCTTGAACACGAAGGTAGTACGTTTCATTTTTCATAGGTGTTTCCATTTTAAAATCATATGTAACACGCTCATAATCCCATGCAGATGCTCGTACTAGACCAGCATTGGACATAAGATGATCTAAAGGTTTAAGGTCTACAATTGCTCCCTCAATTCCTGTTTCTTCAAATTTCATTTATTCCACCTCACAATATTTTTCTCAAAAATAATCTAAAACCATAATAGTATGAAATCAAACAAGAATCAATTCTTTCTGTATAAATCCCCTTATTTTACGAAAATTATGTTACAAAATGGACACAATAAATAAGAGGGAGTGGTTGACGATTATCATTCTCTGTTAATTCATAAAACAGGAGGGAACGATTTCATGAAATTGGTCCGTGATATTATGACAACTGGTGTAGAATGCTGTTCAACAAATGATAACATTTATGAGGCAGCATTGAAAATGAAGCAATTAGATGTAGGGGCAATTCCAATAGTGGATGAGAATAAAAATTTGTTAGGCATTGTAACCGACCGCGATCTTGTTCTGAGAGGTTATGCAAACAAAAAACCTGGTTCAACATCTGTTTCTGAATGCATGAGCGAAGATCTTTACTCTGTTACACCAGATACAGATTTACAAGAAGCAAGTAAAATGATGTCTGATAAGCAAATTCGTAGACTTCCAGTAGTTGAAAATGGAAAATTAACTGGAATTATATCACTAGGTGATCTTGCATTGGATAAACAATCTGATCAAGCAGCAGGAGAGGCTTTAGAAGATATTTCTGTACCAAATGAAAATTCACGTGCTATGCATTAAAAAAAACCGCCCATCGTGGCGGTTTTCATATTTTTCATTTTTTATTATAAAATGAAAATATATTGATTTAAGGGAGACGGAGTTAATATGAAACGATTGGGGATTATTGCGGTACTGTTATTCGTCTTTTATATTTTTATGGAAGAGGAAGCGTTATTAAATGATTTCATTCACAATTTGAAAGAACCAAGTGTTAAAGAAGAAGAATTAATCAAAGATGAAATAAAAGTGGAACAACAAGAGAAGTTACCTTCCAATGTATTTTCTGGAGATTTATTTGAATTGTTTGCTTCGTCTGAACAGAAGATTATAGACAAACTCGGTCAACCAAATCGTAAAGATCCCTCGCCTTATGGTTACGATTGGTGGATTTATGAGAAAATTGAAGATCAGTACATACAGATAGCAATGGAAAATGGGCAATCGGTATCTGTTTTTGCTACTGGCGATAGTATACCGATGAGTCCTGTTACGATAGGGGATCAGTATGAAAAAGTAATGGAACACTTTCCTTTCGAGGAGGAAGTACAATTTGAAACAACTGATGGTAGCTATCAGTTTCTGTTAAAGGAAGGGGATTTAAAAATAAATCCTTTAGTGAGTTTGTCAGACGATTACTTTATCCAGTTTTATTTTGATACGTTTACAAATGAATTATCATCCGTACGTTTGCTAACCAGTGATGCATTACTCCGAATAAAACCATATGCAGTGAAGTATAGAGGTGATTTACCAAAGGTGGAGGATCTGGACGAACAGCAGTGGGAAAAGGTACAGAATGGTAGAGAAAGGCAAATTCTAGCTATTTCAAACATCATTCGTCAGCGATTTGATTTAAGCCATTTACAATGGGAAAATCAAGTGTCACAAGTTGCATTTTCTCACAGTAAAGATATGTCTATTAATCAGTATTTTTCTCACTTTTCTTTAAACGGGGACGGCTTAAAGGAGAGGTTGGCAAAATATGATATAGCTTATCGTTCAGCAGGAGAAAATATTGCAGCTCAATATCCAGATGCACCAGCAGCTGTAGAAGGATGGTTAAATAGTGAAGGGCATCGCAAAGCATTGTTAAATAGAGATTATACGCATTTAGGCGTAGGTGTTTATCGGGATTACTATACACAAAACTTTGTGCAAGCACAGTAAACTTTTTTACAAATAGAAGAACGTTTTGGGCTCACCTTACATAAAGTATGGTAGTAAAGTGTGTATAGGTGAGGTGAGGAAAATGGGGAATCTTCATCCGAAAGTATCCAAATTCAAAGCATTTGTTGAAAAGCATCCAAAACTAATTAAACAGGTAAGAAAAAACAAAGAAGGTTGGCAACCTTACTTTGAAAAATGGGTTTTATATGGAGAAGAGGATGAATACTGGAAGCAGTTTAAATCTGAATCAGAAAAAGAAAAGAAAAAGTCCGAATCTAAAGCAAGTAACCAAGAATTACTGAAAAAACTATCTTCCATGTTTAATAATATGGACATGGATAAACTGCAAGAACAAATGAACCAACTAAATGGTGTTATTACCAATGTTCAATCGATGATGACACAATTCCAACAAAATAAACAGCAAAACCAAAATCAAAACCCTAATGTAAGTCAACAAAACAGGCCAAATCCATTCCATTTTGGAAAGGATTAGGAGGGGTTTAGCATGCAAGCACATGTCCATAAATATTTATTACAAAGACCAGATTTGTTACATTTCGTTCGAATGAACCCAAGTTGGTACCGGTTATTGACACGTAATCCAGAACAGGTGGCTACATTGGAAAAAGCGTCTAAAATATTTTATGGTAAGACGTTTTCACAAAGAGTCGGACGAATACAGGAGAGTATGAGTTTAATACAGATGCTTTTATCGATGTCTAGTGCGATGAATGAACCGACAGAATAATGCATAGTTTAACCATTTCCCTTCTCTATCAGAATTTGGTATGATAGAGAAGGAGGTGACAGCATGCTTGCCACTATAGAAATTGTTGAATTATTGGATGAGGCAGAGAACATTGGTAAAATGATTCTTCAATCAGAAACAATGAAAAATTTTGAAAGTGCTAAAAAGCGACTCCTTGAGGATAAAGAAGCTCAAGATCGTATAGCTGCTTTTCTTAAAATAAAAGATCAGTATGAAGACGTTCAACGTTTTGGCCGTTACCATCCTGATTATAGTACGATTATGAAGGAAGTAAGAACAGTGAAAAGAGAAATGGATGTTCATGAAACAGTTGCCGCTTATAAGCGAGCGGAAACAGAACTTCAGGCTCTTTTAGATGACGTAAGTGGCTTACTTGCTGAAACAGTTAGCCCTTCCATTAAGGTCCCGAGAGACGGTGCCGCATTTACAGACAAGGGCTGTGGTTGTGGAAGTGGCGGTTCTTGTGGTTGTAGAGCATCTTAATAGAGTTTATTTTGTATAAAAAACGTCTTCCTTCGATAAGAAAGAAGACGTTTTTCGTCATTATTCATACGTAAATAAATTGCTGAATGTTTAGATATTTGCTAAACTTAGTATAAAAAATGAATGGAGAAAAAATATGCTGACAAAAAGGCAAGGGCTGGTCATATGGTTACGTAATATGAAAAATGTCCGTAAGTTGCGTAAATATGGTCATATGATTTATGCATCCAAAAAGCAGAAATATATCCTCATATACGTAAATCAAGATGAAATAGAAGATTATATGAAAACAATTGAAGAATTACCTTTTGTCACAAAAGTGGAGCCTTCCTTTAAACCATTCATTAAAACGGAATATGAAAAGGCTTCGATAGATAAGGCGAAAGAATATGATATTAGGTTCGGAATGTAAAAAGTCATTGCTCTGATAGCAATGGCTTTTTTTCTTTCTTCACAATTTTACTGTAAAGGAGCAATATAATGATTTGTACGAAGTATCGCAATCAAGTATTGGAAATAAAGTTCTCGTTCCCCAAAATGTGACGAAGGTTGAACTTGAATCGAAATCACTTTTTTATGTTGTTCTTCAGCAAGCTTCTCAAACATTTCATATCGCTTACTTGCTTTTACAGATGGAGAAGGAATACCTTCTAAACAAATATAGATGGGTTGAAACTTGCCAGGATCTGTCGGGTTCATAACAATAGCTATAGATGTTTTTGACTCATCCTTTTTAGTTGAATGAAAAGCAATAAAATGCTTTACTCGATTTGACATTGTTTTTCCTAGGGTAAGTAGTTCGTAAAAATCTGCATACCCTTCACCTAATGGAATAAATTTTTGAATCATTTTTTCACCTCTTAAGAAAATAATCATCCATCCTTACTGTAGCACGATTATAAGATTGTCGAAAGTAGTCTTGAAAAAGGAAATGTTTTAAAGAAGCCCTGCACAGTTGCAACAGTATACCCTTTTTGTAAACATATGAAGAAGGATATAGTATCTTCTTGTACTATTAACAACTATACATATAAATATTGATAGTATAAAATATCACTAACTTATACACATCGGAGCGATAATCAATGAGAAGAGTATGGTTTTGGAGTGTTTTCTTGCTTTTTATTTGTATCCTACTATTAACGTATCAATGGACTATTCGGGAGGCTCAATCATCCTTACCTTCTGAAAAAAAAGAGGTTGTTGTGCACGTCGAAATAATTGAAAAGAACAACAAACTTGTTATAACAAATATATTTGAGGAGTTAGAAGAAGTAAGCTATGAGCTTAAACTCCCAGAAAATTTTTCTGAATTAACATGTAGTGTAAGAGATAATAAAGAGGCTTGCTCAATAGAAGATAACCAATTGACTGGTACGTATGATGGACCAGTAATGATTTCTTATCATGTTCCAATAGAGCAAAAGGATATTTTTCTTTTGTCCGATTGGCAAGCTGCTATATTTATGAAAAAGGAAAAAATTCCATTGTCAACAACTGTCTCCCTAACAGCGCCTGTTGATTCTGAGTATAAATGGGTGATGAGTAGGACGAAGGATAATACCCCTGTTCAAAAGGAATTAATAACATTTTTTGAATGGAAAATACCTAGTCTAATACAATCTCCTACATTGTTTCGAGTCCCTATAGATTATCAATATGTATACGAATATGAGCAAATAAAGTGGCTTGCAAAAACACCCTTGGATAAAAATCAAGTAATAAATCGTTTACCTAAGGGGTATAATGCTTCTGCTTTCATCTTGATTGATAAAGCTTTACCAGTAAACATATCGGAGCATTACATCAGTTTACCTAATGTAAGTGATTATTCCCTAGAGGCTGCTTTATTAGAAAGTTTTATAAAACAAAAAATGCGTGTTTCAGAAGACGAACAATGGATCTTAAATGTTATTGCAAGTACTTTGTATAATCAGCAGGTCAATACAGAAAGAGAACAAAAACTAACTGCTTCCTTAGCAAATGCACTTGATAGAAAAAAAGTAGATTGGGAGTTACTACTGTATGAAATGACGTTTTTAGAAGAAAAAAGTTTGGCAAAAATAATAGATGACTCGCTTACAGAAATTTTTGAACAAGAGGTCGCTTTTTTTTCACTTAATCACAACAATGAAAATATAGTTCCTTTTTATTTATTGGATACACGGACAGTTTTTTGGAATGAAAGTAAAGTCGAGAAGAAATGGTACCCTATTATACTTAAACAGCAACTTTATTTTCCTATAGCAGGAATTGTTTTGATTGGGGACATGGAGTTGTATGTGCTAGAAGATAAAACAGAATTTATTATAAGAAATGGTACGAATACTTACCGTTTATACTTAAATGAAAATACGTATATATATAACGAAGAGCAATATGGGTTTATGGACGATTGGTTAATAAATAATAATGATGAGATTTACCTTCATAAAGATGGAATTAAGCAGATTTTCAAAATAGATGTTCAGGAAGATAATCGTTCTATACGATTGGATCAATAAATAGCCTATTCACCAACGAGCTGAAATAGAGATATGTATATATAATGACTAAAAAAAATGCCTGCAGAATACTTTCCGCAGGCTCTCTTTGACTATACAAAGAGATCAAAAAAGGGAGAGGAGAAACCGGAGGAAGAACTTATGGGGAAACGTAAGTCTTCTCCGTTTAGAACGAATTACTTCGTCCTCATCTATCATTGTGACCATAGGTTAGATTTCTTATTCATGTTTGTTTATTTTTTTGTTGGGATTTTTCGCTCGTTGGATAACTATATTTTTTATCTTTAATTGTGATAGGATAAGTTCGAGAATACTTATTGGAGTGAAATGCTAATGCGTGTTATTTCAGGGAAATATAAAGGACATCCATTAAAAGCTGTTCCTGGAAAAAATGCTAGACCTACGACGGATAAAGTGAAGGAAGCAATCTTTCAAGTTATAGGGCCATATTTTGATGGGGGACTAAGCCTAGACTTATTTGCTGGAAGCGGTGGGCTAGGTATTGAGGCGTTAAGCCGTGGCGTTGACAAAGTCATCTTTGTCGATAAACATCCTCGTTCTATTCAAACTATTTATGAAAATATTAAAGCGGTAAAGGAAGAAGAGAGAACAGAAGTTTATCGGACAGAAGCTTTTCGGGCATTAAAAGCTGCGTCAAAAAGAGAACTTGTTTTTGATCTTGTGTTCTTAGATCCGCCATACGGAAAAATTTCATTTGAGCAATTGTTTGAGACCTTAATACAAGGGAATTTAGTTAAGCAAGGCAGTATATTAGTTTGTGAGCATACTGCAGAAGAAGCATTACCAGAAAAAATTGACAAATTAGAGCAATTTAAGAAAGAAACATACGGAAGTGCTATTGCAGTGAGTATTTATCGCTATTTATAAAGTTGGAGGTATTTATATGACAAATAAAGTAATTTGTCCTGGTAGTTTTGATCCTGTTACATATGGCCATTTAGATATCATAGAACGAGCCGCTAAGGTGTTTGATCATGTTACTGTAGCTTTATTTATAAACCAGTCTAAAACGCCTTTATTTACCTTGGAGGAACGTATTTCATTGCTTAATCAAGTTACGGATCACTTGGACAATGTAACGATTGATGCTTGTTCTGGGTTATTAATGGATTATGCGAAGGAGCAAAATGCAACAGCCATTGTAAGAGGTCTACGTGCTGTGAGTGATTTTGAATATGAAATGCAAATTACATCAATGAACAGAAAGCTAAACGAGGATATTGAAACATTTTTTGTCATGACAAAAAATGAGTACTCTTTCTTAAGTTCTAGTATTGTAAAAGAAGTAGCAAAATACCATGCCAGTGTTACGGACCTTGTTCCATCAGTTGTAGAGGAAGCATTAAAAAAGAAGTTTGCAAAATAACAAACAAACGAATATAACACCCTTTACCCTCCGAAAAGTATATGTTAGTAAAGGCGTATTGACTTCTTCTCCAAACACTTCACGCTTTGATGAAAGAAAAAGAGCTGTCGCAAAAGTTATTTTATCACTTTTGGTCAGCTCTTTTTCTATTTCCATTATGTTGTCATACGACGTTTATATAAGGTGATAATCCCGATTAAGATACAAAGCATAGTAAAAATTGGTCCGAAGTGCTGGAAAAATTCCAATATTTCACTCCAAATAGATATACCTTTTGGTTCTCCGCTAACAGGTAGATCCCCTGTTTGAACCGTATTTTGATCAATATATAGTGGCTTGAATAAGATAATCGCTAATACACTAGCAAATACTCCATGTAATAAACGGGCAAAAAAGTAAGGAGCAAAACGAATATCTGTTTCTGCTAAAATACTTGCGACTTGTGCTTGAACGGAAAAGCCATTAAAGCCGAGTACAAAAGAAACTAAAATAACCTGCTGCAGTAAAGTGGCTTGGTCTGTTTGGGCGGTCATTTGAGCTCCTAGTGTAATTTCAAATAATCCTGATATGAAAGGAAGAGCTAATTCATTGGGAAGCCCTAATATTGCAAAAATAAAGTGAAAGATATTCGCGATAAAGGGTGTAATGTTAACGAGAAATAATAACTTATTCATAACAGAAAAGATAATAATAAATCCGCCAATCATCATTAACGTTTGAATGGAATTAACTACTGCATCCCCAAATATCTTTCCAAAAGGACGTTGATCACTAATTCTCGTAATGTGTAAAACATGAAAGGCTCTCCGAATCGAAAACCTAGGTCTTTTCGTTTTGGAATTAAATTCGTTTTTCCCGTAAAATCTCATACAAATTCCTACAAAAAAATTCCCAACATAATGACAAGCAGCAAGAAGTATACCTAACTTCGGATCATGAAAAAATCCTACCGAAATGGCCCCAATAATAAATAGTGGATTTGAGGCATTAGTAAAGGATACAAGTCTTTCTGCCTCAATTTTGGAAATTTGCCTCTCTTGTCTTAATCTTGCAGTCAATTTAGCTCCAGAAGGATAACCACTAGCCATTCCCATCGCCCAAACAAATCCACCAGCTCCTGGAACATTAAATAAAGGTCTCATAAATGGTTCACATAAAATACCAAAGAATTTAACAACGCCAAAAGCAATTAATAGCTCAGACGTAATAAAAAATGGTAAAAGGGAGGGAAAAACAATTTCCCACCATAAATCTAGTCCCCGTAGGGATGCTTCTAACGCATCTTTTGGAAACTGAATTAATGCTACACCTAGAAATATAACGCCTGATGCAAGCAGTAAAGATTTAAATTTTCCATTCATCTAGCAGATCCTCCTGCCCTCGTGATTGTTATGAAAAAATAATGTTTAGTTCTTAATGGTGTATGTTAATCCCAAACATTCTCCGTTTCGAGGGGAAATTAAGGTATATTGAGATTATCTGTACGAATAGATGTTTAGATAGTAAAATGTTGTTTAGGAAAAACCCCCTTTTTCCATCGTACAAGCATGCTACTATACCACTATACGCTCATGAATGTTTTTGTTATGCATAAATATGTTAAAAAAGAGTTGGAAGGGGTATGGTAATGGGGAGGCCAACAGTAGGTCTAGCGCTTGGTTCTGGTGGGGCTAGAGGATTTTCCCATTTAGGCGTAATAAAAGTTTTGGAAAAAAACAATATACCGATTGACTATATAGCAGGAAGTAGTATGGGTGCATTGATTGGGGCATTATATGGAGCTGGTCAAAAGATAGATCATTTGTATCAACTTGCAAAGGTTTTTAAAAGAAAATATTTTTTTGATGTTGGTGTCCCAAAAATGGGACTTGTCCAAGGAAACAGAATTACTGAATATGTTCGTTTGTTTACATATGGCAAGAAACTAGAAGATTTCATCATCCCTGTCGCCATAATTGCAACAGAATTAAAAACGGGTAAAAAGGTTATTTTTAAAGAAGGGGATGCTGCTGATGCTGTAAGGGCGAGCATTTCCATCCCAGGAATATTTGTGCCAAAAACTATTCAAAGTCAATTGTTAATTGATGGTGGTGTAATCGATCGAGTTCCTGTCTCTACAGTGCGTGATATGGGGGCTGACATTATTATTGCAGTAGATTGTGCGCATTATAAGCCTAATGCGGAAATACAATCAATATATGATGTCATTATTCAAAGTATTGATATTATGCAGGATGAAATCGTAAAAAAAACAGTGATGGATGCAGATATATTATTGCAACCGGATGTTTCCGAATATAGTTCCATGGCCTTTACTAATATTCCAGATATAATTACAGAAGGGGAAAAAGAGACAGATAGTCAAATAGACAAAATTTTAAAGCTTGTGAATGACTGGAAGGAGAAATAAAATGAAACAACGCATAACCCAACTAATCTTTGCAACTTTAGTCCTTATAGCAATAATCTTTTTAACAACTTATAAATTGCCCTACTATATTTATCAACCAGGGAATGCGTCCCCTCTTAACCCGATGATTGACATAGAGGGGAGTCAAAATAGTAAAGGAGATATGCATCTTGTAACGGTTAGAGGCGGTCAAGCTACACCAATCTATTATTTATGGGCCAAACTAAAGCCGTTTTATCAAATATATCCACTAGAAGAAATAAGACCTGAAGGAATTAGTCAAGAAGAATATAACCATATTCAAATTGAATATATGGAATCATCTCAGGATCAAGCTATAGCTGTTGCTTTTAAGGCAGCAAATAAAGAAGTGCAATATGAGTTTGACGGGGTTTTTGTCTCTTATGTTGATGATGAAATGCCTGCAGCACAGGTTTTACAAGGTGGGGACGAAATTCTTTCTGTAGATGGTCAGTTAGTAGAACAAACTGAGGATTTATCTCAATATGTTGGTTCATTGGATGTAAATGAAACGGTACATTTAACCTTGCTTAGAAATGGTAGTGAGGTAGAAGTAGATGTTGGATTAGCTACATTTCCTGAAAATCCTGACAAAGTTGGGATGGGAGTAGGACTTGTAACGAAGAGAAATGTCGTTACAGAACCTGAAGTAATATTTAACAGCGGTGAAATAGGTGGACCAAGTGCCGGATTAATGTTTAGTTTAGAAATATTCGATCGTATTACTCCGGTAGATTATACGAAGGGGTACCAAATTTGTGGAACAGGGACTATTGATGGTGATGGAATCGTTGGAAGAATCGGTGGGATTGATAAAAAAGTAGTTGCTTCTGATCAGGATGGCTGTGATGTGTTTTTTGCACCTAATGAAGAAGGGGCTATTGAATCCAATTATAGTGTAGCTTCTCAGACTGCTAAAGAAATTGAAACAGATATGGTTGTAGTACCAATAGATACATTTGATGAGGCAGTAGATTACTTAGAAAAGCTTCAACCAAAATCAGCCTAAAAGAAAACCCCTGCATCTGTATGGACCAGATGGCAGGGGTTTTGACTTTAATTAAGGTTCTTTTCGAAAAGATTATTTGTTTCGCATTTGATAGAAAATGAGACTTAACTTTTACAGGAATTGCTCTTTGAAGCAGCTGGGTGCTAAACGGCCGCTCCGGCAGAATACTTCGCGCACCTTAGGGCACGGCCTCAGCCTCCTCGCGGAAAAGCACCGCTGGCGGGGTCTTCAGACACGTGCTGTCCCGCTGGAGTCTTCGTATTCGGCCTACGCTAGTAGTAATTTTCTGATTCAAGATTAGTGATAATCATAAAGCCATCTATGAGAGTGCTGTATTTGGCTATATTTCGACTCTGTCCCAATCATTAGTACTTTGAATTAAAACAAGTCATGAAGCACATTTTGAGCGAAGGAATACACGTGGACTCCAGCGCGAGCCGGCTGAAAGCGTAGTGTATTTCCGTAGCGGTAGGAATTACACATATTAAGTTACGTCGCAGTTTAAATAAATAACGCAACAAAGCTTTTAACATGCATGCTTAATTTAAAATGATAGGTGCTTCTATATCTCTGTTTTTTACTCGGGCTCTTTTTTTTGCTTCAACAGCAAGGTAATAACTATGGTTTGCTCTTTCTTCTATCGTCAAATAAGGATGATCAAATTGTTGCAGCTTTGATACGAGAGGGATATCCAAATTCTTTTTTCTCTCATTTATGTACTGACGACCTTTTTCATTCATTCCAAGTATCCTTATATAAGGAATGGACTTTAACATATGAATAGATTCCATTTCTAACTTAGTTGTCATCGTTAGTAAGTGAACAAACATCCGCTGAAGCCTTGTCCACGTATATCTTTTCGTTTTTAAAAGTTCCATCCAATGCTGAAAGGACTCTGCATGATTTACCGTTTTCTTTAAACGGTATTCCAATCCTTCTTCCATTCCATGAATAGTTCGAAGGGTTTCTAAATCTAACGTCCAAACAGTATGCTGTAACAAAGTGAAATAATGCTCCCAATGATGTAGCACACTCGTTTTTTCGAGGTATGTAAGAAAAGCATGATAAGTTGATAAAGGAATGGCGCTTTTCGCTTTTTCACTAAGATTTTTTGAAGAAATGATTTCTCTGCGTATACTTGTTGCACTTGCAATTTGATTTTCAATTTCTTCATCATGGTATTGACTTTTTGTTCGTTGAATAGTCTCAGGCTTGAGGGAAGTTTTTAAATCAAAAATAGATTTTACGTAACTAAACCCTAAAATATTGTTTGGTTGTGAAAGGTTTAGTTCATTTGTCGTTAAATTAATTTGTTCATAAGCTCTACGGCTAGCTTCTGGAAACGATAGGCCTTCTTTAAGCCCTATTTGTAACTGATAAGTAAAATTACCTTCATTCTGCTTAAAGTGGCTGTAAGCGTTATGAAACGGAGTTATGTCGCCCTGTTCACTCCCGAAGCAAACGGTATCGACTTGAAGAGCATCTAAGGTTAAAATGGCACCCTTTGCAAACAAATCAGCATGTTGGACAGCGAAAACATAGGGTAATTCCACGACTAAATCAACGCCAGTTTGAAGAGCCGCTTCTGCTCGATGCCATTTGTCTAAAATAGCAGGTTCTCCTCTTTGCAAAAAATTACCACTCATAACAGCTACCACACAGTCTGCGTTTGTTTTCTTTTTGGATGACTCCAGATGATATACATGTCCATTATGAAATGGATTATATTCCACAATAAGCCCACAAGCTTTCATCTATAGCACTCCTTATAAGTTTCCTTTTATTAGTAATTCAGAAGGAATAGGAGCAAAAAGTCAAGCTTATCCTCCTTTCTTTCTTTTCATTGACGTCTTTTTTTGTTAAAGTTACTAGAGCGGTTAATCTTTGAATTGTTCGTATGCTTCTCTACGTTTTATGGATAGGATTAGACTGTTAAGAAAAAATATTGACAAAACCTTTTTTTCCTTTTAAAATAACTTTTGTTGCCCTGAGGTGATAGGATGAAATTTTCTCTTCAGAAAATACGAACGAAAGCACCATTTCAATTTGAAGAAGATGTGGATGTATCGGAGTTGGAAACGTTAAATAATGATATTCGCCGGATCCCACCAGTTAAGGTGCAAGGCGAGGTGACCATGCGTGGTCAAACGATTACGTTTCAGTTTTCTATTTCCGGTATAATGGTGTTACCATGTGCCAGAACATTGGTAGATGTGGAGTACCCTTTTACAATTGATTCCATTGAAGTGTTTTCGACTTCTCAACATCATCAAGAGGACGAAAACGAAATTCATGAAATTCATGGAGAAGTTCTTGACTTAATGCCTTATATTAAGGAAAATATTTTATTAGAAGTCCCTTTGCAAGTTTTTGCTAGTAATGAAAGCTTGAGTGAAAACAATTTAGATGAAGGTCAAGGATGGCAATTTCTTGATGAAAATAAGGAAACAGAGCAAAAAGTAGATCCAAGACTTGCAAAGTTGAGTCAGTTTTTTGATGAAAAGAAGGATGACTAGGATTGATTTTTGCTTTCTCGTCTTGAAGGAGGTGTAACACATGGCTGTACCAGCTAGAAGAACTTCTAAAAAAGTTAAGCGTCAACGCCGTACTCATAAAAAACTTCATGTACCTGGCATGGTTGAATGTCCAAATTGCGGAGAGTACAAGAAGACTCACCACGTATGTAAAGCATGTGGTCATTACGACGGAAAACAAGTTGTTGAAAAATAAAACATCTTGGCTAGTGTCAGAAAGTTAGCCTTATGTAAACATAAATGGTGAATGGACGTTTGCTTGCAGCGTTTATTCACTTGAACGTCATATAAGGTAACAACAAAAGGATGTCTCATAATGAGGCATCTTTTTTTGGTGGAAGCTTTTGTGTGAATGAAGCAAATAATTGTGAGGATTGCTTTCGTTTTTGTGTGAAGGTAGAGATTAATTGTGATAAAGTCAATAATAATTGAGGATTTAGTGTAATATTGCACGTTTTGAGTCCAACAATCCAACTATTTTAGCGTTACACTTTCTATCTTTTTTTAAAAACAGTAAACCTTATAGAAAATACTATTTCCTATTAAAGAAAAGAGGGAGAACTTGTATAAAACTATTTTATATGACTGGAATGAGAAAGACGGTTACATAACAATCACTTTAAATCGACCAGAAAAACGAAATGCTGTTTCAGGGTTGATGTGTGAGGAACTTGATGAGGCATTGGAAAAAGCAAAAAAAGAAGATTTGAAATTTCTTATTCTTACTGGTGCTGGGGAGAAGGCTTTTTGTTCTGGTGGAGATTTAGAATTTTTTCATGCTGATTTAGATGGGGATGAAGCTGCAGAAAGATTAGGGAAAATGAAGGATCTTTTATATAAGATAGCGACATTTCCTGTTCCAACGATTTGCATGTTAAATAGGGATGCAAGGGGCGGTGGGTGTGAACTTGCTTCCGCTTGCGATTTTCGTTTTGCTGATGAAGATTCTTCTCATGGGTTTGTGCAAGGAAAATTAGGCATTTTACCAGGATGGGGAGGGGGAACACTTCTATACCATCGTATGGATACAGCAAAAGCATATTACTGGCTGACTACATCAGTTATTCATCATGCTTCTACTTTAAAAGATTGGGGCTGGATCCAGCAAACCTATAAGAGAGATAATCCTAGTAGCATAGATGAGCTATTTTCACCGTTTGTGGAGAAAAACGGTAATCAAATGCGTATTTTAAAAAGCCAGTGGCTCAAATCTTTTATAAATATAAAAGCAAAAATGGAAGAAGAGTTAATGCAATGTATGGAACTATGGGGATCCAAAGCGCATAAAGAAGCAGTAAACAGTTTTCTCAAAAAGCAAGGAAAAAAATAGTCTATCACTCCTGTTTCTTGCATAGATTCATAGTAAAAGAAATAGGAGGGATAGAATGGTCCATAACAGACAGGATGCCTGGACAGACGAAGAAGATGTTCTTCTAGCGGAAATTGTCCTTCGATTTATAAGAGAAGGGAAAACACAATTGGAAGCTTTTGAAGAAGTAGCAAAGCAATTGTCTCGTACACCCGCAGCTTGTGGGTTTCGGTGGAATGCTACGGTAAGAAAACAGTATGACAAAGCAATTCAAATGGCAAAAGAGGCAAGACGGAAAAAGGATAAACCAAAAGTGAAAACGGAGAATGTTAGTAATACCCATCAACCATTCGAATTTGATGAAGCTATTGAGCTTCTTAAGAAAATAAAAGAAACGTATGAAACTAGTGCAGTCTCCTATGACATGGTAGATGAACGGATAAAACAAATCTCCCAAGAAAATGAAATATTAAAGAAAAAGATTGAGCGTTATGAAAATGCACTAGAAGAAATTGTGAATCTTTGGAAGGGCGCAGATGCAGATCTTCTGAAATCAAAAAAACAAGGCTGAAGCACGTGTTCAGCCTTGTTTTTTTGATTTTGTATTTTGTTCTTCTACGCCTTCTGGTAGCCAGATTAAAGGGTTTTCCCCTAAGTCTCTTTCCATATCATAATGAACCTTTTGGAAACCCATTTTTTCCCAGAATCCATGAGAATTAATTCTTGGATTTGTTTTGATTGGTAAGCTATATTCCTTCGCAAAATCAACTAGTTTCTTACCAAATCCTTTACCACGATAATCATACATGACTTCTAGCTTCCATAATTCTAAGTAATCTTGAGGTGGTTCAAAATATTGGTCGTACTTTTTACTTACACGATACAAGCTCATTCTAGCAACGAGTGAACTTCCATAATAAATCCCGTAAAATGGGGATTCGCTATCATTTTCAATCATATTACTTTGTAAGTCCTCTAACATTGATAATTCTTGAACTCCATATTCTTTAAAACGTTTAAATTCCTCTAATGTTTTATAGTTAATTAAGAGGCGTTCGACAGATATATTTTCCATAATTAATCCCCCTCATTCCATTACTACACAATTCCATTATAATATAAAAAATAGGTAAACAAAATGAATAATAATTCAAATTTTTCGAAAATATATTATTTTCTACCGAATGTAGGAAGAAATTTGATAAAATTAGCAAATAGACTTTTTATAAAGGTGAGTGTAAATCTTGAATATAGCAATCATTGGGGCTGGATCAACAGGATTGCTCCTAGCAGCGCATTTATCCAATAAACATCAAATAACTTGTTATGTACGTCGACCAGAACAACAAAAGGAAATTTCACAGAGAAGTATTCATTTATATCCTGAAAATGAGCGATATTCAGTTCACGCTGAATTAATAGACCGTATTGACGTGCATGACCTTTATATAATATGTGTTAAACAACCGAACTTATCCGA
The DNA here is from genome assembly GCF_014207435.1 of Salirhabdus euzebyi. Classification (GTDB taxonomy): domain Bacteria; phylum Bacillota; class Bacilli; order Bacillales; family Alkalibacillaceae; genus Salirhabdus; species Salirhabdus euzebyi. Next base: position 54,293 of record NZ_JACHGH010000014.1, read on the forward strand.
TATTATCAAAACAATTTATAAAAATGTCCCGATTGATAAGCCTTTGTTATTTTTGCAAAATGGAATGGACCATATAGCAAAGCTACATGATGTTAAAAATCCAATTTTAATTGGAGTTTTAGATCATGGTGCTAATCGTGTAAACGACTATACAGTTGAACATACTGGCAAAGGCTCTATTCGAATTGGTGCAAAGAATAAAGAGGATAAAAAATTAGAATCTCTAATAAAATCGTTGCACAGTAATACATTTCCTGTTTTTTGGGAGAACGATTGGTTGCGTATGGTGAAGAAAAAGTTGTGTGTAAATGCTGTTATTAATCCTCTTACAGCACTGTTTAATGTAGTGAATGGGGAAATAGTAGCAAATGACAACATTCGTTTCTTAGCATCTAAACTATGTAAGGAAGCTTGTGAGGTACTACAATTAGATGAGGAAGAAATGTGGGTCTATATAACTGAAGTTGCACAAAAAACAAAAACAAATATATCATCTATGCGTAAGGACGTAATCCATCATGCTAAAACAGAAATAGATGCTATATCAGGTTATTTAGTTAAAGTATCACAAAAGGAAATACCCTATACAAACTTTGTTTATTACGCGATAAAATCGCTTCAAACAGAAAGAGAGGACTACTAGTGATTGACTTTATGACATATATAATTGCCCTCTTTATTACAATACCTATCTTATCTTTTTTTATTATCTTTTTTGTGATGCTAAAACTAACACAGCAAAAGTCCAAAGCGGTTAGACGTGCTGCGGATATGACGACCATTTTACTTTTAATAGCAGTAGCAACAGCTCTAAGAATAACGTTTGGGACCTTTATTTTACCTTGGCTAATCATTTTTCTCATTTTGATGTTCGGAACTATTTTATATTTTCAATGGAAAACCCAAGAGGAAGTATTGTTTTTAAAAGCCTTTAAAAGCTTTTGGAGAGTTTCTTTTTTACTATTTACTTGTGTTTATTTTGTTACGGTCTTTTATGGGATTCTCATTCGAATTATCGCATGATAAAACATATTAGGTGAAAGATAGAGAAGGATTAAGGTACAATGACGACATACATAGCTTAGGAAGTAAAAAGGAGAAGGTTATATGCGAATACAACCTGTTTCATTAGAAGGATTAAGTGGTCTAATAAAAGACTACCGTCAAATAGATGATCGTGCCATGCAATTTTTTGATTATAATCCTTTTGTTCAAAATGGTTTTTATCAACGTTTAGACGAGTTGACGAATAAAACATACGAAAGAAAAAAACTTACGGATGTTTTGTTAGAAAGCAATAAAGGTTGGGGTGCTCCAGCTGCAACTATAGACAATATTAATAGGTTAAAGCAACCAAATAGTGTTGTAGTAGTAGGAGGTCAGCAAGCAGGATTGCTTACTGGTCCAATATATTCCATTCACAAACTAATAAGCATTATTAAGCTCGCAAAAGAGCAGGAAGAAAAACTTGGTGTCCCTGTAGTTCCATTATTTTGGGTTGCAGGTGAAGATCATGATTTTGAGGAAATCAATCATATATCTTTGCCGATAGCTCCACATATGAAAAAATATAAAATTTTACAACGCCAAACAAAGAAAGAATCTGTTTCTCATATGGAACTCGATCAGGAAGAAGCGGTAAAATGGCTTGAAAATATTTTTCGTAATTTAGAAGAAACTTCGTGGACGAAACCCCTTTTAACCAAGTTGACATCGTTAATCGAGCAAAGTAAAACGTTTGTGGACTTTTTTTCTCGAGTTGTTTTTACTCTGTTTGAACAAGAAGGAATTGTTTTGTTGGATTCTGGTGATCCAAAAGTACGTGAACTGGAAAGTGAATTTTTTGTCGAAATGATTCATAAAAGACCGGAGATAGCAGAAGGCGTTCGAAGTGCATTGAATAAGGTTAGCAGCCTTGGCTATTCTGTTGCGTTAGATGCTGAAGTAAATGATGGCCATCTATTTTATCACCTAAACGGAGAAAGAATTCTACTACATGTCGATGAGGGTGGCTCTTGGGTTGGTAAAAATGAAGAATGTAAATTTACAGAGGAAGAGTTAATAAGAGTGGCGAAAGAACAGCCTTCCCTTTTAAGCAATAATGTTGTAACACGTCCACTAATGCAGGAAAAGCTATTACCAGTTTTAGCATTTATTGGTGGACCAGGTGAAATAGCATACTGGTCTGTATTAAAGCCAGCCTTTGAGGTGTTAAACGTAAAGATGCCTCCAGTTGTCCCTCGTCTCTCCTATACGATAGTTGAACCGAAGACGGAGAAAGTACTTAGACAGTTAGCGGTTAGGATAGAGCATGTCATCCAAAATGGTAGTGCTGTGGATAAGCTGTCCTGGTTGAAAGGAAGAACGACTCCACCAGTGGAAGAATTAAGTGATCAAGTGAAGCTAACGATTGAAAAAGCACATAAACCATTAAGGGATATTGCGAAAGGACTACAAGCTGATTTAGGCCAGATGGCAGAAAAAAACTTGCTTAATATCTTAAATGAGCTTGATTACTTAGAACAAAGAATTTCTTATACGATTAAGGAAAAGAATTTTCAAACAATTCAAAAGTTTGATTGGATAGAAGCAACTCTTAAACCAGATGGTGGCTTACAGGAGCGAATGTGGAACGTCGTTTATTGGTTGAATTTATATGGTGAAAACTGGTTAAAAGAGCTTATTGTACAAGAAATAGACTGGGAAGCGGACCACTTTTGTGTTTATATATAATACTTAACCACTTTCCTCCACTTTTATAGAAAATATGTTTAAACCCTTGATATAAAAAGGATTTCTATTTAGTCAAAAAGGAAGATCTACCTAATTCAGGTAGGTCTTTTTTATTATTCCCAAAAATATGAAATTTTTGGTGGTGGAAAGTGGGGGATTGTGGTACACTATATTCAGAAAGTGGGGGCGATGTTCATGTTCATGGGGGAATTTCAACATAATATAGACACAAAAGGCAGAATTATCGTACCTGCCAAGTTCCGAGAAGGACTAGGTAATGAATTTGTCATTACACGTGGTCTTGATAAGTGTTTATTTGCTTACCCCATGAGCGAATGGCGCCATTTAGAAGAAAAACTAAAGAAACTTCCCCTTACAAAAAAAGATGCCCGATCTTTTACACGGTTTTTCTTTTCTGGTGCTGTTGAATGTGAAGTGGACAAACAGGGTAGAATAAACATCCCATCGCCCCTCAGAAAATATGCTGAACTCGACAAGGAATGCGTCGTGATCGGTGTATCAAATAGAATTGAATTATGGTCTCAAGAGAAATGGGATGTTTACTTTGAAGAATCTGAGGAATCTTTTGCCGAAGTTGCAGAGAACATGATGGATTTTGACATTTAACAAAACGGTAAAAGCAGGTGAAAACAATGTTTGAACATTATAGTGTATTAAAAAATGAATCAGTTGAGGGATTAAATATTAAACCTAATGGTACATACGTAGATTGCACGTTAGGAGGCGGAGGACACTCCGAACTAATTGCAAGCTCGCTTAATAGTGAAGGTAAATTAGTTGCATTCGACCAAGATACGCAGGCACTAGAATTTGCGATGAAAAGACTTCATGAATACAAAGATAGGTGTTTGTTTGTTCATGCGAATTTCCAACAACTAAAAGAAAAACTTTTTGAAAACGGAATACATGAAGTAGATGGTATTTTGTTTGATTTAGGTGTTTCATCCCCACAGCTAGATCAATCAGAACGAGGATTTAGCTATCAGCATGATGCGCCGTTGGATATGCGCATGAACCAATCACAAGCCTTATCAGCATTTGAAGTGGTTAATGAATGGGCATACGAAGATTTAGTGAGAATTTTTTTCCAATATGGGGAAGAAAAATTTTCGAAGCAAGTGGCAAGAAAGATTGAACAACGAAGAGAAGAACAACCGATTCAAACAACAGCGGAATTAGTTGATATTATCAAGGATGCTATTCCTGCATTTGCGAGACGAACAGGTGGGCATCCTGCAAAAAGGATATTCCAAGCTGTACGAATTGCTGTTAATAATGAGCTTAATGTTTTCGAGGACGCATTACACCAAGCAGCTGAGGTTGTTGCTATCGGTGGACGTATTTCCGTGATAACCTTTCATTCCCTTGAAGATCGTACGTGTAAAAAGGCAATGAAAAAATGGAGCACACCACCACCTGTACCAAGAAATATTCCAGTAATGCCAGATGTAATTAAACCACCTTTTAAAATGATAACGAAAAAACCAATATTACCTAATGAACATGAGGTAACAGAAAACCGTCGTTCCAGATCTGCAAAACTAAGAATTGTTGAAAAAATCAAACCATGGGAAGAGCAATTCCGTTATACTGAGAGGAGTAATAAATAATGGCTTCCGTTTATGCAAAAAAACTCGAACAATACCAACCACAAGAGCAACGACAAACAAAAGTACAAGTAAAAGTACATAAAAACCCTTGGATTTCAAAAGGGGAAAAACTTGTTTATTCTTTATTTGCAATGTTGACTGTTACTGCTTCCATTTTTATTATTTCTTATTCTTCCACTCTAGATTTAGTTAATCGAGACATTCAAAAAATGGAAACAGATATGGAACAACAACACTTGCAAAATGATACGTTACGTTCTGAGGTGAAGGATTTAAGTAAACCAAGCAGAATTTTGGAAATTGCAAAGGCTAATGGTTTAGACATTAAGAACACAACGGTTGAACAGGCTGATATTGTACGCTAAAGGTGGCGCATGAAGATGAGAAAACTTAAAGCGACAAATATAACTACCATTCTATTAATGGTAGTTTTTACAGGTTTATTTTTACTTTTATTTGGGCGTTTGTTATACATCCAAGCAGCTGGAGAAGTAGAAGGAGTAAATCTTCTTAATTGGGCTGATGAACAACGGACGAATTCCTACAGTTTAGCAGCAGAACGGGGAAAGATTTTAGATCGAACAGGTATGGTTCTAGCTGATAATAAACCAGCCTACAATATGTATGCCATTTTAAATGAAGAATACTCTCAAAATTCTGAGGAGCCGCTGCATGTCGATGATCCAACGACCACTGCAAACAAGCTGGCTCCTCTATTAAATATGGACGAAACGAAAATGTTACAAATTTTAAATGATGGTATTAGGGCGGAGAAATTTCAGGTTGAGTTTGTACCGTATGGTCAAAATTTAAATGAACAGACGAAGCAAGAAATAGAGGCTCTTTCGTTACCGGGTATTTATTTCTCAAAGGTTTCCGAACGTTACTATCCAAATGGTCAATTTGCTTCCCATTTAATTGGTTTTGCTCAAAAAACAGATGAAGGTAATTTTGAAGGTGCTATGGGAATAGAAAAATACCAGGAGGAGTTCTTGTCGGGAGAGCCGGGATATATATCCTTTCAACGGGATAATTACGCAGTAAAACTATTAAATCCTGAAGAAGTGGTGAAAAAACCAATACATGGTAATGATATTTATTTAACAATTGATCAAAAAGTGCAAACATTTTTAGAAGATGCGATGTCTCAAGTCCATGAACAGTATGAGCCTGAGCGAATTATGGCAGTAGTGATGAACCCGAAAACAGGGGAAATACTAGGAATGAGTAGTAGACCAAGTTTTGATCCAAACATTAGAGCAAATATAGAGAACTGGTACAACGACATTATTTCTTATCCCTTTGAACCGGGATCAACAATGAAAATGTTTACGATTGCTGCAGCTATTGATGCTGGTGTTTATAATGGAAGTGAAACCTATCAGTCTGGAAAATTTACATTTTTAGAAGATGTTAGACCTATTTATGACCATAAGAAAGAGGGATGGGGCCCAATCACTTATGATGAAGGGTTCCAAAGATCTTCAAACGTTGCTGTTTCTAAACTTGTTTGGGAAAAGCTTGGAACAGAAGCATTTTTAGAATATTTGAACCGTTTTGATTTTGATACGAAAACAGGTATCGATGTCGCAGGAGAAATAGAGGGTCACATTTTATTTGATTGGCCTTCAGAAAAGCTTGCCTCCACTTTCGGACAAGGTACTACTGTTACACCGATTCAATTAATGAAAGCTGCGTCAGCCATTGCAAATGAAGGAAAAATGATTAAGCCTTATGTCATTTCTAAAGTAATAGACTCTCAATCAGGGGATATTTTACAGGAAAGTAAGCCTGAAATTGTAGGAGAACCAATTAGTGCAGAAACAGCAAATCAAGTAATGGATTTGTTGGAGACAGTTGTGACATCTGAAGTTGGTACAGGAAAAGTTTACGGTTTAGAAAATTATTCTGTTGCAGGTAAGACAGGTACTGCTCAAATACCGGATCCAGAAACGGGAGGCTTTTTATCCGGAAAAGAGAATTATATTTTCTCCTTCCTTGGTATGGCACCAAAAGAGGATCCTGAATTAATGATGTATGTTGCTGTAAAAAGACCGAAACTAGCAGACACAGAAATAGGAAACGAACCGGTATCCTATATATTTAAAACTGTAATGGAAAATAGCCTACATTATTTAAATATTAAACCGGATTTAGAAAAAAACGATTTTGATGTTCAACCTTATGTGTTACCAGACTATACAGGTCAATCCATCGAATCAGTTCAACAAGAATTGGTTAGTAAACAAGCAAATGTAAAAGTAGTTGGTAGTGGAGATACAGTGAAGTCTATACTCCCTTCAGCTGGAGCTGAAATAATTCCGGGAAGTAACACCATTCTTTTAACGGATGGTGATGTGCTTATGCCTGATTTAACCAACTGGTCTCTACGCCAAGTTTTACAGTTAGGAACGTTACTCAACATAAAGGTAGATTATATTGGGACTGGTTATGTTGTAAAACAAAGCATTCCTGTAGGGACGAAAATGAATGGAAATCAGTATTTAAGTATAGCTCTCGAACCACCTAACACAGTGCTACCTGCTGAAACAGAAGACACTGTGGAGACTAACGAAGATTTAGAAGATGAAGAAGTAAATAACTCTACAACCACCGAGTAAACCTAATAAGACAGTGTTCTAATTTTGTTTTTCGCTACATATAGTGTGATACAAGCTTACCTTGTACAAAAGGATGATGATCAAATGAAGCGAGTATCTCAAGTAACAGTGCGAAAACGATTAGTCACTGTCTTTCTGTTTGCGTTAGTCTTTTTTATAATAATGAGTTTTCGATTGGGTTATGTTCAGTTTGTAATCGGTGATATGTTAATGGACAAAGCGGAAGAATTGTGGAGTCGTGATATTCCATTAAAACCTGATAGGGGAGAAATTTTGGATCGAAATGGAAACGTTTTGGTTGAAAATGTGTCTGCCCCATCTGTTGCTATTGTACCAAGACAAATTAAAAACCCTCAAGACACTGCAGAGAAGCTATCGGAAATACTTAATATGTCCGTAAAAGATGCTTACGATGTATTAACGATGACTGCTTCTGTCCACATCATACACCCGGAAGGAAGAAAATTAACAGAAGAACAAGCGATAAAAATCCAAGAATTAAATTTAGAAGGTGTATACATAGCGGAAGATTCAAAGCGTTTTTATCCTCATGACGAAATGTTAGCTCATGTGTTAGGGTTTACAGGAATAGACAACCAAGGTTTAGCTGGTATTGAGCTGTCTTATGATGACAAATTAAATGGTGAGAAAGGGTCACTATCTTTCTTCTCAGATGCCAAAGGCCATAAGATGAACGATATGGCAGACCTATATACTCCTCCAAAGGATGGGTTAAATCTAAAGCTAACAATCGATGAGCGTGTACAAACGATTATTGAAAGAGAGTTGGATTTGGCAGAAGCAAAATATAACCCAGATGGAGCAATTGGAATTGCTATGGATCCAAACACAGGTGAAATACTAGCAATGTCTAGTAGACCAAATTTTCATCCAGCTGAATTTCAAAATGTACCTGCAGAGGTTTATAACCGAAATTTACCTGTATGGAGCACATATGAACCAGGGTCTACGTTTAAAATAATTACCTTAGCTGCTTCCTTAGAGGAAAAGCTAATCGATTTAGAAGAAGATGAGTTTAATGATACAGGTTCCATTGAAGTTGGTGGAGCTCACTTACATTGCTGGAAAAGTGGGGGACATGGCCATCAAACCTATTTGGAAGTAGTACAAAACTCTTGCAACCCAGGTTTCGTGACAATGGGAGAAAAACTAGGTAAAGAAAAACTATTTACGTATATTAAAAATTTCGGTTTTGGACAAAAAACCGGAATTGATCTGTCAGGAGAAGGTAAAGGAATTTTATTTAAAGAAGAAAATGTTGGATCTGTTGAGCTTGCAACCACGGCATTCGGGCAAGGGGTTTCTGTAACACCAATTCAACAGGTCACAGCAGTATCTGCCGCTATTAACGGAGGGTATTTATACCAACCATATGTGGCAAAGGAATGGATAGATCCTATTACGGGAAAAGTAGTGGAAGAAACGAAGCCTATTATGAAAAAGAGAGTAATATCTCAAGAGACATCAGAACAAATCCGTTATGCACTTGAGAGTGTTGTGGCCCAAGGAACTGGTGGGAAAGCATTTGTGGATGGGTATCGAGTTGGTGGTAAAACTGGTACTGCCCAAAAGGTTGGAGCTGATGGAAACTATATGAGTAACAATCATATCGTATCTTTCATCGGTTTTGCCCCCGCTGATGATCCGAAGATCGTTGTTTATCTAGCAATCGATAACCCTAAAAATACAGTACAGTTTGGTGGAGTGGTAGCTGCACCGATCGTAGGCACCATCATGGAAGATAGTCTACGTGCTTTAGGTGTTGAAGAACGGGAAAATGGTTTCGAGAAAGAGTATAATTGGCCTGAAAAGCCGAGAGTGGAAGTGCCAGATTTAATTGGTCTTACAAAGAAAGACCTACAAAAATATTTAACAAACCTTTCTATTGAGGCAGAAGGAGAAGGGGAGTATATTATTCAACAAGCTCCTAAGGCAGGAGAAACAGTTGAACAAGGCTCTACCATTAGAATATTCTTAAGCGACGATAACTCCAAGAGCAGGGAATAAAAAACGGATACAGTAGCTAGATAATCTAAGACTTTAATAAAGAAACTTTTATAAGGATTGTTGTTTTTGATCGCTGTTGATAGAAAATGATACTTAACTTTTACAGGAATTGCTCTTTGAAGCAGCTGGGTGCTAAACGGCCGATCCGGCAGAATACTTCGCGCACCTCAGCGCAAGCCCGTGGAAAGCGTAGTATATTTCCGTAGCGGTAGGAATTACACATATTAAGTTACTTCGCAGTTTAAGTATATTGCGAACAACACAACCTTTTAGAAAACACCTTTAATCAATAGGGCTTTTTCTTCATCCCCTCCTGAATGTAGCAAAGTTAAACGGGGTATTAACGTCCTTGAGCTCTACAGACTCCATCAACAGAATTTTCTCTTCGTCTAGAAGTGGTTGTCTTACGGACGATTCTCTAAGAAAAAAAGTTTATCGTCTCGACGCCTTAAATTTGCTATAATAAAAAACGAATGTTTTTAGTGAGGCAGGAGATTACTTGATGAAATTAATAGATCTTATATCAGTGTTACATTTTTATAAGTGTGATCAAGAATTAAATCATATAGAGGTATCAGGAATTGAAATGGATTCTCGCCAAGTTAAAAAAGGAGACGTGTTTGTTTGTATTACGGGATATACAGTAGATGGACACGATTTTGCTGAGCAAGTTGCAGAGAAGGGGGCTTGTGCTGTTATAGCAGAGCGCCCTCTTTCCCTTGATATACCCGTTATTGTAGTAAATGATACAACGAAAGCTCTGTCACATCTAGCTAATCGTTTTTACAATAATCCTAGTCAAGCATTTCGATTAATTGGGGTAACGGGAACTAATGGTAAGACCACGTTAACTTACCTCCTAAACGAAATTTTTGAAATACAAAAGGAAACGACAGGGTTAATTGGTACCATTCAAATGAAAATTGCAGAGAAAAAGTACTCTGTTCAAAATACTACTCCTAATGCTTTAGTCTTACAAAGGGCCTTTCATGATATGGTAAAGGAAAAGGTCACAACTGCAGTGATGGAAGTTTCTTCCCATGCATTAGATTTAGGAAGAGTATATGGAACAGACTTTGATATAGCTGTATTTACCAATCTTTCACAAGACCATTTAGATTATCATAAAACGATGGATGACTATTTCCGGGCAAAGAGTTTGCTGTTCTCGCAAATGGGGAATGTTTACACGGGGAAACCTAAATATGCTGTGATTAATGCTGATGATCCATATGGAGAAAAACTCGCTAGAAGTACTCCGTATGAAGTGGTAAAGTATGGTTTAAACGAAAATGCAGATGTACAAGCAAAAGACCTTGAGTTACATGCAAATGGAACGTCATTTAACATGATTACTCCTGTTGGAAATGTACATATTAAAAGTCCATTAGCCGGTAAATTCAGCGTTTATAACATATTAGCAGCTAGTAGTGCAGCCATTTGTGCAGGAGTTTCGCTTAAGACACTTCAGTACGCTTTTGCTAATACGAATGGTGTGCCTGGTAGATTTGAAACGGTTCAAAAAGACCAAGAATTCGGGGTCATTGTTGATTATGCGCATACACCTGATTCTTTAGAAAATGTACTTACTACTGTCCAAACCATTGCTACTGGCAAAATTTATGTTGTTATTGGGTGTGGTGGAGATAGGGATAAAGGAAAAAGACCTAAAATGGCAGAAGTAGCTGTAAAAGGCAGTCATTTAGCTGTTTTCACTTCGGACAACCCTCGAACAGAGGACCCATTTGCTATTTTAGAAGATATGACACGAGACATTTCCTCTCAAAATTTTGTGGTAGAGCAAGATCGTAAAAAGGCGATTGCATATGCTATAAATAAAGCAGAAGCTGGAGATGTAGTACTAATTGCTGGCAAAGGGCATGAAACGTATCAAGAAGTTGATAAACAACGTTTTGAGTTTGATGATCGTGCAATTGCTGGACAATTGATAGAGGAAAAGCTAAAGGGGCGTATATAATGGTCAAATTTACAACAAATTGGCTCACTACTATCTTTCCAAATTATAAGGGGAAAGCATTAGATTCTATTAATATCTATGAAGTATTTACAGATAGTCGAAAAAAAGCAAAGTTTAGCCTATTTGTTCCCATAGTAGGAGAAAATTTTGATGCTCATGATTATTTAAAAGATGCGATCAACATGGGAGCGGTTGCTTCACTTTGGCAAAAGGATAAAGAAATACCGCGATTCCTACCAACTGATTTCCCATTGTTTTTTGTTGAAGACACAATAGTAGCAATGCAGCAGCTGGCAATGGCATATCGAGAGCATGTAGATCCAAAAGTAATAGGAATTACAGGTTCTAATGGAAAAACAACGACGAAGGACTTTTTCGCAAAAGTTTTTGAAACGACGTATAAAACAGAGAAAACAAAAGGTAACTTTAATAACCATATTGGACTTCCATTAACTATTCTTAGCATGGAACCAAACACAGAAGTGCTAATACTAGAAATGGGAATGAATCACTTTGGGGAAATCGAAACGTTGTCTAATATAGCCAAGCCAGATATTGCAGTTATTACGAATATTGGGGAATCCCATATTGAATATTTAGGTTCCAGAGAAGGAATAGCAAAAGCTAAGAGTGAAATCACTTCTGGATTAAAAGAAAACGGAAAACTAATCATCGATGGGGATGAGCGATTACTTCAAATATTAGTAAATAAATATGATACGGTTCGAATAGGATTTAATAAAGAGAACGATGTCGTTATTGAAAATGTAGGAGTAAACAATGATGGTACTGTGTTTACCATTGAAGATCAGTCTTTTGAAGTGCCATTACTAGGAAGACATCAAGCGAAAAATGCAGCATTTGCTATTATTGCTGCAAGATTCTTTGGATTAGATGATAATCAAATTCGCGATGGTTTAAAAAATGTTGAATTAACAGGGATGCGTTTTGAGAAAATAGAAACAAAAGAAGGGGCTATCCTAATTAATGACGCTTATAATGCATCTGCTACCTCTATGAAAGCCTCTATCGAAGTTGTTAAGGAAATGAATGCCAATCGTAAGGTACTAATCCTTGGTGATATCTTAGAATTAGGTGAACATTCGAAAAGTTTCCACCGCTCTATCGCAGAGGTAATTACCCCTCCAATACATGCAGTTTATACGTATGGTGTGGAAAGTGAAGAAATTTTAAAAGAACTTAAAAAGAGAGATAGTACTATTCAGACCTTTGCGTTTCAATCAAAGGAGAAATTAACTAAAGAGCTTCGCAAAGAGTTAAAAGCTGATACTCTGCTACTATTTAAGGCTTCAAGGGGAATGAAGTTAGAGTCGATTATTGAACAGCTTTCATCAGGGGAGTAGTATGTAAGGACTTTAGTCCAAAAGGGAGGAGCCCAACAATGTCACAAACAATCTTACTCATTACAATGGCTGTTTCTTTTCTTATAACTGTATTAATATCGCCCTTTGTTATACCATTTTTACGAAGACTGAAGTTTGGGCAAAGTATAAGAGAAGAGGGGCCAAAGTCACATCAAAAAAAATCTGGTACACCTACTATGGGTGGGCTAATGATCTTGATTTCCGTATCAATCACAACCCTTATTATGGCAACAAAATTTAATCCGAATCCAATTAGTTTTGAAGTTTTTTTACTTCTATTCGTTTTAATAGGATACGGACTACTTGGATTTTTAGATGATATTATTAAAATTGTTAAAAAACGGAACCTAGGATTAACATCCAAACAAAAAATGCTCGGTCAATTGATTATTGCCATTATTGTTTATCTTATATTAGACCAGCATGATTTTCCCACTTATATAGGTATTCCAGGGACAGATTGGCAAATTAATTTAGGTGCAGGCTATGCCCTATTTATTTTATTTATGTTAGTAGGGTCATCAAATGCGGTGAATTTAACAGATGGTTTAGATGGTCTTCTTGCTGGGACTGCTGCTGTCGCATTTGGTGCTTTTGGAATTATGGCTTGGCATGGAAACCCACAATTTGAAATAGCAATATTCTCCCTTGCTATTGTAGGTGCTTTATTAGGTTTCCTAGTTTTTAATGCACACCCAGCAAAGGTATTTATGGGGGATACGGGATCGCTAGCTCTTGGGGGAGCAATTGCGATAGTAGCTATTTTAACAAAATTGGAATTATTACTCGTTATTGTTGGTGGCGTATTTGTCATCGAAACGTTATCTGTCATGATTCAAGTTATTTCTTTTAAAACAACAGGAAAGCGTGTGTTTAGAATGAGTCCTCTCCATCACCATTATGAACTGAAAGGATGGTCAGAGTGGAGAGTAGTCGCGACGTTTTGGGTAGTCGGAATCTTATTCGCAGCATTAGGCATATATATTGAGGTGTGGTTAGGTTGAATACATTAAAACAATTTCCTTATGAACGGGTTCTCGTATTAGGTCTTGCTAAAAGTGGTGAGGCTGCAGCACGTATTTTATTTGAAAATGGCAAAAAAGTACGTGTCAATGATATGAAGAAAGAAGAAGAGAACCAAGCAGCAAAAGAATTGAAGGCACTTGGAATGGAAGTTATAACAGGGGGCCACCCTTTATCTGTTCTAGATGATGTAGAAATTATTGTTAAAAACCCTGGAATTCCATACGACAATGTCATAGTCAAAGAAGCGTTAAGTCGAAATATTCCTATCATCACCGAGGTTGAACTAGTAGGCCTTCTGTCAAGGGGTAGTTTTGTTGGGATTACAGGTTCTAACGGTAAAACGACAACGACGACATTAATTTATGAAATGTTAAAAGCGAGTGGAGAAAAAACAAAAATTGCTGGAAATATTGGAACAGTTGCTTGTGAGGTGGCAAAAGATGTGCAGGAGGATGAAAAGTTAGTCATTGAGTTATCATCCTTTCAATTATTAGGAACACAAACATTTCGGCCACATGTTTCTGTGTTTTTAAACTTATTTGAGGCTCATTTAGATTATCATAAAACATTAGACCATTACGCTTATGCGAAAGCGAAAATATTTGCTAATCAAACGGAAGAAGATTATGTGGTTTATAATGCAGATGATGGATTAGTTACTTCTTTAGTTCAGGAAGCAAATGCTCAAACTGTTCCTTTTTCTGTAAATGAAAAGGTGAACAACGGAGCGTGGGTGGATAATAAGTACGTCTACTTTCAAGATCAAAAGATCATTGAGCTGAAAGAGATTGTGCTAGTCGGTAAGCATAATTTAGAAAATGTTTTAGCTGCTATTGCAGCGTCTCGTTTAATGGGAGCAACAATTGATGGAATTCAAAAGGTACTAACAACATTCCGTGGTGTTCCTCACCGATTACAATTTGTCAGAGAACTTAACGGAAGACTGTTCTATAATGATTCAAAGGCTACAAATATACTTGCCACTTCTAAAGCATTATCGGCCTTTAACCAACGTGTTATTTTACTTGCTGGTGGTTTAGATCGTGGAAATAGTTTTGAGAGCTTAACTCCTTACTTGACTAATGTAAAAGCGATGGTTTTATTTGGCCAAACGGCAGAAAAAATTAAAGAATCAGGAGAAGTTGTAGGGATAGATCAAATTGAAATTGTCGATAATGTAGAACAAGCTGTTCATAAAGCTTATCAAATTTCAAATGAAGAAGATATTATTTTACTATCACCAGCATGTGCTAGTTGGGATCAATATCGTTCATTTGAAGAACGTGGTGACATGTTTGTCAATACGGTGCATAAGCTATAATAGGGGCTTGTTTCACTCATAGCCCCAAATTCCAGATAAAGAGGAATTGGGGGTGTTTTTTTTGGCAAAAAGATCATCTGGAAAACTCCGAGCGCCAGATTATACATTGTTAATAATCATTTTTTCCTTGCTATTAATTGGGGTTATTATGGTTTATAGTTCGTCTGCTATATGGGCGGAATACAAATTAAATGATCCGTTTTTTTACGCGAAACGGCAGCTTTTATTTGCATTTGTTGGTTTATTTGTTATGTTTTTTATGATGAATGTTCCCTATCAAAAATGGAGAGATTATTCAAACATTATTTTGATTGTCTGCTACGTTTTATTAATCGCCGTGCTAATTCCAGGGATAGGAATGGTACGTGGTGGGGCAAGAAGTTGGATTGGTGTAGGGGCATTTAGTGTTCAACCAGCAGAATTTATGAAGTTCGGCTTAATTATTTTCATGGCAAAAGTACTTTCAGAAAGACAAAAATATATTACTTCATTTAAGCAAGGTTTTTTACCATCTTTACTTTTAGTTTTTGTTCCTTTTGGTTTAATCATGTTACAGCCAGATCTCGGAACGGGTGTCGTTTTAGTTGGGACATGTTTCGTCATGATTTACATAGCTGGAGCAAAAATATCCCATTTTGCTGGATTAGGTTTATTAGGATTAGTTGGATTTGCTGGCCTTATTATTTCGGCTCCATATCGTATTGATCGAATTCGGGCATTTCTAAACCCATGGGAAGATCCATTAGGTGATGGGTTCCAAATTATTCAATCCTTATATGCGATAGGGCCAGGTGGTTTAATGGGAATGGGGTTAGGGCAAAGCTTACAAAAATTCTTCTATTTACCCGAACCCCAAACAGACTTTATTTTTTCTATTTTAGCCGAAGAACTTGGATTTATCGGTGGTGCATTTGTCATATTACTTTTCTTCTTATTAATGTGGAGAGGGATTAGAATTGCCCTTCATGCGCCTGACTTGTTCGGTAGTTTATTAGCACTAGGTATTGTTGGGATGCTAGTAATTCAAGTGTTCATCAACATAAGTGTTGTTATTGGTCTAATTCCAGTTACAGGGATTACGTTGCCATTCATAAGTTATGGTGGATCATCATTGACCCTAACCTTGTTATCTGTTGGGGTATTGTTAAATATAAGCAGGTATGCAAAAATTTAAGAAATTCCTTGCCACTTTAGGCAAGGAATTTTTTCTGTGAAAAGATAATATGGGTTCATGTCACAAAAAGAGGGAAACCATGATAAAATAATGGATGGGTATTTATTTTATGAACAATGATACAGTAACATATAAAGGAGGATGCTCATGGAAACAATCATTCAAAAGCTGACAGAAGCAAATGTAGGAAAAGTAAAAGAAAATGAACTACTATCAAAACATACAACTATTAAAATTGGCGGACCAGCTGATTTATTTATAGAACCAAACAGTATTGAGGGACTAAAAAAAACAATTGAAATTTTAAATGCGTTTAACACGCCTATTCGCGTAATAGGAAGAGGATCCAATTTATTAATTCCCGATGAAGGTCTGCGTGGTGCTGTTATTAAGTTCGGCGTAGGTCTTGATCATTTGGAGGAAAATGAAGACCATATTACAGTAGGCGGGGGTTATCCCCTAGTCAAACTAGCGACGATTATGAGTAGAAAAGGAAAGCGAGGATTAGCATTTGCTGGTGGTATTCCTGGTAGTGTCGGTGGTGCAGTTTATATGAACGCAGGAGCCCACGGTTCTGACATGTCGAACATTTTAGTCAAATCACTAGTTCTTTTTCCGGATGGAACATTAGAATGGCTTACTAATAAAGAAATGAAATTTTCCTATCGGACATCAGTTTTACAAGAAGAAAGAAGAGGATACTGTGTAGAAGCAGTTTTGAAGCTTGAGAATGGAGATAAGGAAGAAATAGTAGAAGAAATGAAGAAATATAAGGATTATCGTAGGGATACACAGCCTTGGAGTCATCCTTGCTGTGGAAGTGTGTTTAGAAATCCACTACCTAACCATGCCGGAAAACTTGTGCAAGATGCCGGTTTGAAAGGCTACCAAATTGGAGGGGCTAAAATTTCTGAACTACACGGGAACTTTATTGTAAATGAAGGAAACGCAACGTTTGAGGATGTAATGGCCTTAATTGATCATATTAAAAAAACAATAGTAGAAAAATATGATGTTAAAATGGAAACCGAAGTAGAAATCTTAGAAAACTAGGTACCTTCTCTTATTTCATTCTGCTTTTAGTGTGATATAATTATTTATTATAGTTGTAGACTTTCTGTATTGAAATCTTTTGGGAAGTACTAAAAGTGACAACCGAAAAACGGCATGGTTTCATGCCGTTTTCTTATACGTAAGGATAGTTATCACAATGAAATTAGTTAAGGGGAAGTAAAAGGATTATGGCTGATAAAAAAATAGTATCCATTGAAGACCGTATTCCAAAATTAAAAGCGGCTAGAAAGAAAAAGGCTAATAGACGATTAGTTTTTTATTTATTTTTATTTTTCATTTTAATCCTAATTATTTTGTATCTTCAGTCACCTCTTAGCCATGTGAAGCATATTGTTGTCCAGGAAAACACCTTTTTAGAGACTGGTGAAATAATCAACCAAAGTGAGCTTAAAAAGGGAAGTAATATTTGGAATTTAAAGTTTGAAGAGATAGAAAATAGTATTTTGGAGCTTCCCGAAATAAAAAACGTAGAAATAAGAAGGAAATTGCCGAATACTGTTGAAATAAAGGTTGAAGAATATTTGAGAGTTGGGTATGTTAAGTATGAAGGAAGTTTTTTTCCAATACTCGAAAATGGACAAGCATTAAAAAACAAACCAGTTGATACTCCTGGTGGAGATGCACCTATATTGATAGGTTGGGAAAATAGTACCTATTTAGCTGAAATGACAAAAGAGCTACGTTCACTAAATAATAGCTTGAGTGCACAAATTTCAGAAATTCATTGGGCACCAGAGGATACAAATCCGTATAAAATTCAATTATACATGGTAAATGGGCGAGAAGTTATTGCCTCTATCCGAAATTTTTCAGATAAAATGAGAGCTTATCCTTCCATTGCAGCTCAAATTGACCCTGAACAAAAAGGTGTTATACATATTGACTTAGGGGCTTTCTTTGTACCATATGGTGAAACGATAGAAGAAGATATGGAGAATGCGGAAGAAGGAGAGAGTGTGGAATGAAATTGAAGGGTAGTCATGTTATATTCTCCTTCATTTTACTTGTTACTGGTTTTCTAGCAGCCTTTAGTTACCAAATAACAAAAGAAGAATCAAAGGTTGTGAAGCTAGAAAGTGATCAATTAGAACAAGATTATTTTTATAGACAACAATTAAACGAAGTAGAACAGAAAAATAAACAATTGCGCAATGAACTAGTTGCACTTAAAGAGCAGATTAATAATTTTGAAGAAGAATTAGGAAAACAAGAGGAAGTTGTTGCTGGTTTTTTAGACGATAAACAAAAGCTTCAAATGTTAACGGGTGAAGTACCCATTCGTGGTTCGGGAATTTCTGTCACGTTAAAAGATGCAGAATATGTACCGGACGATGAAAGTGTTAACGTTAATGACTATATTGTACATGATCTTCATGTGCACAAAGTGGTGAATGAACTGTTGTCTTCTGGTGCATCTGCCATTTCTATTAACGGACAAAGATTACTAAAAAGTAGCTTTATTACTTGTATAGGTCCTGTTATATCGGTAGATGGTGTTCAACACCCAGCACCGTTTGTCATAAGTGCGATAGGAGATGCAGATATTTTAGAGACAAGCTTAAAACTACAAAATGGTGTCTTAGAGCAATTAGTGATGGACAATGTTGAGGTTACTATTGAGAAGAAAAACGAGTTAAAAATGAATGCTAGGGTTTCTGGTGAAAGGTGGTAAGTTTTTCTTGAGGAGAAAAATGTTATTAGCATTTGTCTCTTTGTTGGCTGGACTTATGGTTGCTGTTCTTTTTCAGTCCAACCAAACAACAGAAGTCAGGGATACAAGGGATTTATGGGAAGTTCGTACAGACTTACGTGAAGAACAGTTAAAGCAGCAAAACTTGTATAAACAAATAAGGGATGCTGAGATAATAATTGAACAATATGAAGGTAAATCAGATCGTGAAAAGCTGGAGACATTAAAGGAATCTGTTAATGTATTAAAAGAGAAAGCAGGATTGACAGAAATTAAAGGCAAAGGTCTTGTCATTCGTGTAAATCCACTTTACCAAGATTTACAGTTTGGTCAAGTGTACCCTACGGTACCACCTGAATTATTACATCGTTTAATTAATGAATTAAACACATATGGGGCCAACAACATCGCTATTGCAAACGAACGTTATACGAGTATAACACCTATACGTTCTGTTAATGAATATACGTATGTAAACAATCACCCTTTACCTCCTTTACCAATGGAAATAAAGGTGCTTGCCTCAGATGTAGAAAAATTACTTGATTATATGCAGGTTAGCCGGGTGAATGATTATTTTGCTGTAGAAAATTTAGAACTTGAATACGATATAGAACATAATTTAACGTTGCCAAAGTACGACCAAAGCATTGACTTCAAGTGGTTAAATTCGGCAGATTTTGACGAAACAGGAGAATCGTAATATGTGGCTTACATTAATATTTCTCATTATTGGTATAGTATTAGGCTTATTAACAGACTTTCGTATTCCAGAAATTTATGAAAATTATCTATCCATTGCAGTATTAGCTGCTTTTGATACATTAATTGGGGGCATACGCTCTCACTTAGAACATAAGTTTGACGAAAAAGTATTCGTAACAGGTTTTTTTGCTAACGTTTCTTTAGCTGCACTTTTAGCCTTTGTTGGTGTACAACTAGGAATCGATTTATATTTAGCGGCCGTGTTTGCTTTTGGTGTTAGACTTTTTAATAATATCGCTTTGATTAGAAGGCATTTGTTGGTAAAGTTAGAAAATAATACAAGGCAGAAAAAATCGAAAATTTAAAAGGAAATCTTTATTTCTTTGTTGAATTAATTAATAATATATAATAGGAATGTATAATTCCAATTCAACAGCTTTTATGAACAAAAAGAATGAAAAGTTTCCTAAAAATTAAAACGAACATTTTGGATGCCCTTTTCAGGAGGTGCGAATTTTGAACAACAATGAAATACTAGTAAGTTTAGACATCGGAACATCCAGAGTAAAAGTTATTATTGGAGAAGTCGCAAAGGATTCCTTAAACATTATAGGAGTCGGGACAGCTAAGTCAAATGGCATGAAAAAGGGAGCCATCGTTGATATAGATCAAACTGTTCAAGCTATTCGAACTGCCGTAGAGCAAGCGGAAAGAATGGTAGATATGCAAATTGAACGTGTCGTTGTAAGTGTCAACGGAAACCATGTTCAATTACAGCCATGCCATGGTGTAGTAGCTGTTTCTAGCGAAAACCGTGAAATAGGTCAAGAGGATATTGCTAGAGTTATAGATGCTTCTCAAGTGATGTCCATTCCACCAGAAAGAGAAATCATTGATGTTTTTCCAAAGCAATTTATTGTTGATGGTCAGGATGAAATTACAGATCCAAGAGGCATGATAGGTGTCCGTTTGGAAATGGAAGGCACCCTTATCACTTGCTCTAAAACGGTTCTACATAATACGCTTAAATGCATTGAAGGAGCAGGGTTGGAAGTACAAGATGTATGTCTTCACCCATTAGCATCAGGTTCAGTTGCGTTGTCTAACGATGAAAAAAACCTAGGTGTAGCTCTAATTGACATCGGTGGCGGTAGCACTACCATTTCCATTTATGAATCTGGATTTTTAAAAGAGGCTGCTGTTCTTCCGCTTGGTGGAGATAACATAACGAAAGACTTGTCTATCGGGATGAAAACTTCTACAGAAGAAGCAGAGGAAATTAAACAAAAATTTGGACATGCTTATTACGATCATGCTTATGAAGATGAAGTATTTGAAGTAAGTATTATCGGTAGTAATCAAAAACAAACTTTTAATCAGTTACAAATATCTGATATGATTGAAGCAAGATTAGAAGAAATTTATGTTTTTATAAGTCAAGAAATAAGAAAAATGGGATATTATGACCTGCCGGGAGGGTACGTACTAACTGGTGGTATTATGAATATTCCAGGAGTATTAGAACTAGCACAAGTAGTTTTTCAATCTAATGTCCGAATCGCTATTCCAGATTATATAGGTGTTCGGGAACCACAATATACTGCAGCTGTTGGAACGTTACAGTTTGCATATCGAAATGCGAAAGTGCAGGGGAAAGAACTTTATCCTTCAGTGAAAATGCAAAGTTTTGAACAAAAAACGGTTAAACAACGCAAGAAACCGAAGACAACTAGCTCTACTAATAAAAGTGTGGAAACGAAAAAGAACAAAGAATCAGGCTTCGCGAAATTATTTAGCTACTTTTTTGACTAATTTGGCGTTTCCTTCATTACAGAAAATCTAATCTGGTAAACTTGCAAATTGGGAGGAACGAATATGTTAGATTTTGATACGAATATGGATCAACTAGCAACGATAAAAGTTATTGGTGTAGGTGGCGGTGGAAGTAATGCTGTGAACCGCATGATTGAACATGGTGTACAAGGTGTTGAGTTTATTGCAGTTAATACAGATGCACAAGCTCTTAACCTATCAAAAGCAGAAGTAAAGATGCAAATTGGTGGCAAATTAACGAGAGGTTTAGGTGCAGGTGCTAATCCTGAAATTGGTCGTAAAGCTGCTGAAGAAACAAAAGAGCAAATTGAAGAAGCTCTTCAAGGTGCAGATATGGTATTTGTTACAGCAGGAATGGGTGGAGGTACAGGTACTGGTGCTGCTCCCGTTATTGCTCAAATCGCAAAAGAATTAGGTGCACTTACTGTTGGGGTTGTTACTCGTCCGTTTACTTTTGAAGGTAGAAGACGTTCCACACAAGCTGTAGGTGGAATTGACGCTCTAAAAGCGAGTGTTGATACACTTATTGTAATCCCTAATGATCGTCTATTAGAAATGGTGGATAAAAACACACCAATGCTTGAAGCTTTCCGTGAGGCTGATAATGTACTTCGTCAAGGTGTACAAGGTATTTCTGATTTAATTGCTGTTCCTGGTTTAATTAACGTAGACTTTGCAGACGTTAAAACGATTATGGCTAATAAAGGTTCTGCCTTAATGGGAATTGGTATTGCTACAGGTGAAAACCGTGCTACCGAAGCAGCGAAAAAAGCAATATCTTCTCCATTATTGGAGACTTCTATTGATGGTGCTCATGGTGTGTTGATGAACATAACTGGTGGTATTAATTTAAGCCTTTATGAAGTACAAGAAGCAGCTGATATTGTTACTTCTGCAGCAGACCAAGAAGTAAACGTTATTTTTGGTTCTGTCATTAATGAAGAATTAAAAGATGAGATTATTGTTACAGTTATTGCTACAGGTTTTGATGAAAATCAAAATACGCAAAGTCCAACGAAACAACGCCCAGGCGCTGTAAATGATAAAGTGAGCCGTGGCAATGAGGAACGTCGCGGTAAAACAGTAAAAGCTGGATTGGAAGAAGAAACGTTAGATATCCCAACGTTCCTAAGAAATCGAAATCGTAGACCATAACAAACAAGTAAGTAGTAGAAGCTGGCGTATAGCCAGCTTCTTTTTGTTTGCTTAGGAAATTATAAAATTTCGGACTTGTGGATAAGTTAGTTGCACGGGGGAGCCACGTCTAGCTCCAGCACCTACCCCCTCGGGACATAAGTCAATCCCTTCTGTGGCAAAAACCTCCACGGCAGGTCTTGCCTTATGCCTGCCTTAGGCTGAGCAAGGCGCTTGCGCTTTTGTTCTTATTCCCTTAGGTTTATCTCTTTTTGACCATTTGGTTTTAAGAAAGTTAACCTTATGATTGGAATTAGGATCAACTTCAAAAGTTTCTTCGTAATATTTTACTACTAAAACTTCTTTTAACTACTATATAGGTCATCCAATCTATACTTTCTTCTATTATGAAAACGAATTAAAAATAGTTAGACAAAATGAGAAAAAATAAGTACATTTTTGCAAACAGAATTTGACAGACTTTTTAGGCTATGTTTTCTATACTTACCCGTAAGAGTAAAGTTGTCCAAAGAAAGGCGGAAAAACGTGACAATCTATTTGGATGCTGTCTGGATTCTAAACTTTTTGATTGATTGGATGATTTTACAGTTAGTGCACTGGCTGACAAGAGCATCAACACCAAGAGTTAGACTTATTGCCGGGGGTATTGTTGCATCACTACTTGTGCCGATTACACTTTTATATCCAAATAACTTTTTTTCAACTTTACCTGGAAAGATTATATTTTCCCTTATTATTTTGGTCGTCTCTTTTGGTTTTAAAAATTTAAGGCAATATATGAAACAATTCCTTAGTTTCTATTTTGTTTCGTTTGCTATTGGTGGTGGTTTATTCGGAATTTACTTTCTCGTTGGACAACAATTGCATAATTCGAATGGACTTTTTGTCACCTACACGACAGGTTTTGGTGATATGGTCAGTTGGACATTCGTTGCTATATTTTTTCCGATAGTATGGTGGTTTACAAGAACGAGATTAGACCAAATAACTTTTGAGAAAATTAGGTACAGTGAAATGTGTCCCGTAAAATTTGAATTGGACGGTAATCAATATGAAACGACTGGATTTTTTGATAGTGGAAACAGCTTAATGGATCCTTTCACAAAAAAACCAGTTATCGTTTGTGATGAAGTTGTGTTAAAAAGATGTTTTTCAGATAGTGACTGGCTTCAATTAAAAAAATGTCAGGAGGATTGGTCCTTTGAACACCTTCCCGATAAATGGTTATCCAGAATAAGGATGATACCATACCAAGGAGTTGGAGGAAGAAGAGCCTTTATACTTATATTCAAGCCAGATAACTTTTATGTAAAATACCAAAATCAAAATTACTGCCTAGATAAAGTGTATATTGGTATCCAGTTTGGTGAACTATCGGCAGATGGAAGTTACCACTGTTTATTGCATCCGAAAATCATGCAAGCTCCAAAGCTCAAAATATCCTAATTTCTAATACCATGCAATTTATACCTATCCTAGTACTTATGTGCATGGACCTACTTCTTAAGACTTTTGCTAGCTAAGTTTTCTATAAATACCCTTTAACATACTTGAAGGCTTTGTAAGATAAAAAATCGAAGGGGAGAGATAGGGCAATATGAAAAGATGGAAAATTAAACTTCAACTAATATGGTATAAGTTATTATTTAAACTTCGAATTAAATCTGATGAGATTTATTATATAGGGGGAAATGAGGCCCTTCCTCCACCACTTTCTAAGGAAGAGGAACAGGAATTATTAGAAAAATTACCGAGTGGGGATATGGCAGCACGTTCTATTTTAATTGAGCGGAACTTGCGATTAGTTGTTTATATAGCTAGGAAATTTGAAAATACAGGTATTAACATTGAAGATCTAATTAGTATTGGAACAATTGGTTTAATAAAGGCGGTTAACACATTTAATCCAGAGAAAAAAATTAAACTTGCAACATATGCGTCTCGCTGTATAGAGAATGAAATCCTAATGTATTTAAGAAGAAACAATAAAATACGTTCTGAAGTTTCCTTTGATGAACCATTAAATGTGGATTGGGATGGAAATGAATTGTTATTATCAGATGTTTTAGGGACAGAGGAGGATATTATTACGAAAGGTCTGGAATCAAATGTGGACAAAAAGCTATTACGAAGTGCTTTATCTACATTAAACGATCGTGAAAAACAAATAATGGAATTACGCTTCGGGTTAATTGGTAAGGAAGAAAAAACCCAAAAAGATGTGGCGGATATGTTAGGTATTTCCCAATCTTACATTTCTCGTCTTGAGAAAAAAATTATAAAAAGATTACGTAAAGAATTTAATAAAATGGTTTAGTGAAAATGCTTATATGATGGAGTTTTCGTATTTTCTTACTCAATATTTTGAAAGTTTGAAAACAATTGAATAGGTGAATCACTGCATAAAAATCCCTCCGATGGAGAAACTTATTGTTGACACTAGCTCCACTTAGGAGGGGTTTAGATTGACACGACATAAAGTAGAAATATGCGGTGTCGACACATCAAAACTACCAGTATTGAAAAATGAAGAAATGCGGAAATTATTTAGACAAATGCAAGCAGGTGATCAATCAGCCCGGGAGGAACTGGTAAACGGGAACTTAAGACTTGTTTTAAGTGTGATCCAACGATTTCATCATCGAGGAGAGTATGTTGATGATTTATTCCAAGTTGGCTGTATCGGATTAATGAAATCCATTGACAATTTTGACTTAGGCCAAAACGTAAAATTTTCAACATATGCTGTGCCGATGATTATTGGTGAAATTCGCCGTTACCTACGTGATAACAATCCGATTCGGGTTTCTCGTTCACTTCGGGACATTGCCTATAAGGCACTTCAAGTAAGAGAACGATTGATGAGTAAAACATCAAAAGATCCAACACCGATGGAAATTGCAGAAGAAATGGACATACCACATTCAGATGTCGTTTTCGCATTAGATGCTATTCAGGATCCTGTATCTTTGTTTGAGCCTATTTACAACGATGGTGGAGATCCAATCTTTGTGATGGATCAATTAAAGGATGATAAAAACAAGGATACGATTTGGATAGATGAAATAGCATTAAAAGAAGGTATGCGGAGATTAAATGACCGAGAAAAAATGATACTTAACAAGAGGTTTTTCCAAGGAAAAACGCAAATGGAAGTAGCAGAAGAAATCGGGATATCACAAGCGCAAGTGTCGAGGTTAGAAAAAGCAGCAATTGAACAAATGAATAGGAACATAAATCAGTAGTCATTCCATTACTGATTGATCCAGAGCCCTTGAACGTTTAATACGTCAAGGGCTTTTTCAATGCTAAAGGAAGGGGCTATTCCATGGCTTTACGCTTTTCTTATTAATTTTCTAACTTTGTATGAATGAAAGGAGGTGCCTGCATATATTTATAATAAGGTAGGTGATTATAATGACCATTTCTGAATTACAAGTGAAGGATATAGTGGCGATAGAAGATGGGAAGAAGTTAGGTTACATTACAGATTTAGAAATTGATGTAGATAGAGGGTACATTGTTGCCATTATTATTTCGTTAAGAGGAAAAATGTTTGGCCTTTTTGGAAAAGATGAGGAAATGATTATCCCTTGGAATCACATTGTTACAATAGGAGCCGATGTTATTTTAGTGAGAACGGAAAATCCTAGGATGACGCACACAAGTAGAACCGAATTAGAATAGGGTACAGATTCGTTCGTTTTTCGACTTAATCAACATCAACTTAGGAACTTGCAAGAAATCCAACGAAAAATATGATAAAATAAATAAAACTCCTATTTAGGGGGAACCGTCAAATGAAAGATCCTTTTACAAAAACAAAAAATTCCCGGTTTCTACAAATTAATAATTGGAAAAACGCTAATATTATAGCGGGGATTACGACCAGATTAAATGGTACTAGTAAGGAAGCTTTCTCCTCTTTAAATATGGGTTGGCATGTAGATGACAATGATGCGCATGTCAGAAACAACTATGAAATAATGGAAAAGGAAATAAAAATACCACTAAACCAATGGATTAGCTCAAAACAAGTGCACGATACGGAAATATTTCATGTCAAAAAGGACCAATCTTTTTTTCCGCTTCCTAATTTTGGTTTAGAATGTGATGGTTTTGTTACTAGTGAAAAGGACAGATTGCTAACAGCAGTGTTTGCTGACTGTGTACCATTATTTTTTGCTGCTCCTAACTACGGATGGATAGGGCTAGCCCATGCAGGTTGGAAGGGAACAGTTAAGGGAATAGGTTTAAGTATGATTGATAAAATGGTATCGGTAGGAATCCCGTTAAAAGACATTCAAGTAGTAATTGGCCCTTGTATAAGTGCTGATCATTATGAAGTTGATATGCACGTCGTTGACCATATTCCTGAAAAGTTTCAAAGAAAAGGAAATGTTTTAACAAAGACGAGAGAAAATCATTATTTACTTCATTTAAAAGCACTACATAAAGAATTGTTTTTAGACAAGGGATTACAAGATAATCAAGTTCAAATGACTACTTATTGCACGTTTGAACAGGAAGAACTTTTTTATTCTCATCGTAGAGATAATGGACATACTGGTCGAATGATGGCGTTTATCGGAATGAATAGTCGCTAGGAAAGGAGCTTCTCTTTTACATGAATGTTGTAACAAGCTTAGCTGATATCAAAGAATACATTGAAGAAGCATGCAAAAAACATGGTAGAAATACAGAGGAAGTAAACATCATTGCTGTCACAAAATACGTCTCCATCGATCGAGCAAAACAAGCTGTTGAAGCAGGGGTAGTGGACCTAGGAGAGAATAGGGTAGAAGGTTTTCAATCAAAATATGACGCATTAGGAAATCGAGCTAAATGGCACTTTATCGGTACATTACAGTCTAGAAAGGTAAAAGACATTATCGAGCAAGTTGACTATGTTCACTCTTTGGACAGGCTCTCTCTTGCAAAAGAAATAAATAAACGCGCAACAAGAAAAATTTCATGCTTTATTCAAGTTAATGTAAGTGGCGAAGAATCAAAACATGGGATGGATCCTGAAAATGTACTAACTTTTGTTGAAAAATTGAAAGCGTACGAAAACATTCAAGTGGTCGGGCTCATGACAATGGCTCCATTCACGGAAGATGAATCTCTATTAAGAAACTGCTTCCGAAGCTTAAGACAGCTTAGAGATAATGTACGTGAGCTTGGACTGGAGTATGCTCCTTGTGCGTATTTGTCAATGGGAATGAGTAATGACTTTCCTATTGCCGTAGAAGAAGGAGCAACCCATATAAGGATTGGCACGAAATTAGTTGGTAAGGAATTAGAATAAGAGGGTGAAGGAAAATGAGTATAAAAAATAAGTTGAAATCATTTTTTGCTTTTGATGATGATGAGTATGAATTCGTAGAGGTGCCAATAGAGGAGCAAGAATCCAATTCTCTTCATAAAAAAAGCGGCAAACAAAATGTAGTCCGGTTGGAAAGTGTTCAGTCGACTTCAAAAGTTATTCTTTGTGAACCTAGGGATTACGATGGCGCTCAGGAAATAGCGGACCATTTAAAAAACCGCCGTTCTGTCGTTATTAACTTGCAAAGAGCAGATCATCATCAAGCCCTCCGTATTGTAGATTTTTTAAGTGGAACTGTGTATGCTATTGGAGGTAACATCCAAAAGTTAGGTCAGCACACATTCCTCTGTGCTCCAGATAATGTAGATGTATCTGGTACCATATTAGCATTAGAAGACTTTGAATAAAGGTGGTTGATTAATTTGGAACAACTTTATTATGTGATCTATCAAGCGCTTACGATTTACATGTATGCCATTATTGTTTACATATTAATGTCCTGGTTCCCAGGAGCAAGAGAGTCATCTTTCGGGAGAATTTTAGGGAAAATTGTGGAACCTTATCTTGAACCTTTCCGTAAAATTATCCCTCCATTAGGAATGATTGATATTTCACCTATCGTAGCAATTTTCACATTGCAATTTGCCCTAATTGGTCTAGGTGAGCTATTCAGCATGCTAATGTAATTAAAAAAAGAACTAGAGGAAACAACGATGGATATTTATCAGCACTTTCGAGTAGAAGAACAACCTTTTATTGACAAAGTTCTTTCCTGGAAAGAAGAAGTAGAAAGAATGTTTGTCGCAAAATTAACGGATTTTCTGGATCCTAGAGAACAACATATAGTAAACTCCCTCATAGGAAATAATGGTGACATTCAGGTCCACTTTTTCGGTGGTAGTTCTACCTCTGAAAGAAAGCGTGCCATCATTGCTCCGTTATATGAACAAATAGACAAACAGAATTTCAACATTTGTTTATTAGAGGGGAAGTTCCCTAATAAGTTTGTTACCCTTGAACATCGAGACGTCCTTGGGGCACTAATGTCTTTAGGGATAAAACGCAAGAAAATGGGAGATATTCTCGTTGGTGATGGCATTGTGCATCTGTTAGTGGACCAAGAAGTTTCTACATATGTACAAATGCATTTAACGGGTATTAAAAAAGCATCTATTTCCCTAGTAGAAACAGCTATTTCAAATCTTGTCCCATCTACAGATCAATGGATAGAACAAGAAGGTACCGTTTCTTCTTTGCGATTAGATGCTATCATCAAGGAAATATATAACGTATCGAGAAAGCAAGCTGCAGATTATATATCCAAAGGTGCTGTTAAAGTGAATTTCAGGGAAGTAGAAAATAGTGCCTTCTCCATAGAGCAAGGGGATATTATTTCAATCCGAAAAAAAGGTAGAAGTAAAGTGGTACGTATAGAAGGTAAGACAAAGAAAGAAAAATGGCGAATTACTACAGCAAAACTGAAATAATGTAGAAATTTTGCAGGATATATGGGGACTAAAGTCGAATAACAAATAAATAAAGAATTTGCTAAGGGGGTTACCTTTGTGTCTTTAACACCACTTGATATTCATAATAAGGAATTTACACGCACATTTAGAGGGTATGACGAGGACGAGGTTAATGAATTTTTAGACCAAGTGATCAAGGATTATGAGAAAGTTATTCGTGAGAAAAAAGAGTCTGAAGAGCAAGTGGCCGAGTTAAAAGAAAAGATTGGTCATTTCAATAATATTGAAGCAACGTTAAATAAATCGATTCTCGTAGCTCAAGAAACTGCAGAAGAAGTAAAAGGTAATGCAAACAAAGAGGCGAAATTGATTCTTAAAGAAGCAGAAAAAAATGCTGATCGGATAATAAATGAAGCTTTATCAAGATCTCGCCGTATTGCTATTGAAGTAGAAGAACTGAAAAAACAAGCAAAAGTGTTCCGTACCCGTATGAAAATGATAGTTCAAGCACAATTAGACATGATTGAAAGTGACGATTGGGAAGATTTGTTTGATCAAGAGATAGAAGAGCCAGCAACAGAAAACAAAAAATTCAACTTTATGGATAGCTAATCTTGACGATGCACTTATTTTTAAATATAATTCAATAACATAACAGACAAATTAAATCGTTCAAAACGATGACAGGGAAAGTACAAAGAATTGGTTGTCCCAAGCGAACTGGGGATGGTGTAAGCCCAGTACAAACATTCTTTCGAAAATCACCCTTGAGTTTCCAGGTGAACAGTTTGAACTAAGTAACCGAGGACGCCTCATTCCCGTTAAGAATGACTGAGAGGGTAAAAAAGGACACTTTTTTATCAACTAGGGTGGTAACGCGAGACTTTCTCGTCCCTTTATGGGATGGGGAAGTCTTTTTTTACTTTAAGAAACTCTTCTTAAAGGATAATATAGCAATGCTTTCGTCATTAGTATTTTTCGTAAGCAAATGCTTATGTGGACGATTGAACTTTTCAAGGAGGAACTAAAATGAGCTACAAAGAGACTTTATTGATGCCACAAACTGAATTTCCTATGCGTGGTAACTTACCAAAGCGTGAACCTGAAATGCAACAGCATTGGGAAGACACGAACATTTATGAAAAAGTACAAAAGCGTACAGAAGGCCGTCCATTATTCATTCTTCATGATGGACCTCCATATGCCAATGGTGATCTTCATATGGGTCATGCACTTAACAAAATTTTAAAGGATATGATTGTAAGGTATAAGTCCATGTCAGGCTATCATTCACCATATGTACCTGGTTGGGATACACACGGTCTTCCTATTGAGGTAGCTTTAACGAAAAATAAAAAAGTCGACCGAAAATCCATGAGTGTTGCCGAATTTCGTGAGCTTTGTAAAGAATATGCTTTAGAACAAATTGACCGTCAACGAGTACAATTCAAACAACTGGGTGTAAGAGGGGACTGGGATAATCCTTATATAACGTTAGATAAGGATTATGAAGCTGCACAAATTGAAGTTTTTGGAGAAATGGCGAAAAAAGGCTACATCTATAAAGGATTAAAACCTGTTTATTGGTCCCCATCCTCTGAATCAGCACTTGCAGAAGCGGAAATTGAATACCAAGATAAGCGCTCTCCTTCTATTTATGTAGCTTTTAATGTAGTAGATGGCAAAGGCGTTTTAAATGGTGATGAAAAAATTGTTATTTGGACGACAACTCCTTGGACAATTCCAGCTAACTTAGCTATCGCTTTGAATCCGGAATTAGAATACGCTGTTGTTTCTGTTAATGGCGATAAATTGGTTGTTGCAGCTGACATGGTAGAACAGTTAGCTCAAGTATTTGAGTGGGAAAGCTATGAAGTAACAAATAAATATTTAGGTAAGGAGCTAGAAAGAGTTGTTGCGAAGCATCCTTTCTACGACCGTGAATCACTTGTTATTTTAGGGGACCATGTGACGACAGAGTCTGGAACTGGGTGTGTTCACACTGCTCCAGGACACGGGGAAGAAGACTTTTGGGTTGGTAAGCAATATGGTCTTGATGTCCTATGTCCAGTTGATGAGAAAGGTCATTTTACTTCAGAAGCTCCTGGTTTTGAAGGCGTATTTTATGATACAGCTAACAAACAGATCACAGAAAAATTAGAAGAAGTGGGAGCATTATTAAAGCTTAACTTTATTACACACTCTTACCCACATGATTGGCGTACGAAAAAACCGACAATCTTTAGAGCAACATCTCAATGGTTTGCTTCTATTAAAGACTTCCGTGAAAACTTATTAGATGAGATTAAAGCTGTAAAGTGGGTACCAGAGTGGGGTGAAACTCGACTTCATAACATGGTTAAGGATCGAGAAGATTGGTGTATTTCCCGTCAACGTGTATGGGGTGTTCCAATTCCTGTGTTCTTTGGTGAAAATGGCGAACCAATTATCACAGATGAAACAATCACTCATGTTTCGAAGTTATTCCGTGAGCATGGTTCAAATGTTTGGTTTGAGTGGGATGCGAAAGATTTATTACCTGAAGGCTTTACTCATCCTTCTAGCCCCAATGGTAAGTTTACGAAAGAAACAGATATTATGGATGTTTGGTTTGATTCAGGTTCTTCTCACCAAGGTGTTCTTGTGGAAAGGCCAGAACTACATCGTCCAGCAGATATGTATTTAGAAGGTTCTGACCAGTATCGTGGTTGGTTCAACTCATCTTTATCTACATCTGTGGCAGTAACAGGAAAAGCACCATATAAATCCATCTTAAGCCATGGTTTCGCTTTAGATGGTAACGGAAGAAAAATGAGTAAATCTTTAGGCAATGTTGTCGTTCCAAATAAAGTAATGAAACAACTAGGTGCAGATATTCTTCGCTTATGGGTAGCTAGTGTGGATTACCAAAGTGATGTAAGAATTTCTGATGACATCTTAAAACAAGTAGCAGAAGTGTATCGTAAAGTACGTAATACATTCCGTTTCCTTTTAGGTAACTTACATGACTTTGATCCTGCGAAGCATGCTGTGAAAGTAGAAGATTTACAAGAAGTAGATCGTTATATGTATATTCGTTTACAAGAATTATCTAAGAAAGTACAAAATGCTTATGATACGTATGAGTTTTCTGTAATTTATCATGCTGTTCATAATTTCTGTACTATTGATTTAAGTTCTTTCTATTTAGATTTTGCAAAAGACATTCTTTACATTGAAGCTGCGGAAGATGAACGTCGCCGTAGCATTCAAACAGTATATTACGAAATCTTAACTACTTTGTCTAAACTGTTATCACCAATTCTTTCACACTTAACAGATGAAGTTTGGGCGTTTATTCCTGGTGTTGAAGAAGAAAGTGTTCAATTAACAGATATGCCAAAGCCTCAAAGTGTATCTGGCCAAGAAGAATTAAAAGTGAAGTGGGATCATTTCATTGAAGTAAGAGATGACGTCTTAAAGGCTTTAGAAGAAGCAAGAAATGAAAAAGTAATTGGTAAGTCTTTAGAGGCAGCAGTAACAATTGTTCCTAAAGATGAGAAAACAAAAGAAGTATTACAAAGCATTGAGCATTTACATCAATACCTAATTGTATCTAGTGCAGAAATTGTAACGGACAGTAATGATACAAAAGAGTATGATTGGGTCCATGTAAAAGTGGAAAAACACGATGGTGAAAAGTGTCAACGTTGCTGGGTTTCTTCCTATACAGTGGGTCAACTAGAAAGTCATCCTGATTTATGTGATCGTTGTGCTGATATTGTAGAGAAACATTATTAAAATTTTTAAAGAGGTTGATTTGGGTTGATTTGAGTTAATCAAATCAACCTCTTTTTTATTTAGAAATTTTAACTTAGTTAAAGGATTAAAGTATAAGAAAAACCAAGGCTTTCGCCATAAGGATTTGGCGACAAGCCAAGTTTTTCTAATGACTCTACCTTGAATGTTTGTTAGTGATAATAATGTGATAAACTATAGCCAGTGAGGAGATTCTCGCGAGCTATAAGGCAATAAAGTCTACCCAGTTCTGTAATGCTGTATTAGCCACTTACTCTTTATAGGAACAATTTATAAGAATAGAGCTTTTAGGTAGAATCATTTACTATTTCCAAATTTTACATGCATAATAGATATTGTATTAGGGTATATTTCATGATATATTATTAATCCGCCACAAAAACGGCGGGTAATAAAACAACTTAGAAAAAATTGGTTGTTGCAAGGATAGATCAAATCATGATATATTAGTTTTTGTCGCTTTTAACAGCTGACTAAAACATTTCAAAAAAGTGTTGACTTATAATTTTGAAAGTGTTATGATTGTAAAGTTCGCTTCAAACGAAGCGCGCCTTTTGAACTTTGAAAACTGAACAAAATAACCAGTACGTCAATTCGCTATTTTTTAAATAGCAAAGCAACAAACGAGTTACAAGGATGTCAGCATCCAATACATTTATTGGAGAGTTTGATCCTGGCTCAGGACGAACGCTGGCGGCGTGCCTAATACATGCAAGTCGAGCGCGGGAAACAAGCAGATCCCTTCGGGGTGAAACTTGTGGAACGAGCGGCGGACGGGTGAGTAACACGTGGGTAACCTGCCTGTAAGACTGGGATAACTCCGGGAAACCGG
>NZ_JACHGH010000015.1 GCF_014207435.1 Salirhabdus euzebyi
TTCCTCTTTTCATTGTTTTTCGTGGTTGAAAACATTGTTGACAAAAAGGAATAAAATGACTCTTCTTTTTTACACAATTATAAGGACTTAATCGGAGATTAAAAGCAATTGAGGGAAAAAATCAAGAAGTCGCCCAATAAAGAGCGAAAGTGGCTGAATAAAGTGTGAAAGTCGCGTAATGAGGAGCGAAAGTGGCTGAATAAAGTGTAAAAGTCGCGGGATAAAAGTCAAAAGTCGCGGGATAAATGCAAAATCTGGCGGGATAAGCTTCAAATTGGGCAATCAAAAACCGAATGGGTGCACCCCATTCGGTTGGTACTATAGCTCGGACATCCGTATGACATACGCGTCTAGTAGGATGCGGGACATAACTTGAAGCGGTAGCCTCGACCTAATTTCATAATCAGGGAATAAGGAGTGTGACGCTTTATATCCTACAAGAACGATTTCAGATAAATTGGCTAAGGTTGAGTCCATTCTCGTTGTTAACGTGATGGAACTAATCTTTTTAATTTTAAAGTTTTTCCCTGCTTCCACCAGCTCTTCCGTTTCCCCATTTAAGGAAACGAAAATGGCCAATTCTCTTGCCTTCAGTCTTTGTGATTTTATCCTTATGATATTCGGGTCATTGTGCAATTCGCAGTTTTTACCGATTAGCTGAAGCTTCATCGTAATTTCTGTTCCAATCATTTCAGAAAAACCACGAGCGAAGACGTAAATCTTTTCAGCGTCATGAATTTTTTGAATCGCGTCTTCGATGTTTCCGACATTAAGCATTTCAATTGTTCTCATTACTTCATGCTCATTTTTTTTAATAGCATGCTTGATTTTGGTGTCGATATTGTCCATCAAATCATTGTCTTTTTCGGACAATTTTAACTTATCCCGAATGCTATATTTAAAGGAAGTAAAGCCGTCATATCCTATTTTCTTCATTAAACGCACGATTGTTGCGGTAGAGACGCTGGCCTTTTCGCTAAGCTTCACAATCGACATTTCAGGAATATCTTCAATATGGTTATTTATATGCTCTAATAAATAACGTTCAGAGTCACTCAACTTGTTATATGTTTCTACTGAAATGTCAAAAATCATGTGATCCATCATTCATACACCTCTCCGATTAGGGCTAACTATCATGATAGCACGTCCCTAAAGCAGCAACAATGAAAATTGTCGAATCAACTATGGTTTTAAAATAAGCTTTATGCAATCATCTTCATGATCGTTAAAAATTTGGTACCCTCGAGGTGCATCCCCTAATGGCATATGGTGTGTAATAATCGAAGTAGGATCAATTTCTTCCTTAATGATTTGTCTATACAGCTCATCCATATAAGTACGAGCATGTGCTTGGCCCATTTTTAGACTTACATTACGAGAGAAAAATGGCCCTAGCGGGAACATGTTGTATAATCCTCCATAAACACCTGTAAGCTGAACAGTTCCACACTTTTTAACGGCTTTTGTTGCAATTTGAATTGGTCCAAGTGTACCGCCCTGTAGCTTCAACTTTTGTTCAATAAATTCTAATGGAGATTTCTTGCCGTCCATACCAACACAATCAATAACGACATCAGCTCCACCTTTCGTAATTTCTTTCAGCGTTTCTCCCATATCTGGATCTTCTTCAAAATTAAATACTTCTGTTTTATTCACTTTTCGAGCATGCTCAATGCGATATTTCAAATAATCAACTGCAATAACCCGCTCGGCACCTTTTTGCCATGCGAATTGCTGTGCCATTAATCCGATTGGACCACAACCTAATACGATTACTGTGTCCCCAGGCTTCATGCCTGAATTCTCCACACTCCAATAAGCTGTTGGTAAAACATCTGATAGGAAGAGGAGGGAGTCATCCTCTAATTCGCAATCTTGTGGGACAACAAAAGGAGTGAAGTTCCCATAAGGTACACGTAAATATTCAGCTTGCCCACCAGGATAGTTCCCGAATTTTTCAGAATAACCAAAATATCCACCCGAATCATAATGAGGGTTAGAATTATCACATTGACTCACTAAACCGTCAGAACAATAAGGGCAATGGCCGCAAGCGACAGTAAAAGGGATAACCACTCTATCACCTTTCTTTACCTTCGTAACATCGGGTCCAATTTCTTCCACAATCCCCATTGGCTCGTGTCCAATTATGTATCCTTCAGGCATTGGAAAGTTTTCTTGGTACAAATGCAAATCCGAACCACAAATTGCTGTAGAGGTAATCCGGACGATAATATCATCGCTTTTTTCGATTTTTGGATCGTCTTCTTCGGTTACACCAACCGTATATCTACCTTGATAGGTTACAGCCTTCATCGTTATTCCTCCTAAGACATATTTACGGTTAGTATTTGTTTAGAAAATTTATATATGTAAATAAAAAAAGACCAAATTCTTATGAAAGAATTCGGTCATAATGACTAATACTCTACGTGAACAACATCAACAAAGAGGTCATCCGTACCATTCGTAATTTTACAGGTAGGTTCAAAAATCGATGTATCTGAAAAACTATAATGATACACAATGTTATTTTTGTCTTTTCCATTGTTACTGTCACTAGTCTGAGTTGTAGGAGGGATACGTGATTGATCTGTCACAGGCTTACCGGACTTATCGAATATTTTAATAGATCCGCCAACGTAAAAATCACTATTTTTTATTGTCAAGACATCCGTATTAACGGTAGGGTCATAGTTTAAAATAATTAGATCCCTCTTAATGCTAACATCCGATGAAAAGTTATACACACCAGTACTTGCGTCAATGATTAAATCTTGACCTACTACAAAAGGACCATTACCTATTTCGGCACCTTTTTTAAAGTATGTGCTACCACCAGAAAGGTAATCCCGACTATTTCCATTGTGCCAAAAAAGTTTGTCCTCATAAATAGCGTGGTTACCTATCATTAAGTTTGCTTTAAATCCCGGTTGCCCCTGCGTGTCCGTTACTTCTTTATTAAATTTAGCACTTCCACAAATGGTTATATCCGGATGCCCATTTCCACTATAAAAATTACCGTTCATCACACAATCCCCATTAATGGTGACATCCGTTAATTTGACGGTGGAGTTTCCATTAACCCAAGTGTTCCCATTATATTTATTATCGTCACCTGGAGGATTGGGGAAGGCTTCTCCTTCTTGTACAATCCATTCTTCTGTAGGGGAAGTAGGAAATAAATCTTCCCAATTAATATCATCAGAATCAGAACTATCACTCTGCCCACCTAAACCATCCAAAACAAACGTAGCATCCAGTTCTTTTTCTTTTTCATCATCAATCCCTTTAACGGAGAAGACTACTTCCGTTTCTGCATCAGCAGCACTAACGTTTATTTCGAGGTTTTCTAAAATTTGATATTCCCGATTCGGATATTGTGAGTCAACAACAACAAGGTCAGCTTGTGCCCTTATATGCCGGAACATGTCTTCTATATAATCTTTTACAGTTGATTCGGAACTACCTGGTAAAGGACGCTCGTTTGTTTGCACATATTGGTATATGTGAGCTTCGGTGAATTTCACTCCCATTTCAGCTAAATGTGTGGTGCGATAATACGTGTCTGTTTGATTCGTTTGTTTAGCAGTAGAAATCGTACTTCCAAGTAAGGTGAGTCCTAGTAATGAAATAATAACAATGGCAAATAAGGCAAGTACGAGCGCGTACCCACGTTCATTTTTCAAATATTTAATCTTTACCATCTTAATCACCTTCTCTCGCAGTAGTCATTCTTGAAATAGTCGATTGAACTGTAACGTCATCATTACGAGCACTACCGATACTTTGCAATGATAATTCAACTGTAACACTTAACTGATCTTGATTAGTTAAATCAATAAATATTTCTTGAGTAGGGGACAGGACTAGTCCATCTACTTCCAGTTCGTATTGATAGGATTCTCTTTCAACCAATAAGCTCTTTTTCTCGCCATTTGTTGCTACATACTCAATTTCAAATGCATGTTGATCTATATACTGAAGTGTATACTCTAAATTATTTTGATGAATCGTCGTTAATTGAAACATGATTTGATTCGCTTGGTTACGAATATGATTACTGCTTTCAACGGACTCATAATTTTTCATACTGGATATAATGATCCCCATTAATAATGCAGAAACAATAGAAATAAGTACGATTGTTCCTAGTAATTCGGCTAGTGTAATCCCTTTTTGGTTGCGAAAATAGGATAATATTTTCATTACTTATCCCACCTCCAAATATCCGTAGGTTTCTGTGACCGACTTTCCAGAGACTTGTAAAATTTCTATTTTTACTTTTACTAAATCTGTATTTACTTCGTCTGAAAAGACTAATTTCAACTTAAGTTCTGCATTGGAATGAAAAACACCATTTTGTTCTACTAAACTAATGGTTGGCTTCCCTGTATTATTAAACGATGTGTATTCTCCTACGGGCATCGCTTCATTGTTAGATCGTAGCTCTTCTAGAACCTGTCTTGCTAGGTTACTTGCCTTAATAGAATCATCATTTATTTCACTATATTTTGCGCCTTGGCTAAAAAAAGAGAAAAAGGATATTAATAAAATCGTAATAATGACAAAAGCTGCTATTAATTCGACAAGCGTAAGCCCTTTTTCTGATTGTAGTATTTTTTTCATAGGAAACCTCTTTTCAGTAGAGCATTTTTCCGTATAGTAATAGACTCTAAAAGTTTATTTTATCATATTTGTGTTATCAAAATAGAAGAAGGAACTAATTATGCGGTGGAAGGTCTTGGTAGGGGCTGGAGTTTGAAAAACATCTATATTAACTGTAACGTATTTTCTTTCATTATAAAATACAAATAGGGATAAAATCCTACAAAAAGAGGTAAAGATTTCTTAATAATCTTACATTTTATTGCACCAAACACCATTTTATAGTAGTATATTCACAAAATTCGATAGTTTTTTTAATGTTATATAGTACTTAAGTATGACTTTATAATACCGCATTAAACCAAATAAAAAACACCTACAATAACTCTACCTAGTGTCTTCCTTCCCATTTATTCGGTAATTGGATATAACTATCACTTGTTTATACCCTGTCAATGTTTGATAATAGAAGTAGAAATCTATTGGATTTTGTCATAATGGTCTATCAATTTGATGTGTGAAGTCTTAGAAAGTTGGAGGTTTTCGATCATGGCTATTAAGAAAAATATGAGACTAGGAGATCTTCTAGTTGAAAGTGGCTTAATATCTGAAGCAGATCTTGAGCTGACTTTGAAAGAAAAAAGTCCTGATCAAAGACTTGGTGATGCATTAGTCCAAAAAGGCTACGTAACAGAAATGCAGCTTATTGAAGTGTTGGAATTCCAATTAGGAATCCCACGAGTAACGCTGTATAACTATCCTTTTGACACATCATTATTAAAAATAGTTCCGAAAGAGTTTGCCAAAAGAAATCTAGTTATTCCATTAAAAAAGGAATCTAGCAAACTTTTTGTTGCGATGGCCGATCCGATGGACTATATCGTCATCAACGATTTGCGTTTATCGACGGGCTTTAGTATTGAACCTTTAATTGCTACGAAGGATGATATTATTCGTAGCATTAGTAAATATTATGATATTGATGATTTTGGGAAGGAAATTGCTGCAACGACAGAAATGGAAGATGAGCAATTAGATGCTCAAGTGGAAGATAATGATTCTCCTGTCGTGAAGCTCGTTAACCAATTGCTACAGCAAGCCGTTGTGCAGCAGGCTAGTGATATTCACATTGATTGTCAAGAAGCCAAAGTTTTAGTCCGTTTCCGTGTTGATGGAAGTCTTCGTCTCGAAAGAAGTCTACCTAAGCATGTCCAAGGATCCTTAATTACGAGAATTAAAATTATGGCCAATTTGGATATTACGGAACAGCGTGTACCACAAGATGGCCGTATCAAGTTGAATGTAGATTATCGTCAAATCGATTTGCGTATTAGTACCTTGCCTACTATCTATGGTGAAAAGATTGTGATTCGTCTGTTAGATTTAAGTCTTGCGCAAAATGATATAAGTCAAATCGGGTTTGAAGGAGATAATTTAAATAAATTTTTAAGTTTAATTAAACAACCGCATGGTATTGTGTTGCTGACTGGTCCAACAGGATCTGGTAAATCATCCACGATGTACTCTGCCTTAAGTAAGTTAAATAACGAAGATGTAAACATTATTACGATTGAAGATCCCGTAGAGTATCAAGTAGAAGGAATCAACCAAATTCAAGTAAATCCGAACGTAGGGTTAACTTTTGCAACTGGTTTACGCTCCATTCTTCGCCAAGACCCTAATATTATAATGATTGGGGAAATTCGTGATAGGGAAACAGCAGATATGGCTGTTCGTGCTTCTATTACAGGGCATTTAGTTTTCAGTACACTTCATACGAATGATTCTCTCGGTACAGTTGCTCGTCTTAAAGATATGGGAGTGGAGTTATTCTTAATTGCTTCTTCTTTAAATGGAGTTGTGTCCCAGCGTCTCGTTCGTAAAATATGTCGTGATTGTAAAGTGGAAAGAGATGTGACAGTTAGAGAAAGTGAAATTTTTGCTAAATATGGAATCACAACAGATAAAGTATCTTATGGAACTGGCTGTCCCACTTGTAACGAAACAGGTTACCGGGGTCGAACAGCTATTCATGAAGTACTCGTCATAGACGATCAAATAAGACAAGCTTTATTAAATAATGAGACAACCATTACGATAAGAGATATTGCTGTGAAGAACGGATTGAAATTTTTAATAGAAGATGGA
Organism: Salirhabdus euzebyi; assembly: GCF_014207435.1. Classification (GTDB taxonomy): domain Bacteria; phylum Bacillota; class Bacilli; order Bacillales; family Alkalibacillaceae; genus Salirhabdus; species Salirhabdus euzebyi. Next base: position 6,760 of record NZ_JACHGH010000015.1, read on the forward strand.
CTTCAAAAAGTGAAAAAAGGTGTCACGACTACAGAAGAAATTTTACGAGTTGCTTTAGACTAGGAGGGAGGGGGATTGTCAATGAAAGAAAAGCTAGATGAATTACTCTATATTGCATATAAAGAATTTGCATCTGACGTACATTTAACAGTTGGTTTACCTCCTGTTTTACGGATATACGGGCAATTAAAGCAGCTTGAGCAACCCCCTCTTTCGCAGGATGAACTGTTAGACATGGGACTTGCTATTATGTCCGATAACTTAAAGGAAACCTTTCATGCAGAAGGGGAAGTCGATTTCTCGTATGAAATTTCAGACGTTTCTCGTTTCAGAATTAATGTGTACAAGCAGCGAGAAGGTGTTTCCATTGCAATTCGTCTTATCCCAACGAAAATTCCAACCGTTGAAGATTTACAGCTTCCAAGTGTGTTAACAAAAATTGCGTCGAAACCACAAGGGCTTGTTTTAGTGACAGGGCCAACGGGAAGTGGTAAATCAACGACGTTAGCAGCAATGATTGATTATATCAATACCAATCAACGGAGGCACATTATTACGTTAGAAGATCCGATTGAGTATATTCATCACCATAAACAATCAGTAATCGAACAGCGAGAAGTTGGTCGGGATACAAGAAAATTTTCTTCTGGGTTAAGAGCGGCGTTACGTCAAGATCCAGATGTCATTTTCGTAGGAGAATTGCGAGACTTAGAAACTATTTCGACAGCTGTGACAGCAGCCGAAACAGGGCATTTAGTATTCGGTACGTTGCACACGATTAGTGCCCCAGCAACGATAGAACGTATCGTTGACGTCTTCCCGGCAGAACAGCAAGCACAAATTCGCTATCAGCTTGCATCTGTCCTAATAGGCATTATTTCGCAGCGACTTTTCCCACTAAACACAGGTCATGGTCGAGTAGCAGCAACGGAAATTTTGGTGCAAAATAGCGCCGTTAGTAGCTTAATTCGTAACCAAAAAATCCATCAAATTCCGAACGTGATGCAAACGTCAAGGGAAGCAGGTATGCACACTTTGGAAATGAATATAAAGTCGCTACTACAAAGACAGCTCGTTTCCTATGAATCTGTTCAAGGATATCTAGAGGAGAATCACTATGGGACAATTTAATTACGTTGCCCGTGATCGCCAAGGTAAAAAACGAACAGGTGTCATCCAAGCCGACAAAAAAGCAGCGGTAGGGCCGTTATTAAGAGAAAAAGGGTTACGATTACTCGAGGTTCATCAAAAGAGAGAAACGATATGGTCACAAGACATTTATTTAGGTGCACCAGTAAAATTAGCTGATTTTGTTATTTATTTAAGGCAGTTTTCAACCCTGATTAAAGCAGGTGTAACGATAGTAGATTCTACTAAAATATTAATTGACCAAACCGAGAGCAAAGTGTTGAAAAAAACACTCGCCCAAGTAGAAGTCGATTTACGAGAGGGGAACCCCCTTTCTAGTGCTTATGGGAAGCATCCGAAAATATTCTCAAGCCTTTTTACGAATATGGTACATGCTGGTGAAGTTAGTGGGTCATTGGAAGAAACGTTGGAAGAAATGGCCGATTACTTTGAACGCCAGCAAAGAACGAGGCAAAAAGTAAAGTCTGCGATGACCTATCCTATTGTGATTGGGATTCTAGCATTAGTAGTTGTGACTTTTCTATTAATCTCGATTGTACCAACCTTTGTTGGGATGTTTGACCAGTTTGGTGGAGAGCTTCCAGCGATTACGAAGTTCGTCATGGCTGCCAGTGACTGGATGATAGGCCAATGGTGGTTATTATTGCTTATGATTATTGGCGTCGTTGTGGGGCTATATGCGATGCAACAAAAAAGGGATATGAAATTCTATTTAGATTATGCACTGCTCAAAATGCCCATTTTCGGCAAGCTTTTTCGTAAAGCATTACTCGCTCGTATGACAAGAACCCTAAGCTCTTTACTAGGTAATTCCGTTACAATTCTACAAGCAATGACCCTAACGGAAAAAGTAATAGAAAATGAAGTAATTGCCCGTGTATTAAGAAAATCACGGACAACATTAGAACAAGGACGCTCCATGACCGAACCAATGATAAAGCATTGGGCGTTCCCACCACTCGTCACACAAATGATAGCTGTGGGGGAGAAAACAGGTTCATTAGACGAAATGCTAGGAAAAATAGCCGACTTTTACGAGTCAGAAGTAGAAACCGCAACAGACCAATTGAAATCACTAATTGAACCACTACTAATCGTATTTTTAGCAGGAATTATTGGTGTCATCGTTCTATCTATTATGGTTCCAATGTTTGAAATCTTTAATAATGTTAACTAAATCTAGTTAACTTATTATATAAAAACATAAAAATTAAATTGGGAGGAAATAAAGATGTTAAAAAGAGTTTTAAAAAATGAAAAAGGTTTAACATTAATCGAACTTTTAGCAGTTATTGTTATTTTAGGTATTATTGCCGCAATTGCTATTCCGGCTATTGGGAATATTATTCAGAATTCGAAGGAAGATGGGGTTAAGTCTGATGCTATTGCTATATTGGAAGGTGCAAAACTATACCAAATTGAAAACCCTGATCAAACAGGTACAGCTGTTGATGTAGATGATTTAAGTGAGTATGTTGAATTAACTGACACAAAATTAGCAGATGCAACTATTGATTTTTCCGGAGATGTATTAACAATTACTGGTTCAGCAGAGGCTGGGAAAGTAACAATTGAATTTACAGATGCAACAATAAAACAAATTAATGATGATGAAAGTGGAGATGGTATTAATGCTATTCCAAATCCATCTGCAGTTACCCCATAAGAAGGATCTTAATTATATAAAAAGCGTGGTTAAACCATAACCACGCTTTTTATCAAATCAAACTAAAAGAACTAAAGGACGGAAAAACAACGTGGCCTTTATATTATCTTACTTATTCATCATAGGTCTTTTATTAGGCTCATTCTTTAATGTGGTTGGCTTACGTGTTCCGGAGAAGAAGTCGATTGTTGCTCCCCGGTCAGCGTGTCCTAATTGTCATACTACCTTATCATGGACGGAATTAATTCCTGTCTTTTCTTATTTATGGCAAAGAGGTCAGTGTAAGCATTGTGATCAAAAAATATCACCGTTGTATCCTTTTATGGAGTTATTAGCAGGTGTTTTATTTGCTTTTTCGTTTTATGTCATTGGATATGATATGGAGATGATTGTAGCATTATCCCTAGTATCTCTACTTCTCATTATCACCGTAAGTGATCTTACATTTATGATTATCCCCAATAAAGTATTGCTTGTGTTTTTTGTTTTATTCATTGTGTTAAGGGCTGCTATTCCGTTAGATCCTTGGTATGATCCTGCATTAGGGTTTATTGCTGGATTTGGTCTATTACTTCTTATTGCGATTGTTAGTCGTGGAGGAATGGGCGGTGGAGATATTAAGCTAGTTGCTGTTCTTGGCATTGCGTTAGGCTTACAAAATGTTTTATTAACCTTCTTTTTTGCAGCAATGTTAGGATCAATTGCAGGGCTTATTGGAATTTTGCTTGGAAAGGTTAAACGGAAAAATCCAATCCCGTTCGGTCCATTTATCGCGATGGGAGCGTTAATAGCTTACTTTTATGGAAGTAAAATAGTTGCTTGGTATATAAATTCTTTTCTTTACTAGTTTCGATATAACAATAATGACTAGAATTAGGTGAAAAAGATGGCGTTATTCGGAAGTAATAAGTATGTAAATATAGAAATTAAAGATTATGTTATTCGGTACGCAGAAATAAAGCAAAAAAAGCCTGCAATCGTGACAAATTTTGATGAGCATTTTTTCCCATCCGGTGTAATGGAAAATGGTCAAATTGTTAATGATGAGGTTTTTTTGCGGACATTAAAGCACTGTGTAAAGAAATGGAAGCTGAAAGGAAAGCAGGTTCGTTTTATTGTTCCGGATTCATCTGTCATTATCCGGACTGTAGATATACCTGCTGACATTACAGAAGAGGAATTAAATGGGCACATTTACTTTGAATTAGGTCATAGTATTCATCTACCTTTTGATAATCCAGTTGTCGATTCGGTTTCTTTAGGAAAAAAAGGGGATAAGCAGGAAGTACTTGTCGTAGCTTCCTCTGATGAAGTGGTTAACACATATTATGACTATTTGAAAGACGAGAATACAACACCTGTTGTAGCGGATGTATCGTCTTTATGTCAATATCGCCTTTACGATCATTATGGGCTGACAAGTGACCAAGACGTATATTTACTGGCACAGTTTAACGTGAAATCCGTAACGTTAAGTATTTTCGAAAATCATAAACCCGTGTTTATGCAACAGGTTTCTATTCCTTATCCGGAAGATACGTGGAAAATTGTTCCCCTTACAGAGGGTGGAATATTGACTAAGGAACAAATTGATTATGATAAAGTCCAGATTGCCTTTGATGAAATATACACAGAAATGGAAAGAGTGCTCCGTTTCTATCAATATTCATTGAGTAAAGGTGAAAAGCAGATTACGAAGTTTTTCATCGCAGGGGATCATCCTTATTTAACAGAGTTACGGGAAGGGGTTACGACCCGTATAAAGGAAATTCCGCTTGCTGTTTTACCACCAGAAAAAATCCAAACAACAAAAGATATGAAAATTGGTTACCAGTTTTATAATGTGATAGGTCTGGCGATGAAAGAGGGGTTTTGATGTTAGTAGATATAAACTTATTACAAAATAAAGAAAGAAAAAATAAAGCCTTCCTTTTGTTGTTAGGTTTTCTCATTGTACTAGTTGGAGCAACAGTATTCGGGACCTTTTATGTCACTTCGCAAATAAAAGAGGATATTACCCAAACAGAGTCACAAATAGAAAAAGTACAAGCAGAAAGATTGGAGCTACAAGAATTACTACAAACTGCAGGGATAAGTGATTTCCAGAAGCTTGAAAAGACAGTTTCAGAACTGAAAAAATATCCAATTAATAGTGACGGATTAATTAGGAGTACGTCCAAACTTCTTCCGGAAAATGGGTATTTTCAATCCTTTCAATATAGTGGTGATCAGTTAGTTTTGGAAGTGTTTGTTCAAGACGATATGGATGCAGCATATTACTTAAACCATCTCGCACAGCAGCAATGGATAAACGCTGTTAAACTACTAACGGTTTCCACTAATAATCAACAGCAGCAACAAGAAGAACAAGCTTCTCCTTATATAGCCCAATATGACATTATGATTAATAAAGAGTTGTTAAGAGGGGATAAGGAGGTTGAGGTACAATGAAAAAATGGAATAGTGGTCAGAAGATTATTTTATTTGCCTTAACGTTTATCGTTCTTCTAGGAATAGGAGGGGCTTACTTTTTTTCCGTTAAGCCTTTAATGGAAAATCAAGAACAAGCGGAAAGTTCCTTAAGTAACGAACAGCTTCTCTATGAAAAAATTAGTGAGCAATACAAGGAGCAGCAACAAGTGGACCGTTCTCGAGACTCTTTAGTCCTACAAAAGCAACTTCCATTAGATCCATTTTATGAGCAGTTATTTTGGGAAGTAAACGAAGCGCAGGCTATTTCTAATAGTGTGGTAACTTCATACAATATTTCAGAGCCGATACAGTTTACCCTTTCTACAATGGATGGTGCAGAAGGAGAAGAATTAATGCAAGTAACTTTTTCTTTACAAGTTACTTCTCCCGCATACCCAAATATGATAGATTTTGTTGACCGCTTAGAAAATAGTGAACGAATAGTTTCCATTGAACAGGTTTCTTTTACGCAACCAGACTCGGAGGAGAGTTTGCAATATGACTTAACGTTCTCAGCCTTTTATAAAGAAGGGTTAAATACTTTACGTGGTAGCAATCCAACGATAGCAATACCGGCACCAGCAAATAAAGATAATCCATTGCAATAGATTTTCATAGGGTTTGATGACATGTGTTCAGTTTTAGCATTGTCATTAAGCCCTACTTTCCATTAAGGATACATTGTAAAGAAAGTAGGGAGAACGGTTGAGTAAGTTTTGGATTTCTTTTATTCCTCTCGTTATATTGCTTGCTTTAGCAGTATCAAGTAGCTATGATCAATCTAGCTTTCCTGTCCTACTAATCATAACTAGCTTGATTATGATAGCCTATTTTTTGTTACCAATTATCAAATTCAGATTACTACTATATATTGTCATGATTTTCCTCGTTATCTTGATGGAAATCGTAAATGTCCACTCTATCGGTCTCTATCTACTATTTATTATTTTGTACGTTAATATCGATAGCATCAATTGGATTTCAACGATGGAATTTCGCTTGTTAACGATTCTGAATGTGTTTGTTTTTCATTTTTGGTTATACATACATGAACAATATACTATTGGGTGGACTATATTTTCCTTACTGCTTTTCTATTTACTCATTAGCTTAAATGAGCTTGCTCAAAGTCTGAAAGAACTGCAACATACATATGAGTCGATACTTGGGGAATACCGAAAAATGAAGCGCCAAATAGTTGAATCGGAACGAGCGGCTAGGCTTGAGGAGCGAACGAAAATAGCGAGGGATATCCATGACTCGGTAGGCCATAAGATGACAGCGCTATTAATGAAGCTAAACATGTTAAGCATACAGGAGAAAAAAGTGGAATATGAACAGTTAAAGGAGCTTGCAACAGCTAGCTTAGAAGAAACGAGGCACGCTGTTAAAGCACTACAAAATGAGGAAATAGAAGGGATATCTTCTGTATTACAATTAATCCGTAAGCTTGAAGCGGAGAGTCACATCCATTTAGACTTTACGTTAAAAAAAGGTGTACTATCCACGCCGTTAAATAATACGCAAAGCATCGTCTTATACCGAGTTTTGCAGGAATCCTTAACGAATGCAATGCGCCATGCTTATTCCCGTGAAGTAAAAGTAGTATTAGCGTTAAATGCAGTAGGGGATTTAGAATTTAAAATAGAAAATAAAGTACATCAGGATACGAAAACAGAATGGGGATTTGGCTTAACAAACATGAAAAAAAGACTAGAAGAAATAAATGGGACGTTACAAATTTATCAAAGAGAGAATACCTTCGTCGTAACGGGCATTATTCCATTGGGGGAAGAGTGAGATGGGTTATAAAGTTTTGCTTGTAGAAGATCAAACAATTGTACGTAATGGATTAAAAATGATGATTGAACAAGATGAACAATTTTCAGTTATAGCAGAGGCTGAAAATGGGGAGCAAGCGATAGTTGAAATGGAGCGCCATATAGTGGATATTGTCATTATGGATATCCGCATGCCTATTATGAATGGGATTGAGGCAACAAGAATAATCAAAAAGAAATGGGAAAAGGTACATGTGCTCATTTTAACTACCTTTAATGACGACGAGTACGCGGTACAGGCCTTGCGTGAAGGGGCTGATGGATTTTTATTAAAGTCAGCAGACGCAGATAAATTAATTAAAGCAATACATAGTTGTTTACAAGGGGGCATGGCCATTCACGAAGAAGTTGCAGCTAAAATGGTTCCCCGTTTATTAAAAAAATCATCGACAGAACACAAACAACCATTTACGCTGTCTGAAAGAGAATTAGCCATTACAAAATTAGTGGGTGAAGGAAAAACAAATAAAGAAATTGCTGAACAACTTTATTTAACCGTCGGAACAATTAAAAATCATATTTCTCAAATATTACATAAGCTTGAACTAAGGGATCGTACCCAGCTTGCTATTTTTGCTGTAAAAAATGACTTAGCATAAGAAGTCATAAATTTGTGCGAGCATTTTTTTCGGAAATGGATATGACTTGATATAATGAGATGTAGTTAGTTTAATCGAGTTGGGTGAAGCGAATTGCATAACATTAAAAAAATATTACTCATCATAAGTGGGACCATTTCGTTAGTACTAGGAGTGATTGGTATTGTTTTACCTCTCATCCCGACAACCCCTTTACTTTTACTAGCTGCAGCCTGTTATGTTCGTAGCTCAGACAAGCTTTATCAATGGCTAATAAATAATAAGTGGTTTGGTCCATATATAGTGAATTATCGAGCAGGAAAAGGAATACCTCTAAAGGCAAAAGTCATCGGAGTAACGGTACTATGGACTTCGATCAGCTACACAACGCTGTTTGTCATACCTATTTTCCTCGTGAAAATATTGCTTGTACTCATTGCAAGTTATTTTACGTGGTTCATGTTAAAAATAAAAACGTTACCGAAAGAAAGGAGAGAATCGAATTGATTTTCTCTTTTTTTATTTTTCTTAAATTAATATATATGCAAAAATGCATCCTCAATCAAAAAATGACTCCAGTCATATGAAATAATGACAATTAGTGACGGAGGATAGATGGCATGTAAATGAAATAGGATTATGCTTATAACAGATGAGGAGGAATGAACGTGTTAGAAGTGACGGATTTAAAAAAACAATATAAACAAACGAAGGCTGTTGACGGTGTTAATCTATTTATAGAGCAAGGGGAAATAGTAGGATTACTAGGACCTAATGGTGCGGGAAAATCAACGACAATATCGATGATGTCGTCCTTAATCCCACCATCTGAGGGTGACGTACGATTTTTAAATGAAAGCGTCATTAAGCAACCGCAAAAATTAAGGGAGAAATTAGGGGTTGTTCCGCAAGAGATTGCTTTGTATTTGAATTTAACGGCTAGAGAGAATCTACAGTTTTTCGGGAAAATTTATAAAATGGATAAGAAGCAATTAGGGGCTAAAATAGATCAAGTACTAGAAATTATCGGATTAGTCGACAAGCAAAATGATTTAGTTAAAACTTTTTCAGGTGGGATGAAAAGAAGATTAAATATAGGAGTAGCATTACTTCATGACCCAAGTTTAGTGTTTATGGATGAACCTACAGTAGGGATTGATCCCCAATCCCGAAATTATATTTTAGATACGGTAAAACGTTTAAACAGAGAAAAAAACATGACTATTTTATATACGAGTCATTACATGGAAGAAGTAGAGTACTTATGTGACCGTATTTATATTATGGATCAAGGTCATATTATTGCATCGGGTTCAAAGGATGACATTAAAAATATATTATCTGCTGAACAAACATTTCAAATAGAAACAGCAGTCGTAAAAGAAGAATTCACGAATCTATTAAAGGAACATCCTTCTGTGCGACAGTTAACCGTTCAAGAAAAAACGGTAACTCTATTAGTCCCAAAAGAAGTAGTTTTTTTCCAAACAATTATCGAACTTGCTGAACAAACCAATACGGAATTAAAATCTGTTCAAGTACAAAAACCTTCTCTTGAGGATGTATTTCTTCATTTGACTGGTCGAGCACTACGGGATTAAGGAGGGACTTCATATATGATTTTCAATCTTGTGAAAAAACAGTTACTCCTAATTATTCGTAATCGGCAAAATTTCACTTTATTGTTAGCAATGCCACTAGTGTTAGTGTTCATCATTAAATTTGCCATTGGTGATTTAATGCACCAGGATGTTCCTGAAATTGATGCAGCAGTTGCAATTGTAGAACATACAAACGAAGAAGAAGACATTCAAAGATTAGTAGATGAGCTCATGCTGTTACCGATGGAAGAAGGGGATAAAGAAAAGATAAAAAATAACTTATCTTCTTTTCAACCAATTCAAATTTTAAAAGATCAAGTATTTGGGCATGAACAATTAAAAGAGATGTTCACACTTGAAGAAATAACACCAGAGGAAATAGAGAAAGCAAAACAAGAGGAGCTATATACGGCAATTATTGAAGTACCCGCTGGTTTCAGCTACGAGTTAGTAAAGAGTACGATTTTTAATGGGAAGTCTGATGCCCAGCTAACGCTATATGTTGATCAAGGAGAAGATTTCGTTGCTAATATCGTAAAAGACTTACTCCTCACCTTTGAAGAGCAAATGCATACAAGTTCTGTTTTAGAAAGAAATGGGTTAGCAGATTTAATGGTAATGCCTGAGGATATTAAAGGGGAAATTCACTCTATATCTAAAGTCGATCCCGTTTCCGGTACAACGTATTATGCAGTCGGGATGAGCGTCATGTTCGTTTTATATATTGCTTCCACAATGGGCTCTTATGCTTTTGAGGAAAAACGAATCCATGTGTTTGATCGGATTTTATTAGCAAATGTATCAAGATGGATTTTTTTTACGGGAACTTTTTTTGCTAGTGCGATTATAGCTCTAGCACAGCTATTTATTTTATATGGGTTTTGTGCCGTAATCTTTGGGGTCCACTGGCCGAATGTTACACACTTTCTACTGATTTCACTAGGAGTAAGTCTGGCAGTAGGAGGTATAGCTTCGCTTCTAACGGCAATTAACTATCGTTTTCAATCAGAAACAGCATCGACTGTTTTTAGTAGTGTCATTATTACGGTTTTCGCCTTCCTTGGAGGAAGCTTTTATCCAGTTGGTAATTTGTCAGAGCTAGTTAAATTTCTTGGTGACTTAACACCTAACGGGGCTGGAATGTCCGCTTATTTAACTAGTGCTCAAGGATATGGCTTTAGCGAAATATATATGTACTTGATTTATTTATTACTATTTACAGTTGTCATGATTCTTGCGGCTGTATGGACCTTTCCAAAAAGGGGGAAGGAAGCATGAAAGGTATTTTATATGCTCAACTCAAACTTTTAATTAGAAACCCAGCAACATTTTTAATCATGACAGGTATTTGTATTTTATTTGCCTTTTTTATAGGTAGTAGTAGTGGTACGTATCAGTCTTACATTCCTATTTATAGTGAAATGGAAGAAAAGGAAACCGAGCAGGTGTTAAGCCATTTGCAGCAGTATGGGGCACAGAATTATGAGCTTGTGGAAAAAGAGGTGCTAGAAAAGGAGGTTCGGGAAGGATCAGCAGAGGCGGGGCTATTTTTATTTGACGATCATTATGAAATAGTGATTGCTTCTAAGACAGGGACTTTCACCTTACTAGAACAAAATATTCAAAAGGCTTACGGTCATTATCTGCAAGAAAAGCAACTAAAGCAAGCGGATAATGTGAATGGGGCTCAACTAATTAAACAACTTAATGAACCAATGTTTACCGTAGAGACGAAGACGTTTTTCGGAGAGGACTCCTTTATTTATGACAGTAAATTACAGGCGATATTTGGTTTTGCAGTCTTCTTCGTTATTTATACGATTGCATTCAACGTCATTCATATTTTAGTAGCGAAGCAAGAAGGAATATGGGATCGTATAATCTTATCCCCTTCAAGGAAATGGGAAATGTACGTAGGAATATTATGCTATGCTTTCTTTTTAGGGTATATCCAAGTGGTTATCGTCTTTAGTTTCTTCCGATATGCTTTAGGAGTTAATTTTTATGATGGGTTCGGAAATGCGCTATTAGTACTTATTCCATATGTGCTGGCGATTGTTTCCTTATCTGTTCTAATAGCGGGAATATCTAAAACTACCCAAACCTTTAATGCAATCATTCCAATTGTATCGGTTAGTTTTGCGATGATTGGTGGGTCATATTGGCCAATTGAAATCGTAACGAGTAAATTTATGCTCGCCCTTTCTAAAATAGATCCGGTCACGTATGTGATGGATGCTTTAAAAGCAGTAACCATTTATGGGGAACCAATTTCAGGTGCACTTTTTCCTATTAGTATATTAGTACTAATGAGCGTTGTGATGATGGGTGTTGGTATTAACTTAATGGAACGAAGAAGCTAGTAAAGTTGGGGATGTTGAGGTTCTGATGATCCCGAATAAAATAGGAAAGAATCCTCGTTATCAACATGGATAACGGGGATTTTTTTTGAAAAACTACTATTCTAGTTGGAATGTTCTATTTTTTAAGATATGATTATAGTAATATTGGTAATTTTTAGGTGTAAGGGGAGAAAATATGTATAGAACGTTGTGGGAATATAAACAATATCAATTGGCTAATCTTAAAGTATTTGAAGCTGACATGACGGAATTATATACAATGGGGAATGCTTATCCAACCGAAATATACGGGACGAATGAAGGGTATAATGTATTTGTTTTTCTAAATGGTCTCGAGAAAGAAGAGGTAGTTTTTGCCCAGTCGTATTCAAAAGCAAAAGCAATGGATATTGCCAAAAAGGAATTAAGAGAGTTTGCAATAGAAAAGTTCCGTCATAAAATAAAAAATCCGCAATTTGCATACGGATTTTAAAGATATTTTTTTATGTATTCTAATTCCAAAGTGAATGGATCGCTTTAACATTTTCCTCATTCAGGTCATATCCAATAGTTGATTTTTTAGGATCCATTACCATACCTGCCGTACTACTTAGCCACATGTAAAGTGGTTTATGATCATTATTTTTAAAGGTAAAAGTAACTTCATAATCCTGTTGTTGTATATCAATAACGCCATCAATTTTTTTCACTTCGGTAAAAGCATTTTTAAATACTTCAATATCCTTTTCATTTGTTATATAGTAAGTTGCTCCGTTTTCCGTATTGGTTAGAACGATTTCTTTAATTGGTTTATTAGGTAAAAGGTTAGAATTGGTACATGCAGCCAAAAGCAAGATTGATAAGCTACTCAAACAAATTAGTACTTTCCTCATCCCATTTCCCCTTTCCTTATAATAGACGATTACATATAGGGAAATGTTTCAGAAAATTTCAAAGAATTGGCAAAAAAATAGTAAATGAATGTCATGATGCATAGGTCCTTGATTTAAATCATTTGTTACATCGTTATTTAACGTTATGATAGTGGTACAGGTAAACAAAGGAGGAAAACCAAATGACTAAAATTCGTTGGGGGATTTTAAGTACAGCTAATATCGCACAAAAGGCATTAATTCCGGCTATTGGACGAGCAGAAAATGCAGAAGTCGTTGCTATTGGAAGTGGAAATCCTAATGTAAAGGAAGTTGCTGAAAAATTTAATATTCCTACTGTTTATAACAGCTATGATGCACTATTAGATGATCCAAATCTTGATGCTGTTTATATACCGTTACCAAATCATTTACATAAGGAATGGGTAATGAAAGCGGCGCAAAAAGGTAAGCATGTTTTATCTGAAAAACCTGCAGCATTAAATGCCGAAGAAACCAAAGAATTAGTGGAAGCGTGCAAAAAGCATGGCATGAAATACATGGAAGCGTTTATGTATCAATTTCATGGTCAACACAAGCGTGTAAAAGAAATCATTGCGTCTGGTGAAATTGGTGACGTTCAACTAATGAAATCTAGCTTTTCCTTTTTCATGGCTAACCCTGAAGGTAACATTCGTATGGATCCCAAGATGGGTGGGGGAAGCATTTACGATATAGGCTGTTATTGTATTCATTCCATCCGACACATTTTAGATGATGAACCAGAAGAGATATATGTGGAAGCGGATATGCATCCAGAATATAACATCGATAATTCTGCTTATGGCATTTTCAAAATGAAGAGCGGTGTTCGAGCCATGTTTGATTGCAGCTTTACTATGCCTTTCCGTACAGCTTATGAGGTTATTGGTTCGGAAGGTGTTATTAAAGTTCCACGAGCTTTTCGTCCGGATAAAAATGATCATGAAGGCTTAATTGTTATAGAAAAAGAGGATAACGTCCGAGAAGAAATAGTTGTCACAGATCAGTATAAAACACAGGTTGAACATCTATCCAATGCTATTTTAGAAAATAAGGATCCGATTTATTCCGGAGAAGATACGATAAAAAATATGAAAATCATCGATGCCTGTTATGAATCAATTAAACAAAATACAAAGTAATTTTCGGAGGGATAGTTAACTATGAAATATCGTAAGCTTGGAGATTTAGAAGTAAGTGAATTAAGCTTTGGAACGTGGGCGATAGGTGGTTCCTGGGGGAAAACGTCAGATGAAGAAGCTTTACGTGGGCTACAAGTTGCGATGGATGCGGGAGTTAACTTTTTTGATACAGCAGATGTCTATGGAGATGGGCATAGTGAAGAACTTTTAGCACAAGCAACAAAAGGGATAGAAGACGACATTTATATTGCTTCTAAGTTTTGTCGAGCGGGAGATATTTATGATCCAGAAACATACTCGGAAAAATCAGTCCGAAGCTATTTAGAAAATACATTAACGAGATTAAATCGCGAACGTCTAGACCTATATCAAATACATTGTCCCCCATTAGAAATTTTAAAGGATGGAAGTGTGTTTACAGTCTTAGATAAGCTACAGCAAGAAGGGAAAATTAGGCAGTACGGTGTGAGTGTGGAAACAGTGGAAGAAGGGATGCTTTGCTTAGAAAATCCAAACGTAAGGGCCTTACAAGTTATCTTTAACATTTTCCGCCAGAAGCCATTAAAAAGATTGTTACCGGAAGCAAAGGAAAAAGGTGTTGGCATTTTAGCGCGTGTCCCGTTAGCAAGTGGACTGTTAACAGGTAAGTTCCAAAAGGATGCGAGCTTTGAAGCGGATGATCATCGAAACTTCAATCGAAATGGAGAACAGTTCAATGTCGGAGAAACATTTGCGGGGTTAGAATTCCATAAAGGGGTCGAACTTGCCTCTGATCTTAATTGGATTGCAGAAGGTCGTGGGAACATGACGAGAGCTGCTTTACGTTGGATTCTAGACCAAGAAGAAATTTCATCCGTTATCCCAGGATTTAAAAATGTAAAGCAAGTAGAGGACAGCTTACAAGCTTTAACGGTTCCTTCTTTCCATGAAGAGGAGCTGGCAAAGCTTAGAAGTTTTTATAAACAAAATGTACATCAACATATACGTGGAGCGTACTAGATGAGTAAATCCCAAGAGGCTAAGCCTTTTGGGATTTTTTTACTTTAAGAAAGTTTAACTTTGTTAAAGGATTAAAGTATAAGAAAAACTAAGGCTTTCGCCATTAGGACTTGGCGACAAGCCTTAGTTTTTCTAATCAAGATAAGTATAGATTCTCTCCCTTAAAGAATTATAAAAATACAATATTTTTTAATTGCAATCCACAAAAAATGGTGGTATTTTTAAATAGTTCTATTGTAGAACTATTCACTAATGAAACTAGTTTTTATTTTTTAAAGAGGTGATGGAATGGACCGTAAACTACTACATGAACTAATAGAAGACTATACATCCGCAATGAATGAGGTCAATCGCAGAATTAGTGCCATTATGAATGATCGGGTTCATGAAGAACTAACGGGTGACCAGTTTCTAACGATGCGCTATATACAAAAAAATGAACCGTGTACTAGCTCCGACATTGCGAATGAATTTGGCATTGTGAAAAGTGCTGTTACGGCTCAGGTTAATCGACTATACGAAAAAGGCTTAATTGAAAGAGACCGTGATAGTGATGACCGAAGAATTGTTTACTTGCGTTTAACTACAGAAGGTAAAACGTTGATGAAAGAAGGCACAGATAAATTATATGAAGTGTTAGGCGAAATATTATCTAATTTTGATAAAGAAGAAATGACCTTTTTTATTTGGCAACTCCAGAAATTAGCTCGCATTTTAAAGGAAAATGGATAGGAAGGGGTAACTATCAATGCGTAAGGTTATTCAATTTCGTTGGTTGATTTTTGTGTTGTGGATAGCAGCTGCAGTCTCTTTGCTTTTATTTTCCCCGAATCTTCAAGAACTAGTAAGAGAAAAAGGCCAAATCACAATCCCGGAAAGCTACTCTTCTGTCATTGCGGGTAATTTAATCGATGAAATGTCATCAGAAACCGCAGAGGACTCCATAAGTGGTGTTATTGTTTTTCGTGATAACCATGGCATTAGTGATGATGGAAAAGCAGAAATACAAGCTGCTATTAAACTGTTAAAGGAAAAAGAAATCGAATTAGGAATTTCAAATATATTAGATTTCTCTGAAGATGAGCGAATAGCAGAACAAGTCATTTCAGAGGATAACACAACTATTTTAGTTCCGATGAATGTCTCGTTCCAAGATCAAGAAATTGAGGAGTCAAGAGAAAAAATCTATGATGCTATTAGTCATGTAAAAGTCGAACACCTTTTAACAGGCGAAGAGTATATTCAACAAGATATTATTATTAACTCAGAAGAAGGGTTAAAAAAGACGGAATACATTACGGTTGGATTCATTTTACTTATTTTATTTTTAGTTTTCCGTTCCTTAGTGGCCCCATTTATTCCGCTTATTACAGTGGGGATTAGTTATTTAGCTGCACAAGGAATCGTATCGATTTTGGCGGATACCGTTAATTTTCCGCTATCCACGTTTACCCAAATTTTTATGGTAGCTGTTATGTTTGGGATTGGTACTGATTATTGCATTTTACTTATTAGTAGATTTAAAGAAGAACTAGCCAATCATGATTCTACGAAAGAAGCAGTTATTGCCACGTACAAATCAGGTGGGAAAACGATATTTTTTGCCGGTTTAGCGGTGTTGATTGGATTTTCGACGATTGGATTATCTACATTTTCTCTTTATCAATCAGCAGTTGCTGTAGCGGTTGGGGTAGCAGTTGTTTTACTTGCTTTACCTACTTTAGTTCCGTTCTTCCTCGTTTTGTTAGGCAAAAAAATGTTTTGGCCATTTGATAAAAATGTTGCTCATAAGCAGAGTAAGCTATGGGGAGCAGTTGGTAACTTCGCATGGACACGTCCAATCGTTGCATTGCTCATTGTTGTTGCTATTACAATCCCTGTACTACTAACTTACGATGGGGTGAAGTCATACAATTCATTAGAAGAAATAGGGGACGATTACGGTTCCGTTAAAGGTTTTAATTGGATTGCTGATAGTTTTGGTCCGGGAGAAACAATGCCAGCAACAGTTGTTTTACAAACGGATGAGAAAATAGACGATGCAGTAGAATTTCAAGATATTGAAACAATTTCTCACCGTCTTGCTCAAATTGAAGGAGTAAAAGCGGTAAGAAGTGCGACAAGACCGACAGGCGAAATTTTGGAGAACTTTAAAATAACGAATCAAACAGATCAATTGGGTGAGGGGATTGGGCAAAGTGTGTCCGGCATTGATCAAATCCAAACGGGTCTAGATGAAGCTGCTGAGCAAATCAGTAATAATCAGCCTCAATTAGAGGAAGCGGAAGAAGGGATCGAGCAGCTTTTAGGAGGAACTTTAGAGGCAAACAACGGTGTAGGTGAAATGATAACGGCACTAACCCAGATCCGTGACGGAATTGTATCTGGCTCACAAGGTGCTGAGGAAATGAAAGAAAATCTCGTTCTCATTAGAGACGGGGTCCAAGATGTGATTGATTTTAATCAGATGTTAGTAACTAATTTAGGCGAGGTGGAGCAAGGATTAAAACCACTCGTTCAGGCTTATCAAGGATACTTCGGTGCTATAAGTGGTGCATACAATATTTTAGCGAATAATGTACAGGAACACCCTGAACCGGAAAAAAATGAGCAATTACAAACAGCGATTGCTACACTCAGGTCTGTAGTAAATGGTACAGATGATAGTCCGAGTATGGAGTACATTAATACACAACTCACTACTATGAGTGAAGGATTAACAACTGCAATTCAACAAATTAATGAACAAACAAAAGATAGCAATCCGGAGCAGCTTATAGAAGGCTTAAACGCATTAATAGGTGGTTTAGAAGAGCTTCAAATTGGCCTAGGTCAGGCAGCTAGTGGGCAAAATCAAGTGATAAATGGTGTCCCAGCGCTTCAAAGTGGATTAACACAAATTTATGGTGGTCAAGAAGAATTGCAAAATGCATTCGTCATGATGCAGGACCAAATGACACAGCTTTCTGATGGTTTAACGCAAAGCGCAGATGGCTTGGACCAAGTATCGGAAGGGTTATCTCAAGTGGAAAATTACCTGGGAGAATTTTCGGCAGAAGGCTCTACTCCAATGGTAAGCATTCCGAAAGAAGCACTAGAAAACGAACAATTTATGGAAGGTATTAAACCTTATTTGTCAGAGGACAAAACGATTACGAAGTTTGAAGTTATTTTAGAAAATAGCCCTTATTCTACAGAAGCAAAGAATTTAATCGAGAAAATTTCCCAAACAGCAGAGGATGCTCGTGTAAATACTTCCTTTGAGAATGCGTCACAATCCATCGGAGGAATAAGCAGTACGAATAATGATTTACAAAATATGTCCGATGAGGATTATTCAAGAACAGTTGTCTTGATGCTAGCAGGAATTTTTATCATTTTAGTTATCCTGCTAAAATCATTAATTATGCCAATCTATTTAATCGGTTCTCTCGTTTTAACTTATTTCACATCAATGGGCATTGCAGAACTAATTTTTGTTAATGGATTAGGGTTTGAAGGAATTAGCTGGGCAGTTCCATTCTTCGCCTTCGTTATTTTAATGGCATTAGGAATTGACTATAGCATTTTCTTAATGGATCGATTCAATGAATACAAAGATATGAATGTGCGTGAAGCATTAATGACTTCGATGAAAAATATGGGAACCGTTATTATTTCAGCGGCAGTTATTTTAGGTGGAACCTTTGCAGCGATGCTTCCATCAGGAGTGCTATCATTACTACAAATAGCTACGATCGTATTAGCTGGTCTTTTCCTTTATGCAATGGTGATGCTACCATTATTTATTCCTGTAATGGTGAAATTACTAGGGAAAGCAAACTGGTGGCCATTTAATCGTTCCTAATTTAAAACCCTTTTGAGTATCTTGCTCAAAAGGGTTTTTTACTGTTAAAAATAGTGATGCACGAAGGATAAGTTTACGTGAACAGTTGATATACTGTTATGAACTGCTGATACTTTGCTATGTACTTCTGATAAGTAATCGTCAAATCCTGATAAAGTTGCCTGAACTTAAGAAATATACAATAAACTCCAAATCAACAATCTTCTCACGAAAGCAATCCCTTATCTAAAAGAAAAAAGCCTATCCAATTAACTAGATAGGCTAGGTCTACCGCCGTATTTTTGTACAGCTGTAGCGGCTATTTGATTGGCAAAAGTTGCTGAAGCAAAAATATCCTTTGTTTTTTCATATTTAGCGAGGAATGCGCCAATAAAGGAATCACCTGCACCTGTTGTATCTACTGCTTTCACTTTCGTAGCAGTAATATATTCCCCATTAGGAAGCAGACATCCTTTGTCTCCAAGCTTTAAAATAGGATTAGCACTCATTTTTTTTAAGGCAACCATTATCGCATCAGGGTCTTGTTCACCAGTGAGGAATACACCTTCCTCGTAGTTAGGAAATAGAAAATCTACGTCCTCCGCAAAAGTGATGATACGCTTTTTAAACTTTTCCAAGAAATAAGTGGAACTAGGGTCAAGAGCAACAGGCACGTGATGAGCTTTAGCAATTTCCTTTGCTTTTACCATAGCCTGATACGTGTTTTCCTGAAACAATGCGTATCCAGAAATGTAGAGACAACTACTCTGTTGAATCGTTTCTTCAGAAGCCTCCACTTGATCAGGTGATAAATGGATATTCGCTCCACGATCCGTATACATCGAGCGCTCACTTGTGGATTCATCGACCAAAATAATTATCTTACCAGTTTCCAGAACAGGGTCTCGTTCCACAGCAGTTGTAATGCCTAATTGTTTTGCTTCCTTTAATAAAAAGTCACCATATAAATCATTACCGACCCGCCCGACTAGGGTGCTGTTTGATTCGCATTTTGCAATCCAGGCAGCGACATGATTAGCTTGCCCACCCGCATAAGTAGCAATGGACGATTCACTATCTGTTCCGAAGTGATTTCCCTTATGGCTAACAATTAGATCTACAACTAAATCACCTATTGTGGTAATCATGGTTGGCGGTACCTCACGGCAATTTGAGCAGCAATCTTTGCGTTGTTTTTGACAAGGGAAATATTTGCTTTTAAGCTATCGCCACCTGTTTTGTCCTTGATTTTTGCTAATAGGAAAGGAGTAATATCCTTTCCGCTTACATGCTGTTCATCTGCTTCTACGAGTGCTTCATCAATAATCCCTTGAATAAATTGTTTATCCATCGCATCTTCCGTAGGGACTGGAACAGCTACATGAATGGCTTGCTCCAATGATAAGTGTTCTTTGACTTTCATGATGTTAGCTAGTTGCTGAACGGAACCACTGGGAACTGGGATACCCGTATCTTGGAAATAGAAACCTGGATATCGGTCTGTTTCAAATCCATAAACAGCAACACCAAGTGTTTCTAATAATTCAAGTGTTTTGGGGATATCAAGTATGGATTTTACACCAGCTGACACGATACAGATGTTACATTTTGCTAGAGTGATTAGGTCTGCAGATATATCTAGGTGCTCGGCAACATTTCTATGTACACCGCCTAAACCACCAGTTGCGAAAAAACGAATTCCTGCTTCATTAGCAGCATAGGAGGTTGTTGCAACGGTTGTTGCGCCGGTTTGTTTACTAGCTAAAACTCCAGGTAAATCACGAATACTTGTTTTGACTACACCTTTTTCCGTTGCTAATCGTTCGATTTCTTCCGGCGTTAAGCCGATTTTAATAAATCCATCCATAATGGCAATAGTAGCAGGCACTGCGCCTTCTTGGCGAATGATTTCTTCTACCGTGGAAGCCATTTCTACATTTTCTGGGTAGGGCATACCATGAGAAATAATTGTTGATTCTAAAGCTACAATAGGTTTTTTTTGATCTAATGCTTCTCGTACTTCATCACTGAATTTTAACATCAACATGGAAACTCCTCCTTGATTAACTCTTGCATCCATCATTTATGAAAAGCTACTCATTAGTATGAAGCTTAACGTATTGTTTTTATGTATGTAGGATTTCACAGGCAATTATATCAAATATTGTCGACTTATGTAGGCATTAATTGGTATAATTTCCATAAAAAATATAGGGGATTACTAAAAATGAACATACGGGACTATGAAGAAAAGTATTTTGCCGATATCCAACAATTAAATAAAGAAGAGGGTTGGAGTAATCTCGTCAAGCATGATGAAGAGACGAGGTTAGCTTGGGAAAACTCAAATGTGACGATGGTCGCGGAGGTTGAAAATAATATTGTGGGCTATATTAGAGGCTTAACGGATGGAGCTGTAACGCTGTATATTTGTGAATTGTTAATAAAGAAATCTTATCGAGGAATAGGTATTGGACAGGCATTATTAAACGCTTGTCATAATCGCTATCCGAAAACTCGAATGGAGATGCTTGCTTCTACAAGCTCAGAAACTTATTATAAACAGCTAGGTTTTCGCCCGTTTTACGGCTATAGAAAAACCATAGAGGAATAAAAAAACAGTCCCGATTATCACAACTAGTGATGAGGGACTGTTTTCCTATTAAAGCTCTTTATTTTTTAAAATAGTAACAGCGGTAAAAAGTAAGAGCACAATAATTGCCAACGTTGTAGCCATTGTTGCCCACATGTCACCTGTCATTGTTCCTGTGTGCAAATACTCATTTACATAAGAGGATAAATGTCCAGGGCTCCATGATAAAATATGCCCAAAAATGCGGGTAATAATAGTTATAGCAATTAATAAAGCAATGGAAAGAAATAAAACAAGTCCTGGATTTTTAACCAACGTATTCACGAATACAGAAATTGTAATAAAGAATAAAATGTACATCGTATAAATCAAGAAAGAAACAATAAATGTAGAAAATGCAAGTTCACCGTATAGTATGTTCACATAGTACCATCCACCTAAATAACCAAGGAATACAGAAGAAAGGACTAATAAAGATAACCCAGCCCATTTAGCTGTAATATAATTGCTATATTTTACAGGTTTAGATAATACGAGCTCATATACACCACTTTTTAACTCCCCAGCAATGAGTCCCATGGAAATTAATGCAATCACCATAACACCTAACATATTAAATTCACTAATACTCATATACAAAGCAGCAGGTGGGTCTGGGATCGGGATATTTAATTCCGCACCTTCAGGCATTCCACCAACAGATTCTAAAATTTTAGGTAGGTAGTATGTAGTAATCTGATCCATAATACCGAAAAGTAAAAATACCATAGGAACCCAAATCCATTTAACGTTTCTTGCGTACTCAACCATTTCTTTTTTGAAAATAACAGCCCATTGCATTATTGATTCACCACCTTCATAAATAAGTCTTCTAATGTCGTCTTAGCAATTTCAAATTTAGTTAGTGGCCAATCATTTTGTACAGCTAGCTGTAAAATTTCCGCTCTTGACGCAATAACGTCACTCGATATAAATTCAATCGATTGCTTTTTAAACTCTATATCCGTAATATGGGAAAGTTTATTCAGTTTCTCTTCCATGTCAGCAGGAATGTTATCCTGGAATGCTAATATGATTTTACCTGAATCATATAAATTTCCTAATTCATCTAGGGAACCTTGCTCCACTAATTCTCCGTGATGAAGAAGCAAAAGTTCATCACTAATTTCCTCTGCATCATTTAAAATATGAGTGGAAAATAAAATCGTAGCATCCTTTTTAATTTCTCTCATTAAATTTAATACTTCTCGTCTACCTATTGGATCAAGGGCAGAAACTGGTTCATCAAGCATAATTAATTTTGGTCGATTCATCATTGCTTGAGCAATTCCTAAACGCTGTTTCATCCCACCAGAATACTTACCAATACGTTGTTTTTTAGCATCTGTTAATCCAACTCTATCCAACAGTTCATCTGCTCTACTATCTGCTTCCGATTTGGATAGATGCGATAATTGCCCGACATATATTAAAAATTCTTTTCCAGACATCCAATTATGGAATACTGGAAACTGCGGTAAGTACCCAATGTAATTACGAATGTCTGAAGATAAGGATTGTTCATCAAAGGTAATAGTACCGTTTGTTGGTTTACTAAACCCTGCTAGCATTCTTAGAGTAGTTGTTTTACCGGCACCGTTTGGACCTAATAAAGCAACACATTTTCCTGGGGTGAGTTCAAACGTAATTCCTTTTACTACATCTTCTCCATCGAATGATTTCGATAAGTTTTTTACTTCTATTAAAGACATGCTTACTGTCTCCTCCCAAAAATAAAGTAAATAATAGGACCAATACCAGTAACAAATAAAATAATAAGTACCCAAGCCCATTTCGGTCCATTAGCTTTTTCTATCCGTGATAAGTCAATTAAAGCTACAACAATTAAAATTAATTCAATGACTAAAAGTGGGGCAATTAATGCCCAGTTTAACGCTGCTAATTCTTCCCACATGTCAATTCCTCCTTTCCCTTAGAATAGTTACGGCATTTTGAATAGTTAAGTTTCACTATTTTTCCTAAATATTCCTATTTAAATTAAACACTAATCGAAAACCTAGTACAACAAAAAAAGCGACAAAAAATGTCGCTTTTTGTATTTTTTAATCCTTTAAGAAAGTTTAACTATGTTCAAGGAATAAAGTATAAAAACTAAGGCTTTCGACTTAAGGACTTGGTGACAAGCCTTAGTTTTTCTAATAAATTACTCCAAGTTGTCGGGTATTTTTAATACTTGACCTGCATGAATGTGAGTAGATGTTAAGCCATTCTCATTTTTAATTGCATCCATAGATGTACCATGTAACGTAGCGATGGCAATTAATGTATCACCGGCATTTACGGTATATGTGTCAAATTCGTTTTCATGGGAGGAGTGGTTTGTTACTTCAAGATGATTTTGTTCAGTACGTTTATTATTTGGGAACATACATTTGCCTCCCTTTTTTCATTAATTAGCTTGTATAAGTAGTATTTCCAAAGCAAATAAAAGTAGTGGAATAGAGATGAAAAAATAATTGGAAATAGACCCAATAAGAAAGGACATCACGTTATCCGTAATGTCCTCCTCTTTGATTTTATTCAACCTTTGACCATGTAAGGCCACCACTACTTTCAAAACCTCTGTCGCCTTCTTTAATTTCTACAATGGCTGAACCATCTGGATTGCCATTCGCAATAATATCATCAAGATCTCCGCTGAAACCAGCTAATCTTGCCCAGTAGCCACCAAATTCAGATCCTCCACTACTTTTATACGTACCAGGCTCTATATCTTTTCCTACAATGTACATTCCATCACCAAATTCTGTTAGCAGCTCACCCTCATAAGTAGCTTCATCCATTTTTGTCCATTCCCCGCTACCTTGGGTTTCGAAACCTACATCTGTATCAGCTATTTCCACGAGAGCTACACCAGAAGGGTTTCCATTTGCAATAATTTCTTCTAATTCTCCACCAAACCCTGATAGGCGAGCCCAGTAGTTAATCGTACCGGAGCTTCTATACAAACCTGGTTCGATTTCATCATTAACGACATAGGTCCCAGAACCGAACGTATTAGCTTCTGGTTCTGCCGTATCCGTCGTATCTTCTTCCACTGGTTGTTCATCATCTGTAGTTTCCGTATCTTCTTCTGTAGGCGGGGTTTCCTCTGTATCGTTAGGTTGATTTTGCTCCGTATCATCTGCTTGATCTAACTGATCTTCCTCTTCTGTTTCACCACTTGCAAAAATTACAATAAGTAAAATAACAGCAATTAACCAAAACCACCATTTTTTATAAAAAGGCGCCTTTTTTTGTTCTTCCATTACACATTACCTCCAAAATAAAATAGTCACCCTCATTATTCACGTGTTTATTTGATTTTAGTCACCGTTACTTTCATTTACCTGTAAGAAAAAAAGCTACTGCTTGTCTTATTAGACAAACAGTAGCTTCTAGATGGAGCATAGCGGGCTCGAACCGCTGACCTTCGCGCTGCCAGCGCGACGCTCTCCCAGCTGAGCTAATGCCCCATAATATCTATTACAAGTTATAATATAAAACTTTTGATAAGACATGTAAAGCTATTTTTAAAACTTACAAATTACGCGAAAATTGTATTATTTTGGTATAAAGTGTTTAATGGTCGGCACTATTAGGTTAATATATAAAGGTGGAAAAAATTTGTAAACACAATAGAAAAAATAGAGCAATGGTCTTTCTGCATTTTTATGTATGGATTTTAATATCAGCAATGCTATTAGCAACACAAGGTATGAGCACGTGTTCATTGCTGATTTACTTGTTTCTATTACGGGCGTCGTCTGTAAGGAAACGTTAGGTGGTGATTTTGTGTACAGTTGTTTAGTTTTAAGGCATGAAGAAATAACAAATCATACAAAATTATATATGCTAATGGCCACATTAAATGGGCAAAATGCTTATACGTCGAATTCCGAATACCATCTAGAAGAGCCTGTTTTTGAAATTGTGGATGAACAAACCGTTTTAGCTTTATGCAAAAGTGTTCAAAAAGAAGTGATTTTACAGGCTGCAATTCAGTTTGAGACTGCTGCGGTTTATACTTCCTTCTATTTTGATTCCGCTAAAAAGATAGCTAGGAGAAGAGCACTTCGAAACATAGAAAAAAATCACGGAAAGAAATCATAAAAAAAATGCGGCTGAAAGATCAGCCGCCTATCGAATCAATGATTGCCAATGGGGACTATATGGTTAAAGGGGAGGAATCTATTGCCGAACTTAATCGACCAATAAATTAGCATTGACAATCACTTATTAACAATGTTGTCCACAATAAAATACCTTTATACATAGGGAAGGGAAACTTTATGCACAATATCCACAAAAAAATAGGGAGTTATACACATCCTTTTATTCACAATATCACTATACACAGTTAAAAGGATGTATGGACTTATTCACATTGTGCACAACCTTGTGGATAACTTTCATCCACAGAGTAAAAACCACTTTTATCTACTTACTACATACCCTCCATTAATGATGAAAAAACTTATTTATTCTTTGCTCTTTCGTAAGCTTTGTCAGCCATCTTAAACTCTCGCTGATATAACACTTGTTGAGTCTTAGAAATATTAAAATTTTTCGAATCGTGCGGCTTTCTTTCTTTTCCCATATTCACCAGTCCTTTATAAGTAATCTATTTAAAGTTTAACCAGTAGAAGGAATACCTATTCAGTTGCAAAAAAAAGCCCAATTCTTTTTTAGAATTAGGCTTCTTTCTCAGCAAATTGATTTTCTTGATAGTAATGGAACAAAAACTGGTCCTTCGATATTGCGTATAAATCAAACATTTCTTGCTCTTTGTTTATTAACGCATACTCCATTGGATAAAGGCTGTTTGCAAAAACAGAATAAGGTAGCTTTTCAGCTGCTTTTCTGGATCGTAAGTTACCTTTTCTAATTTTCATAAACACAGTAGCAATATTTAGTTCGAAAAATAGTTCATATAAAAAGGCTTCCTTTGCTAGGTTGTTGTAACCTTGACCGAAATAAGGTTTGCCAATCCAAGTCGCTAGAAAACCAGTGTTGTTATGAATGTCGCATAGATTAATGGTTCCAATTGGATGATGCCATTCGTCTAAAATGGTGCGTGAAATGAGTTCGCCACGATCTTCTGCTTCGATTAACTGTTTCGTTAAGAAATAGTACTCATCACTTGAAGCTGCCTTATGTCTTACATAAGGAAAAACTTCCGGATGAGACAATAGCTCGAATAAAGTGCTTGACTCGGATAATTCACGTTTTTTAAGCATACAAAAACCCTCCTTCTAAACAGAGGGCAGTCTCAAGAAAACAAGGTCATACTACAAGCTCGACCTCTCTCCCACCCTCGAATTTTTATCAAAAGCTCACAAAAATTCGGGGTAGGAATCGAACCTACTAGAACCAGCCATTCTGCTGGTGGCGCACCATTTGCCTTCCCTTGCTACATCTAATTGATTAGCTATTTCATATTACATGATTTACAACCAAAATGGAATGGTTTTTTTTAATTATTTTTCTCCTTTTTCCGCCTATTTTCTACGTAATCGCTTTCAACGTTTTGCCAGGAAGATTATTTAGTTGGAATCATGTTAAAATAAAAAAGAAGGAGTGTATGAAATGGGGAAAATCGCTCGTATTACAACACAAAAAAAGAACAAAAGTAGATACAATATATTTATACAAGACGGTAAATCCGATTCGTATGCTTTTAGTGTAGACGAGGATTTACTAGTCAAATATATGCTTAGAAAAGATTTAGACTTAGATGATGCCACTATTGAAATGTTAAAATCACAAGATGAAATACATAAATTTTATTCCATGTGTCTTAATCTGCTTAGCTTTCGGATTCGTTCGGAAAAGGAAATTAAAGATTACTTGCGGAAAAAGGAAGCGGAAGACGAGCAAATTGATAAAGTTGTTCGGCAATTAAAAGAAGAAGGATATATAGATGATCAAGAGTTTGCGAATGTTTTTGTCCGCTCTAGAATGAATACTTCAAGTAAAGGGCCTCTCTTATTAAAAAAAGAGCTTTTTGAAAAAGGTGTAGATCCGGCAAAAACGGAAGAGGGTCTGAAATGGTATACTACTGAGTTACAGCAACGCAAATTAGAAAAATTAGTCGAAAAAAAGCTTAGAAGTGGCAGCAAAAAGTCCTTGCAACAACAGCTTCAGACACTTCAAGCAACCCTTATCCAAAAAGGCTTTAGCAGTGATCTTGTTCAAATGGCTCTGCTAGAAGCAAAGGAAAGCTGGAAGGATGAAGAAGCAGAACAACAAGCAGTCACATACCAGGGATTGAAAATATTAAGTAAATATGAGAAAAAGTCCCAAGGTTATGAGCTAAAACAAAAGGTGAAAGCAGCTCTTTATCGCAAAGGATTTCACATCGATCAAATAGAAGCGTTTATGGATGAACACGTAAAAGAAAATGTAGATTAAAGGAGACATCAACTATGGAAAAAAGATATAGTGAAATGACCGTGGAAGAATTAAGAGAAGAAATTGCAAGACGAACGGAGCAAGCAAGAAAAGCAGAACAAATGGGAATGGTTAATGAATACTCCGTTCATGAAAGAAAGATTGTCATGGCAAAAGCTTATTTAATGAATCCAAAAGATTTCGATAGCGGAGAAATTTACGAAATATTAGGCGATCCCGGCTCTTATTTTAAAATAGATTACATGAACGGAATATTTGCTTGGGGAACAAGAGTAAATAAAAAAGGTGAAAAAATTTCTATTGAAGAAAAAGAAGAGGCACTACCAATCTCTATGCTCGGTGATTATATAGATGAGCTTTCTGAATAAAAGTGGTTCCCTAGTCGTGATGTGACTAGGGTTTTTTGTGGTGTTATATAGGACATTGTACCTGTTTGGCGGGATAAAAGGTGAAAGTGGCGGGATGACCGTGAGAATTGGCTGGATAAACGGATAAAGTGGCTGGGTGAACGGGAAAAGTCGCGTGATAAAAAGTGAATGTCGCGTAATAAAACGGAAAACAGTGGCTGGATGAACAGGAAAAGTGCAAGTAAAATGTGAATGTCCCTCAACATACATAAAAATTCGCCCGAGAAAAGATCCAAACGTCGCACTACGCATTAAAAAAGCTGCCGCCTAAATGGCGACAGCTAAACATTTACGTTCTCTTACGCATTTGAACTGCTGTAATGATTTCTGCTTGAGACTTTCTTGTTTCCCCGTTCACTTGATAAGAAGCCCATTTAGGTTTTGCTCTAGGTGATTGGAAAGGTGTGTTATTTAACTGCTTAAATGGATTTCTATCCTTTTTGCTCATGGTTACTCCACCTCTTTTTCATCTTGTCGAGATGATTTAGCCATTCGTTCCTGGGGATGCGTATTGATTGATCCATCCGCTCGTTTAGAAGAGAAACGAGCCTTTGCGTGTGGTTTTTCTTCGTATCCTTTAATTGGGAAGTCTTTAGCTTTATTACGGACCATACGAAAAACCCCTTTGTTAAAAGTTGCACGCATTATATCGTGCTATAGTATTTTTTGTGATATAGGCAAAATGTATGTGTTAAAATAGATAACGAATTATGGAATTAAACGAATGAGGTGGTAAAGTTGGACGAATTATTTCAACGATTAACCAATGATCTGTTAATGAAAAATGATCAATTAAATGAACAAGAGGCAAGAATGTGGGTAGAGTTATTATGGGAAGATTTTGAAACAACCCGTGCAAAAGCAGGGAGAGAATATAAAGGCAAGGAAATGACTGAATCCATTGTCAAACAGTGGATACAAAATTATGGTCCGAAGCTTCATGAAATGAATTTACACACTGAAAAATGGGAAAAGCGTATCAATCGTGGCAAACCTCATTAACGAATAGAGAAAAAAAGAATTGGCTAATTATCAATAATATAGCCAATTCCTTTTTTCTTTAATTGGTTATCGGTTGGACTTTTTCCTGTAATTTATCTTCTGAATAAATCCAGCCAGTGTAGGAATTCGAAATTTCGTAATTACTATCCAATTTAACAATGGCAACAAAAGGATAATGTTCTTTTGAACGATAACGTAGATCGATAAATCGAACTTCTGTTTCATGATCATGTTCTTCTTCTTCTTCTATTTCCCAGCGATATACAGGGGAAAAGGATAGAAATGCTTGAACATTTTGGTCTTCCAAAGCTTCTGTCATCGCTGGATGATTTGGTAATGGTAAACGTTCAAATTGATCTAACACCATTATTTTTCCATTAATGGCTCGAGCAACATAAAAATGCTCTTTTGTTGTGACAGCAATTCGCCAATAGTTATGCTTTATTGTAGGAGACGTCACAACTTGCTCTACATCCGAAAACCTTTCGTGAATCTGCCTTACAATTTCCTTTTTATCTAAATACCGTTTTAAATAGTACAGTGCCATAACGAAATAGAGAATAAGGAAAGTAATGCCTGGTTCTGCTCCAAAAAACCACCAGGCTGCAATACCTATAATGTGAAGTGAGAAAATGTAAGGGTCAAACGTATTGATGAACCCTAATGCAATCCACTTTCGGTTAATAGGACGAGCCGCTTGCGTACCGTACGCATTAAATATATCTACAAGTACGTGTATTCCGACGGCTAAAGTAGTCCAAAAAAGCAACTGACCATAACTAACTTGTGGTGTAAATAAATGAATGAGGAAGGCAATACTTATTCCCCATAAAAAGATAGCAGGTAAAGAGTGCGTAATACCTCTATGGTTTCGTATATATACAGCGTTATTTTTGAATTTTAGAATAGTATCAAAATCAGGGGCATTTGACCCGACTAATGTTCCAATCATAATGGCTTGAAAAAGAGCAGGATCCTGCTGTACAGAAGTATCTAATGTAGCAAGGCCACCTAGTGCGACTCCCATTGTAATATGGGTAGCTGTGTCCATTAATTGTTCCTCCTTTTTTCTTCAAGCAGACAAAAATTATAAAGGGTGAATGTTTTTGACTATTTCCTTTTTACCTAAACAATTTCCGATTCATGCTTTTCAAGAAGCATTGGTATCATGGTTTAAGCTTGAGCAACGTGATTTACCTTGGCGAAAAGACCAAGACCCCTATAAGGTTTGGGTATCTGAAATCATGTTACAACAAACAAAGGTAGATACGGTAATTCCTTATTTTTATCGTTTTCTAGATAAGTTCCCTACACCGGAGTCATTAGCCAATGCAGATGAACAGGAAGTACTGAAAGCCTGGGAAGGTCTTGGATATTATTCACGAGCCCGTAACCTCCAATCAGCAGTAAAGGAAGTAATGGAAAATTACGGTGGAAAAGTGCCAAACAATCCAAAAGAGCTAGGTAATTTAAAAGGCGTTGGCCCCTATACGAAAGGTGCAATCCTTAGCATTGCTTTTGGACAACCAGAACCAGCAGTTGATGGAAACGTAATGCGAGTATTTTCTCGAATTTTTAAAGTGGAAGAGGACATAGCAAAACCAAAAACGCGTAAAATTCATGAAGATCTAGTAAGGTCCGTTATTTCCAAAGAAGACCCCTCCGCTTTTAACCAAGGATTGATGGAACTTGGCGCTTTAATTTGTAAACCAAGAAATCCAGATTGTTTATTATGCCCTGTACAGGAATATTGTATGGCATATGAGCAAGGTCTAGAAGATATATTACCAATTAAAACGAAAGCGAAGTCCCAACGAGTAGAACCATATGCGGCTCTATTAATAAAGAATGAAAGAAATGAAGTATTAGTGCAAAAAAGACCGGAAAAAGGGCTGTTAGCTAATCTTTATGAATTTCCTATGGCCTCTTTAAAGGATTTAGATTTAACGACGATTCCAAACTGGTTTTATGGAGAATACGGCCTGCATATAGATATTATCCAGAAAGAGACGGTCGTAAAACATGTTTTTTCTCACCTGACATGGGAACTGGATGCTTATTCAGCAACCGTACAAAGTGGGAAACTTGATGTTGGACCTGCGACATTTTGTTCATTAAAGGATTTAGAATTATTACCATTTCCTGTTTCCCATCAAAAGTTATTACCCTTCGTTAAAACCCTATTAACGTAGGGTTTTTTTATTTTATGTAGTGTTCCTCATAAGAAGAATTTTTATTCATAACTGGATTTTATTGGTAATTTAAAATTAGGGATACAATCCGTAAAAATGGACAAATTAAACTTGCGGAGGTGATATGAGGTGGCTAAAAACAACTTTCAGTCTAATACTGATGTACAACGCGTTAGACAACAAAACCAAAAATCTGCTCAAGCCCAACCAGGTCAGCAAGGCCAACAAGGTCAACAGTTTGGCACTGAATTTGCTTCTGAAACTGATGTGCAACGCGTTAGACAACAAAACCAAAAATCTCAACAAAACAAACAGTAGTCTTACCCCTTAAACGAGACTTATTTCGGAAGGGCACTCCAATGTGGGGTGCCCTTTTCTATGTTTTCTATTTTCATTTGGATTAATAAATCGTTATAATGTTATAAAAGAGTAAAAACATAGAAAGCCTAAATGGTATCGTTGGAAGAAAGGGAGATCTTATGATAGTTCCCGAACCAGGTCAAAAAATTGAAATACAAAGCTATAAACATAATGGACAACTTCACCGAGTTTGGGATCGAACGACAGTCCTGAAGGCAAACCGTAATGTCTTAATTGGTGGAAACGACCGAGCAATGGTTACAGAAAGTGATGGCAGAACTTGGATAACACGTGAGCCAGCAATCTGTTATTTTCATGCAAAGTATTGGTTTAATGTTATCGGCATGATACGCACAGGTGGTGTATACTATTACTGTAATATAGGATCGCCATTTGTTTTTGACGAAGAAGCATTAAAGTATATCGACTATGATTTAGATATAAAAGTGTATCCAGATATGACTTTCGCTTTGTTGGATGAAGATGAGTATGAGCTACATAAACGTCAGATGAATTATCCAAAAGTGTTAGACTCTATTTTAAGAAATAACGTAGAAATTTTAGAAAGATGGATACGTCAACGCAAAGGTCCATTTGCACCTGAATTTATTGACCAATGGTATGAAAGATACTTAACGTATCTAACATAATATTTTCGAAAGAGAATATGTAATCAGTGAGGGTTTCCTAGCAGGATTGAGAAAGGAGCCCTTTTTTCGTTTTATTAAGTGCTTAGAGCCGAGGTAAATGGGGAATTGCACGGAGTAGGAGAGGAATTGAAGCGGAACAGGAGCACAAGTGAAGGGAACTGGGCTTTAATTGCAGGGAACGGGAGCGAAATTGAAGGAACACAGGGAATAATTGTACGGAATGGATCGGGATTTTTAAGGAACACAGGGAATAATTGCACGGAATGGGTCGGGATTTTTAAGGAACACAGGGAATAATTGCACGAACAGGCCCGGGATTGAAGGAAAACATGGATTAATTACACTAATAAAGCATTTTACTTCAAATAGATAACAGGAAGATTTTAGGGGTGAGGAATTTTGGGGAGCATCAGGCGGTACTTACAATTTGTAAAGCCTTATAAATGGAAAATTGTATTAACGATAGGCATTGGGATCATAAAATTTAGCATCCCATTATTAATGCCTTTAATTATAAAATATGTTATTGACGATATTATTGGGGCAACACATCTGACGCAGGATGAGAAAATGAATCAGCTTTACTACATTATGGGAGTGGCTTTCTTTTTCTTCCTCATCGTACGCCCAC
Source organism: Salirhabdus euzebyi (assembly GCF_014207435.1). Taxonomy (GTDB): domain Bacteria; phylum Bacillota; class Bacilli; order Bacillales; family Alkalibacillaceae; genus Salirhabdus; species Salirhabdus euzebyi. The sequence goes on from NZ_JACHGH010000015.1 coordinate 39,578, forward strand.
CAGTAGAATATTTTCGCCAGTACTTAGCCCAGTGGACGGGTAGTAAAATTCTATACGATATTCGGGATCGACTATTTGACCACATTCAAAGGCTCAGCTTGCGATTTTATTCGGAAACGAAAACGGGAGAAGTTATTTCTCGAGTCATTCATGATGTTGAGCAGACGAAGACGTTTGTTATTACAGGCTTAATGAATATTTGGTTGGATATGCTTACGATAGTGATTGCGATTGCAATTATGTGGTCGATGAATGGTTGGTTAACGTTAGTAGCGGTTTTGCTGTTTCCGTTGTATGGTTTTTCAGTCAAATATTTTTATTCCAGACTTCGAAAATTGACGCGGGATAGATCACAGGCGTTAGCCGAAGTACAGGGCCATTTGCACGAGAGAGTACAAGGGATGCCAGTTATCAGAAGCTTTGCCCTAGAAGATTATGAGCAGAAGCAATTTGATAGGCAAAATAACAAGTATTTGGATCGTGCAATTGATCATACGTCATGGAATGCAAAAGCTTATTCTGTTACACACACCATTACTGATCTTGCTCCACTGTTCGTCATTGCTTTTGCCGGATATCAAGTGGTGATGTTGGATTTAACGATCGGAACTATGGTTGCTTTTGTGGGCTATATGGACCGTGTTTATAATCCATTAAGAAGATTAGTAAACTCTGCTACGTTACTTACTCAATCTATCGCATCCATGGATCGAGTTTTTGAATTTTTAGATGAAAAGTATGATATAGCGGATACGCCGGATTCAAAAGAACTAAAGCATGTAGATGGAAAAGTACAGTTTGACCATGTTTCTTTCCGATACGCGGATAATGAAAGTGAGGTATTAAAAGACGTTACCTTGCAAGTTAAAAAGGGAGAAACAGCTGCTTTTGTGGGCATGAGTGGTGGAGGTAAATCCACGTTAATCAGTCTCATCCCTCGGTTTTATGACGTAACGAAAGGTAGAATTTTAATCGATGGTAAGGATATTCGAGACTATCAAGTAAGGTCATTACGAGATAAAATTGGTATGGTACTTCAGGACAACATTTTGTTTAGTGATTCAGTTGCGATGAACATTAAGATGGGAAAACCAGATGCGACAGAGGAAGAAGTTATCGAGGCTGCAAAGTTAGCCAATGCCCATGAATTTATAATGAATTTTCCAAACGGGTACAACACGCTTGTGGGAGAACGAGGTGTGAAGCTATCTGGAGGTCAGAAGCAAAGAGTCGCAATAGCGAGAGTATTTCTTAAAAATCCACCAATTTTAATTTTGGATGAAGCAACATCTGCATTAGATTTAGAAAGTGAGCACTTAATTCAGGAAGCGTTAGAAAAACTTGCTCATAATCGTACTACCTTTATCGTGGCGCATAGATTAGCTACGATTACCCACGCTGATAAGATTATATTAATTGAAGATGGAGAAATAAAAGAAGAAGGTACCCATGAGCTGTTGATGAAACAAAGGGGAAGTTACTATCAATTGTTCCAAGTACAAGATTTGGATATGGAAACGTCAGAAGTATAAAAAGAACCAAGTTGCTGTTATCGCAACTTGGTTCTTCGTTTTTACACTTCTTTTTCTTTCAGATTAAACTGTTCTTTACGATGGTAATGCTGATAACTATTTATTAGCCTATTTAAATGGGCCAACTGATAATCGTAATCCATTAACTTAGCTGCTAATGGTAGGAATTGAAGATGATCCCTATTGCCCTCTCTTAGCTGATTACAATCTACCAATTCTTCTATTAATTTTGTTATTTCAGGGCTAGTATGTTTTTCAATTATATCATCTTCTATGTCCCTTATTTTTCCTGAGCACATCAAGATTAGCTTTTCATGTATATGAATAACTTTGTCAATTTCATCGATAATGTGTGTTCTTAACTCGAATGGCGTATGCTCCACCTCGTTATCGAAGCGATGCAAAATACGTAAAACATCTAAGCTTTTTTTCGCCGACTGAATGAGCTGGCGAAATAGCACGAGCTTTCTTGCTCTCATGTAACGAGTTTTTTTAGAATAAACGCGTTCTTCCGAATAAAGCATGTATGTGTGATCTAATTTTGTAATGTCATTAATTAGTTTCTTGATTTCGTCTTTTAAAGCGGGTTGATCAGAAAGGTGTCTTGATGTAATGCGAATCCATTGAAGCGTTTCGTTCGTTGTTTTTTCAATTTCTTTAAATAACCTCGTTTCATATTTAGGTGGTAAAAACAGCATATTCACAATAAAAGCTGCAAAAATACCAATGAAAACAGAGGAAAAACGAGTAAATGCAAATTCAATTAAAGGTACATCAGTTGTTTCCATAATACCGATAACAGCTACAATAGCGAGCATAATAATTTCTTGTTTCATACCAAAACTTCTGCATACTGTAATAACTAATATGATCGTAAACCCAATCACAAACGGGTCATTCCCAAGTAAGTAAACCATCAACACTGCACTTATAGCCCCGATTAGGTTAGCCTCAACTTGCTCAATAATCGTTTTGAATGAGCGAAATATAGACGGCTGAATAGAAAACACGGCAGCAATTCCTGCAAAAACAGCAGAAGTAAAATCAAACATCATCGCTGCATACATTGCGATGGACACTGCTAAGCCAGTTTTTAATACTCTTGCCCCAAATCCAAATTTCATTGCAAAAATAGTCCTTCCTTGTATAAGAAAAACAAAGTAATAAGTTCTTCTTAACTTAATTCCTCCAAAAGCTCTTCAATAAACCTTTCAAACACGTATTATACATCATTTCATGGAAAAAGGTTTGTATTCACAAAAAATACATAATATTTTACGTATTTCTTAAAGGGTTAATTCATTGTAAATAGGTATAATGTTCGGTTTTTGTTAAAATTAACGACATTTAACATATATTTAATAAAAATTTACATAGTATTTACGAACAAAATGTTGACTTGTTATTATTTTGTACATAATATTAATTCTGTACTAATAAAATATGGGGAACAAGGGGGAGAAACATGAGACGTATCACATCTATGAAATTGTTTAATATTTTCTTAGTTTTATCGTTAGTCTTTTCAAATTTTTCAGGAGTAGTTTCAACGGTTGTAAGTGCGGATGAAAACGTAGTACAAGCAGGGGACTTGATTTTTTCTGAGTATATAGAGGGTAGTTCTTATAACAAGGCAATTGAAATTTATAATGGTACTAGTCAAGATATTGACTTAATGGGTTATTCTTTGGTTGGTTTTATTAATGGCGCTGACCAAGCTGGTAATGGTACAGCTAGTGAGTTGCCGTTAAGCGGAATAGTAAAAGCGGGGGATGTTTTTGTTATTGCCCACTCAACTGCTAACGACGCTATTAAAGCGATAGCAGACGTAACAGGTAATGCCGCTGTTCTTCAGTTTAATGGTGACGATGCGTTAGTATTGTTTAAAAACTATGATGCTTCTACGCGTCAGGGAACGATTATTGATTCGATTGGGCAAGTGGGAGCTGACCCAGGTAGTTATTGGGGGCAAGATGTAAAAACACAAGATGCTTCATTAGTTCGTAATCCTGCTATCGTAAGTGGCGATACAAATGTTAATGATGATTATGATCCTTCTGCTGAGTGGATTGCATTCCCTAAAGACACGTATGATTATTTAGGTTCTTTTCATGCTGATGTAGAACCACCAGCACCAGAAGTGCCGCAAGAAGAATATACAGTTACAGTTACTAGTGTGGTAGACGGCGATACGATTCATTTTGAACCAGCTGTTATGGGTGGTACGACAGTTCGTTATTTAAACATCGACACGCCAGAAACATATCATTTAGGTGATTATGATATAAATCTAGTAAATACAAATCCAGATCATGCACAAAAGTATCATGGTGAATTAGCAAAAGAACATTTAAAAACACTTCTTCAGCCAGGTGATGAGGTTGTCCTGAAGGTTGGGGAAGAAATTACAGATGCGTATGGACGTATTTTAGCACAAGTTATCCGTAAGTCAGACGGATTAAATACCAATTTAGAGATGGTTAAGCAAGGTTATGCTTCGACTTATTTTATTTGGCCAATAGGTGAGGAAGCGACATACCTTGAATTCCAATCAGCAGCAAAGTATGCTTATGACAACAACTTAGGAATTTGGTCAGACAATAACACGGATGTACTTGAATTTCCATTTGAATTTCGTGCACGTGAGCAAGGTAAAGGTTTGTTACGTTATGTAGGTAACTATGAAACAAAACAATATGTACAACCACAAGATTTTTCTTTAGTACCAGTTGATAAGCGTGTTTTCTTCTCGGAAGAACAGGCAATTGCAAATGAATATACGCCAGCATTTGAGCGGGAAGCAAATATTGCGGATGCTCGCTATGCACCAGTCGGTTCTGTGGTGACGGTGGAAGGTGTTGTCACGCAAATTGATGGCAGTAACTATTACATTCAAGATGAAACAGCTGCAATTGTTGTACGTTCTTATAATTTAGATGCGCAAGTTGGGGACAAAATTAGTGCTTCAGGGAAGACTTCTGAATATTATGGTCTTCTTCAAGTAGTAACAAGTGACGTGAAAGTAGTAGAAGCGGGAGTTGGGGAACCTGGGCCGGCTTATATAAAGGCAGCGGATTTTGTGGAAAAGAATGAAGCTAAGTTTGTTGCAGTGGAGGAAGTAACTATTATTTCTGCAGAAAAATACGATGAGTATATTGCTAGCGATGCGTTAGGGAAAACGTTTGTTATTTATTCTGAAGATACTGCATTGAATGTTGGTCAAAAATATGACACGCTTACTGGGGTAATTCAGTATGCGTTCAGTGATTATCGTTTATTTATTAGAGATGTTGTTGAAGATATTCCAGTTATTACGATAGACGAAGCTCGTAAAGTTGCACTTGATACAAAAGTGCAAATTGAAGGTGTTGTAACAGCGATTGACGGTAAAAACTACTTTGTTCAAGATGAAACGGCAGGAATTGTTGTGCGAGTGGAAGAGAAGGGCTTTACTGCAAACGTTGGAGATAAAATTCGTGCAAAAGCTAGAACAGAAGAGTATTTTGAATTACTACAAATTATCCCGACATTACAAAATGTAAAAGTAGTAGAAGAAGCGGTTGGGGTACCTGCACCTAAAGAAATTAACTCTACTGAATTAGGAGAAGAGTTAGAAGGACAGTTAGTTAGTCTAAAATACGTTACAGTAAATGCTGTAGACGGGTTTGGCGAATACTCAGCAGAAGACGCTCAAGGAAGCTTTGTTATTGACAACACTAAATTCGTAGAGGTTGGCACTACGTATAAAAGCCTTGTTGGGGTGTTAACTTACACTTATGGACAATACAAATTACTACCTCGCTTTGCTGATGATGCGACAAAATTACAGTTTGTGAGTGAAGATTTAAGTGGGGAAACGGCAGCTAATGCAAAAGCAAAGCTTCTAGATGCTGCGCCACACTTAGGTATTATGACAGTGTCTGAAATGTTAAAAATGGAGCTTACTGATAAAGTAATCACAAAAGGCAATACTAGTCAGCACATTTCTTCAACGCTTAAACATATAGTCAAATCGTTAGAAAAAATTGAACAAAATAAAGGTAATAGTTCAGTAGAAAAAGAAAAAATTGAACATGAACTAAATAAATTGTTTAAAAAAGCTAAGTAAACAATCAAGATTAAAAATCACTCTTCCTTTTTATGGAAGAGTGATTTTTGTTTATAGATTTATATAGTTAGAGTATTATGTGACTGTTTTGACTTTCTCTTAAAGGACATAGTTATGATAAATGTAAACAAAGCCCCAAGTAAAAGCCCTACCAACACATCAGACGGATAATGATGCCCCACTAAAACCCTTGAAAAAAGAACTAATACAGCTAAAATGAGTGCTGGCCAGCGGTACCTTGGTCCTAACAACCAAAAGGTTGTGGCGAAAATTCCTGCAATTAATGCTTGATCACTCGGAAAAGAAGGGGAGGGGTCTTTCGGAATTAATAGATCAATGTCATGTTCCATGAATGGTCTTGGTCTATCAAACAAGATTTTCAATATCCGGTTTATCAGTAATCCAGCTACGAGTGATAGGAATCCAATAAGTCCAACTTTTCTTGTAGGAGAGAAAATGAATAGAGAAAATATTATTCCAATAAACAAAACAATACCCCAGTCTGAGAAGAATATCATGATAGAATCTAGCAATTCATTTTTTCGTGCTAAGTTGTGAATAGATTGAAATACCGATAAGTCCATAATCTAAAACGCTCCTATATGTATAATACTCACATTTTAACACTTTACCGTAATGGGGGACAGTCCCCATAAAAAAGGGAGAAAACAATAGGTTTTCTCCCTTTAACATGATTATTCTGTTGAAACGGATGGGTCTGCTTGAATTTTTTCTGGTACGACTTGTAAGAAGTTTTCGTCTGCATTTTGTAGTAGATTTTGTAATTCTAAAACTTCTTCCTGTTGTCCCGTTTCTTTCAGTACGTTGATATAAGCTGATAACATTTCTTCAACGTCTTTTTTACCTGCTTCATTAAGAGACTCTATTTTAACTTTTGCTCCTTTTGCGATTCGCTCATACAATGCTTCTTTCGTAAGGCCCATTTCTGGTTGGTGACGGAAGTAAACGACTCCACCAGTCATACCAGCACATGCCCACGGACCTGGATCTCCAAGAACGAGTCCGCGTCCGTTCGTCATGTATTCGAACGCAAAGCCTTTAATGCTACTGTTACAGCCGATATTACCTTGTTGCACCTCTGGTAGTGGCTTCACAAGCTGCTGACCAATAATCATGTCAGCTCCGGATAAACGGATACCAGCACGGGAATCAGCATAGCCTTGAACGATTAGCATACCTTTTTGTGCACCATATCCAAAGCCTTTTCCGACAGATCCGTTAATGTATTTGCCGTTTGCCCCTTTTGATTTAGTGATGGCTACTAGACCACCGAAAGCCGTTTTACCAACACCATCTTGAGCCCCGCCTGAAACTTTGGAGTTCATGCCGTCTGTAATATAAGCGGCAAAACCATTACCGACGATAGAGCCTTTGTCATACTTGAGTGTAGTCGGCTCTAATTGACGGTAAGATCCGTCTAGACGTCCTCGAACCCTTACACAGGATACTCTGCTTCCAAGGTTTCGTTGTTCACTTGTAACGGATGAAAATTCACGGGATTCCATAAGCATTTGTTCATCTTTATCCAAATACTCTGCCCCAACAGCCATTGCAAGGCGTTGTTCAATTTTTTCTTCTTGTCTACGGTATGCTTCCATTTCTTTCACTTCTAATTTTTCAAGAAGTGGGCTTAGGTCCATCATTTCTTGCCCTTTGATTTGTTCAAGTAAATCAGAACGACCTACAATTTCTTGCGTATTCGTATAGCCTAAAGAAGCTGTTAAAGCCTTCAGCTCTTCACCAAAAGCCGTAAACATGTTCATTAAGCCTTCTACAGATGGATCGTATTGACGTGGAACGAAACGTCTTAACCCATGCTCTTTCGCTTGTGCTTCTGTATCGATTTGTGTAGCGATACCTACGTGACATGTGTCTAAGTGACAGCCACGACAAGCAGTACAACCTACTGCAATCATCGATAACGTACCGAAACCTATTCGGTTTGCACCAAGAAGCATAAGCTTAATAGCATCTAAAGAGCTTCTAACCCCACCGTCACACCAAACCTCTACTTTATGACGAAGGCCAGCTTCTGTTAAAGCGTTATGAGCAGCTTTCACACCAATTTCTGCAGGCAATCCAACGTGTTGAAGAGCATGAACCCTAGCAGCACCAGTACCACCATCAAACCCACTTAATGTAATAAAGTCTGCACCGGCTTTAGCGATACCAACAGCGATTGTCCCGATGTTAGGTACAATAGGAACCTTTACTGCCACTTTTGCTTTATCGTTAGCCGTTTTTAACTCAGAAATCATTTGTGCTAAGTCTTCAATCGAGTAGATGTCATGGTTATTGGATGGCGAAATTAAATCAGATCCAATCGTCGCATTACGTGCTTCTGCAATTTTTTCGGTAACTTTTGAACCAGGGAGGTGACCACCTTCACCAGGCTTTGCCCCTTGGCCAATTTTAATTTCTAATAGATTAGAAGAATTAAGTAGCTCTGCGTTAACACCAAAACGTCCGGATGCAATTTGCTGTCCACGAGTGTTCGGGTATTTACCGAGCATATCCTTGATTTCTCCACCTTCCCCGTTAAAGGAGATCATGTTCAAGCGGTCAGCAGCTTCTGCATAGGAGCGGAATGCTGTCTCGTTTTGAGAACCGAATGACATGGAAGAAATCATAAACGGGAAGTTATGGTCCCCAACTTTTATATCCACTTCACTTGGTTTTGCTTTTTTCTCTGATTCTTTTAAGCTAGTTAAATGACGAATAGACAATGGGTTGCTTTCTTCTATTTCTGCCAGCTTTTCTCGTAGTGTATCGTAAGAATTTCCACGGGCAATATCACCAATAGATTTCCAAATTCTCGGTAGAACATGGAAGCTTCTAGTAGGTTTTGCTTTTTCATCGGCAAAATCTTCTCTTCGCTTAATCGCATCGTCTTTTAAAGCTTCCCAGTTATAAGCTAAGTGATCAGCGCCCAAGAAGTTGACAATATTCAAAATGTCCGCAAAATCTTCATGAAGCCCAATCGCAGAAAATAATCGTGCATATCCTCTAAGCTCATGAATACCGATCGTAGAGATAACCTTTTCTAAGCCTTTATTTAAAGCCTCGTATAGGTTGTGAATCGGCTCGCTTTTTTCACCTGCAACGGTTGCGAACATTAAATACGGATTAATCGCATCCGCACCTAGTCCAAATGCCGTAATAAAATCATGTAAGGAGCGAATAGCAGCAGAGCGAAGAATGAGGGAAACGTTTCTTCTTAACTGCTTTTCTGTTAATTGTTGATCGACTTTGGAAATAACTAAGTGTGGATCTAACCACAAATGTCCTTCCTTATGAGAAAGGGCATCATTTAAAATGATTAGTTCCTTTCCTTCTTTAACAGCATTTTCAGCTTCAAATGCAATACGGGAAAGAGCCGACTTCACATCTTCATCATCGTGACAAGTGATGCTTATTTCTTTTAATTTATCATTCTCCAAATAGAGATTACGAACTTGTTCGAATGTAGGTTGTTTATCTGATTCTGTAACAAGCTTAGCCTGTGTTCCCTCTATTAAAATAGGGGAATATAACTCCAACGTTAATGGAGCCTCTTCTTTTTGGAAAAGGGAAGGGCGTCTACCTAAAATTGTTCTAGTTGAAAAATGCTCAGCTTCCCGGTCACGGTCAATCGCCGGGTTTGTAACAACTGCCACACTTTCCTTAAAGTAATCTGCTATGTTTTTACGGTTTTCTTGCATCGCAGCTAGAGGCACATCATGTCCTAGGGAGCGAATTGGTTCTGCTCCTTTATCAGCCATTTGCTCAAGCAATTGAACTTGTTCACGATCCCATCCATACGCAGAGTACCAACCGTTATGGACACTTTGAATCGTAGGGTTCGCTTTCGCTTTAATAGATGTGTTTGGCTGTAATCGTTCTTTGAATTGCGTAAAATCTACTTTATGTTGAATTCGATTATATACTTCTTCCTGGTATTCACGATTCTGATAGACTTTAATTTTTCCGTTTTCATCATAAGATAACCCAACTTTTTCCCCTGGAGAAAGTGGCTTAGGATCCTCCACATATTGTGAGTTTGGCACAATGCCTGGCTCACTAGAGAACATGAATGCATTTTCCGTTTCTAATTGCCATAAAGGACGTAAGCCAAGAGAATCAAGGCTAAAAGCTGCTTCCTTTTCATAGCGAGATATAATTCCTGCTGGGCCTTGTGCAAAATGCCCCCACGCTTCTCTTAAGTATGTGTACATATCTTGTAAATGGTCCGGATATTTTCTGATTTCGTTTACGATTGGTGGAAACATAACATCCAGCGCTTCAAACAAGCTTAAACCATGTCGCTTAATAAATGTTTCCAACGTACGGTTGACATCTTGTGAGTCACTACCACCTTTTGTCAGTGGAACATCTAGCATTTTTGCTTCATCACGTAGCTTAGCAATCGTGTTAATTTCCCCGTTATGACCGATAACGCTAAACGGTTGTACACGGAAGAAGTTTGTCTTTGTATTTGTTGAGTAACGGTTATGTCCAAGTGTCATGCTGGATGCAATAGAAGGACTTGCTAAATCAGCATAATACTTTGGTAATTGATCAGCAGCACCCATTAGTTTGTATACAACATGGTGGGAAGAAAGGGATGCAACATGTACATCTTCGTCCTCTTCAAACGCAAGTGTTAGGTCAAATAATAAACTTTCGAGATTTTCTACTTCTTCTGTTGGTAAAATCGCGAATTGCCAAAAAACAGGTTCTTCTTTTGTAGCAAGAGGTCCTAAAGCTTCGGGATTTGTAACAGAAGTACTTTCAAATAAAATAGTTAAGTTACTATCACTAAGTTTGTTGCGAATTTTTGATTGAATAGTAGCGGTATGATTCGTGCGGTTAATAAAAAGATGACCTACAGAAAATTGCTTTTCATGTACGATGGAAGAATCTTGGTTTGCTTCTTGTAATTTTTCTTCCCATAGTTTTTTAGGAAGATCAATATGAATACCGACTCCATCGCCTTCTTGATTTACAAATCCTGCTCGGTGGTTCATCGTCGTTAATGCTTTAATGACTGCATCAACATTTTCCTTTGTTGGAATGTTCTCTTTTTGAATACATGAGACAATCCCACATGCATCATGTTCATGCTTGTGGAAATCTTTGAAAGAACTAGGTTTCCATTGTGAATACATATAATCGGCCAAAAGGCCTTCACCTCCTAGAAGATATCGCGCCTATGTTAAAAGTAAGAAAAGAGTGACTTAAAGAAAGTCTAAGCTTTTGTGGGAAAACTTAGCTTACGACTCTTTTTATATGTAGTTATTGGAACAACTTAGTTCGAATAGCTACATCCTTACTTACTTTGAAAAAAAAAGCTTTCGCAATGGATATGCAAAAGCCTTCGTAAGGAAAAACGTAAAAGGAAGGGAGTTTGAGTACCTGCAAATACTCAAACTACTAAAAGGTAAGAAATGAAAGTGACAGTAACTTAATAAAGCGCGTAAATTTTCTGAATTGTAAGTCTTATTTTAGCATAGCAACAGATGGAAATCAATTATATATTCATTTATATGCATGAAGAATCAGATAATTCGAGTTAATTTTGGAGGGGTGTACAGCCTGTGAATGTTGATAGTAAGCGTTTTCATAAAATTTTCAAAAAACTCCTGTCAAAAACTTTTCGACAGAGGCTGCATAAAATGTGTATATTTTACTTTTTTGTCATGTTAGAAAAGGCATAATCCACCGCATCTAGTGTTTGGATAATGTCTTCTTCGGTATGGGATAGCGTGAGAAACCAAGCTTCGTATTTTGATGGAGCTAAGTTAATTCCTTGCTTTAACATTAGTTTGAAAAATGTCGCAAATTGTTCTCCATCCGTTGCTTCTGCCTGCTCGTAATTTACGACTTTTTCATTCGTAAAATAAATAGTTAGGGCCCCTTTTAAGCGGTTAATTGTTATGTCTACTTGGTGTTTTTTTGCACGTTCTAAAATTCCAGCTTCTAGTTTCGCGCCTAACTGATCCATTTTCTCATAAATGCTTTCATCTTGAAGCACTTCTAAACAAGCAATACCTGCTGACATCGAAGCGGGATTACCAGCCATTGTCCCTGCTTGATAGGCAGGTCCAAGTGGGGCAACCTGTTCCATAATATCGGCTCTTCCACCGTAAGCTCCAATCGGAAGGCCACCACCAATAATTTTCCCTAATGCGGTCATGTCAGGTTCTATATTTAACAGTTTTTGTGCACTTCCATATGTAAAGCGGAATGCGGTAATAACTTCATCAAATATAAGCAAGGATCCTGCTTCGTGTGTCAATCTTTTCACTTCTTCTAAAAAGCCTTCTTTCGGTTCTACAATACCAAAATTACCGACAATCGGTTCTACTAAAACAGCAGCAATTTCATTTCCCCATTTTTCAAGTGCTTCCTTAAACGGTTCTACTTCATTAAAAGGAACGGTGATGACGTCTTGGGCAATAGAAGCTGGAACTCCAGCAGAGTCTGGCGTACCTAAAGTAGCAGGTCCAGAACCAGCTGCAACTAATACTAAGTCGGAATGTCCATGATAACAGCCAGCAAATTTGATGATTTTTGTGCGGTTCGTATAAGCACGAGCAACGCGAATCGTCGTCATCACTGCTTCTGTTCCTGAATTGACAAACCGAACCTTGTCCATTGACGGGATAGCTTCCTTCAGCATTTTAGCAAATTTGTTTTCAAGCGCAGTTGGAGTACCATAAAGGACACCATTTTGTGCTGCTTTTGTAATGGCCTCTGTTATGTGAGGGTGGGCATGTCCAGTTATGATTGGACCGTATGCACCTAAATAATCAATGTATTTATTTCCATCTACATCCCAAAAATACGCTCCTTGGGCTTTTTTCATAAAAACAGGCGAGCCTCCACCGACTCCCTTATAGGCTCTGGAAGGGGAGTTCACGCCACCAACTATATGATTTTGAGCTTCTTGATATAAAGCTTCTGATTTATCAAATTTCATCTAAAACCCTCCATTAATTTGTTCCATTGTATTGTAGCATATTAGCTGATTAGTGTATGTGGGGACAGAACCGGTACATCCAGCTACAACATAAAAAAGCTCCAGCCGATGTAGACTGGAGTATTCCCAATTATTTTAAGCGTATTCGATTTCTTTCGTCTCCTTTATTGGTACATCTTCGCCTGCTTGATCAGGATCTTCCTCGTCAAATCGTGGTAATAAAAGGGCAAAGAATACACCCACTACCGTTAAACATCCTCCGACGATCCAAAATAAAGCTTCAATCGTTAAGCTTTTTTGAAATGTTAAAGCGATAATTCCTAGAGTCGTAGAATGGGATAACATCATTAGGGGACTTATCCAGCCTTGAACACGACCCATCATTTTCGGATTGACAATACTCGGCAACCATCCGCCGATAGCGATGTTGATGAAAGGTAAAAATAAAGCGACAATAGCGTTCAATATAAATAAAGCATAAATTTCACTTACAAGCGCTTGGGTGGCGATGAAGCTTCCGCTAACGATAAGTCCAATGACGAGCATCAGCCGAAGCTTAAGCTTGTTCGCCACGATAGAAGCAACGACACTGCCAACGAGAATTCCTATACCAAAAACGATACTAAGCATGACCATGATTTGTTCATACGTTTCAGGTGCGAGCTTGTATTTTAAAATAAAGGCAGGCATAACACTAAGACCACCGTTTACGATACCAAAAAAGAAGAAACCTGAAATGAGAGTAAGCAATAACTTATGTCCAAGTATATAAGTCATACCTGCTTTAAAATCTACGAGCACTGCTTTCACTTTTAACTCTTTGAATTTATGTGCGCCGTTAGGTAATCGAACATCTTCAGAAATCTTACATGCTCTAATAAATAATGCTGAAGCTGCAAAGGTAACAGCATCAAGTATAATTGCACCAAAAAGTCCTAGATTCCAATAAATGATGGCACCGATCGCGCTACCGAACAGATTGAACATGCTTTGAGTCATTTGGTTAAGTCCAGCTGCAGATGCATACTCATCTTTACTTAACACACCTTGGACAAGAGAAGTTTCTGCTGGCCCAAAAAACTTGGAAATGGCACTTCTGACAAACAGAATAGTGAAAATAAGAGGCATCCAACCAATATAAACGGCACCTAATAGGACGATGGAAAGAATGGAGCTGATCCAGTCACAGTTCGCAGCTATTTTTTGGCGATCCATTTTGTCTGCAAGGACACCAACGAGGAAAAATACGGCTAATGTCGGTAATGAATACATGAGCTCTGTAATTGTTGCATAGGCGGGTTGTTCACTGAAGCGGTCAAGGAGATAAAACATGAAGGCAGTCATACCGATGACGCTACCCATTTGGGAGGTTAGGGTGGCTAAAAATAGATTCCGATAATTACTTTTTTGGAAAAGCTTAAATAGATTTTTCATTTTTATTCCCCGTTTCTTTTTAAGTTGTTAAGTATAGCTTATAAAACTTGAAAGGGAGAAGAGAGGGTCTACTGGTGGTTTTTGTCTCCATCTACAGACCGATATTGCCTAACTCACATTCCTGCATTAGCGAAATTGAGTTAATCCGAATGAAATGAAACAATTCGGAAATTTGTATTTCTAGTAAAGTTTCAATAAACTATTTTAGATGAGGTAGGTTCAAGCAGGAGGAAAACATGATGAAAGAAAATCAGATGATATATGTAAACAATTTGCGGAAGGATTTTAAATCATATTCTAGTAGATCGGGTTTAAAAGGGGCATTTCGGGATCTGTTTACACGAAATTATAAAATATTAAGTGCCGTTGATGGCATTTCTTTTAACGTTAAACCAGGAGAAATGGTTGGATACATTGGGGAGAACGGAGCCGGGAAGTCCACCTCCATTAAAATGTTAACAGGGATTTTAACGCCTACTAGTGGAGAGGTCATCGTCAATGGAATGAATCCACATAAAGAGAGAGAAGAATTTGTGCGGACGATTGGTGTTGTCTTCGGTCAAAGATCACAGCTTTGGTGGGATATTGCAGTCCAAGAATCTTTTCGACTGCTAAAAAAGGTTTACCGAGTGTCAGACGAGGATTACGCAAGCCATATGGAGCATGTGATTGATACGTTAGATATCGCGCCATTACTGGACAAGCCAGTACGGAAATTATCGTTAGGTCAGCGTATGCGTTGTGAGCTAGCTGCGGCCCTTATTCATAATCCACCATTGCTCTTTTTAGATGAGCCAACAATCGGATTGGATGTACTAGTGAAAAATAAAATTCGCACCTTTTTAAAGGAAATAAATGAACGTTATAATACGACGATTTTGTTAACGACCCATGATTTACAAGATATTGAGGCACTGTGCGAGCGAGTCGTGATGCTCGATCAAGGGAAGGTCATTTATGATGGATCAATCAATGACTTACGCGCGAGATGGATGGAAGGAAAAGAGATCCATTTTCAGTTTAAGCGTGAAGTGGAAAAGGATGAGCTAACAAAGCTATCAAATGGAATTACGGTTGATTGGCAGCCTGGAAAACGAAAGGACTTGTGGATTGGTCACGTTGAAGATAATGATGAAGTCATCTCCGATATTATCGCCCGTGTTGTGAATGAATTAAAAATAATTGATGTCAACATTAAGTCGATTACGACAGAAGAAATTGTCCGGAACATTTATGAAGAGGGTGCTGTCCGTGAGTAAGTACCTGGAAATGATAAGGATACGCTTTTTAATGATGCTTGCCTATCGAACCAATTATTACACAGGAATTATTATTTATAGTATTAACATTGGTGCGTACTACTTTTTATGGACAGCCATTTATGGAGGAAAGTCTGATATTGAAGGTCTTTCTGTCATTCAAATGGTGACGTACATTGCGGTAGCATGGATGGCGAGGGCTTTTTACTTTAATAATATTGACCGGGAAATTGCCCAAGAAATAAAAGAGGGAAAAGTAGCGGTTGAAATGATTCGTCCTTACAGTTATTTAGGGATGAAAACGATGCAAGGACTGGGGGAAGGGCTTTTCCGTTTATTCTTTTTCTCGGTCCCTGGTATGTTCATCGTTTCGCTCATTTTTCCGTTATCCTTTGCGGCAAACCTATCAACGTGGCTATTTTTCGGATTATCAATAATTTTTAGCTTCATTATTAATACTCAAATTAACTTAATTACAGGTGTACTAACGTTTTTCTTTTTTAACAATGACGGCTTAATCCGAGCGAAGCGGGTCATTATTGATTTGTTTTCCGGTTTATTATTACCAATAAGCTTTTACCCTATTTGGGCTCAGGATGTAATGGCTTTTTTCCCTTTTCAAGCAATTAGTTATATTCCGAGTATGATCTTCACGAACGGCTTTCAAGGGAACGCATTATACGATGCCATTATGTTTCAGTTGATGTGGTCGGTGCTTTTACTCATTCCGATCTTCGTATTATGGCGTGTAGCAAAAAAACGACTAGTCGTACAAGGAGGGTAGCCTATGTTTTATGTGAGCATGTTTGGTCAATATATCGGGCAATACATCAAAACAAGACTACAATACCGTACGGACCTTGTGGTGGAGTTTTTATCTGATTTGATGTTCCAAGCAGTAAATTTAATTTTCATTCTAGTTGTCTTTGGTCATACACAGCTATTAGCTGGATGGAACCGGGAAGAAATTATTTTTATTTACGGCTTCTTTCTCGTCCCATATGCTCTTTTTTCCTCATTCTTTAACATCTGGGATTTTAATGATCGTTATATCGTAAAAGGGGAAATGGACCGAATTTTAACGAGACCGATTCACAGTCTGTTTCAGGTCATTTTGGAACGAATGGAATTGGAGTCTCTTTTCGGAGCAATCACTGGTATTGCGATTATGTTTTACGCTGGGGCGCAGCTCGATTTAAGTTTATCCTGGTACGATCCACTATTGTTTATCGTCATGGTTATCGGCGGAGCACTCGTGTATGGTGGTATTTTCGTGATGCTAGCAAGCATCGGGTTTTGGGCTGATGCCAAAACGGCGATCATGCCAATGATGTATAACATCGGAAACTACGGACGGTACCCAGTGGATATTTATAATGGCGTTATTCGCTTTATTTTAACGTGGATTTTACCGTTCGCATTTGTCGGTGTTTACCCTTCTGCGTACTTTTTAGGAAGGGAAGAATGGTATGGATATGCCTTTCTAACCCCAATTGTAGGTATCGTGTTTTTTATGCTCGCTATTTTTGTCTGGAATACGGGTGTGAAGCGTTATCGCGGGGCTGGGAACTAGATTTTCAAATAAAACAATTTAAGTAGGAAAGAGGTTATTTTAAAAATAATCTCTTTTTTTGTAGTTTTTCCCTACTCTATTTCCGTTCTAAACTATAGAACAAAATAGAGGGGACTATATACATATGAGAAATAGAAGGAGACGGAGAAAATTAAATCGAAAGGGAAGGATGCTAGTTTTCCTTTTAATTATATTATTTTTTATGTTCAATCAAGATAAAGTAACTAGTTTCATAAGAGAGGAAAGTATTATATTAAATGTTCCCCTTATTTCACAATTGCCTGAATTACCTAGAGGCTGTGAAGTGACATCATTAGCCATGATGCTACAATATAAAGGCATCGATGTTAATAAAATGGAGCTTGCCAATGAAATAGATAAAGTGCCATTTCTGGAAGATGGATTATCGGGCAATCCCAATGATGGATTTGTAGGGAGTATGACTACCATCGATCAACCAGGTCTTGGTGTATATAATGAACCAATATATGAACTTGCAGAAAAATATTTACCTGGAAAAATAAAAAACCTATCTGGGAAAAGCTTTGATGCTATTTATAAAGCCTTAAACGATAAACAACCTGTCTGGGTTATAAATAATACTTGGTTTACAACAGTACCGAATGAATATTGGGAAACTTGGGAAACGGCAACTGGTAAAATCGATATTACATACAAAGAACATAGTGTCGTAATAACCGGCTATGATGAGGAGTTTATATATATTAATGATCCATTAACGCATGAAAAAAATAGACAAATAGATAAACAGAAATTCATTGCTGGGTGGGAGCAAATGGGAAGTCATGCCATTACATTTAACTAATGTAAAAACATCGCCCTTTTACTAGAAAGAGCGATGTTCGTAAGTAGTAAAGAGTAGAAGTAAACCTTTCTAAAATGCATTGAGAAAATCAATCACTGCTGGCCCTAGTAAGACGATGAAAATAGTAGGGAAGATGAAAATCACGAGTGGGAAGAGCATTTTAATCGGTGCTTTCATCGCTTCTTCTTCGGCACGTTGCTTTCGTTGCTCCCGTACTTCGCTTGATTGGACCCGCAACACTTGAACCATACCAATTCCGAGTTTTTCGGCTTGTAAAATGCTACTAATAAGCATTTTAATTTCATCGACGTCGAGTCGCTCTCGGATTCCTGATAAGGCTTCACGCCTCGTTTTTCCTAAGCGAATTTCCTCTAGACAGCGATGGAATTCACTAGGAAGGACACCTTCTTTTTTCGAAACTAGTTTGCTAATAGCAGAATCAAAGCCTAAGCCGGCTTCCAAGCTAACAGTTAACAAGTCTAATATGTCAGGCAGTTCTTTTAAGGCAGCGTGATTCCGCTGCTTTGTTTTTTGTTTAATATAGAAATTTGGAATAAATAGCGCTAATACGAGACCTATTAATAGAAAGAAGACGATTCCGCCTGAATGAAGCTGCATAAGTTGAGCGTATCCCCAAGCGAGTAATGGCAATCCGATAAACAGACCAATCTGGATCAACCGGAATTCTACCGGTGTCATTCCGAGTGGATTCCCTGCTTTTAGGAGCTTCACTTCAAGCTTCGCCTCTTTTTCTCCGGGCATACTTTTTTTGAAGCTACGTTTAAACTCTTTCCATATAGGCGCAAAAATTCGTTGATATAAGGATCGTTGCTGCTTATCAGAATCCTCTGTTGGCTCAGATTCCTTTGTTTCAATTCGATCAAAAACATTGGAAAGACGTCGTTTTAAACGTTTCTTCCGTTCTTCCTTCAATACATATAATCCATATAAAAATAACGTAATCGTAAAGAAAAATGTTACGTATAGCATCGGCTACACCTCGATTGTAGTAAGCTTTCGAATAAAAAAGAAACCAATAGTGCCAGATATGACTCCTGCACCTAGCATAATTAGACCTATCGGATGACTAAATAACGTTCCCATATATTCAGGCTCAATCATATAAATAAGTAGGCCTAAAATGAAGGGGAGAAGTCCAACAATAATTCCGGATAATCTTCCTTGTGCTGTTAGTGTAACAATTTGGCGTTGAATTTTCGTCCTATCTCGAATCGTCTGGACGATTTTATCTAATACGGTTGCCAAATTCCCACCAACCTGTCGTTGAATGAGAACGGC
Source organism: Salirhabdus euzebyi (assembly GCF_014207435.1). Taxonomy (GTDB): domain Bacteria; phylum Bacillota; class Bacilli; order Bacillales; family Alkalibacillaceae; genus Salirhabdus; species Salirhabdus euzebyi. The sequence goes on from NZ_JACHGH010000015.1 coordinate 58,591, forward strand.
TTGAATCATTAAATCCAAATCCTCACTCGGCATTCTGTCTTTTAATTCATTGAGTGAGTCTTCTATGGAACTACCATATTGCATTTCTTTTAATACCATTTCGATTTCCTCTTTAATAGGAGAAGGGGATTCTTCTACTACTGTTTTCAGAGCTTGCGGGAAGCTAAATCCCGCCCGTAAAGAACCGATAACGACCGTTATCATGTCGGCTAACCCCTCGTTAAATTTTGCCATTCGTTCTTTTTTCTTTTTTTGAATATACCATTTAGGAATGAATAGCCCGATTAGTCCTCCTATGATAAGGAAAACCATATTACCTGATAGGATAAAAAGTAATCCACCAGTAAGTGCAATTGAAATCCAACGAGCTAATATATATTCTTCTGGCTTTAATGGCACGCCAGATTGGGTTAATAAAACTTCTAGCTTTGAATTTTTTTCTTTTGTCAGCATTTGCTTCCGAATCTTTTGCTTCGCTAACCTGAATTGCAGAAAGACGTTAAATTGTTTTGGATCAAAGGTTTTTCGGTCTTTCATTTCTAAAAAGTGCTTCATCCGTTTTTCTAATCGTCTATCTGATAGGAAGATGAGCTGAAGGATAGCGATAAAAAACAGGAAAGAACTAAATAAGATGAGGAAAAGGAGGGCCCACTTCATTCACTCCACTCCTCTCCGTTAATAAAGACGGATGCTGGTATATGTAGACCAGATGTTTCAAGCCTTTCATAAAACTTAGGACGAACTCCAGTCGGGATTAAGTTGCCGATAATTTTACCATTTGCATCAACAGATTCTTGTTTGAAGGTGAAAATATCCTGTAAAACGATGACATCGCCTTCCAGTCCTTGTACTTCCGTAATTTTGACAATCTTTCTCGTTCCATCCTTTAGGCGGGATTGTTGAATAATAACGTCAATCGCACCAGCTATTTGTTCCCGAATCGCTTTAATCGGTAAGTCTACACCGGCTAATAAAACCATCGTCTCCAAACGGGATATCATATCACGGGGACTATTCGAGTGACCTGTTGCCAAGGAACCATCATGTCCTGTGTTCATTGCTTGAAGCATATCTAAAGCTTCACCACCACGAACCTCCCCAATAACGATTCGATCTGGTCTCATACGTAAGGAGTTCCGAACGAGGTCACGGATGGTGATTGCTCCGTTTCCTTCAATATTTGGTGGTCTTGATTCTAAGGAAATAACATGCTCCTGTCCTAGCTGAAGCTCGGCTGCATCCTCAATCGTAATAATACGTTCATCATTCGGGATAAAGTTAGATAAAACGTTAAGGGACGTCGTTTTACCAGAGCCTGTCCCACCACTTACGAAAATGTTCAGTTTTGCTTTAACGCAAGCCTCTAAAAAAACGGCCATTTCATGTGTTAACGTACCGAAATTAATTAAGTCCTCAATTTTAAATGGGTCCTTCGCAAATTTCCGAATCGTAATCGTTGGACCGTTTAAAGCGAGAGGAGGGATTATAGCATTTACACGTGATCCATCGGGAAGACGTGCATCTACCATTGGACTACTCTCATCAATTCTTCTTCCGATTGGTGCAACAATCTTTTCAATTATATTCATCACATGTTCATCATCGCGAAACAAAATATTCGTCAGTTCGATTCGGCCTTTTCGTTCACAGTACACATAGTTCGGACCATTCACCATAACCTCGGTAACATTTTCATCCAACAACAATGGATTAATAGGACCAAAGCCCGCTAAATCATTAATGAGCTCATCGACAACCTTTTTACGATCTATTTTTCCACGGAATGTTTCGTCTTCCTTAATAATGTCAATGGCCATGGCATCAATCTGTGGAATAATATCTTCTACGTTGTCGTCTTTTAAATCACTTAAAATTTGTTTTTGTAGACGGTTCTTTAATTCCTGGTGTTTATCGATTGGTTTATTTCTCGTTTTTGGACTATTGTTATCAGTTTTTCTCGTTTCACGGAAAGCAGTTATTAAGTCTTTCTTTGGTGGTGTGTATTCTTTCTGATTACTAGCTTGTTCAGCAGTATCTGGTTTTGTCTCTAACTGCTGTGAGCGTTCTTGTATGCGATTTAATAGACTCATTTAACTGTTCCCTCCTTTTCATTACGACTAAAAAGCTTTGAAAATAATGAAGGGCTTTTCGGCTTAATTGTAGATATTTCTCTTCTGGAAGTGAGCTTCTCTGCCATTTTAAAAATAGATTTTGCTAGTTCCGTTTTCCCTTGGTTCATGACAAACGGGATTCCGATATTTAGCGATTGGGACGCAACCTGAAACTCGTTTGGAATGTAAAGAGGATCATCTTCCCCAAGTATGTCAGCAGCGTCCGTCGCTTGGATAACACTTTCCATCGTTGCACGGTTGATGATAAGCTGAACCTTGTCTCGGTACCCGAGCATATCTAACGTTTCTAGCATGGACTTTGTGTTTTTTAACGTAGCCATTTCTAAATTCGTAACGAGTAAAATTTGGTCTGCTTTCTCAATAAGCTGTATCGTTTGATCACTTAAACCAACTCCCGTGTCACAAATAACATAATCATGCTGAACGAGCATTAAATCGATAATTTTATTTAATGCATCCCCAGTAACGAGGTCTGCATATTCTGGTCGATCTGGTGCTGGTAAAACCTTCACACCACTGTCATGACTACATAAATAGCTTGCTAGACTATATTCATCTAGGGAATCAAACTCCTCCATCACATCTTTAATCGTAAACGTAGATTGGAGATCCATTGCTAAACCGACATCACCAAATTGGAAGTCTCCGTCTAAAATACTGATGGATATGTTCTTTTTAAATAAGGCGACGGCGAGATTGACAGAGAGGAGGGTACGACCGACCCCTCCTTTTGCACTGCATACAGCAATCATCTCTCCTCTTTTTTGTTTATAGCTTTGTTGTTCTATTTGATTGCTTGTCATACTGCTCACCTCCGTCTTATTTATCCTCAGATTTTTCTTCAGTTTCGATTACTCGTGAATGAAGAGCTAATTGAATAGTCCCTCGTTCCGATGCGTTTGCTAACTTGACAGTATCCTGTGGCGTTAATTCTAGTGTTACAGAGCTATATTCTACATATTCTTCTTCTTCACTCGTAGAAGCAATCATTTTCCTACCAACGGCTAAAACAGTAACTTCTGATAAAATAATTTCTGAATCGACTTTTACGTCACCGTTATCTTCTGTAGTAGCTTCACTAAAAATAACGTCCACTCTATCTTCTGGTTCTATTAAATTGGAAATAGATTGGACAAAGTTAAGTCCAACAGATATACCACGAAAACCATCCTTTATTTTGCGGGAGACAAATAGCTGCTCTTCTTTTTCCGATTTCACACGGTGAGTTAAAAGTGTTTCGCCAGCACTAATATCAGCTGTCGCAAACTTCCCAGCTACCTCATCGACACTTGTAACGGTGCTCGCATGTAATCCTTTCTCAGGTACTGCCATCACCTTTACCATATCAGGAGAAATTGTTTCGTTTTCTTTAATATCACTGTTAGCCACGATCACATCCACCATGTTTTCACTAAGCACGACTTCTGTATCAAATTGCTTCATATAGTTAAAAAATAAAACCGTTGTTACGACACCCATTATGAGGGATAAAAATAAAATAACTTTTGACCGCATCGTTTTCACCTACTCCAATAGTCTTATGCTGAATGCCCCTCTGTTATCTGCGTGTTCATCTATCTTTCCAGGGCCTGCTTTTTTAATAAACATCCCGTGAACGGACGTTTCTTTCCCGGAGGTTGGCTCTGTAATGTAGAAGTACGCAAAGCCAGTAATTTTCACTTGTTTTATTTGATTGCTTTGTACATTGTAGGGTTCATAGACAGGAACCAAAATGATTCTCGAACAATTTTTATCTATCGCCTGCTCCATGGAATAAGGGCAGTTGTTAATACGTTCATTTATGGCCTCTCTTGTTTTTCCTGCAACGTTCCCTGTTTCGGTATCAATAACATTACCAATTTGGATTTCATGCTGATAGCCATTAATAAAATTGTCATAATACGTTGCTGCCCCAGGTCCTCCCAGTGCCAATATCCCAAACCAACCTGTATCACTCCCGGTAGTGTCAGTCTTTAGCTCATATTCTTTGTAGTATTCTAAATTGAAGGAACGATCGATTCCGAGTGGAACAGCGCCAGTAGCAGCACCCATCGTACCTAGTCCAGCTGTCGCATCAACTGTTACAGTAGAGGAATCATTTCCAATCAATCCAGAAAAGGAGAGGGGAACCTGTTTTTCCAAGTCCACTTTAACTCTTAGCTGACCGAAAGATACTTGCTCTAAGCTAGGTAGCTCTTCATGATGATATAACGTTTCTTTTACTATGGTTGTAGTCGCTGCCTCACTAGTTAGTAATTTTTGTGCACCAGATAATGCAGATGCATTGGCTGTCTTTTGCAGGTGGCTTTGGGTCATGTATAATTTCCCGCCATCAATGACTAAGCCAGTAGCAGCTAAAAGAGCAGTTAATGCTAGAGAAACGAGGATCATCGCGTTTCCTTCATCTTTTTTAAAAAATCTTTTAATCAAATAGATTCCCCCTTACTCAACCCGTATCGTTGAATCCGTCTTTATCATGACAGGTGAAGGCAGAATAGATGATAGAAAAGGGGTATGAAGTTCAACTGGGTACGTTAAGTGTACCGTTACGTATTCACCGGAATCCCGTTCCGTATCAGAAGGGCTAATCGATACAGTAAGGTTATCCGGATCCCCGATATGAATGTAGTTTTGAGCGAAAGTTGTCATTTCTTCATCCGTACTCCCTAATCCCCCTAGCCGCACCGTTTCTTGGGTGGCCATATGTAAATGCGAATAGGAATATAGCACTCTACCGAAATCTATAATCCCGACTAATAGTAATAGAATGATAGGGAGGAGGAGGGCAAACTCTACTAAAGATTGTCCTTTTTCATCTTTTCTCATTAGATCACCCAGCCTTTAGAGAGAAAAGCTACACAAGCCCCACCAGCAATGGAAACACCATAAGGATAAGTCTTTTTCAATGATTCCTTTGTTACAGCTAGAGGGATTTTAATTCCATGCCTGATTCCGACTACTGTAAAGAAAATAGATTTCAATCGTTGAATAGGCCCTTTATGGAAAAGAATGATGCCTAGTGCGATAATTCCACCGAATAGGGCCATATAAATAGCAGTCGTTACGACAAAACTAACACCTTTAAAAGCACCGATTACAGCGAGCAGCTTCACATCTCCTGCTCCCATACCTCCCATTAAATAGGGGATAAGCAAGATCCCAAGTCCGACTAACAAACCTGTTATGGAAAACAACAAGCCATCTAATCCATTCGTGATGACATGAAACGTTATAGCAAACAGAAGACTTGGAAAAAGCACTTTATTGTAAATTTTTCTGGATTTCACATCTGTTATGACACAAATAATAAGAACAAACAGTAACATGACATTCAAAACCATTATGATCACCTAATTTCAAGGTTAATTTTAGGTAAGAGAAAGCCCCTTATCTTATAAGAAGATAAGGGGCTTATCTTTAAATCTGACCCCTAACGAGTCACACTATATAAAATTATTTAAGAGGGAGGTCTTAAAATTTTACTTTTTTATCCAACTTATGGAGTAGTGGTAGTTGTTGTCGTTCCGCCAGTATCACGGTTTGTAATATTACCAACAACATCGTTAAACATTGCAACGATCTCATCACGTAGTAATGCTAGAACTGCAACGATACCTACAGCGATAACACCTAAAACTAATCCATATTCTGTCATCCCTTGCCCTTGTTCTTCTTTCAGTAGACCTTTTAATTTGTTCATCATAAATATCTCTCCTTGTTTTATAAAGTTTTTCTTGCTTCAAAGACACCTAAAAAACTTTCGTAAATTCCTAAAATTGCTTCGACCACTCTACCTGGAATGGCAACGACGATCACTACAGCGATGACAGCTAATATTAATCCGTACTCCGTCATCCCTTGTCCATCTTGATCAAGCAAAAAAGTTTTCATTGCCTTAACCTGCTGTAGTGGTATCCGTTCCACCAGTATCACGGTTTGTAATATTACCAACAACATCGTTAAACATCGTAATAATTTCATCACGTAATAATGCTAGTACAGCTACGATCCCAACAGCGATAACACCTAAAACTAATCCGTACTCTGTCATCCCTTGACCTTGTTCTTCCTTAAGTAAACCTTTTAATTTGTTCATCACGGTTACTCACTCCTTATTCATTTTTAAAAGATATTTTATGCCCTATTTCTATGTTTGACTTCTCAATCGTTCCGGCAGGTAGCTCAAGCACCGACTTAACATGTCGATATTTTTTCCCTACTTTTCCTGGTGGAAATGTTTGATCGAAAGCTACTACTTCATTCCATTCATTGATGTACAATACATCGATAGGGTAGTTCATAAAGAAAGAGTGAATCGATTGGCAGGGTTTAATATGAAGCGCACAACCTGTTCCAAACTCTTTGGTAAACATAAGTCCTTTTAATCTTTTAAAAAATGAGTGCGCTTGCCAAACTTCATCTGCCAAAACATGGTTCGTATTCAGGTTGAGTAGCTTCATTCGTTTTCCTGTTCACCTCCGTTTTTAAAAATTTAACCGTCTTCCTAAGAAGTCCGAGTTTTCTTATACTACCTGTTCCGTTTCCGAGGGTTTGATAGTATAAAAAAAACCCCACCTTTACCGAAAGGGGGATTACCTTAGAACAAAAACTGAAATTAGTAGGTTGAGGTTCGTGTTGGTGAATGCTTAAACAACTAATGACATATTTTTGAACACCCTGTATCTTTCGGTAACTGGCTGGCTTAGTGTAAAAAACTTACACCTTAGCCCCTGTAGCTTTGCGTCACTGACTTTCATCAGCTTTGCCTTTGTCGAGATTCAGCTTATTTGCTTGTCCGTCTGATCTCTTACATACACTATACATGCATTTACGACAAAATTTAATCCAACAAATTACATGTTTTTACCAAAAAATTCCCTAGTTATATAGTTTTATATAAACTTCGACACAATTACTATTTAACTAGGCATTTTTTTGATAATTATGACAATTGGGTATTTAGACCTAGTTTATGGGGTCAGACCCCCACCGCTTTAAAGCGGTAAAAACATTTTTATTGACAAAACTCCTTTGCCCCACTATCATAATAAACAACTTGAAATTATCGTAAAATTGAATAAATGGCGTTGACGAAGAAGAGTAGTTTTCATAAAAGCTTCAGAGAGCTGGTGGTCGGTGCGAACCAGTGTGGATATGAAAAGGAATGGCCTTCTGAGCCCCAAACCGAATTCCTTAGATAGTAGGCTTTGGCGAATGTCTCATCGATACAAGAGAAGAAGTATTAAAGCATTTATTGCGTAGATACTGAGAAAGTGAATTGCAAATGGCAATTAATAAAGGTGGTACCACGGGTTCCTCGTCCTTTGGATGAGGGGCCCTTTTGTATTTTCGGCTGTATGTGAAGTGTATGAATGCGGAAATGGTTTTCACGTTCATGAACATTACCAACCTTGCATACATATAACAGAACTAAAACTACATATAAAAATTGATGAGTAAGAGGAGTAGGTAGATCATCATCTTTACAGAGAGTTAAGCAATGGTGAGAGCTTAATAAGATGAGTTTTGCTGAATGGACTTACGAGAGGCTTCTTGAACTGGTAGTAGGGAAGCACGGAATTCCACCGTTATAAGGATAGAGTATCGGACTGTTGAAAGATCCCGTACTTGAAAAAGAGGGAATAAGATTTCTTATTCCAACGTGAGGTGGCACCGCGGATCATCCGTCCTCCAAGCACACAATAACTGTGGGCTTGGGGGATTTTTTATTAGGTTGCGCTTTACCACTTCACAGCGACGGGGGACTGACCCCATAGATGAGGAGGAAAGAAGAGATGAGTCAAGATGAGTTGATTAAGGTAAGGGTAAGGGAAATAGAAGGGGATACGTTAACCCCAATTTCTATTTTCCATCGGTTATCAGGCCGAAAGAAGTTTTTATTAGAAAGTTCACTAAAGCATGAAAAGAGTGGGCGATATTCCTTCATTGGAAGTGATCCTTATAAAGAGGTGAAGGGATTTGGAGCGGAAACGGAAATCTATCATTTCCATCCGGAAAAGAAAGAGGTGTCACCTCATCATATTATTGCTGTGATGCAGGAGCAGCTCAGAAAAGTGTCAGATGAACTTCCTTTTCCTTTTTACGGAGGAGGAGTTGGATATATTGGCTATGATGTCATTCGTCAGTTTGAAAAAATCGGACTGACGCCGGAAGATGATTTAAAGATGCCAGATGGTCACCTGATGTTTTATAAAAAGGTAGTTATCATGGATCATCAAACACAAAAAATTCATGTTGTCATTCTCCATGCTTCCGGAAGCTATACAGATGAGGAAATTGAACAACAACTAAATGAAACAGAAAAGCAGCTTACAACCCCATCTAACCACGAATTCCATGTGGAAAATGTAAAAACAGGGACCTTTACTTCGAACATGACGAAAGAGGAATATAAGGAAAAAGTGGAGCTAGCAAAAGAGCACATAAAGAAAGGGGATATTTTTCAAGTCGTTCTCTCTCAACGGCTGCAAGCAAATTTTGAAGGGAATCCTTTTTCATTTTATCGAGAGCTCAGACGAACCAATCCATCGCCGTACATGTTTTATGTAGACTTTGAGGATTACATCGTACTCGGTGCATCACCAGAAAGTTTAATTTCGGTAAAAGGGAAGGAAGTTTTAACGAATCCGATTGCTGGAACGAGAAAAAGAGGGGCAACAAAAGCGGAGGACCTCGCGCTCGAACAGGATTTGTTATCTGATGAAAAGGAACTAGCAGAGCACCGGATGTTAGTCGATCTAGGACGAAATGATCTGGGCAGAGTGTGTGAAATTGGTTCAATTGAATTAACAAAATATATGAAAATCGAGCGTTACAAGCATGTGATGCACATCGTATCTGAAGTGAAGGGGACGTTAAACAGTTCGGTAAACGGTGTAGAGGCATTAGCTGCCTGTTTACCAGCAGGGACAGTTTCCGGAGCCCCAAAAATAAGAGCGATGCAAATCATTAACGATTTCGAAAAAACGAAACGAGGAGTCTACTCGGGAGCGGTAGGCTACATTAACATAAATGGGGATTACGATTTTGCCCTTGCAATTCGCACGATGGTTATTAAAAATGGCACAGCATATGTGCAGGCAGGTGCTGGAGTTGTGCTAGATTCCGTTCCACAAAATGAATTTGAGGAAACAATCAATAAAGCGAAGGCACTTTTGGAGGTGAAAGCATGATATTACTCATCGATAACTACGATTCCTTTACGTATAACCTGTATCAATATTTAGGTGAATTAGGCGCAGACGTGGAAGTAAGGCGAAATGATGAAATAACAGTGGAGGCAATTAACATCCTTAATCCTGAAGCAATCGTGCTTTCACCAGGACCTGGTCATCCAAAAGACGCTGGCATTTGTATAGAAGTAGTCCAATCCCTTTATAAGGAAATACCGATTTTAGGCATTTGCTTAGGCCACCAAGCGATTGGAGAAGCCTTCAGCGCCACAGTTTCACAAGCGCAGGTGATTAAACACGGTAAAACGTCAAACGTACAACATAAAGGAAAAGGCCTATTCGAATATTTAAGCATTTCATTAGAGGTCATGCGTTACCATTCGTTAATTATTGAAAAAGTGACATTACCAAATGAATTTGAAGTAACAGCAACCTCGATGGATGATAAAGAAATAATGGCGATACAGCATCGGAAATATCCACTTTTCGGCTTACAGTTTCATCCCGAATCAATCGGAACAGGGGATGGAAAAGCTATGTTGAAAAACTTTTTAACGATCGTGCGAAAGGAGCAAGTGAAAAATGAAAACCTTTCTTCAGAAGTTAGCAAATAAAGAAAACTTAACCCAAATGGAAATGATAGAAGCTTCCGAACACTTATTTCATGAATCAATTACGGATAGTGAAATTGCTGCCTTTTTAATGGGGCTAAAAGCAAAAGGGGAAACGCCAGAGGAGATTGCTAGTTTAGTAAGTGTGTTAAGGGAGCATGCCCTGCCGTTTACAAAGGTATTTCCTGGAATCACGGATAACTGCGGTACAGGAGGAGACCAGTCGCAAAGCTTTAACATTAGTACGACGTCTGCTTTTGTTTTAGCTGGTGCAGGAATTAAAGTAGCGAAACACGGAAACAGAAGCGTCTCTAGTAAAACAGGTAGTGCCGATGTATTGGAGCAGCTCGGTGTTTCTCTTGATTTTACAATTGATGAAGTGGAGCAATTACTAGAGGAAAATGGCATTGCCTTTTTGTTTGCCCCACATGTTCATCCGAACATAAAACGAATTATGTTGGTTAGAAGGGCATTAAAAATCCCTACTATCTTTAACTTGATTGGGCCACTAACGAATCCGATGGAGTTAGAAACACAGTTACTCGGAATCTACCAACGAGACGGCTTGGAAATGATGGCTGCAGCCCTAAACCAACTAGGTAGAAAAAGAGCGATTGTCATCAATGGAGCCGGATACATGGATGAAGCATCACTAGCAGGAGAAAATCACGCTGTTTTACTAGTCGATGGAGAGATTGTACCGTTTACGATTGTCCCAGAGGAAGTCGAGCTAAACAGATATCCACTAGAAGCAATTAAAGGTGGATCGGCAGAGGAAAATGCCCAAATTCTGCTAGATGTATTAAATGGGGTAAAGGGTCCTTATTTAGACACCGTCTTATTAAATGCAGGTCTTGGCATTTTTGCCCATGGAAAAGCTGTCTCGATTCAAGACGGAATCAAATTAGCGAGAGAAAGCATTGCATCAGGAGCGGCACTCGAAAAATTAAATCATTTAATTACTTTTAGCCAAAAACGAAGTGGGGTCCGAGAGGCATGACAATATTAGATAAAATTTTAGCGGAAAAAGAGAAGGAAGTAGAAAAGCTGAAAAAAGATGGATTTGAGCAAGGATCGACATTCCCGAAACGCTCCTTGTACGATTCTTTCACAAAAAGTGACCGCCTTAATGTGATTGCGGAAATTAAAAGAGCCTCCCCATCTAAGGGGGACATTCATATAACAGTAGATCCAGTGGAACAGGCAAAGATTTATGAAAATGCAGGAGCTGGTGCGATTTCCATATTGACGGATACACCATTTTTCAAAGGAACGATGGAAGATCTAAGACGGGTAAGAGAAGTAGTGGACGTTCCGATTTTGTGTAAGGACTTTATTATCGATCCGATCCAAATTGATCGGGCGAAAGCGAATGGCGCAGACGTCATTTTGCTGATTGCAGCTGCTTTACCAACCGACCGTTTAGATGCCCTATACCACTACGCTACCTCTAAAAACCTAGAAGTACTATTAGAGGTGCATGATCAAGAGGAGCTAGACATAGCGAAAAAAATCGGTGCGAACATAATTGGCATTAACAACCGAAACTTAAAAACGTTTGAAGTAGATCTAGGCATTACGGAAAAATTAGCGAAAACCGTATCGTTAGAAAATACGCTACTCATTAGTGAAAGTGGATTTAAAAATGAACAGGATGCAGCAAGAGTAATCGCAGCAGGAGCTAAAGGTATTTTAGTAGGCGAGACGTTAATGAAATCTACTAGTATAGCCCAGGCAATAAGTGCCTTCCGTCTCCCTTTAGGAGTGAACAATCCATGAAGGTGAAAATTTGCGGCATACAGGATGAGGAAACAGCTAAAGTGGTAGTAGAATCGGGAGCAGAATTTATCGGATTTGTTTTTGCAAAGAGCAAAAGGAAGGTTTCCATTGAGCAAGCCAAAGCGATAGCAACTACCATTCCGACTACAGTAAAAAAGGTTGCTGTATGTGTGAATCCGACGATGGAGGAAATCGAAACGATCATGAACGAGGTTGGGGTAGACTACATCCAGCTACACGGGGACGAAACACCAGCATTTTGCCGGCAAATTCCTATCCCGGTTATCAAAGCCTTTCCTATTAAAGAGCAACAAGATATTCAAAAAGTTGCTGAATATGAAGCAGACTACTTTTTATTCGATAGCCCAGGAGGGAAATATCGGGGTGGAAGTGGCATGACCTTTGATTGGGAAATGCTACGTGACGTGAACATCCCTCGTGAGAAAGTGATCGTTGCTGGGGGACTGCACCCATCAAATGTGAAAGCGGCGATACAAGAAGTGAATCCAGCCATTGTTGATGTATCGAGTGGAGTCGAAACAGATGGGAAAAAAGACGCCAAAAAAATTAAGCAATTCATAGAGTCAGCTAAACAATTTACGCAAAAGGAGCGATAAAGATGACGACATATCAACAGCCAGATGAAAGAGGCCAATACGGACCGTACGGCGGCAGATATATTCCAGAAACATTAATGCAGGCCGCGATTGAACTAGAGGAAGCGTATGAAGATGCCCAAAAGGACGAAGAGTTTCATAGACAATTAAACTACTATTTAAAGCAATATATCGGGAGAGAAAACCCACTCTATTATGCGGAAAACTTAACGAAGCAACTAAAAGGTCCAAAAATCTATTTAAAAAGAGAAGACCTCAACCATACAGGTGCCCATAAAATTAACAATACGATCGGGCAGGCGCTGTTAGCGGTTCGAATGGGGAAACAAAAAATTGTTGCTGAAACAGGAGCGGGACAGCACGGGGTGGCAACAGCTACTGTATGTGCTCTATTAAATCTTGAATGTGTCATTTTTATGGGGCAAGAAGACATACGCCGCCAAAAGCTAAACGTATTCCGGATGGAGCTGCTCGGTGCTAAAGTGGTCGGTGTAGAACAAGGAAGTGCCACGCTGAAGGATGCGGTAAATGAGGCGTTACGCTACTGGGTGACAAATGTAGACGATACACATTATATAATTGGATCCGTATTAGGACCCCATCCATTTCCAAAAATCGTCCGTGACTTTCAAAGTGTGATTGGAAAGGAAACGAAGGAGCAATTTTTCAAGGAAGAAAATCGATTACCTGATGCAGTCGTAGCCTGTATCGGCGGTGGTAGTAATGCGATGGGCATGTTTTATCCATTTGTCAAAGACGAAGAAGTGAAGCTTTTTGGCGTAGAAGCTGCAGGAAGTGGACTTGATACAGACAAACATGCCGCATCGTTAACGAAAGGATCCGTCGGTGTGTTACATGGATCGATGATGTATTTGTTGCAGGATGAAAATGGCCAAATTCAAGAAGCTCACTCCATTTCGGCTGGCTTGGACTATCCAGGCGTCGGACCTGAACATAGCTATTTGAAGGATGTAGGAAGAGTAACGTATACATCTATTACGGATGATGAAGCGTTGGAAGGATTTAAACTACTCTGTCAAACGGAGGGTATCATTCCAGCACTAGAAAGCTCCCACGCTATTGCCTATGCCGCAAAACTTGCAAAAGAAATGTCCCCTCAGGAATCAATTGTTATCTGTTTGTCTGGTCGGGGAGACAAAGATGTGGAAACGATTAAAGCGGCGCTAGGGGGTAATGGCAATGAGTAAGCAACGATTGGATGCTGCTTTTCAGCGAGTGGCAGAAGCGGGAGAAAAGGCATTTGTTCCTTATATAATGGCAGGGGACGGAGGCTTGGACACGTTAAAAGAAAAAATCCTCTTTTTACAGGAAGCGGGCGTAACCGCCATTGAACTTGGCATTCCATTTTCCGACCCAGTGGCAGACGGACCAACGATTCAAGAAGCAGGAAAAAGAGCGCTCGCTAAAGGGACGTCCCTTAAAGGCGTATTACAATATTTAACGGAAATAAAAGGGGACTTTTCTGTTCCTATCCTATTAATGACCTACATTAATCCAGTATTTAAGTACGGGTTAGAAAACTTTGTAGAGGATGCCCAGCAGGCTGGGGTTAGTGGGATGATCATTCCGGATTTACCAATTGAACAGTCCGACTTAATCGCTCCTTTAATGAAGAAAAAAGATATCGCGCTCATTCAATTAGCGACGTTAACGAGTCCAGAAGAGCGTCTGAAAAAAATTGCGAGCGAGTCAGAAGGATTTTTATATGCCGTTACGGTAAACGGAATTACAGGTGCGCGGTCAAAAGTGAACGAAAATTTAGATATGTATTTAAAGCGAATTAAGCAATATAGTAAAACCCCTGTCCTTGCTGGATTTGGCATATCCACACCAGAGCAAGTAAAGGAAATTGGCTCCACTTGTGATGGGGTTATTGTTGGGAGCAAAATCATCAGTTTATGGGATGCGGGAGAGTTGGAAGCAATAAAAGCGCTGGTTCAGGCAGCGAAGGAGTAACTATTTATGGGGACAGACCCCCGTCACGTTAAAGGATTAACGTAACGGGGGTCTGTCCCCTTTTTGCGCATGTTCCACCTTGTCCATGCATACATTCAACTAGGTGATGAAAATGGTCGTATGGGTTTCTTCTATATTAATATTTTATTTAATGGGCATTAGTATTTACACGTATTTTCGCCGGAAAGACTACATTCGAGGGAAATTTTCCTTTGAACATTTTTACATACTCGTTACCCTTTACTTTATCGTCATGCTAGGTTTTGGCCTTTTTTACTTCGTTTTGTCCCAAACAGGGATCACATTATTAGATGAGGGATATTTAAAAGATGTGTCTCAGCTGGAGCGGTTAGGGCATGCGGTCTATTTTAGTGGAGTGACGTTAATGACAGTCGGATACGGAGATATTACCCCTATCGGAATTGGGAAATTTATTGCACTAGTAGAGGCGATGCTAGGTTACCTTCTACCAGCGGCATTTTTTGTCCAAGTTATGTTTGACTCGAGAGTGAACAGAGACTCTCCTTATCGAAACGAAAAAGAGGCTCCAAAAGTAGAGCAACGACTGAAATCCCGCCGGGGCGGTTTTCATAAATGACAGGTGGTAAAAGTTGGATTATAATGAAGGTGAATTTTTACAGATGACTGGAGGAGCCTTCATGCCAATTAACTTTCATGATGAAAAAAACCGCTTTACGTATGCTAGTCGAGACGCGGACCAAACGTGGATGAGAAAGATAGATTCCATAGTAGATGTAACGAATAAAAAGGTAGTAGATATTGGTTGTGGTGGAGGTATTTATACGAAGACGCTAATCGAGATGGGGGCGGCTCACGTAACGGGACTAGACTTTTCCGAGCAAAGCCTAGCTGGTGCCCGTGTCTATTGTGAAGGTCTTTCAAACGTAGAATTTGTGAAAGGCAACGCACTACAAACGAATCTTACATCCAATCAATATGATGTCGTCTTAGAAAGGGCCGTAACCCATCATATCGATGATTTAGTAGCCAACTTCCAAGAAATTAACCGTATATTAAAGGAAGATGGTGTATGTATTATTCAAGACCGTACACCAGAGGATTGCTTCTTGCCGGGAAGTGACACGCATATCCGCGGATTCTTTTTTGACCAATTTCCACGGTTAAAAGAAAAAGAACAAAACAGACGCCATACAAGTGAAACTGTAAAAGATGCCTTTTCAGAAGCTGGCTTTGCTCATGTAGAAGAACACAAGCTGTGGGAAACGAGAAAAATATACAATACGATAGAAGAACTTTCTCAAGATCTACTGGCACGAACAGGTAGATCCCTTTTGCATGAATTAACCGATGAAGAACTACAACAACTAACGGCACATATCGAAAATTCGATAAACGTTGCTCCAAATGATAAAATAAATGAACAAGACCGTTGGACCATATGGATAGCTAAAAAGTATTAGCACCAAAAAAGAAGGAGAGATGAACATGGTTGAAATTGGACAAACAGTACCTGATTTTGAATTAGCAGCAAGTAATGGCGAAAAAGTGAAGCTGTCAGATTTTCAAGGGAAAAATGTCGTTGTCTATTTTTACCCGAAGGACATGACACCAGGCTGCACGACAGAAGCCTGTGATTTCCGTGATCAACATGAAAGCTTTGCCGAATTAGATGCCGTTATTCTCGGGGTTAGCCCAGACCCAGTAGAAAGCCACAAAAAATTTATCGACAAACACGACCTGCCTTTTTTACTGCTTGCGGATGACGATCACCAAGTGGCAGAAGCATTTGGCGTATGGAAACTAAAGAAAAACTTCGGTAAAGAGTATATGGGTATTGAGCGCTCTACCTTTGTTATCGATAAAGAAGGTAAATTAGCGAAAGCATGGCACAAAGTGAAAGTAAAAGGCCATGTGGAAGAAGCATTAAACTTTATTAAAGAAGAGCTTTAATCGTGAATCCTTGGAGCAGTTGGCTCCAGGGATTTTTTCTTGTTCACAGGAATAGAGGATTTGTTGTATATTTACACTAAATACACTATTTTTACGGAAATTTGCACAATTATCGAAGAGTTTGCCACAATTCATTAAAAGAGTGCAACAATTAATCCCGTTTTTTACACAATTCCCCCCCAACCAGACCATAGCCAGAGCCCTTTTCACCATTAATATACGCCAAAGCATTCCCAACTATAAGAAGATTTCGTTAATAATTTCAAACCGAACTGCTTATACATGTAAGGAATGCAATTCGATAATAAATGGGGTATGCTAAATAGTAAGAATACTTGTTTAATTGGAGGAATCGATGCACCATGAAAATTGTAACGACTTGCAGAGTAAAACGGACGATTAAAGCGAGCCTTGCGGAAAAATTCCCATCTGTATCCTTGCAATATTGTGCAGACATAGAAGAAGCAGAGAAATATTTACCTGAAGCCGAAGTGTTAATTACATATGGGGAAGATCTGACTGACGAGCATATTGAAATGGCCACGTCCTTAAAATGGATTATGGTAATTTCTGCTGGGATGGATTTGATGCCTTTTCGCAAAATAGAAGAGAAGAACATTTTAGTGACGAACGTAAAAGGAATTCATGCGAGCCCAATGGCGGAATATGCAATTTCCATGCTGTTGCAAGTGAGCAGAAACGCAAAAACATTAATGGAAAATCAAAAAGCACACGTCTGGGACAGAAAAGTACCGATGACAGAAATATCCGAAAAAACGATGATGGTCATTGGATCAGGTGCCATTGGGCAAGAGGTAGCGAGGCTAGCGAAGGCGTTTCGGATGAAAACAATTGGTATTTCTAGAAGCGGTCGAGCAGTCGATTATTTTGATGAGACAGCAACAATCCAAGCATTAATGGATAGAATAGGGGAAGCGGATTTCGTCGTTTCCGTATTACCAAGTACGAAAGAAACAGAGAATCTCTTACAAGAAACGCACTTTAACAACATGAAAGAATCGGCAATCTTCTTAAACATGGGAAGAGGCATTACCGTAGATGAACCAGGAATGATAAGAGCCTTGCAAAATGAAAAATTTGCTCACGCTGTTTTAGATGTTTTTCACCAAGAGCCATTACCTGAAGACAATCCGTTATGGGATATGGAAAATGTGACGATCACACCACATTTATCAGGAATTTCACCACAATACCAGCCAAGAGCTTTTGAAATCTTTGAAGAGAATTTAACAAAATATATACAAGGCGAAAAACCTTTACGTAATGAAGTAGATCCAAAAAGGGGGTATTAATGGTGAGAATCTATACACGTTCTGGTGATAAAGGAAAAACATCGCTAATTTACGGCGAACGAGTGGCAAAAAATGATTCCCGTGTGGAAGCATACGGAACATGTGATGAAGCGAATTCGATGATTGGATTGGCCTTAAGCTACCTAAAGGATGAGAACTGGGATGGAAAAGAGTCATTCATGCAAGTGATGCATAAAGTACAAACGGTTCTATTTCACGTAGGTGCTGAGCTAGCAACTCCATCCGGAAAAGAAGTCATGTGGAAACTTAAAGAAGAACATATTAAAGAACTAGAGCAGCATATTGACACGTGGGATGAAGATTTAGCCCCACTAAAAAACTTCATTTTACCTTCTGGCCATCAAGCTTCTGCTGCCCTGCACGTGGCGAGAACAGTAGCAAGAAGAGCGGAAAGAACAGCGATTTCGATTGAAGATCATGCCAATGAGAATGTGATCGCCTACTTAAATCGATTATCCGATTTCCTTTTTGTGGCAGCAAGATACGTAAATGTGAAGTGTGGTGGACAGGAAACACCTTTAAAGGCAGACGTATAATTGCTTTTTCAGTATACTTTAATTGACAAATATTTATCCTAGACTGTAAACTAATTATAAAGATTATAAAGTAATAATTAAGCTTATACTATTAATGTTACTAATAAGTATCGGATGATTGTAAAGGGACAAAAAGTGAACCTTCACAATGAAGACATTTTTCTATTAAAAACATGGTTGAAAGCGAGGTGCATGGCGATGTCAGATCATCAGCTACATGAGGCACTGGAAATGCTAAGGGAATCTGGCGTTCGTATTACACCACAACGTCATGCAGTGCTTGAATTTCTAATAAAATCGATGACACATCCTACAGCAGACGACATCTACAAAGCACTGGAAGGTAAATTTCCAAACATGAGCGTAGCAACGGTATACAACAATCTACGCGTATTCCGAGAAATCGGTTTAGTGAGAGAGTTGACATACGGTGATTCCTCAAGCCGTTTTGACTGTAATACATCAGAGCATTACCATATTATTTGCAGCTCGTGTGGTAAGATTGTGGACTTTCATTATCCAAGCCTGGAAGAAGTAGAATCCTTAGCGGAACAAGTGACAGGATTTGATGTTAGTCACCACCGAATGGAAGTTTACGGTACATGTGATGGATGCAAAAAGGTTAAACAACATTAAGAAAAAACTTTTGCTGGGTATCTCCTGATTCCCAGCTTTTATTATGGCAGGACGAAAAAACACCCTTGCCCGATTTCTACGGGACAAGGGTGTCTTATTTCTTATTTATTTTCTTGTTTTTGAAATTTTTTAGAATTATACTTCTCGTCAAAATCTTTACCTTCTAAGTTTCTGTCCATTGTTAGTGGTTGATTACAATGCATACAAGCATCAACTCGTCCTAACATTTTCGTTGGCTTATTACACGAAGGACAGGTGACGGATATGGTTTTCGTTGAAAGCATCCCAATCCAAAAGTACACGACCGTGCTAAGCGCAATCAAAAGCGTACCTAACATCATCAACACAACTAAAAGCCATTCGATATCTTTAAAATAAAGTCCTATGTACATTAGTATCATACCAGCAAAAACTAATACTAACGCAAAGGTACGTATTTTGTTTATTTTGTTTGAGTATTTTAGTGCCATGCTTATATCCTCCTTTGCTTCTATAGAAGTATAGCATAATTTTACGATAAACGAGGAGTAGGGAAAAAGGATTTTATGTATATTTTGTAGAAATACTTACATACCTTTAGTTTTGGAGGAATTTAAATGGAAGATTTGTTAAGGCCTATTTACCAGGAAAGAGCAAGCCGTTCCAACACACTAGGGATTATATATGTAGAAAGACAAAAAGAAATCAGTCCAATAACAGATAACTTCGATGGGATTTTATTTATTATTGTACGAAATGCAGATGATCCTTGGTATGTAAAACACTATGAATATGGTAACAAAAGTGCTGCCATGCATATTGTAGATGAGGAATTATTAAACCACTGGATTGATACGAGTGGATATCGAAGAGTGATTGAATGGTTAATTACCGGGAAAATCGTTTTTGATCGTAATGAATATGTTTCGAAGCTAAAAGAAGAACTCGACGTCTTTCCAGAAGAAAAAAGAGAGCTACGAAAGATTATCGAATTCGCAAAACTAATCCGTTCGTATCGTGAGTGCCGAGATTTATATGATACAAAACAATACATGGATGCTTTTAGTCAAATGGTTCGCTCCCTACATTATCTAGCTCGCTTATCCGTTATTGAAAAAGGATTACATCCAGAAGTAACAGTTTGGAAGCAAGTGAAACAAATCGAGCCAGAAGTATATAAGTTATATGAGGAACTAACCCAAAGCAATGAATCAACAGAAAAAAGAGTAGAGCTAATGCTATTGGCTAATGAGTTCGCGATTAATTCAAGAGCGAAACATTGCTCGAAGTATTTATTAGATGTAATGAAAACAAAACCTACATGGTCGATTGGTGATTTAAAAATTCACCCGGCTGTAAAACCGTACGTGCTAGATCTTAGTGCATTGTTGGAATACTTAGTAGAAAGAAATATTATTACGGTAGTAAATGAAGAAACAAAAGGCAAGAACATATTCCACCGTAAATATAAAGTAGAAGAATAGGTGTAACGTTTGAAAAGAATGTTGCATACTGCTTATATAGGAAACAACGTAAACTCCTGTCTTGGGAGTTTATTTTTTTCTCTTTTCATGTTGACTCTTTGATCCTGGGCATGTTATATTATTGTTCGCTGTTAAAAACAGCACAGCAAAACATTCAAAATAAATAACCAATAATTGGTTGTTGAAATGTTGAATGAAATTATGTTATATTAATAAACGTCGCTTCGAGAGAACGACAAAATGATTTAAAAAATGTTGTTGACATCATATCAACAACATGATAAGATATTAAAGTCGCCATTTTGAGTGACGCAAAACTTTCGAACTTTGAAAACTGAACAAAATAACCAGTACGTCAATTCGCTATTTTTAAATAGCAAAGCAACAAAACGAGTTACAAGGATGTCAGCATCCAATATTTATTGGAGAGTTTGATCCTGGCTCAGGACGAACGCTGGCGG
>NZ_JACHGH010000016.1 GCF_014207435.1 Salirhabdus euzebyi
TTGGATGCTGACATCCTTGTAACTCGTTTTGTTGCTTTGCTATTTAAAAAATAGCGAATTGACGTACTGGTTATTTTGTTCAGTTTTCAAAGTTCGAAAGCTTGCGTCGCTCAAAATGGCGACTTTATAAATATAACATGCTGAACTATCATTGTCAACATATTTTTCTTGTGTTTTTCGCGCCTTATTTGGCGACGAACATTAATTTAACATGAATAAAGAAATATGTCAATCGATTTAGACACATTTTTGAAAAGCTTATTAAGCTCTAAACATTTGTGAAAATTCAGGGTAATCAATTACCGAAACAAATTTACTGGTCTCAACAAAAACCAGTTATGCAAAACCTTACTTATAAACGTCCTTTTCATTTAAACTAGAAGAAAAGTATTTTGATGGCATATATTTAATACAATCTGATTTGTCCGCAAAACGTTTAAATAGTTTAAACAAAATATTATATCTTTCTCTCATGGCTCTTTTTACAATTTGGTCAATATGTCTATTTGTTAAATCATGAATTAACTCTTCCATTTCTCTTTTCAACAAGTATTCAAATTCTTTTTTTTCAACATCATTGATGATTAATCCAAACATGCCCATTCTCCTCAATGTGAAATGATTGCCTTAACATTTTCTCCATTTTTGTCCTTTTTATTAGTATTGTTTTAAATTCACATAACTGTGTACATGCATTCATAGAATATATTATCTTGGTAATAGGGGGGACAAAGATTGCAGCATTTCTTTGTTTTTAAATTCACTAAATGGAAAAGATGGGCTTTGGTTATTGGCATGTCGTTTTTTGCAGCTGTATACTTACTGACAGAGACGACAAGTACTTATTCCGTCTTTTCAACAGAAAATGGACCACAAGCTTTAGTTAAAAGTGGACAAGAAGATTCAAAGCAAGTTTCACTAACCTTTAATATTAGTTGGGGGCAGGAAAAAGTATATGACGTGCTAGATGTCCTTAAAAAGGAAAATGTACATGCTACCTTTTTTGTTAGCGGGGAATGGGCTGAGAGACATCCTGATATTTTAAAGAAAATAGCGGAAGATAATCACGAGATAGGCATGTTAGGTTACCGTTATAAGAGTTATGTTCAACAAGATATAGAGCAAGTGAAAAAAGATCTGCGTCAAGCTCGTGAAGTTTTTAACAAATTAGGCTATTCTGATACAAAATTACTCCGGCCCCCTAATGGACATTTTAACGAAGAAATACTTAATACAGCAGAAAAAATGGGCTTTTCAGTAATATATTGGAGTGTTAATCCTAATGATTGGAAAAATCCAGGAACTGAAAAAATTGTTAATACTGTATTAGAGCAAACTTCTGATGGTGACATCGTTCTATTACACGCTTCTGACGCTATAAAGCAAACGGAAAAAGCATTGGAACAAATTATTCCTTCTATTAAAGAGAAAAAACTTGAATTTGTTACGATATCTGAAATCATTTCAAATAGTTCAGCAAATAGTAAGACGATAGAATAGAAAAAGCAGGGAACACGGTTTCCCTACTTTTTCTTTTTTTTATTTGATTTACTAACATTTGTCTGTTTAACAGTTGAATTATCTTGTTGCTCTTGGGTTTTAAAACCAACAATACGATGCAATACTAACAATTGATATGTATTACAAACCAAAAGAGGAACAATCATTAACATCATCCAGTCAGGATCATTCGTACGTAACACTGGTATCCACTCAATAGTGGTGACGACAATCATAAAAAACAAAGCAGGAATAAAAGCTCTCTTGTTTGTCTCTTTGGCCTTTACATAAGAAACAGCATATCCAAAAACAAAAAGAACAGCAGCAGTTGTTAAGTATGGAACGATAGAGGACCCTTCAGGTGCATCGTTGAATCGAAAATAAACAAGATCAAACAAAACAAATGCAATTAAAATAATCTGAACGGGATTCCATAAACTACGAAATAGACTTAAACCAAATTGGTTTATCCATAAATAGGCAAAAAAGCCCATTTGGCTTACGATACTGAATATTAAACCGACGCCAGTAAACCATAACAGCGCCCCAAAAATTTCCCAAATATTTAAAGGACTTAAGAACATGCTATACGAATCGGCTTTTACGAAAAAGCTTGTTATTAATGTAGCTAAAACACCGAGAAATAAAGTTGTTAAAAATAAACGGACCCATTTACGACTAGTCACTAAAAAAATCCTCCCACAGTAATGAATTCTCTATCCTATCGTATTTTATCACTTTTTATCTTATATTTCCTCTTTTAGTCATGTATATTTTTTTACTGCACTTCCATATTAACAAATAGGATGTCTTTATGAAGGAGAGGTCCAAAATGATAAAATGGATACCTATTTTCACAACTTTAGTTTTTTTAGTAGCTTGTGGTGGAAATGGTAATGCGTCACAAGGTGATGCTCAATATGAGACAACCAAAAAAATGGTTGTAGATATAATAAAAACGGATGAAGGCAAAACCGCCTTACAGGAAGTACTGACTGACGATAAAATGAAGCAAGAACTAGTGATGGAATCCGAAACTGTCAAGCAGGCTATCAACAGTACTTTAACTTCCGATCAAGGGAAAGAATTTTGGAATAAATTATTTGAGGATCCAAAATTCGTCCAAACTTACACGAAATCAATTGAAGATGCACAAAAAGATTTGATGAAGGGCCTTCTCACTGATTCGGAATACCAAAAGAAAATGCTCGAATTATTTCAAAATCCTGAAATGCAGGAAATGATGGCGACTACATTGAAAAGCCAGCAATTTCGAGAGCATTTAGAACAAACAATCCAAGAAACATTGGAAAGCCCAGTGTTTAAAGCCAAAATGACTGAAACCCTTCTGAAAGCAGCCGAAGAAATGCAAGGTCAGCAAGGTCAACAAGGCCAACAAGGGCAACAACAAAGCGAACAGCAACAAGGTGGAGAAGGTGGCGGTCAAGGCAGTGAAGGTGAAGGCGGATCTGGGGGATCAGGCTCATGATTCTAATACTGATCTACGTACTAAGTTCCATTTTTTAACAAAAACCCTTGTCGATTAATATCGACAAGGGTTTTCTAATTATTTATATTTTTTCAATACTTTGTTTGCCATAGCTAAAAATACTTTGCTCGTTGGATGATCCTCTTGATATACACCTGGTGCAAAGTCATCTTCATCATCATATGGCTGGTGCAACGGTAAACGGCCTAAAACTTCTGTTTTTAGAACTTCAGCAAGTTTATCTCCCCCACCTTGTCCGAAAACATACTCTTTTTGGCCTGTTAATGTACTTTCAAAATAAGACATATTTTCGACTACACCTAAAATTTCATGATCTGTTTGCAAGGCCATTTGTCCAGCACGAGCTGCAACAAAAGCAGCAGTTGGATGTGGAGTCGTTACAATTATTTCTTTAGAGGAAGGTAGCATAGCATGTACATCTAGAGCCATATCACCTGTTCCTGGTGGTAGATCTAATAATAAGAAATCTAAATCCGACCACTCCACTTCCTTAAAGAAGCTTGTTAACATTTTTCCTAGCATTGGGCCACGCCAAATAATTGGAGAGTTATCCTCAACGAAAAAGCCCATGGAAACTACTTTTACACCAAAACGTTCTACCGGAATGATTTTTTCCCCTCTTACTTGGGGACGATTTTCTATTCCCATCATATCAGGAACACTGAATCCATATATATCCGCATCAATAATGCCGACTTTTTTACCTAATCGAGCTAACGCTACAGCCAAGTTTACTGTAACAGTAGACTTACCAACTCCACCTTTTCCACTAGCTACAGCAATAAAGTTCGTTTTAGAAGTACCACCTAAAAGGCTAGCCTCCTGTTGTTTCTTTGCAGCCTCTTCATATTTTCCCATTACGTCATCAGGAAGTTTAGAGAAACGCAACCCAACGGTAGTAACCCCTTCTTTTTTTAAAGCCGCTACAATTTCCTGTTGTAATTGCATCTGCTCTTTAGAATTTGGGTTTCCTATTGCTAGCTTTACACTCACATGGTTCTTTTCTTCTTTTATGGTTATTTCCTGAATTGCGTTCGTTTCTTCAAACGTTTTATGTAAATATGGGTCCTTAAACTTCTTTAATATATCTATTACTTGATCTTGTGTTAACATATCGTCACCATCCTTTGGGAATTGTACAAGGATAGTATAACATAACTTGTATCCATAGCTAAGTGATTAACATACTCGTTAAGATTGTTCTTCATTAGGAAATTCTTTTTCTGTTACGTAACGTAACATCCCCTCATAAATAGATGCAGCCATTTTATCTTGATAACTAGAAGTTTTTAATAAATCCCGTTCATGCGGATTAGATAGAAAACCAATTTCTACTAGAGCTCCAGGCGCTTTAACGTTCTTTAAAATATACATATTATTAAGTGCTAAAGCCTTTCTCGTAGTATTACTCAAGTTACGAGTAATCTCCGATTGAATAAACTTCGCCAAATGCTCACTTTCATCTAGTGCAGGATAATAAAATGTTTGGGCTCCAGACCATTTTGCAGATGGGATTGCATTTAAATGAATACTCACAAAGAAATCGGGTTCTTTATCTTGTATAAACTGAACCCTTTTTCGAATATCTTCAGATTTGCGATTTGATAGCCCTTGGGTACCTTCTGCGGCTAAGTCTTGATCTTTTTCTCTAGTCATATATACAAAAGCTCCAGCTTCTTGTAAGTAATCCCGTAATAGAATAGATGTACTTAAAGCAATGTCTTTTTCAAGGGTTTCATCTTTCCCAACCGCTCCACCATCAACCCCTCCATGTCCAGGATCAATGACTACTACTTTTCCAGATAAAGGCAAAGACCAAGGCTCCCACGCTTCTTTCGTCGTTACTGGATATTGCAACAAATAAATGAGTGCAAATAATCCAGCAAACCACAATACGATGTAAACAACCTTTTTCATACGTTTTCCTCCCCATAATCCCCACTCGTTTTAACTATATGGGACAAGGGTTGAGAATATGCTTTTCAAATAATAATACTTATTTAAATTGTTTATTGAATAGAGTAGGTTAAAATGTTAGTGGGGTAAGGAAGGTAATCAAAAATAGCCGATTCCTACTTCCATAGGTAGTTTCGCTTCATTTTTGAAAGTTGAAGGAAGATATTTGTAAAATATAAAAAACCCTCGGTAAAATACCAAGGGTTTTGATCGTATAAATTAACGTTTTGAGAACTGTGGTGCACGACGAGCTGCTTTAAGACCGTATTTCTTACGCTCTTTTGCACGTGCGTCACGAGTAAGTAATCCAGCGCTCTTTAGAGTTGAACGGTATTCCGGATCAGCTTCAAGTAATGCGCGAGCAATTCCTAAACGGATTGCACCAGCTTGACCAGTGTAACCTCCACCAGTAACTGTTACAACAACATCATAGCTACCTTTTGTTTCTGTAACTTCTAATGGTTGGTTTAGGATAAGGCGTAGTGTTTCATGTGGAAAATAATCTTCTGCGTCGCGTTTATTAACAACTACTTTACCAGTACCTGGAACTAAACGTACACGAGCAACAGAACTTTTACGACGTCCAGTACCGTAGTATTGTACTTGTGCCACTCTAGTCGACCTCCTTAATAATTACCCACGAAGCTCATAAACTTCTGGATTTTGTGCTTGGTGCTTGTGCTCAGGACCTGCGTAAACATGAAGTTTCTTAGCCATTTTACGACCTAAGCTATTTTTTGGTAACATACCTGAAATAGTAAGTTCAAGCATCTTTTCAGGATAGTTCGTACGCATTTCGTCAGCAGTACGAGATTTTAATCCACCAGGATAGTTTGAATGACGGTAATACATTTTATCAGATAGTTTTTTACCAGTTAAATGTACTTTATTAGCATTAACGATGATAACGTGATCACCAGTGTCTACATGCGGTGTGTATGTTGGTTTGTGTTTTCCACGAAGGATAGAAGCAACTTCACTAGCTAAACGACCTAGTGTTTTTCCTTCTGCATCAACAACATACCATTTGCGATCAACTTCTTTATCTTTCGCCATGAAAGTTGTGCGCATTTCGTTCCCTCCTAATTAAATCAATCTTTTTTACGAATTTTATTATCTCAACACGAATAACTTTCCGGGGCTATCACGTGGTTATGAAATAAAATGCCATAGGTAATATTATAATATGTGGGGTGCCAATGTCAAGATATAAAGAGAAAAAGTGGGAGAAACGTAAAAATTCCCACTTTAAATCGATTCTTCTGCTGATTTAACCGTGTGATTCAAAAGCATGGAAATGGTAATTGGGCCAATTCCGCCTGGAACAGGGGTAATTGCTCCTGCATTTTTAGAGCACGCTTCGTAGTCTACGTCCCCAATATTTCCTGGATTGTAGCCTGCATCAATAACAACTGCCCCTTCTTTGATCCAGTCACCTTGAACAAAATTTGGTTTTCCAACTGCTGCAACGACGATATCAGCCTGTCGAACAATAGTAGGTAAATCTATTGTTTTCGAATGACACGTTGTTACGGTAGCATTTCTATTTAAAAGCATCATAGAAACTGGTTTCCCTAAAATAGGGCTTCGACCGATGACAACGGCATGCTTCCCTTCCAGTGGCAGCTGATAAAAGTCGATTAATTGTAGGATTGCGGCTGGAGTGCAGCTTGGATAACGCCCAAAATTAAAAGCCGTTTCACCGAATCCTGTGCTTGTTACACCATCAACATCCTTGTTTATAGCTATCGTATCAAAAGCTAATCTTTCATCAATATGTTCTGGTACAGGATGTTGTAACAATATACCGTGTACTTGCTCATCTGCATTAAGATCCGAAATTGTTTGTAAAAGCTGTTCCGTTGTTGTTTCTTCAGGCAGATGGATTTTTTTCGATTCAATACCTATTTTTTTACAAGCATTCCCTTTCATCCGAATGTAAGTCGCTGAAGATGGGTCATTACCAACTAATATAGTTGCTAAACAAGGAACAATCCCTTTTTCTTTTAGTTTTTCTACCCGCGGTTGTAGCTTTTCTTTTACCGTATCTGCCACACGTTTGCCGTCTAGAATAATTTTATTTTCCATCATTTTCCTCCTTAACTTAAAGAAAACTAATCAAACATTAGTCAATAAAATCAAACGAGATATTCCTATCTCGGCCCAGACGACCGGCTATTACCCAAACACAGCTCCCTTATGGTCTATTCCACTTCCGTCGTCAGTAACTGTGTCGTAACTTTTTTACTTTTTCTGTTTTACAAGTGCTTTTTCTGCTATATCTGTTCGAAAAAACACATGTTCAGATTGCAGTTTCTTTATTTCTTCATATACCTTTCGTTGGGCGTCCTCAAGTGTATTTTCCATACGTGCTAGTAAAAGGACACGTCCACCATTGGTTACAAATCCTTCTTCTGTTCTTTTCGTACCTGCATGAAAATTCATTGTATCTTGAGTAAGGTTGTTTAATCCAATAATCCGCTTGTTTTTCACGTAATTTTCTGGATAACCTTCAGCTGCTAATACAATACCTACAACTGCCTGCTCATTCCACGTTAAGTGAACAGGTTCATCCTTTAATATATGAAGAATTACTTCTGTTAGGTCACTTTCCAATCTAGGAAGAACCACTTGAGTTTCTGGATCCCCAAAACGAGCATTAAATTCAATTACTTTTGGTCCAGACTCTGTCGCAATAATTCCCCCATATAATACACCTACAAACGGAGTTCTTTCTTCCACTAATGCCGAAGCAATGGGCTTCATGATGTAATCAATCGTTTCCTGCACAATAGTAGAAGAAATTTGTGGAACCGGTGAATAAGCACCCATTCCCCCTGTGTTTGGGCCTTTATCTTGATCATATGCCCGTTTATGATCCTGAGATATGACCATCGGATACACTTTATCTCCATTTACAAAAGCCATTAAAGAAAATTCTTCACCCGCTAAATACTCTTCCACCACAACCTGTTGACTTGCATCACCAAACTTATGCTGCACCATCATTTCGTCTAACGCGGCTAGAGCTTCTTCCATAGTCATTGCTACCGTTACACCTTTTCCAGCTGCCAATCCATCGGCCTTAATCACAATTGGCGCGCCTTCCTGCAACACGTAGGCCTTTGCATCATTATATTCAGAGAATGTCTTCGAATACCCAGTTGGAATCTTATATTTACTCATTAATGCTTTAGCAAAAGACTTTGATCCCTCGATTTGAGCTGCTGCTTTTGTAGGACCAAAAACGAGAAAACCTTCTGCTTGAAAACGATCTACCAACCCTGCAAGAAGTGGAGCCTCTGGGCCAACAAAAACCAAATCAATGTTTTCTTCTTTTGCAAACGAAATGAGGTTATCTTGATCCATCTCATCAATAGGTACTAAATTTGCAACATCTGTCATACCGTCATTACCTGGTGCCACAAATACTTCTTCTACTAATTTACTTTGGACAAATTTCCACGCAATAGTATGTTCACGTCCACCTCGCCCGATAACCAACACTTTCATGTTCTGCACCTCTTTCAAGCATTAATGTTTAAAGTGACGAACTCCTGTAAACACCATTGCAATTCCATATTCATCACACTTTTTAATAGAATCTTCATCGCGAATCGATCCTCCAGGCTGGATAATGGCAGTTACTCCCGCTTTAGCTGCCACTTCTACCGTATCATCCATAGGAAAAAACGCATCGGAAGCCATAGCTGACCCTTTTGCTTTTTCACCCGCTTGCTCTAGTGCAATTTTTGCCGCTCCAACTCGATTCATTTGACCAGCGCCGACACCGATTGTCATTTGATCTTTTGCTAGCAAAATTGCGTTGGACTTCACATGTTTCACTACACTCCAAGCTAGCTTTAAATCTTCCCACTCTTTGTCTGTAGGCTCTCTTTTCGTAGGAATGGAAATATTCGCTTGTTCTAACGTAAAACTATCTTCCTCCTGTACTAACAATCCACCATGTATTGAAGTAAGAGCTTTTTCTACTTCGTCATTTCCATCCATTCCTAACAGTAATAGACGAAGGTTTTTCTTCCCTTTTAACACCTCTAGTGCTTCAACTGAAAACGAGGGAGCAATAATAATTTCCAAAAATATTTCTTTCATTTTCAACGCTGTAGCTTCATCTATTTCTCGATTGGCTGCGATTATTCCACCAAAAATGGAAATTGGGTCTGCCTCATAAGCTCGGTCATATGCTTGTTCAATATTTTCAGCTATTCCAACTCCACACGGATTCATATGCTTAACCGCTACTACCGCAGGCTGTTGAAATTCTTTTACAATTGCAACTGCTGCATTGGCATCGCTAATGTTATTATAGGATAACTCTTTCCCATGAAGCTGCTTTGCCGAAGCGATTGATGAAGTTACCGATAAAGCATTGCTGTAAAAGGCAGCCTTTTGATGAGGGTTTTCCCCGTAACGCAAATCTTGTTTCTTTTCATATGTAACGGTTAACGATTCTGGATACTCTTCTCCTGTTGCTTCTGTTAAATATTTAGCTATTAAGGCGTCATATTGTGCAGTGTGGCGAAATACTTTCGCCGCTAATTGTTGTCTAACCTCATAGGATGTTGTACCGTTATCGGAAAACTCAGCTAAAACAGTTTCATAGTCTTGTGGATCCACAACTACAGTTACATCACGATGATTTTTAGCTGCAGCACGCAGCATCGTCGGACCACCTATATCAATATTTTCAATTGCCTCTTCAAATGTTACTTCCGGTTTTGAAATCGTTTCTTTAAAGGGATACAAGTTTACAACGACTAAATCAATCGTTTGTAAGTTATGCTTTTGTAATTGCTCTTGATGCTCTTCATTATCACGAACGGCTAGTAATCCACCGTAAACATTAGGATGCAGTGTTTTGACTCTTCCGTCTAAGATTTCTGGAAAACCTGTTAGATCCGAGATTCCTACTACGTTTACATGATTTTGCTGAAGAAGATTTTTTGTTCCACCAGTTGAAATAATTTCTACACCGTGCTGCTGTAAAGCTTTCGCAAATTCCACAACACCTTCTTTATCAGAAACACTTATTAAAGCTCTTTTTATGGACAACTTTTTTCCCCCTATCTAACACATAAGTTATGTAATATTTCTGGAAAGAGTTGATGCTCAACTCGTTGAATTTTCTCTTGGACGACTTCCCTTGTATCTTCTCTTTCAATCCGAACAGCCTCTTGCTCAATTATTGGGCCAGTATCCATTCCTGCATCCACATAATGAATTGTTACCCCAGTTATTTTAACCTTTTTATCAAAAGCTTGGCCAATAGCATCCTTCCCAGGAAAAGCCGGGAGCAAGGAAGGATGGATATTGATAATTTTCCCTTCGAATGCCGTTAATAAAGTGGGGCCTATTAGTCGCATGTAACCGGCAAGTGCTACCAAGTCTATTTGTTTTTGTTCTAGTTGTTTTTGGATTTGTTTTTCAAAATCCCTTTTACTATCATACGTTTTAGGATCAAACACAAAACAAGGAACATTTGCTATCGTGGCACGTTCTATTACTTTAGCATTTGGCTTATCACAAACGAGTATTTCGACCTTAAAAGCTGTAGATTCTTTTAATCCTGCATCTACAATGGACTGAAAATTAGTACCGCTCCCTGATGCAAACA
This sequence comes from Salirhabdus euzebyi, assembly GCF_014207435.1. Taxonomy (GTDB): domain Bacteria; phylum Bacillota; class Bacilli; order Bacillales; family Alkalibacillaceae; genus Salirhabdus; species Salirhabdus euzebyi. Next base: position 10,602 of record NZ_JACHGH010000016.1, read on the forward strand.
CAGCAATTTTCTTTTTAATCAAGTTCGACACCACTCTCTGCGGATACTTCACCAATTTTATAGGCCTTCTCCCCCAAAGCTATAAGTGTGTCAATCACCTCGTCTGCAACGTTAGCGGAAACAGCCAACACCATACCTATCCCCATATTAAAAACGGAAAACATTTCTTCTTTGGATAATTGTCCCGTCTGTTGAAGTAGTTCAAAAATTGGATGTGGGTTCCAAGTGCCTAAGCCAATTTTGGCACCTAAACCATTTGGTAACATTCTTGGAATATTTTCATAAAAACCCCCACCAGTTATATGGGCCATACCCTTTACTTCATATTTTTGCAACAGTTCTATAATTGTCTTTACATATATACGAGTTGGAGTGAGTAATTCTTCTCCAATTGTTTTATCAAATTTGGAATAGTAGTCTTCTAACTGAAAACCACCTTCATCAAGTAATACTTTTCTTACTAAAGAAAAGCCGTTACTATGTAGTCCACTAGATCGTATACCAATCAATGCATCTTTAGCTTCAATGTTTGCACCACTGATGATTTTAGATTTCTCTACCGCTCCAACTGCAAAACCTGCCACATCATACTCTTCAGGTGCGTACATTCCCGGCATTTCAGCTGTCTCTCCACCAACAAGCGAACAACCTGCCTGCATGCACCCTTCCGAAATCCCTTTTACAATCTGCTCAATTTTCGCAGGATCTGCTTTCCCTAATGCAAGATAATCTAAAAAGAATAATGGCTCTGCTCCTTGTACAACAATATCATTCACACACATTGCAACTGCATCAATGCCTATTGTATCATGCCTATTCATTTGGAATGCTAGCATCAGCTTTGTTCCGACTCCATCTGTTCCAGAAACGAGTACAGGTTCTTTCATATTTAGAGCAGATAAATCAAACATACCTCCAAAAGCACCAATAGCCCCAAGAACTTCTGGTCTATTTGTTTTTTGAATATGTTTTTTCATTCGGCGAACGGATTCATAACCCGCTTCAATATCTACCCCAGCCTTTTTGTATGCATCTACCATCATGAATCGCTCCTATTCCCGTTCCTATATTAGTAAGTAAGCCCTACCTTTTCGTGCGGACGTACTGTATCTTTATATATTTCTGTCGGATACTTTCCGGTAAAGCAAGCCAAACATTGTCCACAGTTTTTCATCAAACTAGGTCTACCAATACCTTCTAGCATTCCATCAATTGATAGAAAGCGAAGAGAATCGGCCCCAATTATTTGGCGAATTTCCTCTACACTGTTCCAGGAAGCAATTAACTCTTCTGAAGAGGATGTATCAATCCCGTAGTAACAAGGGTGAGTAATTGGCGGGGAACTAATCCGCACGTGTACTTCCTTTGCCCCCGCTTCACGTAGCATGTTTACAATCCTCCGTGATGTCGTGCCCCGTACGATAGAGTCATCTACCATCACGACGCGCTTGCCTTCTACTATTTTTCGGACCGGAGATAGTTTCATTTGTACCCCTTTTTCCCGAAGTTCTTGAGAAGGCTTTATAAACGTTCGACCAACATACCGATTTTTAATTAACCCTAACTCATAAGGAATATGGGATTCTTCTGCAAAGCCTATAGCTGCTGAAATACTAGAATCCGGAACACCTGTCACAACGTCCGCTTCAATAGGCGCCTCTTTGGCTAATTGTTTACCTAGTGCTTTTCGTGCGGAGTGAATATTAATCCCGTCTACATTACTATCAGGTCGAGCAAAGTACACATACTCCATGGAGCAAATCGCCCGCTCTTCTTTCGTAATATATTGTTCAGATCTAACGCCATGTTGATCAATAATTACTAGTTCTCCTGGCTCTATTTCACGGACATACTCGGCTCCAACAACATCAAAGGCACACGTTTCAGACGCCACAACCCAAGCTCCATCCATTTTTCCTAATGATAATGGTCTCATACCTAATGGATCTAATGCAGCGTATAATTCATTTTCTGTCATTATGAGAAAAGCAAATGCACCTTTTAATAAAGGTAACGAATTTTTTATCCGTACTTCTAACGGTAAATAGTTACTTTTCTTTACTAAGTGGGCCAACACTTCTGTATCAGAGGTTGTTTGAAAAATACTCCCATCACCTTCTAATTGCTTTCTTAATGCCATTGCGTTTACTAGATTGCCGTTATGTGCTAAAGCGAGCGATCCTGTTTGTGAGTGAAAAAGGAAGGGCTGAACATTTTCATAGCCGCCCCCTCCTGCAGTAGAATAACGAACATGGCCGATAGCAGCATCTCCTGTTAATTCATTTAAGATTTGTTCATTAAATACTTCTGTTACTAAGCCCAAACCCTTTTTTTGTTTCAATTGTTGTTGATCGGAAACGACAATACCCGTCCCCTCTTGTCCGCGATGCTGCATACTATGTAAGCCATAGTACGTTAAATGCGAAGCGTCCTTATGACCCCACACACCGAACAAGCCACATTCCTCGTTTAAGCCTCTGATTTCAGCAAACATGGGATAGCCCCTTTCCAAGCTTTGTTCATTTCTGACACATTCATTTCGACAAGAGGATTTCCATTTTCGTTTATAATCGTGATCAATCCGTTATTTGTTACATGGCCTATACATATAGCCTCTTTTACTTTTTGTTCAAACGCTTCTTTTTTATTTGGTGATACAGATACGACAAAACGTGATTGCGTTTCACTAAACAGTGCAGAGACTTCCTCACCTGTCACTTGTACATATGCTCCTAACGAGGACGTACCCATTAAACATTCTGCCAAAGCTACCGCAAAACCACCTTCTGAAAGGTCATGTGCAGATGCAACTGCATTTGCTTGAATCGCCTCTAAAAGCTGTTTTTGTCGTTTAGCTTCTACCTGCAAATCAATAGTAGGTGCTTTCCCACTGTAATCCCCATCTACTATTTGTTGAAGCTCACTACCTCCAAATTCAGGCTTCGTTTCACCAATGACATAAATAAGATCTCCCACATCTTTAAAGGATTGGGTCGTAATATGCTCAACATCGTGAACCAATCCAACCATCCCAACGATAGGAGTAGGATAGATAGCCTTTCCATTCGTTTCATTATAAAGGGATACGTTCCCACCAATGACAGGAGTTTGTAACCTTTCACACGCTTCGCTCATTCCATCTGTTGCTTTTTCAAGCTGCCAGAAGATTTCTGGTTTTTCTGGATTTCCGAAATTGATTCCATCTGTGATTGCCAACGGTTCTCCACCGGAACATACTATATTTCGAGCCGCTTCCGCTACAGCAATTTTCCCACCTGTTTCCGGATCCAAATATAAATATCTACTATTACAATCCGTTGTCATCGCTAACGCCTTATTCGTCCCTCTTATTCGTAAAACGGCAGCATCGGAGCCAGGAGCAACAACCGTATTTGTTCGAATCATATAGTCATATTGATTATAAACCCACTCTTTACTTGCAATGGTAGGCTGCGTTAAGAGTTTTAGTAGCATTTCATTGTAATTGCTCACTTGTGGTATGGCTATTTCTAGTTCCTGCATTTCCTTGAAATAAGCTGGTTCTTTTGAAGGCATATAATAAACAGGTGCATCTTCCGCTAAAGCATCAACTGGAACATCAGCGACAACTTCTCCTTTATGAAAAAGACGGAAGCGTTGGTTATCTGTTACTACACCCACTGATTTCGCTTCTAGATCGTAATTTTTAAACAAGTCTACTACCTCTTGCTCACGACCTTTTTTTATAACTACTAACATTCGTTCTTGGGATTCAGATAACATCATTTCATAAGGAGTCATGTTTAGTTCCCGTTGTGGCACTTCATCTAAATTAAGTTCAATACCAGTTCCTGCTTTACTTGCCATTTCACTTGCAGAAGAAGTTAAACCAGCTGCTCCCATATCTTGAATACCGACAAGTGCATCTGACTTAATCAATTCTAAACACGCTTCCATTAATAACTTTTCCATAAAGGGATCTCCTACTTGTACTGCTGGACGATCCTCATCTGAAACATCTGTTAATTCATCCGATGCAAAAGTTGCACCATGAATGCCATCCCGGCCAGTCGATGCCCCTACATACATTACCGTATTACCGATTCCTTTTGCTTGACCCTTTTGTATATCCTCATGATTAATTAAGCCTACACACATGGCGTTAACAAGTGGATTTCCTTTATAGCAATCATCAAATTGAATTTCTCCACCGACAGTAGGAATGCCAATACAGTTGCCGTAGCCAGCAATTCCTGCCACTACTTCTTCAAACAAATACTTTACTCTTGGGTTATCGAGCTTGCCAAAACGAAGCGAGTTTAATAATGCAATTGGTCTAGCACCCATTGAGAATACGTCACGGATAATACCTCCAACACCAGTTGCAGCACCTTGATATGGTTCAATGGCAGATGGATGGTTATGGCTCTCAATTTTAAATACAACTGCCTGCCCATCGTTTATATCCACAATACCAGCACCTTCACCAGGCCCTTGTAAAACGCGATCACCTTTTGTAGGAAACTTCTTTAATATCGGTTTAGACGTTTTATAGCTACAATGTTCTGACCACATAACAGAAAATAAACCTGTTTCCGTGTAGTTTGGCACTCTACCTAGAAGTTCTTCTATCTTAGAGAATTCTTCATCACTTAAACCCATTTCTCGATACAGCTTCTCTTCTTTAATTTTTGTTGTATTTGGCTCAAGAAGTAATGACATGTTTTTCCCTCCAGTATGTAAGAATAGACTGAAACAAACGTAAACCATCAGCACATCCAAGTAATGAGTCAACCGCACGCTCTGGGTGTGGCATCATTCCTAACACGTTTCCGCTTTTATTCATAATCCCTGCAATGTTTTCTTTGGAACCATTCGGATTTACACCCTCATACTGAAATAAAATTTGGTTGTTTTTCTTCAATTGATCTAATGTTTCCTGATCACAATCATAGTTTCCTTCTCCATGTGCAATCGGGATGGTTATGATTTCTTCCTTTTCATATCTGCTCGTGAACATAGATTCATTGTTTACTACTTTTAACTGAACATTTTGGCACAAAAATTTTAAATGTTCGTTTCGCTTCATAGCACCAGGTAAAATGCCTGATTCTAATAAAATTTGAAAGCCATTGCATACACCTAAGATAGGTTTACCTTGTTCAACCGCTTCCTTAACTGCTGCCATGATCGGAGAGAACTGTGCGATAGCGCCTGTACGTAAATAATCGCCATAGGAAAACCCACCAGGAAGTAAAATAGCATCATAGCCAGTTAAATCTGTTGTCGTGTGGGAAACATATTCGACCTCTTCTCCTAACCCGTCCTGAACAGCGTGGAACATGTCGATGTCACAATTAGATCCAGGAAACACTACTACAGCGAATTTCATGGAGTAATAACCTCCTCAACCTCATAACGATAGTCTTCCATTACAGGATTTGTTAACAGGCGATGACACATTTCTTCTACTGTCTTTTCAATATTGTCTAATTGCTCTATTTCTAATTCCATATATTTTCCGATACGTACATCATGTACAGCTGTATATTCCATACTATGTAAAGCTCCCTTTACAGCCTTCCCTTGAGGATCTAACACACCATTTTTTAACGTCACGAAAACTTTTACCTTATACATTTTGCTCCCCCTTTAATCGTTGTAAAATGATATCGTATGCTTCTGTAAGACTTCCAATATCTCGTCTAAAGACATCCTTGTCTAATTTCTTATTCGTTTCTATATCCCAAAGACGACAAGTATCTGGTGAAACTTCATCTGCCAGTAATACGTTACCTGCTCTATCTATCCCAAACTCTAGTTTGAAATCAACTAATCTAACATTACAACTAGTGAAAATATCCGATAAAATGTCATTCACCTTTAGGGCTTGGTTTTTAATGTCCATCAGCTGCTGCTGTGAAGCAATTTGTAAATAGTCAATATGATCTTCATTAATAAGTGGGTCACCTAGAGCGTCATCCTTGTAGTAATATTCCACAATTGGCTTAGGAAGATAGATGCCTTCATCTTTCCCTAAACGTTTTGCTAAGCTACCTGCAATAACATTACGGACGACAACTTCTATAGGTACAATAGTAGTTCTTTGTACTAGTTGCTCCGTTTCCGATAACTGTTGGATAAAGTGATTCGTAACATCCCGATTATGAAGCATACGAAAAATGAGGGATGAAATCTCATTATTGTATCTACCTTTACCTACAATCGTTGCTTTTTTGGCCGCGTTAAAAGCAGTTGCACTATCCTTATACTCAACCCACAACACATCAGGTTGGTCTGTTTCATACAATCTTTTTGCTTTACCCTCATATACGAGCTGACCTTTTTGCATAAAAACCATCCCTTTTCTTGGCTTTTTAAACTAAATCTAAACGCTCAAATATCATATCTACTTTACTTAAATGGTATTTATAATCAAAGCAGTCTTCTATTTCCCCATCACTTAATACAGAAGTAATTGTTTTATTTGCTTGAACTAAATGTTTAAAAGGCATCTTTGTCTCCCAAGCTTCCATGGCAAGCGGCTGAACAAGGTCATACGCTTCTTCTCTCACCATTCCTTTATCAATTAAACGAAGAAGCACACGTTGTGAAAATATCAATCCGTATGTCCGCTCCATATTTTGTTTCATGTTGTCCGCAAATACAGTTAAGTTTTTCACAATGTTGCCAAAACGATTTAACATATAGTTGAGGGCAATCGTTGCATCAGGTAAAATAATTCGTTCGGCAGACGAGTGAGAAATATCCCTTTCATGCCATAAAGGAACGTTTTCATAGGCCGTTAGCATATATCCTCTTATAACACGGGATAACCCAGTCATGTTTTCCGATCCAATAGGATTACGTTTATGCGGCATTGCAGAGGAGCCCTTTTGCCCTTTAGCAAAAAACTCTTCCACTTCACGTGTTTCACTTTTTTGCAATCCTCGTATTTCTACTGCCATTTTTTCAATAGACGTTGCAATTAAAGCCAACGCACCTAAATAATGAGCATGTCTGTCTCGTTGAAGTGTTTGTGTTGATATTGGGGCAGGCGTTAACCCTAACTTTTCACATACGTATTGCTCTACGAACGGGTCAATGTTTGCATACGTCCCAACAGCTCCAGAAACTTTACCGAACTCTATCCCTTTAGCTGCATGATCGAATCGTTCTAAATTTCTTTTCATTTCTTCATACCAAAGAGCAAGCTTTAATCCAAATGTTGTTGGTTCTGCATGAACTCCGTGTGTACGTCCCATTTGCAAGGTATATTTATGTTCCTTTGCTTTCTCTTTTAAAATATCGATAAAGCGATGGATGTCTAACCGTAATATGTTATTAGCCTGTTTTATTAAATAAGACAGGGCTGTATCTACAACATCTGTTGAAGTTAACCCGTAATGGACCCATTTTCTTTCTTCCCCTACTGTTTCCGAAACAGCGCGTGTAAAAGCAACCACATCATGTCTAGTTTCCTCTTCAATTTCATGAATTCGTTCTATTTGGAAAGATGCTTTTTCACGAAGCTTTTCTACGTCTTCTTTCGGAATAACTCCTAACTCGGACCAAGCTTCACAAGCTAATATTTCTACCTCTAACCAAGCTTGAAATTTGTTTTCCTCTGTCCAAATTGCTCCCATTTCTGGTCGTGTATATCTTTCAATCATTGTTTAGCCTCCTGTTTATCTGGCAACCAAATAGTAAGTGTATTTATTTTTTCAATGATGCTTTCAACATCTTCACCTAATATGTTAAGGTGACCCATTTTACGCTTGTGTTTTACTTCATCCTTGCCATATAAATGGAGCTTACAGGAGTCAAATTGCGGTATTGCTTCAATCGTTTTTTCCATATGTTCACCGAGAATGTTCATCATAACAATAGGATCTATAAGCTTAGTAGAGCCTAATGGCCAATTACAAATAGCTCTTATGTGTTGTTCAAACTGTGAAGTGTTACAACCATTCATTGTGTAGTGACCCGAATTGTGCGGGCGAGGTGCGAGTTCATTAATGAAAATGTCTCCGTCTCTCGTTAAAAACATTTCAACACCTAAAGTACCAACCATTTGCATAGATTCCGCTAAATTAATAGCTAAACTCTCTGCCTGGGTTTTGATGTTTTCGGAAATTCTTGCAGGTACAATAGATTGCATTAGAATATGGTCCACATGAATATTTTCAGCTACTGGAAAAGCCTTTGTTTCCCCAGCTACACTCCGATTGACAACAACAGAAATTTCCTGTTCAAAGTCTAAAAACTTTTCCAAAATACAAGGGCCATACTTTAATAGTGTTTTTGCCTCTTTTACGTCTGCCTCATCACGAATCATTACTTGACCTTTGCCATCATATCCGCCTCTTCGTGTTTTTAAAACGGAAGGAATACCAATAATTTGTGTCGCTTTAGTTAAGTCTTCTAACGTATTTACTAGATAATAAGGAACAACTTTAGCATTACTTTTTTCTATAGCCTCTTTTTCATAAGCACGATCTTGCGTCGTTCTTATTAGCTCACTTCCTTGGGGTAAGTAAGCATGGTCCTCGAGCCAAGCTAAAACTCCTACATCAATGTTTTCAAATTCATATGTAATAATATCGCTCGTTTCAGCTAGACGTTTTGCTGCATCTAGGTCATGAAAAGGCGCAACCACTTCCATATCAGCTATTTGTCCAGTAGGAGAATTTTTAGTAGGGTCTAGCACAGCAATTTTATAGCCCATTTCTTTTGCGGCAATAGCCATCATTCTACCGAGTTGACCCCCACCAATAATGCCTATTGTCTGTCCAGGTAAAATTGTTTTCACAACGATAGCTCCTCACTGCTTTGTTCCACTTTTTGTTTCGTTTCTTCACGACGCTGCTCTATTTTTTCATCAAACTCTTTATATTGCGTAGCTAGTATTTGGCATGCTAATAAACCTGCATTTGTTGCACCTGCCTTACCAATAGCGACTGTTGCTACTGGAACACCTCCAGGCATTTGAACAATCGATAGTAACGAGTCTAACCCATTTAATGTACTTGTTTTAACTGGCACCCCGATGACAGGAAGAGTTGTTTTAGCAGCTACCATTCCTGGTAAATGGGCAGCGCCACCGGCTCCAGCAATAATTACTTTTAAACCTTTCTTTTTTGCATTTTCAGCATATTGGAACATGTAGTCAGGAGTGCGATGGGCTGATACGACCTTTTTCTCATACGGCACTCCACATTCTTCAAGTATTTTGCAGGCATGAATCATTGTTTCCCAATCAGATGTACTCCCCATAATAACGCCAACTAACGGTTTCACTTTATCACCACTCCACTATGTTTTATAAAGCAAAAAAGTGCAGTCACAATCCCTCAAATAAACGAGAGAAAGTAGACTGCACCTTGAAAAATTCTATTCAAAGCATAGATACACTTCCCCTCATAGTCTAGTTATTTACGGTAACTAGGTAGAAACTTTTGGGCCATATTCCCAACTTTATATGAGAGGTATATATTATATATTTTTAATGGATTCATCGACATTATAACACGGCACAATATTGATTTCATCTATTTTTACGAACAAATTTATTTTATTTATATTTAATGTTCGTAAAGTCCTCATTATAAGATACGTGCCATAAGTATAACCCTTGAGGTGGTGCTGTTTTACCAGCAAGCGACCGGTCCTTACCCTCTATAATAGGTTGAATATCCTCTGGTAACCTTTTTCCTTTGCCTATTTCAATTAATGTTCCAGCTATAATTCTAACCATATTGTAAAGAAATCCACTTCCTACTACCCGAATGACAATATCATTTCCTTCCTTCAAACAACGAACGTCATACAATGTTCTAATTTTATCACCTTTGACAGTCGACTTGGCTGAACTAAAAGATGTAAAATCATGTGTGCCCTTTAAATACGTGCACGCCTCTTCCATTTTATCAATATGAAGCAACTCTGGGACATAACACACATAATTTCTTCTGAAAATATCTCTTTCGGAAAAATTGTGGATTCGATAGCGGTACTCCTTTTGTTGCACATCATACCGAGCATGAAAAGAATCCTCTACTTTTTTTACGTCTACTATTTGAATATCAGATGGAAGTAATGAAGTTAGTGCTTTTTTCCAACCTTTTTCATCAATAGTTAAAGGACTATCAAAATGAATAACCTGTCCAACAGCATGCACTCCAGTATCTGTTCTACCAGAAGGGATTATTCTAATCAACTCATTATGCATCTTCTGTAGTGCATTCTCTACCTCTAATTGGACTGTTCGTTTATTTGGTTGTACTTGAAACCCATAAAAGTTTGTTCCATCATACCGAATGGTACATTTCACTCTTTGCATCCATCTCATCCTTTTTATACTCTAGTAAAGAAAAAAACGACTAAAATTAATGCTGAGAAGATGAAAATAAAAGCATCAACACGTTGTAGCTTTAACTCCCGAAACTTTGTTCTACCTTCCCCACCATTGTATCCCCTGGCTTCCATTGCCATAGCTAGTTCTTCCGCTCGTTTAAAGGCACTAACAAATAAAGGAACTAAAAGTGGGACAACGGCTTTTATTCTTTCTTTCATCTTTCCCGTACGGAAGTCAACACCCCTTGAAGCCTGTGCTTTTGAAATCTTTTCCGTTTCTTGCATTAGCGTTGGAATGAAACGTAACGAAATAGACATCATTAAAGCGAGTTCATGTACAGGAAAATGAATTTTTCGTAAAGGGTTTAACATGCTTTCTACTCCATCTGTAATCGAAATAGGCGTTGTGGTGAGTGTGAGGAGGCTAGTCATCAAAATTAATAGGGTAAAACGCAAAGAAATTTCTAACCCCTTATATAAAGCTCCCGAGTACACTTCAAAAGAAAATATAGAAAACAACACTTCGCCATCCTTCGTTACAAGTAAATGAAGGATAAAGGTAAAAATAACAATAAACCAAACAGGTTTTAACCCTTTTAATATATACGATATTTTTATCTTCGTAGTAAACATACTTAATAGCGCGAAAAACGCAAGAACGCCATAACTGAGTAAATTATTTGCAAAAAATATGATAATGACAAAAAAGAAAATAATCGTAATTTTCGTGCGGGGGTCTAATCGATGGACAATTGAACTTCCTGGTACATATTGCCCTATAATAAAAGAGTTACTCACTCTTATCCCCCCTTTTGAACGCTTCCGCCACTTCCTTGCCTAACTGTTCGACGGACTGTCCCCGAAAAGGGATACTAATATGAAATTTTGATTCTAATTTATTTAAAAATTGTATGACTTCTGGTATGTCTAATCCAACGTTATTTAAAGCTTCCTGATCTTTAAATATTTCTAAAGGAGGACCCTCCATGTAAACTTTTCCGTGATCCATTATAATAACATGATCCGCATATTTTAAGGCATCTTCCATACTATGTGTTACGAGTATCGTCGTTCTTTCTTCTTCTTGATGTACTCGATAAAACATATCCATTATTTCCTTTTGCCCCCTTGGATCTAGACCGGCTGTCGGCTCATCCAACACGAGAATCTTTGGATCCATAACTAGAACACCAGCAATAGCTACTCTCCTCATCTGACCGCCACTCAAATCAAATGGGGATCGCTGTAAAATGTTTTCTGGTAATTGAACAGCCTTTAATAATTCAGGGATGCGCTTTTGAACAACCTCTTGAGCTATATTGAAATTTTGTGGACCAAATGATATATCCTTCTCCACAGTTTCTTCAAATAGTTGATGTTCAGGGTATTGGAAAACAATGCCGACTTTCTCTCTTAATGTCATAACGTCCTTCAGTTTTTTCTCGGGTGTTATGACATAATCACCAATCTTTACTTCACCACTAGTTGGTTTAACTAAACCGTTAAGGTGCTGAATGAGGGTAGACTTTCCTGAACCCGTGTGACCAATTATAGCTACATAAGAGCCTGATTGTATGTGAAAAGACACATTCTCTAAAGCTTTAAATTCAAAGGGTGTGTTCGGTTGATATATATGACTTACTTTATTGAATATAATGTCCATAGCTCATCCATCAATTCCTTATGATTTATAGGTTCTTTTACTAAGTTGATTCCTTTCGATTCTAGCACCCTTGAAACTTGTGTTACAAAAGGAGTATCTAAACCAATCTTCTGAAGTTCTTCGTGTTGCTTAAAGACTTCTCTTGGTGTTCCTTCAAACCAGACTTTTCCTTCGTTCATGACAATAACACGATCAGCAAAAGTAACCTCATTTAGATCATGGGTAATCGTTACAATAGAAACATTTTTAGTCTCTCTTACCTGTTGGACCGTTTCCATAATGGTCGCTCTTCCTTTTGGGTCTAGCATAGCCGTTGCCTCATCAAAAATAACAAGTTCCGGTGCCACAGCCAATACGCTAGCGATAGCAACACGCTGTTTTTGCCCCCCAGATAGTCGATGAGGTTCATGATTATAATAATCTTCCATATTAACAGCACGTAAGCTATTATCTATACGTGTAATCATTTCTTCTCGGGGTATACCATGATTTTCTAATCCAAAAGCAACATCATCTACAACGGTTGTCCCAACAAACTGATTATCAGGATTTTGAAATACCATCCCAACTTTCTTTCTAACATCCCATATCGTTTCTTCATTCACAACTAAGTCTTGAACTCGTATTTCTCCCTCCTGTGGAAATAGAAGGCCATTCATTAATTTAGCTATAGTGGACTTCCCTGAACCATTATGACCAATAATAGCTACCCACTCATTATCTTCTATATGAAAGGATACATCCTTTAAAGCCCAATCCTCGCCTTGCTGATACTTAAAGTGTATGTGTTTAAATTCTATAAAGCTGCTCATCTATTTCTTCCCTCCGCTCTTCTCTTCTCACACTTGTATTTCCCGGGTAATATAATACTTGTTCCCATTTTATCACAAAAGGAAAGATTATTTCTTAAATGAAATGTACACATATTTTTTGGTAAGTGCATTTATATTTAAGAGCGTCATTGCCCTATACTAAAAACTATCATATTCCTCGATATATAGAGGTGGTTTAGGTCCAGCTATACTGATTTTGATTTTCAATATAAGAGCAACAAAAAAAGGGTGGGAACCAACCTCTTGTTAAAGATGCTGTCCTACCCTTTTATCGTATCGTATCATTAAACTAGTTCAATGATCACCATGTTAGCTCCGTCTCCACGGCGCGCACCTAATTTAAGGATGCGTGTATAACCACCTTGACGGTCTTCATAACGTGGTGCAACTTCTGCGAAAAGTTTTTGCAAAGCAGTTTGAGTTTCCTCTTCACCTGCTTCTACTTTACGCAAAAATGATTCAGCTTGACGGCGCGCATGCAAATCACCGCGTTTACCAAGAGTAATCATTTTGTCTACAACTGAACGAAGCTCTTTTGCTTTCGCCTCAGTAGTTTCAATCCGCTCATGTACAATTAAATCTGTGGCAAGGTTACGGAGTAATGCCATGCGTTGATCAGTTGTACGACCAAGCTTAGCTTTAGCCATATCGATTCCCTCCTTTTTCGGAAAATCTTAAGATGCCTTAATTAATCATCATTACGCAAGCCTAATCCAAGGTCTTGCAATTTAATTTTTACTTCATCAAGTGATTTACGGCCAAGGTTACGAACTTTCATCATATCTTCTTCAGATTTTTGAGCTAGTTCTTGAACCGAATTAATTCCAGCGCGTTTCAAACAGTTGTAAGATCGAACAGAAAGATCAAGTTCTTCAATAGTCATTTCAAGTACTTTCTCTTTTTGATCTTCTTCTTTTTCTACCATGATTTCTGCGTTTTGAGCTTCATCTGTAAGACCTACAAATATATTGAGATGTTCTGTGAATATTTTTGCACCTAACGATACTGCTTCTTCTGGTCGAATACTGCCATCTGTCCATACATCTAATGTTAACTTATCAAAATTTGCCACTTGACCAACACGAGTGTTTTCCACTTGGAAAGTCACACGTGATACAGGTGTGAAGATTGAGTCAACAGGGATAACGCCGATTGGTTGGTCTTCTCGCTTGTTGTCCTCTGCAGGACGGTACCCACGTCCACGTTCTGCAAAAATACGCATACGCAAATGAGCATTGCTTGATAGTGTAGCAATATGCAAATCCGGATTTAGGATTTCCACATCACTATCATGCGTAATGTCTGCAGCCGTAACTTTTCCTTCTCCTTGAACATCAATTTCCATTGTTTTAGGTTCATCAGAATAGATTTTTAAAGCCAACTTCTTCAGATTTAAAATAATGGTTGTAACATCTTCTACTACACCATCAACTGTTGAGAACTCATGAAGAACTCCGTCAATTTGTATAGATGTTACTGCTGCTCCTGGAAGAGAGGATAATAGGATACGTCTTAGTGAGTTACCCATTGTTGTTCCATAACCACGTTCTAGTGGTTCCACAACAAATTTACCAAATGTCGCATCTTCGCTTACTTTAACCGTCTCAATTTTTGGTTTTTCAATTTCAATCATCAATAAAACCCTCCTTCAAAACGTCGAAACCCCGGCTAGACAAGCACTGGTGTCTAACCGAAATTCCTCAGGTAGGCAAGTCCCCCGTGCTTGCACGTGAAACCGGAATGTCCTGTTGTCCGTGCCATGGTGTTTTTAGCTATCATAACCCATTATAGACAGGGTGACAAATGTCTATACAAAACGATATTAAACACGACGACGTTTTGGTGGGCGGCACCCGTTATGAGGTACCGGTGTAACATCAACAATCGCTGTTACTTCAAGGCCTGCAGCTTGAAGAGCACGAATTGCTGCTTCACGTCCTGCACCAGGGCCTTTAACTGCTACTTCTATCGTTTTCAAACCATGTTCCATAGAAGATTTTGCAGCAGCTTCAGCAGCCATTTGTGCAGCAAATGGTGTAGATTTACGAGAACCTTTAAATCCTAAAGCACCAGCACTGCTCCATCCAATTGCATTACCATGTGTATCTGTAATTGTTACAATTGTGTTGTTGAATGTTGATCGGATATGAGCCACACCCGAGTCAATATTCTTTTTGACTTTACGTTTTTTACGTGTTGCTGTAGTTTTACGAGCCATTATTTAGCTTACCTCCTTTGCGTTATTTTTTCTTATTCGCAACTGTACGTTTAGGACCTTTACGCGTACGGGAGTTATTCTTCGTATTCTGTCCTCTTACTGGTAATCCACGACGATGGCGGATTCCACGATAAGAACCGATTTCAATTAAACGTTTAACATTTAATGAAATTTCACGACGAAGGTCACCTTCAACAGTAAAATCGTTAACTGCTGTACGGATTCGGCCTAACTCATCTTCTGTTAAATCGCGTACACGTGTTTCACTAGAAACACCTGATGCTTCAACGATTTTTTCTGCTGTTGTTTTACCAATACCATAGATGTAAGTTAAAGATATAACAATTCTCTTATCACGAGGAATGTCAACACCTGCAATACGTGCCATTTAGAGACGCACCTCCTTTATCCTTGTTTCTGTTTGTGTTTTGGATTTTCGCAAATAACCATTACTTTCCCTTTACGGCGAATAACTTTACATTTTTCACAAATCGGTTTAACAGACGGTCTTACTTTCATTTCTCTTACCTCCTTTTTACTCGGAGCATTCACTTTTACTTGTAACGGTAAACAATTCGACCTTTTGATAAATCATAAGGTGAAAGTTCCACTGTTACTTTGTCACCAGCTAAAATACGAATGAAGTGCATTCGCATCTTCCCAGAAATGTGTGCCAATACAGTATGGCCATTCTCTAATTCCACTTTAAACATCGCGTTAGGTAAAGTATCAATTACTGTACCTTCCATTTCAATTACATCGTCTTTCGCCATCGAGTTGATCTCCCTTCTTCAAATCAATCAAATTTTCATTGACAAATTTTGATAAGGCAAAACGCAATTTACCGTTTGTAACTCGACCAGTTTCTAATAAACTACTTCTAACTTCCGGTGAAACATACTCACACAGCTCAATATGTTGCAAGTTTTTTAATTTTGGTTTGTCAAATTTGCGTTTCTCACCGTCTGCCAATAAAACGAGACGTTCATTGACTATATCTATAATAATCGCAAACTGTCCAAACTCACGGCCCTGAACGATACGAACAATCTGACCTATTCGCGGACTCGAATCAGTTTCACTCAAAAATCATCACCATCACTTAGGCTTTTGTTAATATATCAAAACCATCTTCTGTAACGACTATTGTATGCTCAAAATGAGCGCAGCGTTTACCATCAACAGTTACAACGGTCCATTGATCTTCTAACGTTTGAACATATCTTTCACCTGCGTTAACCATTGGTTCTATTGCTAAAACCATTCCTGGTTTCAACTTTGGTCCTTTATTAGGAGGACCATAGTGTGGAATTTGTGGATCTTCATGCAGTTCTTGACCAACTCCATGACCAACATATTCTCTCACAATAGAAAATCCCTTTGGCTCGACGTAGGACTGAATGGCGTGAGAAATATTAGATAACCTCACTCCAGCCTTCGCTTCATCTAAGCCCTTAAATAAAGACTTTTCTGTAACATCTAACAGTCTTTGTGTTTCATCATCTATTTCCCCTACCGGATACGTCCATGCAGAATCACCGTGGTAACCGTTGTATTTAGCACCAATGTCAATACTGATGATGTCACCTTCATTAAGCTTTCTATTACCTGGAATCCCATGAACCAATTCCTCATTTACAGAAGCGCAAATACTTCCACGGAAACCATTATACCCTTTAAAGGAAGGAATTGCATCCATGCTGCGAATCAACTTCTCAGCAATAACATCCAATTCTTTTGTTGTGATACCTGGCTGTATATTCTTTTGTAGCTCCTGATGCGTTAAAGCAACGATTCTACCAGCCTCACGCATAATTTCGATTTCACGTGGTGTTTTGCAAATGATCATGAAGAAATTCCTCCGAGCTTTTGATCAATTTCTACGAAAACTTCGTTAATTTCTCGATCACCATTAATCGTAACCAAGTAACCTTTTTGATCATAAAAGTCTAACAAAGGTTGCGCTTGTTCCATGTTAACATCAAGGCGATTCTTAACTGTTGCAGGTTTGTCATCGTCCCGTTGAATTAGTTCGCTTCCATCTATATCACATAACCCCTCTTGTTTAGGAGGATTATATTCAACGTGATAGGTAGCACCGCAAGTCGGACAAATTCGTCGTCCTGTTAAACGGTCAATTAGCTTCTCCAGTGGAACTCGAATATGAACAACATAATCAATGTTAGAATCCATATCTGTTAATAGATTTTCTAGAGCTTCTGCTTGCGCTATCGTTCTAGGAAATCCATCTAGCAGAAAACCTTTTTTACAATCAGGTTTGCCTAAACGTTCACGAACAATACCAATCGTTACTTCATCTGGTACAAGTTCACCTTTATCCATAAAAGATTTTGCTTTATTACCTAACTCTGTTCCTTCTTTAATGGCAGAACGGAACATATCTCCTGTTGAGATATGAGGGATTCCATACTTTTCAACAATTTTTTCTGCTTGTGTACCTTTGCCGGCACCAGGCAGTCCCATTAAAATTAAATTCAAGTTCTTTCCCCTCGCTCTCATTTAACCATACCAAGCATAATGGGCTGTTTATTTAATAAAACCTTTATAGTGGCGTTTTACTAATTGACTCTCTAGTTGTTTCATTGTCTCAAGTGCAACACCTACTACGATTAACAAGCTCGTTCCTCCAATTTGAACAGCTGATGGTAAGCCTGCTAACGACCCTAAAACAATTGGTAAAACAGAAATGGCTGCAAGGAATATAGCCCCAACAAAAGTTAAACGATACATTACTCGAGTCAAATACGTTTCTGTATTTTTACCTGGACGAATACCTGGAACATACCCGCCTTGTTTCTTTAGGTTTTCTGCCATTTGCTCAGGATTAACTTGAACAAATGAATAGAAGTATGTGAATGCAATGATTAGAGCTACATAGATTAGCATTCCAATAGGTTCTTCGTAGTTAAAGATTCTTTCTATAAAATCTGCTACTGGTCCTTCGAAAAATCCTGCGACTGTTCTAGGAGCAATAAGAAATGATATAGCAAAGATTACTGGAATAACTCCCGCAGCATTAACTTTCAATGGTAGATGTGTTGAATGTCCACCAACTGGAGAACGATTCACTTGTCGTTTTGCATATTGTACTGGAATTTTACGTAATGCTTGTTGAATGAACACTACTCCAACTACAATTGCAAGAACTACTAACACGATCAATGCTACAATTACAAGATTTATAAATAACTGGTCGCCTGCACCAGTGATGTATTTTTCATACAACTGGTTTACCCCTGTTGGAATAGCAGCAACGATACCAGCAAAGATTAGAATGGAAATTCCATTACCTACACCGTTAGCGGTAATTTGTTCACCTAACCACATCAGGAAAGTAGTACCACCAGTTAACACAATGGCAATAATCAAGTAAGTGAAAAATCCAGGGTTACCAATTAATTGACCACCAGTCATAGCGTTAAAACCAACTGACATAACGATTGCTTGAACAAAAGCCAATACAACAGTACCGTAACGAGTAAACTGAGCTAGCTTTTTACGCCCTACTTCACCTTGTTTTTTCCACTCAGCGAATTTTGGTACAACATCCATTTGCAATAATTGCATGACGATGGAAGCTGTAATGTATGGCATAATCCCCATTGCGAAGATAGAGAATTGACTTAATGCTCCACCTCCAAATGTATCTAGAAAACCAAATACATTTGTTTCATTCATAAAGTCTATTGCATCTTTATTTGTAAATGGCACAGGGATAAACGTACCAAGGCGAAAAATTACTAAGGCCATTAAGGTGAATAGAATTTTCCGTCTAATGTCTGTTACGCGCATAAAATTGGAGAGTGTACGGAACATGATTAAATCACCTCAGTTTGACCGCCCGCTGCTTCAATAGCTTCTTTAGCTGAAGCAGAGAACTTGTGAGCTTTTACAGTTAATTTCTTTTCCAAATTACCTTTAGCCAGAATTTTAACGCCTGACTTCATGTTGCTCACTACTCCAGTTTCGATCAACAATTCCGGAGTAACTTCTGTACCTTCATCAAAACGGTTTAACGTATCCAAATTAACAATTGCGAACTCTTTACGGTGAATGTTTGTAAATCCACGCTTAGGAAGACGTTGGAATAATGGCATTTGACCACCTTCAAAACCTGGGCGAACACCACCACCTGAACGAGCGTTTTGACCTTTATGGCCACGACCAGCAGTCTTACCGTTACCAGATGCCATCCCGCGTCCTACTCGGTTACGCTTTTTGCGAGTTCCTTCTGCAGATTTTAATTCATGGAGTTTCATGGTAGCACCTCCTCTTAGCTTTTATGATTAAGCTTCTTTTACCGAAACAAGATGGGACACTTTATTCACCATACCACGAATTGCAGGTGAATCTTCATGAACCACTGTTTGACGGATTTTTCTAAGTCCTAAAGCTTTTACTGTTTTACGTTGATCCTCAGGTCTTCCGATCAGGCTTCTAGTGAGGGTAACTTCTAATTTAGTTGCCATGTTTTTTCCCTCCTTATCCTAACAGTTCTTCTACTGACTTACCACGTAGTTTTGCAACTTCTTCTGCACGTTTAAGTGACTTTAGTCCATTTACTGTAGCACGAACCATGTTGATTGGTGTGTTAGAGCCTAATGACTTAGACAAGATATCACCAACACCAGCAAGTTCTAGTACCGCACGTACCGGGCCACCAGCAATTACTCCTGTACCTTCAGAAGCTGGTTTAAGAAGAATATTTCCTGCACCAAACTCACCGATAATATCATGAGGAATTGTTGTACCAACGATAGGTACTGTAATTAAGTTTTTCTTAGCATCTTCAATAGCTTTGCGGATTGCGTCAGGTACTTCTTGAGCTTTCCCTGTTCCGAAACCTACATGGCCATTTTTATCACCTACTACAACTAAAGCAGTAAAACGGAAACGACGTCCACCTTTTACAACCTTAGCTACACGGTTAACAGTAACTACACGTTCTTCAAGATCCAATTTGTTAGGATCAATGTTTGTGCGCATGTTTTTCCCTCCTTTTTACGTTTAAAATTCAAGACCAGCTTCGCGAGCAGCATCTGCTAGAGCTTTAACACGTCCGTGATATAAGTAACCTCCGCGATCAAACACAACTGATTTGTGGCCTTTATCTAAAGCGCGTTTCGCAAGGATTTCTCCGACTTTCTTAGCAGCGTCTACATTACTAGAGCCTTCTACTGCTACTTCATTGTCAACTGTAGAAGCACTTGCAACTGTTACACCATTCAGATCATCAATTAGCTGAGCATAAATGTGCTTGTTAGAACGATACACATTAAGACGTGGACGTTCAGCAGTACCAAAAAGATTACGACGTACACGCGCATGACGTTTTTTACGTACAACGTTTTTGTCTTGCTTAGTGATCATCTAGGTCACTCCTTTCTGTTCCTTACGTGAACATTATTTCGCAGTTTTACCTTCTTTACGACGTACAGCTTCGCCCTCATAACGAATACCTTTACCTTTATAAGGCTCTGGTGGACGGATTGCACGAATGTTAGCAGCAACAGCTCCAACTTTTTCTTTATCGATACCTTTAACGATAATTTTTGTGTTAGCTGGTACTTCTACTTCAATACCTTCTACTTCATCAACTTCTACTGGATGAGAATAACCAGCGTTCACAATAACTTTGTTTCCTTGTTTTTGTGCACGGTATCCAACACCGATGATTTCAAGGCTCTTTTCGTAACCTTTTGATACACCTTCAACCATGTTTCCGATGATGCTTCGAGTAGTTCCGTGCAAAGCACGATGTTCTTTATTATCAGATGGACGCTCTACTGTAAGAACGTTACCTTCTATTTTAATAGTCATGTCTTGGTGGAAGTTTTGAGTCAATTCTCCTTTAGGACCTTTGACTGTTACATTCTCACCGTTAACCTTAACTTCTACCCCTTCAGGGATCTCTAATGGTTTAAGACCTACACGAGACATTCCTTACACCTCCTGTCACTCTGGGTTATCAATTACCAAACATATGCAAGCACTTCGCCACCAACAGCTTGTTGACGTGCTTCTTTATCCGTTAATAGACCTTTTGAAGTTGATACTACAGCAATACCTAATCCGTTAAGAACTCTTGGTAGCTCATCTGATTTCGCATAAACACGAAGACCAGGTTTACTAATTCTCTTAAGGCCTGTAATAACACGTTCGTTATTAGGTCCGAATTTAAGGAATAAGCGAAGAAGACCTTGCTTTTCATCCGTTACGAACTCATAATCACGAATAAAACCTTCACGCTTTAAAATATCAGCAATTTCCTTCTTCAATTTAGAAGCAGGCACTTCTAGTTTTTCATGACGTACCATGTTGGCATTACGGATACGAGTAAGCATATCTGCAATCGGATCTGTCATTGTCATTGTCAATTACCTCCTTCCCTATATGGGGGTTTACCAGCTAGCTTTTTTAACGCCTGGAATTTGACCTTTATATGCTAATTCACGGAAACATATACGGCAAAGTTTAAATTTACGAATTACAGAATGTGGACGGCCACATCTCTCACAACGAGTGTACTCACGCACTTTAAACTTTTGGTCGCGTTTTTGTTTCGCAATCATGGATTTTTTCGCCATAATTTACCTCCTTTGTAACTCGGGGCTACTTTTTAAAAGGCATTCCGAGTTGAGTTAAAAGTTCACGCGCTTCTTCATCTGTGTTCGCAGTAGTTACGATTACAACGTCCATACCACGTACTTTATCGACTTTATCGTACTCAATCTCAGGGAAAATCAATTGTTCTTTAACACCTAGAGTGTAGTTTCCACGTCCGTCAAAAGCTTTGTTTGAAATACCACGGAAATCACGTACACGTGGTAGTGATACAGCAACAAGCTTATGAAGGAATTCATACATACGCTCGCCACGAATTGTTACTTTCGCGCCGATTGGCATGCCTTCACGAAGACGAAAACCAGCGATTGACTTCTTCGCACGTGTTACTACAGGTTTTTGACCTGAAATTAGGGTTAGTTCCTCTACCGCATTATCAAGAGCTTTTGCGTTTTGTACTGCGTCACCAACACCCATGTTAATTACGATTTTTTCTACTTTAGGTACTTCCATAACTGAGTCATAGTTGAACTTTTCCATTAAAGATGGAACGATTTCATCTTGATATTTAGACTTAAGTTCGTTCATCAGATAGCCCTCCTTTCGCCGTTAGACTTATTTATCTAATGGTTCACCGGATTTTTTTGCGATACGCACTTTTTTTCCGTTAACATTATCATATCCAACACGTGTTGGTTCGCCAGATTTAGGATCTACTGGCATCACGTTAGAAACGTGAATTGCAGCTTCTTGTGTTAAGATTCCACCTTGTGGATTGTCTTGAGAAGGTTTTGCGTGTTTTTTAACAAGATTAACACCTTCTACAAGAACACGATTTTTCTTCGGATAAGCTTCAAGGACATTTCCTTGTTTGCCTTTATCCTTACCAGTTATAACTAACACTTTATCGCCCTTTTTTACATGCATGTTTAGTGCACCTCCTTACAAGGCCTGATCAAAATTAGTTTCTATAGAACTTCTGGAGCCAAAGAAACTATTTTCATAAATTTATTGTCACGAAGCTCACGCGCAACAGGTCCAAATATACGTGTACCGCGCGGGCTTTTATCGTCACGGATAATAACGGCAGCATTTTCGTCAAACTTGATATAAGAACCATCTTTACGACGAACTCCACTCTTTGTACGGACAATAACAGCTTTCACCACGTCACCTTTTTTGACAACGCCACCTGGTGTTGCTTGTTTTACTGTGCAAACAATTACATCACCAATATTGGCAGTTTTACGGCCTGATCCGCCTAGTACTTTAATAGTTAGAACTTCACGAGCACCAGAATTATCAGCAACTTTCAAACGTGTTTCTTGTTGAATCATACCGTTGTTACCTCCCTTCGGAAACATTCCGAGCGAACTTTATTAAATGATTACTGCTTCTTCAATAACATCTACTAAACGAAAACGTTTTGTAGCAGATAGTGGGCGAGTCTCCATAATCGTTACGATATCGCCTTGTTTCGCTTGATTATTTTCATCATGCGCTTTAAATTTCTTTGAGTATTTTACACGTTTTCCATAAAGCTTATGGAATTTATATGTTTCTACTAAGACAGTGATTGTTTTATCCATCTTGTCTGAAACAACGCGGCCAGTATAAACCTTACGATCGCTGCGTTCACTCATTGAGGCAGACCTCCTCTCAATTATCGATTATTTGTACTTAACTCTCTCTCACGAACAACGGTTTTCATACGAGCAATCGCCTTACGTACCTCACGAATACGTGCAGTATTTTCAAGTTGTCCTGTAGCTAATTGAAAGCGTAAGTTAAAGAGCTCTTCTTTTAATGATTTAACTTTTTGTTCGATTTCGGCAGTGGTTAATTCTCTTATTTCATTAGCCTTCATTATTTTCACCACCAATTTCTTCACGTTTTACAAATTTCGTTTTAACCGGTAATTTGTGAGAAGCAAGACGTAATGCTTCACGAGCTACTTCCTCAGAAACACCTGCAATTTCAAACATGATCTTACCAGGTTTTACTACTGCAACCCATCCTTCAGGAGCACCTTTACCAGAACCCATACGTACTTCCAAAGGTTTAGCTGTTTTCGGCTTATCTGGGAAGATTTTAATCCACACTTTACCTCCACGTTTCATATAACGTGTCATGGCAATACGTGCAGCTTCGATTTGACGGCTAGTGATCCAAGCACCTTCTAAAGCTTGTAATCCATACTCACCAAATGAAACGTTAGTGCCACCTTTTGCTTTACCTTTTAAGCTTGTGCGAAATTGTTTACGATACTTTACGCGTTTAGGCATTAACATATTGCAAATCCCCCTTCCTTATTTGTTTTTCTTAGTTGGAAGGACTTCTCCACGATAAATCCACACTTTAACACCTAGTTTACCGTAAGTTGTGTCTGCTTCTGCAGTTCCATAATCAATATCTGCACGAAGAGTGTGTAGTGGTACAGTTCCTTCACTATAATGTTCAGCACGAGCAATATCTGCACCGCCTAGACGTCCTGATACTTGAGTTTTGATACCTTTAGCACCGGCACGCATAGCGCGTTGAATAGCTTGCTTCTGGACACGACGGAAAGAAACACGATTTTCTAACTGACGTGCAATGTTATCAGCTACAAGAGTAGCATCTAATTCAGGTCTTTTCACCTCAACGATGTTGATATGAACTTTTTTACCTGTAAGGTTGTTAAGTGAATTACGAAGTGCTTCTACTTCAGATCCACCTTTACCGATTACCATACCCGGCTTTCCAGTATGGATAGTAATGTTAACACGGCTAGCTGCACGTTCGATTTCTACAGAGGAAAGAGCCGCGTCTTTTAGACGGTTTTCAATATATTCACGAATTTTAATATCTTCATGAAGTAAGTCTGAAAAATCTTTTCCAGCGTACCATTTTGATTCCCAGTCACGAATAATACCAACTCGTAGACCTATCGGGTTAACTTTTTGACCCACAGATTATCCCTCCTTCTTTTCTGATACAATAACCGTAATATGGCTAGTGCGTTTGTTAATTTGTGATGCACGACCCATCGCACGAGGACGGAAACGTTTCAATGTAACACCTTCATCCACGAATGCCTCTGAAATAAATAGACTTTCAGGGTCTAGCTCATAATTGTGCTCAGCGTTTGCTATAGCTGATTTTAGAACTTTCTCAACAATTGGAGAAGCCGCACGATTAGTATGGCTTAATATAGCAAAAGCTTCGCCAATATCTTTTCCTCGAATTAAGTCAACCACTAAACGAGCCTTACGAGGAGCAATACGAACGGTTTTTGCAACTGCTTTAGCTTGCATCTTGTGTGCCTCCTCTCATTAGCGTTTTGTTTTCTTATCGTCGCCAGCATGGCCTTTATACGTACGAGTAGGTGCGAATTCACCTAATTTATGGCCGACCATATCTTCCGTAACATATACCGGTACATGCTTGCGTCCATCATATACTGCAATCGTGTGTCCCACGAAGTTTGGGAAAATTGTTGAACGACGAGACCAAGTTTTAACAACTTGTTTCTTATCAGCTTCGTTTAAATTTTCCACTTTTTTCATCAAATGATCATCAACGAAAGGTCCTTTTTTCAAACTACGACCCATGAATAAACCTCCCTTCGCAATTGACAGACTAATATCTGTTATCGTCTTTCAATCACGCTATTTTTTCTTACGACGACGAACGATAAACTTATCAGAAGCTTTGTTACGCTTACGCGTTTTAAGACCAAGAGTTGGTTTGCCCCATGGTGACATTGGAGATGGTCTACCGATTGGTGCACGACCTTCACCACCACCGTGTGGGTGATCAACTGGGTTCATAACAGATCCACGTACAGTTGGGCGTTTGCCTTTCCAGCGATTACGTCCAGCTTTACCAATATTGATAAGCTCATGATCAAGGTTACCTACTTGACCGATAGTAGCACGGCAAGTTCCTAAGATCATACGTGTTTCACCAGAAGTTAAACGTACAAGAACGTATTTATCTTCTCTACCAAGGATTTGAGCTTGTGCTCCAGCTGAACGAACTAACTGTCCACCACGTCCTGGTTTTAACTCGATATTGTGGATAATTGTACCCACAGGGATTGTTCTAAGTTCTAGTGCGTTACCAACTTTAATGTCAGCACCTTCACCAGACTGAATTTCATGACCTACTTCTAGACCTTTTGGTGCTAGAATATAACGTTTTTCACCATCTGCATAGTTAATTAATGCGATGTTAGATGTACGGTTCGGATCATATTCAATAGTAGCAACGCGTCCTGGTATTCCGTCTTTATCACGTTTGAAGTCGATAATACGGTACTTACGCTTGTGGCCGCCACCTTGATGACGAACAGTCAACTTACCTTGGTTGTTACGACCAGCTTTTTTGCTAAGCGGTGCAAGCAAGGATTTCTCAGGTTGACTCGTAGTAATCTCAGCAAAATCAGAAGCTGACATTCCACGACGACCGTTTGAGGTTGGCTTGTATTTTTTGATCGCCATCTCAAATTCCCTCCTTCAGTAATAGTCTATTTACGATTAAACACCTTCAAAGAAGTCTAGTTCTTTGCTATCAGGTGTTAAAGTTACAACTGCTTTCTTGCGGTCCGGACGATATCCTCCGTGACGACCCATTCTTCTAAACTTACCTTTTTTATTCAATGTGTTAACCTTATCAACTTCTACTCCAAAAATCAGTTCAACTGCAACTTTGATTTCTGTTTTGTTAGCTCTAGGGTCCACTTCGAATGTATATTTCTTTTCTGCCATTAAATCAGCTGATGCCTCAGTAATTACAGGGCGCTTAATAATATCACGCGGATCTTTCATTACGCAAGCACCTCCCCTGCTTTATCGGCTGCATCTTTAGTGATTACTAGTGTGTCATGCGTTAACAAATCAAGTACGTTAACTTGATCAACAGTCAACACTTTAACTCCTTGAATGTTGTTAGCAGAACGCTCAACATTTACATCTAAATCAGCAGTAACAATTAATGCACTTTCAACTTTTAAGCCTTCTAGTAATTTAATAACATCTTTTGTTTTTGGAGCTTCAATAGAAAGAGCATCTAAAACAATAATGTTTTCTTCTACAACTTTACTAGATAGAGCAGATTTTAAAGCTAAGCGACGAACCTTTTTCGGTAGTTTATAGCTGTAGCTTCTTGGAGTAGGACCAAATACTGTTCCTCCACCAACCCATTGAGGAGAACGAATAGAACCTTGACGTGCACGGCCAGTTCCCTTTTGTCTCCATGGCTTACGGCCACCACCGCTTACTTCAGAACGATTTTTAACTTTATGCGTACCTTGACGCAATGACGCACGCTGTGCATGAACAGCTTCATGTAAAACATGTGTGTTTGGCTCAATACCAAAAACAGCTTCTGCTAGTTCGATATCACCAGCTTTTGTGCCATCTTGTTTAAATAGTGCTACTTTAGGCATGACATATCCTCCCTTCATTTAATAGTTATTACGCCTTTACCGCACTTGTAATTTGAATGAAAGATTTTTTCGCACCTGGAACATTACCTTTAATAAGTAATAGATTGTTTTCAGTATCTACTTTAACAACTTCTAGGTTTTGAATTGTTACCGTTTCGCCACCCATTTGTCCAGGAAGTTTTTTCCCTTTCAATACGTGCATAGGATCAATAGGACCCATAGTACCTGGGCGTCTGTGATAACGAGAACCGTGACTCATAGGTCCACGAGACTGGTTATGACGCTTAATAGCACCTTGGAAACCTTTCCCTTTAGAAGTACCTGTTACATCAATCTTTTCTCCAGCTTCAAAAATATCTACTTTCACTTCTTGACCAACTTCATAGTTGCCAAGATCTGCATTACGGATTTCGCGAATGTAGCGCTTAGGGGTTGTATTTGCTTTTTCAGCATGACCCTTTTCAGGTTTGTTTGATCGAACTGGTTTTTTATCTGATACACCCAACTGAATAGCTTCATAACCGTCATTTTCAACTGTCTTAACTTGTAATACTACGTTAGGATCAGCTTGAACAACAGTCACTGGTACTAATTCGCCTTCCTCATTGAAAAGTTGAGTCATTCCAATTTTTCGACCTAAGATTCCTTTCGCCATCCGTTACACCTCCTAATTAAATCAAATTTTATTTTTTATAGTTTAATTTCAATGTCCACGCCGGATGGTAGATCCAAACGCATTAAAGAATCGACAGTTTGTGGTGTCGGGTTCACAATATCGATTAGACGCTTATGTGTACGCATCTCGAATTGCTCACGTGAATCCTTATATTTGTGCACCGCACGTAGGATTGTGTAAACTGTTTTTTCTGTAGGCAACGGAATTGGTCCTGAAACATTTGCACCAGAACGTTTCGCTGTCTCTACAATTTTCTCAGCTGATTGATCAAGAATTCTGTGATCATAAGCCTTCAAACGAATACGAATCTTTTCTTTTGCCATTATTTTCCCTCCTTCTTCGCCCATTTTTTAAATAGACATTCTCCGCGAAAATTTCCTTACACCCGCCATGGCAAAGGGGCCGGGTGTGTCAGCAACCTTCCGCATCATCGCCTTTTATGACCAACATTACATATTATATAGAATTTAAAGGCGTTATGCAACCATGAATTTCTATATTCATCATTGACACTCAAAATATTATACATACATTCGAAAATAAATTCAAATGGAAAAAAGCGGTTGTTTTTTGCATACGAAAAAAAATCACAAAAACAACTGCTAGCACCGCACCGTATGCGGAGCACAAAAAGCGTTCAGTCCCCGAGTGCCTGGCATTTGTGCACTGCATTTTTTTCTGTTCATCCGGCTGTCTTGGCACAAAAAAACAGGCGGATTAATAATAATCCACCTGTTTTCATATAGATTAGTAAGTAAAACTTACTTTTCGATTTTTGCAACAACGCCAGCGCCTACTGTACGTCCACCTTCACGAATAGAGAACTTAGTTCCGTCTTCGATAGCGATTGGTGAAATAAGTTCAACTGTCATTTCAACGTTATCGCCAGGCATTACCATTTCAACGCCTTCAGGAAGTTGACAAATACCAGTTACGTCAGTTGTACGGAAGTAGAACTGCGGACGGTAGTTTGTGAAGAATGGAGTATGACGTCCACCTTCTTCTTTAGATAGTACATAAACTTCAGCTTTGAAGTTAGTGTGTGGAGTAATAGTTCCTGGCTTAGCAAGAACTTGGCCACGGTTGATGTCATCACGAGAAACCCCACGAAGTAGAGCACCAATGTTGTCACCAGCTTCAGCGTAATCAAGAAGTTTACGGAACATTTCAACACCAGTTACAGTTGTTTTAGATGGAGCTTCAGCAAGACCAATGATCTCAACTTCGTCACCAACTTTAACTTGACCACGCTCAACACGGCCAGTTGCAACTGTACCACGACCAGTGATTGAGAATACATCCTCAACTGGCATCATGAATGGCTTGTCAGTATCACGTTCTGGAGTTGGGATATACTCATCCACAGCTTCCATTAATTCAAAAATAGCGTTAACATATTGCTCTTCACCTTCAAGAGCTTTAAGAGCAGAACCTTTAATAACTGGTACATCATCACCAGGGAAGTCATACTCAGTTAATAGGTCGCGAACTTCCATTTCTACTAGTTCAAGAAGCTCTTCGTCATCTACCATGTCACATTTGTTTAAGAATACTACGATCGCAGGTACACCTACTTGACGAGAAAGTAGAATGTGCTCACGAGTTTGTGGCATTGGGCCATCAGCTGCAGATACAACTAGGATAGCTCCGTCCATTTGTGCAGCACCAGTGATCATGTTTTTAACATAGTCAGCGTGACCTGGGCAGTCTACGTGTGCATAGTGACGGTTGTCAGTTTCATACTCAACGTGTGCAGTTGAGATTGTGATACCACGCTCGCGCTCTTCTGGAGCACCATCGATAGAATCGTATGCGCGTGCTTCACCTCTACCGTATTTGTTGAAAAGAGTAGTAGTGATTGCTGCAGTTAAAGTAGTTTTCCCGTGGTCAACGTGTCCAATTGTACCAACGTTAACGTGGGGCTTAGAACGATCGAATTTTGCTTTACCCATTTATATTTCCTCCTTCAAAAATAAATAATCTTATGGATTTTTGTATTTATATATACTCGGAAGTGTACAGTGTTTTTCGCACACTTCCAAGCTTATAACTACTTTATAATGGATAGTTAAAGAAAAATCAATTACTGTCCACTATTTTTCTTAATAATTTCTTCAGAAATTGATTTTGGAACTTCTTCATAGTGACTGAAGTGCATTGTATATGTTCCACGACCTTGCGTGTTAGAACGTAATGCAGTTGCGTATCCAAACATTTCTGAAAGTGGTACGAACGCATTAACAACTTGCGCATTACCACGAGCACCCATACCTTCTACACGGCCACGACGTGACGTGATGTCACCCATGATATCACCCATGTATTCTTCTGGGATAACAACTTCTACTTTCATCATAGGCTCAAGAATAACAGGACTACACTTATTCTTAGCTGCTTTTAATGCCATAGAAGCTGCAACTTTAAACGCCATTTCACTAGAGTCAACATCATGGTAAGAACCATCATATAATGTTGCTTTAACATCGATTAGTGGATAACCAGCTAATACACCGTTTTCTAGAGACTCTTTAATACCAGCCTCAACAGAAGGGATGTATTCACGTGGTACAACACCACCAACGATTGCGTTTACGAATTCAAAGCCAGCGCCTTCTTCGTTTGGTTCGAATTTAACCCAAACGTGACCAAACTGACCACGACCACCGGACTGACGTACAAACTTACCTTCAACTTCAGCAGAAGAACGGAAAGTTTCACGGTACGCAACCTGCGGAGCACCAACATTTGCTTCAACCTTGAATTCACGTCTCATACGATCAACAATGATATCTAAGTGAAGTTCACCCATACCAGAGATGATTGTTTGACCTGTTTCAGGGTTTGTTTCTGTCTTAAATGTTGGATCTTCTTCAGCAAGTTTACCAAGTGCTACAGACATTTTGTCTTGGTCTGCTTTTGACTTAGGCTCAATCGCTACTGAAATAACTGGTTCAGGGAATTCCATAGACTCTAAGATAACAAGGCTTTTCTCGTCACATAAAGTATCACCAGTACTAGTATCTTTCAAACCAACAGCCGCAGCAATATCACCTGAGTAAACTGTTGCAATTTCTTCACGAGAGTTCGCATGCATTTGTAGAATACGTCCTACACGCTCACGCTTATCTTTCGTTGAGTTTTGAACGTAAGTACCTGCATCTAATGTACCAGAGTACACACGGAAGAATGTAAGTTTACCTACATATGGATCCGTCATAACTTTAAATGCAAGTGCTGAGAATGGTTCTTTATCATCAGATTTACGAACAATTTTTTCATCAGTGTCAGGAATATGACCTTCAATTGCAGGTACATCCAATGGTGATGGTAAGTAATCAATTACTGCATCAATTAAAAGCTGAACACCTTTGTTTTTGAAGGCTGATCCACATAGTACAGGGTAGAATTCAACAGTTAAAGTTGCTTTACGTACAGCAGCTTTAAGTTCTTCGTTTGAAATTTCTTCCCCTTCTAAATAACGCATCATTAGATCTTCATCTAATTCAGCCACTGCTTCGATTAACTTAGTGCGATACTCTTCCGCTTGATCCTTATATTCATCAGGAATAGGGCGAGCCTCTGCACGAGTACCTAAATCATCAAGATAGAAAAATGCTTCCATCTCAATAAGATCGATAATACCTTCAAATTCATCTTCCGCACCAATTGGAAGTTGAATTGGGTGAGCGTTAGCTCCAAGACGATCATGCATAGTTCCTACAGAATATAGGAAATCTGCGCCGATTTTATCCATCTTGTTAACGAAAACAATACGTGGTACGCCATAAGTTGTTGCTTGGCGCCACACTGTTTCTGTTTGTGGTTCAACACCAGACTGAGCGTCTAGTACCGCAACTGAACCGTCTAGTACACGTAGTGAACGCTCTACCTCCACTGTGAAGTCTACGTGCCCTGGAGTATCGATAATGTTGATTCTATGATCTTTCCATTGAGCTGTCGTAGCAGCAGAAGTGATTGTAATTCCACGTTCTTGTTCTTGTTCCATCCAGTCCATTTGGGAAGCACCTTCGTGAGTTTCCCCAATTTTATGGATTCTTCCTGTATAGAAAAGAATACGCTCTGTTGCAGTTGTTTTACCGGCATCGATGTGAGCCATGATACCAATATTACGCGTTCTTTCCAAGGAGAACTCTCTAGCCATGAATCTTTCTCCTTCCTAGAGTAAAATTTAGTTGAATTAATATTCTACCAACGATAGTGAGCAAATGCTTTGTTTGCTTCTGCCATCTTATGCATATCTTCACGCTTTTTAACAGATGCACCTGTATTGTTTGCTGCATCTAAAACTTCGTTAGCAAGACGCTCTTCCATTGTTTTCTCTCCACGTTGGCGAGAATAAAGAACAATGTGACGAAGTCCTAATGCTTGACGACGCTCAGGGCGAACTTCAACCGGTACTTGGTAGTTTGATCCACCAACACGACGAGCGCGCACTTCCAATACTGGCATAATGTTTTTCATTGCTTGCTCAAATACTTCCATTGGCTCTTGGCCACTGCGTTCTTTCACTAATTCAAAAGCTCTATATAGAATCTTTTGTGCAGTTCCACGTTTACCATCAACCATGATTTGATTGATCAATTTTGTTACAAGCTTAGAATTATAAATTGGGTCTGGCAATACATCACGTTTAGCTACTGGTCCTTTACGAGGCATGCGATACCCTCCTTTCAAGTTTGCTATAGAATTCTAGATTGTATTCTATTATTTTTGTTTAGGTCTTTTCGTACCGTACTTAGAACGGCCTTGTTGACGACCTTCAACACCTGCAGTATCAAGCGCACCACGTACGATGTGGTAACGAACACCTGGTAAGTCTTTTACACGACCACCACGGATCAATACAACACTATGCTCTTGAAGGTTATGGCCAATTCCTGGGATATACGCAGTAACCTCAATTCCGTTAGTTAAACGAACACGTGCATATTTACGCAAAGCTGAGTTCGGTTTCTTAGGTGTAAGGGTACCTACACGTGTACAAACACCACGTTTTTGTGGAGAAGATAAATTAGTTTGAGCTTTTTTGAAGCTGTTATAACCTTTGTTTAGTGCTGGAGAGTCAGATTTCTTTGTTTTAGAAGTACGACCTTTACGCACAAGTTGGTTAATTGTAGGCATGATATGTGTCCTCCTTTCATTCATATTGTAATACCACACATCCAGGTGGTTCATAAAAAAGCAAAAAAACAAAGTTTCAGCAGAGGAATCTGCCAAATCCTTATCTTTTAATAGCGACCGTAGCTGCACCAACATCTATCCCACATGATTTTCCTAGTTCTTTCATAGAATGAACAGGTAAAACCGGAATGTTTAATTCTTTCGCTAAGCGCACTACCTTTTCTGTCACTCGTTGTTCTGCGTCTTCCGCAACAACAACTTCTTTTATTTCGCCATTTTTCATGGCCTTTAAAGTTTGCTTTGTACCTATAATTACTTTCGACTTAGCCTGTGTCACTTTTTCATAAGACATTAATAAATCCTCCAAAGTAACAAGGTTAAACGGAAGCACCTTGAATATATTATCATCCTACATTGTGAATGTCAATGGAATTCTCAAAGTATGAATAATAGTTGTTTATCACCTTGTTTAGGTAATATCAAGGCACTTCCCATTTACCTAGTAAACACTTGTTACTGAGTTGTAATTTCTTCTGTAACTACATCAGAAACAATTTCTTGTTCTTCATTTTTCTTCATATCAATTTTTCGGTATCTATTCATTCCTGTACCAGCAGGAACTAGTTTACCAATAATGACATTTTCTTTCAATCCTAACAATTCATCACGCTTACCTTTAATTGCTGCATCTGTAAGAACTCTAGTTGTTTCTTGGAAAGATGCCGCAGATAAGAATGAATCTGTTTCAAGAGAAGCCTTCGTAATACCAAGAAGAACTGGTCTCCCAATTGCTGGTTGTTCCTCGTTAATTAATACTTCTCTATTAGCTTCTTTAAATTGATGAATTTCAATAAGGGATCCAGGTAACACTTCTGTATCTCCAGATTCAATAACTCGAATCTTGCGAAGCATTTGTCTTACCATTACCTCAATATGCTTATCGCTAATTTCTACACCTTGCATACGATAAACTTTTTGTACTTCTTTTAATAAATATTGTTGAACCCCTCTAGTACCTTTAACTTTCAATAGTTCTTTAGGGTCGATGGAACCTTCAGTCAATTCTTGACCAGCTTCCACCTTGTCACCGACTCCAACTTTTAGGCGTCCATTATATGGTGCTGTATACGTACGTGATTCTACTTCACCCTGTACAACAATCTCAACTTTGTCTTTGACTTCATTGATTTCGCTAACAGTTCCTAGCACTTCACTAATAACAGCTTGCCCTTTCGGATTACGCGCTTCGAATACTTCTTGGATACGAGGAAGACCTTGTGTAATATCATCACCGGCAACCCCACCTGTATGGAATGTACGCATTGTTAACTGTGTACCAGGTTCACCGATTGATTGAGCGGCAATAATACCAACCGCTTCACCAACCTCAACCTGTTGTCCTGTAGCAAGGTTTCGTCCGTAACATTTTTTACATACGCCATGCTTCGTATCACAAGTAAATACTGTGCGGATATAGACATCTTCAATACCTACATTAATAATTTCTTTCGCAATATCTTCTGTAATCAATTCATTCCGACTAACAATTACTTCACCTGTTTCAGGGTGTTTAATTGTTTTAAATGCTGTACGGCCAATTAAACGGTCAATCAATGGAACGATAATTTCATCTCCATCTCTTAACGTGCTAACGGTTAAACCACTATCCGTACCACAATCGTCTTCACGAACAATTACGTCTTGAGCAACATCAACTAGACGACGAGTTAAGTAACCTGAGTCAGCTGTCTTTAAGGCTGTATCCGCAAGACCTTTACGCGCACCGTGAGTAGAGATAAAGTATTCTAATACAGTTAATCCTTCACGGAAGCTCGATTTGATTGGAAGTTCAATAATTCGTCCAGACGGGTTTGCCATTAGACCACGCATACCTGCTAACTGTGTAAAGTTAGATGCGTTACCACGAGCACCAGAATCACTCATCATAAAGATTGGATTTGATGTATCTAGTGATTGCATTAATTTGTTTTGAATTTCATCTTTTGCTTCTGTCCAAATTGCAATCACTCGATCATAGCGTTCTTCGCCAGTAATTAAACCACGACGGAACTGCTTCATCACTTTATCAATCTTCTCTTGTGATCTATCAAGAATTTCTTGTTTTTCAGGTAATACAACGATGTCAGAAACACCTACTGTAATACCAGCTTTTGTAGAGTATTCAAAACCTAGGTCCTTCATGCGGTCAAGCATTTTAGAAGTTTCTGTAATCTTATAATGCTTAAACACTTCCGCAATAATATCTCCTAGGATACCTTTCTTAAACGGCGGAATGAGTTCACGACTAGCAATTTCTTCTTTAATATTTGTCCCTTTAGGTACAAAGTATTTTTCAGGTGTCTTTACTTCCAAGTTACTTGCTGTAGGTTCGTTAATATACGGGAATTCATTTGGTAGCATTTCATTAAAGATTAACTTCCCTACTGTCGTTAAAATCAACATCGTTTTTTGTTCTTCTGTAAAAGTTTGATTATTTAAAGATCCCGCATGTACTGCTACACGAGTGTGTAAATGTACGTAGCCGTTACGATAAGCAATAACTGCCTCGTTAAGATCCTTAAATACCATTCCTTCACCAACTGCATTTTTACGTTCTAACGTTAAGTAGTAGTTTCCTAACACCATATCCTGTGACGGTGTTACTACCGGCTTACCATCCTTAGGATTAAGAATGTTTTGTGCAGCAAGCATTAGAATACGAGCTTCCGCTTGCGCCTCCGCTGATAAAGGAACGTGAACAGCCATTTGGTCTCCATCAAAGTCAGCGTTGTATGCTGTACATACTAATGGATGCAAACGAATTGCACGACCTTCTACCAATGTAGGTTCAAACGCTTGAATACCTAAACGGTGAAGCGTTGGTGCACGGTTTAATAATACCGGATGCTCTCGGATAACTTCCTCAAGCACATCCCAAATTTCCGGATGTAATCTTTCAATTTTGCGTTTTGCAGACTTAATATTATGAGCCAAGCCACGATCAACCAGTTCTTTCATGACAAAAGGTTTAAATAACTCAATCGCCATTTCTTTAGGAAGACCACATTGGTACATTTTCAAATTAGGCCCTACAACAATTACAGAACGACCTGAATAGTCAACACGTTTTCCAAGTAAGTTTTGACGGAAACGCCCTTGCTTACCTTTCAACATATGTGAAAGTGATTTCAACGGACGGTTACCTGGTCCGGTTACAGGTCGACCTCTTCGTCCATTATCAATTAACGCATCTACAGCTTCTTGTAACATACGCTTCTCATTTTGCACAATAATACTTGGTGCACCTAAATCTAACAAACGCTTTAAGCGGTTGTTACGATTTATTACACGACGATATAAATCATTCAAGTCAGAAGTAGCAAAACGCCCACCATCCAATTGAACCATTGGTCGTAGTTCAGGAGGGATAACTGGTAACACGTCTAAAATCATCCAAGAAGGATTATTGCCAGAATGACGGAATGATTCTAGTACTTCTAAACGCTTGATAGCGCGTGTTCTCCGTTGTCCTTGGGCTGTTTTAAGTTCTTCTCTTAGTGCTTCAACCTCTTTAACAAGATCGATATCTTGTAATAGTTTGCGGATTGCTTCTGCACCCATCTGAGCTTGGAACGTTTGACCATATTTCTCACGGTATTGGCGATATTCTTTTTCAGAGAGTAATTGTTTCTTCTCTAAAGGCGTATCACCTACATCAGTAACGATATATGCCGCAAAGTAGATAACTTCTTCTAAAGCTCGAGGCGACATATCCAAAACCAAGCCCATTCGACTTGGGATACCTTTAAAATACCAAATGTGAGAAACTGGAGCCGCCAGTTCAATGTGACCCATACGATCTCGTCGCACTTTTGATTTTGTTACTTCTACACCACAACGATCACAAACAATACCTTTGTAGCGTACGCGTTTGTACTTGCCACAATGGCATTCCCAGTCTTTTTGTGGGCCAAAAATTCTTTCACAAAACAAACCGTCTTTTTCTGGTTTTAGTGTACGATAGTTAATCGTTTCAGGTTTCTTTACCTCACCATGTGACCAAGATCGAATCTTGTCGGGTGAAGCCAAACCAATTTTCATAAATTCAAAGTTATTTACGTCCAACAAGGGGCCTACCTCCCTTATAGTATCCAGGTTTACCCTAAATTTGTTCTACTATCGGATTTTCATGTGTTGAGTCGAATGATAGTACAAGAAAGACTTAGGCTTTCGTCATAAACTTGACGCTAAGCCTAGTTTTCTTTATTAGAATTAGTTAGCATCTTCTCGTTGTTCCATATTTACATTCAACTGCTCAGCTGAATGGTCATCATCTTCACTGTCTCGCATTTCAATTTCTGTTTCATCAGCAGCAAGAATTTTTACATCCATGCCAAGACTTTGAAGTTCTTTAATTAATACCTTGAATGACTCCGGAACACCTGGTTCTGGAACATTATCACCTTTAACGATAGCTTCATATGTTTTCACACGACCAACAACGTCATCTGATTTTACGGTTAAAATCTCTTGAAGAGTGTATGCTGCACCATAAGCTTCAAGCGCCCATACCTCCATCTCTCCAAAACGCTGTCCTCCAAATTGCGCTTTACCACCAAGTGGCTGTTGCGTAACAAGTGAGTAAGGTCC
Source organism: Salirhabdus euzebyi (assembly GCF_014207435.1). Lineage (GTDB taxonomy): Bacteria > Bacillota > Bacilli > Bacillales > Alkalibacillaceae > Salirhabdus > Salirhabdus euzebyi. The sequence continues at coordinate 48,135 of NZ_JACHGH010000016.1, forward strand.
AGTTGAACGAGCGTGAAGTTTATCATCAACCATGTGTGCAAGTTTAATCATATACATAACACCAACAGACACACGATTATCAAATGGCTCACCAGATCTTCCATCATAAAGAACTGTTTTTGCATCTCTTGGGAGTCCTGCCTCTTCAAGCGTTTCCCAAACATCTTCTTCCCTCGCACCATCAAATACAGGAGAAGCTACATAAATACCTAGCTTTCTTGCCGCCATACCGAGGTGAAGTTCTAACACCTGACCAATGTTCATACGGGAAGGTACCCCTAATGGATTAAGCATAATATCTACAGGAGTGCCATCTGGTAAATACGGCATATCCTCTTGAGGTAAAATTCGGGAAATAACACCTTTGTTTCCGTGTCGACCCGCCATTTTATCCCCTTCAGAAATTTTACGCTTCTGAACAACATATACACGCACTAGATGGTTTACACCCGGAGGTAATTCATCGCCATCTTCGCGATTAAATATTTTAACATCTAAAACGATACCGCCCCCACCATGAGGAACTCTTAAGGATGTGTCTCGCACCTCGCGAGCCTTTTCCCCAAATATCGCATGTAATAATCTTTCTTCAGCAGTAAGTTCTGTTACACCTTTAGGCGTAACCTTACCTACTAATAAATCACCATCTGATACTTCAGCACCAACACGGATAATTCCACGTTCGTCAAGGTTCTTAAGAGCATCTTCCCCAACGTTCGGTATATCACGTGTAATTTCTTCAGGGCCTAGTTTCGTATCACGAGCTTCTGATTCATATTCTTCAATATGAACAGATGTATACACATCGTCTTTTACAAGACGTTCACTCATGATGATGGCATCCTCATAGTTATAACCATCCCATGTCATAAAGGCTACAAGAACGTTTTGACCTAAGGCAAGCTCACCTTGTTCCATGGAAGGACCATCAGCAAGGATATCACCCTTCTTCACTCGTTCTCCTTTTTCAACAATCGGTTTTTGGTTGTAACATGTTCCTTGGTTAGAACGGATGAACTTTTGTAATTTGTAACGATCAACGTCACCTTTTACTTCATTACCATCTACCATAGAAATACGACGTACATGAACTTCTTTTGCCTCTACTCTTTCCACTATCCCGTCATGGAGACTGATAACAGCAGCACCAGAGTCTTTACCGGATACATATTCCATACCAGTTCCGACAATTGGTGATCTTGGCTGTAACAAAGGTACCGCCTGACGTTGCATGTTCGCACCCATCAATGCGCGGTTCGAGTCATCGTTTTCCAAGAAAGGAATACATGCCGTTGCAGCAGAAACAACTTGTTTAGGAGAAACATCCATGTAGTCAAGTTTTTCACGTGGTACAACTGTGTTCTCTCCACGGAAACGAGCTATAACTTCATCATCTAAAAATGATCCGTCATCGCCTAGTTTCGCATTAGCCTGTGCAACTACATAGTTATCTTCTTCGTCAGCAGTTAAATAATCAATTTGGTCTGTGACTTTACCAGTATCCGGATCAACCCGACGATATGGCGTTTCAATAAAACCGAACTTATTAACTTTTGAATAAGAAGATAAGGAGTTAATCAAACCAATGTTTGGACCCTCTGGTGTCTCAATTGGACACATACGACCATAATGGGAATAGTGAACGTCACGAACTTCAAAGCCTGCACGCTCACGCGTTAAACCACCAGGCCCTAGAGCTGATAGACGACGTTTATGCGTTAATTCAGCCAACGGGTTTGTTTGATCCATAAATTGAGACAATTGAGAGCTTCCGAAAAACTCTTTCATAGAAGCTATAACTGGACGAATATTGATTAATTGTTGTGGTGTGATGGAATTCGTATCTTGGATGGACATGCGCTCGCGTACCACACGTTCCATACGAGATAACCCGATACGGAACTGGTTTTGTAACAATTCACCAACAGAACGTAGTCGGCGATTACCTAAATGATCAATATCATCGGTATCTCCAACTTGATGCAACAAGTTAAAGAAATAGCTTATAGATGCAATGATGTCAGCAGGAGTAATATGCTTAATTGCATTTTCAACACCCGCGTTACCGATTACATTTAAAGTTCTTTCTCCCTCTTTATCTGAAGGATCCATAATTTTGATAGACTGTACACGAACAGGGTCTTCTAATACACCTTCATGCGGCTCTAGAATTTGATCCCCGAAGTTTTCATCTGAACCTTCTAAATAAGGTAGTAGTTTGTTTAGTAGACGGCGATCAATCTTGTCGCCCTTTCTACCAAGAACTTCTCCTGTTTCTTCATCTACAACCGTTTCGGCCAATGTCTGATTGAACAAACGATTTTTAATATGAAGTTTTTTGTTCATCTTGTATCGTCCAACGTGCGCTAAATCATATCGCTTCGGGTCAAAGAAACGTGAAACAAGTAGACTTTTTGCGTTATCCACTGTTGGCGGTTCTCCCGGACGAAGGCGTTCATATATTTCTAGTAAGGCTTTCTCACTATTTTCTGTGTTGTCTTTATCTAATGTGTTTTTCAAATATTCATTTTCACCGATTAAATCAATGATTTCTTCATCTGTACCAAAACCTAAAGCACGAAGTAATACAGTAATAGGAAGCTTTCTTGTACGATCAATTCGCACATGAACAACATCTTTAGCATCTGTTTCAAATTCTAACCATGCTCCACGATTAGGGATAACAGTTGCTGTATAGCCTCTTTTACCGTTTTTATCGATTTTATCACTGAAGTAAACACTTGGTGAACGTACTAGCTGTGATACAATTACACGTTCTGCTCCATTAATAACAAACGTGCCAGTATCTGTCATGAGTGGAAAATCTCCCATAAACACTTCTTGCTCTTTTACTTCCCCTGTTTCTTTGTTAAGTAAACGAACCTTCACGCGTAGAGGAGCAGAATACGTGACATCTCGCTCTTTTGTTTCATCTACTGGGTATTTAGGTTCTCCAAGACTGTAGTCGACAAACTCTAAAGATAAGTTGCCTGTAAAGTCCTCAATTGGGGAAATGTCATGAAACATTTCTTTCAAACCTTCTTCAAGAAACCACTCATAAGATGCAGTTTGGATTTCGATAAGGTTTGGTAATTCCAATACTTCACTGATGCGCGCGTAACTTCTACGTTTGCGAAGTCGACCGTATTGAACTAGTTGACCTGTCAACTGATTCACCCCTCAAACAAGCTAATTTATTTGGAAAAACATGAGCTGTTCGCCATTGCTAGCGAAAGCTGCGTTCTTCAAATACTTTAATCGATTAACAAAGTTAATTTTCATAAAGTATTAGAAAGATGGAGTAATGCCAAAAGACAAACCCACACCTTATTTCCTCATACTTTCAAGCCTTTTATGTAACTAAAAAGTATAAAAAACAAACGGTCCGGCAAAAGGCATGCCGAACGTGCTTACTGTAGAATTTTTATACTACAGAAGCATTTTATTAAACATTCGTAAAAAAAATCTACGAATGAGTGTTCCTTTCATCACTTCTTTGATATATTAAACAAAGAAGTTCATTTGCCAGATCCCAGTATGCACGTATGTAAAAGTTGATACTAGACCATCCCAACAATTTGCATTATACTGAAATTGGCCATTCATTTTGTTTCTTTTTATACGTAAAAAAAGAAAAGCCATACAGAACAACCTTATTATTTCTTTGATTTTACCAGTATTACCGGTAAAGAAAGTGAAATATACGCTAAATTGGTTAAAAATTTCACTTGACAAAGAAAAATTTCTATTGGCATTTTTTAATATTAGCATACGATAATAGGTCAGTCAAACTTTTCCGCCCTTAAAATAAAGTATCCTTTATCCTTTTTTACAACATCTACTTGCTCAAAAATTTCCTCTAATTTTTTCATCGCCGAGGGAGCACCTTGCTTCTTTTGAATGACTACCCACAACGTTCCTTTTTCAGCCAAATAATCATAACTTTCTACTAGAATGCTATGCACCACTTGCTTCCCTGCACGTATTGGAGGATTTGTTAAGATTGCAGCATATTTTGTATCCTTCACATTCTCAAAAAGATTACTTTCAAAAACAGAAACATTTGCAACCTCATTATTAGTCGCATTCAATCGCGCTAACTCAATAGCCCGCTGATTAACATCTACCATATGAACATGACGAGTAGGAAATGATTTGGCAAGACTTAACCCTATAGGACCATATCCACAACCAACATCTAATATATTTCCCTCTACCTTCGGCTCTTCAAAAGATTCGACAAGCAATCTAGATCCGAAGTCGACTTCATTTTTCGAAAAAACACCGTAATCGGAGGTAAATGTAAAATTATTGCCCCTTAAAACAAAATCCCACTTCGTTCTTTCACTTTTTGAAGACGGTTTTTTCGAGTAATAATGTTCTGGCATCTTATCTACCCCGCTAACCAATAATTTTAGCGTACACTATTCTGACATCTTCCATCAAAACAGCAAAAGCCCGCCTATACAGCGAGCTTTGCTATCTTTATATCTAGAATTACTTAACTTCTACAGAAGCACCCGCTTCTTCAAGTTTAGCTTTAATTTCTTCTGCTTCTTCTTTAGCGATTCCTTCTTTAACAGCTTTAGGAGCGTTATCTACAAGATCCTTAGCATCTTTCAAACCAAGACCTGTGATTTCACGAACTGCTTTAACAACTTTAATTTTTGAAGCTCCTGCACTTTCAAGAACAACATCAAATTCAGTTTGCTCTTCAGCAGCTTCTCCACCAGCAGCACCAGCAACAGCAACTGGAGCAGCAGCAGTTACACCAAATTCCTCTTCGATAGCTTTTACAAGATCGTTTAATTCAAGAACTGTCATTTCTTTAATCGCATCAATAATTTGTTCTTTTGTCATTTTTTGTTCCTCCTTAGAATTTTTGTTTTTTTATATCACGTATGTCAGGCAATTAAGCGCCCGCTTCTTCTTTTTGGTCCGCAATAGCCTTTGTTGCATAAGCGAAATTGCGTACAGGTGCTTGTAGCACGCTGAGTAGCATAGATAGTAGACCTTCGTATGATGGAAGATCTGCAAGTTCCTTAATTTGATCAAGAGTTGCAATATTACCTTCAATAATTCCACCCTTGATTTCCAGATCTTTATGGTCTTTCGCAAAAGTATTTAACACTTTCGCTGGAGCAACTACATCTTCTGTACTAAAAGCAATAGCTGTAGGACCAACTAAAACTTCTTCCAGACCTTCAAATCCTACTTCTGCAGATGCACGACGTGTCATTGTATTTTTATATACTTTGAATTCAACATCAGCTTCACGTAGTTTTTGACGTAGTTCTGTTACTTCCGCAACATCTAGCCCACGATAGTCAACAAAAATTGTCGATTTGCTTTCTTTAAACTTGTCAGCAATTTCTGTAACGATTTGTTTTTTCTGTTCAACTATTTTGCTCATCCTTCCACCTCCTGTAACTATTTCATACCGTTTTATGCGCATTGTGTCATAAGAGACAAATAAAAATGCCTCCATGTAGACCATGGAGGCATTGTATTTATATCCACAAACATACACTATTCATGTACGTAATATATAGATTCAATACACCTCGGCAGGAAATTAAGCGATCACTCGCACCTACTGTCTACGGTAATTTTATATTTAATTAAGCAACGTAAAATATTATATTGGACTTTATATTAAAAGTCAAATACTATTTACGAACTAATCCAGATACATCTACACGGATACCAGGACCCATAGTAGAAGCAATTGTAACATTACGCATATAAGTTCCTTTTGAAGATTGAGGCTTAACTTTTAGCAATTGCTCTACTAAAGCTACGAAGTTTTCTTGTAGCTTAGCATCTTCAAAAGATACTTTTCCAACTGGAACATGGATGTTACCGGATTTATCAACACGGTATTCAACTTTACCAGCTTTAATTTCGTTAACTGCTTTTTCCACCTCGAAAGTAACTGTTCCTGTTTTAGGATTTGGCATTAAGCCTTTTGGTCCTAAAACACGTCCAAGCTTACCAACTTCAGCCATCATGTCTGGAGTAGCTACAACTACATCAAATTCAAACCAACCTTGGTTGATTTTGCTAATGTAATCAGCATCTCCTACATAATCAGCGCCAGCAGCTTCTGCTTCTTTCGCTTTTTCACCTTTAGCAAACACTAAAACCTTTTGTGTTTTACCAGTACCATTTGGTAGTACCATCGCACCACGAATTTGTTGATCAGCTTTCTTAGGGTCAACTCCTAAACGGAATGCCGCTTCTACTGATTCATCAAACTTCGCTGTTGCTGTTTTCTTAACAAGCTCAATCGCTTCTGAAATCTCGTAAGACTTTGTACGGTCAACAAGATTTAAAGCTTCTACATACTTTTTACCTTTTTTAGCCATACCTTTTCCTCCTCAAAATGTGGTTTTAACGGTTTTACCTCCCACTATAAAAGGTTGCGTAAGGGTTATTATTATACCCCCGCAACCTTTTTAGCATCCTTGAAAGCCGTTGTGGGATTAGTCTTCGATAACAATACCCATACTACGCGCTGTACCTTCAACCATACGCATAGCAGCTTCCACGTCAGCAGCATTTAAATCAGGCATTTTTGTTTCAGCAATTTCGCGTACTTTATCACGCTTTACAGTTGCGACTTTATTGCGGTTCGGTTCACCTGATCCAGATTCAATACCAGCTGCTTTCTTAAGAAGAACTGCAGCAGGCGGGGTTTTCGTAATAAATGTAAATGAACGGTCTTCAAAAACCGTAATTTCTACCGGAATAATCAAACCAGCTTGTTCTGCTGTACGTGCATTAAATTCCTTACAGAAGCCCATGATATTAATACCAGCTTGACCTAATGCAGGTCCTACCGGTGGCGCTGGGTTTGCTTTACCTGCAGGGATTTGCAATTTTACTACTTTAATTACTTTTTTAGCCACGAGACACACCTCCTTAAGTCCGTGATGTGGTAAATGGGGTTTCCCCCTCCCACTCATTCCTATCTAATGTAAATCCATTTATACTCGAGGCATAAAGAACATAAGAATTTTAGCATTTTTACAAATTGAATGCAAGTGTAATTTGTAAAACTTATATCTTTTCTATTTGTGAGAAGTCTAATTCTATAGGTGTTTCCCGTCCAAACATATTCACATGAACTTTAAGTTTTTGCTTATCTATATCAATATGCTCAACAGTACCAGTAAAGTTCGCAAACGGTCCTTCTGTTACTCGAACGTTTTCCTTCATTTCAATATCAATATCTGTTACAGTTTCTTCCATTCCTAGACGTTTCAAAATGGTTTCTACTTCTTCCGGTAAGAGAGGGGTTGGCTTTGAACCAGAACCAGTTGATCCAACGAAACCAGTTACTCCTGGAGTATTACGAACTACATACCACGAATCGTCTGTCATGACCATTTCAGCTAGGACATAACCTGGAAAGAACTTTTTCTTTGACGTTTTCTTCTTACCATTTTTAATTTCTGTCTCTTCCTCTTCAGGGACAATAACACGAAATATTTTATCAGTCATCCCCATTGATTCGAGACGTTTTTCAAGATTAGCTTTTACTTTATTTTCATACCCGGAGTAAGTATGAACAACATACCAATGTTTTTCCATAGAATAGGACAAATGGCTTGCCCTTCCCTCCCTTATTTAAAAATTAAAACGATCATTCACCTAGCTCATTCTGCATATAAAGCAGCAAAAAACGAGACAATATGAAAAAACCCGCATAACGGGTTTTTTTACCAAACATACTATATTTTACATTATAACATAAATTTCATATGTTTATTCAAAAAATAGTTCAAGGAATTGCGAAATACCTAAGTCTACCACCGCAAAGAACACTGCTACAAACGCTACCGTTGACACAACTGTAACTGTGTAACGGAAAAGTTCCTTACCTTTCGGCCAACTTACCTTTTTCATTTCGCGTACGACGTCCTTAAAGAACTTCATGATATTCATGTTAGAACCCCCAACCTACATCATAATCTTATTTTGTTTCTCGATGAATTGTGTGTTCTCCGCATCGTTTACAATATTTTTTCATTTCTAAACGATTTAAGTCAGATGTATTTTTTAAAGTAGAGTAATTTCGACTTTGACATTCCACACATGCTAGTACTATTTTTTTACGCATTCCTTCACCCCTAGTGCAAGGGTTTTTATCACTCCTATTAATTTAGCATGAGGAGTACCTACTGTCAACGCAACTTATTGCGAGAGTTCGCTAACTTCTAAATAACGTTCTAGTTTTCTTTTCACTCTTTGCAGTGCATTATCAATAGATTTTACGTGTCTATTTAATTCTTCAGAGATTTCTTGATAAGATTGTCCATCTAAATAGAGATTCAATACTTTTCTTTCCAAATCACTTAAAATCTCTCTCATTTTATATTCCATATCGCCATACCGTTCGCGACTAATAATTAATTCTTCTGGGTCCATCGTTTTCGAGCCGGCAAGCACATCTAGTAAAGTTCGGTCTGATTCCTCATCAAAAATAGGCTTGTCCAAGGAAACATATGAATTTAGAGGGATATGTTTTTGTCTTGTGGCAGTTTTAATAGCGGTAATAATTTGTCTTGTGACACACAGTTCAGCAAAAGCTTTAAAAGAAGATAGCTTGTCCTCTTGATAGTCACGGATAGCTTTATATAAGCCAATCATCCCCTCTTGGACGATATCTTCACGATCCGCTCCTATTAAAAAGTAAGTTCTAGCTTTTGCACGCACAAAATTTTTATATTTATTTATTAAATAATCTAGCGCCTGACTGTTGCCATTATGTACCATTTCAACGACTTTTTCATCTGCATGTAGATCTAAGTCGAAAGATTGCCTCTTGTTTTCATCGTTTCCGCTGCTCACACAGATTCCCCCAGATTATGATGTGCCGTTTGTATAAAAACATTATACAGGAATTGTCAAAATTGCGTCAATATGACGTCAATTCACTTTTCTCCTCTTCTCCACTTTTCAAACACTTCTAAGACGTCTTGATTTAACGGTATTTTGGAGCGAGATTGTAGGGTGCTGTGGGATTTCACATCTTCCTTAATTTCTTTTTCAATATTATTCATTTCGATCATTAACTCTCTTGAAGATTTTCTCAGCGCCCCTTGTGCAAAGATTGTCCGTTGCTCTGTATAGTCAGATGTCGCCACATAAACTTGTGTTTTGACATTTTTAACCTGTTTAACTAATTTTTCGATACATTCATCTGCAGTTTCATTTTCTCTCGTATAAATAATTTCAATTCGCCTACTGGTCACTTTTTTTTCCAATCCTCGCACTTCGTATGCATCAAATACGACCATGACACGATACCCTGTATAAGCTTGATATTCTGCTAACCTTTCAACCAAAAGATCCCTAGCTTGAGAAAGATCTTGATCCCGAAGTTGTGATAATTCTGGCCAAGCACCAATGACATTGTAACCATCAACGATTAACACTACCATTAGTTATTCACCTAGAGGATAACGTTTACGGTATACTTCATAAAGTAAAAGACTAGCTGCTACAGACGCATTAAGTGACGTAACTTTTCCTTTCATAGGTAAACGGATAAGCCAATCACATTTATCTCTTACTAGCCTACTTAATCCTTTCCCTTCGCTCCCAATCACTAAAGCTAAAGGCATATCTCCCTTTAACTGCCGGTAATCCTCTTCTCCCTTTGCATCTGTTCCTACAACCCATACATTTTTTTCCTTTAGTTCATCAATTGTTCTTGCTATATTCGTTACACGAGCTACAGGTACATACTCCACCGCTCCTGTCGATGCTTTTACAACAGACTGGGTCAATTGAACCGAGCGTCTTTTCGGAATGATAACACCATGTGCCCCAACCGCATCTGCAGTTCTTAATATGGAGCCTAAATTGTGCGGGTCCTCTAATTCATCTAAAATAATAAAGAACGGGTCTTCTTTTTGTTGTTCTGCCTTCTTAAACAAATCCTCAAGTTCAGCATAATCGTAAGCAGCTACAGATGCTGCAACTCCTTGATGGTTTTGTCCAATTTGCTCGAGTTTCTTTTTCGGAACTTGCTGGACAATGACTCCACTCTGTTTACACAATTGGATAATTTGATAAGCTGCTTGGGGTTTCATATGCTCTAACAAAAAAACTTTGTTTATCGTTCGACCAGATTTCAACGCTTCTATAACAGGGTTTTTTCCAACAATCCATTCTTCCTGCATAACTTTAACCCCTTTCTTCTGTAATTTGAATGGCAGAGTTTATTAGTTCCTCTAACCTAGAAATATGATGATTTAAGTAATGGAAACCTAGTAAAGCCTCAAAGGCGGTACTATGTTTATAAATAATCACGCTCGTGTTTTTAGGGACAGAATTAGACTTAGCATTACGCCCTCGTCTAACTACTCCCTCTTCTTCACTACTCAACATATTTTGTTCTGTCCAAACCCTCAACACTTCCGCCTGGGAAGTTGCAGCAACAAACCTAACCGCTGAGCGGTGTAGTTGCTGCGGGTGCACTTGCCCAGAACGGATTAAATACTCTCTAACATACTTGTCATATATAACATCACCCATATAGGCGAGCGTTAAACTCTTCATTTGTTTAACGTCTAATTTTTTGTCAGACATGCCTATCCTCTTTTCCACCTAGTACCTTGTGGTGTGTCTTCTAGAATAATATTTTTTTCCTTTAGCTCATCCCTTATTTGATCAGCTAAAGCAAAATCTTTATTTTTTCTAGCTTCTATTCTTTTTTCAATTAACTGTTCAACATGTTCATCTAACAGTTGTTCCCCATCTTTTACTTTAATTCCTAAGACGCCTATCAAATCATCAAAAGTGTGCAAAAACTTCTTTATGACGTCTTCAGATGTTTGACTTTCATTTAAATATAAATTGCCTTCTTTCGATAAATCAAAAAGAACAGAAATAGCATTTGCAGTATTAAAATCATCGTTCATTTCCTCTACAAATCTGTTTCTCAATTGCTCTATTTTATTAATCCATTCTTCACCATTTTGAGCAAGGTTTGAACTCGCATCTTTACGGTGTTCTAAATTACTATAGGTCGTTTTAATTCGCTCTAAACCATTTTTTGCACTTTCTAGTAAGGTTTCGCTAAAGTTAATTGGATTTCTATAATGAACACTTAACATAAAGAAACGAACAACATTTGGGTCATGTTCTTTTATAATGTCATTTACGAGCACAAAATTACCTAGTGATTTAGACATTTTTTCATTCTCAATATTAATATATCCGTTGTGCATCCAATAATTTGCAAATCGCTGCCCATTATAAGATTCTGATTGAGCTATTTCATTCTCATGATGCGGAAAAGCTAGATCTTGCCCACCAGCATGGATATCAATTGTATCCCCTAAATACTTTTTTGCCATGGCTGAGCATTCAATATGCCAGCCTGGACGCCCTTCACCCCATGGACTTTCCCAAGAAATTTCGTTTGGTTTTGCTTGCTTCCACAGCGTAAAATCAAGCGGGTCCTGTTTCTTTTCCCCAATTTCAATTCTCGCTCCAGATCTAAGCTCATCAACTGATTGATGGGATAACTTACCGTATTCATCGAATGATCTTGTTTTAAAATAAACATCGCCACCCGCTTCATACGCATAGCCTTTATCAACAAGTCCCTCTATAAACGCAATAATATCATTCATTGTTTCTGTTACCCTTGGGTGATGATTTGCTTCTTTTACGCCTAATGATTGAACATCGTCTTTATAAGCTTTAATAAAACGATCTGCTACCTCAGGAACTTCTTCACCAAGTTCATTGGCTGCTTTAATTAGCTTATCATCAACATCGGTAAAATTAAGAATATAATTCACTTCATAGCCTTGATATTCAAAGTAACGTCGAACAGTATCAAATACAATGGCAGGTCTAGCATTACCTATGTGAATATAATTGTATACAGTAGGTCCGCAAACATACATCTTAACAAGACCTGTTTCTATTGGTTTAAAATTTTCCTTTTGCCGTGTGAGCGTATTATATACTTTGATGGACATAATTTATTTCACTCCTTCTTTTAATTTTTTCAGTTCCTTCTTAAGCTCATCTATTTCTGCTTCCATCGACGTTAATTTATCTGATATCGGATCTGGCAAATTATGATGATCTAAATCTTTTCTTACTTTCTTCCCGTCTTGAATGACGACTTTTCCAGGAATACCAACGACTGTAGAATTATCCGGAATGTCGTGAAGCACAACAGAACCCGCTCCAACTTTTGAATTTTCACCAATAGTAATAGAACCTAAAACCTTAGCACCTGTTGCAATTAAGGCATTATTTTTAACAGTTGGGTGCCTTTTCCCTTTTTCCTTACCCGTTCCACCAAGCGTCACTCCTTGGAATAAGGTAACATTATCACCAATTTCACATGTTTCCCCAATCACGACACCCATTCCATGGTCGATAAAAAAACGACGGCCTATTTTTGCTCCAGGGTGTATTTCAATTCCTGTAAAAAATCGACTAATTTGCGAAATCACTCTTGCTATAAAAAATAGCCTCTTATTGTAACAAGCATGGGCTACCCGATGTGCCCATATAGCATGTAGCCCGGAGTAAGTTAATACTACTTCAAACTTATTACGAGCTGCTGGGTCTTGATCAAAAACAACATTTACATCTTCTTTTAACATCTTAAAAAATCCGCCCATACCTGATCCTCCTTTTTGATTCTGGTTCTTTTCAACATAACAACAATCTGATTTTTAAAAAGAACAAAAGCGCAAGCGCCTTGCTCAGCCTAAGACAGGCATAAGACAAGACCTGCCGTGGCGTTTTTGCCACAGAAGGGATTGACTTATGTCCCGATGGGGTAGGTGCTGGAGCTAGACGCGGCTTCCCAGTGCAGCTAACTTATCCACAAGTCCGAAATTTTATAATTTCCTAAGCAATAAAAAAACGCCCCTGTATTTAAAATACAGAGACGTTATGTACGCGGTTCCACTCTGTTTAGGAAGAATAAAATGAAAAACTTCCTCAACTTTGATCCTATAACGGGGATAACCGCCCTTATTTACTAACTTCAATAAGGGACTCCGAGGTGCATTTCAGAAGGCGTCCTTAGAATCACTTTCAGCCGGTGATGATTCTCTCTGTATAAGAAAAGCCGCTTCTTACTTCTCCTCATTAACGTTCTTTTATTCAACTGCTACTTATACTATATTATAACCTAAAAAAGTTGTGTGTTAATTAATTTGATTTAAAACACTTTGTAATCTAACTTTTACTGTCTCTTTTCCTAATAAATAAATAGCGTTAGGAAGTTCTGGCCCATGGGTTTGCCCTGTAGTAGCAACCCTGATTGGCATAAATAGTTTTTTACCTTTTGCCCCTGTTTCTTTTTGAGTCGCTTTTATAGAAGCTTTAATTTGATCTGGTTCAAATGCTTCAAGCTCATCTAGCTTAGCGAGAAATGCTTCCATCACCGCAGGGACTTGTTCCTCTTTTAGTACTTCCATACTCTCTTCATCATACTCGATTTCTTGCTTAAAGAAAAGCTCTGTTAATTCTACAATTTCTGCCCCATAACTCATTTGTTCTTTGTATAAAGCGATCAGGTTCTCGGCCCATTCCTTTTGGTCCCCTGTCATATTTTCAGGTAGTTTACCAGCCTTAACCAGATGCGGTAAAGCGAGATGAATAACTGTATCCAAATCAGCTGCTTTAATATACTGGTTATTTACCCATTTCAATTTATTCGGGTCAAACACAGCAGGAGATGTAGATAGACGATTGGGGTCAAATATTTCAATAAACTGTTCTTTTGAGAATATTTCTTCTTCCCCTACAGGCGACCAACCAAGCAAGCCAATAAAGTTAAACAACGCCTCTGGCAAGTATCCTAAATCAGCATACTGCTCAATAAATTGAACAATGCTTTCGTCACGCTTACTCAATTTTTTGCGCTCTTCGTTAACGATTAAAGTCATATGACAGAATGTAGGGATTTCCCAACCAAATGCTCGATAAATCATCATTTGTTTAGGTGTATTTGAAATATGATCTTCTCCACGTAACACATGTGTAATTTCCATAAAATGATCGTCAACAGCAACGGCAAAATTATAGGTAGGGGTACCATCTTTTTTAACAATTACCCAGTCCCCAAAATCCGATGATTCAAAATTCACCTTACCTTTTACGATGTCTTGAAAAGAGTATGTCTCATTAGATGGGACACGAAAACGAAGACTTGGTTTTCTACCCTCTGATTCAAATTGCTTTATTTGCTCTTCTGAAAGGTCACGGTGCGCCCCAGAATAACGAGGCAATTCCCCTTTAGCTTTTTGCTCTTCTCTTTCTTGCTCTAACTCATCCTCTGTCATATAACATTTATAAGCAAGACCTTTTTCTAATAGCTCTTCTGCGTATTTTTTATAAATATCTAATCTTTCCATTTGACGGTAAGGGCCAAATCCCCCACCCACATCAATGCTTTCATCCCAATCAATACCTAACCACTTTAAATACTTTAATTGGCTAAGCTCTCCACCTTCAACATTTCTTTTTTGATCCGTATCCTCAATTCGAATAACAAATTTTCCACCTGTATTCCGAGCAAACAAATAATTAAATAATGCTGTACGAGCATTCCCAATATGTAAATGACCTGTTGGACTCGGTGCATATCTTACGCGAATAGTATTAGACATATATATCCCCTTTCTATTTTCCATATGTAATGTATTTGTTTAATCTAGTGATTTTTGTAGCAACACAACTACTTGAGCTGCTATCCCTTCTTTTCGTCCAGTAAACCCTAATTTTTCAGTCGTTGTTGCTTTTACATTTACTTGTGTAACATCCGACTCTAACAGTTTAGCAATATTTTCCCTCATTTGGCTAATATATGGGGCCATTTTTGGAGCTTGGGCAATAATGGTACAATCAATATTCCCTAGCATATAGCCTTTCCCTTTTACCAATTGCCAAACTTGCTGTAATAGTTTTTTTGAATCTGCATCTTTAAAGGTTGGATCTGTATCAGGAAAGTGTTTACCTATATCTCCTTCACCTATAGCACCTAGACAGGCATCAGCTACTGTATGAAGTAAAACATCTGCATCCGAATGTCCAAGCAAGCCCTTTTCATAAGGAATATTTACGCCACCAATTATACAAGGACGTCCTTCAACCAATTGGTGTACATCATAGCCTGTACCAATTCTCATCAAGGTATTTTCCACCTCTCTATGATTCTTTTGCGCTAACAATATTTCTGCCCTTTTGACATCCTCTTGCGTAGTTAATTTAAAATTGTCATAACTACCTTCTACTATATCCAAAGGGTAGCCGTACTCTTCGACCAAAGAAGCATCATCGGTACCGTTGTATCCCCTCTGTTTGGCCTTTTCATGAGCATCCATAATAATAGAATATCGGAAGCCTTGTGGGGTTTGAGCAGCCCATAAATACTTCCTGTCCAAAGTTTTTAAAACACCTTCTTTTTGTGATTTAATCGTATCTGAAACGGCAACAGCAAGTAAAGCTGCTCCAGTTTTCTTCACTTGATCAACTAACTTATGTATGGCTACGCGATTGACAAAGGGCCTTGCTCCGTCATGAATAAGAACATACTCTTTTGGATCACAGGAAAGCAATCCATTGTAAACACTCTCTTGTCGTTCACTACCGCCATCTATTAATTTTTTTATCTTCTTTATTTCATACAATTGTACAAGCTTTTCCATATCTTTTCTTTCCGCTGGATTAACAACTAAAAGAACAGATGTGCAACGAGGGTCATCTTCAAATGTTTGCAATGTATGTATAATTAATGGCTGCCCTGCAAGGTGTAAAAATTGCTTGTTTTTACCTACATTCATTCGTTTACCTTGCCCAGCAGCTAAAACAATTACTTGGTATGTATCCATTATTTTTAAACCGCCTTATGAAAGCTGTCTTTTTAGCTTTTACTATTCAAATAAAAATTCTATACTTTCTCAGGACAAAAAACAACAAAAGCGATAACAATATGTTATCACTTTTGTTGTACCTTTTCTTCGTTCTTTTTTATGCCTTCCCTTGTATCAAGCTAAGGGAATCAATGAATTTAATTTATAATGCCTTTTCAAGTAGCTTTGGTTTAGCAAAAATCATTCGCCCTGCTGAAGTTTGCAGCACACTCGTTACAAGAACTTCAATGGTTTTACCAATGTAGTCTCTACCTTCTTCCACAACAATCATTGTTCCGTCATCTAAATAAGCAACTCCTTGCTTATCTTCTTTTCCATCTTTAATAACGTGAACGTTTAATTCCTCACCTGGAAGGACTACAGGTTTTACCGCATTTGCTAAATCATTAATATTTAACACTTCTACATTTTGAAATTCACAAACTTTATTTAAGTTAAAATCATTCGTTACTAAAATACCAGATAATTTCTTGGCGAGTTTAACAAGTTTACTATCAACCTCGTGAACTTCTTCAAAATCCCCTTCATAAATCTGAACTCCAACTGCAATTTCCTTCTGCATACGATTTAAGACATCTAAACCACGTCTACCTCTATTTCTTTTCAATACATCTGACGAATCGGCAATGTGTTGCAATTCTTCTAAAACAAACTGTGGTATGATCACGGTTCCTTCTAAAAATTTAGTTTGACAAATATCAGCAATTCGACCATCAATAATAACACTAGTATCTAAAATCTTAGGTTTTATATCTGCATAATCTTCCGTATTGTCGTCTTCATTTTGTTTACGTTTATCTTTTCTTGAAGTAGCAAGTAAACTAACAAATTCATTTCTTCTTTTAAAACCAACCTGGAAACCTAAATAACCTAAAATAACGGTTAGAAATATCGGGATTACCTGTGACACAAGTTGAATTTGAATATCCTGTAATGGAATATTTATTAAAAATGCAATAATAAGGCCAATGGTTAGCCCAATACTACCAAACAGTAAATCAGCCACTGGAGCCTTCACTAATGTTTCTTCTACCCATCTTAAAAAATCAACAATATAGTCCACAAACCAGAATGTAGATAAGAATAATATAATAGCACCTAATACCACTCCGACATATGGAGAAACAAACCAGCTTGGGCTCTCTAAGCCAATTAACTTCAACATGTCAGGTACGTATAGATATCCTATTGTACCGCCCGCTATTAATATAAATAGCTGAATAATCTTTTTCAGCATAACGGTCACCTCCTGTCAGCTAGTATTACCAAAAATTACACCTATCATAAGTAAAAAATATTTATATAATTTAAAAAATACAAATATATGGTAGTTATCAATTATAGCACGGCAAAAAAACTTAGTCAAAATAATAAAACAGATAATTTTAACACTGAAATTACAATGTGTCAATTTTATTACAAATCAAATATGTCTATCGACAAACAACTGTTCTTGTATACGATTTAATCCTTCTTTTATTTTATTTGCACGAACTTCCCCAATTCCATCGACTTTCACTAAATCATTAAGGGATGCTTTTACAATTGCATTAAGTGAGCCAAAATGATCAATTAATGACTTTATTATCGAGCTAGGAAGTCTAGGGATTTTTTGCAAAATACGATATCCTCTTGGTGTAACTCCCTCTTCTACACTAGTTGTTGGATGATATCCAAGAAGCTTTATGATTGATGTATCATCAATTAATTCCGTGCCGGAAGTTTCTTGCATTTTATTTAAAATGATAGTTGCATTCACAACATCATCCTGACAATAATCTTTTATTAGTAGTCCGCCCTCTTCCTCTATGTTTGAAATTAATTCCGTTAATTGTAGTTGGATTAAGCGTCCTTCTGTACCTAACTCATTCACATATGCTAATATTTCATTTTTAATTCTTAATACCATTTCTACTCGGTGCATGACTTGCACGATTTCTGTAAAAGTTACAAGCTGCTCAAATTCTAACGCACCTAAATTCGTTAACCCCTGATCTAGTTCATTCTTATATTTTTCTAACGTTTGTATAGCTTGGTTAGCTTTCGTTAGAATAACGCCCATCTCTTTTAACGCATAACGAATCGAACCTTTATAAAGAGTAATAACATTTCGACGTTGTGATATGGCGATAACAAGATGACCCGTTTGCTTTGCTACACGTTCTGCTGTGCGATGTCTCATACCTGTTTCAAAGGAATCAATTCGAGAGTCTGGCATTAATTGGGCATTTGCAAATTTAATTTCAGTACCATTTTCACTCAAAATGATAGAACCGTCCATTTTTGCAAGTTCGTACAAATAAGCTGGGGAAAATGGAGCACCAATTGCAAACCCTCCGTCTACAAGTCCTTGCATTTTTTCGTTATACCCTACAACAATTAAACCACCTGTTTTTGCTCGTAATACATTATCTATACCTTCTCTTAATGGTGTCCCAGGAGCTACGAATTTCAAGATATCTCGGATGACTGAATCATTCTTACTTTCCATCAAGAACCTCCTAAAGAAACTTTTAATGCCTCCTGAACAGATTGAACTCCTATTACTTCAATTGAAGAAGGCGCAGACCAACCAGTTAAATTTTTTGTTGGAACAATCGCTCTTTTAAATCCAAGTTTTGCCGCTTCTTGAACACGCTGTTCAATACGAGAAACTCTTCTTACTTCTCCTGTCAGTCCAACCTCACCGATTAAAACATCATCTGGTTTTGGTGCTTGATCCCGAAAACTAGACGCGATACTAACAGCTACAGCCAAATCGATTGCCGGTTCATCTAACTTCACACCACCCGCAACTTTAACATAAGCATCTTGGTTTTGGAGTAAGAGTCCTGCTCTTTTTTCAAGCACAGCCATTAATAGTGGCACTCTGTTATGGTCCAACCCTGTTGCCATTCTTCTCGGATTACCAAAACTTGAAGGAGAAATTAAAGATTGAATTTCTACCAATACTGGTCTCGTACCTTCCATCGAAGCTACAATAGTTGAGCCAGCTACTCCAGAAGAACGTTCTTCTAGAAAAATTTCAGAAGGGTTTGTTACTTCTATTAATCCTTCCTCTTTCATTTCAAATATACCCATTTCGTGTGTACTACCAAAACGATTTTTGACACTTCTTAAAATTCGAAAGCTATGGTGACGCTCGCCCTCGAAATATAAAACTGTATCCACCATATGCTCTAATAACCTTGGTCCTGCAATCGATCCTTCTTTCGTCACATGACCTACGATAAATATAGGAATTCCGTTACCTTTTGCAAGTCTCATCAATTCTGCTGTTGACTCTCTTACTTGAGATACACTTCCTGGAGCTGAAGTAATTTCACTATGATAGACGGTTTGAATGGAATCAACTACTACAATAGATGGAGACATTTCTTCTATAGCATTCCCTAGTTCCTGTAAGTTTGTTTCTGACATAACATATAAATTTTCAGATTTTATTTCTAATCTGTCGGCTCTAAGTTTTGTTTGTCTAACGGATTCTTCACCTGATATGTACAGGACCTTTAGGTTTTTTTCAGCCAGTTGTGAGGAAATTTGTAACAATAGTGTTGATTTTCCAATACCCGGATCTCCACCAATTAAAACCAAAGAGCCTGGCACAATTCCTCCGCCTAACACTCGATTAAACTCTTTCATATCTGAAGTAATACGACTTTCTTTTTCCATTTCAATCGTCGTAATGCTTTCGGGTTTTCCGACTTTTTTGTTTACATCCGTAGACAATCCACGATGGCGAGTTGTTTTTATTTCCTTTTCTTCAACCATTGTATTCCATTGATTACATGCTGGACACTTCCCCATCCATTTTGGTGATTCGTAACCACATTCCTGACATACATATTTTATTTTAGTTTTAGCCATAATATCCTCCCTTTTTACGAACCCCATAAAGAAAAGCCAGTAGGATGATGAATTTTAAAAACTTCACCATACATACGAACCCGCAAAAATTTTGTTTCTCTTTTCTTCTACTTATTACATTAATGATAGCGAAAACAGAAAAAAATCGGAAGGCCGAGACCTTCCGATACAGGAAAAATTTAAAGCAGTTAAATAATTGGAAAATTACTTTTACCACTTATTTAACGACAATATTTCCTTCTTCATTTACATCAATATTGATCTTCTTACCTTTTTTAATTGTCCCTTTTAACAACTCTTCAGAGAGGAAGTCTTCAATATTCTTTTGAATAGATCTTCGTAAAGGCCTTGCTCCGTACTCTAGATCAATACCTTCTTTAGAAATTTTTTCTATTACTTTATCTGATAATGTAAAGTCAATATCTTGTTCAATGAGACGTTTACGTAATTGTTCAACCATAAGGAGAACAATTTTTTGTAAATGTTCTTTTTCTAAAGAATGGAACACAATCATTTCATCTATACGATTTAGAAACTCTGGACGGAATGCCTTTTTCAATTCATCCATTACTTTTGATTTCATGGATTTAAAGTCTTGTTGTTCATCACCTAAGTTAAATCCAACATATTTATTGCGACGTAGTTCATGAGCACCAACATTAGAAGTCATTATTAATACAGTATTACGAAAATCTACTGTACGACCTTTAGAATCTGTCAATCGACCATCTTCTAACACTTGAAGCAAGATATTAAATACTTCCGGATGAGCTTTTTCCACTTCATCAAGTAATACAACAGAATAAGGCTTTCTACGGACTTTTTCTGTTAATTGTCCACCTTCTTCATAACCAACATATCCTGGAGGAGACCCTACTAAACGAGAAGTGGAATGTTTCTCCATATACTCTGACATATCTATTCGGATCATAGCATCTTCATCACCAAACATAGAAGCAGCCAACGCACGAGCTAATTCCGTTTTACCTACTCCTGTTGGCCCTAAGAAGATAAAGGAACCAATTGGTCTTTTGGGATCTTTTAGACCAGCACGTGCCCTCCTAATTGCCTTTGACACTGCTTTTACAGCTTCATCTTGCCCAATTACTCGATCATGCAAAGTTTCTTCTAAATTTAACAAACGCTCCGTTTCATCCTTCGCAAGCTTAGACACCGGCACTCCAGTCCAAACAGAGACAACACTAGCGATATCCTCAATGGAAACCTCTGAGCTTTCTTGCCCTTGTTTTTCCTTCCATTCGCCTTTCGTTTTTTCTAATTGCTCCCGTAAGCGCTGTTCGTTATCTCGTAAAGAAGCAGCCTTTTCAAACTCTTGACTCTGAACTGCAGCATCTTTTTCTTTGCGGACATCTTCTAAATTTTGCTCTAACTCCTTTAAATTCGGTGGAGCCGTGTATGATCGTAAACGCACTTTTGACGCGGCCTCATCAATTAAATCAATAGCTTTATCTGGTAAAAATCTATCTGTAATATAACGGTCTGAAAGCTTAACTGCCTGTTCAATAGCTTCATCTGTAATTGTTACCCGATGGTGCGCTTCGTAACGGTCACGAAGTCCTTTTAAGATTTGAACAGATTCCTCCATAGTCGGTTCGTCTACTTGAATAGGTTGGAAACGACGCTCTAGTGCAGCATCTTTTTCAATATACTTACGATACTCATCTAACGTAGTCGCACCGATACATTGTAGCTCGCCTCGCGCTAAAGATGGTTTTAAAATGTTGGATGCGTCAATTGCCCCTTCTGCACCACCAGCTCCGATTAATGTATGGAGTTCATCAATAAATAAAATGATATTTCCAGCTTGACGAATTTCTTCCATCACTTTCTTCAAGCGGTCTTCGAATTCACCACGATATTTCGTACCAGCTACAACCGTACCCATATCTAAAGTCATTACACGCTTATCACGTAAAATTTCTGGGATTTCATTATTTACAATTTGCTGTGCTAATCCTTCTGCAATTGCTGTTTTACCTACCCCGGGTTCACCTACAAGAACTGGATTATTCTTTGTACGTCTACATAGTACTTGAATTACTCTTTCAATTTCTTTACTTCTACCAATAACAGGATCTATGTTATCCTCTCTAGCAATTGCAGTTAAGTCTCGAGCCAAGGAGTCTAATGTTGGTGTATTTGCATTGGATGATTGGCGTCCTCCTCTAGGACTTGTAGTGGACTCATTACTTCCTAGTAGTTGCAACACTTGTTGTCTCGCTTTATTTAAACTTACCCCTAAGTTATTTAAAACTCTTGCAGCAACGCCTTCTCCTTCACGTATTAAACCTAGTAGGATATGCTCTGTACCTACATAAGAATGACCGAGCTTTCGCGCTTCATCCATGGATAGCTCAATTACCTTTTTAGCGCGAGGAGTATAGTGAATCGTTTGGCTTGTTTTTTCACCTGTACCAATTAGCTGCTCCACTTCTTGCTGGATTTTTTCTGAGGCAACGTCTAATGAAACCAATGCTTTAGCTGCAATACCTTCCCCTTCTGTCACAAGTCCTAGTAAGATATGTTCTGTACCAATATTATTATGCCCTAGTCTCATTGCTTCTTCTTGTGCGAGTGCTAATACTTTTTGTGCTCTTTCTGTAAAACGTCCAAACATCATAGACTTTTCCTCCTACTCTTTTTCTAAATTTAGCCTCTCCCGAATTAATGTAGCTCTTCTTACATCTCTTTCTTCCGGGCTAAGTATTTTTTTTGCGTACTGTTGTAAAAATCCTGGCTGTGTTAAAACCATTAATTCATTTAATATTGTATTGGATACATTTTGAATTAATCCAAGATCAATACCTAATCGGACATCAGATAAACATTTAGATGCTTCTTTAGACTGTATTATTCTACTATGGGCTAAAACACCATAAGAACGAAAAACTTTATCTTCAAGCTCAATGCCAGAGTCATTTAAAATGCGATTTCTCGCATTTCTTTCTTGCTCTATTAGCTGCTGTACGACACTTTTTAAATCTTCTACAATATCCTTTTCAGACTTACCTAATGTTATTTGGTTTGAAATTTGGAATATATTCCCTAGCGCCTCGCTGCCCTCTCCATATATTCCCCTTACCACTAACCCTAGTTGGTTAATTGCTGGTACAATTCGATTCATTTGTTGGGTGATAACTAAAGCTGGTAAATGCATCATCACGGATGCTCTCATTCCTGTACCAACATTTGTAGGACAACTCGTTAAATAACCTCTATTTTCATCAAAAGCATAATTAATCTTTTCTTCTAACCAATCATCAAACGTTGAGGCATGCTCCAACGCATTTTCTAACTGAAATCCAGGATAGTAAAGTTGTATACGGATATGGTCTTCCTCATTAATCATTACCGAAACTTGCTCATTTTGTGAAATTAAAACTGCCCCTGTTGAATTGTTTTCTGCCAAATTAGGGCTAATTAGATGTTTTTCAACTAAGACCCTTTTTTCAACAGGTTCTAACTCTGCCATCCTAACAAGTTCAAAGTCTTGATAGGTCCCAAAGGATTGATGTTTAAAGTTATCCTCGAACACATCTAAAACATTTTGTAAATCGTCTTCCTCTGCAACTATAGAAAATGGTATATCCATGAAGTTTCGAGCTAACCTAATTCGACTACTTAGGACTATGTCACTATCGTCCCCTTCTTCTTTTAACCAAGGACTAATTGCTTCATTGATAAAGTTTTGTAATGACATTATGAATCACCATCCCTGTCATTCCTTAGTTTCTTTTCCAACTCCCTGATTTGATCCCTTGCCTTTGCCGCCTCTTCAAATTCTTCATTCTGAATTAATTCTTTCAGTTTTACTTTATGCTCATTAATTGTTTTTCTTAAATGTATGGCGTCGCCCGCTCTTTTAGGTATCTTCCCATCATGTTTTGTGTTACCACTATGAACCCTGCGAAAAATTGGATGTAAATGTTCATTGAATGTTGTGTAGCAATTTGCACAGCCAAATTTTCCGGTTTTCGTAAATTCATGATAAGTCATTTCACATTTTTCGCACTGTAAACTATTCTTCGGGTTATAGGAGGTAGACTGACTCCCAGATAATGAGGGTGCCGAGTCAAAATTAAATAAACCTGAAAGTAAACTATGCAAGGAAAAGTTATGCTCACCATTATTCATATAACCTTTTTCCTGTGCACAATACTCGCATAAGTGAACTTCCGTTTTATGCCCATTAATAA
This sequence comes from Salirhabdus euzebyi, assembly GCF_014207435.1. Lineage (GTDB taxonomy): Bacteria > Bacillota > Bacilli > Bacillales > Alkalibacillaceae > Salirhabdus > Salirhabdus euzebyi. The sequence continues at coordinate 72,145 of NZ_JACHGH010000016.1, forward strand.
CTTGAGTGAAATGTAGTGTTGCTGACCTTTTTTCACATTCTTGGCACTCCATTTAACTCATCCCCCTTACTGTCTATATTTAAGTACGTCTAGCATAGCAATTAAAATATTTGACCTTAATTCATCCCTAGCAGGTAATTGTATGGATATAACATTTCTATCCATTACACTTAGCATCATTTTCGCTTCTCTTTTACTTATAATCTCTTCTTCTAGAAGGCGTTCCACTACATCAAAACTTGCCTGTTGTGATATTTTAGGTTGAGCTAAGTTAATTATATGATCAATCAAGGCTACCTTACTCTGAGGTTTTACACGTATGATACGAATATATCCACCACCGCCACGCTTACTTTCGACTATATATCCTTTTTCGACTGTAAACCTAGTATTAATCACATAATTTATTTGTGAAGGAACACATTGAAAACGATCTGCAACTTCATTTCTTTTGATTTCAATTGTATCTTGTTGACTAGACTTAATAATATTCTTTAAATACGTTTCAATTATGTCGGATATATTCCGCATCTTCCCTCCTCCTTAACATGAAAAGCAAAGTTTGACTTTGACTATCTTTGACTATACTTTTATTATATCCACAATATGTATACTTGCAAACTTTTTGCATGTGATTTTTATTTACGGCCTAGAAACAAATGAACTACCTACTATAGGATTACCTATTTTTGTATCAACAAAACTTCTCTTTGAAGTAAATATCCAAAAGGTGTATATATTTAATAAAAACTCTACTTCTTGCAGTGAACATGATTAGGTCTCTATCAGACTTATCTCCGAGGTACTCCTAATTCAGCAAATTTACTGTTGTATACATCTCCACTAGAAATTTGAAGCAACAAAAAATCCCCTTGTCCTTATTTTATATAAGACAGGGGGAACTCATGATTCATTTATCTTTTTTCATAAACATACTTTATGTGGTCAACTTTAGTTAACTCATCTATGAAATCGCTTCGTTTAATATCATGCTCTTTTTCTTTTTCTAACTCAATAAATAAAAATCTTTCTTCTGCGCTTTCATTTTCAATTTCCATTTTTCGAATAATAAGATTAAAATCATCAAAGACCTTTAAAACTTCTGCTAATTGTGCTTCCTTTTTTAAGATTAACCGAATACGCCTTTCCCCTTTACTTTTTGAAAAGCGTTGTTCTGCACGGTTTAAAAAGATAAGGCTTGATAAAACGACAACAGTTGTTAAAACCGCTGGACCATACATCCCGGCACCAATAACTAGTCCTAATCCTGCCACTGTCCATATAGATGCTGCAGTAGTCAAACCTCTAATTGTCATTCCATGTACCATAATTGTCCCAGCACCTAGAAAACCAATACCACTAATTACATAAGAGGGTATCCTTGCAGGATCAAACCGGATATTATCAAATTTCTCTATATATTGATCAAATCCATATATAGATAGAAGCATCATCAAACAAGCTCCAACACCAACTAATATATGTGTCCGAAATCCTGCAGAATGATTTTTCAACTCTCTTTCAAATCCAATAATGCCGCAAAGTACTGCAGCCAATATTATTCTAAATGTCATAATATCAAAATGATTCCCAAACCAATCTGTGAACTGCCCCATAATATCCTCCCTCTTCACTATTTGCTGTGCTTGTTCTATATATATATTTTATTAAGTATATCATTCATTATTAAAACTTTATGTAAATAAATCATTCCATTAATATTAGTTCCTCATATCTAAATATTTAAGCGTAGCTTTAAAAACACAAAAAAGCCAAGAAGAAATAATTCTCCTTGACTCTTTGCCCAGCAGCGTCCTACTCTCGCAGGGGAAGAACCCCAACTACCATCGGCGCTGGAGAGCTTAACTTCTGTGTTCGGAATGGGTACAGGTGT
>NZ_JACHGH010000017.1 GCF_014207435.1 Salirhabdus euzebyi
CCTGTACCCATTCCGAACACAGAAGTTAAGCTCTCCAGCGCCGATGGTAGTTGGGGTTCTTCCCCTGCGAGAGTAGGACGCTGCTGGGCAAAAAACACTGCATTTCATTATGCAGTGTTTTTTGTTTTTTAAAAAAGCTGTTTTCCCAAATACATACAAATGAAACAATATTCACGAAAATAGCCTTATCAAAAAAGAAAACCCTTTTTGTTTATAATAATAGAAAACTAATAATGCAAGTTATACATATGATAAATGAAAAGTTTAATTTTCTAAATGTATTACTAAACTATTAAGTATACATAAAAATTTTAGTAAACTAATATTTCTATGTATATATTTATTAGATTAGGAGATGCTAGAAAATGGAGGTGGGGATAATGAATAATCAATCATTAAATACTAAAACTTGTATAGTCTGTGATCAGGAGAAGTCGGAAGGAATTATGTTATATATAGCTTTCGTTTGTTCAGAATGTGAAAAGGAAATTGTCCAAACGGAGCCAGAAGAAGAAAAATACAAATATTATATAGATAAGTTAAAAGTATTAAATCAACTGACTCATAGTTAGTGTCGAACTTTTGTGTTCGACGCTTTTTTTATTTTAAATGTAAATTTACAGTGTTAGTTTTTTAATATAATTGACCAAACTCTATTGTGTGGGATTCTTATATTCGATACGATAAGATAGCCACAACTTTATTGAAGGGGTATCCTAATGAAGAGAATTCAAAACAAAACACCTCTATTTACTGCATTAAAAAATCATATAGATTTACATCCGATTTCCTTTCATGTACCGGGACATAAAAATGGGTCTATCTTCCCTAATAAAGGAAAAGAATTTTTTCAAAACTTATTGAAGCTTGACCAAACAGAAATATCAGGTTTAGATGACTTGCACCAGCCAGAAGAAGCAATAAAAGAAGCACAACAATTAACGGCAGATTTATATGATGCTGACCATAGTTTTTTCTTAGTTGGAGGTAGTACTTTAGGTAACTTATCAATGGTAATGGCAGTCTGTAACGTAGGGGATAAGATTATTGTTCAACGTAATAGTCATAAATCTATTATAAATGCTCTTGAATTAGCTGGTGCGTTACCAATTTTTTTAACTCCTCAGTATGAGGAAAGTACAAATAGGCACAGTTACATATCGTTGGATCTAGTTCATAAAGCCCTGAATGAGCATCCAGATGTAAAAGCAATAGTTTTAACTTATCCTGATTATTTCGGTCATACGTATCCTCTAGAATCGATTATAAAGATAGCTCATCAACACAAAATTCCTGTTTTAGTAGATGAGGCTCATGGTTCACATTTTATGTTAGGCGATCCATTCCCGCCATCTGCGCTAGACTTAGGCGCTGACATTGTGGTCCAATCTGCACATAAAATGTTGCCAGCAATGACAATGGGCTCTATATTACATCTGAAAGGTTCGATAGTTAGTAAGGATAAAGTGGAATATTACTTACAAATGCTGCAATCCAGTAGTCCGTCCTATCCGATAATGGCCTCCTTGGATTTAGCTAGATATTATATTTCTCAATTAACTAAAAAAAATATAGATGAAGTTTTGACTAGTGTATATGAACTAAGGGATATTTTTAAAGAAAGTAAAATTTGGGAAACTTTAGATGTAAAAGCTAAAATTGATGATCCCTTAAAAATCACACTACACATTAACAAAGGTTTATTGACAAGAGATATAGTGAAATTGTTTGAAGAACAAGCGATTTATCCAGAACTATCAACGACAAACCAGATTTTATTTATACATGGGCTATCTCCTTTTCCCGAGGGCGAAAAATTTAGACAAGTAATGGAATCTATTTCGAAAAGGGGTAAAGATTTAAATAACCATGATACAATAGATGTAGATTTATTTCGATTTGAACCTGTAAAAGCATTACCCTATTCGTATGGGGATCTTAATAAAATGGACAAGGAATGGGTGTCTTGGGATCAAGCTCAAGGAAGGCTTGCTGGACAGGCTGTTATTCCTTATCCACCAGGAATACCTTTGTTATTAAAAGGAGAAGAAATAAATTCCTATCATATTGATACTATTTTAAAACTAATAAAACTCGGTCAACATTTTCATTACCAAGGTGTCGCATTAGAAGAAGGCTTAACTGTTTTGAAATGAGTAACCGAAAAAGGGGAATCACCTAAGTGTACGGGACATTTATTACTTTAGAAGGAGTAGAAGGAGCCGGAAAAACAACAATCCTTCATGAGCTACATCAGTACTTATTAGAAAAAGAGCTAGAAACAGTAGTAACGAGAGAGCCAGGTGGAATAGAAATTGCTGAAAAAATACGCAATGTTATTTTAGATCGAAGTCATACAAATATGGATGCAAGAACAGAGGCTTTACTGTATGCTGCTGCAAGGCGTCAACATTTAGTAGAAAAAGTAATACCAAATTTAGAAGCAGGAAAAGTGATTCTTTGTGATCGATTTATTGATAGCAGTCTTGCTTATCAAGGTTTTGCAAGGGATTTGGGAATAGATGAGGTTTTTGAAATTAACAAGTTTGCTATAAAGGAATGTATGCCTCACATTACGTTGCTACTAAATTTAGATCCTAGAATTGGTATGGAGAGAATCTGGAGTAATACAGAGCGAGAACAAAATCGCCTAGATCTTGAAAGCTTATCTTTTCATGAAAAAGTTTATGAGGGCTATCAACTGCTAATAAGACAGTTCCCACAAAGAATTAAAGTAATTGATGCTGACCAGCCTTATGAAAAAGTGTTAAAAGAATGCATAGAAGCATTAGAAAATTATTTTAACACTAAAAATGCTTAAGGCGCATAAACTAGACTAAAGGCTTTTCGCTTTAAAGTGAAAGGCCTTTTTCAAACCTTCTTTACTATCCGGGATTAAAGGTATTTGCCCGATGTCTTTCCTCTTCCAATCCTTCATTCCAAAAGATGCAGATAAGCTTTACCTTTTTTAACGTTAAATGCGAAGATTTTCTAAAATAGAAGATAAGTTGTATAATATATATAGAAATAGCTAGATTGCTATGATAATTTGTTATACAAGCTTACCCTATTTTATAATATAAAATATAAGAATGACAAAGGAGGAAAATCATGAAATTAATACTTGCGGTCGTGCAGGACAAAGATGCAAACCGTTTAGTAGATGCATTGGCTGAGCAAAATTTTCAATCAACAAAACTATCTTCTACAGGCGGTTTCTTAAGAGAGGGAAATACAACCCTAATGATAGGTATTGACGATGACCATGTAGACAAAGCTTTGGATGTTATTAAAAATAATTGTAGTCAAAGAGAGCAGATGGTAGCGCCTATATCACCTATGGGTGGTAATGCAGATTCCTATATCCCAAAACCAGTTAAAATTGAGGTCGGTGGTGCTACAGTATTTGTTCTTCCGATTGATTCTTTTTTTCAGTTTTAATGTGGGGAAAGGCAGAGTGTGAATAGATGAAAATTGGTCAAGAATTACGCTCTCAAGTTGAATCAACTCCAAAAAGCTTCTCAAATCGGTCAAATGGAGTTCAGGAATTTCAATCAATTATGAATAAAGAAGCTGCACAGATGCGGGAATCCGAATTAAACCGCTTATTAGAACAACTAACCCGCCAAGGAGAAAAAGTAGCTCAGTTCCGCTCTTTTCGTGATTTATCCAAATATAAAAATTTAGTAAAAAACTTTATTCAAGAAGCTGTTCAATACGGCTTTGATTTAAAGCAGTCACGTAATTGGAATATGCAGGGACAAAATAGGAAACTTACAATAGTAGAGACAATAGATGAGAAATTAGTAGAACTGACAAATAGTGTTTTAAGCAAAGAAAAAAACTCGATAAATATTCTCGATAAAATTGGTGAAATTAAGGGATTATTAGTGAATCTGTATACGTAGAAGGTAGTGACATAAGGTGAAAACTTGGAGTGAACTGAATACTTTACAACCAATTGTAACCAAAATGCTAACAAATGGTATTGAGAAAGAACGAATTGCTCATGCTTATTTATTTCAAGGATCTCGTGGGACGGGAAAGAAAGAAGCAAGCATTTTGGTGGCGAAGAGTTTCTTTTGTCCGAATCAAACAGAAGTTGAACCGTGTCATGTTTGTCGTGAGTGTAAGAGGATTGATTCCGGAAATCATCCTGACCTCCATTGGGTTAAACCTGATGGAGCATCGATAAAAAAAGAACAGATTGCACATTTACAAAAAGAATTCACATATACGGGATTAGAATCAAATCAAAAGGTTTATATTATTGAACATGCTGATCGTATGACTACAAATGCCTCCAATCAGTTATTAAAATTTTTAGAAGAACCAAGCAAAAATACAGTAGCCATTTTACTTACAGAAAATAATCAATCTATTTTAAATACCATTAGGTCTAGATGTCAGATAATGTCGTTTAAGCCACTAAATCCTATTGCTCTACAGCAAAAACTAGTGGAAAATGGAGTTACAGAGGCAACTGCTAGACTTACCTCTTATTTAACAAATAATGTTAGTGAAGCAATAGAGCTTAGCCACGATGGATGGTTTGCTAAATCAAGGGAAATAGTGATAAAATTAATAGAAGTGCTTCACGAACAAAAAGATGAAGCATTTCTTTTTCTTCATAATCAATGGTTAAATCATTTTCAAGACCGTGAGCAAACTCAACTAGGTTTAGACTTACTTCTAATATGGTATAAGGATTTTATTTATTATCATATTGAAAGGCAAGAAGCAATTATATTTATGAATGAAATAGATAGATTTGAGAAATACACGTATACCCTTTCTCAAAAATTTGCAACGAAAGCAATAAAAAATATATTAGAAGCAAAAAGTAAACTCATGGCAAATGTTAATCCTACACTTGTTATCGAGGATTTAGTGCTTCATTTACAGAGGTGATTTTATGGTTGAAGTTGTTGGAGTTCGCTTTAAACAGGCAGGCAAAATATACTACTTCGACCCAGGAATGATTCAACTGACGACAGAGGACTATGTAATCGTTGAAACGGTACGTGGTGTTGAATTCGGGAAAGTTGTCATTGCTCATAAGCAGGTTGATGAAGAGGATATCGTGCTACCTCTTAAGAAAGTACTTCGGATTGCTGATGAAAAGGATAAAGTGACGATTACTGAAAATAAGGATAAGTCACAAGAGGCATTTGATGTATGCGAAGAAAAAATTTATAAGCATGAACTAGATATGAAACTAGTTGATGTAGAATATACATTTGATCGTAACAAAGTCATTTTTTATTTTACTGCAGATGGACGAGTTGATTTCCGCGATCTTGTAAAGGATCTGGCAGCAGTATTTAAAACGAGAATAGAGTTAAGACAAATTGGAGTTAGAGATGAAGCAAAAATGCTTGGCGGTATAGGCCCTTGTGGAAGAATGCTTTGTTGTTCAACATTCTTAGGTGATTTTGAACCAGTATCGATTAAAATGGCGAAGGATCAAAACCTATCCCTTAACCCAGCAAAAATATCTGGCTTATGTGGTCGCTTAATGTGTTGCTTGAAATATGAGAATGATGACTATGAGGAAGCAAAAAAAGTACTTCCTGATATTGGACAAAGTATTACTACATCTTACGGGCCTGGAAAAGTAGTCGGTTTAAACATTTTGGAACGTGTTGTACAAATTGAAATTCCAGATGGTGAACGTAAGGTAGAATATACTTTAGACGAACTGATTGAAGAGGGAGTCATATCACAGCAAGCCACAGAGTAATGAGGTGGAGATGAGCGTGAATAAAAAGGAACTGTTTGAAAGGTTTACTTATTTAGAAAAACAAATTGGTGAGTTATATGCACAATTTGGGGAATTGAAAGGGAATTTAGTCCAGCTAATAGAGGAAAACCATCATCTTTCAGTAGAAAATCATCACCTTCGTAAGCGACTTGACTCAGAGACAAAAGAGCAAGATGGTCAAGATAACGAATTATTACATCCAGAAGCTAAAGCTACAGCTGTTGGTGAAGGATATGACAACTTAGCACGGATTTATGAAGAGGGTTTCCACATTTGTAATGTCCATTTTGGTAGTCCTCGGGATGAAGAAGATTGTTTGTTTTGTTTGTTATTTTTAAATAAGCAACAAAAATAGAAAGTTAAAAACCCCTTGTCTCATTCATTTAGACAAGGGATTTTTATTTCAAAAGATTACCTAATAAAAAGAATAATTTTTGATGTAGTGAACACGATTAGTATAAGTTAACAAATAGAAAGGAAAAGAAGCTTATGGTTATGCTAAAAGAAGATGAACGGTTAGACTACCTTCTAGCTGAAAATATGAGAATAATTCAAAGTCCAACTGTATTTTCCTTTTCATTAGATGCAGTTCTACTAGCAAATTTTACGTATGTACCAATTAAAAAGGGGAAAATTTTAGATTTATGTTCTGGTAACGGCGTTATCCCACTTCTTTTATCAAAAAGGTCCCAGGCGCATATTACTGGGGTGGAAATACAGGAAAGACTATATGATATGGCCATAAGAAGTGTCTCTATTAACAATTTGGAAGATCAAATATCTATGGTACAAGATGATTTGAAAAACATGCCAAAATTTTTAACAAACAGGAATTTTGATGTGGTAACATGCAACCCACCGTATTTCCCGACACCAAATAAGGATGAAATAAATGAAAATGAACATTTAGCCATTGCTAGACATGAAATTTTTTGTACGTTAGAGGACGTCGTTTATACGTGTGCTAAACTAGTACGTCCAGGTGGAAAGGTATCTATGGTCCATAGACCTGGGCGATTAGTAGATATTCTCACCTTATTTCGTAAATATCGATTAGAACCGAAAAGAGTACAATTTGTGTATCCTAAGCAAGGAAGGGAAGCAAATACCTTATTAATTGAAGGTATTCGTGATGGGAAAGCAGATTTGAAAATTCTTCCACCCCTTTATGTTTATAAGGAAGATAATGAGTATACAAAAGAAGTAAGAGAAATTATATATGGCAAATAGAAATAGAAAGGCATGATATTTATGCAAATTCAAAAAAGCTTTGAAAATGAAGAAAAAGGAAAATTATATATTGTACCAACACCAATAGGCAACCTCGAAGACATTACGTTCCGAGCATTAAATATTTTAAAGGAAGTTGATGTTATTGCGGCTGAAGATACGAGGCAAACCAAGAAGCTGTTAAATCACTTTGAAATTACAACACCAACTATAAGCTACCATGAACATAATAAGAGTACAATGGGTGAAAAATTACTATCCCAATTAGAAGCTGGAAAGAAGTTGGCGTTAGTAAGTGATGCTGGGATGCCAGTCATTTCAGATCCAGGATTTGATTTAATTCAAAAAGCTTATGAAAAGGTTGATATTATTGTCCTGCCGGGTGCAAATGCAGCTTTATGTGCGTTAGTAGGTTCGGGATTACCAGCAGAACAGTTCTATTTCTATGGTTTTTTACCAAGAAAGAAGAAGGAATTAAAATTAACTCTACAAGAGCTACAGTACATAAAAGCAACATTGATATTTTATGAATCTCCCCATCGTATTAAGGAAACGATAAAGGGAATAGCAGATACACTAGGAGCGGAAAGAAGAATTGCTATTGGTCGGGAGCTAACGAAAAGATATGAAGAGTATATTCGTGGGTCTGCCAAAGAGGTGAGTGACTGGTTACAAACAGAGGAAGCAGAAATTAGAGGAGAATTTTGTATCATTTTAGAAGGAAGTAGCGTAGAGAAAGTGAATGAAGAAGAGTGGTTTGATGAAATGTCGATTTTGGAGCATATCGAATACTATGTAGAAGAAAAGGGATTATCAAACAAGGAAGCAATCAAACAGGTAGCATTAGACCGAAAATTACCGAAAAGAGAGGTTTATAATGTTTACCATAAATAAAATAAGGTTGTCCTCTAAGACAACCTTTTCCTCGAATAAAACTTGGTACTTCAAAGCATTGTATATATTATTCTATGCTGTTTTTGATTTCGTCTAGAAGCTGTTGTGCGCCTTCTTTACTTAACACAAGTTTACCATTCGCTAGTGTTAGGTTATCGTTAGACACTTCACCAGTAATATGACAGGTCATATTTGGTTTGTACTTCTTAAGGACTATGCGATCATCGTCTACATATATCTCTAATGCGTCCTTTTCTTTAATGTCTAACGTACGTCGTAATTCAATTGGTATTACGACACGCCCCAACTCGTCTACTTTGCGGACAATCCCTGTAGATTTCATATTCAATTTTTCCCCTCTCGATCATTTTTATCTTTGTCTATTTCGGCATGTTTCGACATAAATACTATCATTTGTTGCCAATGATTGTCAATTAGTTTGCACCATTTATGCCTGGAAAAAGCAACAATTTTATCAGTTTATTCCCCAAATAATCGTAGAGTAAACCCTTTATATAATACGATGGAAAATGAATAAATAGGGGGGTCCTTTATTTGTAAAAGGTAAAAAGTACTTGTGCACTTTTTATACATTTTTACAATTTGAAAGTTGGTTTGATTAGTATACTGGATTTGGAATCTATAATGCCTTGTTTTAAACTTTAAGCACTTTATTTCGACGAAGAATTGAGTAGTCAAAAGATAGAGGTTTTCCTGATGTGCTGGTATTTAGCAAAGATTTTCTATTATAAAGACGTTTTCCAACGAACATTTATGGAAATCATTTTAATAAATAGTTAAAATAGAAAGAGGATTTAAAAGCAGACAGATTAATTTATATTGCTGTTAGTATAATTAAGGAGGTTCATTATGCCCAACGAAAATAAAACTTTTTATATTACGACTCCTATTTATTATCCAAGTGGAAATTTACATATTGGTCACGCTTATACAACGGTTGCAGGTGATGCAATGGCACGTTACAAGCGTTTACGTGGATATGATGTCATGTATTTAACAGGAACGGATGAACATGGACAAAAGATTCAGCGAAAGGCAGAGGAACAAGGAGTAACACCAATACAATACGTAGATGAAATAGTGAGTGGGATTAAGAATTTGTGGGAAAAACTAGATATTTCGCATGATGACTTTATCCGAACGACTGAAGATCGTCATAAAGATGTTGTAGAGAAGATTTTTGCCCGTTTACTTGAAAAGGGCGATATTTATTTAGATGAGTATGAAGGTCACTATTGTACTCCTTGTGAATCCTTTTTTACCGAACGTCAGTTAGAAGAGGGAAATTGTCCTGACTGTGGACGTCCTGTGGAGAAGGTGAAAGAGGAGTCTTATTTCTTCAAAATGAGTAAATATGTAGATCGATTATTAGCTTATTATGAAGAGAACCCTAATTTTATTCAGCCTGAAAGTCGAAAAAATGAAATGGTTAATAACTTTATTAAACCAGGGTTAGAAGACCTTGCAGTATCTAGAACGACATTTAATTGGGGAGTCAGAGTGCCAGGTGATCCCAAACACGTTATATATGTTTGGATTGATGCATTAAGTAATTATATAACTGCTTTAGGGTACAATTCCTCTGATGATAGTCTGTACAAAAAGTATTGGCCAGCAGACGTACACCTTGTTGGGAAAGAGATTGTTCGATTTCATACGATTTATTGGCCCATTATGTTAATGGCATTGGATTTGCCTTTACCTAAAAAGGTGTTTGCACATGGTTGGCTTTTGATGAAAGATGGAAAGATGTCAAAGTCAAAGGGGAATGTGGTAGATCCTGTTGATTTAATTAATCGTTATGGATTGGATGCTTTACGTTATTATCTATTACGAGAAGTTCCTTTTGGTTCTGATGGTGTCTTTACTCCTGAAGGGTTTGTAGAGCGTTCTAATTATGATTTGGCAAACGATTTAGGTAACTTGTTAAATCGAACTGTGGCGATGGCTGATAAGTATTTTGACGGTAAAATTCCGCCTCTTCGTCAAGGTGAAGACCAATTTGATCAGCAGTTACAACAACTTGCAAATGAAACCCGTCATAAGGTAGAAGAATCAATGGAAAATATGCAATTTTCAGTTGCATTGACGAGTCTATGGCAGTTTGTTAGTCGTACAAATAAATACATTGATGAAACGAAGCCTTGGGTGTTGGCAAAAGAGGAAAGTAATAGAGATCGATTAGGTAATGTAATGGCTCATTTGGCAGAATCTTTACGACACATATCCATTATGCTTCAACCATTTTTAACAAGTACGCCAGAGAAGGTTTTTACACAGCTTGGAATTCAAGAAGAAAACTTGAAAAACTGGGATAGCTTAAATGAATTTGGACTCATGAAGGAAGGAACACTTGTTCAAAAAGGAAATCCAATTTTCCCTCGTCTAGATGTAGACGACGAGGTTAAGGCGATTAAAGATATGATGAGTAAACCAGGGGAAAAGGAAGAGGAACAAAAAGAAGAAGAACAGTCGGATGAAATAACCATAGATGACTTTATGAAGCTTGACCTTAAAGTCGCAGAGGTTATTCATGCTGAAAAAATGAAAAAAGCAGATAAATTACTGCGTATTCAATTGGACTTAGGTACGGAGAAAAGACAGGTTGTATCTGGAATAGCAAAACATTATTCGCCTGAAGAACTAGTTGGTAAAAAGGTTATTTGTGTAACGAATTTAAAACCTGTGAAGTTAAGAGGAGAATTGTCTCAAGGAATGATCTTAGCTGGGGAAGATGAAAACGGTAAGCTTGCATTAGCTACAGTTGAGCAGGATTTACCGAATGGAACAAAAGTTAAATAAAATAAATACAGTGCCAGGACTCCCGAATAATTTATTTTTAAGGGGACCTGGCCTTTATTCTATTTGTTGAAAGGATGAATTAGGTGTTATTTGATACACATGTCCATTTAAATGCAGATCAATTTATGGAAGACCGTGATGAGGTTATTAAACGTGCACAAGAAGCTGGTGTAACGTATATGGTTGTAGTAGGTTTTGATCGTAAAACAATCCCATTAGCGATTGAAATTGCGGAGTCATATGATTTTATCTATGCTGCTGTTGGGTGGCATCCAGTTGATGCAATTGATATGAAAGAGGAAGATTTATTATGGATAGAAGAATTGTCTTCACACCCTAAGGTTGTAGCAATTGGGGAAATGGGATTAGATTATCATTGGGATAAATCACCTCAAGATATTCAAAAAGAAGTTTTTAGAAAGCAGATAGCTTTAGCGAAAAAGGTTAATCTACCAATTATTATACATAATCGGGAAGCGGCAGAAGACATCGTGACTATTTTACAAGAGGAAAACGCAAGTGAAGTCGGTGGAATTTTACATTGCTTCAGTAGTACTCCGGAGATTGCAAAAAAATGCTTAGATATGAATTTTCATATTTCCTTAGGAGGGCCAGTTACTTTTAAAAATGCGAAAGAGCCGAAAGAAGTAGCGAAGATAGTCCCGATGAACAGACTACTTATAGAAACGGATTGTCCCTTCCTTGCACCACATCCTTATAGAGGAAAAAGAAATGAACCTGCATTTGTAAAGCTAGTAGCAGACCAAATTGCAGAATTGAAAGACGTATCAGTAGAAGAAATCAGCAAAAAAACAACGGAAAATGCATTGGAATTATTTAGGATAAAACGCTAATTTTTTGTAACAAAACATCAGTTAATATTACAATTGGATTAAAAAAAGCCCAAAAGGGTTTAAAAAAATACAAAAAACCAATAATATGAGATAGAGTCAAGCAGTTTGTAGGCTTGTTCAAAACTAGCTTCATGTCAATAGAGTTGACATGATTGCGCGTAGTCTATATAATACACTGCGTGCAAAGGAGGCAAAGACAAATGAATAAACATCCATTTTCTAACTTAGCTTTACGTGTAAAAAACACCAAAAAGCTATTAGTTTTGGTAATGAGCACCATTGTGTTTTTTGCCTCACTTGGGATTCTAATCTATGAAACAACGAAAGCAGATGTCGTTCTAGTCAATAATGGCGTAGAGCAGTCTGTTCGCACCCATGCTAATACTGTTGACGAACTCCTAAGTGAACTGGATGTAGAAGCAGAGGATTACGACGAAGTTCTACCTAATAGAACGGATGCTATTACATCAGGAATGACAATCACTTATACATCAGCGCAAAAAATAAAAGTTACAGTTGAAAACGAATCTACTGAATATTATACAACAGCAAAAACAATCGGTGACTTTTTAAAAGAAAAAAATATTGAAGTCCATGCAGAAGATATGCTAACACCAACCGTAACAACAGAAATTAGTGAAGGTTTGGAAATTTCAGTAAATAAAGCCTACGAAGTTACGGTTAATGATGGTGGCGAGGAACAAAAGGTTTGGACGACAGCAGATACCATTGACGAATTTCTTTCAAGTCAAAATATTGAACTAAATGAACTAGATAAACTTGAACCAAGCCTAGATGAGGTAATTGCACAAGGTACTTCGGTTACGATTACAAGAATTGAAAAAGTAGAAGATGTCATTAAAGAATCCGTTGATTATGCTACTGTTACAAAAAACGATAGTTCCTTACCGAGTGGACAGAAAAAAGTAGTTCAAGCAGGTAAAGAAGGTACTGTAGTAAAAAGATACGAAGTAACGTTAGAAAACGGAAAAGAAGTCGATAGAAAACTTATTGAGGAAAAAGTGGAGCAAGAAAGCCAAAATCAAATTGTTGCACTAGGAACAAAGCCAGCACAACCAGCACCTACTGTTTCCAGAAGCGGTGATGGTGAGGTAGTAAAAGAGCTTTACATGAGTGCAACGGCTTACACAGCATACTGTACAGGGTGCTCAGGCATCACGAGTACGGGTATTAATTTAAAAGCTAATCCTAATGCTAAAGTAATAGCAGTAGATCCAAGTGTTATCCCGTTAGGATCTAAGGTGTGGGTAGAAGGTTACGGATATGCAATTGCCGGAGATACTGGTGGGAAAATAGTCGGAAATCGTATAGACGTTTTTTATCCAACTAAGGCTCAAGCATATAGCTTTGGGAGAAAGCAAGTACGAGTTAAAGTTTATAAATAACCTTAAGCAGAGGGAAACCCTCTGCTTTTTTGCTGCTTAGGAAATTATAAAATTGTGGACTTTTGGATAAGTTGGCTGCACGGGGGAGCCACGTCTAGCTCCAGCACCTACACCCTCGGGACATAAGTCAATCCCTTCTGTGGCATAAACCTCCACGGCAGGTCTTGTCTTATGCCTGTCGGGTGTGAACAAGGCGCTTGCGCTTTTGTTCCTGTTATGGAATGAAAAGTTTAATGGAAGAGGATGTTTGAATTACTTTATATAAGGAAACAAATCGTAAATAATAGAAGTAAAAACAAGTAGCATTTTCATATGGGGGAAATCATATTGTACATAAAAGAAATTATTGTAGTGGAAGGTAAAGATGATACGGTAGCTGTCAAAAATGCAGTTCTTGCGGATACGATTGAAACAAATGGATCAGCTATTAATAAATCAACCCTCAAACAAATTAGGCATGCTCAACAAAAAAGAGGAGTTATTATCTTTACTGATCCTGATTATCCAGGACAACGTATTCGTAGTATTATTGATCAGGAAGTACCGGGATGCAAGCATGCATTTTTATCAAAAAAGGAAGCTATAGGAAAAAAGGGACTTGGTATTGAACATGCTTCCCCAGAAGCGATAAAAACAGCTTTGCAAAAAGTGTACGAGTTAACGGTAGAGCCCGATCCTATATTTACGAAAAGTGATTTAATTCAGTTTGGATTAGTCGGCAATAATAAAGCAAAAGACAGACGCAAAAAACTAGGGGACAAGCTGAACATTGGGTTTGCTAATGCAAAACAACTTGAAAAAAGGTTAAATATGTTCCAAGTGCCAAAAGAGGTTTTTGTAGCGACGATGAAAGAGATTTTTCAGGAGGAACAATAAATGGATAGAGAAAAAGCAATAGCGACACCAATCAAAACGAAAGAAATTTTACAGAAATATGGCTTTTCATTTAAAAAAAGTTTAGGACAAAATTTCATTATTGATGCAAATATTTTAAAGAATATTGTAAATAAGGCTGGAGTAGAAGCATCTAATGGAGTCATAGAAATTGGCCCAGGAATTGGTGCCTTAACGGAACATTTGGCCCAGCATGCAGAGAAAGTAGTAGCATTTGAAATAGATCAACGTTTACTTCCGGTATTAGGAGATACACTTGGTTCGTATCAAAATATAGAAATTATCCACCAAGATATATTAAAAGCGAATTTACCTGAAGTAATTGAGAAATATTTTGCAAATGGTCAACCCATTAAAGTAGTTGCAAATCTGCCCTATTATATTACAACCCCAATCTTAATGAAGTTATTAATGGATAGAATACCTGTTGAAAATATAACTGTCATGATTCAAAAGGAAGTAGCCGAACGGATGGCTGCCAAACCGAATACAAAGGAGTATGGATCACTATCTATTGCCGTACAATATTACACAGAGCCAAGTATTGTGATGAGTGTTCCAAAGACTGTTTTTATGCCACAACCAAATGTAGATTCTTCTGTTTTACAACTGAAAATGCGAGAAAATCCGCAGGTTTTTGTCGAAAATGAAGAATTCTTTTTTGAGCTTGTACAAGCATGCTTTGGGCAAAGACGAAAAACGTTGAATAATAATCTGAGTAGGCACTTTAAAGAAAAGTTAACAAAGGAACAGATAACATCCACTTTAGATAAAATAAATATAGAAGGAATGCGAAGAGGTGAATCGCTATCCATCGAAGAATTTGCTAGTATGGCAAACGAATTTTATCAAGGATTAAACAAACCTTGCATTTAACAATTTTAAATGGTTATTTGTGTAACATATTTCCTCTCCTTGCAATACGCTATTGTAGTAGTGTGTATTGAGGAGGAAATTAGATGGAATGGCAAAAAGGGGACATTGTGTCTAGAATTTCTCATAATCATGATTTATTATTTCGGATTCAATCCGTGAAAGATGATTATGCCATTTTATTTGGAGAAGACTATCGTTTAGAAGCAGATGCATATACAGATGATTTAGTAAGAGTAGAAAAAAATGAAATTCAAGAACGAAAACAAGTTGAAAAGAAAAAAGAAGACTATTCTTTTCGTTTATTTAGGCAAGATTATCAGCTGATGAGAAAGAAGAGAAATTACGAAGCTTCCTCAGGTTATAACAGTGATGTTAAACATTTTCAAATACCACCAAGGGTGCTCCATGTGGATGGCGACCCAATGTTTTTAAAGAAGTGCATTAATTTATATAATCGCTTAGGTTTACAAGTTCATGGTCTTCATTTAAATGAAAAAGAAATGCCAGAAAAAATATACGGTCTCTTAGAAAAGATTAAACCCGATATTTTAGTTATTACTGGTCATGATTCTTTCTCAAAAAATAAAGGGAGAAAAGGTGACATAAGAGCCTACCGACATTCAAAATATTTTGCGGAAACTGTCAGAGAAGCACGTAGATATGCGCCTAGTCTTGATCAATTAGTTATTTTTGCAGGTGCCTGCCAATCACATTTTGAATCATTGATCCGTGCAGGAGCTAATTTTGCTAGCTCCCCTTCTAGAATTAATATACATGCTTTAGACCCTGTATATATTGCTGCTAAAGTAGGTTATACCTCTTTTATGGATAATATAAAGCTGTGGGATGTATTAAGGAATACGCTAACAGGTGAAAAAGGTATAGGAGGAGTAGAAACTAGAGGATTATTCCGCACGGGCATGCCTTTCCCTGAT
This sequence comes from Salirhabdus euzebyi, assembly GCF_014207435.1. GTDB lineage: Bacteria > Bacillota > Bacilli > Bacillales > Alkalibacillaceae > Salirhabdus > Salirhabdus euzebyi. The sequence goes on from NZ_JACHGH010000017.1 coordinate 15,677, forward strand.
GAGGACGATCAAGAAATGAATGAAGCTAGTTTCCGTCCATGGTAAAATGGGCGGAATTTAATTTTTATGAATTTTTTTCAAGAATTAAGGAAAAATAAGATGGATTAAAATATTATGCGTTGACATACTTAACAATTAGCTGATATAATGTTTAGTTTTATTTGACTTTTTTAGCTACTTGTGATATCTTATTACTAGTGAGGTGGAGTGAAGTGCCAAAAACATTAGCAGAAATTAAGCAAGCCTTAGATGGACGTATAGGTAAACGGTTAACGTTGAAAGCTAACGGAGGCCGAAGAAAAACAATTAAGAGAAGCGGTATACTTGCTGAAACGTATCCTGCTGTATTCATCGTAGAACTCGACCAAGACGAACATTCGTTTGAGCGAGTATCATACAGCTATGCTGATGTATTAACTGAAACTGTTGAATTAACCTTTTTTGAAGACATGAGCAAAATGGCCTGAGGAAGCAGTAAACATTGTTTACTGCTTTTTTTTATGTCTAATTCCATTTTTTATATAGTGTATTTAATGTGTAGTTGGCAAATAATAAGCATGTCGTAAAAACATCTCGAAAGGGGCGGTTGTCTTTGAGTAGACGAAGAGGCATAATGTCGGAAGAGTTTAAAGAAGAGCTTGCGAAAGAGTTAGGTTTTTACGACACCGTTCAAAAAGAAGGATGGGGCGGTATAAGAGCGAGAGATGCAGGAAACATGGTAAAGAGAGCTATAGAAATAGCCGAGAGCCAGCTAGCTAATAATAAGGGCAGATCTTAATGATCTGCTCTTTTTTATGTCTTCATAATTGGATTTTTAACAGTTGTAGGATTGCTTAATATTGTTATTAGTTGTGCACAGTCGATAGAAACTGCGACGTAACTAAAGCAGGCATTCCTATTTGAAGCTACTGCTATCAGACCGCTTCGGCAGTATACTTCGCTTTCCGCGGGCACGGCCTCAGCCTCCTCGCGGAATACCGTCGCTGCGGGGTCTTCAGACACGTGCTGGCCCGCAGGAGTCTTCGTATTCTGCCTACGCTGATGGATACTTTTGATTCAAAAATAGTGAAAGCCGATAAAGCCAATAAAGCCAATGTATAAGAATTTCTAATCATTTAGGTTACCCCTAGAAATATAGCGTGGGTATTTTACAACACCGCTCTAACCAACTAGTACTTGAATGGAGATAAGTAAGAGAGCACACGTTTAGCGAAGGAAATACACGTAGACTCCTGCGGGACAGCGAAGACGTTGAGACCCCACAGCGAGCGTTTTTTGCGAGTGAGGAGGCTCAGCGCGAGCCCGCGGAAAGCGTAGTGTATTTCCGTAGCGGCAGGAATTCACACACATGTAGTTACGTCGCAGTTTAAGGAAAAGGTAATATGTTCGAAAATAGCCATTATGAAAAAACTTTTTACTTTTGTGCTCTTTATATGCTTAAGATGTTTTTCTTCGTGTAAAACTAGGATTAGTAAGTCCTTGAAAACCTCGCCAATTTTTCATCACTTATGTTACAATTTGTAAGACAATCGGGAAAGTGAAGGTGAGAGGATGCTTTTAGAAAAGGCTCCGGCAAAGATAAATTTAACACTAGATGTTTTACATAAACGTGATGATGGATATCACGAGGTTGAAATGATTATGACAACTGTTGATTTATATGACCAAATACAGTTAACGGAATTAGAGCAGGATGAAATTGTTATTAAATCGGAAAAGCGATTTGTACCTGATGACCGTAGGAATTTAGCTTTTCAAGCAGCAGAAAAGTTAAAAGAAAAATTCCAAATTAAAAAAGGAGTTTTGATTACGATAAGAAAGCAGATTCCTGTTGCAGCGGGCCTAGCAGGAGGAAGTAGTGATGCTGCAGCTGTTTTGCGCGGTTTGAATAAACTTTGGGGTTTGCATCTTTCCTTTGAACAATTAGCGGAAATAGGGACAGAAATTGGATCTGATGTAGCTTTTTGTATATATGGTGGTACAGCACTTGCAACTGGACGGGGAGAACGAATTGAAAAGCTTCCTGCGCCGCCTACCTGTTGGGTTATTTTAGCGAAACCATCTATCGGTGTGTCAACCAAAGCTGTATATGGAAAGTTAAATACTGCCAATATTGTGCATCCTCATACTAGTGATATGGTTTCTGCCATTAAGGAAGGTAATTACGAGAAGATGTGTAAAAATCTTGGTAATGCTTTAGAGCAAGTGACATTAGAAATGCACACGGAAGTAAGGCAGATCAAAAATCAAATGTTAAGTGCTGGTGCAGATAATGTACTAATGAGCGGAAGTGGCCCCACTGTATTTGGTTTAACACAAAAGCAGTCAAGGGCAGATCGAATTTATAATAGTTTACGGGGATTTTGTGAAGAAGTATATGTCGTAAGAATGTTAGGAAAACAAATATCAGTTGATTAAATCCGTATAAAAATGTTATATTATCTTATAATATTCGGATTTAGAGGTGGACTATGAAAAGAAGCGAAAGAATTGTCGCCATAACAAACTATTTTTTGGAACATCCATTTGAATTAATATCTTTACCTTATTTCTCTGAAACATATGTTGCTGCAAAATCTTCTATTAGTGAGGATTTAGATATTATTGATCATATGTTCCAACAAGAAGGTATAGGCAAGCTGCAAACAGTAGCAGGTGCAGCTGGAGGAGTTCAATATTTACCTTTTTACTCAAAAGAGAATAGTGATGTTTTTATTAATCAATTATGTGAAAAGTTAAATGATCCAGAAAGAATTCTCCCGGGTGGTTACTTGTATATGAGTGATTTACTTGGTGATCCCGAAACCATTCGTAATATAGGGAAAATATTTGCTACAGCATTTGCGGATAAGGGAATAGAGTATATTGTAACCGTTGCAACAAAAGGCATTCCTCTTGCTTACGCTACAGCTAATATTTTAAATGTACCAGTTGTTATTGTGCGAAGAGACCCTAAAGTTACAGAAGGCTCCACTGTTAGTATCAATTATGTTTCCGGTTCTTCTAAGAAAATCCAAACAATGGTCCTTGCTAAACGAAGCCTACCGGAGGGATCTACTGTTTGTATTATTGATGACTTTATGAAAGCTGGTGGCACAATAAATGGGATGAAAAGCCTTCTGAAGGAATTTCAAGCTCATGTCGCAGGGATTGGTGTTTTAGCTGAAGCAGAGGATGAAGATGAAGAAAGAATGATTGACGAATACGTTTCCCTCATCAAAATTCATGAGGTTAACCTAAGCGAAAGAAAAATAGATGCAAAGAAAGGTAACTACTTTCAATAATTTATTAAACTAAATTTTTTTTAAAAAGCGTATTCGTATGAAAACGCTTTTTTATTTTTAGCTATATTTTTTATTTTGCTACTTTTTCCCACTTATTTTTAAAAGTTTTTTAAAAATTTAGAAGGATTTTTTGTCTATATGTGGAATTATGGTAAATAAGTTCTAAGGGGAAAAGGTGGTGAGACATAATGGAAGTGACTGACGTGAGATTACGCCGCGTAAATACAGATGGAAGAATGCGTGCAATTGCATCAATTACCTTGGACCAAGAGTTCGTAGTTCATGACATCCGTGTTATTGACGGGAATAATGGTTTGTTTGTTGCGATGCCTAGCAAGCGTACTCCTGATGGTGAATTCCGTGATATTGCACACCCTATTAATTCGAACACTCGTGCAAAAATTCAGGAAGCAGTTTTAGCTGAATACCATCGTGCAGGCGAAGAGGAAGTTGAATATGAAGAAGCTGGAGCTTCTTAAATAGTAAGAAAACAAACCGGAGTCTAATCATTATTTTGATTAGGCTTCTTTTTTATGTTTACACAATTCTCTGCTATAATATGACGAGGTAGGATAAAATGAGTATAGGAAAAATGATATAAAATGAACGTACGGACGGAGGGTTTAGGAAATGGCAAATCGTTTTGCAATTGTGTTAGCTGCTGGGCAGGGAACGAGAATGAAATCATCACTATATAAAGTGCTTCACCCTGTATGCGGTAAACCAATGGTTCAGCACGTTGTGGACCAACTTAATGATTTACATTTAAGTAAAGTAATTACTGTAGTAGGTCATGGTGCTGAAAAGGTCAAGGACCATTTAGGTGAGCGTTCTGAATTTGTTTTGCAAGAAGAGCAATTAGGAACAGGCCATGCTGTTATGAAGGCAGAACCGTTATTACGTAATTTAGAGGGAACAACACTTGTAGTCTGCGGTGATACCCCATTGTTAACAGCTAAAACATTGGAATCTTTAGTGTTAAAACATGAGGAGGAAAATGCTAAAGTTAGTGTATTAACAGCACAATTAGAAGACCCAACCGGGTACGGCCGTGTAGTGCGGAACAGTTCTGATGAAGTTGAAAAAATTGTGGAACATAAGGATGCAAATCCTGAAGAGTTAACAATTGGAGAAATTAACACAGGTACATACTGTTTTGATAATAGAGCTCTATTTGAAGCACTTCAACATGTATCAAATGATAACTCACAGGGAGAATATTACTTACCTGATGTTATAGAAATTTTAAAGGTGAAAAACGAAAAAATAGTTGCTTATAAAACTAATGATTTTGAAGAAACCATTGGTGTGAACGATAGAGTCGCCTTAGCGCAAGCAGAAAAAAGTATGAGAGAAAGGGTCAATTTTCAGCATATGAAAAATGGCGTGACGTTAATTGATCCAGATAACACATATATCGGCATGGACGTCCAAATTGAACAGGATGTAGTGATCTATCCAGGTTGTAACCTTTATGGTGAAACAATAATAAAGAGTCATGCGGTTATTGGTCCAAATACCGAAATCAAAGACTGTGAAATTGGAGAAGGAACAACAGTAAGACAAAGTGTAGCACATGAAAGTAAAATAGGCGCAAATGTACAGGTAGGACCTTATGCGCATATTAGACCGGCTTCTGATATCGGCAACGATGTGAAAGTAGGAAACTTTGTAGAAATTAAGAAATCTACTTTTGGTGATGGAAGCAAAGCATCTCATCTAAGTTATATTGGAGATGCAGACGTAGGTAAAGATGTGAACATTGGCTGTGGGACAATTACCGTCAATTATGATGGTTTGAACAAGTATAAAACAATTATAGAAGATGATTCATTTATAGGGTGTAATTCTAACTTAGTAGCACCAGTTACGATTAAAAAAGGTGCATATGTAGCAGCTGGTTCAACCATTACGAAAGATGTTCCCGAAAAATCTTTATCTATTGCTCGTTCTCGTCAAACAAATAAAGAAGGTTACGTAGACCGACTGAAAAATATGAAGAAAAAATAATGGAGGTTTAGGAAAAATGCCTAATCAATACAAGGACCGATTACTAAAAGTATTTACGTTGAATTCAAACAGAACATTAGCAAAAGAGATTGCTGAACAAATCGGAACAGATCTAGGGAAGTGTTCGGTAACAACTTTTAGTGATGGAGAGCTTCAAATAAACATAGAAGAAAGTGTGCGTGGTTGTGATGTATATGTTATTCAGTCTACTTGCCAACCAGTTAACGAACATTTAATGGAACTCCTTATTATGATAGATGCTTTAAAGAGAGCGTCTGCCCGTAGCATTAATATTGTTATCCCTTATTATGGTTATGCTCGTCAGGATCGTAAGGCAAGAGCAAGGGAACCAATCACTGCTAAGCTTGTAGCTGATCTACTACAAACAGCAGGTGCATCTAGAGTCATATCTCTAGATCTGCATGCTCCACAAATTCAAGGGTTCTTTGATATCCCAATTGATAATCTTATGGGTGTACCGATTCTCTCTGATTATTTCAATGGAAAAGCTATGGACGATATTGTTGTAGTGTCTCCTGATCATGGGGGAGTTACTCGAGCACGTAAAATGGCAGATTACCTCAAAGCTCCTATTGCTATTATTGATAAACGTCGACCTCGTCCGAACGTTGCTGAGGTGATGAATATTGTAGGGAACATTGAGGGGAAAACAGCGATTATTATTGATGATATTATTGATACAGCAGGAACGATAACTCTAGCTGCAAATGCATTAATTGAAAATGGTGCCAATGAAGTTTATGCATGTTGTACACATCCTGTACTTTCAGGTCCAGCAATTGAAAGAATTGAAAACTCAAAAATTAAAGAACTAGTTATTACTAACACGATTCCTTTATTAGACAATAAAAAAATAGATAAAATTACACAGCTTTCTGTAGGACCATTAATTGGTGAAGCAATTAAACGTGTTCACGAACTTAAGTCTGTAAGTGTTTTATTTGATTAATTTTCAAAAAAAGGTTTAATAACACTGCATTAAGGGGAATAAATAGGTGTGTCTTATAATTTTTGGAGGGTGATTGTTCTATGGCAGCAACAATTAAAGCAAATGGAAGAGATGATTTACGTCGATCTGCAACAAGAGAATTACGTATTGAAGGCTCTATACCAGCTGTAGTTTATGGTAATGGCAAAACGCCAATAACAATAGCAGTTGACAGCATGGAACTACTCAAAATGGTCAGGGACCATGGTAAGAACGCTGTTTTTTCCCTTGATATTGAAGGTCAGGGCACAGTAAATGCTATGCTTTACGACTATCAGGCAGATCCTTTAAAAGGCGAGCTTGTTCATGCTGATTTCTATCAAGTGGACATGTCTTCTAATGTAGATGTGGAAGTAGCCATTCATCTAGAAGGAGATGCTACTGAAAAAGGCAGTGTTGTACAACAAACACTTCATCAATTAAATGTTCGTGCAAAACCGAATGCTATTCCTGAAAACATTAGTGTAAATATAGAAGAATTAGGAATCGGTGATAGTGTAACAGTAGGTGATTTAAAGGGAAGTAGCAATTATGAAATTTTAGATGACGATGATACAACCATTGTTACGATACTTCCTCCTCAAAATGAAAAAGCTGACGAGGAAGAAGAAGCTACTGAATCTGAAGAAACACCAACAGAAACAACAGACGACGAAGAGAAAGAATAAAAATAACGTAGCCGCTTGATGGCTACGTTTTTTCTTGCGTATAAAGAAAGTCTAGCACTTCACTCCAACCGATAAGCTGAAAAATACTTCCTTTATATTTGTAATTAGTCCTATTTTGTTTTTTGGACTAAATTCGATACAATAGTACCAGTAAAGAAATGCAGGATGAAAGTGGGAAACAAATAATGAAATGTATAGTAGGATTGGGCAACCCAGGTCCAAAGTATGAACACACTAGGCATAACATTGGATTTATGGTTATTGATTATTTATTAAAAAGAAATAATTGGAGCTTAAATAAAGAAAAATTCAATGCTCAATATACAATTGAACATATTAATGGTGAAAAAGTAATTCTAGTAAAACCAATGACTTATATGAATTTATCTGGAGAGGCTGTTCGCTCCTTTGCGGAATTTTATGATATACCTGTTGAAGATATTGCTGTTATTTACGATGATTTAGATTTACCTCCTGGGAAAATCCGTCTTCGTCAAAAAGGTGGACATGGTGGCCATAATGGTATTAGAAATATCATCGACCAACTTCAAGAAAAAAACTTCAACCGCATTCGTATAGGTATTGGTCGTGCTGAGCCGGTTGTTAACTATGTTCTAGGTTCCTTTACAAGTGAAGAAAAGCCTAGTATAGAAGAGAGTATACACTCAGCTGCGGAAGCGTGTGAAATGTGGCTGGATAAACCTTTTTTAGAAGTCATGAATAAATATAATTCCTAATAGATTGTATAGTATAAGAAATATCCTCCTCGGAAAAACTAGTAAGGAAGTTTTTTATGGAGGAGGCTTGCTAATGTCCATCAAATACAGTTGTCGTCATTGTGGTAATAAAATTGGACAGATTGAACACAAAGAAATTGAAGAAGAAAAATTAGGTTTAAATGAATTGTCTAACGAAGAGCGCTATGAAATGATTAATTATCAAAATAATGGTGATGTCGAAGTGAAAACTATATGTGAACATTGTGAAGAGACGCTTAATCAAAATCCTTCATATCATGAGCTAGATACATTTATACAGTAGGATAGCTTAGTATAAGCTTTGGTGTATGACCACCAAAGCATTTTTGCACTTATTTTTATTTTTTATGGTAGTTAAGGGGGGAGTAATAAATTGCAAGGGTTAAAGAACTATATAAAAGAGCAAGACGACGTACAAACAATTTTAACAGGTTTTAATTCCGGGATGAAAGAACAGTTGGCTGCGGGATTATCTGGCTCTGCCAGAAGTGTTCTCATCTCTATTTTAGAAGAGTCCTTGGAAAGACCATTGCTCCTAATAACACATCATCTTAGTCAAGCGCAAAAACTCTATGATGATTTAGTTGATCTTAGTTCTTCAGAAAACGTCTATTTATATCCGGTTAATGAATTAATGGCTTCAGAAATAGCTATAGCTAGTCCGGAGCTGTTAAGTCAACGAATTGAGGCTTTAAGTCAATGGCGTAAAAAGAAAAAAGGAGTCTTTATTGCTCCCGTTGCTGCCTGCAAAAGAATGCTACCCTCTGTAGAGCAATGGGAAAAAGCACAGTTATTCTTTCGGGTAGGAGAATCCATTCCACTAGAGGACTATACACAATCATTAATTCAGTTAGGTTATAGACGGGAAGATATGATAACGTCTCCTGGAGAATTTAGCATACGCGGTGGAATTATTGATATTTACCCATTAACATCAGAGCATCCAATTCGAATAGAATTATTTGATAACGAAGTAGATTCCATTAGACATTTTGATTCTGATACCCAAAGATCCTTTTCGGAAAAGTTTGAGGAGATAACGATAGGGCCCGCTAATGAAATGATTTTAACCGATGAGGATTTCACAAGAGGGCACCAAAGGCTAGAACAAGTATTAAAACACTCCTTAAAAAAAATGAAGAACGGGAGTGCGAAAGAGGAGTTAATCGAAAATATTGAGTACGACCTTGAACGGTTAAGAAATGGTGAGCGCTATAAAGAAATGTATAAATACATATCTTTATTTTATGAAAAGCCTGCTAGTTTAGTAGATTATTTACCGAGTAATGGTTTAGTTGTTATCGATGAAATGAGTAGGGTTGAAGAAACGGCAGGTAAGTTAGACCATGAGGAAGCGGAATGGTATAGAAGTCTTCTTGAACAAAATAGAGTAGTACGAGATTTACCTATGTCGTTTGACTGGCATGCTTTACAAAATAAGCTACAGCATACACAACGACTTTATTTATCCGTTTTCCTACGTCATATTCCCAATACCCATCCAGAAAATTTAGTGAATTTTTCTTGTAGACAAATGCAACAGTTTCATGGACAGATGAATTTGCTTAAAAATGAGCTTCAACGTTGGGAAAAGGGTAACTTTTCTGTGATTATTGTTGCACCTAACCAGAAAAGAGTGGAAAAAGTTCAATCCGTGTTAGAAGACTATGAAATGAATGCTATCGAGGCTAGTCCTGATCGTGCTTTACCGATATCTACTCCTATTATTATAGAAGGTCAAATAAGTGGTGGTTTTGAGCTACCGCTCTTTCGTGTTGCTGTCATTACAGAACAGGAATTATTTAAAAAACAAAGCACGAGACCAAAAAGAAAACAAAAGGTATCAAATGCAGAAAGAATAAAAAGCTATCAAGAATTAAAAGTGGGTGACTATGTCGTCCATACAAACCACGGGATAGGTAAATATATCGGTATTGAAACACTGGAACTTAACGGTATTCATAAAGATTATATGCTCATTAAATATTCTGGTGATGACAAGCTCTTTGTTCCGATTGACCAAATTGATCTAGTACAGAAGTATGTCGGGTCAGAAGGTAAGGAACCAAAGTTATATAAACTTGGGGGCACAGAATGGAAAAAAGTGAAAAAACGGGTTCAGGCATCTGTAGAGGATATTGCGGATGATTTAATTAAATTATATGCAGAAAGAGAAGCTGCAAAAGGTTATGCGTTTTCTCCAGATTCAGATTTGCAAAGAGAATTTGAAGCAGCCTTTTCTTATCAGGAAACGGAAGATCAACTCCGTTGCATTGAAGAAATTAAAAACGATATGGTAAGAGAACGTCCAATGGACCGTTTATTATGTGGGGATGTCGGGTATGGAAAAACAGAGGTTGCTATTCGTGCAGCATTTAAAGCTGTTTTAGACAATAAGCAGGTAGCGCTTCTTGTCCCAACAACCATTTTAGCCCAACAGCATTTTGAAACGTTTCAAGAAAGGTTTCAAGATTTTGGTTTGAATATCGGTTTATTAAGTCGATTCCGATCACGTAAACAACAAAATAAAACGCTAGAAGATTTAGAAAAAGGGTTAGTTGATATTGTTATTGGGACACACCGTATATTATCCAAGGATGTAAAGTATAAAGACTTAGGCCTGCTAATTATTGATGAAGAACAACGATTTGGTGTGAAGCATAAAGAAAAAATTAAGCAGCTTAAAACAAATGTTGACGTCTTAACATTAACGGCAACGCCAATACCTAGAACGCTTCACATGTCTATGCTAGGTGTAAGGGATCTTTCGGTTATTGAGACACCACCTGAAAACCGATTCCCAATTCAAACATACGTTATCGAATATAATCCTAGCTTTATTCGTGAGGCAATTGAGCGGGAAATGTCTAGGGGAGGACAAGTGTTTTTCCTTTATAACCGTGTTGATAATATTGAAAGAATAGCTGATGAAATTGACTCCTTAGTAGAAGATGCAAGGGTCACGTATGCCCATGGGCAGATGAATGAATCCCAGTTAGAAAATGTTATGCTTGATTTTTTAGAAGGTCACTATGATGTGTTAGTTAGTACGACAATTATTGAAACAGGTGTTGATATTCCAAATGTGAACACGTTAATCGTATATGATGCGGATAAAATGGGCTTAAGCCAACTTTATCAATTAAGAGGACGTGTTGGGAGGTCAAATCGTGTTGCTTATGCCTATTTCACCCATCAACAAGATAAAGTGCTAACAGAGGTGGCAGAAAAAAGATTACAAGCAATTAAGGAATTTACGGAGTTAGGTTCTGGGTTTAAAATTGCTATGCGAGATTTATCGATAAGAGGAACAGGAAATTTATTAGGAGCAGAACAGCATGGCTTTATTGATTCTGTTGGATTTGATATGTATTCCCAAATGCTAAGTGAAACAATTGAAGCGAAAAAACAAGGGAAAACATATGAAGAAATTAAACCGTTTGAAGTGGAAATAAGTTTAGATATGGATGCCTATATCCCATCAGCTTATATTTCGGATGAAAAACAAAAAATTGATATGTATAAACGTTTTCAAACAATCGATAAATTGGAAGATGTTTTTGATTTGCAGGATGAATTAATGGATCGTTTTGGAGAGTTCCCGGAAGAAGTGGAAAACTTGATTCAAATTTCCAAAATCAAACTCTATGCAAAAAAAGAACGTATTGAATCCATTTTTGAGCAAAAAATGAAAATAGAACTATTAATGGAGGGAGAAGAAAGTTTAAGGGTAGATGGAGCCAAGCTATTTGAAATGGCGAATGAATATGGTCATCTAATTCAATTGGGAACAGAGAAAACGCAACTAAAAATTGTATTTGCATTTGATCGTTCAAACCATCCAAGGAGATATGAAATTGTAGAAGAGTTTGTATCAAAGTTGCATAATGCGAAATAATAATAATATCCCGTTGACCCTTAAATTCCTTTCAAAGTAGTATTTTTCCTATACCAGGAAATATATTACCGTAAAAGTTAAGCATTTCTTCAAACTGAAAAATAATACTTAAATGTATAGTTTGAGTAAGTTGTTGGATACTAACTTTACTAGATGGTGGCAAAACAAAAAAGAAATAAGTCACCTGGCGTAATTACATCAAAGAAAGTGAGGATTTTTAGCTATGAAAGCAACAGGCATTGTTCGTCGCATCGATGATTTGGGCAGAGTTGTGGTACCAAAAGAGATAAGAAGAACGTTGCGTATTCGCGAAGGCGATCCTCTAGAAATTTTTGTTGATCGTGAAGGAGAGGTAATCCTTAAAAAGTACTCACCTATTAATGAATTAGGTGACTTTGCAAAAGAGTATGCAGAAGCACTATTTGACACATTAGGACATACTGTACTAATTTCAGACCGTGATGAGTTTATTGCAGTTGCAGGCGGTTCTAAAAAAGAATACTTAAATAAAAAAATTGGTACACCTATAGAAAAAAATATGGAAGATCGAAGTGTAACAATAGAAAAAACAGAACAAAATATTGAGTTTGTTGAAGGACAAGAAGAAACAGCTGCATCTTATGTTTTTGCTCCAATTATAGCAAATGGCGATCCGGTAGGTTGTGTTGTGATGTTCTCAAAAGAACAACCATTAGGTGACACAGAGCAAAAAGCAGCAGAAACAGCTGCAGGATTTTTAGCAAGACAAATGGACTAAGTAAGTATACAAAGGCTACCTCATTGTTGAGGTAGCCTTTTTCATCGCTTAGGAAATTTTGAACTTGTGATAAGTTTGTTACAAGGGGTAGCCACGTCTAGATCCAGCACCTACCCCCTTGGGACTATATCAATCCTCTTTTGTGGCAAAATACGCTACGGTAGTCTTGGCTTATGCCTGTCGGGGGTGAGCAAGGCCCTTGCGCTTTTGTTCTTTTCCTGTCCAGTCCATACATCACTGAAACAGGCACTTCGGCTTTTCAATATGCTATAATGTTCGATATTGGTTGTAAAGGACGGACTATATGAGTGATAAAGTGCTATGGAAAGGTGCATTACTTTTAACGGCAGCTGGAGTTTTTGGCAAAATATTAAGTGCGGGTTATCGTGTACCGTTTCAGAATATGGTTGGGGATGAAGGTTTTTATATTTATCAACAAATTTACCCTTTTATAACTATTGCTTGGTTATTGTCCATATACGGTTTTCCAGCAGCTATTTCCAAGCTAGTTATAGAATTAGAAGGACAAAAAAGTCAGCAACAACAAATCACCTTTCATTTACCTATATTTGTTTTTTTATTCATGATAAATTTTCTATTGTTTGTATGTTTATATGTTGGAGCGGAACAAATTGCCAGAGGGATGGGTGATGTAAAGCTACAAGAGCCAATCCAATATGCTTCTTTTCTTTTTTTAATTATTCCTTTTACTTCTTTTATAAGAGGTGGGTTCCAAAGCACAGGAAATATGCGGCCTACAGCTTTTTCACAAACAGCGGAGCAATTGGTACGTGTTTTTTTTATTCTTTTATTTACTTATTTATTTGTGAAACAAGGAAAGAATTTATATGAGATAGGAAGTGGCGCTGCTTTTGCCTCTTCTATTGGTGTGTTCGTTGGGATTATCATTCTGGTTATATATATTTTTTATTTTACAAAACGTAAGCAAGCTATTCGTTTCAGTTATCACTTAATATCCTATAGAAAAATGGCGAAAGTTTTGTTACAAACAACAGTAATTATGAGTTTGAATTATATGTTGTTAGTTTTTTTACAGTTAGTAGATAATTTCACGATGATTTCCACGTTACAGCAATACGGTTTATCACTTGAGGATGCTAAGGTGGAAAAAGGTATCTTTGATAGAGGTCAGCCACTTGTCCAGTTAGGGGTAGTATTTGGTTCTTCCCTAGCATTAGCTTTAGTGCCATCTGTAGCAAAAATGAATAGCGCTAACTATCAACAAACAATTTACCGTGTCCTGAAGTTAACGATATTATTTTCTTTAGGTGCAACTGTTGGATTAATAGCTATTTTTCCATCTGTTAATATTGTGTTATTTGAAACGTCATTAGGTAACGAAGCTTTACGTATTTTCTCCGTACTAATTGTGATTGTTTCTTTAACGTTAACGTTGTCTACATACTTACAAGGATTAGGATTTGTAAAAAGACAAGCGCTTTTGTTCGGTATAACTCTTATGGTCAAGTGGATTTTAAATCAGTTACTCATCCCTTACTTTGGTATTACTGGAAGTGCTATAGCATCGGTTATAAGTGTCGTCTTTTTAGTTGTTAGTTTTTTTGTTGTTTTGAAAAAACAAATTCCTATTCCATTACGTCGTTTATTACCATGGAAATCAACTATACTTTCGATAATGATAATGCTCGCTGTTGTTACTATTCTACATTCCTTTTTTGACTATTGGTTTGTATTAAACGATCGATTAGATTATTGGATTGTCACGTTATTTTCTTGTTTATTTGGTGCATTAGCATTTTTTTATACACTGCTAGTAACAAAAGCATTTTCAGAAGAAGAATTAAAGCAAATACCATTTGGTGAGCAACTGTTGCGCATTTTATATAGGAGGAAAGATAAATGACAAATAAAAACATTACCGTCATAGGATTAGGAGCAGGAAACTTAGAGCAAATGTCTTTGGGGGTATATAATCAACTTACTCAGGAAAAGGGTAAAATTTTTGTCAGAACTCTAGACCACCCTGTTATGCCATCGTTAATAGAACGAGGTGTCACATTTTTTTCTTTTGATTCCGTTTATGAAAACCATGATGATTTTGAAGCGGTATATGAAGAAATAGTGGACGCTTTGTTAGTAGAGGCAACAAATAAGGATATTGTATACGCAGTTCCGGGCCATCCGATGTTAGCAGAACGGACAGTTAAATTATTGTTAGAAAAAGAGAAGGAAGACGCCAACCTGCATATTACATTAAAAGGCGGTCAAAGCTATCTTGATAGTATGTTTTCGGCATTGAAAATTGATCCAATAGAGGGATTTCAGTTTATAGATGCAACTTCATTTGATCGTTTTCATTTACAATATGGAAATCATCTCATCTTTTCACAGGTTTATGACCAGATGATTGCTTCTGAGGTTAAATTAGCCTTATTAGAAGATTTACCTCACGATTTTCTCGTTTATATCGTAAATGCTGCAGGTACGGAAGAGGAATGGGTTAAGGAAGTACCTTTATTTGAACTAGATCGTACAATTTCAATAAGTAATTTGATGAGTATTTATGTTCCTCCGGTTGATAAAAAATATCGAACCCATCAGTTCACCTCATTAAGAGAAGTTATTGCGGAATTAAGAGGACCTAACGGATGCCCATGGGATCAAAAACAGACTCATGATTCTTTAAGGCCTTATTTAATTGAAGAAGCTTATGAGGTTATAGAAGCAATCAATGAAAAAGATGATACTCAATTAGCAGATGAGCTAGGGGATGTACTTTTACAAATTATGCTTCACAGCCAGATAGGTGAAGAAGCTGGTTATTTCACAGTAGATGATGTAATTCGAAATATTACAGAAAAAATGATAAGAAGACATCCACATGTTTTTCAGAAAACATCTGTTACAGGGGAAGAAGACGTACTGACGAATTGGGAGGAAATAAAGAAAAAGGAAAAGGGAAACAAAGGGAATAAACAATCCCTATTAGAGGGGATTGAAAAATCATTACCTGCTTTATTATATGCAAAAGAGCTGCAAGCAAAAGCGGCAAAGGTTGGTTTTGATTGGAATAATCCCGAGCCGATGTGGGAAAAAGTGACCGAGGAAATAAAGGAATTTAAAGAAGTAATCGAGAATAGTAACTTACAAGCGCAGGAGGAAGAATTTGGAGATATTTTATTTTCCCTTATCAACATAGCCAGATTCTATCGTATAGATCCTGAATTAGCCCTTTTTCGAACTAATAAGAAGTTTCAGTCTCGCTTTCAATATATGGAGCATAAAATCAAAGCTAATGGGAATGAATTATTAAATATGACGCTAAAAGAAATGGATCATTATTGGGAACTAGCAAAGAAAGCGGAAAAAGAGAGGGAGCAATGATGAGATTAGATAAATTTTTGAAAATATCACGCTTAATCAAAAGAAGAACCCTTGCAAAAGAAGTAGCAGATCAAGGGAGAATTTTAGTCAATGGTAATCCTGCAAAAGCATCTAGCAAAATTTCAGCGGGTGATGAACTTGCTATAAGGTTTGGGCAAAAATTGCTGACCGTAAAGGTTAATGATTTAAGAGAAACGGTAAAAAAAGACGAAGCTTCTATGCTTTATACTATTATAAAAGAGGAATCTATTCAGCAAAACTAGTAAATCTATTGTAAGATGTTTCGTTTTTTTAAAATTCTAGGTTCTAGTCTTGTCCTTTTTATCATAAATTTTTAATGATAAAGGAGGGGCGATTCTATGAATTATGAACCAAATTTGTATCAGTCAGGGCGTACTCAGCAGGAACATCAAGTTAAGGTTGTTAACCGAAGAGAATTGGAAATTACAGGTGTAAAAGACGTTGATAGTTTTGATAATGAAGAATTTTTGCTTCAAACTTCTATGGGTTATCTCGTTGTTCGTGGTGAAAACTTGCACATGAAAAACCTTGATGTAGGAGAAGGATTGGTGTCTATTAAGGGGCGTGTTTATGAACTATCTTATATAGATGATCATCAAGGAGAAAAAGCTAAAGGATTCTTTAGCAAGCTGTTTAAATGAGTCTAACACTTCAATTTATTACGATGACAGCTATGGTAGGCAGCGGCATCTATTTAGGAATGGCTATAGATACCTTTAACAGATTTTATCGCAAAAAGAAGCGCAATGGTTTCATTCGTTATACAAATGAAATTTTATTCTGGATATTACAGGGGCTTATCCTTTTCTATATTTTATATTTAGTCAACCAAGGTGAATTACGTTTATATGTTTGGCTAGCTGTAATATTTGGTTTTGCGTTTTATCAATCTGTTTTTAGGGTATGGTATTTAAAATCATTGGAGCATATTATCCAGTGGGCCGTTGCTACCATCCGGTTTTGCCGGAACTTGTTTGAAAGGCTAATCATCGCCCCGATTAAATGGCTGTTAAAACTTGTGACTTATCTCCTTACCTTGTTTTGGGCATTTATTATCTGGTTAATTTTAATTCCGTGGAAAATTTTTCAGAAACCACTATTGTACTTTTGGTCCTTAATAAAAAAGTTAATTCCTAAAAACACGAAAAAATACTTACTTTCTTTCCACCATTTTTGTAGTAAAATATATAATACTATTAATAATTGGACAAGATCACTTTTTTCAAAAAGGAGGTAATTCGACGATGAATCCAGATCGCAATAGAGTAACGAAATTAGATTCTAATTATGTAAGAAAATATGATGCATTTCTGGAAAGACAGAAGAAGCGAAAGAAACGTGTCTATCGTCGATTAACGCTTTTTGTAATTATTGTTTTAAGTGTTTTTGGCTATTTAGTTACATACCATATTAAGCAAAGAGCACTATACGAAGAAAAAAAGGATCATTATGAACAGTTAAAAGTAGATATGAGTAACTTAAAGGAAGAAGAACAAGATTTAAGGGAAGAGATTAGTTTATTAAAAGATACGGATTATGTCCTGCAAATTGCTCGAAAAGATTACTTTCTTTCAAAAGAAGGAGAAATTATTTTCAAATTACCAGATGATAGGTCGTCTTATTGACACGTTTTTTCATGCTTTTATATAATATATAGAAAGAACACTTTTAAAAATTCTAAGGAGGAGCATTTTTTTTATGTCAGTTGAAGTAGGCAGCAAGTTGCAAGGCAAGGTAACGGGCATCACAAATTTTGGTGCTTTTGTAGAATTACCAGAAGGTTCTACAGGGCTTGTTCATATTAGTGAGGTCGCAGATAAATATGTCAAGGACATTAACGAACATTTAAAGGTTGGAGACGAAGTAGAAGTGAAAGTCATTAATGTTAATGACGGAAAGATAGGTCTCTCCATTAAAAAGGCTAAAGAAAATGTTACTAGCCAAAGCCAAAGTCATAATAAAAAACGCAACAGCAACCCGAAGAGACGCAGTGAATCATTTGAAGCGAAAATGAACCGCTTCCTTAAAGATAGTGAAGATCGCTTAGCTTCTTTAAGGAAAAATACTGAATCCAAGCGTGGCGGTCGTGGTGCTAAGAAAGGATAACTTGCTGTCTATTTTACGTAAGTAAAAATGTAAAATCTAAAGAATCGATATAAACGGTAACCCCCTGGCAATATTTTTTGCTGGGGGTTCTTTATTTGCTTGATTGAAAGTCACTTTGCAGAAAAAGTTATCGGAATAGTTTTTTGGGGTACTAAATCCAGTCGTTTAGTTATCGCGACCCGTGTTAATAGAATACCGAATAGAACAAATAGTAAATAGAGTATTGCCATCCCATATCCACCTATTCCTTGACCAATAATGATTCCTAGTGCTCCAAACATTTTTCCAATTTGGAATACGAATCCATTAAATGCCATGTATGCTCCCCGACGAGAATCATCTACAATATCTGCTAAAATGGATTGTCTAGTTGGAACATATAGTAATTCCCCGATAGAAAGTATTAAGGTTGCAATCACCAAATGGGTAATACTATTAGAAAAAGCTAGTATAGCAAAACCAATACCAAATAGAATAAAACCAGCATACATAATTGGTTGCTCCGGTTTGTTTCTGATCCATTTTGAAACAAGAGCAGTGAAAAATACGATTATAATCGTATTTTCAACTGTGAGTAAACTTAATAATTTAACACCATCAATAGTCATGTCTATATTCCAAATAGAGAGCATTTTTGGAACCATTTCCTCTTCTAATCGTACAGCAATAAAATTATTACGTTGAAATTCAAGGGATAGTATCGCAATTCCACCTAGTGTAAATAACATAAATGGAATATCTTTTATAACGGTTTGATAGCTTTTCATTAACGGTTTTACACCGTATTCCTTTTTTGTTTTCGAACTAGATGTATATGTTTCCTGTATTAAAGTAGCTGTCATCCAAAGCGTAATAATAGACATAATGAAAAGACCAATTAACAATTCAAATAAATGAGACTTATAGAACCATCCACCAACTATTAAGCCAATCATGATGGATAGGTTGACTGCCCAATAGTTAATAGAATACATGAAAGCACGGGTTTCTTTTGTACTCACATCAATTAGCATTGCTTCAGCAGCTGGGTTCACAAACCCCGACGATATACCAATGATGATCATTGTTAAAAACGTAATCCAAGGAGAGGTTAATAGAGGTGAATTTGCTAAAACCATTGCAGCAAAAGCAAATAGCTTCATCCATTCTCCTAGTACCATCATTCTTTTTCTGCCTAAAATATCCGCTAGGTATCCCCCGTATAAACTTGCAATAAACTGAACAATTACATTTACCATTAATAATATACCGGCGAGAGTAGCATTCAAGTGATAGGTAAAATAAATAGCCATAAAGGGAAAAATCATCGAGCCAATTACCCTACTCAAAAAGGATGTATAAATACGGATTCTTATATTGGGGTGTAAGCTTTTTAACATTTTTCTATCTCCTTTCCCATCACTTATTTTGCATTATTCTAAAAGGGGTAAAAAGGGTATAATTAAATAAAAAATGTCCCCTTTTAGGAGAAGTGATATGAGAGAAGATTTATCTTATTTTGAGATGCGAGCACAATTTTTTTCGAAAGAACAAAATCAACGTGTGGCGTTTAAAATGGCAGACTTAGAAAAAATATGGTTCTGTACGAAAAAGAACGTGAAAAGAAAGCTGAAAAAATATGAATTGGCTGGAAAGCTTTCATATGAACCAGGACAAGGTCGAGGAGTCCATTCTGTGTTAAAATTTGTTCATCCATTTCAAGAAGAAGTGGAGGAGTTTATTAAATCTTCCGTTGAAAGAGAACACTTGGAACAAATAGTGCACTTGTTACAGCTGCCGATACCAAAGCAGTGGATTACTAGTTTTTCGGAAGAGGTAAAAAGCTTATTTGGCTTTCAATCCCCTCACGAAAATAAGGATGTACTAAGAACACTTATTGCTAGAAACCTGACAACCTTAGATCCCTTATACAGTTCCGTTACTTTTGAATGCCATATTATTAACCAATTAGGGGATACGCTTGTAACGTATAATCAAAAGGAAGATAGAATAGAGCCGCACTTAGCCCATCACTGGCGGGAAGATAATGACTATAAGATATGGACATTCTATTTGAGGAAGGGCATTAAATTCCATCACCAAAAGCATTTGACTAGTAAGGATGTTAAATATACCTTCGATCGTTTTAATGAAAAATATTCACCCCATAAATGGCTAACAGCTGATGTAATGGAAGTAGAAATAATGTCTCCGTTTAGTGTTCGATTTCATTTGAAGGAAAGTAATCCATTTTTCCTAAGATATATAAGCTCGGTAAACTTAGTTATATTACCTTGTGATATGATATTTGACGAACACAAATGGATTGGAACTGGTCCATTTAAATTAAAAGAAAGAACAGATAATAAGCTAATTATTGAGGCAAATAATGATTACTTTTTGGAAAGACCATTATTAGATGAAATACAATTTTGGAGAGTTCCTATTGAATCTGCAGGAAAGAGTACGTTCGAAATACTTACGGAAACCAATCCCATTAAACCTATTAAAAAACAAGATATAGAGGTGGGATTCCGGTTTTTAGCTTTTAATTTCAATAGATCTTCTGTGGTGGATAACCTCCTGTTTCGAAAGGCAATTTATCATTTGCTAGATATGGAAAAAATGTGGGGTGATCTAAATCGAAAAAATTTAGTTCCATCAACGAGTTATTTTCCTTGGAAATCAACAACACCTGTTAAAGATAACGATAAAGTGGAAGAATATCTAAAAGGTTCCGATTATAAGGGGGAAATATTAAGCTTATATGCCTTAAACTATCCTGCTGCTATAGAAGAAGCAAGATGGTTCAGTCAGGTGGCGAAAGAAAAAGGAATTAACTTGGAAATTAAGTTGTTCGACTTAGAAGGGTTATTTGCTAAGTCGATTGAAGAAGATGCACATATGATTTTATTAGGAGATGTGTCTTCAATCGATTACCAACTCTCCTTTTTAGGTGCATTTTATAACGAATCCTTACTTTTTCGACGCTTCTTTAATGAAGAACAATGGAGTTTAATTGATAAAAAATTAAAGTTAATTAAAAAAGCATCAACAAATGAGGACAGAGAAAGGATTATGGAATTAGTTGAACAGTTTCTTTATGAACAAAGAATGATAGTTTTCCTCCATCATCCTATTCGAACGAGGCTCTTCAATCCAATGATTAAAGATATTGAAGTGGCGTCATTTGCCCAAATTAATTTTCAAAAACTATGGGTAGAACCAGAAGAAAAAGACTCTTAACAGGGTCTTTTTTGATTGCTCGGGACATAAGTAACTCCCTTCTGTGGTAAAAAACCACCCCGGCAGGCCTTGTCTTATGCCTACCGGGGATGAGCAAGGCCTTGCGCTTTTGTTATGCAGCAAAAAACCCACACCTATATTGGTGTGGGTTTTGTATGACCCGTACGGGATTCGAACCCGTGTTACCGCCGTGAAAGGGCGGTGTCTTAACCGCTTGACCAACGGGCCACAGTAAATATGGTAGCGGCGGAGGGGATCGAACCCACGACCTCACGGGTATGAACCGTACGCTCTCGCCAGCTGAGCTACGCCGCCAAATATTCTTAAGACACAAGAAATATAGTACAACACGAACAATTTAGTGTCAACACTTTTTTGTTTTACTGCCCACAGTGTGAGAGCCGTTTTGGTTGATTCGGTAAAGGATACTATTTGTTCCATATAAAAAACCCTCTATTCAATAAAAAAACGAGGGATTGTGACAGGCTATTTTTAATTCTAACTAAATTATTTTTTTTATTGTAGAAATGCCTATTGATTTTCAGAAATCCGTCGAAGGTTTTTTTGAGGTTGTCCTCCTGTTTTGACAAAAAATCCAGATTATATATGGTTGAATATGTTACATAGAAGGAGTGATCGTATGATTGAATCCGTTACAAGGACCCAATCAAGAACTTCATATAAAAAAGCACTATACTCTCTATCAAAATGGAGGAAGAAGACTGGAGATACGGTTAAGAAAAAGTTTATTGACCAAGGGTGGACCCTTTTTATTGCGGGGTTCTTATTAGGCAGAGCTGTTATCCTTACATCAGTTTCCCCTTTTGCAGTTGCCTTTTTTGCCTCTATTTGGATGCTGCGTCGGAATATTTCTTTTAAGACAGCTTTAGCCGTTTTATTAGGTGGATTAACAGTTAGCATCAGTCATTCTTTATTTTTAACAGGTACCATATTAGTTTTTTGTTTGTTAGCAGCATTATTTAAAAAAGTTTCTGCTCAACAAAAAATGGTTCCTTTATATGTGTTTTTAGCTTGTATTATTGCAAGAATCACTGGTTTTTTTATTCAAGGTAGCATAGAAACGTATCAATGGGTCTTTACAATTGTAGAAGCAGGGTTAAGTGTTGTCCTTGTTCTTATCTTTATTCAAAGTGTTCCAATAATATCACCAAGAAAATTTAAAAAAGACTTAAAAAATGAAGAAATTGTTTGCATGATGATTCTCTTGGCGTCTATTTTAACTGGAACAATCGGTTGGATAGTTATGGATGCTTCTATGGAACAAATTTTTTCAAGATATCTTGTTTTAATTCTTGCTTATATTGCTGGAGCAGCAATTGGTTCTACAGTAGGTGTCGTAACAGGCCTTGTTTTAAGCTTGGCTGATGTAGCTAGCTTATATCAAATGAGTCTACTTGCATTTGCTGGTTTGCTAGGGGGCTTATTAAAAGACGGTAAAAAAGTAGGTGTTGGTTTAGGACTTTTTGTCGCTACATTATTAATAGGCATTTATGGGGAATCGAACGGTAATCAATTTGCTCCCACATTAATTGAAACTGGGTTCGCTATTATCTTGTTTTTTCTAACGCCAGAAAATTGGATTCGCAAAATGGCCCGATACATACCTGGTACGAACGAACACAAATCTGAACAAGAGCAGTATTTGCAAAAGGTTAGGGATGTTACAGCAAATCGTGTTGAACAATTTTCCGATATGTTTCAGGCACTATCGAAGAGCTTTTCAAAAATTGATAGTGCAACACTTGATAAAAAGGAAACGAAAGAAACAGATTATTTTTTAAGTAATGTTACGGAGAAGACCTGCCAATCCTGTTTTAAAAAGGAAAGCTGCTGGGTCAACCAATTCGACAAAACATATAATTATATGACGGAAATGATGAGTGAAATGGAGGAGGGCACATTAAACAATAGAAGAAAACTAGTGAGGGATTTCGAAAATCATTGTGTGAAATCAAATAAAGTAATGGATACGATGAAGGATGAGTTATCGTTTTTCCAAGCTAATCAACGCCTGAAAAGACAAGTGCAAGAGAGTCGGAAATTTGTTGCTGAACAGTTAAAGGGTGTTTCCGATGTAATGGAGAACTTTGCAAAAGAAATAATGAAAGAACGACAAATTCATGAGCAGCAAGAAGGGGAAATTGTTCATGCCTTAAACGAAATGGGCTTTGAAATAGAAAAATTAGATATTTATAGCTTAGAAGCAGGTAGTGTAGATATTGAAATGAATTTAACCTTTTATGATTATCATGGCGAAGCGGCGAAAGTCATTGCACCAGTTCTATCGGAAATACTCCAAGAAACGGTTATTGTTGATCATGAAGAGGTATCCCCATTTCCGAACGGATATGGATATTTCTCCTTTAAGTCAGCCCGTCAATACAATATAGAAACGGGTGTTTCTCATGCTGCGAAGGGTGGGGGTTTTGTTTCTGGAGATAGTTATTTAACGATGGAACTAGGAAGCGGCAGGTACGCATTAGCTATTAGTGATGGAATGGGTAATGGGGAAAGAGCTTATTTGGAAAGTATGGAGACGTTGAGGTTATTACAACAAATACTTCAATCCGGTATTGATGAGAAGGTAGCGATTAAATCTATTAATTCTATTTTATCATTGCGAACAACAGATGAAATTTTCTCAACATTAGATCTAGCTGTAATAGATTTGCATCATGCTGGAGTTAAATTTTTGAAAATTGGATCGACCCCAAGCTTTATTAAAAGGTCCTCCGATATTGTAAAGGTGGAAGCTAGTAATTTGCCAATGGGCATTATTCAAGAGTTCGATGTAGACGTAGTGAGTGAGCAACTAAAAACCGGTGATATTCTCATTATGATGAGTGATGGCATTTTTGAAGGACCTAAACATATTGAAAATGTAGATATGTGGTTAAAACGAAAAATTAAAGAGATGGAAACAACTGACCCTCAAGAAATAGCTGATCTAATTCTAGAAGAGGTTGTCCGCACGAAGTCTGGTGAGATAGATGATGATATGACAGTGTTAGTTGCGAAAATAGAAGATAATATACCGGAATGGGCATCTTTTCCGATCCATAAGGCGCAATAATCTATTATTGTGCCATCTTTTTTACTAGGGACTTATAATACGTTTCTATCTTCAAACTTTTCAGAAATAAAAAAGTATAAGTTTAGTTAATTGAGGCAATGATGGTACTAGTAAAAAAGAGGAGGGGTACTCTTGAAAAAAGGTACACTTAAACAAATTCTATTAATTACGGATGGTTGCTCTAACCAAGGGGAAGATCCTGCAGCTGTAAGTGCTTTAGCAATGCAACAGGGAATAAGTGTTAATGTTATTGGGGTTTTAGATGATGATCAGTCTGAACAGCCAGAAGGTTTGCAAGAGGTGGAGGAAATTGCATCTGCAGGTGGAGGAGTTAGTAGAATCGTTTATGCGAAAGCACTTTCTCAGACGGTTCAAATGGTTACTAGACAAGCAATGACTCAAACGCTGCAAGGTGTTGTCAATAAAGAACTACAAGAAATATTAGGTTCCGAGAAATCAATGGAAGATTTGCCTCCTGAAAAAAGAGGCGAGGTAATGGAAGTGGTGGAGGATTTAGGGGAAACAAGTAATCTAGAGGTTCTTGTATTAGTAGATACGAGTGCTAGTATGAGTAACAAATTACCGACAGTAAAGGAGTCACTAGAAGATTTATCCCTTAGCCTAAATGCTAGAACAGGCAATAATACCTTTTCTATCTATACATTTCCTGGGAAAAAGCAGCACGTAAAAGAAGTAATGTCTTGGAATCCAGACTTAAGTAATATATCCTCTGTGTTTCCTAAATTAACTAGTGGAGGTATTACACCAACAGGTCCAGCGCTTCGTGAAGTTATATATAAATTCAATTCTACACCTCGTATAGAAGGATGGGGTTCTACTGATGAGGCCATCTACGAAGAGTCTAATTACTAATTTAAAGCCTGGCACAAAAATAAAAGGTAAATGGCACCAACATACGTATCAAATTGTAAAGAAACTTGGTAACGGAGCAATTGGCGAGGTTTATTTAGCTTTATGTAACCAAAAGTATGTGGCGCTAAAAATAAGTGATATGCCATCATCGATTACAACCGAAGTTAATGTATTAAAGGCATTCGGAAAGGTCCAAGGAACACGCCTTGGGCCTTCTTTGTTAGATGTGGATGATTGGGTTCCTTTTCGAAGCCATTCCTATTCATTTTATGTCATGGAATATATGAGAGGCCATGAGTTGAATACCTTTTTAAGACATAAAGGCCCTGAATGGTTAGGTATATTAATGATACAACTATTAGATGATCTAGATCATTTGCATCGAGAGGGTTGGGTTTTTGGTGATTTAAAGCCCGAGAATTTAATCGTAACGAACTCACCGCCCCGCTTAAGGTGGATAGACGTAGGTGGTACGACAAAAATTGGTAGGGCAGTCAAAGAGTATACCGAATTTTATGATCGCGGGTATTGGGGGCTAGGAAGTAGAAAAGCGGATCCTAAATATGATTTATTTGCTGTTGCCATGGTAATGATTCAAGTTTATTATCCACAACGATTTGAAAAAGGGCAGCACCCTACTAAAACACTTAAATATAAAATAATCCAACAACCTGCACTTAAAAAGTATGCTACTTGTTTGGATAAAGCTTTATTAGGGAAATATACCTCCAGTAAGGAAATGAAAGCAGATATTTCAAAAATATTACTTGCTAGAGTGCAAAGTCCAGCTACTAAAATGAAACATAGTGGAGATGTAAAACGTAGTAAGCAACACGCTAGTGGAAACGGTTCTCCAACTAGATGGTTAGAATCACTTGGTATAGCTATGGTTACTGTCATGTTATTTGTTATTTTTCTTATATTAAATATGTTTTAGTATGTAGCGAGATTCTTTGCAGTTCTACAAATAGAAGTGGTAGGATAAATGATAAAGATATTTCCTAGAACGGAGTGACAAGTGTGATCGGGGATAGGGTTCTCACCTTTAGTAAAAAAAATAAGTTGTTTGCTCAAGGAGATGTTGTTCTAATAGCTGTTTCTGGAGGACCAGATTCATCCGCCCTTCTCCGTTTTTTTGCAAATATTAGAGATCGTTTTCAATTAAAGCTAGTTGCTTTATCTGTTGATCATCTATTGAGAGGGGAGGATTCAAAGCAGGATGTAGAGTACGTAAAAAAATTATGTGAAGAGTGGGATATTGATTTTTTTAGTGCAGCTGTCGATGTCCCTAAGTATAAGAAGGAAAAGAACATGGGAACGCAGCTAGCAGCTAGGGAACTTAGGTACTCCTTTTTTGCAGAAAAAATGAAAGAGTATGATACACCCCTTTTGGCAATGGGTCATCATGGTGATGATCAAGTAGAGACGATGTTTATGCAGCTGATGCGAGGATCAAAACCTAAAGGTATTCCCGTTAAAAGAGAGTTTTCAAACGGAAACATTATTCGACCCTTTTTGTGTTTAACGAAAGAAGAAATAAAAGCCTATTGTGATACATATCATATAAAACCGCGGTATGATGCCTCTAATGAGGAATCGGTATATACACGGAACGCTTTTCGTTTAAAGGTAATACCATTCCTAAAAAGCTATAATCCGATTATTCATGAAAATTTGCAATTAATTAGCCAAACAGTACAAGAAGAGGAAGCCTTTCTATTTGAACAGGCTGAAAATGTTAGAAAAGAAGTTGTTACATACATAAACAATCCTATAGAGGCTCACGTTAATATTAGCCAATTACGCTTGTACCCTCGTCCTTTACAAAGGAGAACCTTTCATCTAATATTGAATTATCTGTACAAAAATCAAAAAACCGATATAACTTCTCGGCATATAGAAAGTATCCTTTCCTTACTTTTATCTGAAAAACCAAACGCTTCGGTTCATTTGCCGAATCAATTAGTAGCTTTTCGATCGTATGAAACATTGTCGTTCACTTTTGAGAAGGACAAACCTCCATTTGATTTTTGTTCCATCAATCCGGGGGAAACGATCAAGTTACCAGATGGAAAATTGTTAAAGGTCGAAATAATAAATCAATCAACAAAACCAGATGAAAATAGCCTTAAAGAATTTGTTTGCAGTGCAACAAACATTTCTTTACCGCTAATTATTCGACCTAGAAGTAAAGGTGATAAGCTTAGTGTACGAGGGTTAGGTGGCCATAAAAAAGTAAAAGACATATTTATTGACCAAAAAATTCCGAAACATATGCGTGAACAGTGGCCAATTGTTACAGACTATGAAGGTCGGATTTTGTGGGTAATTGGTTTAAAAAAAGGTGAGGTTCAACCCTTTCCTTCTTCTAATAAATGGCTTCGGTTAATTGTAGAAGAAAATTGAGTACATATAGGAGGAGCATTCATGCATAACGACATTAAAGAGGTTTTAATCACAGAAGAAGAAATTCAAAAGCAGGTTAAGAAGATTGCCGAAAAGCTAACAGAAGAATATAAGGATAGCTTTCCTCTTGCTATTGGTGTATTAAAAGGTGCACTACCGTTTATGGCTGATTTGCTAAAAAGAGTTGAAATTTATTTGGAAATGGACTTTATGGATGTCTCTAGCTATGAAGGTGGTATGAAGTCAACAGGGGAAGTCAAAATAATTAAAGATTTAAACACAAAAGTGGAAGGAAGAGACGTACTAATTATTGAAGATATTATAGATAGTGGGCTAACGTTAAGTTATTTAGTGGACCTATTTAAATATCGTAAAGCTAAGTCGATTAAGATTGTCACGCTATTAGACAAACCAACTGGAAGACAAGCTGACGTCCAAGCAGATATTGTAGGATTTGAAGTTCCGGATGAATTTGTTGTCGGTTATGGGCTTGATTATCAAGAAAAATATCGCAATTTACCTTACATTGGCGTGTTAAAACCTGAAGTTTATTCTTAAAAACAATGCAATTTGTATGCATTATTTTTAATTTGTTTGTTTAAACATTTTAGTAAGGGTAATTATTTGAGTAACCCCTTTTTAATATGGTACTATTTACTATAGTTTTTTCGCTTGGGAGGAGGTAGGAAATGAACCGGGTATTTCGCAACACGATATTTTATCTAATTATATTTCTAGTCGTTATTGGTATTGTTGGTGTATTCAAAGGACCAAACACAGAAACACAAGATCTTACGTATAAGCAGTTTAGAGAGGCTTTAGATAATGGTCAAATTACGGAGTTGACTATTCAATATACAAACCAAGCCTATGCGTTAACAGGTGAAATGACTGCCGATGATGGTACTACACCATTTGCGTCGGAGGCTCCAAACAATGAGCAAAGTATAAGTGAAATTGAGAGTATTGCAAGAGGACAAAATATCCAGTTTGATGTTACGGCAGCTGAAGAGCCGAGTGGATGGGTTCGATTCTTTACTTCGATCATACCCTTTATTATCTTATTTATCTTGTTCTTCTTCCTGTTAAACCAAATGCAGGGTGGCGGCAGCCGAGTTATGAACTTTGGTAAAAGTAAAGCCAAACTTTATAGCGAAGAAAAGAAGAATGTACGATTTAAAGATGTGGCTGGTGCTGATGAAGAGAAACAAGAACTTGTGGAGGTTGTTGATTTCTTAAAAGATCCCCGCAAATTTTCTCAATTGGGGGCACGAATTCCTAAGGGTGTTTTACTTGTTGGGCCTCCAGGTACTGGTAAAACATTACTAGCAAGAGCTGTTGCCGGTGAAGCGGGAGTTCCTTTCTTCTCCATCAGTGGTTCTGATTTCGTTGAAATGTTTGTTGGTGTCGGTGCATCACGTGTTCGTGACTTGTTCGAAAACGCTAAGAAAAACTCACCATGTATTATTTTCATTGATGAAATTGATGCGGTAGGTCGTCAGCGTGGAGCGGGTCTTGGTGGTGGACATGATGAACGTGAACAAACACTAAACCAATTACTTGTTGAAATGGATGGATTTGGAGCAAATGAAGGAATAATCATTATTGCTGCAACCAACCGACCAGATATTCTAGATCCAGCATTATTACGCCCTGGTCGTTTTGACCGTCAAATCACGGTAAATCGTCCAGATGTTAAAGGACGTGAAGAAGTATTAGCTGTTCATGCCAAGAACAAGCCACTTGCTGATTCTGTTGATTTGAAAACAATTGCAATGAGAACACCTGGCTTTTCAGGTGCTGACCTTGAAAACCTTTTAAATGAGGCTGCATTAGTTGCTGCTCGTTCTGATAAAACGAAGGTCACGATGGAAGATGTTGATGAAGCCATTGACCGTGTTATTGCAGGTCCTGCCAAAAAGAGTAGGGTAATTTCGAAAAAAGAAAGAAATATTGTTGCTTTCCATGAAAGTGGTCATACCGTTATTGGAATGGTCTTGGATGAAGCAGATATGGTGCATAAAGTAACAATAGTTCCTCGTGGTCAAGCTGGTGGTTACGCTGTTATGCTTCCGAAAGAGGACCGTTATTTCATGACTGCTCCAGAATTGCTTGATAAGATTACCGGTCTATTAGGTGGGCGCGTGGCCGAGGAAGTAACTTTCGGTGAAGTAAGTACTGGCGCACACAATGACTTCCAACGTGCAACTGCTATTGCTAGAAGCATGGTTACAGAGTACGGAATGAGTGAAAAGCTTGGACCGTTACAATTTGGAAGCAGTTCAGGTGGTCAAGTATTTTTAGGTCGTGACATTCAGAAAGAACAAAACTATAGTGATCGAATCGCTTATGAAATTGACCAAGAGATTCAACGTATAATCAAAGAATGTTACCAACGTGCTAAGACAATTTTAACGGAAAACAAAGATAAGCTTGAATTAATAGCAAATACATTGCTTGATGTTGAAACACTTGATGCAGCACAAATTAAGTCTCTATTTGAAAAAGGTGTCTTACCAGAACCTAAAGAAGTTCCTGCAGAGGAACCTAAAGGTATAGAAGAAGTAAAAGAAGATACCAAGAAAGAAGAAACTTCTGACTTGAAGGTAAACATCAAATCGAGAAAAGAAGAGCAAGAACCAGAAGAGAACACGAAAGATTCTAATGATGATTCCGAAGATAAAAAATAAGGTTATTAAAAGAGCTTCGTCTATTGTGACGAAGCTCTTTCTTTTCCTATTATTTATCAAATGACAAAACGACGCGTCCGTTAATTTCTCCGTTTATCATACGATCAAATACCGTATTTATATTTTCTAAAGGTTGTACCTCGATTATTGTTTTTACTTTACCTTCAGATGCAAATTGCAGTGCTTCCACTAAATCTAGTCTCGTTCCAACAATAGAGCCAATAATTTTAATACCATTTAAAACCGTATCAAAAATTGGAACAGGCATTTCTTCAGGAGGCAAGCCCACTAATACACAAGTTCCTCCCCTTCTGATAGCGCTATATGCAGATTGAAACGCGGGCTTAGATACAGCTGTAACAACTGTTGCATGTACCCCTCCTACTTTTTCTTTTATAAATTCTGCAGCATCTTCTTTGAGTGGGTTAACCGTTAAATCAGCACCTAGTTCTTTAGCTAGTGTAAGTTTATCATCGCCTAAATCTACAGCTACTACGTGTAGCCCCATTGCTTTTGCATATTGCACAGCAACATGCCCTAAACCACCAACACCATAAATGGCAACCCATTCACCAGGTTTTGCGTTTGACACCTTTAACGCTTTATATGTTGTTACACCTGCACAAAAGATAGGTGCAGCTTCTTCAAAAGTTAAATTGTCGGGAACTTTGACAACATAGTTAGCTGCAGCTTTACAATATTCTGCATATCCCCCATCAACAGAGTATCCAGCATTTTGTTGACTTTCACATAGTGTTTCTTGACCGCTCAAACAATAGTCACAATGTCCACAAGCTGAATATAACCAAGGGATACCTACTCGATCACCAACTTTTAAATGAGTAACTCCTGGACCAACTTCATCAATAATGCCTACTCCTTCATGACCAGGTATTAGTGGAAGCTTTGGCTTTACTGGCCAGTCACCGTGGGCAGCGTGTAAATCTGTATGACATACACCACATGCCTTAATATGAACGAGAACTTCTCCGTGGGAAAGAATAGGTTTTTCCACTTCTTGAATACGTAAAGATTCTTTAAAGTTATGAACTACTGCAGCTTTCATGTTGCAAACCTCCTTAGGGTTTTGGTGTTTTTACACTTAAATAGTAATATAAAAAGAAGAGTGTCAGATTATGAACTCATGAATTTTATGTGACATGTATATACAAATAGGAGAGGAAGTTTTTTACTGTGATTACATTTCCATTTCGCGAAATAGGAATGAATTATGGTATGATATTGTTCGTTACATAAGAGTAGATTTCATAGGCTAAACGTGATATTTGTTATAGTTGTAGGGAATACAAATATAAGGAAGTTAAATACGACAACTATATTGGACAGCCTTTATTTTAGGTGTTTCTAATTCAATGTAGGTATAAAGATAGATGTGACGATGAAGGGATGGATAAAATGAAAGATTATTTAATAAGAGGTACAGCATTTGACGGAACTGTCCGTGGATTTGCAGTTCAATCTACGGAAACGGTAAATGAGGCTTGTAAAAGACAAGATACTTGGGCAACTGCATCTGCTGCTTTAGGAAGAACAGTTACAATTTCAGCAATGATGGGTGCGATGTTAAAAGGTGATGATAAATTAACGGTAAAGGTAGAAGGTAATGGGCCGATAGGTGCAATCGTTGCGGATAGTAATGCCAAAGGTGAAGTGAGAGGATACGTTAAAAATCCCCATGTAGACTTTGATTTAAATGATAAAGGGAAGTTGGATGTTAGGCGTGCTGTTGGAACGGAAGGGTTTATAAGTGTTGTGAAAGACCTTGGCTTAAGAGAACCCTTTACTGGACAAGTCCCGATTATTTCAGGGGAAATTAGTGAAGACTTTACGTACTACTTTGTTAATTCAGAGCAGGTGCCTTCAGCAGTAGGAGCAGGGGTACTAGTAAATCCTGACTTATCAATACTTGCTGCAGGTGGATTCATCCTTCAAGTTATGCCAGGTGCAACGGATGAAACGGTATCTCTATTAGAGGAGCGTATTCAAAAAATACCTTCTATATCAAGTATGATTAGAGATGGGATGTCGCCGGAAGAAATACTTGGCACTATTTTAGAGGGTGGAAACATGAAGGTTTTAGGAAAGTTACCAATTGTTTTTTCCTGCCAATGCTCAAGAGAAAGAATAGAGAATGCCATTTCAGGTTTAGGAAACGAGGAAATTCAGAGTATGATTGACGAGGATGAAGGTGCTACCGCATCTTGTCACTTTTGTAATGAAACGTATACATTTAGTGCTGAAGACTTAGAGCAACTAAAAGGGAAATAGATAAAGAGGTGGAGAAATTGTCAAAAAGGCTTTTGTGGGGAATGATTACTTTATTACTTGTAACAAATATTGCTTCCATTATTTTACTTACAAACAAATCCGACAGTTCTATCGGTGAACTAGATGGTGAAAAACTACCAAAAGAGGTTGCTGTTATTGGTGATAAAACGATTACCGCTGAAATGTGGATGGAGCAACTACAGAAAGAGCAAGGGAAAGACTTTTTAAAAAACCTAATTAATCACGAAGTAGTCTTTCAATTAGCTGATCAGCATAACATAACAGTAGGAGAGAAGTGGATGGAAAGAGAGCTTTCCATTATGGAGACAACAGCTGGTGTAATGAGTGCAGAAGAAAGACAAGCAAACAGAGATAAATGGAAAAAGACGTTGCAATATCAAATCTTTCTTGATGAGTTACTAACAAGAGACGTCGTACTTGATGAGTCAGAAATGCAAAAACAATTTAATGAAGACACGGAACAATATAATTTTGCAAAGTCCTATCAACTTTCTCACATTGTCGTCTCGGATGCGGCAACAGCTGATAAAGTAGTAAACGAACTAGAAGGTGGGGCATCTTTTTCTATTTTGGCGAGGGAATACTCCATTGACCACTACACAAAGGCGCAAGGTGGTTATCTAGGGTATTTTTCTGAGGATAACTCATACCTACAAAATGTTTACTTTGATATGGCGAAGGAGTTAGAGCCGGGCACATACAGCATTCCTTTCCAGACCGGGGATGGAACAGTAATCTTATACCTTCATCATATATTGCCAGAATTATCGCTTCAGTATGAGGATGTAAAAAATCATTTAAAAAGGGAAGCTGCAAAGGATTATATTACTTATGAACAATCCCCTGAATTATTATGGGATGAAATTGGGGTAGAGTGGATTTACGATAAGTAAAAATCTAAAGAAAAAAATATATCCAATAGTGTGAAATGTTTGACAAATAGAATAAACTTTCATAAAGTAATATTAAAGTTTATAAAACCAATACAATTACTCGGATATAAAATGAAGGGGTGTTGAAAAAATGACAGTTTTTAATAATATTGTTGACGCAATTGGAAACACACCAATTGTAAAACTAAACAATTCAGCAGATGAAAACAGTGCTGATATTTATCTGAAACTTGAGTATATGAACCCGGGAAGTTCTGTGAAAGACCGTATTGCAAAAGCAATGGTAGAAGATGCCGAAGAAAAAGGCCTAATCAAACCAGGTGACACAATTGTTGAACCAACTAGTGGGAATACAGGAATCGGGCTTGCAATGGTTGCAGCTGCTAAAGGGTATAAAGCACTATTAGTTATGCCAGATACAATGAGCCAAGAGCGCAGAAACCTTCTTCGTGCTTATGGCGCTGAGTTGGTCCTTACTCCAGGGGCAGACGGGATGAAAGGTGCCATCAGCAAGGCGGAAGAGTTACAAAAGGAAAACGGATATTTTATGCCTCAACAATTTAATAATGAAGCAAATCCAATTGTACATGAAAAAACTACTGGTCCAGAAATTGTGAAGCAAATGGGTGATCAACTAGATGCCTTTATTTCAGGTATTGGTACTGGCGGAACAATTACTGGTGCAGGAAAGGTACTAAAAAACCATTACGATAACATAACTATTTATGCTGTTGAGCCTGAGAACTCTCCAGTTCTATCGGGTGGAAAACCAGGACCTCATAAAATTCAAGGTATTGGGGCAGGGTTTGTGCCATCTATCTTAAATACAGAAGTTTATGATGAAGTTATTACCGTATCAAATGAAAATGCGTTTGAGACGGCTAGAGAAGTTGCAAAATCGGAGGGTGTTCTTGGAGGAATTTCATCGGGTGCGGCAATTTATGCGGCTAGGCAGGTAGCGAAGAAGCTTGGAAAAGGTAAAAAAGTACTTGCTATTATTCCGAGTAACGGTGAACGTTATCTAACAACTGCTCTTTATAATTTTGAAGATTAATCTAGATTTCAAAGGCTAAACATAGAAGGGTTGGACCTATAACAGTTTAAATATAAAGCAAAATGCTTTATATTTGTTACTGAGGGTCCAGCCCTTTATTATTTGGCGGATTATTAAGAATGAGAAGAGGATTCAATATGGCTGAGTTTATCAATATGGGAAAATATAGATATGATTTAAGCAAACATACATTAATTATGGGGATTTTAAATGTGACACCAGACTCCTTTTCGGATGGCGGTAAGTTTAATGAACTCGATCATGCTCTCATCCGCGCAACTAGAATGCAAGAGCAAGGTGCTCATATTATTGATGTAGGTGGAGAGTCAACAAGGCCTGGCCATGAGCCTGTAACAGCTGAGGAAGAATTGGCCCGTGTTGTTCCAATTATTCGTGCGCTACAAGGGGAATTAAATGTACCTATATCAGTTGATACGTATAAAGCAGAGGTTGCGGAACAGGCTGTTAATGCTGGTGCTTCTTTAATTAATGATGTATGGGGTGCGAAAAAGGATCCTCAGATTGCTGACGTTGCTGCTCAACATAATGTTCCTCTTATCCTTATGCATAATAGGGACAATAAAGATTATCATGATTTAATTACGGATATGAAAAAGGATTTAGAGTCGAGTATAGAAATAGCAATAAAGGCAGGCGTAAAAAGC
This sequence comes from Salirhabdus euzebyi, assembly GCF_014207435.1. GTDB lineage: Bacteria > Bacillota > Bacilli > Bacillales > Alkalibacillaceae > Salirhabdus > Salirhabdus euzebyi. The sequence continues at coordinate 50,764 of NZ_JACHGH010000017.1, forward strand.
GAAAATATCATTCTAGACCCAGGCATAGGCTTTGCTAAAAGTATGGAAGATAACTTAGTTGTTATGCGCCATTTAGATGAATTAACTTCTTTGGGTTTTCCTATCTTACTTGGGACGTCACGTAAGTCATTTATTGAATACGTATTGAATCTGCCAGTAAACGAAAGAATGGAAGGAACTGGTGCGACTGTATGCCTGGGTATTGAACGGGGTGCAAATATAGTCAGAGTACATGATGTAAAAGAAATGGCACGGATGGCGAAGATGATGGATGCCATGCTCGGCAAAGGAGTGAGATAATGGACAAAATACATATAAACGAAATGAGTTTTTATGGATATCACGGATTATTTCCGGAAGAAAACAAATTGGGACAACGCTTTATTGTCGATGTTACTCTCTATTTAAATCTACAAAAAGCAGGAACATCTGATGACATGAACGATAGCGTTAATTATGGTGATGTTTATGAATTAACGAAAGAAATTGTGGAAGGCAAGGCAAAAAAACTGATTGAAGCAGTCGGGGAAAAAGTCGCCCAAGCATTATTAAATCGATTTTCTATATTAGAGGCAGTAAAAGTAAAAGTAACAAAACCAGGTGCGCCGATTCCTGGTTACTACAAAGATGTAGCAATAGATATTTTCCGGGAGAAGAAAGATGAATAAAGCTTATATCGCTTTAGGATCAAACATAGAGCCTAGAGAACAATATTTGGGTGATGCGATAAAAAAATTAAATGAACACCATTTAATTAACGTAACAGAAAAATCAAGTATTTATGAAACTGAGCCAGTAGGCTATGAAGATCAACAATCTTTTTTAAACATGGTTGTTCAATTAGAAACGAGTTTAGAACCTTTTGAGCTACTATATTATTGTCAACAAATAGAAAGCAATTTAGGTAGGAAGCGAGTTGTGAGGTGGGGACCGAGAACGGTAGACCTTGACATAATAGTGTATAATCAAGAGAATATTGACACAGAGAAACTCAAAATTCCGCATCCTAGAATGTTAGAGCGGGCTTTTGTTCTTGTTCCTCTTGAAGAATTGGCTAGCAGCTTGAAAGTGAATGGATTACCCGTTCACATTCATTTAAGTAGATTGAACAATAAAGATCGCAAAGGGGTAACAAAATGGAATCAGCTAACTGGGGAGTGAGAATCCGCGCATTCCGAAAATTAAAAGGGTATACACAAGTTGAATTTGCAAAGTCCATTGGTTATTCTGTATCAGTGTTAGGAGAAGTAGAGAGAGGTGCTCGGAAACCAGATAAAACATTTTTATCTAGAGTTTCTACGGTGCTTGATATATCATTAGATGAGTTATCGCCACCCAAGTAAAATCACAGGAGGTACAACTATGTTTAAAATAGGTAACATCGAAATCCCAAACCGTGTTGTACTTGCTCCGATGGCAGGTGTTTGCAACTCGGCCTTTCGACTTACCGTTAAAGAATTCGGTGCAGGATTAGTTTGTGCTGAAATGGTCAGTGATAAAGGGATTGTAAGTAAAAACGAAAGAACATTGAACATGTTATATATAGATGAAGAAGAAAAACCAATGAGCCTACAAATATTTGGTGGAGAGAAAGAAACCTTAATAGAAGCAGCTCGGTTTGTAGATAAAAATACGAATGCCGATATTATTGATATTAATATGGGTTGCCCGGTACCAAAAATCACAAAATGTGATGCTGGATCCAAATGGCTTTTAGATCCAAATAAAATACACGAAATGGTATCTGCTGTTGTTCATGCAGTTGATAAACCGGTAACCGTTAAAATGCGAACAGGCTGGGACGAGCACCATATATATGCGGTTGAAAACGCGAAGGCGATTGAGGCGGCTGGGGCAAAAGCACTTGCGATTCATGGGCGTACAAGAGCTCAAATGTACGAAGGAGTCGCTGATTGGGAAATTGTAAAACGAGTAAAAGAGGCAATCAAAATACCTGTCATAGGTAATGGTGACATAGAAACGCCACAAGATGCAAAGCGTCGTCTTGAAGAAACCGGTGTAGATGCAGTTATGATTGGGCGAGCTGCCCTAGGAAATCCTTGGATCATCTATCGTACAGTTAAATACTTGGAATCAGGGATATTAATTGATGAGCCAGGTCCAAAAGAAAAAATTGAAGTGTGTAAACTTCATATGGAACGCTTAATTAAATTAAAAGGTGAATATACAGCTATTATGGAAATGCGTAAGCATGCAGCATGGTACTTGAAAGGCATAAAGGGTAATGGTAAAGTAAGAAAACGTATAAATGAGTGTGAAACAAAAGAAAGTTTACTTATGATCTTAGAAGACTATACTAATGAATTAGAAGCATTGGTTAAAGTTTCGTAATATCTGGCACCTATATTAACGGCCTAATTTTTTTATATTTGAAGTCGTACTGCCAGTTAATAGCTGGCAGTTTCTTATTTCATTTTAGGTGTATAACGGAGTTTAAGTTATGAGAACTAAGTAATTAGGTAAATGCTTTTGGGCACTAATCAGGTTTTCTATATATTTAACTAGGTAGTAATAACACGGTCTTTCCATAAGGGGAGGACTTTACATACTAGGAGCAAGTGACAACTGTAGCGATATATAATGATGAAATGGAGTGAAGCATAGTGACCGAAGAATTAAATGATTTAATGCGCACTAGGTTGGAGAAATTGGAAAACTACCTTCAAAAGGGGATTAATCCATTCGGAGACAAATTTAAACGTACCCATTTGTCTAGTGAATTAGTGACTGAGTACGATCAATTTACGAAAGAGGAATTAGAGGAAAAGAAAATTCCTGCAACTATAGCTGGAAGAATTATGACAAAACGCGGAAAAGGGAAAGCTGGTTTCGCACATATTCAAGATTTAAAAGGGCAAGTACAAATCTATGTTCGTAAAGATGCTATAGGTGAAGATGCGTATGATATTTTTAATACTGCTGACCTTGGAGATATTGTAGGTGTATCAGGGACTGTTTTCAAAACAAATGTAGGAGAACTATCTGTAAAAGCTACCGAGTTTCATTTATTAACAAAATCATTAAGACCACTTCCTGAAAAGTTCCATGGTCTTAAAGACGTAGAACAACGATACCGTCAACGTTATCTAGACTTAATTATGAGTCCTGAAAGCCGAGACACATTCGTGATGCGAAGTAAAATTATTCAGTCTATGCGTCGTTATTTAGATGATCAAGGATACTTAGAGGTAGAAACTCCAATGATGCATTCTATCGCTGGCGGTGCCTCTGCTCGTCCGTTTGTTACCCACCATAATGCATTAGATATGGAATTATATATGCGAATTGCAATTGAATTACACTTAAAAAGATTGATTGTGGGTGGATTAGAAAAAGTATATGAAATTGGTCGAGTTTTCCGCAATGAGGGTGTATCTACACGTCATAACCCTGAGTTTACTATGATTGAACTTTATGAAGCTTATGCTGATTACCATGACATCATGGAATTAACGGAAAACTTAATTGCCCATATATCAAAAGAAGTATTAGGTTCTACAACTATTCAATATGGTGATGTAGAAGTAAATCTAGAGCCTCAATGGCGACGTCTTCATATGGTTGATGCTATTAAGGAACAAACAGGTGTAGATTTTTGGGTACAAATGAATGATGATGAAGCTAAGCAATTGGCTAATGAGCATGGGGTTGAAATACAAAATAATATGAAGTTTGGCCATATTGTGAATGAATTCTTCGAGCAAAAAGTAGAAGAACATTTAATTCAGCCTACTTTTATCTATGGTCACCCAGTAGAAATATCACCATTGGCTAAGAAAAATGTAGATGATGAACGTTTCACTGATCGTTTTGAGTTATTTATAGTAGGAAGAGAACATGCTAATGCATTTTCTGAGTTAAACGATCCAATTGATCAACGTCAACGCTTTGAAGAACAATTGAAAGAAAGAAAAGAAGGAAACGATGAAGCTCATATGATGGATGAAGATTTTGTTGAATCCCTTGAATATGGAATGCCTCCTACAGGTGGTTTAGGTATTGGAGTAGATCGTTTAGTAATGCTCTTAACTAATTCTCCGTCTATAAGAGATGTATTATTATTCCCGCAAATGCGTAACAAGTAAATGATAGGAACAATAACGGCAACTTCGTTATTGTTCCTTTTTATTTTATAAAAGGTAAGGAAGGTAGTTAATTTTATATGAAGCCTCAGCAATAGCTGTTTATTAACGAATAGCTTCTAAAGAAGATATAAAGGTATTTAAATGTTGGTAAGGGTAAGTGTGATGAGAATATAGGAAACAAATTTCAGAAAAAACTTACTTTATAAAAGTACTTGAAATAAGAATAGAATCATGATAAATTATTAAACGTTGCTGATACGCGACAAAACAAACGAAGAAAAAAATCACCAAAAATTGGAACTTGCAATAACGTGGTGATTCGTGTTACATTATTAGTCGTCGCCAAAACGACGGAAAACGTTTTGAAAAAAGATGTTGACACAATATCAACAATTTGTTATATTAATAAGGTCGCCATTTTGGGAGGCGCTAACTTTCGAACTTTGAAAACTGAACAAAATAACCAGTACGTCAATTCGCTATTTTTAAATAGCAAAGCAACAAAACGAGTTACAAGGATGTCAGC
>NZ_JACHGH010000018.1 GCF_014207435.1 Salirhabdus euzebyi
GATAGTCCTCCGGCCATTTTTATTAATTATATTGAAACACAAAAACCCGGAAAGGGCACTTTTTATCAGTGTCCGCTTTCCGGGTTACAGTTCAAAACAAGGGCCTCCTTTTTTTTATGCAAGACTATCAAATGCATCCATAGCAATATCTTTATGTATCGTGCTCAAAATTCTTATATTTTGTTGGTTAACAATACGGAAATGATTACTTAATTTGTGTTGTTGCAGAATAAAATTATCTTTAACATCAACATTTATCCAAATATCTTTATTGATAGGAATGTGTATTTTTCCTAAAACTTTCTCATGAGCAATTGTCTCTATTACTTCCACAATATCTTCCCCTAAATAGTGCCGTAGAATTTCACTGTCTCTAAATAATACAGCAATTGCTACAACTGTCGTCCAATTAGCATTTGCTCTTCCTTTTTCTATTTGAACAAGTGTTTTTTTAGAAACGCCGAGAACAAAGGCCATGTCATCCTGTGTATAGCCAGATTCCACACGTAATAATTTTAGTTTAGCTGAAATGTGTGTGATTAGTGTGTGTCGATCCATATAACCACCAACCCTCTACTTAATTAATATTATTTTATCATGAATATGTTGTATAACCTATCATTTGCTTATGGATTCCTAGGTTCGTTTCCTGATTAGGAACAGTTATGTTGGTAATCACGATATAAAAAACTGGCATGGATATCCATGCCAGCTTTGTTAATTAACGTAAGTTATATCATTCACTGTATCAGGTACCTTAATTTTTTCTAATAAATGATACGGACCTATTTGAGCGTCATCACCATTTAAGAATTGCACGTATTGGTAACCATAAGACTTTATTGTCATTAAAATAGCATCAATCATATAGGTTAATTCTTGTGAATTATAAACGTTTGTCGATTCTGCAAAGGTAATATGAACACCTTCATTTCCAATTGTTTGAATGTCTTCAATTACCACTTCTTTTGGAATAGAAGGACGTAATAACTGTTCATTATCTTGCAACACCTGTAAATTCCAAATGGCTTCTTCCACATTTGTTTCCTCTACAGGAACTGGAACTAACCATATAGGTGTCTCTTCATTTTTTTGATACAATTTATAGCTATAATTAGACCCTGTTGCAGGAATTGGATCAATGTCGACACTGCCTATATGCGAAAAGTTAACTTTTGTATTGTTTGTTTGATTAAAGTCTATCGTTTCATATCCTAGTGGTCTAAACGTATTATGAAGCGCATCTATTAATGCACTTTCCCTAGAAGACCCTGCAACTTCAATAAAAGTATCCCCTACTGTTACCACAACTTGTTTATGGTCAGGTAATAAGCTAAAAGATATATTGTCATACAAGGTTGCATCTATTCCCCAATGCTCTGGATGGATATAATCATGAACATTATTCAAAATATGTTCTATATCATCTGGATTTGAGTAAGGAAAAGCTAAAGGAATAAGATACTCTATATTACTTTTATCCGTTACATACAAAGTAAAGTAATCGAGTTGTGAATTTTCTTTATAAACAGCCCTGGATGAATGCATGGAAGATTCTTCAACTGTAGCAATTCCATGTTCTTCTGTATTTTCAGGTGGAAGAAGTTCTGCTTCTTCACTTGTAAGTCCTGACATACTTTCAGGCTGGCCTGTGTCAAGCGCACTATCACTCATTAGTTCATAGTTATCATTTGGTGACGAAAAAGGCCCTACTATGAACATAAAGATGATCGCAGCAACAGCTGTTGCCATTGATGGAATAATCCAACCAATCCTTCTCTCTTTTTTAACACTTTTTTCATTAGAGAGCTGCAAAGAAATTTTATGAAATAAATCATCGGCATCCTGATGATCCTCAACTTGGGGCATTTGTTTCAATAATGATTTTATTTTTTCATCATTGTAATTTTTATTTTGCTTCACTTTCCATGCCCTCCCCGTTTTCTAGCATGAAGTCTTTTAATGCTTTCATTGCTCTATGTTGCGTGGTTTTCACCTTACTAACACTCCAATCTAATATATCTGCCGTTTCCTGTATGGATAAAGATTGGATATACCGCAATATAAGGACAGATTGTTGATCAATTGTACATTTATTGAGGCAGTTATACATATGCTTTACATCTTCATTTTGTATCGTGATTTCATCTGGAAGTTTTCCTTCATCACGAAACATATCTCCATTTTCTTGCCAATCAAATGAATCCGCTATTCTTTTACGTTTTCTTTTTTGTTTGCGAAAATGGTCAATTGCAACATGTCTTGCGATGGAAAATAACCACGTTTTTTCCGTGCTTTCTCCCTTAAATTTATCATATGATTTCAAGACTTTTACATATACTTCCTGAACGAGATCTTCGGCCAAGGAACGATCTTTAACCATATAAAACAAAAACTGAAAAACATCATGATGATATTTATGATAGAGTTCTTGAAAGACTTCTTTCATCTGAGAGCCTCCCGTTCTTTATATTTGTCGTTTAGTCCTTAAAAAGGTTACAATATACGAATTGATTTTCTAAACCATATTCTATCATACATTTAATGAAAAAAACCTTTGTCATTTTTAAGATGACAAAGGTTTTATACTAAAATATTTAATTTTTCATATGAAACAATAAAAAACTCCACAATACTCTATATTACTCTATATTTTGATACTTTTTGGCAAATGAAACACAAAGGTTGTCCCTTCATTTTTCTTACTATGCACTTCAATTGTACCTTTATGGGCATGAACAATATTTTTAGCTATAGCCAAACCTAACCCTGTTCCTGAGCCACCAGTTCTTTTTGCTCTTGATTTGTCGGCTTTATAAAAACGTTCAAACACAAATGGCAAATCGTCCTCTTCAATTCCTGACCCAGAATCCTTTACATGGAAGTTAATCATATCATTTGTCTCTTCCACTAATAAGGTGACTGTACCGCCTTCTGAAGTATGTCGAATCGCATTATCAATTAAATTCGTTAACACTTGTTCTATGCGGTCTGGGTCAAAGCTTGCAATGTCCTCTTCAAAATGAAAGTCATATTTTAACGTGATACCTCTTTCATTGGCAACACCATAAAATTTCTTTACAATTTTTTTCAAATAAGGCTCTAACTCAACATCCATAACATGAAGTTGAATATGCCCTGCTTCCATTCTCGCTAGATCAAGTAGTTCATTAACTAGTCTCCCCATGCGTAGGGATTCATCATAAATAATACTTGCAAGCTCATTTTTTTCTTCTTTGGTTTCTGCTATATCATCAACAATTGCTTCGCTGTATCCTTGTAACATGGAAATTGGGGTACGCAACTCATGTGATACGTTTGCAATAAAATCTTTTCTAAGCTTGTCCATTTGTCTTTCTTCCGTCATGTCCCGGATGACCGCAACTGCTCCCCTAACGTATGATTGATCATATAGCGGAGACATAATCACCACATAGTTTCTACCTTGATGACTTAATTCCTTCATTACTTCTTGTTCTTCTGTAATAGCTTGTTTTAACGTTTCTTTTAATTCTTCTGGTAGAACTAGCTTTTCATCGGTTACTTCAAAGTGTAGAAATTGTAAAAAACGCTCAGCAGGAGGATTCGTAACGAGTATTTCACCATTCCTATTTAAAGTAATAACTCCATCCGCCATGGAAAGCAAAATACTAGTAAGCTGTTCCTTCTCTTGGTTTAATGCATGAATATGGAACTTTAATTGCCTTCCCATTCGATTAAACGCAATTGCTAATTCTCCAATTTCATCATGGGTCAGTATTGGTACCTTTGTATGAAACTCTCCTTTTGCTAATTCTAGTGCCGCTTTCCTCATTTTAATCAAAGGTGAAGTGATCCTAGTAGATAAAAAGAACGCAAAAAAGGTTGTTAATACAATAGCAATACCTGCAGCTAAAATAATTAATTTTGTCGTTTCAGAAGTTGTTTCTTTTACAATATCTAAAGATTGGTAGACAAACACAGCACCTAGCTGATCTGCAAGTGGTTGTCCCACAATTAGTATATCGTTGTTTGTATTAGGCAGTTCTGTCTTTTTCTTAATCGTTCCTTCATGCTTCAATACACCAGATAAGTCAACATCGGAATAAAACCATTCCAGTTCTATTTTTGCAAGCTCGGTATCCTCACTTTTAGAGATCCAATAATCTTCCTCATCAAATACAATGACGACTCGACTTGAAGGATCCATTACTTGTTCGATTGTATGGGTTAACAGGTGCCGTTCTTCATATTCTTCTACGAGATATTTTACTTTACTAGCAGTTTGCATTAAATCTGCCTCTGCCTCTTGTTCATGAAAATTCTCAAAGAATTGCAATAATAATATTGTAAGAGTAAGTAAAACAAAGGTGAAAAAGAGCAAGATAGTAAACCATAGTTTTACTACAACACTTCTCCAAAACATTACTCTTTCCCAACCTCAAACTTGTATCCCACACCCCAAACCGTAACGATCATTTTGGCAGCATCCTTTGATACTTTTGTTAGCTTTTCACGTAATCTTTTCACGTGAGTATCTACTGTTCTTAAATCACCAAAGAACTCATAGTTCCACACCTCTTTTAATAACTCTTCACGTGCAAATACTTTATCTGGTGATTTGGCTAGGAAATGTAACAGTTCATATTCCTTCGGTGTTAAGCTTACGACTTTATCATCGGCCAATACGCGATGCGCTTCCTTATCGATTGATAAGTGAGGAAACACTAGAACGTCACTAGCTTTCGTCGATGTTTGTAAAAATTTAGTTGAAGATGAACGTCTTAACAATGCCTTAATACGTAATACAACTTCTCTAGGGCTAAAAGGTTTAACAATATAGTCATCCGCACCTACTTCAAATCCTTGTACTCGATTTGATTCTTCCCCTTTAGCAGTAAGCATAATTACCGGGGTAGCTTTTTGTTCACGAAGCTTCGTACAAACCTCTTCTCCATCCATTCCTGGCATCATCAAATCAAGCAATATTAGATCATAATCCTCATCTAACGCCTTTTGTAAGGCAGTAATACCATCTTCCGCTTCATCAATGTCAAAATTCTCGCGTACTAAATACATTTTTAAGAGTCTACGAATTCTTTCTTCATCATCTACAACTAATATTCTTGCTTCCTTTTCCATAGAGAAACCCCCTTTATACTATTAACCCTAACCTACAAAATGTGATTGTTTTAAGCATAAGAATGTAGCCCAACTAGTACAAGATTTACTACAATTAAGTTGAACATTATAATCGCAAAACCTATTACCGCAAGCCAAGCCGATTTCTCGCCATGCCAACCTCTCGATAAACGCAAATGTAAAAAGCCTGCATAAAACAAAAAGGTAATAAGTGCCCAAACTTCTTTCGGATCCCATCCCCAAAAGCGATCCCAGGCTTCTTGTGCCCATATAGCTGCAAAAATTAATCCTCCTAGTGTAAAGACTGGGAAACCGATAGCTACAGCCCGGTAAGTAACCTCGTCTACTACATCAGGATTTACCTTTTCTAATAATGGCTGAATAGCTGCCCCGATTCGTTTTCGTAAGATTAATCTTGCTAGTCCATATAATGCAAGTCCACCTAGTAATGACCAAAGTAGAGTGTTGAATTTTCTTCCAGCATCTACACCTTGCATCCAACCAGGTGTTTCAAACAATGGGTTCATTCTATCCGGTGTTGTCATGATCATATCATTTGGTGACGTAATTGGAGGCAAGTGATATTCTGTTGTGTATGTTTGCCCTGCTTCTGTTTTTTCAAATACAACTTGGTAGTCCATTGCTCTAAATGTACTCGTAAGAATAATAAACGCGATAACACATAATAAAGAATACATAACAAACTCTAACCAAAATGTTTTTTTACTTTTCACAGATTGATCAATTTGACGAATTAAGTAGATTAAACCCGCTACGAAACTAACTGCTAAGATAGCCTCTCCTAACGAAACGGTTGTTACATGTATATATAACCAGTGCGATTTTAAAGATGGAACCAAAGGAGACAGCTCTCTTGGGAACATACTTGCATAACCGATAATGAGTAAAGCAACTGGCAGCGTGAATACGCCTAAAATAGTAATTCTGTAAATAAAGTAAATAATGATAAAAGCAAATACAAGCATCATTCCAAAGAACGTCGTGTATTCAAATAGATTACTTACAGGAGCATGTCCGCTAGCTATCCATCGAAAAACAAAATAACCAATTTGGGATATAAATCCGATAATGGTCAAGGATATCCCAATTGCTCCTGCTTTTGACTCTTTATGCTCTTTTCTTTTGTCTCGAATTGTTGCAGCAAAAAAGATAGTTGCAATTAAATAAATCATAAACGAAGCATATAAAAAGTTACTACTTATTGTATAAAAATCATTCATCTATAATCCTCCTTAGCCTAGGAACCTTATTACTCTAATTGTTGTTGATCTTTCGGCATTTCTATATTATTTTCTTCTAGCATTTTTTCTAGATCTTTTTTAATACCAAACCAGTTTTTGTTGGTATGTGCAGCTATCCAGACACCATCCTTAGTAGGATGTATCCAAATTCTACGATGGTACCAGTACATTCCTTGTACTACTCCAATCATAAAGATAATGGCACCTACTGCAAAATAAGGAAGTGTGTGATCTCTTTTGACTGTTAACCCCGTTACATCTCTCATATCCAAACCGGTTAGACTAAGTTTATATTTGTTGTCCTCTGATGGGTTTAAATTAGCTCCAATGGCAAGGAAGTTCACTTCATACTTTTCTATATCAGGGCCATACACGAAGAAAATGAAGGCAGGATCCCTAGGATATTTAGATTTAGACGCTGGGATTCCGTTTTCCATGTAAAATTCTGGATAGTATTCGTCCACTACTGCCTTGTATCCGTTCCCCAAGTCATACTCTGACTGAGGGTTTTGCATATCAAATGTAAACTCTCCAATTGCATTCTCTTCTGCATCGTCCTTTACATGTAATTTAAAGGACATCGATTGAAATTCATTCAATTGATAACTTGCTTGATATAAACTAATATCAATATCTTCTATTTTCAAAGGTTTATTGACTATAATTTCTCCAGACTTAACTTCTGTAAGTTCAGGGTCTTGTCCTGGAATTGTATCTCCATCTACTTTGTAAATAACCGCATTTGTTTGAAAGTTACTTGGAACCATTTCTCCATTTCTTTTAATAGCTTCCGCGAATCTTTCATCATTTTCGTCATATACTTCAAATATAAAGTCTTCATTTTTTATATAGTATTGTTGTTCGGTTTGCGGAATGACCTTAGTTTCGCCCTCCCGAACCCAAACATAATCCTCTACATACATAAAAGGTAACGAACGTAACATAGCAGCTAATAAAATAATTATAAGTCCGATATGGTTTACATAAGGACCCCATCTTGAAAATCTACCTTTTTCAGCAAGATAGTGACCATTATCTTCTGTAACTTTATAGTTTTTTTTCTTCAGTTGCTCTACTAATTTTTGTATATCTTCACTTGTAGCATTTTTCGTTTCTCCAAACAGGCGCTGTCTTTGGATAAACACATCGTGACGTTTTGCTCTTTGTTTTTTCAATGCACGATACAATGGTACAACCCTATCAATACTACAAATAACTAGTGATACACCGATTGAAGCAACTAAAATCATGTACCACCAGGAACTAAATAAATTATGAAAGCCTAATTGGTAGTATATTTGACCAAATAGACCGTAGGAATCTTTATAATGTTCCGCAGGATTCACACCAGGTGGTATGTACATTTCTTGTGGAAATATCGTACCAACAGCAGATGCAATTAATGTTAAAATAATTAACCAAACACCAACTTTAACTGATGAGAAGAAATTCCAAATTTTATCTACTATTGATTTATTATATGTTTTGGAACGTCTTGCACTACCTTCATATCTCATGTTTAATAGTTTTTTATTTTCATTGCCATCAATATGCTGATTTTGTTCGATTGGCTTACCACATGCTTCACAGAGAACCGTACCCTCTGGATTAACATGTCCGCATTCACACTTAATACGTTGCATGCAAAAACACTCATTTCTATATATTTTAACTATCCGGAACGATTTCGTTTAAGTAACTTTCCAGGTTAGACAGTGTTAAAGGCCCCTCCACAATTCTCGCAATTGTTCCATCAGGATGAATAAAGTAAGTAGTTGGAATAGGAACAATGTTGTAGGCATCCATAACTTCTCCTCTTTTATCATGAACGATAGGAAATGTTAAATTATTTTTTTTCATAAAATTTTCAATTACTAATGTAGTGGAGTCTAAGCTTACAGCTAATATTTCGACTCCTTTTTCTTTAAATTTTGGATATAGTTGTTCCATATAAGGCATTTCGTCTTTACATGGTTCACAATAAGTAGCCCAGAAGTTAAGCATAACACCTTTTCCTTTGAAATCATCATGCAAATTAAAAGTATTATTTGCACCTATTTGTGCTAATTCAAAGTTTTTTGCTAGTTGCCCTTCTTCTAATACCTCGTTATCGTTATTTAAATTGGTAACAAGGGCAAAAACAACTGCACCAAGTAATATAAGTAAAACGATTGTTCTAAAAATTAATCGTTTTTGTTTCTTATTTGCCATTCATACCACTCCCTCGTTCATTATACCACTTGGCTTTGCGTTTAAATTTGAAAATTATTCAACAATTTTTTGAGCAAGTAATTTTAATTGTTTTACTTCATGTGGAGAAAGAATTCTGTGTTCCCCAGCATTCAACCCATGCAAATGTAAAAAACCATATCTTTCTCTTTTTAATTTTTCAACTGGATATCCAAGTGATTCCATCATTCTTCTAATTTGACGGTTTTTCCCTTCATGCAATGTTATTTCAATAATAGCTTTGTTTTTCTTTCGATCAGTAGATAAAATACGCTGACGTACGGATTTCAACACTTCTCCGTTTTCTTTAATTCCTTTACGTAGTAACTTTAATTCTTCAGGAGTTGGAATGCCCTTTACTTTTACAACGTACACTTTATCTATTTGATGCTTAGGATGCATAAGCATTTGGGCGAACTCTCCGTCATTCGTTAGTAGTAATAGACCTGAAGTGTCATAATCTAAACGCCCAATAGGAAAAATGCGTTCTTTCACTTCCGGTAGTAAATCTGTTACCACTTTTCTGTTTCGCTCATCCTGTACACTTGAGATTACGCCTCTAGGCTTGTACAACAAAATGTAAATTGGTTCCTCGTTTTCTAGCGGAACACCATTTACTTCGATTTTGTCATCAGGTTTCACTTTTGTTCCTAATTCCTTGACGACTTTTCCGTTAACTGTTACCTTACCTTCTACTATTAATTCTTCTGCTTTACGTCTTGAAGTATAACCACTTTTTGCTATAGCCTTTTGTAATCGTTCAACATTTTGTTCCATTATTATTTCACCTGCCAACAAGATTTAGTTAATGATAAAGTGAGACTATTTGTAATGTTTACAAATTGTATCACTTTAAAAAAGGTCGTTCTATATGGTAAAAAGCGTTAACCAAAGTTAACGCTTTTTAAGAACCAAATACGTAAGTACAAACTATAATCGACGCTATTATACCAATAAGATCAGCTAACAGTCCAACTTTTAGTGCATCTCCCATTTTTCTTATTCCAACAGCACCAAAATAGACGGTTAAAATATATAATGTCGTATCCGTACTGCCTTGCATTGTGGAAGCCAAGTTCCCAATAAAACTATCTGGCCCGAATTCTTTTATTAAATCAGTCGTTACCGCTAATGCTGCTGTACCAGATACTGGTCTAACGACTGCTAAAGGAACAATATCAGCCGGTACTCCCAGTGTTTGCAAAACTGGAGCTAAAAATTCAACAAATCCCTCCATTGCTCCAGATGAGCGAAAAATGGCGATGGAAACCATCATACCTAACAAAAAAGGAAGGAGGGATATTGCCATTTGTACGCCTTCCTTTCCCCCTTCCACAAATGTTTCATATGTTGGAACTTTCTTAATGGTTCCCGCTAAAAGTACGAGCAAAATAATTAGAGGAATGATCCATGTACTAATAGTCGTTATGATACTCATTTTTCATTCCTCCATATTCTACGATAATAGAAGAGGCGATCAATACATAATGCTCCGATAGTCGATATCAGTGTTGCAATGATAGTAGTTCCTACAATCGCAGTCGGGGTAACGGAATCGTATTGCATGCGAATGGCGATAACGGTTGTAGGTATTAACGTTACGCTTGATGTATTTAAAGCTAAAAATGTAATCATGGATCGTGAAGCTTCCGTGGAGTTATTATTTAATTTTTTCATCTCGTTCATCGCTTTAATCCCCATCGGAGTAGCTGCGTTTCCTAGACCGAATAAATTAGCTGAAAAGTTAGATAATATATAGCCCATAGCTGGATGGTCAGGAGGTACTTCGGGAAAAATTCGTTTAAAAAGTGGTCTAAATAGCTTTGACAATCCCCTTAACAAGCCTGCTTCTTCAGCAATTTTCATCATCCCAATCCAAAAAACGAGAACACTAATTAATCCAATGGCTAACATAACAGCATCATCTGCACTATTGAAGATTGCCTCATTCACATCTTGCATTGTCCCATTAAACATGGCGTATATAATTCCTGTCGCTGCAAGAAATACCCATATTAGATTAACCATTATATAACCCCACTTATATGATGAAAGATCTGTTTGACCTTATCCATAAAGCTTTCTTTCTTCGGTGGTGCTGGCTCATGATAAATATTTCTTTCTGCTAAAACTTGACCATCTACTTGATACACTTGTTTCCCAATAATACTGTCTTTGATAAGTTGTAGATCCTCTTTTATGTAGATTTTATTTTCTACTTTTTTTAATTCTGATTTAGATAGAGGGAGAATGACTTCGTTCAAAATTTCTCCTGAAATGGTCTTTCCGTCAGGTAGTGGAATTTGGATTTCACCTTCTTTCTTAATCCGTTCTAAATCATAGGAATTGAATCCCCAGTTAAACAAGTTTGAATGATCATTCCAATCATCAGATGCGTTTAATGTAACAGCAATTAATTTCATGCCGTCTTTTTCAGCAGTTGTCACAAGTGTTCTTCCTGCTTTACGAGTAAACCCTGTTTTCCCACCAGTACAATATTTATAATAACGGGTTAAAAGTTTATTTTTATTTCTCCAAGGATACTGCACTGTTTCTGCCTTGTATTTTTCGGTTCCGAAGATTTTTACAAACGTTTTATTATTCATTGCATATCTCGTTAATAATGCCATATCATACGCTGTAGAATAATGCCCTTCTCCTTCTAACCCATGTGGATTAGAGAAGCTAGATTTTTCCATTCCAATCCAAGTTGCTTTTTCGTTCATAAGATGGGTAAAACCTTCCACACTTCCTCCAACATGTTCAGCAATAGCCACTGCTGAATCATTTCCAGAACGAAGCATGAGTCCATAGACAAGGTCCTTTAGCTTCATTTTATCCCCTGGTTTTAAATAAATAGACGAGCCTTCTGTTCGTGAAGCTCTATCACTAACAGTTACTTCTTCTTCTAATTTTCCAGATTCAATGGCTACAATAGCTGTCATAATTTTTGTAATACTAGCGATGCTTCTCTGTTCATGTCCACCTTTATCGTATAAAACTCGTCCAGACTCATATTCCATAAGGACTGCATTGTTTGCAGATACGCCTGGAGCAGCAGAAGCGTGTAAAGGGTACATCGTTAATAGTAGAGCTAGAACACAAGTCATAATGAGAATTGTCTTGACCGTTTTCACAAAGAATCCTCCATTTCCTATTTCCTGATGTTTGTACTAATTTTATGCATGGAGGACGGGCTTATGATAAAAGAGTTCCTAAAACTGTCGCTGTTATGAAATTTTTATACATACAAAAAGGACTAACAGTTATATTTGTTAGTCCACCCACTATTTTATCTATAACCAAGTTAATGTTTGTGCTCTGTTGAATCTATCATTTACGTTATCCCAATTTACAACATTCCACCAGTTTTCCACATATTTATTTCGATCTGTTTCATACTGCAAATAATATGCGTGCTCCCAAACATCTAAAACGAGCAAAGGAATGACATCCCATAAGGCATACATATTATGTTTTTCAACTGTCTGTACAGCCAGTCTACCTGATTGTAACTCCCAAACTAACATTGCCCAACCAGTTCCTTGAACAGACTGAGCAGCATTGGTAAATAGCTTTTTAAAGGCGTCAAAACTGGAGAAATCCTCTTTAATTTTACTCATTAATTGCCCTTTTGGAGTTCCACCACCATTCGGAGACATATTGTTCCAAAAAATCGTGTGAAGAAAGTGCCCACTTCCATTAAATGACTGTTCTCTCATCCAATGTCTTAACATTTGTTTGTTTTGAGATGCAGTCCACTTTTGAATCATTTTTTCAGCATTATTTAGTCCTTCTACATAGCTTTTGTGATGTTTATCATGATGCAGCCGCATAATTTCTTTAGAAATGTATGGTTCTAATGCATCATAAGCATATGGGAGGGGTGGTAATTGATGTTCTCCCACACCTATTCTCTTTGTATTTTTACCTTTTCGATTTGCAAGAATAGTTTGTAGAATTTGCTCTCCATCTTCTTTGACGCGATACATTTCTTCTTGAGTCAGCTCTTGTTTGTCATCTATCTTCGCTTGAATATCATTTTTCCAATTGTCTATTTCCCGCCAATAAGGAAGCTGAAATTCTCTATGGGAATGAGATAGTTTTTGTTGAACTTCATCTGCCCAGTTTATCAGCGCATGAAGATATTGTTCCGTGTGTACATTCATTCTTATCACCTCGGCTCATATTATGCCTAGGCAAATATAAATGTGAAAAAAAGCACCCTCTTCTTTATTTAGAAGAGGATGCTTCATTATTTTGCATAACCATTTTTGTTTGATAATCTGTTTCGTAATAGTCTAGCTCTTCCCGGACTTGTTGAAATTCTTTTTCTAAGCTCGTTAGCAAACGTTGAAAAGATTCAGGAGGCGTCTCATGAAAGCAGATTGAATTCTTCCCTGTGTATGCTGCACGGCTATCCTCATACCATATGTCATCTTTTGGTGAAAAGAATTCCAAAATACATTTGTGGTAAATTCGATACAATGTTTGTTCTGCAGCTGATTTACGAAATGGTTCTGACTTCACAATAATACTAACGGCATCAAGTGCATCAGAGCAAAATACCTCTAAACGTCTTAAAGATTTTAACAGTTTTTCATAATAATCTTCCTTCTTACTACCGTTCTCATCCAAGAGAATGTCAAGCGAATGACTGTTTAAGTAATCACTTAGTTCATTAACTGTATTACTAAGGAACTGTTTTACATCTTGCATTTGAAGCTCAACTACTGTATTACTCACGATTTTGTCCTCCTCAGTAAAAATAAATCAAAGTGGTGATTTATTCCTTTAGCTTTCACTTTTTAATTTAGGTGTTTTTTGTGATATTGTCATCGTTAATTTTTGTACTTTTTCCCAATCTGTTTGTTCAAATAAAGCTTCGAAATCTTCAAGATCGTGTACATATACTCTTTTTTGTTGTTTTAATTCAGGATTACTCACAAGGGCAGCTAGTGAAGCGATATCTTTGAAGAAAACCCCTTTCTCACCTATGTTAAAAATAGGATCTTCTATATAGGGTGAAAATGTTTCTATTTTTGTGTGAAAGTAATCTAAGTATACTAAATGAAATTCTTTTTCTTTACCTTCATCAAAATAGGCAACCTCTGACCTAACAAAAGAATCTTCTGGTGACGTCGGAACTGATTTTTCCAATTGATACCCTACGAAAGCTTTTACTTCCAAGCCCCCTCCTCCTATCATTCGTAATTTGCTTTTATATTATCATAATGACCACATGAATTGTTTTTTTACTAAGGTCAGTATGTATAAGCTTTTTTTCAATCAATTTTTACTTTTTTTCAAAAAACAAATCTGCTTCTTTTTCCAGTTGGTCGTCGATGAAATCTTCTGGTAAAGGTGGTAGTTCATCAATGGTAGTTAACCCGAAAAACGTTAAAAATTGTGTGCTTGTCGTAAAGAGAACCGGCCTTCCACTTGAATCTTTCCTACCAGCTTCCTGAATTAACGATCTTGACAACAACGTTTGCACTGGACCATCGCTATTAACCCCTCTAATATCCTCTATCTCCGTTCGGGTAATTGGTTGTTTATAAGCTATTATAGCTAACGTTTCTAGTGCTGCCTGTGAAAGACGGCTAGAAGCAGGAGATTGAACTAAACGCTCATAATATTCTGCGTGTTCTGGTTTTGTTGTTAAGTGAAAATAATCAGCAGACTGCATAATGGTTATACCCCGTTGCTCATGTTCATAATCATATTTTAATTCATCAATGATCATAGCAACCGTTGAAATATCTATTTCTAATATTTTGCTTAGCTGTTTATTACTTAACCCTTCTTCTCCTGATGCAAATAGCAATCCTTCTGTAACAGCTTTATACTTCTTTAATTCCATATTAATCCTCCATTTGATATATGACGATATCAGAGAAATTTTCTTTCTGGTCACAGGTAACTTTTTTGCTTTTCATTAGTTCCAAAATGGCAATGAACGTAACAACGATATGTGAGCGAACAGGATATGGAAACAATTCCTGAAACAGCACAACCCGATTTTTCGACTTGGCTATTTGGTCCATTATTTGATCCATTCTTTCCTGTATTGGAATTTCTTGTCGATGAATTCTTGTCTCCAAGGGTTGCTCCCATTTTTTTCTTTGGAAGAGCTTTTGAAGTGCCCCTAACATATCGAATATCGTTACTTCCCCGTTATTTTGAAAAGGAGACCTACTGTTTTCAAATTGTTCTAGGTTCGATCTAGGTCTCGTATAAATTTGATTTGTATCTAATTCTCTTTCTTTTAACCCTTGAGCAGCTTCTTTAAATTTACGATACTCAATTAATCGTCTCATTAATTCTTCTCTCGGGTCCTCTTCATACTCATCATCTTCCACATCAAGCTCAGGACTTGGAAGTAGCATATGACTTTTGATTGCCAATAATGTTGCAGCCATTACTAAATATTCACTAGCGATATCCAACTCCAGTTGTTGCATTGTTTGAATATAGGCCATATACTGCTCTGTTATTTGAGACATAGGAATATCATAAATGTCAATTTCGTATCGGTTTATTAAATGTAGTAACAGATCTAAAGGGCCTTCAAAAGCTTCAACTTTCACTCTATAAGCTTCTCCCATGACTTAATTCCTCTCTTAAACTAATAAATTTCATGAATCTCTTATATACGCCTATACAACGATTACATAACTTCATAGTATATTATCGTAAGAAGTTAAAAGGAAAAAAGATATCTCAACTTTTAAGAAGGAGGTCTTTTACATGGGTGCAGCTTACGGTTATGGCGGAGGTTTCGCGCTAATCGTTGTATTGTTTATTTTGCTAATTATTGTTGGAGCAACTTGGGGATATGGTGCATACTAAATTGCTCACCGGGCGCTAAGCATTATGCTTGGCGTCCTTTTATATGCAAAAATTCCCTTAACCATTTCCATTTTACGTATTTTCATTCATTATAATAATATACTTATATGTTACACTAAAGATTAAATTAATAAAATAAGGAGTTTAACGAATGTATGATTCTGCATACATAGATTATTTAGCTCATTTATTAGGAACTAGAGATTATTTTGAATGTCATGAAATTTTAGAAGAGCATTGGAAAAAGGAAATACCATTAGAAAGGGATTCTATTTGGGTGGCCTTTATTCAATTAGCCGTAGCATTATACCATCACCGGCGTGGGAACTACTTAGGTGGCATACGTTTAATAAAGAAAAGTCAAGATAAGTTTCATAAACATCGTGACCTTATAGAAGCAAATTTCGGACTACAAAGACAGTCATTATTTGAATTACTCGACGAAATACAAGAAAAAATAATTCAGCATAAACCTTATGAAAGTATTAACTTACCAATAAACGATGCCAAACTAAAAGCGCTCGTTCAAGAAAAGTGTAAAAAATGGGGATGCCAATTCGAATCCAAAAGCAACCTTAACGATGAATTTCTTATTCACAAACATAAACTACGGGAACGGTAATAATAAAAAGAGGTTGAATCATTAAATGATTCAACCTCTACTTATGCTGTGATTAGCTTTCGCATTTTTGAACAAAAGACTCTGTCTTTTCATTTGCGCAAATCACATACTCATTGCCATATAAATCTTTAACACCTTGAATCATTTTACGTCCTAATCCTTGATTTCGGTGAGAAGGATTTACTGAAACGTGTTGAATAACCGCTTTTTTTTCATCTTCCATTCTCACTCCTATGGACCCCAGAATGTCTTCTTCTTTCCATAAGAACAAATGCCAATTAGGATTTTCCTCATATTCTTTAATGGTTTGCTGTAAACGTTTAACATCTTTTTCATCAGGCATAAAAGATAGCAAACCCATAGCTATTTTTTCTAAACTTTTTTTATATCGTACTAACATTTCAATCCCTCATTATAATAACTATTTCATACCAGAAACCCTTAAGGGACTCTACTATGAAAAAAATTTTAATCGTCATTGTTACCATTATAGCCTAAAAATTACTTCCTATTTCATTTATTTTATGAGATATTGCATTTCTTTTGCCCATTTTGTGTTATTCAAGCATTTTAGGCAATATACGCCCAATAAATAAAACCCCAAATAAGACTTAATACGAAAAGAACAATAAATAAAATAATGTTTTTCTTTCTCACAACACTGCCCCCTATACCAGTTCCAACAATTTACCCTATCTTATTATAAATAGTTTAAAAGAGAATGCAAATATTTAAAGCGGTTATGTACTTATTATCTTTACTTGCGCAGGCGAATCATTTGAATAATTTCTTCTAAACAAACATATCCATCAGATTTCCTATGGCCTACTCGAAATGGAATTAAGTTGATGATAAATAGCCACACATTAAATAAAAAAAACAACATTATTAACTTAGTATGAACGAAACCCGAGAAAAAAAGAACTACGGAAACAACCCCACTAACTATCGGGCCGCCTAATGAAATAAAAACCTTTTCCCATGGGTTAAAAGTTACTTTTCTTTCACTAGATACTTGGCCTCCTAGAAAATAAAGCCCGTGTACAATTAATTGTACTTTTCTACTTCTTTTTACATAGATCCTTTTCCCTAAACCTATTGAAAAATTAATATGATCTGCCCTTAAAAACCAAGCTGAAACTGCATGTCCTATTTCATGAAGAATAATGGAAATAGGAGCAAACAAAAAAAGAAATACAACGAATATCTCCATATAATCTCCCTTAAATCTTATTCCTGTCTTTACTTTATCACAAAAATCTTCTATGTGTATAAACCATTGGTCATTAAGGAGTAAGGATTTATAAATTAAAAAGAGAGTCGTTAAACTCTCTTTTTTCAAAAATTATTCTGCATCAAAAACTTTTAATTCTTTCATTACATCGCCATTGGACATCTTTTTAGCCGCTTCAATTCCAGAAGTAACTTGTCCAAATACTGTGTGCACACCATCAAGATGTGGTTGTGGCTCATGAACAATGAAAAATTGACAAGAACCAGTATCTTTCCCAGCGTGAGCCATAGAGAGTGCTCCCTCTTTGTGGCGATGTGGATTTCCTTCTGTTTCACATTTAATCGTATAGCCAGCTGAACCAGTACCTGTTCCAGTTGGACATCCACCTTGGCTTACAAAGCCTGGAATGACACGATGGAAGTTAAGGCCGTCATAAAAACCTTCGTTTGCTAATTTTTCAAAATTACTAACTGTACCCGGTGCTTCATTAGGAAATAAATCAAATTCAATTTTATCTCCTGATTCCATTATGATATATCCTTTTTTGCTCATTCAGAAACACTCCTTTATATGTAAATCAGTTTTATCATATCTTTTTTTGCAAAAGAAATCAAAAAGTAATACAGTGCAAACATTCAATTAATTTGCTAATTATTAGTGTGAGCCTGCATTTTTCCATCCCGAACCTTCACTTTTACCGTTGAACCTGCAATTCTCATAAACGAACCTTCAATGAAACCAATCAAGCCTTTAATTACTTCTGTAAACCCTCTAAAAGATCATAATTTTGTGCTCTTTTTCTGATACTAGATTGTACATTAACGAAAAAGGGACTAGGGATAGCATACCCTAGTCCTCGATTCTTATCCTCTTTCATATGGTAAATCTAATCTAGTTAACTCATTATACTGCTCTCGTTTCACTACGAGTTGATCTTGTCCATCTTCTACAAATACAACAGCAGCTTTCGGGAAACGATTGTAATGATTTGCCATCGCATATCCGTATGCACCAGTTGAAAAGACTGCTAGAATGTCGCCTGACTCAACCTTAGGAACTTGTAAATCCCAAATCAACATATCTCCTGATTCACAGCATTTCCCAGCGATAGATACAGTTTCTTCAAGTGGTTCATTCACTTTATTCGCCACTACTGCAGCATATTTTGCATTGTATAGTGCTGGACGAATATTATCGGTCATTCCACCATCCACTGAAACGTATTTTCTTACTCCAGGGATTTCTTTGATGGAACCTATATTATATAAAGTAGTCCCAGCATCCCCTACAATCGCTCGTCCTGGTTCAATCCAGATTTCTGGAATTGGGATTTGCAATTGATTGGCCTGTTCCTTTACTTCTTCAACTAATGCTTCTACATAATGACCTAAAGGTCTAGGCTCATCCTCATCTGTATATTTTATCCCGAAGCCTCCACCTAAATTTAACACTTCAGGAATAAATCCGTGGTTTTTATTCCATTTACCGATTGCATCAAACAGTTTTTTGACTGCCATCACAAAACCAGTTGTTTCAAAAATTTGTGAGCCTATATGACAATGAATTCCTTCTACATGAAAATACTCATTAGTCATTAATCTCATTAAAGCTTGCTCCGCTTGACCATTTGATAGATCAAAACCAAACTTAGAATCTTCTTGTCCAGTAAGAATATAATCATGTGTATGGGCTTCAATCCCAGGTGTTACTCTTATTAGCACAGACATTTTATGATTGTATTTTTCTAGAAGATGTTCTAAAAGTTCAATTTCATAAAAATTATCAACTACAATACAGCCGATTTTGTTTTCAATGGCCATTTCAAGCTCTTCTATGCTCTTATTATTACCATGCATATGAATACGATCTGTCGGAAAGCCTGCTTGTAGTGCAGTGTGAAGTTCACCTTGCGAGACGACATCCAAGCTTAAACCTTCTTCTTTTACTACTTGAAGAATGGCAATGGAAGAAAAAGCTTTACTTGCATACGCCACTTGCGAGTTAACACCTAATCGTTGGAAAGTATGAACAAAAGCTTGGGCGTTTTCTCTGACTTTATTGATGTCATATATGAATAGTGGTGTTCCGTGCTTTTTTGCTAATTTCACCGTATCGATTCCACCAACATTTAAATTTTCTGCTACTTTTGTTATCCTCTCTGTCATTTTAACCCCATCCCTTACTCTTCTATGTTAGAAAACATTTTATTTACTAGCGTACAAAAAAGAAATGAGACAGTCGTTACTGCCTCATTACCTTTAATCGTTAAGATAATAAATAACTTTATCATATACTAACCCATCAATCAACGTTTAGCTAGGTGGTTGGCGATAGTTATTTTTAGGATGGGTAACGCTTAGACGTCGTTTCGTTAATGGCACAGAAACTCTAAATAATATTTGTATCATGCCCTTTAAATCAAACGGAATAAAGGGCCATAAATATGGCGTATTTAAGGATTTCATGCTAGCAAGGAGAAGTAACCATACAGTTAGGCCTGCCACTAACCCTTTTGCTCCAAAAATTGCTACTACAATGACCAGAAAAACTTTTGACATCTTATTAGCAACACTTAATTCATAACTTGGGGTTGCAAAGGAGCCGATTGCACTAAGTGCTACATATAAAATAACTTCAGGCATGAATAGACCAACTTGTATAGCAATTTCTCCAATTAATACAGCGGCAATTAAGCCCATGGCAGTCGATAATGGTGTCGGTGTATGAATCGCTGCCATCCGCATAAATTCAATCCCTATATCAGCTAATATAATTTGTAAAACGACAGGTATGTTCCCTTCTTCATTTGGACCAATAAATTCGAGGCCTTTCGGTAATAAAGAGGGATCCATGACAAAAGTTAACCACAATGGTAGTAGAAAGAGAGAGGCAAAAATTCCTAAAAACCTTGCCCAACGAACAAAGGTACCAACTGCAGGAGATTGTCGATATTCTTCGGCATGCTGAACATGATGGAAAAAAGTTGTTGGTGTAATAATCATACTTGGTGATGTATCGACCATCAACACGACATGACCTTCAAAAAGGTGTGCCGAAGCTACATCGGGCCTTTCCGTATAACGAACTTGTGGATAGGGGTTGTAGCCTTGTTTGACTAAAAATTCCTCGACTGTTTTTTCAGCCATTGATACTCCATCAATTTCTATGTTTTCTATTTCGTTTTTTATTAAGTCCACGAGCCCATCATCTGCTACATCCTTTAAGTACATAAGACAGACATCAGTTTTCGAGCGTTCCCCTACTTTCATAATTTCCACGCGAAGTCTTTCGTCCCTAATTCTTCTTCGGGTCAACGCTGTGTTTTCAATAATGTTCTCTGTGTAACCGTCTCTTGAACCTCTTACCACTTTTTCAGTATCGGGCTCTTTTGGACCTCTTCCAGGGTATTTCCGAACATCTACCACGAAAGCTTCGTCTAACCCATCAACAAAGATAACAATAAGACCGGATAAAAGTTGGTCAACGACCTCATCCATCCCTTTTACCCTAGTCACTTGCTGGTGAACTAAACGATTTTCTATAATTTCAGGAAGTTTTCTTTGATTTGATTCCACATCATTTATATCGACTAACATTTTCATTATTTCTACGATTACTGATGTGTCACATAAACCCGTCAAATAATAGATATCGATTTCCTTTTTTAATATAGTAAGTTTACGGTAACCTAGGTCAAAGGAAACGCCTATCCCTATATGTTCTTTCATATAATCTTGATTTTGTTTTATTTTTTCAGATACTTTTACCTTTTGCGAATTTTCCATGACCGAGTAACCTGCCTTTCCTTACAACTTAGCCCCTTGGCTTGAAAAATACGGCTACGAGAAATCCAAATAGAATGGCTGATGCGATACCTGCAGACGTTAATTGAAAAATACCGACTGCCACTCCAATAAATCCTTTATCATCAGCTTGTTCCATTGCCCCGTGTAAGAGGGAATGACCAAAGCTAGTAATCGGAACAGTAGCACCAGCACCAGCAAATTCAATCAATTTGTCGTATAAATCAAACCCGTCCAATACAGCACCCGCTACGACGAAAGAGGATAGGACGTGAGCAGGAGTTAGTTTCGCTACATCTAAGAGCAGTTGTCCAATTACACAAATGCCCCCACCAACTATAAATGCCCAAAGGTAAATCATGATTGATTCAACTCCTCTCGCATTAAAACAACTCCGTGCGCGATTGTTGGAATCGTCTCTTTTTGTTGAACCATAGTTGGACTCATTAAAGCTCCAGTGGCTACCACTAATACTTTATTTAAATTCCCTTTAAGGAGCTCTGAAAAAATATGACCGTATGTTACAACCGCCGAGCAAGCACAACCACTTCCGCCCGCAAATACTTGTTGATCACTGTTATAGACCATTAATCCACAGTCATTATGCACTTCATCAATATTAATTCCATCTTCCTTTAACATATCTTTCAAAATGGGACTTCCAACAGATGATAGATCCCCTGTTAAGATTAAGTCATAATCAGAAGGTGTTCTTCCAACATCACCTAAATGCGTTTTTATTGTGTCATAAGCAGCAGGTGCCATCGCAGTTCCTAAATCAAAAGGATCACCCATTTGATAGTCCATCACTTTTCCGATTGTGGCACTTTCTACCCTAATGTTTACTTGTTTGTTTGCTTTTTTCGAAACAAGTCCCGCACCTGCACCAGTTATAGTAGTCGTGGAAGATGCAGGTTTTTGCCCGCCATACTCAGTCGGATAACGAAATTGTCTTTCTGCAGTAGCATTATGACTGCTTGTAGCTGCAACAGCATTGTTAATAAAGCCCGCATCAACTAAAGCACTAGCTAGAGCTAAGGATTGCATAGAAGTTGAACATGCCCCAAAAATCCCAAAGAAAGGTATGGCTAATGTTTTAGCTGCATAATTAGAAGTGACGATTTGGTTGAGTAAATCCCCACTAATCATTAAATCGACTTGATCAGTCTGTAAATTATCTTTTTTTATACATGTTTGGATGGACTGTTCAAGCAATCTTCTTTCTGCTTTTTCCCAGTTATCCTCATTGCAATGCAAATCATCATACGTTATATCAAATGTATTTCCTAAAGGCCCTTGTGCTTCCCTAGGCCCAGCAACAGTAGCTGTTTCATTTAAGTACACTTTATTTTCATAAAACCACGTTTGTTTCCCTAGTTTACGCACGAACTTTACCCCCTACATCATTGCGTCAATAAATAACGTAATATACCGACTATATAAGCGGAAACTGTTCCGTATACAATGACAGATCCAGCTAATTTAAACATATTAGATCCTACACCGAGCACATATCCTTCACTCTTGTGTTCTAATGCTGCACTTGTTATTGCATTAGCAAAACCAGTTATCGGAACAGCTGAACCAGCTCCCGCAAACTGACCTAGCTTATCATAAATCCCAAAGCCAGTTAGTAAAGAAGCAATCAAAATTAACGTCGCTGCTGTCGGATTCGCCGCATCTTTTTGACTATAATCGAAAACGTTAATATAAAAATCCGTTAACCCTTGTCCAAAAACACATATTAAACCACCAACAACAAAGGCTTTCACACAATTCAGCAATAAGTTTGGTTTTGGTTGGTACGGTTTTACTGTTTGTTTATAGTTTTCAGAATCAAATTTTTTTCCCATTCCAATCACCTCTAAAATCATTTTACAAATACAAGCCATTGAAACATGGAGCCAAATATTTTACCTAAGACAATTGCCATTAATAGCCACAGAATTTGTCCTTCCAATTTAATCCGCTTTGCTAAAATCGGAAATACATTTAACACTTCTGTTAAAGCAGCAGCTAGCATTCCGATAAAAATGCCATGGAACAAGCCCCATATTACCTCCAATAGTATAGGGGCATGTAAGGAGAAATCACCAAACGATAGTAACGTACCAAACAATACCCCTGCTACTACACTTGTTTCAAAATGTTGAACAAACTTATTGGTTTTACTTAACTGTACTAACCTTGGTATAAGTCCCAAAACGGTTAAAAATGCGACAAATCCAGCCCCAACAGCAAGCCCAGAAGCAAATCCAATAATGATTTCTACTACATTAATGATCATCTTTTTTACTCACTTCGTTTTCATGCATAATAACGTATTGATCCAAGTTTTGTTGATAATTATGCATCTCTACTTCTAAAGGGCTTGGTTCCTCATTTATTCGTTTCTTAAAAACATGATTAAAAAATAATATCATCCCTAATCCAAGGCCAATTGAGTAAGGAATCTGCAACCAAAACGGATACTTATTTTCTTGACCTGTCAGCATATAATGAAGCCGCTGTTGCACCTCTTGCATACTAACATCATAATGAAAATTCATTATCGCCATAGCCGCACCAATAAATAATAATAGCCAGATAAAACTAACTACTAAAAAGTTAGGTTTTTTCGTAAACTCTGATAAAACAGCAATGGTTTGATTCGGTCCAACTGGCTGAAATTCTAAATTTGGATGCTGATCTTTTAGCTTTTCAATAACAGTAAAAATATCAAAAACCACTATGTTTTTATCTTCTTTTTTTACTTGATAAATAAAACTCTTCTCCAAAAGATTTTTCCAATTCTCGTTTGCAGAAAGGTATGCTATATCCTTTAACAAGATTTTTTCGTCTTTTGGTATGTTGATTTTGTTTTTTAGCCTAATATATATTTGGTCCCCCATAAAACACTCCTCCCATTTATGAGAAGTTTTGTTTATTATGTGTAACTATCCCTTCCTTCATGCGTTTATAAGAAGAGACTTTTGACGGCTTATTATCTTTGTAAAATAGATATGGACAGCGTTAAATAATTTCTCCTTTGTCTGCAATAACTCGTACGCCTCAATAATTTTTATAAACAAAAAAAGGATGTCTTTTTAATTGACATCCTTTTTCTTCACAACTATTAGGTTTTCATTTGATCACGTATATTATTCAAGATTTTCTTTTCTAGTCGTGATACTTGTACTTGTGATATTTCCAATCGTTCTGCAACCTCTGATTGTGTTTGATCTTTAAAATACCGTAAATAAATAATTAAGCGTTCTCGATCATCCAGATTACGTATAACTTCCTTTAATGCAAGCTTATCAAACCATTTTGTATCTTCATCAGACATTTGATCTAAGAGCGTAATTGGGTCGCCATCATTTTCATAAACCGTTTCATGTATGGAGTGGGGAGACTTAGATGCTTCTTGTGCAAAAATAATATCTTCGGCTGATATTTCCAACGCATCCGCTAACTCTTGAATCGTTGGGGATCTACCAAATTCCTTAGTAAGTTCATCACGTTTTTTTCTTATCTTATTACCTGTCTCTTTTAATGATCTACTAACCTTTATACTCCCATCATCCCGAATAAATCGTTGTATTTCTCCTATTATCATCGGGACAGCATAAGTGGAAAAGCGAACATCATAAGATAAATCAAATTTATCTATAGACTTTAAGAGACCAATACAACCAATTTGAAATAAATCGTCCGCATCATAGCCACGATTTAAAAAACGTTGTACGACGGACCATACTAAGCGTGTGTTTTTTTCCACAAGAAGATCTCTCGATAATTGGTCTCCATGTTGACTGTCATATATAAGTTTTTTTACTTCTTTGTCGGACAACTGCTTGTCCTTTTTGGAATGTTTCAAATCCACATCCATTTACATATCCCCTTAGTTACACAAGGTTTGACTATTTTGGAAATGTTTTTTCAATCGCACAGTCGTACCACTGTCTTTAGACGATTGAACGTCAACCTCGTCCATGAAATTCTCCATGATGGTAAACCCCATTCCAGAACGCTCTAATTCTGGTTTTGATGTATATAATGGCTGTTTTGCTTCTTCTAAATCATCAATCCCGATACCTTGATCACGAATTTCTAGCTCCACATAGTTGTCATACAGCACACAGTGAATATACACTTTACCTTCTGGGTTATTTTCATAGCCATGTATGATGGCGTTCGTAACTGCTTCTGATACAACCGTCTTAATTTCTGTTAATTCATCCATTGTAGGATCGATTTGTGCTATAAATGATGCAACTGTAACTCTTGCAAAGGACTCATTTTCACTTAACGCTGAAAATTCAAGGCGCATTTCATTTCTCATGACGCCACCCCCAAACTTCTCAGCGCAAATTCTTCGTTTTCTTCTAAACGAACAATTTTAAATAGGCCAGATAAATCAAATAACCTCTTTACAGCAGGGGAAACAGAGCATACAACCATTTCTCCTCCAAATTGTTTAATTTCTTTATATCTACCTAGCATTACTCCTAGACCAGAACTGTCCATGAAACTCAATGTTTCCATATTGACAACTACGTGCTTAATATTTCCTTTTTCGATTTCACCTTGCCATTTTGCTTTTAAACTTTCAGAAGTGTGGTGGTCTAATTCACCAGATAACCTGACAAGTAGTACATCATTTTTACTTTCAAATTGTACAGAAAGACTCAACCTAGTTTGCCTCCTTTTTCTTGTGCTTCGCTTGAGTCTTTCTATTTTTTTATGCCCTATTCCTGCTTAATGACAAAAGTAGTGATTATTCGTCAAATAAAGAGGTTCTAACTGGAACAAATCCTTGTCCTCATTTAAATTTTTATAAAGACTGTATTAAAAGTATTATTATTTTCACACAAAATACTTAAACTGCGACGTAATTAGTGAGTGCTATACGACTGCTTCGGCAGAATACTTCGCGCACCTTAGGGCACGGCCTCAGCCTCCTCGCGGAATACCGCTTCACTGGGGTCTTCAAACACGTGCTGTCCCGCAGGAGTCTATGTATTCTGCCTACGCTAAAAGTGAATTTCGGGCAGTGATGCTCATCATAAAATTGTTTATTTGTGGGATGTCTTCTCTCTTGTACAAGGCGCCGGACTTCCACTCATCTTGTAAAGGATGAGCGGAGATGTAAAGGTTATGTCGCAGTTTCTATCATAAAGTAACCGTTAATTTGCTTTATTAAAGTTTGCCATTGCACGTTTCATCAACGTCCATACGTTAGCTGTCTTCACGTCTTCATTCACAATAAGAGCGGTTTCTGACATGACTTTCCCATTAACTTTCAATTTCATTACACCTACCTGTTGCCCTTTTTCTAAAGGCAACGAAATATTGTCGTTGTATTCAAGTATTTCTTCTTGACTCTCAATTTTTTCACCATTTTTTAATAGAATGGACACTTTGTCTCCTGTGACAACATCAACTTTGTCTAAATTACCTTTTAATATCTTTAATTGATCAATTACTTCAAAGCGTTCGAACATAGGTTCAGAATGGTATTGTTGAAATGCATAATCTAACATCTTTGATACATCAGCATTTCTTTTCTTCGTCGTATCTGCTCCCATCACAACAGCTATTACTCTCATATCATCTCTTTTAGCAGTAGCAGTGAGACAGTATTTTGCTTCACTCGTATAACCCGTTTTCAACCCGTCGACTCCATCATAAAATTTCACTAATTTATTCGTATTAACGAGCCAAAATTCATCTTCTGTACCTTTGCGTAAATAGTCATCATAAATGCTTGTATATTTCGTTATTTGTTCGTGTTTTAGCAATTCCTTTGCCATAACAGCCATATCATGTGCTGTACTGTAATGATTTTCTGCTGGGAGACCTGTTGTATTGGCAAAGTGTGTATTTTTTAATCCTAATTCTTTCACTTTTTCATTCATTTTCTTCACAAAAGCTTTTTCACTACCAGCAATTCTTTCAGCGAGTGCTACAGATGCATCATTACCGGAAGCAACGGCAACACCTTTTAGTAAATCTTCAATCGACATTTCTTCTCCAGCCTCTAAGAAAATTTGTGATCCTCCCATTGAAGCTGCATATTCACTTATTCTTATTTTTTCATCTAACGTAATTTTTTCACTCTCAAGAGCTTCCATAATTAAAATTAACGTCATTACTTTTGTCATACTTGCAGGGGGAAGTTGATCTTTAGCATTTTTTTCATATAAAATTTTACCTGTATCTTTTTCCATTAAAATTGCAGATTTTGAATTTTCTGCTAGGTCAATTTGTTCGGTTTCTTCTGCTTGAACAGGCAAACCAATTGATGTCACTAATAACATTAATAATGAAAGTATTGAAGCTATTTTTTTCATGTAATTCCCTCCATTCCAGTTGTTTCATATTTTTTCCAACATTGCACGAAATTATAAGTATAAAAAAAACTTTTCTTTTTTCATCAAGTAAGAAAAAATATGAAAAATAAAAATCCTGACAATTGTCAGGATTTTCTTTTCTACCACTTCTATTATGGGAATGTATAAAATGCTTTATACAAATATAAGAGAATTACTGTGTAACTACTCCATATATTAATGTTGGTGCCACCACTTCATTATCCACTAGCGTAATATTTTTATATAATTTTTCTTTTATTTCTTCTACATCGGAGCTGTTTGCATGTATCGTTAAAAGCGATTCGCCTTGCTTCACATGATCCCCAACTTTTTTATTTAAGACAATACCAACACCTAAATCAATTTGTGATTCTTTCGTTGCTCTTCCTGCACCTAACATCATTGCTGCGTGACCAATTTCATCTGCAACCATTTCACTAACATATCCTTCTGTTTTTGCAGGTAAATCAAATGAATATGTAGCTTGTGGCATTAGTTTTGGATTATCGACTACTTTTTCATTTCCACCTTGTGATTTTAAGAAAGTACGGAATTTATCTAATGCTTTGCCATTGTGCATATTTTCTATTAATTTTTCTCTAGCCTCTTCTAGTGTGTTTGCTTTCTTCGCTAACACGACCATTTGGCTACCAAGTATTAAGCATAGTTCCGTTAAATCTTCCGGTCCTTTTCCTTGTAAAGTTTCGATTGCTTCCTCCACCTCAAGTGCATTACCAATTGCTCTTCCTAATGGTTGACTCATATCACTAATGACAGCCATTGTCTTTCTTCCAACTCTATTTCCAATGGATACCATCGCCTTAGCTAGTTCTTTTGCCTCTTCTTCCTCTTTCATAAACGCACCTGCACCCGTCTTCACATCTAACACGATTGCATCTGCACCAGCTGCTATTTTTTTGCTCATGATGGAGCTTGCAATCAATGGAATAGAGTTTACGGTCGCCGTTACATCACGTAGACTATAAAGTTTTTTGTCTGCAGGAGTTAAATTACCTGACTGACCAATAACAGAAATTTTATTTTTATTTACTAAATCAATAAACTGATTTTTGTCTAATTCCACATGAAAACCTTCAACTGCCTCAAGTTTATCGATAGTACCACCAGTATGACCTAGGCCTCTCCCACTCATCTTCGCTACAGGAACATCTAAAGAGGCAACTAAAGGGGCTAAAATAAGAGTCGTTGTATCCCCTACTCCTCCAGTGGAATGCTTGTCGACTTTCACCCCTTCAATAGAAGAAAGGTCAATGGTATCACCTGAATTGACCATCGCCATCGTTAAATGAGCCCGCTCTTCTTCCGTCATATCTTGAAAAAATATAGCCATACAAAATGCACTTGCTTGATAGTCTGGAATTTCACCATTTGTGTAACCGTTTATAAAAAAGTCAATCTCCTCTTTTGTTAATGCCTGACGGTCTCTTTTTTTTGCAATAATATCGTACATTCTCATTACTTAAAGCCCCCTTTAACAGCAGCTGTTAATTAGTTTCTGGTAATGTTTTTACGATTTCCTTTACGAAATCTAAAAAGTTTTGTTTAACCTTTTCCGTTGTTTCTATTACTTCATCATGTGAAAGTGGTTGATCTAAAATTCCAGCTGCCATGTTAGAAATACATGAAATTCCTAACACTTTTAGCCCAGCGTGGTTGGCGACAATGACCTCAGGAACGGTAGACATTCCAACAGCATCTCCACCTAACGCACGAAGCATTCTTATTTCAGCTCCCGTTTCATAAGAGGGACCTGTATTCCCTACGTACACACCTTTTTGTAATTTTAAGCCAAGCTTTTCCGCACACTTTTCACCATGTGCCAAAAGCTGTTTAGAATAGGCTTCCGACATATCAGGGAAACGGGGTCCTAATTCTTCATTATTTGGTCCAATCAAAGGATTGGTGCCCATCATATTTATATGATCATGTATTAACATTAAATCTCCTGGCTCAAAACTTTCATTTATTCCACCGGCTGCATTCGTTACAACTACTTTTTCTACCCCAATTTCCTTCATCACTCGAATAGGAAAGGTTACTTGCTCCATTGTATAGCCTTCATAAAAATGAAAACGCCCCTGCATCGCAATAACTGCTTTTCCTGCTAAAGTACCAATAACTAATTGTCCTTTATGACCAGCTACTGTAGATTGAGGAAAATGAGGAATTTCATGATAAGGAATTTCTGTTGCTTCTTGGATCTCATCTGCTAATACGCCAAGACCAGAACCTAATACAAGTCCTATTGTTGGTTGCTTTCCTTTTAATTTTTCCGATATAAAGCTTGCTGCATCTTTTACATTTGTCACAGTTTATTCCCCCTAAAGAATGTGTGTAATTACTTGTATTTTATTATGGAACAAATTTCTATTGAATGTCTGTCAAAAAGCTCTTTCCGTATTTTGGTAATGGCACTTTATAATTTTCTGCTATTGTTGCACCAATATCGGCAAATGTTTGTCTTTGCGTTAGTTCTTTTCCAACATCAATTCCTTTATGGAATACGAGAAGTGGAACTAGTTCTCTCGTATGATCTGTTCCTGGATGAACAGGATCATTTCCATGGTCTGCCGTAATGATTAATAAATCATCGTCGGTGATTTTGTTTAAAATTTCTGGAAGTCTCGCATCAAATTCTTGTAAAGCTTCTCCATATCCTTGAGGGTCACGTCGGTGTCCATATTTTGCATCAAAATCAACTAGGTTTAAGAAATTCAAGCCATGAAAATCCTTATCCATGGATGCCACTAGCTTATCTACACCATCCATGTTGTCCTTTGTGCGAATTGTTTCCGTAACTCCTTCATTATCGTAAATGTCGGATATTTTTCCTAACGCAATGACATCTAAATTGTTATCCTTTAACTCATTCATAACTGTACGTCCGAAAGGCTTTAATGCATAATCATGTCTATTGGAAGTGCGCTCAAATGAACCAGGCTTACCGATAAAAGGTCTAGCAATAATTCTTCCAATCATATACTTTTCGTTTTTCGTTAATTGTCTTGCTATTTCACAAATGTGATACTGTTCATCTATCGATATGATTTCTTCATGTGCTGCTATTTGGAGTACCGAATCCGCAGAAGTATAAACAATTAAAGCACCTGTTTCCATGTGCTCCTGTCCTAGTTCTTTCATAATTTCAGTACCCGAAGCAGGTTTATTTCCGATTATTCTTCTCCCCGTTTTCTCCTCTAGTTCACCAATTAAATCTTGAGGAAAGCCATCAGGAAAAGTTTGAAAGGGCGTGTCAATATGTAAACCCATGATTTCCCAGTGGCCAGTCATTGTATCTTTACCATTTGATGCTTCCTGCATGGTTGTGTAATGTGCTTGTGGCTTATCTGCTTTTTGAATTCCTTTTATTTCACGAATATTACTCAGCCCGAGCTTGCCCATGTTTGGCATATGTAGACCATTCATATGCTCCGCTATATGTCCCAGTGTATCAGCTCCAACATCATTAAATTTTTCTGCATCCGCTGCTTCACCTATTCCTACTGAATCTAAGACGATTAAAAAAGTTCTCTTGAACGTTTTCATCTTCATCCCTCCTATAATATGACATTCCCTATTTTGTAACGAATTATGATATTTTACCATTTTAATTATGTGTTAATATGTAAGCCACTTCTTAAAAATCACCTAGCACTAAAAATTGAAGGCTGCAATTTTTTTAAAAAATAAACTTTGCTGAAAGTAAAATAAAGCCCCCTTTTATTTAGGAAGCCCTAAGCTGGTGACTAGGCTCTTGGATGGAAGTTTCGGTATACATCCTTAAGTCTTGCCTTTGTCACATGGGTATATATTTGTGTTGTAGAAATATCAGCATGTCCTAACATTTCCTGAACTGCTCTTAAGTCTGCCCCATTTTCTAATAAATGTGTTGCAAAGGAATGTCTCAACGTATGGGGAGTAATTTCTTTTTCTATTCCTTTTTCCTTTGCAATTCCTTTTAATACCTTCCAAAATCCTTGTCTAGACATTGGTCTGCCATGGTGGTTTACAAATAACGCTTCTTCTCTCTTTCCTTTTAACAACTTTGGACGAGCATCTTCCATATAAAATTGAACAGCTTTTTCGGCATGGGATCCTAACGGTACAATTCGTTCCTTAGATCCTTTTCCAAAACAGCGAATAAAACCCATTGTCAAATGTAAATCACTTAGTGTCAATGTCAACAGTTCTGTTACCCGCAATCCTGTAGCATACATAACCTCTAGCATCGCTCGATTTCGATGTATAAATGGATCATTTCCTTCTAAATCTAGTAATAACTCCACTTCTTTGTTCGATAAAACCTTTGGTAGCTTGCGTTCTTTTCTAGGCGTTTCTATATGTAAGCTAGGATCTTTATTTATGTTATATTCTCTTACTAGAAATTGATGGAAAGCTCGAATCGTTGATAAAAATCTAGAAATGGTTGCGGTAGAGCGCCCTAATTGATATTGATGACTTAAAAACTGCATAATATGTGTTCGCTGAACGTTACTTATGTCTTTTAGTTCACATTTGTTTGTCAAAAATGCTACGTATTGTTTCAAGTCTCTCTCGTATGATAGTAATGTGTTTTTTGAGAGTCCTCGCTCAATCGTTAAATAATGTAGAAAGTCTCTCGTTTCATCTCGCATTTGTTTACTCCCCTAATCGGAAAAAGATAGATAAACGATCTACCCAATTATCTTCCTCCAGTTCGAATACTTTTACAGCATTTCCTTCTGGTTCATCATAACGATGAAAATTTTCATATTCTTCATGCATCATTCTTAAACCAAAGTAAAAGAAAAAAGTACTAACAATAAAGATAAGAAATACTTTCAAAAATTCTTTACATAATTGATACCATTTCGTCATTGGCCTGTTCCCCTTCTAAATCTGTTAAATGATGACTTAGTACAAGATATGCCAATTTCAACGATATTTATACTACTTTTTTCCTTCACTCAAAACTACCGTAACTGATTTGTTCATTTTTGTAAATAGAGTAGAATTACTTTATTGACAATATAGAGTAGCTCGGCTCAAAGACATCACATAAATGCCTTATACTTTATAGGCACAAAAAAACCTTTTTTCAGCTTAGAAAAAAGGTTACATTTCAACATTTATAAACTTTTTGCTTTCTCCGATTCCTCAGCATTTTCCACTTCACTCGTTTGACATTTTCGACATATGCCATGGAAGGTTAAACGGTGATCCTTTACTTGAAATCCCCAATCCTTTTCCACGATTTTTTCCACATCTCCAAGTAGATCCTCCACAATTTCTTCTACAGATCCACATTCAATACATACTAAATGGTGATGGAAATGCTCTGCGCCTTCTTTTCGCAAATCATACCTAGACACACCATCGCCAAAATTTATTTTATCTACCACTTTTAATTCCGATAATAATTCTAATGTACGGTATACAGTAGCTAATCCTATTTCTGGTGCTTTTTCTTTTACGAGGAGGTATACATCTTCCGCGCTTAAATGATCCTCTTCATTTTCTAATAACACAAGAACCGTTGCTTCCCGCTGTGGGGTTAGCTTATAACTTTGGGAATGTAGTTGTTTTTTTATCTTTTCCAGACGGTGTTCCATGGGTCTGCTCCCTCCCTCGTAACTCCTCTTAATTATAAGCAGACACGGAACAAGTGTCAAATTAAAATCATTATAATCTAATCTAAATAATTATTTTAATCTAGCTAGTTAAAACGCCCAATTAACAACTAATCTCATTGTATGTGGTGATAAGAAAGTCTCCACAATGGATGCAACTAAGGTAATCACTAAAACAACGAGAAAAACAGAAGAATATTGCACAAAATGTTTTCGAATTGGCTGATGATACGTTTTTGTTACAAATAGCCTTCTTATTAAATGGAGGGAGAATATCATTGCAAAACTTCCAGCAATCAAGTATGCCGGAATAACAAAAATGTTCTGAGGTGCAATAGATGCTGATGCCATGAGAAGACCAAACCATCCTATTTGATTCACTAAAAACCCAACAGAAAAACCTATAACAATT
The DNA here is from genome assembly GCF_014207435.1 of Salirhabdus euzebyi. GTDB lineage: Bacteria > Bacillota > Bacilli > Bacillales > Alkalibacillaceae > Salirhabdus > Salirhabdus euzebyi. Next base: position 33,522 of record NZ_JACHGH010000018.1, read on the forward strand.
CCTTTCATAAAGATGAAAATCCAAATGATAGGAATACCAATAATAGACAATCCGAGAATAAATATAAGTAAAATATATTTAAAATGATAGAAGAAGCTTGATTGAAATAAATCCTGTTCATGTAGTAGAGAACCCTCTTGTACTTGTCCAAAAAATTGATGGAGGTAAAAATATAAATCTTGCTTTTGAATGAAACTCATACTATTGACGATCACTGCACCAAAGATAACTCCGATGAGAAATAGAACAAACATAAATAAATAAATACTACTATATTCAGAAACTTTAATTTTAGAGCCAATGTTTTTTTTCTTAAGCATGAAAATCCTCCATTCAACTGGTCTATGAGAGTAACTAGCCTGTCGCCTGCTCTATTGCGAAAGGCATAAATTACTCTATTATCTATTTACTGTTACTCTATGAACTAGAAATAAAAAATAGACCAAAAATGAAGAATTAAAATTGTCAGGAAAAACGAAAGCCAAATACAAGGAAAACTCTATTTTTGTTGCATGGAAACTTTCCCGTATTTTCCGCCTCCTCCAGCTTCAAATGAAAGTTCTCCTCTTCTCATCGAGACAATCATTTGTACAATATTTTCCTTAACTGCAGCTCTCAGCTCTTCCTTGGACGCTTTATGAAGGATGTACATTTCCGTACCAACGATGTCTAGCAATTTTTCTAATGTTTTTACCCCTAATCCTGGTAAATATTCCAGTGGGACTTGATGTATATAGTCAGGGCGTTCCCTGTTACTTGTACCAGAGCTAGCTAGCTCCGTAATCCTTTCAGAAACACCCTTGATAATGGTCTTATTTCCACAATGAATACAAGGACCCCCATAGCTAGTCTCTAGTAAACATTCCGCACACACAGTAGTAAAATATTTCCCTAGTACAGGGTTCATACCATAATTGGCTAATACTTTGCGCCCTGCCTTCTCTCCTAAGGCAAGTCGAAATTCCTTAAAAGTTGCCTCATTCATTCTAATCTTCTGATACTCTCTTGCAATTTTTTTCAATGAATGAGCATCTGAATTTGTCAAAAAGGTATAGGCGGACAGTTCCTGAATTTGATCGGCCATCGTAGTGTCAGAACTTAATCCAAGCTCTACAGCATCAATCAGTGCTGGGTCAAACACTTCTTGAAGGGTCTTTTTTACACCCTTTCCGTATAGACTTTTAAAAGGAGTAAAAACATGTGCAGGAATAAATAATCCCTTTAACCTCTTTACTATTTCTTGAAGCTCCTTTGCAGTCCCATACATTCGTTGAGAACTAAGAGTTATATTTGTTACCCGTGTACTAAACCAATTCGTAAATAGCTGCATTTTTTCTAAGTTTGGGAAAAAGCAAAGTATATGTATAGGGCCATAGCAGTTGGAGTCATATATTTCTACCTCTGATCCTAAAAGAAGAGTCACGTCTTGAAAACGCACACCACCTTCTTCTAATTCAAACGCTTCTCCATTCAAAATAAGCTGTTCCAACTCCTCTTGAACAGCAGGTACATGTGCATCAATAATCCCAATCATATCGAGTCCTTTTCGTTTGGATGCCTCTACTAAAATGTTTGTAAGGGTAAGGTTTTTAGAAGCCGTGATTTTAACAGGCTTTCCATACATCGTACTTCCTATATGAATATGTAAATCAGCAAAATATTCTTTCCACACTGTCATAGGCTATTACAGTCCTCTAGTCTTTAAATATAGAATGGCATAAGCCGTTTTGGCATCGTATATTTTCTTTTCTGCAACCATTTTCTCCGCTTCCTCTAACGAACATTCCATTATGTCTACAAATTCGTCTTCATCCGGTGTCAATGGGCTTTCTACCTTTTTTAAATCCTCTGCTAAATAAATATGAATGATTTCATCCGCAAAGCCTGGCGAAGTATAAAATGCCGTTACATATGAAAGCTTTTCAGTTGTATAGCCTGTTTCCTCTTCTAATTCTCGAAGTGCTGTTACCTCAGGCGCTTCCCCTGGCTCTAGCTTTCCAGCCGGAATTTCTACTATACTCCTTTCTAAAGGTTTTCTATATTGTTCTACCAACATAATTTTCTTTTCCTTCGTTATTGGTATAACAGCTACTGCACCAGGATGTTTTACCACTTCTCGCTTCGATTGTTTTCCGTTTGGAAGTTCTACATCCTCGTGAACGAGTGTGATTACTTTTCCCTTAAATATTGTTTGTGATTTTACTGTTTTTTCTTCAAACTTTTTCATGGTTTTCAACTCCTGTTTACAGTTTTTCTCTTTATTCCTATTTTATGAGACTATCTTAACATAGTTAGAAAAAATCACTACATTTGTCAGGGGGCAAGAGTATTCATTACAATAGAAGGAAAAGGAAAGGATGAGTTAGATGCAAAAACGGCAAGTAGGTTCATCAGATTTGTTTATTTCCGAAATATCCCTTGGTTGTATGTCCTTAGGAACGGATGAAAAAAAGGCACAAACCATTATAGATAAAGCACTTGATGCAGGAATTAATTATTTGGACACAGCGGACTTATATGATCAAGGTGTAAACGAATCAATCGTTGGAAAAGCCGTAAAAGGAAAAAGAGAGAACGTCATTATTGGTACGAAGGTAGGCAATCGATTTGAAGTTGGAAAAGAAGGATGGCACTGGGACCCTTCTAAAAAATATATTAAAGAAGAAGTAAAGGATAGTTTACGACGACTACATACAGATTATATAGACCTTTATCAATTGCATGGAGGTACGCTTGAGGATCCGATTGACGAAACAATTGAGGCATTTGAGGAACTAAAGCAAGAGGGGCTTATTCGATACTATGGCATTTCTTCTATTCGTCCAAATGTGATTCGTGAATTTATAAAGAAATCCAACATTGTAAGTGTCATGATGCAATATAGTTTATTTGATAGACGTCCTGAAGAAGAAGTGCTGGATCTTTTACATGAAAACAACATTAGTGTTTTAGCGAGAGGTCCACTAGCAAAGGGAATGCTGAGTAAGAAAGGATTAGCACAAGTTGAAACAAAAGGGAGAGATGGTTATTTAGATTATGAGTATGAAGAATTAAAAACGAGCACAGCAGCATTTTTGCACTTCGTTAATGAGGAGCGAACTCCAAATGCGATTGCCTTGCAGTATGTATTAAAACATCCTGCGTTAGCATCAGCTGTATTTGGAGCAAGCTCCATAAACCAACTCGAGGAGAACCTTACTTATTTAAACAGTAAGCCTTTGGATGATAATCTTTATAATCAGTTAAAGAAAATGACAAAACCAATTAAATATAATAAACATAGATAATAAAAACTCAAACAAGGAACTTTTCATGTTCTTTGTTTGAGTTTTACTATGTATATTCCTATTCACTTATGGTTGAGAGAAAACGTTTTATTTCAATAGTCGTAGCAATTGGGTGACTTATTGTAGGTACATGGCCTGCATCTGGAATCACAACCAGTTCTGCTCCCGGTATTTCAGTAGCTATTTGTTCTGCTGTTACAACCGGTACTAACGCATCGTTTTGCCCATGTACGATTAATGTAGGTACGTGTATGTTTTTTAATTGAGGAGTTAGATCAACTGTTGCATTTATTTTTAAAAGTTCAATGGCATCTTCCTTAGAAGCCCGGAGTAAAATGTTTTTTCCCCACCTTTTTATATGTGCTTCACCATTTGGCAAACATAAATCTACAAATGCATCAATATAACCGTGATAATCCTGCTCCAACTGATCAATGGTCATTTGTATGGCTTCTTTTGGAAAAGCAAATCCGAAGCCATCTACTAACACTAGTCCTTTCACCCTGTTTGGGTACTTAAGAGCAAATTGTAACACTACTTTAGATCCACTTGACTCACCTGCTAAAATGCACTCTTGAATTTCTAATTGATCAAGAACCTGTCTTAAATTTTCCACAAGCATATCAAGCGTAATTACGGTTCCCTTAGGGATAGGACTTTCACCAGATCCTAAGTGATCAATTGCGATACAGCGACGACTTTGTGATAATACCTCCAAAGGTTGTTCCCACAATTCCCAAGACCCTGTCCAACCGCCGTGTGCTACAAATGGAGTTTTCCCTTCACCATTTCCAAATGAGACTGCATGAATTAAATGTCCACCTGCTTTAACAAACATATATCTACCTCCCCGTTTTTTTCGTAGTCCCTTTAGTATATAAAATTCTGACAAATAAACCTATACCTTTTAGATAGTTTCTTAAGAGCTGAAACGCTTCTCCAACTAAAACGTCTAATTAGATAAAGTGAAGTGTAAAGGAGAAGTAAAATGAAAAGTATTAACGCTAAATTGTTAAGTGTCATTGGAGGCTTGATTTTATTAGCAGTCGTCTTTTATTTCTTATATTCTAATGTTTTCCCTTCTAACACCTCTGCTAGTGGAGAACCCGAGTCCAATCAAGTAGATAAATCGGAAAACGGATTACAACTTATCGCAACATTATCAGATATCGAACTTCAGCCAAACGACAAACTGGTTGTCGACGCTACCGTCAAAAACATTTCTGGGAAAGCACTTTCTTACAACGGACGGTGTGGAGTCCCTATTCATCTTTCAGTTCAAGCACCGGATAATAGTATGTATTTACTAAGCAACGCAGAAAACGAGGGCTGCCCAGATATTTATGACCCAAATGATATCGAAACTTTTCAATCAGAAGAAGAATTAACGAAACAAATGACCTTTTATCCTATCATCAAGGTGAACAATGCAACGGAGACAGATGCACCAGCCGGAGAGTATATGGTGACTATATCGTTTCGTTCAGATGAGGGGAATGCTTTATTAGTTGATGTCCCTATTGAAGTAAGTGATACAAATACAGACATCATTTCCAAACAAGAAGCTGTTCATGCGGCTAAGGCACATCCTGATGTCCAAAAATGGTTCTCGGAAAACGAAGAAATTGGGATAGAAGAAGAGGAACATTTTCTAAGTGACAATATATGGGCAATTGCTTTCCACACAAAAGATTTTTCCATGGAAGACACGTCGCCAACTGGAAAACGATTAGTTGTTCATGTGGATTCCAAAACAGGAGACGTGACGCACTCCTTCACCGAGGAATTTGATAACTAAATGAAGAATAGGAACGCAGTTGAATGCGTTCCTATTTATATATTCTACTAATTTTCTACCTTCAAGAGTACTTTTCCTGTACTTTTCCTACTCTCCACCCATTCATGGGCTTTCACTGCCTCATCTAAAGAAAATACTTTTCCTATCTGAATCTTTAATTGCCCACTTGCTAAAAAGCTTAGCACTTTTTCTGCCGTAGGGCGTAATAGGTGTGGACGTAGTTTTCGCGTTGTACCGAAGCTAAACCCGAGTACAGACCGACAGCTAGCATGTAAATCCTTCGTCAGAAATTGGCCAGGTGCTCCACCACTATTCCCAAAATGAACTAATCTACCATATGTGGCTAGGCACTCTAAACTCTTTTCTGCAATTTCCCCAGCGATAGAGTCCAAAATAACATTTGCTCCCTCTCCGTTCGTTAGTTCATTTACTCTCTTAGAAAAATCTTCTTCACTATAACAAATAACCTGATCTGCTCCTGCCTCTTTTGCAATTGGTATTTTCTCCTGACTACCAACTGTCCCAATGATTTGCCCCGCACCTAGTATTTTTGCCATTTGAATGGCCGTCGTTCCAACTCCACCAGCTGCTGCATGGACAACAACTGTTTCTCCCTTTTCTAACCTAGCAACATTGGCTAATAGTTTATAAGAAAGAAACGACACGATTGGGGATGCAGCAGCAGTCCCAAAATCAACATTATTCGGAAGAACAAATGTAAGATTTTCATCAGCAACTATGTATTCCGCATAAGAACCGGTAAGGGGGAATGCAATGACACGTTGTCCTACCTTTAAATACTCCACGTTCGATCCTATTTTTTCAATTGTACCAGCAGCATCAATACCTGGAATATACGGTAATTTTCCTCCTCCTTTGTTCCCAAACCTTGACTTAATATCAGCAAAATTCACACTTGCTGCTGCAACCCGAATTAAAACTTGCTGATCGCCTATTTTTGGCAAATCCACCTCTTGATATTGCATAACGTTTGCCGGACCAAACTCAGGAACTAATATAGCTTTCATCATTTATTCCCCCGTATTATCGATTTCAATCCAAAATCGTTTGATGACATTTCCATCCTCTTCAACAAAATCTGTATCTGGTTGACCACCATTATTTAAAATTGTTTTTGCAGAACCAATATTATCTGCGTCACAGACAACAAGTACTTTTTTTATCCCTAGTTCCTTTGTTTTCTCAAGGGATAGGGATAGTAACTTGGTTGCATAACCTTTTCTTCTTTCCGTTGGACGTATCCCATATCCAATATGCCCACCACTGTTCCGTAAATCCTCCGTTAAATCGTGACGAATATTAACAGCTCCTAAAACGCGCTTTTCGGCATTTACTAGCCAATAAGTAGAGTCCGGTACCCAGCCTTCTGGTAATTTCTCTCCTCTTTTAGATTCCTCTAAAGAGTGAAGCAATGCCTGGAAATTACTAGGATCCTTACTAATAACCCATGGAACCATAGGCTCCCCACTTGTTTTCCACTCGTAATAGAAATCTAAATATTGTTCCTTTAAATCTATTGTTGGCTCTGTTAAAAAGATATCTTTGTCCACTTTTTCAACCTCAATTCCTCTTTCTCGCTCGTATATTCCTAGTTTATTTTAATTTTTTCAAAAATCAATACAATTCTATTTACTCTTTACTTTAGAACAAAAGCGCAAGCGCCTTGCTCAGCCTAAGGCAGGCATAAGACAAGACCTGCCGTGGAGGCTTTTGCCACAGAAGGGATTGACTTATGTCCCGAGGGGGTAGGTGCTGGAGCTAGACGTGACTCCCCCGTGCAACTAACTTATCCACAAGTCTGAAATTTTATAATCTCCTAAGCAATAAATAAAAGAAGCTGCAAAGGCAGCTCCTCTTTATAATTATTTCAGTTCTTTATAAATCTTGATTAATTCGTTTTTATGCTCCTCTATTAACTCTTCACTAGGGTGAGTTTGTTCATTGTTCAAATACGTGTAACTGAGCTTATAAAATTGCTTATTCTCTTCCCACTCTAAAATTCGAGTATTTTGATTGATAATAAAATTCGCACTTACTCCACTCTTCAATTCTAACTTTTCCGAATCTATTTCTGGAACACTGTAACCATTATCAAAATTAGCTGATTCAAAAGTAATTAGATGAGTAATCCCAGCATCGTCTTTAAAATAATTAATCTCTAGTGATACTTTTTTTCCTTGTGGGTCCCAACTTCTAATCTTAACAGTTTCCCCATTTGTTGCTTCGATTGGCAAATAGGTTGGAAATTTAGATGGATAAGGTATAATCTGTTTAGTCAAATCCAAGGATATCGGCTTGTATGATGTATATATTGTATTGGAAGCCCCTTTATCCTTTTCTAACTTTGATACATCTAACATTTGATTTACGTTTGCGTTATTGTTTCCTGTATTTTCGAGTTCTGATAAAACTATAATTCCAATGAGAAAGAGTGTAACAAAACTTGCTAGGCCTACCACAAAACCTTTTCTCTTACCTCTAGTTCCTTTGGTGTAAGTGTTCTCCTGTTTTGTTTGTATGTTGTTCCACATTTCCCTTTTTTTCTGTTCACTTATTTGTGCTGTCTGCGGAAGTGATGGAAGCATTTTTTCTATAGAATCCTTATTCTTCAATTTTTTCCACCTTCCTTCTTAATGCTTTTAATGCGCGGTGGTAAGTTACCCTTACCTTATTTTCAGTCCAGTTTAAAATCGTTGCTGTTTCAGTAGTTGAAAATTCTTTCATTCCTTTGACTAGCAATACATCCCTGTAACTATCTTTTAAGCAATTAATTTGTTGAACTAACTCTTTTTCATCTTCCTTTAATTCAAAAATAGCCTCAGGGGTCTTAGGTTTAATTGTTGTAGATTCTCTTTCATATCGGATCAATTTACGTAGCTTCCTCCTGTTTCTTCTTGCCTCATCTATCGATACATTCCGAGCAATTTTAAAGAGCCACGTTTTTGGATTGGATTCTTCTCTAAAAGAATCAATACTATGTATGACCTTAATAAAAACTTCCTGAACTAAATCCTCTACTTCCGTAGAACCAGTATAGTAGACTAGGAAGTTATACATTTCATCTGCATACATACGAAACCATTGTTCTACTAGTTCGTCATTGTCTATCAATATTTCTCCCCCCTTGCAATTCTTGCTTTCTCTTCATATAGACGACCTCAACATTTCTTTCATTACACTTTTTTGTAACCTTATTCCGCAATATGTCCACCAACAAGTCCACTTCGATGAACTGCTGTTCCTGCTCTTGTGTAGGAAACAGCTCGTAGTAAAGACGCACTTCCGTATTTGTTCCGTATCCCGTCCATTGCGTTAGCCAGTGCTCGTTTTTTTTCTTTACCCTCATCAAATAAGCTTAACTGCATAACGTCATCGTCCTCGACATTTGATAGAGAAATGGATATTTTCCTTACTGTTTTTTGCTCATAAAATTCGTGGAATAGCTGCATACAAACGTTAAATAAGTCCGACGTTATGTTCGATGCATCAACCATCGTTCTTGAGCGATAAAAACCCCCACCATTTTCATTTTTACTATAACTTAAGCCCAGACTAACCGTTCTCCCAGCCTTTCCGCTTTCTCGTGCTCTTTTCGCTACTTCCTCACACATTTCCAAAATAACGTAGCGTACCTCTTCTGGATCTGTATAATCTCTAAGTAAAATTTGACTTTTCCCAAAGCTAATTTGTCCTTGTAAAATAGGGGCCCCAAGTTCAGAAAGATCGACTCCATTTGCATGATAAAACAATTGATTCCCCATCACACCAAATGTCTTTTCTAATCTTTGTAATGGAAATTTTGCAAGCTGTCCTACTGTTGTAATACCCATACGATTTAGCCTTTTTTCTATTCGTAAACCAATACCCCACATCTCACTTAATGGAGAAACAGGCCAAAGTTTTTTTGCCACATCCTCATATGTCCACTCTGCTACCCCGTGCTTTTTAGCCTCTAAATCCAAGCAAAGTTTTGCCATTAACATGTTCGGTCCAATTCCAACAGCAGATGGAATTTGAAAGGTTTCCATTAACTCTTCTCTTATCTTTTGGGCAATGTCCCATGCATCCCCCCAAATTTTTTCTGTTCCTCCGATTTCTAAGAAACTTTCGTCCACGCTGTACGTATGAATGGCTTCTTTTGGCACAAAGCGATGAAAAAGACGTGTAATTTCAACAGATATTTCTAAGTACATTTTCATTTGTGCTGTGACGACAACAATTCTTGGATCATCGGGAACTTCAAATAATCGGTTGCCTGTCCGAATACCAAATTCCTTTTTTAAAGCAGGTGAAGCTGCTAATATAACACTTCCCGGGCGATCAACATGTCCGACCACAGCAAGATAACAAGTCATCGGATCTAAACCACGGGCCACTGCTGCACAGCTAGCATAAAAGCTTTTCATATCAATACAAAGCACTTTTCTTTTTGGAAACACATTATAATCAATTACTGGATTTTCCACTTGAAAACCGCTCCTTTAAACTCCTCTAATTACACATTAAAATGATTTAGTTTTATTATGCGAATATATGTTCGGTTTTTCAAGTATATTTTTCTTCCATTTTTCTATAATATTCTCCATAGCTGAAACTTTCTTCTATTCCACCACGTAAATAAAACATAACAAAGGGGGAAACGGAATGAAGAAAATTCTAACGTTTATTTTAACACTTGGGATACTTGCCGCTGCAACGTATGGCATTTCTAACATGCTTCATCAACCATTTATAGATTTTGCTTTTTTAATTGGGATTTTAGGGATGATTGTCATTCGCTTTTTCAACTCTGCAGGTGGCTACACGAGTAAAAGTATGGATATGAGTATCCAGGGGCGAACAGGTATCAAAATGGAGCAAAATGACAGAAAATTCGAGCCTAATATTGCCTTTTATACAGCAATGGCCTATACGATTTTAACAGGGATTGTGACATTTATTCATTACAAAGACTACTTTTTTAATTGATGAATCGATTAAAGTTTATTATGATAAAGTGAGACTCCAATCAGTGAAGTTTTCCTTCCCTCACTGATTGGATGTGAAACTTATCGGGGTGTTAACGTCCATTACCGCCACACTTAGACAACCTTGAATTCTCCGGTCTCACAGTGGGTGTGTTTATGGAAAAATTACTCCGGGATAAAACTAAAAAACGAGGTTCATCATGGAAAAATATTCGCCGTACATGACATTTACAAAAGAAGAATGGGCAAAATTACGATTTAATACACCCATGACCTTAACAAAAGAAGAAATTAACGAACTACAAGGGGTAAACGAGCAGCTATCTATGGCGGTAGTCTCCAATGTTTATTTACCGTTAACACGTTTAATCAACCTTTATATAACAGCTTCTCAGCAACTACATACTGTTTCGGACACTTTTTTAGGAAAAAACACCTCAAAAGTACCTTACATCATCGGTCTTGCAGGAAGTGTTGCTGCTGGTAAAAGTACAGCTGCTAGAATTATACAAGCTTTGCTGTCAAAATGGCCGAATCATCCTAAAGTGGAAATCATTACAACAGACGGATATCTTTATCCGAACGCTGTTTTAGAAAGCAAAGGACTCATGAATAAAAAGGGGTTTCCTGAAAGCTATAATACGAAGGCACTTGTCGATTGTTTAGCAAAGCTAAAGTCAGGTGCAAAAGAAGTCCGTGTCCCGGTATACTCTCATTTACAATACGATATATTGCCTGGGCAATATAAGATAATCAATAAACCGGACATCGTGATTGTAGAGGGGATTAACGTTTTACAAACCCCAAAATTGGAAGGAAATACACTTCCTAGTATTTTTGTTTCCGATTTTTTTGATTTATCTATTTATGTAGATGCCAATGAAACAGACCTGTTACGCTGGTACGTTGAAAGATTTAAAAAGCTGAGAGGTACTGCTTTTAATGATCCTAATTCTTATTTTAAACGTTATGCAAACTTAAGTGATGAGGAAGCAGTAAAAACAGCAACTAGTATTTGGAATAATATTAACCAAATAAATTTAAAGAAAAACATCGAGCCAACCAAAAATCGAGCAGATATCATTTTAAAGAAAGAGCTAGATCATGAAATCACAACGATAAATTTGAGGAAACTGTAAAGAGCTTGGATCTTCCAAGCTTTTTTTATGGATAAAATCGGAAGAAAAATAAACTACCTTGAAAAATAATGTTGAGCAACATATGCATTCCCCACCAATCCTCGGTGGGCTTTTTTAATTCCCTTTTAAGAGGAAAGAAATCTACTATTCTTAAGAAAAAATTAAGAAAATAAATAGAGTAAATTTTCCTATTATCAAGTATACTTAACGTCGAATTGTATAGGAAAGAAGGTAAAGGAATGAAAGACGTCACTGTTTTGGTTGTGGATGACGAAAAAGAAATTCGTGATGCGATTGAAATTTATTTGCGGAATGAAGGTATGCATGTTGTGAAAGCCAAAGATGGGATAGAAGCAATGGAATTTCTAGATAAGTTTGATGTCCAATTAATTATTTTAGACGTCATGATGCCTCGCCAGGACGGGATTGCAACAACTTTTCAAATAAGGAAGGATAAAAGAATACCCATTATTATTCTCAGTGCAAAAGCAGAAAATACAGATAAAATATTAGGTCTGCAAATTGGGGCTGATGATTACATAACTAAGCCCTTTAATCCACTAGAGTTGATTGCTAGAGTAAAATCTCAAATTAGAAGATATGTAGAATTTGGGGTACCCATTAAACAAGAGAATACGATTCAATTAAACGGGCTCCTATTAGATCAAGATGGTAAACACATTGTTGTAAATGGAGATATGGTAAAGCTTACCCCTATCGAATATAAAATTGTAGAATTATTAATGCTTCATCCTGGGCGGGTTTTTTCAATTGACGAAATTTACGAACGGGTATGGAAAGAACCTGGCTTTAACGCTGAAAACACGGTGGCAGTCCATATTCGAAAAATTCGCGAAAAAATTGAAATTGACCCTAAAAACCCAAATTATTTAAAGGTGGTGTGGGGAATTGGGTATAAAATGGAAAAGTAAAAAAATCATTATCATTGCATGTATCCTATTCTCTTATGGACTTAGTGGAATTGGCTCTTTCTTTCTTAAAAGTGACGACTATTTAAACGAAGGTTATTTCTATACAGACGGTGGCATGAGTGATTTTAACATTTTCCTCCATCTTTTAGCAGGTAAATTACTTGATTTCACAAAGGAGGAGGCAGTAAACACCGTTTCCGTAAAGGATTATGAACTCCAAGACTACCGAATCCAGTTTGATCTAACTAACCAACTTGAATATATAAACGATGACTATCAATATCGTATCGAAGAGGCAAAAACAATTGGTGATGATCAGGCAATGACAGATTTACAAATTGAAAGAGATAATAAAATCCTTGAGTTTGAACGAATGATAAACGAAGATGACTATCTTCGAGAAAAAATAATGAAGGATAAACTACAAGAAATAGAGCAATTTTATGATAATTTAGAAAAAAATCAAGATGAATTTGTGAAATTTGAAAATATCATTAAGTATAAACTACGAAATACGGAAAGTGGAAAACTATATACTAATGTTAATGAGAATCGAGAAGGTTCTTTGCTGGAGCAAGTAGATGAAAAAAAAGTGGTTTACGCGAAAGAATACCCTGCACCAAAAAACGGATTACTAAATACTACTTATGATTTATCCCCGGCTTTAGAATTTGCTAGTGGTAGCTTTGAAGGAGAAATAGTGGTTGTAGGAACCGTCCCTGAAATTAACACCATTTTCCCTAATTATGGGATTTTCAAAACGAATCAAAAAACATTTTTTATCCATGTCATTAGTGGTATACTTTCATTTCTCATCAGTTTATTTTTGTTTAAAAAGGGATTACCTTTCCAGCAAACCAAAAGAAAATCATTTTTCCCAATTGATATTTCTATTGGCTTGTTGTTTCTAATAAGTGGTATTTCCTTACACTTGTTATACCAGACGAGCAATTTTGGTTATGGTCTACTCCGCTATATGCGAGCAGCAAATTATTTTATTATATTTGAATTTATTCCTATGATGCTTCTCGTCAGTATATCATTACTATTAGGAATAAAGATTGTAAGTAGATTGAAAAATTTCGGACGACTAGAATGGCAAAACAGTTTTTTAAATAAAGTTATCCAGACAATCAAAACAGTGATACGTATGAAGGGCTTTGCTTTTCAAATCATCCTATTGGTCTTCATCGTGTTTATTCTTGCTATTGGCCCTATTGCGGCTTATTCAATGGAAACGTACAATTGGACAATTGCACTGTTTTATTTTTTCTTTTTTATTATTGGTGTAGTCCCACTACTAGTTATATTTATCAGACAATCTAAAGATCTTTCAAACATTATTCACCACACTTCTCATTTGGTGAAAGGAAACTTAGATAATGATCTGTATCTTAAAGATAAATCACCTTTATCTAAACTGGCTCAGAACATTAATACATTAAAACAAGGTGTTATCGAATCGTTGAGTGAACAGGCGAAAAGCGAGAGATTGAAAACAGAGCTTATCACCAATGTTAGTCATGACTTACGTACACCTTTAACCTCCATTATTACTTACACAAAGTTACTGCAAGATGGAAATTTAACAGAGAACGAGAGCAAGGAGTTTTTAGCAATTATTGACCGGAAGTCGAAGCGACTTAACGTCCTAATTAATGACCTTTTTGAAGCATCAAAGATGGCGAGTGGAAATATTGAATTAAATAAAGAAACTGTTGATTTAATTCAATTAATGAATCAAGCACTTGCAGAAGAAGATATAAGTCAGGCACCACTACACTTTCGAGTCACTAGTCCTGATACTCCTATTTATGCTCATGTTGATGGTCAACGACTATGGAGAGTTTTCGATAATATTATCAATAATATTCTTAAGTACGCTTTAGAAAACACAAGAGTTTACATCACCGTATTACCAACCGATAGCGAAGTAACGTTTACATTTAAAAATGTGTCAAAGTATGAACTGAATGAAAATGCTGAAGAATTAACAGAAAGATTTAAGCGAGGAGATAAGTCCCGAAGTACAGAAGGTTCTGGCCTTGGTCTAGCCATTGCAAAATCGATTGTAGATTTACACAACGGGACCTTCGACATTGAAGTAGACGGAGACTTATTCAAATTAAAAGTTACACTACCTACCATTAAGAAGGATTTGTCATAATAAAAAATGCTCAGAATATAATCTGAGCATTTTTTTAACTAGGTCCTTATCTTAAAACTGTTGTCATTTATATCACAGTTGATAGAAACTGCGACGTAATTTAATGTGTCAGAATTCCACCGCTACGGAAATACACTACGCGCACCTTTGGCTCGCGCTGTCTCGTAGGAGTCTACGTGTATTTCCTTCCTTAGCATGTGCTTATCTTTAATGTACAGATGAATTTGGAAAA
>NZ_JACHGH010000019.1 GCF_014207435.1 Salirhabdus euzebyi
AACAACAATCTTTTAAAAACAGATTTTATTATTGTTGTTGTAACGGATAAAAACGAGACTTCGCTCAGAACTTAGGGCTTAGGGGCTCTCCGGCACTTCCTTAGGAGAGGAGAGGAGAGGAAATGCGAAAACGATTTTGGGGTCTCCCCAAGAGAACTTTATATAATTTTCTCATTAGTTGCTTTTTGTGCGGCCTGGAATCGATCTTTCACATCCAATTTGTGATAAATATTAGATATATAGTTTTTAACGGTCCCTTCCGTTAAGAAAAGTTTTTCAGATATAAGTTTATTCGTTAATCCTTGAGATAGGCATTTTAACACTTGTTCCTCTCGCTCCGTTAATCCGAATTTGGCTTTTTTTATTTCGGTTTCCTTGTTTGATAACTGAATTTGGCTCACTAATATTTTTGCTAAACTCTGGGAAACTAATGTTCCGTCGTTATATATATGTTTGATTCCAGAAATCAGCTCATTTGGGTGTATAGCCTTTAATAAAAAACCCTCCGCACCAATAGACAAAGCTTCAGATACGTAATCGACTTCATGAAAAGTAGTGAGTATCATTACTTTGACGGCTGGCCATTTTTCTTTTATTTTCTTCGTAGCCTCAATGCCATTTAACACAGGCATTTGGATATCCATAAGTACTATGTCTGGTTGAATTTCTTCACAAAACGCAATTGCTTGCTGTCCATCCGGAGCTAATCCCACCACTTCTATTTCGTCATCTGTATTTAGAACAAATGCCAAACTCTCTCTAATTAATTCTTGATCATCCACGAGCAATAGCTTTATTTTTTTCATAGAATCCTCCTAGTGGGAGCGTACATATAATTGTAACTCCATCCTCTTTGTTTTCAATTCTTAGTTCTCCATTTAATTCCTCCACTCTATTTTTCATTGATGTTAATCCAAATCCAAAGTTAATCGTCTCTATTTTTTTCCCATCATTATAAACTTTGAGTTCAACCGATTCTTTTGTATATTGGACTGTGACCTTTATAAATCTTGCTCCACCATGTCGTTTGGCATTGGTTAAACATTCCTGGACAAACCGGACAAGTGATAACTTTCGTTGAAGATTCAGATCTACTTCACCACCCATTTTTTCAAAAAGAATTTTTGTATCGGTATGTTCTTCAAATTCTTTTAATAATGTTTCAAGCTGATTGGTGAGTGGCAAATCAGCTGTCGAGGAAGCAATTTGATGTATAGTCCTTCTGACCTCGTTAAGTCCCTCTCTAGAAATTTCTGCTAGGCGATTAACTTTTTGACCGGCAAGTTTAGGATCACTATTAATCATATAACTAATAGCATCTAGTCCTACTGTAATAGTTGTGAAATAGTGACCAATTGAATCATGGAGGTCTCTTGCCATACGGTTTCTTTCCTCAAGCAGAGTATACTTCTCCACTTGATGTGCGTACTGTTCTAAAGCATTATTTTGTGACTGGATCATTTCATATTGCTTCCTATTTTCTTGCACAAGATTTTTATACCGTTTTTGGGATTTTGTTATGAGATTGAAACCTAAACCAATTCCAAAGAATAAAAGAATATCAACGTATTGTAAAAAAAATGTGAATTGGCTCTCAATAGTCCAAAAGCGATTCGCAGGCAACAAAATAACAAAAATGGGAATAGTCCAGGGAGCTGTTTTTTTCGTCAATAAGTAACCAATCATTAAAACGGGCATGAGTATGATGGATGTACTTAAGTTGATATCTAGAATCACGTTTATATAGATGGAGAAAGTGCCCGAAACGAGCAACTCTGCTATGGCATACAAAGTTGGGTTCGTATAGTTAGGCCGCCAAAATAAAAGTGGAACGAAAAAACCAAGTGAAACGCACATAACGAACTCTAGATAAGAAAGCTCACCCAATTTTTCCATATACACATAGTAATAGGTTAAACCAGTGCCATACCATCCACATCTTACAGCAAAAATTAACCAATCTATCCACATCCAACTGTATTTCTTATTCACTATTAATCGCCACCAAATCTTCTTCTAATACTTCCTATATTACTAAATTCATCCATATTCGAATAGAGCCTTCAAAAAAGAAATGACCAATTTCACTAAAGTCATATGACTTTTTTTCTATATGATTGAATTAGACAAAGATAAGGAGAAGATAAAAATGAAAATAATTGGCGTTTGTTTGATAACGATACTGACCATTCTTATATCTGGTATTGGATTTATTTTCTATACAGAGGGAGCAGATGCTTTTTCTTTCAACACAGTAAAAATTCAGGAAAATCAACAAATCCAAGGCGATGACATACAAAATATATACATTTCCTCTGGATCAACAGATGTTGAATTAGTTAAACATTCAGGAAATGAAATTGACATCGAATTAGACGGAGAAGTTAGTGAAAAAATGAAGGACGCTTTTGACTTAAAGGTTTCAGAAACTAATCGAACATTAGAGGTTGAACTAGACAGACTAATGCGTCCATCTTTTACAGTTTTTGCTATTAACAAGGGCACTAAGTTAACGATTAAAATTCCTAGTAACATGTATCAAGACATCATTGTGGAATCATCATCCGGTGATATTTATGTAAATGGAATAACTTCTGATAAGGTAGATCTTCAAGCAAAATCCGGTGATATTACTATTAAAAATTCATTTGCTCAAACAGCTTTTTTAAAAGCTAATTCTGGGGATATAACTGGAAGCGATTTATTAACTGTAGATGCCAAAACAACTAGTGGTGATATTAGTCTTAGTACAAAAGAAAATTCCTTTACTTTACAATTTAAATCCAATTCGGGTGAGGGTGAGATTAACGTTCCAGGATTTTTATTTGAAAAGAAAGAAGAAGATCTAATCGTCGGTAAACTAGGTGATGGAGAATATAGTATGTCTATTAGAACGAACTCAGGGGATTTCTTGTTAAATTAAGAGTGAAAGTGTCTGCATAGGTTTTACGAAGCATCATGGTTAAACGGGGTATGTGTAAATCGCATACCCCGTTTATTCATTAGTCTATTAATTATGTATTTATTTTAATGAAATCTTAAGAAACTCTTCATAGTTTTACTCCCTATATTTTAAAAATTATCCTTTATAGTTTAGCTATAATTCGTTTTTAAATCGGGGGTGAGTAAAATGACAAAAACTACTACTAGAAATCCTCATTTGGATAATACGAGATTTATACTAGTAATCCTTGTTGTGTTCGGACATTTAATTAGTCCTATGAGACAAGATAGTGAAATTATTTATTGGATAAATAATCTATTAGCATCTTTCCGTATGCCTGCTTTAATTCTCTTAACAGGTTTTTTTGCTAAGAAATTCTATAAAGAAGGATATGTACTTAAAATCACAAAGCGGTTATTTGTTCCTTACTTAGTTTTTCAATTAATAGGAACTACTCTTTTTCGTGATGGACACTTTTCTTCCATAAATTGGTTTGAGCCATTGATGGGATTGTGGTTTCTATTAAGCTTGTATCAATGGAATTTGCTCTTATTTCTTTTTCATCGATTAAAATATCCTATTATTGTCTCCATCATCGTTGGGATCGGCATCGGCTGTATACATCAAGCAGGAACATATTTTAGTGTTTCTAGAACATTTGTATTTTTCCCCTTTTTCTTAATCGGATTTTATGCAGAAAAAGCACATTTTGAATGGTTTAGAAACAAAGTTGCCAAGGTAGTGTCGCTCGTAGGAATTGGGGTTTCTATCTTGATTTTAAGCCAATTTACATTACTGGAAGCAAGAAATATGTTATTAGGCAGGTACTCTTATTTGGATATGGGATTAACTACTATGGAAGGAATCTTTATAAGGTTCACCTTTTACGTACTTATGTTACTTGGCATCATAACTATTTTATCTTGGGTTCCTAAACAGTTCACATTTTATACAAAGTTAGGACAAAAAACAGCCTATATTTATTTACTCCACTTATTTATTTTAAAATATGTAAGGGTTTTTGAATGGTTGGAGGATCTTCACCTATTAAAAGCAGCTCTTTATTTCCTTTTAGCCTTTATTCTATCCTTACTACTATCTTCCAAACTAATTATTTTCATTATGAAACCTGTTGTAGAAGGTACAATTGTCGATTTCATTCAAACTCAATTTGATAAGGCAAAAGCTATGTGGCTTAGGAGAAGAATATTCGTTACACAATCAAAATCTGTTTCATAAAAAATTCCCCTTGGAGTAGTTACATTTACTAACCTTTTCAAGGGGAATTTTTATTGTTCTATAAAACATTTAGTTGCTTACGAATAATGTTTCCATATTGTTCTACTTCGTTTAAGACTCGGGCTCTTCCCTTCTCACTTTTCATCCAACTAGTTGGTGTAATTTTTCTATCATCTACTAAAGGGAGAACATCTATAATCTTCCCCTGCTTTGCATACAGGGAAGAAAGCAGATAAAATCTTCTACTAAAAAATGACTTACCCGCTAAAAGTATATTTTGGTTGGTTGACTCATTAATATATTGAAAAGCAGATTGAATCACACCTTCTACCCCATTAATGCTGTTAGGTGGGATTGCTTTAAGTTTTTCTTTTTCTACTCCTTCTCTCATTAGGAGGGGTCTATAATAATCATACTCACTACTATTAAGAAATGTATTAAAGACAGAAGGAATCATAATCAATTTGGCATCAAATTGATGGTAGTAATCTAGTAGTTGTTTATTCAATTCTGGAAAATGCCCTGGATGAAACAAAATAACATCTGGCTTTGCAAATAAATTTAATTTCTCCATAAATACGATACTGTTAATTTGTTGAATCGTTACTTCGTTCAAAATGATTTCCCTCACTATATGTATATTTATTAACGTTTGTCAACGAGGAGTAGGATGAAGGTTGCAAGAGGACCTAGAAGCAATGATAGCAAGAACCAATTAAGTCCCGTACGATTTTTACCTTGGGCTAATCCTGCATTAATAAGAGCAAGTGTACCCCATCCAACGACAAATTCATCGGGCATCTCACATCACCTCCGTAACCTTTTATTCATACGGAGGTACACTTCCTCCATATTGTTCCGCAGTTAAAACACCACTAGCCTACCTTATACGAATAAAACGGTGATCCCGTTTCCCATCAAGTTATACAGTAGACGTCCATATACGAACACTACCCTCCCATTAATCTAATTTATTAGCTCTGTTCCGTAAGATGAACAAAGCTAACAAAATAGCACTAATACCAGCAACTAGTTTTCCAACAATCATTGCAAAAACCATATCTTTTTCAATGCCAGCTACAAACCCTAGGTGACCACCAAAAACAAAAGCACCGCTAACTGCAAAGGCAACATTAATCACTTTTCCGCGATCATCCATGTCCTTTAATATTGTTAGCATAGGTATAGCATGTGCAAGAGAGGATACGAGTCCAGCTGTGGATGCCTCACTAATACCAAGGAACGACCCGATTTTCCCTAGCGGTTTTTTCAATACCTTTTGGATAAATAGTACCATTGGAAAAGCACCTGCTAGAAAAATAACAATCATTCCTACTACTTGGATTCCCTCTTGTAATGGTGCCAAATTTGGTATCACCACAAAACCAGTCATCGTCTCTACTATAATGGCTACTAAACCTACTATTGCAACGATTTCTATACATTTACCAAAAACAGAAAACCTTTTAATCATTTTACCAGGCTGCTTCCATAATCCTAAACCAATAAGAATAGAAAAGAATATAGCAGGTAATAAGTTTCTCATTATTGTTATGAAGTCTAAACCACCAACCAGACCACCAATTAAACTACCAATTGGTATTGTTATGAACCCTATTAAAATACCTTTTGCGAAGAGATGGTGATCTTCTTTACGAATGATTCCTAATGCTACGGGAATGGTAAATACAATGGTAGGACCCATCATTGTTCCGAGAAAGACCCAGGCAAACAACTCTGCCTCACTAGTTAAAGCCATCTCCTTTGCTAATGCATATCCACCCATATCAATTGCTAGGATCATGTTTGCAAAGGTAGCAGGATCTGCTCCAATAACACGGAAAAGAGGGGCTATCACAGGGGTTAATATCCCGGCTATAACTGGTGCAAAAGAAATAATACCGACCATTGCAATGGTTAATGTTCCCATCGCTCTAAATCCATCCGTAAAACGTTCCCCATACCCCCATTTATTCCCTAGTATTCTATCTATTGCACCTATACAAAGAAAAATTACGACTATTATGATGATGATGTCATTTATAATCATTATACTAACTCCATTTGTTATTTTTGTGAACACTTATGACATAAGACATTCCGTTATAATCATAGTACAAGATATAGTTTAATAATGTAAACTTCATTAGTCCCAAGAGCTTCTACTTAAAAGGGTTAGTCACATAAACCTAATACGACTATAAATAATTGTTTCTTTATTAGCTTAAATTGCGACGTTAACTTTAGCTATGAATGTTGAGTGCTATACCGCCGCTTCGGCAGAATACTTCGCTTTCCGCGGGTTCCCACTGAGCCTCCTCGACTTCGTCTGCAGGGTCTCACTTAGGTCACTGGTCCTGCAGGAGTCTACGTATTCTGCCTACGCTAAAAGTAATCTTCTGGTTTACGAGTAGTGATGATTATCATCATAAAATTGTTTTTTTAGGGGAAGTCTTTTCCTTGTACAGCCCACCATTCTAAGCAGCGGAAACATGCGAGACTCCTCGAAAATGAAACGCAATTTTCTTCGTGCAATGTAAAGCTGCCGAAGCGTTCCTTGTCCTATGGGAGAGCGAGA
The DNA here is from genome assembly GCF_014207435.1 of Salirhabdus euzebyi. GTDB lineage: Bacteria > Bacillota > Bacilli > Bacillales > Alkalibacillaceae > Salirhabdus > Salirhabdus euzebyi. The sequence continues at coordinate 6,762 of NZ_JACHGH010000019.1, forward strand.
GTCTGAAGACCCCCGAGACGAGCGCTCTTTGCCGCGTGGAGGCTGAAGCCTTGCCCATAGAAAGCGATTATTTTTCCGCGGCGACGGACTTCCACTCATCTTGTAAAGGATGAGTGGAGATATAAGTTATGCCCCAGTTTCCATCAACTGTGCCACAAATTCCATAACTCTTTACGAAAAAAGACATATATTTTGATAAATACTCGGCTACATTCTATTAGAGCTGTCTTCTAATAACCATTTTTGAATCCACACTTCAATACGTTCGTAATCCTCATCTGTAAGTACATCGGCTAAATCTCTTTTCATTCTCAATCCAGCCCAAGCATTAAACAATGGAAGACCTTCAACCGTTTCTAGAGACTTTAAAAGGATATGTTCATAGCCTTTTCTCCATCCTTGTTCGAACTCCATTAGGACTTCCTCATGAAGATGTTTCGCACCCTCAAGTCCCAGAATAGCTTTTGTTCTAGAGACATCGAAGCGATAGTCTCCAAAAGTTGCGTTGGCCCAGTCAATAACTCCTACAATTTGCTTTCCATCCGTAAGTACATTAAGCGGATGATAATCTAAATGGAGTAATCGATGTGACATGCTTTCATGTGGAACTTTCTCTAACAATTGTGCCTCTTCTGGTGTATGTAATAACCATGACCGACTTTCTTTGTGAACGGAAGAAAAACTAACTTTATTAATAGATGCCTGAATCCTACCAAATTCAAAACCAAGTTCATTAGCCTTATTTGGATTTTCAATCAATTCTTGAAATACAGTTTTTCCATGACACCATTCCATCAGCATCACACTGTAGTCTTCTATAATGCGAACAGAATAAATCTTCGGAACAGGGATCCCATTTTCTAAGGCCATTTTTATTTTTTCCTCTTCCATTAAAAATTGCTCATGTAGAGGAGATGGCAATATCCGCAAAGCATAGACCACATCATTATGTATTAGTTTATATACCTGACTGTCTCTCCCACCGTGAACCTCCTCACAAACGGAACAAGATGAGAGGCCTAATGGGCGTAAGATATTTTTTATCATATTTTCACCTTCATTAATATTTATTTTCATAATACGAGAAAAACTTTGCTCCATCTAGAAGCAAAGCAGTTTCTCATTAATTATTTTTGCTGAACAAGACCAAATCCTAACCCCGTCGGGTCTACTAAATAAGCAAGGTAGAATGATTCAAACTCCATTTTTTCTCGTATTACCATCGCGCCATTATCCTTGGCACTTCGGATCGATTCATCAATACAATCAACTTCGATTTGAATTCTTGATCCATGCGGAAAATCTCCCGGTCCTTTTGCAATCCCACCATCAATACCTAATTGTTCCCCTTTACCAGTTTTCACTGGATAATAATCCCATTGTTGACTAGATACCTGCCAACCAAAAACCTTTGCATAAAATGCGGATGCCTTTTTTGGATCTTGGCTATTTAATTCAAAGCCTATTACACGTCCCATAGTTATACCTACTTTCCTGCATTTACTGAAGCTTTTCCAATGGTGCTAAGGGTAATCCTAAATATTCGGCTGCTTGGCTCATAAATTCTCTACAAAAATAGTAGCACTTCCACCTAGCAATTTTCCCTTCTTCCCACTCAATCGTATTAATATCAAACAGCAGGCTACTCTGTTCTGTCTCTTGGGTAAAAATAAGAGTTTCTTTTCCCCATAACAAATCAAAATGAACCATGATATTCTTCTGTCTATTGAGTTTGTTCGGATTAAGGGAGTATTTTGTAATTGTTTCTTTTCCATATTCTACACTATTCATTTCTACAAAACTGAACGAAGCATGGTCTAATAGCATATCTGCCAGTCCATTAAAATCCTGACGATTGTAAAGTTCCATAAATTTTTTAATAGATGAAGTTGGTATGATTCTTTTTCCATTCCTTTTATTCTCTATTGTTTTCGTTATTTGGTGCTTTTTTTTCCTTGCGCGAACAAGCAACCCATTCACAGCACCTTCCGTAGTCGATAATAAATCCGCAACTTCTCCTGCTGTAAACCGAAAGGATTCTATTAAAACAAAAACGACTACTTGTTTTGGAGTAAGGTTATGTAACAGAGATTCAATTGCCTCTGATATTTCTACTGAATCAATAATATCAGTAGTTAGATCTTGATCATTTAGCACTTCACTTTTAAATCGGCTCGTTCTTCTGCATTGGTCTAACCAATGGTTTGTCGCAACTCGAAACAAAAAAGATTTTGCCTTTAATGGCTGTTGTCTATGTGATAATGAAGATAGGGAAGCGAAGGATTTAAGGAGTGTATCTTGAAATAAATCTTCCGCATCCCAAGCCGATCCTGTTAACTTTAAACAATAATTCCACAATGCATTTCGAAATGGTTCAACTTCATACCAAAAACTGTCCCATGCATTTTTTGAGTGTTCCCCGATATATTGTAAATCTGTTTTCATACATTACCTCCTATAATTAATCTAATTATATAACGAATAAAGGAGTCGAAAATATACGGGGATTTTATATTTTTTTATTCCAAATTAAATTATTCTTTAAACGAAGGACTTAGCTCACTCCACACATCGAATTTGTTTCCATCTGCATCTGAAAAAACAAAATTCCTTCCAGCATGTCCTCTATTTTCTATATCTCCAATAGTGACTCCTTTTACCGATAATTCATTATGTAATGCTACTAGTTCTTCTATTCCATTTACTTCAAATGTAAGAGAAAACCGTTCTTTTCCATTAATATCTATGAAGTTAGCGGTCTCATTTTTTGGAGCTTTAACGAGAAAAAAGCTTTGGTTAGCAAGATTTACAATTGCTTTGTCCTCATCTATATAATTCAATTTTGCATCAAGTACACGCTCATACCATTTAGCAGCTTTCTCTATATCCTGAACAGGTAAGTATGTTGTCCCTACTCTAATTAGTTTTTCCTTCATAATCTATTCCCCTTTTTTAAGATAAATTTTAATTTCGTTTCCTAAAAGTAAAAATCCTTTTTTCTCTTTCTATTCAAAATAAAACGAGCTTGGGAAATGGTTTTCCACAAGCTCGTAACTATTTTTTAGAAAATTGCTTTTTAAACAACTTCTCCGTAAGCCCTGGAAATAATCGATAAAAACGGCTACCAAGTTCCATCCAGAGCGGCAAGTTGATTTCTCGCTTTGTTTTATATAAGTTACGAATTACCTTTTCGGCTACGTCCTTTGGATCGAGTAGAAGCCTTCCAAGGGCTTTCTCATAGTTCCCACCTGGATCTGCCGTTTGAAAAAAGTTTGTTCTTACTGGGCCTAAGTTAACAGCAGTAACATAAATACCTTCCGCCTCAACTTCCATTCGCAATCCATTTGTAAAACCTAATACTGCATGCTTCGTTGCAGCATATACAGCAGCTTTCGGTGTTGCCATTTTTGCGGCCTGAGAAGCAATATTGACAATATGCCCTTCACCATGGGCTAACATATGGGTTAAAAAGAAATGTGAGGATTGCATTAAAGCATGTACGTTAACCGAAAACATTTTTTCGATGTCTACTACATCCATGTCGGCAACGTTTTGAAATAATCCAAATCCCGCATTATTAAGTAGAACGTGAATCTGCTTATGATCTTGTACAATTTTTTCCATCGTTTTTTGCCATTGTTGTTTATTTCCGATATCACAAACGTAGTAATCACTAGTACGGTCAAACTGCTCCGTGATGTGAGCTACTATTTCTTCTAATTTTGAATGGGATCGTGCAACAAGGATGGGAATGGCTCCAGCTTTAGCAACTTCATAAGCTAGCTGTTGGCCAATTCCACTTGATGCACCTGTAATCACTATTCTTTTATTTACTAATCTATCCTTCATAGGCACCCTCATTTACTTTGGATGATAAACTAAATGACCATTCACCTTTTCAATCGACACTTTTTCTATTGATTCTAAATAGTCTAATTGCCCAACTGTTTCAGACATTGTTAAACCTAGCTGTCTTTCGTACTGTCTTGGAAATAATTTTTGACAAACTTCAAAAGGTGTAAGAGGCTTTTCCATTAAAAGTTTATGCACCTTTTCTGCTCTTGTTTCTTGTTTCACTAAACGTTCTTCAATTAAATGCTTTATTCCTCTAAAAATTGGTCCATGACCTGGATAAACTTGATCCACTTCATAACCGAGCATTTTTTTCATCGAATCTCGATATTCTAGCATTGGTTTCGGACGGTTTTCTCCCTCATTCATCGGTGGCTCCAATAGTGGATTAGAGGAAATATGAGATAAAATATGATCCCCTGAAAACAAGGAAAAGTCTTTTTTATTATAAAAAGAAAAGTGACTTTGGGCATGACCCTTCGTTTCTACTACACGCCAATCCTCATGTCCTGGTAATATATCTCCATCATTTAGGAACTTTGTTAACGCTCCTTTACCAGCGTATCGCATCGTACCTTTTACTTGCTTTGAAAAATTATGAAAGTTTTCTGGAACTGCAAAGTCAACGTATAATTGGTTGAAAAACTTCTTGTAATGATCCAAAAACGTTTCATCTTTCGTTAACCACAAATGAACTTGCTTCTCGCCATATATATTTTGCACACGCTCAAAGTGTTCCACCAATCCGATATGATCAGGGTGATGGTGCGTTAAGAAAATTTGCTCAAAATCTTTTGAGGACAAACCAATTTCCTTGAGTTGTACTTTTACTGCGTCCCAGGCTTCATCTGTATTAACACCTGCATCAATTAAACTAAGCGTTTCCCCTTTTAACACATATAAATGGACATCACCTACAGGATAAGGTGTTGGTACAGTTAATTGGTAAATTTTTTCTGTCTTTAACATCGTATATCCTCCAAACGGAAACTGAATGGGTATTCATTTTTCTATTTTACCCCTATTAGTTGTTTTTGTCATATAATTTGGAGAATATATACTATTTTTTCATGGAAAAAATGTGGTGAATCGTTTTTTCCAAAATTACAGGTAGTTTTTCAAAAGTATACGTAAGTTCTAAACGCTCTGTCCATTGGTGTGGGTCTTTACCTAGAGGTCCAATATTCAAAACTGGCATACTCACTTCATTCATGGCTTCGGTGTTCAATGTATAGCCCTTATTATGAATTGGCATGTTTTGTTCCAATAATGTTGTTTGCATATCTGCCGCTGGAGAACCTATATAGCTGAGATCAGAAAGTCCTGGGAAAAACTCTACAGCCTCTAATTTCATATCATAAGACTTCTCAATCTCCCGTTGTATTTCTTTCGTTACATCTTGTATAAGAGTATTTTCTTTGGAAGATACCGACGGATAAAATGGTGGGCTATAAAATAATACAATCATCGGTGCTAGATCTTTACACAAATAGGCTAAATCTTGAACGAGTAAAGTAGAAAAATCCCTATCTCCATGATCCCGATTATTTATTAATAAATTTTGACGTCTTAACACTTCTTGTTCTCCAAATCGTTTAATTGCTTCCTTAAATAAATCTTCATATAAAAGGATATTTACATGTACGTTAGATTCATATGATATACCGGCCTTTTCGGAGAAGTTTTTTGCTTTCGTCTTATAATGCGCTTCAATTTTTTGTTTAGCACGATAACAAGAATCGAGAAGCTTCTCGGTAATATCCCCTAAACTTTGCCTCATATATAAAATGTTGTACATGGATATACCTGCAATAGGTGTTTGAACAGAGTATTCTTCTTTCAAATCTCTACTCATTAGGCTAACTGGTGGAGGAGTTACTTCTTCGCCCACCTTTTCAACAAAAGACTCGTGTAGTTCTAGTTCTTGGTTAATATAACTGGTCATCACATTGGCATTCACTCCTGCGAATGGCTCACCAACGTGAGATTCCTTCCCATAACAATAGAAACCAGGTAATACTTTCCCTATTGAACCCATATACATATAAAAGTTTTCATCACCTGGATACCTACTAAACATTGGTTCACCATTTAAGCATGTCACGTAATTAAGTTCATATTTTTGCTTCCATTCTTGTAAAACTGGAAGAGATGCAAGCATTCCAGCAGAGTTCACTTCTTCGTCTGGAACGACAACAAGCATAATATTGCCAGGGAAATTTCCGTTCATTGCTTTTTCTAACAAGGATAGGTGCACAGTAAGTCCTGCTTTCATATCCATTGTTCCACGCCCAAATAACCAATTCCCTGTTAGCAGGTCATTTCTGGCATCTAACGGTAATATATCGGGATTTTTATGAAACTCCTTTGTAAGTTCCCTTGGGTGAAAAGCAAGGTTAATAAAAGAACCATAATCTTCTACATCCACGACGTCTATATGCGCTAAAAGCACGATGGTGTCCGAGACTGTTTCATCTTTTTTTACTAAAGCTGTTAAAAGCTGTCTACCATCATCTAACGGATGTAAATTTAAATGTTCTTCATTTTTTATGAAGTAATCCCGTTCTGATAATAAATGATAAAGATACTGGACAATAGCTATTTCATCATCTGATCCCGTAATACTTGGATATTCGGATAAAGTACAAAGTAAATTTTCTAATTGTTCTCTTGTTTTCCATTCTTGCATTTTGTAGCTCCTTTCATGGGATTGACTTTTTTCATAAAATCTACCACAATCAATTAGAGTTTAACAAAGGGGTGGAAAAATTGAAAACGAAAATATATGCACATCGAGGTGCTAGTCGTTACGCTCCAGAAAATACAATGCCTGCTTTTCAACTTGCCTATGAGATGAAAGCGGATGGTATTGAAACAGATGTTCAACTGACAAAAGATGGTGTTCCTGTCTTAATTCACGATGAGAATGTTAGAAGAACGACTAATGGTACTGGTTTTGTAGAAGATTATACATTAGAAGAAATTAAACAATTAGATGCCGGTAGTTGGTTTTCTTCCAAATATGCTGGGACATCAATCGTGACATTAGAAGAGCTACTTCAATGGGCGAAGCCTAAACAGCTGTTACTCAATATTGAGTTAAAAAATAATGTTATTGAATATAAGAAGTTAGAGCAAAAAGTGTATCAGTTACTCTTTACATATGATTTACTTGACCGAACAGTTATATCAAGTTTTAATCCAAAGAGTATTGAAAAGTTTAAGAAAATTGATCGTAACGTTAATATTGCCTTCTTAACGTCTACCAAAATTAGGCGGTTAGCAAATTTCACAAAATTATTAGGTGCCTCGGGTATTCACATAAAATATAGAATACTAAGTACACATTTAGTTGGTGAATGCCAAAAACATGGTCTTGATTTGCGAGTATATACAGTCAATCGTCCCGCACAAATCGTTCGCTGTTATAAGCTCGGTTGCACGGCAATATTCACCGATGTTCCTGATATTGCGGTAAAACTTTTGCTTCATAATCAAAGTGTCGAGAAAGTAACTCGCAAGTTCCCATTCCGAAGAAGGTAAGTTAGTTTGTAGCAAGTAAATAATGTGCTATTGTAAAAGGGTAATTGCAATCTGGGAGGGTATTTAAATTGACTACACAATTGTTTTCACCTTTTACCATTAAAAATGTTACATTAAAAAACAGAATAGTTATGTCTCCGATGTGCATGTATTCTGTTGATACAGAGGATGGTTTCGTAAAACCTTTTCATATAACTCACTATGAATCTAGAGCTGTCGGACAAGCAGGATTAATAATGGTAGAATCAACATCCGTTACTCCTGAAGGACGAATTTCTCCTAATGATCTTGGTATTTGGGATGAAAAGCATGTAGAAGGCTTACAAAAAATTAATCAGGCTGTCCATGTGCACGGGGCTAAGACAGCTATTCAATTAGGGCATGCTGGTAGAAAAGCCGCATTAAAAGAAGAAATCTTTTCACCATCAGCCATTGCTTTTAATGATAAATATCAAACTCCTACAGAAATGACTGAAGAAAAAATAAAAGAAACAATCCATGCTTTTCAACAAGGTGCTAGGCGAGCAAAAGAGGCTGGGTTTGATATTATTGAACTCCATGGTGCACATGGATATTTAATAAACCAGTTTTTATCCCCTTTAACAAATAAAAGAACCGACCATTATGGAGGCAGTACAGAAAATCGCTATCGCTTCTTATCAGAAACCATTGAGGCTGTGAAAGAAGTTTGGGATGGTGCACTTTTTGTCCGTATTTCTGCTAATGAATATGATGATAATGGGAATAAAATGGATGATATAATCTACTTTGCGTCTGAAATGAAAAGACAGGGCGTTGATTTAATAGACTGTAGCTCAGGTGGAGTTATTCCAATAGGTATAAACACATATCCTGGCTATCAAGTTACGTATGCAGAAAAAGTTAGACAACAGGCAAATATAGCTACTGGTGCTGTTGGCTTAATTACGAGCGGCTTACAAGCTGAAGAAATACTTCAAAATGAGCGAGCAGATCTTATTTTTATCGCAAGAGCATTTTTGCGTAACCCGTATTGGCCTAAACAGGCTGCCGATGAACTAGGAGTAGATATTGAAAGTCCTGTTCAATATACTAGAGGATGGAGATCATAGATCTTCATCTTTTTTATACAGTTGCGATCAGTTGGATGGAAGAAAATCACCTGTTTATGCAGCTAACGTTTTATAGGAGGAATTAAAATGGATTTATATTTTCTTGGAACAGGATCTGGTGTACCTTCCAAAAAAAGGAATGTTTCTTCCTTTGCTCTACAAATGCTGCAGGAACGAGGAACGGTGTGGCTTTTTGATTGTGGAGAGGCTACCCAGCACCAAATTTTACATACAAGTATTAAGCCTCGAAAGATAGAAAAAATTTTTATTACTCATTTACATGGGGATCATATTTTTGGCCTTCCAGGGCTATTAGGTAGCCGTTCTTTTCAGGGAGGAACTACACCATTAGAAATTTATGGTCCAAAAGGTATAGAAGAATATATCCATACTTCCTTACGTATTAGCTGTACCAACCTTACTTACCCCATTCATATAAAAGAAATAAGTGAAGGTATTGTTTTTGATGATAAGCAGTTGAAAGTGACGGCAAAGAGGTTGTACCATGGTATTCCCTCTTTTGGATACAAAATTGAGGAGAAAGATCAAATTGGTGAGTTATTACCTAATAAGCTAAGGGACAAAGGTATCATGCCTGGACCTATATATAAACAATTAAAAGACCAAGATTGCGTTACCCTAGCAGATGGGAAAGTATTGTTTCGTAAGGATTTCGTTGGTCCACCTAAAAAAGGAAAAGTACTCACTATATTTGGGGATACTCGCTACTCCGAAGAACTTATCCCTTTTGTGAATGGGACTGATTTATTAATACATGAAGCAACTTTTGCACCCGAGGAGGGAGCGATGGCACACGATTACTATCATTCAACGGCTGAGCAAGCAGCAATACTTGCTTCCAAAGCCAATGTTAATAAGCTAATATTAAATCATATCTCTTCACGCTACCAAGAAGAGGATATGCCTAAAATACACGATAAAGTAAAAGAAATTTTCCCAAACACAATCATTGTAAATGACTTTGATCAAATAAAGATTTAAATAAGGGGTGAAGAGAATGGATATAAGCAATTTAGTAAGTAGACAAAAAAAGATGTTTCAAGAGAGTAAAACGTTAACCCATACCTTTCGCTTACATCAGTTAAAAAAGCTACAAAAAATAATAGAACGTTATGAAAAGGACATTTTTGCAGCACTAAAAAAAGACTTAAATAAATCAGAATATGAAAGTTTTGCAACGGAAATTGCATACATTAACGCTGAGCTTGCTGATACGATAAGGAATTTAGCAGAGTGGATGAAGCCCCAAAAGGTGAAAACCCCTTTTTCTCATAAAGGGTCGAAAAACTATATTTATAGTGATCCTTATGGTGTAACACTCATTATAGGGCCATGGAATTATCCATATCAATTAATTATGGCTCCACTCATCGGTGCTATTGCAGCTGGTAACTGTGCCATTATCAAACCATCTGAATTTACTCCTACTGTTTCTCGGTTAATTGCTACTATGATAAAAGAAACATTTGATGAGAACTATATTACGGTTGTAGAAGGAGACAAAGAGGTAAGCACAGAGCTCCTTGCCCAGCCTTTTGACTATATTTTCTTTACTGGTAGTGTTCCAGTTGGAAAAATCGTCATGGAAGCCGCTAGCAAACACTTAACTCCTGTCACATTAGAGTTAGGCGGGAAAAGTCCATGTATAGTAGATAAAGATGCTAAACTAGATATAGCTGCTAGACGTATCGCTTGGGGAAAATATACGAATGCAGGTCAAACTTGCATTGCCCCCGACTACGTGTACGTTCACGAAGATATTAAAGAACTCTTTATTGAAAAGCTACAGCATGCAATTGAAACTTTGTACGGGGAAAATGCACTAGAAAACAAGGAATATACGAAAATAGTAAATGCAAATCATTTTGACCGCTTAACAGCCTATTTACAGGATGGTACGATACGAATTGGTGGTCAAGTAGATAAGGACAAACTAACCATTAGTCCTACTGTTATGGATTGTTTAGACTGGGATACACCCGTTATGCAGGACGAGATTTTCGGTCCGATTTTGCCAGTGTTTACCTTTACAAATTTAAAAGAAGTGCAGGCTGCGGTACGTAAAGCACCTAAACCTTTAGCACTCTACTATTTTTCTGAGAATAGTCAAAATCAAGAATGGATTATAAAAAATATAACCTACGGTGGAGGATGCATCAATGATACAATGATGCATTTTGCTAATCCGCACTTACCATTTGGTGGAGTTGGAAGTAGTGGAATAGGTGGTTACCATGGGAAATATTCCTTTGATACTTTTTCCCACAAAAAAAGTGTTACAAAGCAAACAACTTCTTTCGATTTGTCTTTCCGCTATCCTGGATCAAAAATGGGATTAAAAATATTGAAAAAAGTGTTAAAGAAGAAGTAGTTTAGTAACGATACAGGTGGACGTTCCCTGTATCGCTTTTTTTATGTCATAAAATTAGTATACTATCGTTTACAAAAATTCTATAGCTAACAAACTATTTCCCGTTTATAATCAAGAAGATTAAACGATTAGGAGCAAAAATAAAATGGAAATTGAAACGAACAGACTAACACTAAAAGCGGTAACACCAGAAATTGTAGATATTTTTTCAGGTAATTATGAACTTGGGGACCACATTTCTTTCTATTTAAGCCAATTACAAAATGACCCTTCCATGCTTGGCTGGGGAGTGTGGTTTGTTGTGGATAAAGAAAGTAATACCGTCATTGGGGATATTGGCTTCAAAGGAAAGCCTAATGATCATCATACTGTTGACATTGGATATGGTGTTCATCCGACGTATCAAGGGAAGGGAATTGCAACTGAAGCTGTTCGAGGTCTTATCGATTGGGCTTTCCAACAAAACGTGGAAATAGTCACAGCGGACTGCCTGCAAGATAACATACCATCAATAAAAGTGTTAGAAAAGATAGGTATGACTAAAACAAAAACACATGACGATATGTTTTATTGGGAGATAAAAAAGATTCCCACTACGTAATAATTTTATTTTACAAGAAGAAGAAAGCAAAAATTGGCAGGCATTTATCGGTTCAACACCGGTTTCAGACCTGCCAATTATTTTCTTTTATAAGTTGTTTTTTATCCAATTTGCCCAATTCATTGTACGGAATATTCTCCACAAATTTAATTTCTTTTGGTACTTGGAATCTGGCAACTCTTAGACGTATCCATTCAAGTAGTGCTTCTTCTGTAAGATTAACATCTTTTATTGGAAGTACAAATGCTTTCAACCTTTGTCCAAATTGTTCATCATTAACTCCTATAACCACAACATCCTCAATTAAGGAGTGGTTAATTAACACTTGTTCCACTTCAATTGGATAAACATTTTCACCACCTGAAATGACCATATCATCTGTTCGTCCACTTAAAAAATAATAACCATTATCGTCTTTGTAACCTAAATCACCAGTTTTGATCCATGGATTGTTTTTATTACTTATTGACCATTTATTTTGAATACATAACTGTCCTATCTTTCTATCATCAACCTCATTCATGTTCTCATCTAGTACCTTCAACTTCACACCATTTATTTTTCTGCCCACTGTAGATGAGGAATACAACAAATCTTGTGGTGTTGCGATGAAATTCAAGCCAGCCTCTGAAGTGCCATATAGATTGTACAGGACTTCTCCCAATTCATGAAAAGTCTCCTCCACAAGTTTTGACCTAAGCTTTGCACCACCTGAAGCAATACAAGCAATAGATTTTAAAGCTTCCGTATCCTCTCTTAATATCTTTTGTAGCATTGATGGAACGACGGTGATAACTTCAATTTCATGGTCACGTATTAGCCTACATGCTTTATTAGCATCGAACCTTTTAGTGATTACTGATTTTTTACCTAAAGTAAGGAATAAAAGGATAACGGCAATCCCATAACCGTGATAGATAGGAGTAGCTATATAGACAGTCTGATAATGTAATATCTTTAATCGCTTGATAAATGTCATGAATGGACTTAAATAGTTAAATAATGAGGGCTTATGTGAAGCATCCTTCGAAATACCTGTGGAACCGCTTGTTTGTAGAATAATTTTCCCTGAAGAAATCCTTGGTAAGGACTTATTTTCAAGGTCACCTCTATTCAAAAAGTTGTTTATAGCTGGTAAAGAATGATGATAACTGAATACTTTTTCTTTAGAATAATGAGATTGTTCAATTAAAGCACTTAATTCAATGTCATATATGAACAAATCAAAATCATGACGAGTTATCATTTCATTTAACTGCTCACTGCTAATTTCCGTATTTAATAGATAAACATCCGCTCCCAATCTAGAAACAGCAAAAATAGATTTTACAAGAGAAGCGTGGTTTCTACACAAAAAACCAACTTTCTGTCCGCCATGAAGATGAACCTCTTCTTTTAGACAACAGGAAAGCTGATTCGATTGTGCTAAAAGTTGTTGAAAACTAATTGTTTCATCATCATCAACTAACGCAAGTTGTTTTGCAAACTTCTTTTCTGCAAAATGTAATAGAGTCATTAAATTAAATCCACACTTATATATAGCAACCATTAACCGATACAATCCTAATGGAGATAGTAATTTAATTTTATATAAAACATATATCAGCTTTATTATTCTCATTACTTTTCTCCTTTTGAACGCTTATTGGATAAATCCCAGAACGCATGTAAAAAAACAGATGCTAATTGGCCAAATAGTAACCACCATGGTTGATACTTCTTTTTTTGTGTATACATAGATTTACAAATGATTTTAGCAACATGACTTGGTAACATGGCTGGCATATTGCGATAAGAAGTGGTTGGTTGAATCATAGGAGTTCTTACTAAAGGTAAATAAATGGTTGTTGTTGATATCCCTTCAGCTCTTAGCTCAGATGAAACAGACCTAAGCCAGACATCAAAAGCAGATTTGGATGCCTGATAAGATGCGAAATATGGAACAGGTGCTAACAGAGCATTTACTGTCGATATATTAATTATGTGTCCATGACTTTTTTTAAGAAGAGGAATAATAGATAATAGTAATTTTACTGGTGCAAAATAATTAATTGCCATCGTTCGTGTAAAATCATGATATCGATCTAAAGATTCATAGATGGAACGCTTAATAGATAAACCTGCATTACTAACTACGATATCTATACCATCTGGTAGCCCATGAAGAAATGAGAGGAAATCTTCCATCTCTTCCTCATTTCTAAGGTCAGCTTGAAAAATACTTACGGTTGCAGCTCTCGTTTGCAATTCATTTTTGATCTTGGAAAGTTCTTCACCTCTTCTGGCAACCAAAATTAAATGGCAACTTATGTTTGCTAACTGAAAGGCTAATTGCTTCCCAATTCCCGAACTCGCACCAGTTATTAGTACAGATTTTCCAACGATGTACTCCTCTAACTTCTTATTATTTAAGTAAGTCGGTAAAAACAAACAGGACTCTATAAAACGATAACTTTGCATATTTACACCTATTTTTCTTTGAAATGACAATCATACTTTCTATGTTATGTAACTACATACATATCAACCTATAACCCTGATGGGATCATGTATTTTATTTCTTTTTCTTCGTTTTATAATCATCCAAAAAGTCCTTCTGAAAACTCGTTGATACCGAAGATTTATTTTCATAAGATTTATTTTTCTTAAAAATATTTTTGCCATATTTATCACTTAATTGACTGACCACATCGTAAAGTTTTTCATTTTTCGCTTCGTTTTCATACGTAAATAAGTCTAACTGCTTTGTCATTTCTTCTTTTTCTGTTAAATGCTGCGCGGTAACTCCTAATAGACGAATTGGTTTACCGTTCCAGTTGGCAAAAAACAAAGTTGAAGCTATATGAAAGATATCCTCACTTAATTCCACATAGTCATGTAACTGGTTACTTCTTGTAATTGTTTTTCGGTCATGATAACGAATCATAACCTGTATATTTTCTGAAACAACAGACTTTCTTTTCATTCTCTCTGCTACTTTTTCAGACAAGGAATGTAATAGTGCCTCTATTTCCCTTTCATCAGTCGTATCATAAGGTAATGTCTGTGAGTTCCCAATACTTTTAAAATCACTTACGGCTTCAGGATCTACAGGTCTTGGATCATAGCCATTTGCGCGATTTTGTAGACGTTCTCCGTTAATCCCAAGTAAATGCTTTAAATGATAGGAATCCGCTTTGGCCAAATCTCCAATTGTGTTTATATCAATCTTCCTTAATTTGTCCGCTGTTTTCTCTCCAACTCCATACATTTCATTAATCGGCATTGGCCATAATTTAGTAGGTAATTCCCTTTTTCTTAGAACTGTAATTCCCATTGGTTTTTTCATATCAGATGCCATTTTGGCTAAAAATTTATTCGGTGCAATTCCTATACTACACGGAAGATCAAGCTCATTTTTAATCTTTTGCTGAATCATTTCAGCAATTTCAACAGGGGTACCTAATTCTGCGCACTCTGTAATGTCCATATATCCTTCATCAATAGAGACCGGTTGTACAAAAGGGGTTATTTCGGCTAAAATTTGAAACATTTGACTAGAAGCTTCCCGGTATCGATCAAAATTAGGTGTTAGAACCCTTAATCCTGGACACAATTCTTTTGCTTGCCAAAGAGGCATCGTTGTCTTAACTCCCTTTGCCCTTGCTTCATAGCTACTTGTAATGATAATCCCTTTTCGTTGTTCCGGATTACCAGCAATAGCTAAGGGCTTCCCCTTTAAATCAGGATTATAGGCAGCTTCGACCGATGCATAAAAACTATTCATATCGACATGAAAAATGACTCTTCCATTTGTAGGGAATCGCTTCGACATATTTAACACCTGCTCAGGAAACGTTTGTTCTAATTTCATTTCCTATATTTTATCATATTTCATAGACATGTAGATTTTACTCATCATAATTTTTGCATTAATGCTCCGAATAGAGTAAACATTGATTTATAGGTAATATCCATCGATAGTTTTAACATTCCATAGATACGAAAAAACCAAAGGAAAGTGGACTAATAGTCTCCTTCCTTTGGTTACACGCTTATTGGTTCGCCGCTTCATCTACAATTGCCGTAATAAATTCCGCAACCTTAACTAGTTCACTAATCGGCATTTTTTCGCTTGTCGTATGGATTTCTTCATATCCGACGGACAGATTAACTGTCGGTATACCAAAACCAGCAATAACATTTGCATCACTTCCGCCACCACTTTGAAGAAGCTCACTTTTACGCCCAATTTTTTCGGCAGCTTTTCTTGCTACTTCTACTACTTCGTCACCCGCTTGATGTTTGAAGCCTGGGTACATAATTTTCACTTCAACCTCTGCTTTACCCCCCATTGCTTCTGCTGTTTCCTCAAAAGCTTTCTTCATTTTAGCAACCTGTTCCTCCATCTTTTCTGGAACGAGTGACCTTGCTTCAGCTAAAATTTCCACATGATCACAAACAATGTTAGTTGCTCTTCCACCTTCAAATCGACCAATGTTAGCTGTCGTTTCCTTATCTATTCTTCCTAATGGCATTTTGGAAATAGCTTTTGCTGCAATTGTAATAGCTGATACACCTTTTTCAGGTGCTACTCCTGCATGAGCCGTTTTCCCTTTAATAATCGTGTTAATTTTGGCTTGAGTTGGAGCTGCTACAACGATGTTCCCAACTCTCCCATCACTATCTATTGCATAACCATATTTTGCAGTAATAAGCGATGCATCTAAAGCACGTGCCCCTACTAGACCAGACTCTTCTCCAACCGTAATAACAAATTGAATGTCACCGTGTTGGATTTTTTCTTCTTTAATAACGCGGATTGCTTCTAACATAGCTGCAAGACCAGCTTTGTCATCAGCTCCTAAAATGGTAGTTCCATCCGTAACAATATAACCATCTTTTATGGAAGGCTTTACTCCAACTCCAGGAACTACTGTATCCATATGTGAAGTAAAATAAATCGTATCAACGCCTTCCTTCGTTCCTTTCAAGGTGCAAATAAGGTTATTGGCACCGAACCCTGTTTGTTCTTTTGCGTTATCTTCTTTTATTTCTAAACCAAGCTTAGAAAATTTTCCTTTCAAAACTTCGGCTATTTTAGCTTCATTTTTTGTCTCTGAATCCACTTGAATAAGCTCTAGGAATTCATCCACTAATCTGTCTTGATTCACTTCTGGCATATTTATAAATTCCTCCCTTATGTCACTATAGTCTATTGTTATTATAACGGAATATTTCCATGCTTTCTTTTTGGACGATCTTCCTTTTTATCTTCCAGCATTTCCAACGAACGGATGAGGGCCATTCTTGTTTCCCTTGGATCGATTACATCATCTACCATTCCAAGCCCTGCTGCTACATAAGGATTAGCGAACTTTTCTCTGTACTCTGAAATTTTTTCAAGACGAGTTTGATCTGCATTGTCACTATCTTTTATATCCCGAGCAAATATGATATTAGCAGCACCTTCAGGACCCATTACAGCAATTTCTGCATTCGGCCAAGCATAGACCAGGTCTGCTCCAATTGATTTACTATTTAATGCAACGTAAGCCCCACCATATGCTTTTCTTGTAATGACAGTTATTTTTGGAACTGTTGCTTCTGAATAGGCATATAAAATTTTGGCTCCGTGTCTAATAATTCCACCATGCTCCTGTTTTATCCCAGGGAAAAAGCCTGTTACATCCTCAAAAGTAATAATCGGAATATTAAATGCATCACAGAACCTGATAAATCGAGCTGCTTTATCACTCGAATCGATATCTAGTCCACCCGCAAGATATTTCGGCTGATTACAAACGAGGCCAACTGATCTTCCTTTTATTCTTGCGAAACCAACCACAATATTTTTTGCAAAATCGGGATGGATTTCAAAAAAGGAATCGATATCGACAACCTCATTAATTATCGTTCTAACATCGTAAGGGCGAATTGGGTCAAACGGAATCAAGTCTGTTATATTTTCTAAATAGTCTTCTTTATCCTCATTTAGTTTTATAATCGGCACTTTTTCCTCATTATTAGAAGGAAGATAAGGAATTAGCTTCTTCACATAATCCAAAGCTTTTTCTTCATTTTCAGCTCGCAAATGGGCATTTCCGCTTTTCTTATTATGTACTTCTGCTCCCCCTAAATCCTCTGAAGTAATTTTCTCCCCTGTTACCGTTTCAATAACTTTGGGACCTGTAATAAACATTTGGGATGTTTTTTCTACCATAATTAAGAAGTCAGTAATAGCAGGGGAATATACGGCTCCTCCTGCACATGGCCCCATAATAACCGAAATTTGTGGGATTACTCCTGAATAAATAGAATTCCGATAAAAAACTTGTCCATATCCATCCAATGAAGCAACACCTTCCTGAATTCTAGCTCCACCAGAGTCATTAAGTCCGATAAAGGGGGTTCCATTCTTTGCTGCTAAGTCCATAACAGCAGCAATTTTTTTCGCATGCATTTCACCAAGTGCCCCACCAAAAACCGTAAAGTCTTGTGCAAACAAATAGACAGCACGTCCACTAATTTTACCGTAACCAGTGACAACTCCCTCTCCTGGTGCAGGCTTGTTGTTCATTCCAAAGTCATTCGTACGGTGCTCCATAAAAGGATTCAATTCCACAAAAGAACCTTCATCTAGTAAATAATTGATTCGCTCTCTTGCCGTCATCTTGCCTTTTTCTCGTTGCTTTTGAATCTTTTCATCTCCACCACCTAATTCTACTCTTCTACGCTTATCGTATAATTCATTAATTTTATCAAATATATCCACCTATTAATCCTCCTTTTTATGCTCACATAGTTCAAATAAAACACCATTTGCTGCTTTCGGATGGAGGAAGGCAATTTGGGAACCATGTGCTCCTTCCTTTGGAGTTTCATGAATAAGTGGAACTTGCTGCTCTTGATAAACTTTTAGTCTTTCCGCAAGCTCTTTCACTTCAAAAGCTATATGGTGAATCCCTTCGCCCTTTTTCTCTATATATTTTGCAATAACAGAATCATCTGAAAGGGGCTCTAATAGTTCAATGGAAGATTCTCCAATTCCGAAAAAGGCTACTTTTACTTGTTCTGAAGGGACTTCCTCCATACCTAATAATTTCAAGCCTAAAACGTTGTGATAAAAATGCAAGGAATTTTCAATGGATTTTACCGCTATTCCTATATGCGCAATTTTGGATGGTGGTTCAGTTAGTTCTGTTCCATAAACAAGCTGTTTAATATAAGAAGCAACGACATCTGTAGACGTACCCGGTGTAAACACCTTTTTGACTCCTTTTTCTTCTAAAATAGGAATGTCCTCAGCAGGAATAACGCCCCCACCAACAACGGGTATATCCCCTGCATTTTTTTCTTTTAATAAGTCCACTACTTTTGGAAATAACGACATATGTGCTCCTGATAAAGATGAAAGTCCTACTACATCAACATCTTCTTGTATGGCAGCCTGCGCAATTTGGGCAGGTGATTGACGCAAACCAGTATAAATAACTTCCATCCCATGATCACGTAGAGCTTGCGCAATTATTAATGCTCCACGGTCATGACCGTCTAATCCAGGTTTAGCTACTAACACACGTATTTTTTTGCTCATCTTTTTCTACTCCCCCTTTTACGATATTATCCTGTGTATTCCCCGAATTCATCTCGTAATATGTTACATATTTCCCCAATAGAAGCATATACCTTAACTGCATCTAAAATATAAGGCATTAAGTTTTCATGTTCTGTTTGTGCTGCCCTACGTAACCTATCTAGACAAGTTGTAACCTCTGCTTGATTTCTGCTCTCTTTAATCGTTTTCAAGCTTTCTTTTTGGTCCATTTCTAATCTTTCATTTACTCGAAGTAAATCCGGATTAACTTCTTCTTCTAATTGAAACTTATTCATACCAACGACTATATCTTCTTGTTTTTCGATTCGTTTTTGTGCTTCATATGCTGCCTGATGAATTTCTCGTTGCATATACCCATCCTCAACCGCTTGAACTGCTCCACCAAGGTCTTTTATTTTTTCCAGATACTTTTCAACCTCTGCTTCCATTTCATCGGTTAATTGTTCGATATAATACGAGCCACCTAATGGATCAATTGTGTCAGCAACGCCACTTTCATGTGCAATAATTTGTTGGGTTCTTAATGCAATACGAGCAGACTCTTCAGTCGGTAATGCCAATGCTTCATCACGGGAATTCGTGTGAAGGCTCTGCGTTCCACCTAATACAGCTGCAAGCGCTTGCATAGTAACACGAACAATATTGTTATCGGGCTGCTGTGCGGTTAGTGTAGATCCCCCTGTTTGAGTATGAAAACGTAGCTTCCAGCTCTTTTCACTTTTCGCACCATAATGCTCTTTCATAATTTTCGCCCAAATTCTTCTTGCAGCTCTAAATTTCGCAATTTCTTCGAAGAAATTATTATGTGCATTAAAGAAAAAGGCAAGGCGTGGGGCAAATTTATCAATTTCTAAATCATTAGCTAAAGCAGCATCTACATAAGCCATGCCGTTTGCTAGGGTAAAAGCAAGCTCTTGCACAGCAGTCGAACCTGCTTCTCGAATGTGATATCCAGAAATACTTATCGTGTTAAACTTAGGTACATATTGTTGACAGTATGCAAAAATATTTGTAATTAAGCGCATAGACGGCTTTGGTGGATAAATATATGTACCTCTTGCAATATATTCCTTTAAAATATCGTTTTGAATCGTTCCAGTTAACTTTTCTTTAGAAACTCCTTGCTTCTCACCAACTGCAATATACATGCAAAGTAAGACAGATGCAGGCGCATTAATTGTCATCGACGTACTAACTTTATCTAAAGGAATGGAATCAAATAAATCCTCCATATCCTTTAACGTATCAATGGCTACTCCTACTTTTCCTACTTCCCCTTCAGACATCATATCATCAGAATCATAGCCAATTTGAGTTGGTAAATCAAAGGCTACAGATAAACCTGTCTGTCCTTGGTCTAATAAATAGCGAAAGCGGTTATTTGTTTCTTTTGCCGATCCGAAACCTGCATATTGACGCATTGTCCAAAAACGGCTTCTATACATAGTAGGTTGAATTCCTCGAGTGTATGGATATTGCCCAGGAAATCCAAGTTTATCTACATAATTTGCATCTTCCTGTTCCGGTATATAAAGGCGATCTACTTCCTTTTCAGAGCTCGTTGTAAAGGTTTCCTTTCGCTCAGGAAATCGATTCGTAGCTTTTTGTACATCCTGCTCCCATTTTTCTTTTTGTATTTCATACTCATTTTTTCCCATAACTATCCTCCTAATCAACGTCCCTAATCTAAATTAATTCTAGAAAAATTAGTAATATTCCTACTTCTATTGTTCAATAAATATATTAACTTGTCCAATCTTTCTTTTCCTTGTAAAATAAGAAGAGAAAAATCTAGGGGGGTACTTGTGATGGCGAAGAAAAATAACAACACAGTTTCTGAAAAACCAAGAGTTTCTAAAAGACAAAAACGTATAAAGTTTGTCATTTATCTTATGATACTATCAATGATTTTAAGCTCTATTTTAGCTGGAGCTGTCATGTTTTTATAATGTTATGAAACCCTTGTTCATCTTTGGACAAGGGTTTTTTTCTCTAAAGAAGATAGTAGGGAAAATTACCATCAACTAAGCTGTTACTTCTTCTTTTTTAGGAGGTTTTACATCACTTTTTTTGAACGATCGTTTAATAATTAGGTATTGTTCGATTTCATTTAACAATGTAAATAAATTAGCCCTAGCTTCGAATTCCTCTCTTGTACTAGGTAAACTCCCTTCCCTAAATTCCTCTCTTATCTCTTTTAATTGGTGCAAAAAGATAACCGCTGTATTCCCAGGATTTACGCCTTCTGCTAGTTCAGAAAAAAAGGTTGAAATTTTGACTGATTGTTTACTTACTTCTGGAATTCGACTAATCAATGGAAGTATTCTTTCTAAAATTTCAAACTGTTTTGTTCTCATTTGAAAGTAGTGATAAAACTGATGATGACTACGTAACAGATGATTTTCCACATCCCGATAAGCCAATCCTAGGGCTTCATCCAATATAAAAGCAGTTTCTGTAAACTCTTTTCCTGTCCAACTTTCATCACCTGTCCTTAGAAAGTGTGCAATTTCCTTCAGAATCTTTTGAAAGTTTTCCTCAACCTGCTCTTGCATTTTTTTTAATTCACTTTCCAAGCTCGGCATATACATGTTAAGCAGGAGTGCTGTCCCGATACCAACAGAAATTAAAACAACTTCATTCAAAAGAAGTTCAAAAGTTACGAAACCTGCACCATATAAGTGCAAAATAATGACAGAACTCGTTACAATCCCCTCTGTTATTTTTAACATAACCGTAACTGGTATAAAAATAAACAATAAAATGCCTATAGCATAAGGTTCATAACCGAGTGTTTCAAAAATAAGAAAAGAAAATGCCATGCCTAACATACATGCAGCAAAACGGTACCATGCACTTAAAACAGACCTTTTTCTCGTTACTTGTATACATAATATCGTGAGGATACCTGCAGATATGTAATTATCTAATTGCAAAAGTTGTGCAATAAAGATAGCGATCGGTGCACCTATCGCTGTTTTTAAAGTACGATAGCCGATTTTCACGATAAAAAGAACTCCTTTATAGTTTTTAACATAGCCCTTAATAGAAAAAAGAGATGGCCATCTCGACCATCTTTTTTCCTTCCTTATACTTCTTCACAATATTTCTCAAATAAATCCTGCAATTGGTTTACGACTTCATAAGCTTCAGAAGATTCGATTTCATGGCGTTCCACCATTTTCACGATTTTACCGTCCTTCAATAATGCAAAAGAAGGAGAAGAAGGCTCATACCCCTCAAAATATTCACGTGCTTTTGCAGTCGCTTCTCGATCTTGTCCAGCAAACACTGTGTAAAGATGTTCCGGACGCTTATCAAAATGTAATGAATTAGCTGCAGCAGGTCTTGCAATTCCACCTGCACAACCACAAACAGAGTTCACCATTACAAGAGCAGTTCCTTTTTTATTCAAGGCTGCATCTACTTCTTCCGGTGTTTTTAATTCTGAATAGCCAGCTGCTTTGATTTCTTCTCTTGCTTTTCCTACAACATCATCCATATAAATGCTAAAATCCATGAGACATTAGCTCCTTTTTATAAAAAATTTAGTCCTATGTCCATCTTATCAACTTTACGCCAAGCTTTCAATCTATGTGCAAGTTAAAAAAGCAGACCTCTAGTCAAAGAGGTCTGCATAAGCTATATTAGCTACTGCATGTTAGAAGATTGTAACGTGTTGTTTTGTTGTTGTCCTTGTGTGGCACCATTCATTCCTGCAACGAAAGGAGCAAATTTCTGCACCATTTTGCCCATTCCTTGTCCATTTCTCATACTGTAATAAGCTGCAGCACCAATACCAACTGATGCGACAATTGGTAACCAGTTACGATTTCTCACAGCTTTCACCCCCTCATCTATTAAGGTTCCCATTATCGTTGAAATCACCAGGGGTAATATTTAGGAATTACACAAAACAAAGCCACATTCTTTTGGAGTCTTTTTTAGATATTACTTTG
>NZ_JACHGH010000020.1 GCF_014207435.1 Salirhabdus euzebyi
GGGCTTAAATAAAATGACCCCGGAAGAATTCCGGGGCCATTTAATAGCCGTATAGGCGCTTTTTTTAAACTGTCCGTAAACGGGGTTACAGTTCACATTCAGCCATCCTCTTTTTTTATTTCGTTATTTTTTGTAGTTTATGAATCATTTTTAGAGACTTACCAGTACCAATAGCTACACATGCAAGTGGGTCTTCAGCAATATGTACTGGTACGTTTAATTCACCAGAAAGCCAATCTTTCATTCCTTTTAATAATGCGCCACCACCTGTAAGTGTGATACCTTGGTCCACAATGTCCCCACTTAATTCAGGAGGGCAGCTCTCCAACGTCACTTGAATGGCTTCTAAAATTTGTTCTAATGATTCCTTTAGTGCTGTTTGAATTTCTGTTGATGTAACCGTGATTGTTTTTGGCAAGCCTGTTACCAAATCACGACCACGAATATCCATCGTTTCTTCTGCATGATCAACTAAAGCATGTCCAATTTCGATTTTAATGTTTTCGGCAGTACGTTCACCGATTAAAACATTGTACTCTCTTCTTACATGTTGAATAATGGCTTGGTCCATTTTATCTCCACCAACACGTGCAGAACGGGCAGAAACAATTCCTCCAAAGGAAATAATGGCAACTTCACTAGTACCACCACCAATATCAACGACCATGTTCGAAACAGGCTCGTCCACTGGCAGGCCAGCACCGATAGCAGCTGCAATTGGTTCTTCAATTAAATGAACATACTTCGCCCCATACTCCTTAATTGCATTATGAATAGCACGACGTTCAACAGAAGTTGCTCCTGTTGGTACACAAATAACAACAGAAGGTTTACGCAAAGAACTACCAATAATTTTGCTCACCTTTTTTAACATTGCTTTTAACATTTGTGCTGTTACATCGTAATCCGCAATAACACCGTCTTTTAAAGGACGGACAGGAATGATATTTTGTGGAGTTTTACCAATCATTTGCTTTGCTTCTTCTCCAACTGCAAGTACGTTTTTTGTATTTGTATCGATCGCAACCACAGAGGGCTCGTTATAAACAATACCTTTGTTTTTTGTATAAATAAGTAAATTAGCTGTTCCAAGATCAATGCCGATTTCCGCTGATGAGAACATTTTACTTCCTCCATTATCTGTTATTCCAATTAAATTCTTGCACCATAAAATTATAATTAAAATTATCTTATTTTGTCATTCTGCAAGTTTTCTTTAGATAGTTTACCACTATTTGCGAATTTATAAAAATTAAATATAAATAACAAAAAAATAACAGGGAGAAGTCTCCCTGTAACAATAATGGCTATTTTTGCATTTCCTCCAATAAATTAGCAAGAACATAGGCCTTATAGCTCTCAAGCTTTTTGTGATTATAGTATCTTATTCCTAATTTTTTTAATTCATTTACATACCAGCCTTTACTTCCTACGTGCATGTAATCATCATCCTTCCTTTTTTGATTCCCTACAAATAAGTGAAGAAAGATTGCTCCAAAAAATACCCATATTTTTTTATGCGTCTAGCTAGTATAATGTTACTAATAGGACTATAGTGAAGCTTATGAACTGACTTCCGTTATCATGACGTAAGTCTTCTTTCTTTTTTTCTAAAATTATTAAATTCCTAAGTAAAGGAGGGTGGAAAATGAGTAACTTCCTAACCTATGAGGAAATTCAACAGAAGTGTGAGCGATTAAATGAGCAATACCAAATAGATGAAGCAAAGTTTTATTCTGTTGTAGAAAAATGGGCAGAAAAAGATACTTCAACAGAAAACAAACTTATCCAAAGCTTTCAGGAGCTCCTTCAAGTAGTTAGCGATGAAATATCCGGAATGGAAAACACAATGCAAATGAAGCCTACCTGTCAGTTAGGTTGTGCATTTTGTTGTTACTTCCCCATCATTGTGACCGGAATGGAAGCAAAGCTAATGAAAAAAGCAATTGAACAAATGCCGAGGGAACGAAGAGAACAAATTTCTGCCCACCTAGATAATTACTTTAAAAAATATGAAACAGAGCTACCATCGATGACAGCTCTTGATTATGAAGAAGATCCTGACTTCAAAAAGAAATATATCGCTAGAGGCGTTCCTTGCCCCATGTTAAATACCGAAACAAATCAATGTATGGCATATGAGATTAGACCAATTCCTTGTCGTACGTATGTCAATTACACGAATCCAAAAGTATGTGAAGACAATCATATGCCAAAAGAGACAATTAGTTTTGAATTTTTATATAATGAATATATGGGAGCATTGAACGAATTTGTTCAATTTTTGTACGAGGAAGAAGATACTGCCTTTATCGAGTATCCTAATGACGTTTTTTCTTATGATTATCTACCAAATTGGTTAAAGTCTTAGGTCAAAAAGTAGTCCAACAAAAAGGAGTGGGCGCAATGGATTTAGGGTATATATTAGCAGAAGAAAAAATTAAACAAGCAATTAAAGATGGGGAATTGGACAATCTACCTGGCAAAGGTAAACCACTAAAAATAGAAGACCTTTCGATGATTCCACCAGAATTACGATCAGGCTATATTATGATGAAAAGTGCTGGCATGCTTCCGGAAGAAATGCAATTAAAAAAAGAATTGCTCACCCTTGAAGATTTGATCAAACAATGTACGGATCAAGACGAAAAGGAAGAATATAAACGCAAACTATCGGAAAAGAAAATTCGATTTAACATGTTAATGGAAAAAAGAAACATGTCCTCCTCGAGATCATTTGGTAGCTATCGAGGAAAAATTAATAGAAGGATAGGATTATAACTAGGT
Source organism: Salirhabdus euzebyi (assembly GCF_014207435.1). GTDB lineage: Bacteria > Bacillota > Bacilli > Bacillales > Alkalibacillaceae > Salirhabdus > Salirhabdus euzebyi. The sequence goes on from NZ_JACHGH010000020.1 coordinate 2,788, forward strand.
GAATTTTCACCTAGTTTTTTTATACTTTAAGAAAATTTAACTTTGTTAAAGGATTAAAGTATAAGAAAAACTAAGGCTTTTGCCATAAGGACTTGGCGACAAGCCAAGTTTTTCTAATATGCCAAAATGCCATGCGATTTTTCTTCATGTATGTGTCCCTGTAGCTAACTTTATCGGTTATAGAGCAGTAATTGAAGGTTGAATGAATGATATTGAAGGTTGAAAAAATTTATTATCGTTTCAAGCGAATATATTGAAGGTTCAAGTACTATTATTATCAATTTAAGCTTAGTATTGTCACTAAATTGATGTGACCAAAGTGGTAGGTACCCAAATAAGAGTTTCAATACGGAACATAGGAAACTCTACAAGAATATCAGAGCTGTAAGTATTAATCATTTTACAAAGAAGCTTATCCTCTTTTATAATAAGAGTGAGTAATCACTCATTTTGTGAAAAAGGGGGAATCCAAAATGTCTTCTGTCATTGCTATTCAGAACTTGGAGCATGCATTTGGGAAAGAAAGGGTGCTAAAGCAAATTGACCTTGAAATAAAAGAGGGGGAAATCTTTGGGTTACTAGGTCCTTCTGGTGCAGGAAAAACAACTTTAGTTAAAATGATTGTTGGCATTATGGAGCCTGATAGCGGGGTTGTATATGTAAAAGGAGAAAAGGTACCATCATTTAATTTGATGAAATCAGTAGGTTATATGGCGCAATCTGATGCGCTTTATCAAGAGTTATCTGCTAAAGAAAACCTAGATTTTCTAGCATCCATTTACGGATTAAACAAAAAAGAGAGAGCAGCAGCTATACAGGAAGTGTTGCGTGTAGTGGACCTGATAGAGCACAAAAATAAAATCGTTAGTAATTTTTCGGGTGGGATGAAAAGACGGCTTTCTTTAGCAGCATCCCTCATGCATAAGCCTACATTATTAATCTTAGATGAACCAACAGTAGGAATTGATCCCATTTTAAGACAATCTATTTGGGAAAATCTTCGCAAATTAAAAGAAGAAGGCATGACCATTCTTGTTACCACGCATGTAATGGATGAGGCTGAAAAATGTGATCGTCTAGCAATGCTAAGAGATGGATATATGATCGCATGCGATACGCCTACTAATTTAAAAAGGGAAAAAGGCGTGGAAACATTGGAAGATGCGTTTCTTTCTTTTGGGAGGTCAAAACAATGAATGTTAGTGCGGTAATGATGAGAATCATAAGACAGTTTGTACGGGATAAACGTTCATTAGCTTTGTTAATTATGGCCCCTGTACTAGTGTTAACGCTTATTTGGTTAGTATTAGATGGTAATGAATACCATCCAACTATAGCGGTTGAGAGCATTCCCGCCCCACTAGAAGATAGATTGCATGATGAATTTAACAAGGAAATATTGACGAAAACAGAAGCAGAAGCGAAAGAAATGTTTGAGCAAGGGAAGTTGGATGCCTATGTATCGATAAAAGATAACAACCCATTCATTTTACTAGAAGGTAGTGATCCTACCGCGAATGGAGCTGTAATGCAACATATTCAATCTGCTTTTCAAGTGACTCAGTCTAACTCAACTGATAGGAACCTTACTGTAGAGTACTTTTATGGATCAGAAAATATAAACCTCTTCGATCAAGTAGGTTCTGTTTTAATAGGTTTCTTTGTTTTCTTTTTTGTCTTTATTTTAGGGGGAATATCATTTTTGAGGGAACGTACTCAAGGAACGTTGGAAAAGCTCCTATCCACACCAATAAAAAGGTGGCAGCTAGTGACAGGATATATTTTTGGTTTTGGGATATTTACGATTATACAATCCTTAATCATCGTTTTTTATTCGGTATATGTTCTAGACATTTGGATGGCCGGGAGTGTTTGGGAGCTACTTATCGTGACAGTACTACTCGCACTAACGGCTCTAACCCTAGCGATATTGCTATCTGCATTTGCTAAAAATGAGTTTCAAATTATGCAATTCATTCCCCTTGTCATTATCCCGCAAGTGTTCTTTTCGGGGATTTTTAACCTAGATACATTGGCAGAATGGATTCAAGCTTTAAGTAAAATAATGCCTCTAACGTATGGTGCCGAAGCAATGCAAGAAATTATGATAAAAGGAAAAGGCATTTTAGAAATATGGGATAATCTAGTCGTTCTTTGTATGTTTGCTTTTGTATTTTTTGTCCTCAATTTACTTGCATTAAAAAAACATCGTAGGTTATAAATACTTGTAGAAGAATAAGAGGTGAAATGAATGGAAGAGGAAGATCTTATTGACGAACTGATGGGAGCTGCTGAGAAGGATTTAACGCCCAAACAAGCAAAGATTCTTCAGGCTGCTGTGGAAATTTTTGCTGAAAAGGGATATGCATCTACTTCTACAAGTGAAATTGCAAAGAGGGCTGGTGTAGCGGAGGGGACTATTTTTCGCCATTATAAAACGAAAAAAGAATTACTTATCTCTATCGTGTCACCAATCATGCTGAAGTTTGCAGTACCATTTTTTGCGGATAAGTTTCTAAACGATGTGTTCAAAGAAGAAAACACGGAAAATCTAGATCAATTAATAAAGAAACTGATTTACAATCGCTATTACTTTGTGAAAAAGAATATTCCTTTAGTAAAAATTCTTTTGCAGGAAATGGCATTTCATGCAGAGCTACAAGATAAATTTAAGCAAATGTTTGTTGAAAAAGTACTTCCAAGGTTCAAGGAAGTAGTAGAAAAATTTAAAGTGGCAGAGCAAATAAAAGATTATCCAACAGAAACTATAATTCGTTTAACGATGACAACGATTATTGGATTTTTAGTAACTCGTTTTCTTATTATCCCAGATTATAATTGGGACGATGAGCAGGAAATAGAGTATACGATTGAGTTTATACGAAATGGGCTGAAAAACACGTAAGAAGAACAAAACCGCAAAGACACTCAGTCTTTGCGGTTTCTAACTTTATAATGTCATATTAGCTAAAGTAGGTATTTTCGTATATTTTTCATCTTCGACTGGATGGTCTTTCGATGTTGTTAACCAAACACCATACATGCCTAGCTGAAGTGCTGGTGCTACTTCGTTCATGAAGTTATCCCCAATGGATAGTACTTGTTCAGGTTTAACGTTATATCTTTTCACGATATCTTCAAAATGGGGTTTTGTATTTTTAGGCTTTAATGCGCTCGGAATAATGTCATTAAATACTTCATCAAGCCCCAAAAATTTAAGTAGTCGTGCTACGTCAACTTTTTCACTATTTGTCATTAAGACTAACTTTTTTGTTTTTCCAAGCTCCGTTAGGAATTCTCTTAATCCTGGAGTTGGCTCAAGCATGCCATCAAGTTCAGCCATTTGTTCCTTGGTACGATGGTAAGCCCATTCTGTATCAACATTCGTTAAGCCAAAGTGACGTGCAATAGAATAAGGTGGCCACCAGCCGTCCCCAATCGGTACCCAACGTTTATAATCAAATCCAGACACTGGTAACGTTTTTGGAGCGTCTTCTATCGTTACGACCTCGTTATTCCAATTATGGGCTTCTTTTAATTCTGAAGTGAATGGATCCCAAGTCCAAATAACATCCTCTTGAATATCATAAACCTTTCCAATAGCAAGCGCGTGTTCACCTGCTAAAGATTTTTCATATAGCTCATTAAAAGCTTGATGGTGTTCCTCAGGAAGACGTTGCTTTAAATTATTAACCATTAAACCGAAATGCTGGTCTCCTTCATATAAGGTCCCATCTAAGTCAAAAACAATAACATCTGTTTTTTCAATAAAAGACTTGAACATATGCAAATTCCTTTCTTCATTCTTTTACAAATTAAAGGTAAAATAATAGAGTAAACCTATTTTATCATATCAGAAAGTATATCGTGGTTGCGAGATGTAATTCGGCAACGAAGTTTACATATCGTAACCTCTTTAACGAAAACAAGAGAGATAGCAACGAGAGGGAGAATAAAATGCGCACAGTTTGGACAATTGGTTATAGTATCCTTTATTTACTTTATAGTATACCGACATTACAAAAGGTGAAAAAAGTTGTTAGCAAAAATGAACTTCCACCAAATGAACTAGATAAAGTTATATTTGCTTTACCAAGAAGATGGGCACAAAAAACAATAAAGCGATCTGGATCAACTGTTAATGTGGTAGGGAACGAGAAGTTTCCAGATGGCCCGGTTTTAATTGTTGCTAATCACCAAGGGAATTTTGATATTATGGCCCTTTTAGGATATTTGGAAAAGCCTTTTGGTTTTATCGCAAAAATAGAAACGAAAAAGGTGCCATTTGCTCGTACATGGATTACATGTATGCACGGGATTTTTATTGACCGGGAAGACAGAAGACAATCTGTTAAAGCTTTTAAAGATGGCATTGAAACATTAAAATCAGGACACTCGTTATTAATTTTCCCTGAAGGAACGAGAAGTAAAGGGAGCCAAACCCTTCCGTTCAAATCGGGAAGTTTACGTTTAGCTACGAAAGCTGGAGTTCCCATTGTTCCAGTTGCTATTGATGGGACTCATAAAATAATGGAAGCGAATGATGGGAAAGTCAAACCAGCAAAGGTGACCGTTACAGTGTGTGATCCTATCATGCCCGAGCAATATGAGGAGTTATCTCTAGATCAACTAGCAGAGTATACACAATCACAAATTATAGAGGTTCTACAGCAAAATCACTCCGATTAATAATTAAAAGGATGAGTGTTATGTGTGGTCGATTTACATTATTAGCGGAAGAATTAGAAATATTAGAGGCCTTTGGGATAGCTCATCGAATAGAAGATTACGAGCCGCGTTATAATATCGCACCTGGTCAAAATATTCTAGCTATCGTCCATGACGGGGAACAGAATAGAGCAGGCTACTTGAAGTGGGGACTTGTACCTTCGTGGGCAAAGGATGAATCTATAGGCTATAAAATGATTAATGCCCGTACGGAAACGGCAGCTGAAAAGCCTAGCTTCAAACGGTTAATGGAGCGGCGCCGATGTTTAGTTGTGGCAGATAGCTTTTATGAGTGGAAAAAAGTAGATAAACAAAAGCAACCCCTTAGAATAAGCCTGAAAAATCGGCAGTTATTTGCTTTTGCAGGATTATGGGATCGTTGGAAAAAAGGAGATAAGGAAATTGTCTCCTGTACCATATTGACGAAGGAACCAAACGATTTCATGTCTGGCATTCATAATCGCATGCCTGTCATTTTGCCGAAGGATCAAGAAATGGAATGGATTAAAAATGAAGACTATCATCCAGAAGAAAGAAAGGAATTTCTTTTAAGTCTTCCGGATGATCCGTTTACTGCTTATGAAGTAAGTACTTATGTTAATAATGCCAAAAATGAAGGCGCTAGCTGTGTTGCCCCACTAACAATGGAATAAGAACAACCTAAACTGGCCAAAGCTTTTGGTCAGTTTTTTGCGTTTGGTTGATAAATACTTTATATTGGTCGATATATTTTTGATTTGGTTGATAAAATTCCAATATGGTCGATATATTTTTTATTTGGTCGATAAATGATTAAACTTGGTGACAACTATAAAAAGAGTCAACCATTTTTCTAACATTTTGTAGTGGAAACATTTTGTAGCGACGTCTAGTAAGATGTGAGCTATCGGGAAGGGGGGAGAGCGTCATTCACGATGAAGTTTTAATCCAAAAAGTAAAAGAAGGCAACCAGCAAGCACTAAGGATATTAATCGAGAAGTATAAGCAGCATATTTTCAAAATTGTTTATAGTGTAGCCAAGGATGTCCAAGAAGCGGAAGACTTGAGCCAAGAGGCCTTTATCAAAATGGTTGATGCTCTCCCTTCATACGAGTCCCAAGGATTTAAAACATGGTTAAGCAGAATAGCTTTTAACACTGCGATTGACTCTTACCGGAAGAAACGAAGGCGAAAGGAAGAACTCAGAACCTTTGATGAACCAATTTTACATATTGAAAATGAAGCTAGTGCAGAAAATACCATGCTGAAAAATGATCAGGTAGAAAAAATACAACAAGCGATTCATAGCATGCCTAAAAACTATCGAGAAGTTGTATATGGCTATTATATTCATCATAAATCATATGCCGAATTAGCAATAGAACTAGATTTAGCAGAAAAGACAGTCGAAATGAGGCTATACCGTGCTAGAAAATGGATGCGTGAAAACTGGAAGGAGGAGGATTTTTAATGGGATATCATTTCAAAGAGAGTGACTTCGAAAAATATGTAAATGATTCGCTTCGATTAGATGAAAAAGAAGCTATAGAAGACCATCTAACCGAATGTGATGAATGTTTTGCGCAATATATGGCCGTAATGGAAGATTGGTCAATACCTTATACCACAACCGAATCTTTTACAGACGATGTAATAGCACAAATAGAGATGATGCAACCGAGTATGTCCCGAAAGACCAAATCTATTTCTCCAAAAGAGCAACGACGAAAAACGGTGTACCATTATTTTCTCGCAGCTGGTTTAACGATTATATTAATGTTTTCAGGAGTGTTTCAATTTATGTTTAATTTATCAGAACAAATTGAATTGGATAAAGAGCCTATATCAGAACAGTTGTTAAATGGGGCGTCAGGAATACTATTAACGGATACAGATAGAGAGGGGGAGGACAATGAATAAATCACGTGCATTAGCTTTCTTGTTAGCGTTCATTCCAGGGTTTGGTCATATTTATTTAAACAGGAAAATTAGAGGTGTTTTATATGCATTTGGATTTGTAGGTGCACTAGGGTTGGCTTTTGTTGTATTCGTTTTAGCATCTTACGAGAGGGATATTATTATCCTACTTGCGCTTGCTGCTTTAGGCATATGGATACTAAATATGTTCGATATGATTATGACTTTATTAATGAATTCTAGTTCTCATACGTCTACGATTGCAAATAGTAGTGGTCCTCAAGATGGGGAAGCTAATCAACCAGCTCCGATAGATGCTAATGAGCGGTTTTTAACAATTATTCTTTCCTTTATTCCGGGGGTAGGTCATTTCCATCTTGGCTTGAATTATAGAGGGCTTACTTTTCTAGCAGGCTTTCTAGGACTTGGGACGATGATTTTATTTGTTACCATTTTAACGCACCAAGCTGGTTTCCTCATTTTCGTTTTAGCACTGCCAGTCATATGGGTGTATAACTTATTTGATACAATCCAGCTCCTTAACCGAAAGCAGGAGGGCGAAATTTTAAAAGATCGTTCCATCATGGAAGATTTCGAAAAATATAGAGAGTCGGGTAAGAAGAGTAAAGGGATTACAACGCTTCTCGCAATGTTCCCTGGAGCAGGTCATATGTATTTAGGGCTACAGCAGCGTGGGTTACAGCTAATGATTGGTTTTGTTCTCTCCATTTATGTACTAGATATATTAAGACTTTCTCTATTCCTATTTTTGATTCCTGTTATTTGGTTCTTTAGCTTTTTTGATGCACTGCAGCAGCAGGCGAGGTATGAGACAGGGGAAGCGAAAGATACGCCAGTATTTCGTTATTTCATTAATCATCAAAGGTGGCTAGGCGTCGGTTTAATTTTATTAGGAATGTTTTTTATCATCGACTCTATCTTGATTCCAGCATTTGCTGATGATATTTACGAAGCCTTTAATATTTATATCACCTACTATTACCAAAGATACTTGCAAATGGGAATTGTGTGTTTGCTATTAATTGGTGGAGGAATTCGACTACTCCTAGGCTCTAAAGTGAAGCATGAAGAACAAGGAGGCGAGGAATTATGAGGCAATGGCGGATTGGAACATTTTCAATGGGACTCTTACTCGTTTTATTAGGAGTCTCTCTCCTCTTATCTAATGTAATAGAAATAGACGTATTAAACATTGCACTTTCCTGGTGGCCCCTATTATTAATTGTTGTCGGATTAGAAATCATTCTATTTTTATTTGTGTCAAAAGAAAAATTACCGTTTTTAAAGTTTGATTTTTTGTCCATGATATTTATTGGGGTCCTTGGTTTTATTGGAATTGGATTTTTCACTCTGCATTCGGTGGGGATTGTGGCCGAAGTGAAAGAAGCAATTAGTGAAGAGACGAGAACAGGCGCCTTACCACAAGGGAGTCATTCCATTACCGATGAAATAGATCAAATTATTATAAAAACGAATACTACTCCAGTAGAGGTAGAACGGAATACAAGCAAAGAGCTTGTTGTTTTCGGTACTTATGAAACAACAATTAGTAATGAAGGTAATTTTGAATTAGAAAGCATTGTAGATTTTATCGAAGCAGGTAATATTTTATATGTTCAGATTTTTGATGGGAAACAAGAAGGTGGATTGCATTATGAACGAACTACTTACTATCCTACTATATCTATCCCCCAAGACGTAAAAGTAGAAATCGTAAACCGATAAATAGGAAAGACTGTCTATACATTTTAGGAGGATACCAAGAAAATGAAGTCAAAAAATACATATATACTCCTTCTCTTTTGCATCATTCTCTCGTCTGTTTTTGTATTAACAAAAAAAGAGACTGGAAAATTTGATATTGGTGCTGAATCAGCCATTTTAGTAGACGCTACGACTGGGAAAATATTGTTTGCAAAAAATGCAGAAAAGAAATTACCTCCGGCCAGTATGACAAAAATGATGACGGAGTACCTTGTGCTAGAGGCAATTGAAAATGGTCAAATTAGTTGGGAAACAACTACTCAAATAAGTGAGTACGCATACACTATTTCTTCTAATCCGAATTTTGCTGGTGTTCAACTAAATAAAGAAAAGCTCTACACGGTACGGGAACTATATGAAGCGATGGCCATCCATTCGGACAATGGGACAACCATTACATTGGCAGAATTAATTGCAGGAACAGAAGGCGAATTCGTCAAAAAAATGAATGCCAAAGCGAAGGAAATCGGATTAACAGAGTATAAATTTGTAAACGCTACAGGCTTGTCCAATCGTGACCTTGGCGAGAATTATCCAGATGGAACAGCACCTGATGCAGATAATATTCTTTCAGCTAGATCAGCTGCTCTCTTAGCGAAGAAATTGATTCAGGACTTCCCGCAAGCATTGGAAATCGCAAGTATTGGGCAAGATGAGTTAGATAGTGTGCAAGTTTCTAATTCGAACTTAATGCTAGAAGAACAGTCAAGTGAGTACGATTATTTAAAATACGAGGGTGTAGATGGGCTCAAAACTGGTTGGACGGCAGAAGCGGGTTACTGTTTTACCGGAACTGCTATGCAAAACGGTCATAGGTTAATATCCGTTGTCATGAAAACAAGTAGTAAAGATTCCAGATTTACAGAGACTCGAAAACTATTTGACTATGGGTTTAGGAAACTGTAATAAATGGGATTTAATAAGATGTGGTTTTTAGGAACGCAATGAATTTTACCGAAATAAATATAGTCTTATGTAACGGTCTTCTTCAGCTATCCCTTTCAGTTGAAGAAGACTTTTCTGTTCTATAATATAGTCTATCTTTGATAGTGGAAATCCCTTACAGGTGAATTATTTGTAGATGAGATTCCGTACATGTTGATAAAATTCCGCTACAATAGGGGACAGTGAATTAGGATCCTTCACAGCAACTCCTATGACTCTTTCTACTTTTGGATTTAGTGGACAAATGGAAACGTTAGGTATTGTGTCCGGTATAGATAACTCTGGGAGAATAGTTAAGCCAATCCCTTCCTTTACCATTGTTAATATTGTAGAAATGTCTTGTATTTTATATTTTATATTAGGATGAAAACCATGTTCATCAAATACTTCCGTAATCAATTGGTCACAATCCATGTTAGGCATAATAAAACAACTATCAATTATTTCCGAAATTGTTACCATTTGTTGGTCACTAGAAGGATGTGTTTTTGGTAAACACACAAACAGTTGATCATCTAAAATTTTTGAAAAGTAAAGATTTGCTGGTAGGTGGTGATAGATTCCGATATCTATTTCAGAATGGTTTAACCATGTCACAATCGACTCACTATTTCCTTCAAATAAAAGCAATTCAATATTAGGGTACTTCTTTTTAAATACTCCAATAAGCTTAGGTAAAACCTTAGCTGCAATACTCGGAACAGTCCCAATTCGTATTTGACCTTTATCAAGTCCTTGGTACATATTCACTTCATCCGAAATACATTTCCAAATACGGTTTATTTCCCTATAGTGAGTAACAACCTTCTCCCCAATTCTAGTAAGTGTTACCCCTTTTCGATTCCGATTTAGCAATTTAACTCCTAGTTCTGTTTCAAGTCCATTAATCATTTGTGAAACAGCAGACTGGGTATACCCGAGTTGTTCGCTTGCTCTCGTGATATTTCCGTACTCAATTACTTTTAATAAAACTTGTACTTGATGGATTGTCATTTGTTAATCTCCTTAACATTAGCTTTTTCTAATGATAAATATAAATTATATTAATTTTACTAAATATACAATAGCAAATTATATTAGAGGTAGAACATAAGTGGGAGGTATTAGCTCAATTGAAGCATTGGAAAGAAGTGTGCGAGGAATTTGTTAAAGAGACCTCATTTCAGTATGGCGATCTTGAAAAGGAATGGTATTTAAAAGTAGATTCATCGAAAAAGGCCCCAACCTATTTTCGATATAAGGATGAAGAAATAATAAAAAGAATTCCATTAAGTAAACCTGAATTCCCAAAAGAATCAAATTCTATTTGGAATGTTTTAAATAATCGTAGATCAAAAAGGAAATTTATTGACAATCCTTTAACACTCCATCAACTAAATTTATTGTTATGGGGAACACAAGGGATTACTGCTGATATGGGTGATTATCAGCTTCGGACAACACCATCAGCAGGCGCACTTTATCCAATTGAAACGTATCTGTTTATTCAGAATGTAGAAGGTCTTAAACAAGGGCTATATCATTTAAATGTTAAAGATTGGGAGCTTGAATATTTAAAAGATGAAGCAGTAGCAGAAAAGGCCTATTTTATTACTGATTTTCAAACTACTGCTAGAAATGCGTCTGTTTTATTTGTTTGGACTGCTGTTTTGGATCGAGTTTTGTTCAAATATAATCAACGTACATATCGCTATATATACCAAGATGTTGGTCACGTTTCTCAAAATCTGCAGCTAGTAGGAAATTCACTAAATCTTGGTGTATGCCCTATTGGACATTGGTATGATAAAGAGTTACATGATTATCTGGAGATTGACGGAAGAAATCATTTGTCTGTTCTGTTAGCTGGAGTTGGAAATGTAAGAGGGGAAGATTGGCTAGAGGATAGAAGACCATAAAATATAAAGCATTGAATACCAGCTATATAAAAGCAAAAAAAGGTACAAATCGATGAGTGATTTGTACCTTTCTTTCCTATTTGATTTTCCCCCTTTTATCCATTCATAGAAGGGGATGTCTCTCTATTTTATAAACCAGCTGAAGTGTCAGTAGCTTTTTGTTGCTGACGTTCTTTTTTGGCGATTTCGGCAAACTTCTTCGTTTCCGCAACGACTATACCTGATAGTGCTACGAGACCGATTAAGTTCGGCACAGCCATTAATCCATTCATAACGTCAGAGAAGCCAAATACAACATCTAGGGATACGACTGCTCCAACAAGTATAAATAGAACAAAGACTATACGGTAAACCTTAATCGCGTTGTCACCCGCAAGGTACCCAACTGAACGTTCTCCATAGTAAGACCAACCTAAAATAGTAGAGAAAGTAAAGAATATGATACCGATTGTTACAATGTAGTTACCTGCTGAACCTAGGAAGTGAGAGAAGGAATCACTTGTTAACGTTCCGCTATCAGCGTCGACACCATATAAACCAGCCATGACGATTGTAATACCCGTGATAGAACAGATAACGATTGTATCGATGAAAACCTGTGTCATGGAAACTAACGCCTGACGAGCAGGATAGTCCGTTTTTGCAGCAGCTGCCGCAATTGGTGCCGAACCTAGACCAGCTTCGTTTGAGAATACACCACGTGCAACCCCGTAACGAATTACTGTACCTAAAATACCCCCACCTACTGCTTCACCAGTAAAGGCATCTGTGAAAATTAAGCTAAGTGCACTGCCTACCATATCAAAATTCATCACAATAATGATTAAGCCACCAAGTACATAGAAAGCAGCCATGATTGGGACGAAAAACGCAGTAACTTTACCAATACTCTTAATACCACCAATGATAACAATACCTGCTAAAACGGCAAATGCTAGACCTGTTGCCCAAGTTGGAACAGAGAATGTATCAGCTAAGGCTGATGCAGCAGCATTAGCTTGAACCATGTTCCCTATCCCAAAAGCAGCGATAGCGGCAAAGATAGCAAATAAAACCGCAAGCCATTTTACCTTCATACCACGCTCAATGTAGTACATCGGCCCACCGGCCATCTCACCTTTTGAGTTTTTCGTTCTAAACTTTACAGCTAGCAATGCTTCAGCATATTTTGTAGCCATCCCTACTAATGCTGTTATCCACATCCAAAAAACAGCACCCGGTCCCCCTAAAACGACAGCGGAGGCAACCCCAACAATGTTACCAGTACCAACAGTAGCTGCTAACGCAGTTGTTAAAGCTTGATAATGGGTTATATCCCCTTCCGACTTTTTGTCTTGCTTACGACCAAAAGCCAATTTTAATGCGTATGGGAGTGATCGAAACTGTAGAAATACGAGACGAATAGTTAGATAAAGACCTGTACCGACAAGTAAAATTAAAAGAGGTGGACCCCATACCCAACCACCAATTTCACCTAGAAAAGCTGCACCTTTTTCATTAAACGTTTTTAAACCTTCTAAAAATGAGTCCAAAAGAAATTCCCCCCTATGAAAAAATAGTATATTACCTTTTTCTTTATTAAATATTCCGAAAATTCCGTTAAAATGTCAAGACTTTTCCAATAATTTATATTTTTAAAATAGATTTGATATAGTTATTGGTAATATAAAAATATAATGAAATGGGTGAAATTATGAATAATAGGAAAGTAAAAGTCCTTTTTGTCTGTTTAGGAAACATTTGTCGATCTCCTATGGCAGAGGCAGTGTTTCGTGATCTTATACAAAAAGAAGGTCTTGAAAATAAATTTGAAGTCGATTCAGCTGGAATAGGAGATTGGCATATAGGACAGGCCCCTCACCAAGGTACGCAAGAAGTGTTAAAGGGAAAATCAATAATGTTTGAAGGAATGAAAGCAAGGCAAGTGAAGGAGTCTGATTGGGACGAGTTTGCATATATTGTGGCTATGGATGCGCAAAATAGGAAAGACCTTATGGCGATACGCAAGCCTCATGAAAATATAGAAATAAAACTACTAATGGATTATGTTCCAAACTCAAAAGAAAAAAACGTACCGGATCCATATTTTACAGGTAATTTTGACTACACTTACGAATTAATTAAAGAAGGTTGCACGCATTTATTACAGGCAATCAAGAAAAAGTGGAAGCTGTAAGGAGGAATTGCATTGAAAAAGTATAGTTGGAAAAGACGTGTAATTATTGGTGCATCAATTGGCGCCCTATGTGCTTTGTTAAATAAAGAAACGAGAAATGGTGCAAAACAATGGGCAGAGACAGTAATGTCAGAAATGCGTGAATATCGCCAGCATCCATCAAAGGCGGTACACGATTTGCGTTTAACTGTTCAAAAATTAGACTATTATGCGGACTCCCTTGTAGAGCAGCTCAATAAGGCTGATGAGTTAGTGCAAAATAGGCAACATGATAAATATATTGATTAATCTCTTGTCATTATACAAAGATTGGTCATCTTTATTAGGGGCGTAGTATAAAGAATCAAGACTTGCCGGTGAAATATCAATAGTTCAATGTTGATTATCAAGGGTTTTGGCAAAGTTATTGAACGTAACATAAAAAATAGGTGAAGTTTAGCAAAACATATCAAGGGAAAGCATATATTAGAAATAGACAAGCTTAAACGAAATTAATATAAGGTGGAAGCTGTTTTGAATGTGTTAAAAGTATTTTTCTCGCGAATGTTTGTGCGTTTTTTTGAAGATGATGTAGCAGGGAGAGCGGCACAGCTTGCTTACTTTTTTCTGTTATCGCTTTTTCCTTTTATCATTTTCCTCTTAACGTTAGTTGGTTTTATTCCAGTGACGGTTGAAAATGTACTGTCTCTTGTTAGAAGTTTCGCTCCTGGTGAGACGATGAGTCTAATTGAAGAAAATGTCTACCAGTTGATGGATAACAAAAACGGGCAATTATTATCCATCGGTTTAATTGGAACCCTTTTTGCTGCGTCCAATGGTATCAATGCTTTAATACGTGTAGTAAATAGATCATATGAAATAAAGGAATCTAGGTCGTTTATTATAGCGCGATTGATAGCGATCATTTTAACGATAGCAATGTTTTTAGTTATTATAGTTGCCTTACTACTCCCAGTTTTTGGCAAGGTCATTGGACTATATGTATTTTCTTTCTTTGGTTTTTCAGAAGAATTTCTTCGAGTATGGGGAATGATGAGATGGTTCATTTCCTTCCTTGTGATGATGATTATCTTTGTCTTTTTATTCAAGCTTGCTCCTGAAAAAAAGGTGAGTCTTCGTGAAGCTTTACCAGGAGCTATTTTTGCTACAGTTGGTTGGCAAGCAGTTTCCATTCTTTTTGCCTTTTACGTTGAAAATTTCGGCCATTTTACCGCAACCTATGGGGGATTAGGTGCTGTCATTGTTTTAATGATTTGGCTATATCTATCTGCCATGATCATTATTACAGGTGGAGAAATTAATGCGATTCTTTATCGAATGAAAAAAGATAAGGTTTTTTAAAAAAGCTCTGCAAAAAAGTAAAACGAATCCCTTCTGCTTAGGCAGGGGGATTCGTTGTTTTTTTACCAAAAGGCTTTATTTCAGTAATCGCAATCCGTTTAATATAACGAGTATCGTACTACCTTCGTGACCTATGACACCTAAAGGTAGGTTGAGTGCTTGAAAGAAGTTAGATAAAAGCAACAATGCGATGATAGAAATAGAAAAGATGATGTTTTGCTTAATAATGCGGTTCATCTTTTTTGATAACGAAATGGCCTCAGCTATTTTGGATAAATCATTTTTCATTAAAACGACATCAGCCGTTTCTAATGCTACATCCGTACCCTCTCCCATGGCAATGCCAACATTTGCAGAGGCTAGAGCCGGTGCGTCATTGATTCCATCCCCAGTCATCGCAACCTGTTTGTATTGATGCTTCAGTTCTTTTAATTTTTGAACTTTCTCCTCTGGAAGACAATTGGCGTAGTATTCATCGATACCACATTCTTCTGCAATGGCCTTGGCAGTTTTATCATTATCTCCTGTAATCATTACGGTTTTAATCCCTTGTTTTTGAAGTGTGTTTATTGCTTTCTGTGTAATGGATCTGACAGTGTCTTTAAGTGCTAAAAGTGCTACAACCTCATCATTTTTTGAAACAAAAACTAAAGTTTTACCTTGTTCTCCTAATCGGGCAAAAATACCACCTTGAAATTGTAGTCCTTCTTCTCCGATATAATCCATTTTCCCTATTTTCCAACGTTCATTTGATACAGTGGCACTTATTCCATTTCCGGCTTCGTTTATTAAATCTGTCACTTCTACATCAAGTGGAAGTTCCTCATTTCTTAAGTGGTTGACGATTGCCTTAGCTAAAGGGTGTGTTGATTCTTTTTCCATCGAACCAATCACGTTTAGGACATCATTCTTCTTCAAGCCCTCTTTTATATGAACATCTGTTACGACAGGAGTTCCGTTTGTTAATGTTCCTGTTTTATCTAAGGCAATGGCCTTGATAGACGATAGGTTTTCTAAATGTACGCCACCTTTAAATAGAATCCCACTTTTTGCACCGTTTGAAATAGCGGATAACGTTGCAGGCATAATAGACGCAACGAGAGCACAAGGGGAGGCAACGACAAGAAAAATCATAGCCCGATAAAATGTGTCCTGCCAGCTCCATCCTAATAAATAATGAGGTAAAAACATCATTAGGCTGGCGCTAGCTAATACTATTTTTACATAAGCTCCTTCAAATTTTTCGATGAAAAGCTGAGAAGGAGAGCGTTCACTTTTGGCAGTCTGAACAAGATGGATGATTTTTTGAAATAGGCTTTCACTTGCTTCTTTCGTTAATTGTACGACAAGTGTACCGTTTAAATTTACTGTTCCGGCAAAAACCTCATTCCCTTTTTGCTTTTCCACTGGCATAGATTCACCTGTTATGGCTGCTTCATCAATAGATGTAATCCCTCGTAGTATTTCTCCGTCAACAGGAATACGTTCTCCGGCCTTTACAAGAATGTGGTCACCTCTTTGTAAAGCAGATACCGGAACGAGTTCCTCCTGTCCGTTTCGTAATCTCAAGGCATTTTCCGGCTGAAGGTCCATTAGGGCAGAAATTTCTTTTTCGCTTTTACTCATCGTATACGTTTCCAGTGCACCACTTAAAGAAAAAATAAAAATGAGTATAGCGCCCTCCATCCAATATCCAATGGAAGCGGACCCAATAGCGGCAATAATCATAAGCAATTCTACGTTTAAGTCTTTATTGGCAATCGTTTCTTCCATGCCTTCCTTTGCTTTGGCAAATCCACCGATGACAAATGCAGATAAATAAAGAGCTATAGACCAATTTTCAGTAAGGTATGATTCGGTTAACCAAGCAGTTGCAATTAGTATTCCAGATGTAATAGCAGCTACTAGTTCAAGATGTTGATGCATTTTTTTCATCCAGTTTGGAAATTTACGATCCCTTTTTTCTCGATTTTCTCTAACTGAATAAGAGAGTTCTGTTCCCATTTTCTCAATCCTCCCCTCTAATTGAAAATGATTATCGTCCGAAATAATTATTTATAACCTTTATAAATGAACTATTGAAAATGATTATCATTATTACTTGTTTATAATTATTATAATTTAATTACTATTATAATAACATAAAGAGAAGATGAGTCAACGAATAAACTTTGACTATTTTTAACATTGTATGTAGGGGCTGTGGAAACGGAAAGGCTATAAAAAAGAAAACAGTAAACTCAATAAAAGTTTACTGTTTCCTAACAGCTATCTTCTCTTCGCTTTTAAAGAAGATAGCCACAAATATAATGACTAGAGCTGACGTAATAACATGAAAGAAAGATAGGGTAGGGAAGTAATCGATAAAAACTCCACCAAGGAGTGGTCCAAAAATACTTCCTAAGCTAAAAGCGATTCCGCAAAAGATATTTCCTGCTGGGAGTAAATTTTTTGGTAACAAATCAGTCATATAGGATATCCCTAGTGAAAATAGGGAACCTACAAAAATCCCAGCTATCGTAAAGGTAATAAACAACCATATAACAGAATCCTCAAATAATGAGGCAGTAAAGAAGGTTAGGATACCACCTCCTAATACGTAAAGTAATACCTTTCTCCTCCCAACTTTATCGCTTAACATTCCGAGTGGAAGCTGTGAAAGTAGACTACCGGCAGCAAAGCAAGGAATAATCAAGGATAACACATTCACCTCATGGCCAATTCTCATGCCGTAAACTGGGAAATTCCCATGGAGTGATGCCTCTAAAAACCCATATCCAAATGGAGGTAAAAAAGCAACCCAAGCAATTTTCGCGGACTGAATAAATCTTCCTATAGAACCACTTGAACTCGTATCCACATTATTTTCATCTGATTCTGGGAACTCATTTCGCACGAAAAACATGAGCGACCATACAAGCATACTAAGTACCGAGCTAATGATAAACGGGAGTGCAATACTAATTTCTATTAACCTCGTCATTAATGGTCCAAGTGTAAAACCTAATCCAAATGACATGCCATAAAAAGCAATATCTCTACCTCTTTTATCTGCTTGGCTAGTCGATGTAATCCAAGTTTGGGTTCCGAAGTGAAGAATATGGTCCCCTATGCCGATCATCAGTCTTAGAATAAACCAAAACCAAAGAGCTTCCCACAGTGTAAAAAAGAATAACGAAATAAAGACGAGTGAACCACCAATAAGAATCATTGGCTTAAAGCCTAGTTTTTGAAGCGGTTTTTCCATAAAAGGTGAGGCAATTAATACCCCAATATATAGGCCAGTAGCATGTAATCCATTAACCGAGGAAGATACGCCATTTTGTTCTAATATAACAGCTATTAGTGGCAATAACATTCCTTGGGAAAAACCTGATATTGCTACGAGTGAAACTAAAATTCGAAATCGTGCTCTCGATGAAACCATAACATCCTCCTGAAAAATAATATTACATATGTCGTAATGTTCTGTTTGATAAAAGTTATATGTAAGTTGTGCATAGCTTTTCTTGATTAAAAATCCCTAATCATCATTTAGTAAACAACGTATTTAAAACACTCATACATTTTACCCTAATTCAGAAAGTCAAGAAATGTAAATGCTCAAACAGTTTAAACCTAGAAGAGTCATTATGCATAGTTTTTTCATCAATGATAAAAATAATAAAAAATGAGGAAGGATGTGAACAACGATGAAAAAGCAATACTTGTCTTTTATCATAATGGTTTTGGTTATAGCTACCGTTTTACCTTCAACTGTATTCGCAAAAGAGGAACCTACAGATCGTAAAGATGAAGGCAAAATTCCAAGCCATGTATTAAATATATCCAAGGAAAATACGTATCCTAATTCTTCGAAGGATCAAACTGTATTAGAGCCAAATGAGTTGGCAAAAGAATTGATTAAAAGTGCGGATATTGATATTTCAAATCCTAAACTAATAAAAATGCTAAATGAGTCTACTTTAAAGCCTTCTAAGTTAGCCTTTGGGTATAGAGGGGAAATTTACTTAGGCTATTGGCCACTTAATTATCAATCAGATGAGTCTAATGTAAATTGGGAATACCAACAGATTAATGTGAACATGATTAATAATTTAGGTGGTACAGATAAGAAAACATTAAATTATAACCAAGAGCAAGAAAAACGAATAAAAGGTGGCCTAACTTCGAAAACAGAGAAGGCTGATGACGTAAGAAAGATGATTTTACAAACAGCTCAGGAACAAACGGACTTACCACTATCCTTTGAAACAGTAATTGGACAAGGAACGAAAAAAACGCAAACCTATGGTATCCCTCCTAAAAAGGTTGGTTATTTGTACGCACATGCCCCAGCTTTAAATGAAAAAGGGGTAGTAACCTTTGGAGAAGTATATTTAGTTTTAAAGGGCTCGAAGAAAAGGCTAGAAGTGAAAAATGTAACGAAGCAAGGTATTGGTGCATGGATCCCGATTCAAGATCACGTATCTTTTTCTTTCCAAATAAAAAATCATTAGTAAAAAAATAAGGTCCATTCCCGGATTATGATTCGGGAGTGGACCTTACATCAACATGCTGCATAGCCATTTGTATTCCATTTTGATAAAGGGTCCTTGCGATAATAAGTCTAGCGTTTTTAGCAGCAGTAAAGTAAGTGCTATCATTTACTAATCCGATAATGGTAAACTCATACCCGCGAAATTGATCATTTAATGCGGACATCCCATATATCTGAAATTTTTCAATTGGCTCCTGTTGCGTATTTTTTATTAAATGCGAATGAAGCTCTCTATTTAAATCTATACATGCTTGTTCTAAAGCATCCATCACTTTATCAGGGCTTTCGTAAAAGCTAGTGGTTACTTTTTCAATGACACGCATTTGATTAAAATTGAAATTATGAATGGTGCTTATTTCCCCATTGCTTATAGTGAGTAGCTTACCACTCCACTCTCTAATTTTTAAAAAACGGAGGCCAATATCTTCAACGGTTCCGTGGAATGTGTTGTTAACGGTTATGAAGTCGCCCTTGTGAAGCTGTTTTTCATAGAGGAAGAATATTCCTGATAGAAAGTCCTTAATTAAGCTTTGTGCACCAAGACCGACAACGATACCAACAATACCTGCACCAGCTAATAAGTTTCCAACCGGAATGCCAAATATAACTAAGATATAAATGATATACCCAAAAGTAGCAACATATTGAACGATGGAATTAATCATCGATTCTAATGTTTGTTCTTGACGTTCTTCAATAAGATTTGTACGCTTGAAAAATGAGTGGACAAACCTTTTGATTAATTTGACAACAAAATAAATAAGGATGGCCCCGATAATCAGTTTCGTAAATTTATATTGATAAACAAGGTCCCAATAATACTCAATTGTTTGAAAGAATTCGACCATGGTATCGTCCTCCTGTTTGATCTTTCTATGATTATACAAAACATTTTTATGCGAAGCGAATGCAAAAAGAAAGGTGATTTCGAAAATGAATGAGCAAAGAGAAAAGATTGTAGAGTTAAGAAGAAGATTAGATGAAGTAATGGCAAGAATAGAAGGTGTGTCTCCTGAACAAATGACAGTAGACGATATTGACCATTTCATTAACCTATTAGACCAATTAGAAGAAAAATGTAGGTAGTGCCTGATACTAGCTGAAATTTATCTAACCCGAATTATTATGTTCGGGTTGATTTTTTTGCTTGAATGCTTTATCATATTAAATCATTAACATGTTAGAGAGATGAAACCACAACATAGAAAATAACAACAAAAAGGGGAGAAGGTTTCAATGGCGTTAGCTGTTATTTTATCTGTACTTATTATGGTTCTATTAAGTTTATTTCGAGTAAATGTGATGATTTCTATAATCGTTGCAGCCTTGACAGCTGGGCTGATAGCTGGAGAGTCACTAACTAATACAATCAAACTATTGGTGGAGGGAATGTCTGGCGGTGCAAATACAGCACTTAGCTATGTGCTTTTGGGGGCATTTGCCGTAGCTATAAGCTACACTGGTATTACAACTATTCTCGTTCAAGCACTTATTCGTATTATCAAAGGGAAAAGAGGAATTATGCTGCTTGTTATTGCAGCAGTTGCTTCTCTATCACAAAATGTTGTACCTGTTCACATTGCGTTTATTCCTATTTTAATTCCACCTTTATTAGCTTTGTTTGACAAAATGAAGGTAGATAGACGAGGAGTTGCAACCGCATTAACTTTTGGTTTGAAAGCACCCTATGTCATGATCCCTGTAGGGTATGGGCTAATTTTTCATGAATATATTCAAGATGGAATGGTCGACAACGGATTAACCATAGCCCTTTCAGATGTTACGAAAGCAATGATTATTCCTGGACTAGGAATGGTTTTCGGGTTGCTTGTGGCTATTTTTATCACCTATCGAAAAGATCGGACTTACAAAGGAACAAATGTAGATTTTAAAGAGAATACAGAACAAGTAAAATTCGAGTTAAAACATCTTTTAACTGTCGTTGCCATTTTGGCAGCATTATATGTTCAGATTGAGTTTGACAATTTAATATTAGGCGCTTTAACCGGTTTAGTTCTAATGTTTATCTTCTTCGTGGTTCCTTTTAAAGAAGGGGAAAACATTATGTCAGAAGGGATTAAAATGATGGGTATGATTGCTTTCATCATGCTAGTTGCTTCTGGTTTTGCAAATGTATTAACTGTAACAGGTTCGGTAGATGACCTTGTTCAATCAAGTTCTGGAATCTTAGGTGATAATAAGCCTCTAGTTGCATTAATCTTACTCCTAGTAGGTTTACTAATTACGATGGGAATTGGGACATCGTTCGGGACAATTCCAATTATAGCGGTTTTGTATGTGCCAATTGCTACAGCTGCAGGATTTTCACCAATAGCTATTGCTGCTTTAATTGGTACTGCTGCTGCTTTAGGAGATGCTGGTTCACCAGCTTCAGATAGTACGCTTGGACCGACATCAGGTCTAAATGCAGATGGAAAACATAATCACATATGGGATACATGTGTACCGACCTTTATTCACTTTAACATCCCATTATTTATATTCGGTTGGATCGCATCAATCGTGCTTTAACTCATTAACGTAAGTGGGGTCTGACCCCATAAAAAGGGGAGGAAAAAAGGTGATAAAAGTTATTCAGGATGCCAATGTAACGATAGCTAGAACTATTTTTGATAATCGTGAGGAAGAATACAAGTCTGTCCAATCCATTTTAAAAGATGTGAAGGAAAATGGGGATGCTGCGCTTTATCGTTACACACAAACTTTTGATCGAGTAGACCTACAACAATTGACTGTAACGACGGAAGAAATAGAAAAAGCGTATGCCAATGTGTCAGAAGACTTTCTAGAAGCAATTAAAAAAGCAATCCTAAATATTAGACAATTTCATGAAAAACAAAGGCGTCAGAGTTGGATGGATACATCGGAAACAGGAACGATTTTAGGTCAACTCATTCGTCCTTTAGCAAGAGTTGGAATTTATGTGCCTGGTGGAAGAGCTGCTTATCCATCTTCTGTACTAATGAATGCAATCCCGGCTCAGGTAGCTGGGGTTCAAGAAATTGTGATGACAACCCCACCAGATCAATTTGGAAACATTAATGCTGGTGTGCTAGTAGCGGCAGATTTACTAGGGATTAAACAAATTGTAAAAGTTGGTGGAGCACAAGCGGTAGGTGCTCTTGCGTATGGAACAGAAACAGTAAAAAAAGTAGATAAGATTACTGGGCCTGGTAATATTTTCGTTGCCCTTGCGAAAAAAGAAGTGTTCGGCTTAGTCGATATTGATATGGTAGCTGGACCGAGTGAAATTGTTGTATTAGCGGATGAAAAAGCAAACCCTATATATGTAGCAGCAGATTTATTATCACAAGCAGAACATGACCCTATGTCTGCAGCTATACTCATTACCGATTCCACAACTTTAGCAGAAAAGGTTCAACTGGAGTTAGATAATCAATTAAAAGTTCTTCCAAAAAGAGAAATAGCCGAGCAATCGATTGAAGAAAACGGTGCAATTTATATTGTTCCGAATTTAGAAGCTGGCATTCACATGATAAACGATTATGCACCAGAACATTTGGAATTAATCGTGGAAGATCCTTTTTCATACGTTGGTAAAATAAAAAATGCAGGGGCGATCTTCCTTGGAGAAAATAGCACAGAAGCTATCGGAGATTATTTTGCAGGACCAAACCATGTTTTACCGACTGGAGGAACAGCGAAATTTTCCTCCCCATTAAACGTAGACGACTTTATAAAGAAAACAAGCTTAATTTCTTATAGCAATGAGGATCTAAAACAAAATGCGGAAGCAATTCAGACATTGGCGCAGTTTGAGCAATTACAAGGTCATGCTAATGCAATTAAGGTGAGAAACACGGGAAATAAATAAAAATGTATGTTAACGACAAGCCTGCAAAAGCTATAAAAAAAAGAAGCAGGTGAGTGGGATAATGAAAAAGCGTGTTTACTTTATTTTAACGATTATTATATTCGTTATAGCATCACCATTATCAACAACACATGCATTTGATACAACAACCTTTGGATGGGGATACAAGAAGAATAAGGAACATAACCCACCGGATGCAGGCAAATATGGGCCCATGTTAGATAAATACAATAGTTTCTACGTTGATAAATCGGGAGATAAGGTCGTTTATTTAACCTTTGATCTAGGCTATGAAGCAGGCCATACTGGGCAAATTTTAGATGTATTAAAAAAGAAAAAAGTACCTGCTGCTTTCTTTTTAGCAGGTCACTATATCACGAGTGCAACAGATTTAGTAAAGCGAATGCGTGATGAAGGACATATCATTGGCAATCACTCGTATAATCACCATGATTTCACCACATTATCAGAAGAGAAAATTAAAGAAGAATTAGATAAAATCAACGATGAATTGTATGATGCGATTGGCCAAAAGTATACGCAATATGTTCGACCACCAAGAGGAGATTTTAGTGAAAGAACATTAGCCATTACGGAAAAACTCGGTTATACAACTGTTTTTTGGTCTTCCGCCTTTGTTGACTGGGGTTCAGAAAAAGGATGGCAGACAGCATATCAAAGTATAATGGATCATATTCATCCAGGGGCGATTATTTTACTCCATGCCACCTCGAAGGATAATGCCGAAGCTTTATCTCATTTAATTGATGAACTACGGAAACGTGGATATGGTTTTAAAAGTTTAGATGACTTGTTATGGAAGGAAACGGTGAAGTTACCGTTTTAACAGAAAGGGGCTGAACAATGAACATTGTTCAGCCCCTTTGTTATAAGCTGGGAAAATATGTAATTTTTTAGGATACTAATATTAGGTTCCAAGTATAAGTTCGGCTGTCTCCTTGGCATCAACTTATGCATGTATGGACTGAGTAATGCGTTTGTGTTTGTATTTCTGTTCAAAATAGCGTTGAACGCAGGAAAAGTTTGCGTGAATACTTTGAAATTTTTGTTATGAATTGCTGATACTTTGCAAATTTATTGCCCCTCTTAATAAAATTAGGGGAACTACGAATATGTTTATGTGGAGTCTGGATAAACTGCAGTGAACTCCTACTAACCCGATTGAAGCTACTAATAAAGGGGCCAGAGCTAACGAAAATATACAACGAACTCTAAATAAACCATCTTCAAACGAACCCGCACCCCCCAACTAAGTCAAGTCCACGTTATTGTGTAAAATTGAATCACAATGTTTCAACTATATTTATTCAGGGGGATTGTTTCTTCCCCTTTTATTTTTTTTGACCT
>NZ_JACHGH010000021.1 GCF_014207435.1 Salirhabdus euzebyi
ATGGAAAGCGAGTATTTTTCCGCGGCGACGGACTACCACTCATCTTGTAGAGGATGAACTTCACACACATAAAGTTATGTCGTAGTTTAAGTAAATTGCGAAAAAAATCACAATCCTCAAGAAAAGAGCCTTTATATTCTATAACACTGCCTTCACTCTTGTTATAATAAACCTAACTTTTTTAAACCATAAACAACTCCATTATCAGTTACATCTTTCGTGACAATATCTGCGTGTGCCTTTACTTCTTCTTTCGCATTGCCCATCGCAACGCCAGTACCTACAAATTGAAGCATTTCCGTATCGTTTAATCCATCCCCAAATGCAAACGTATTTTCGCGGTCAAAACCAACATGCTCAATCAACTTTTTAATACCGTAAGCTTTGGAACCTTTTTGTGGTAAAACATCCATGGAATAATCATGCCATCGGATAAAATCGAAAAAGTCATGCTCTTTGATATAAGGTGCTGCTTCCTTATCCTCGCAAAACACTAGTGCTTGATATACCTTTTCCACTTGGTAAAAAGAAGCATCTACTTCTGGATAAGGTAGCTTTAAACTACCTAAACTATCTGCAATATATGTGTGATTTTCTTCCGTTACAGTCATTTTATCTTTTCCTAAGTAAGCTACGGGATGGCCTTGTTCTCCTGCAAATGATAATAATCGAGTAATATAGTCTCTTTGTAAGGGATTTTCATAGACTACTTCACCTTCAAAGACTACATACTGCCCATTAAAACTAACAAAGGAATTAATATTTAGCCTGTCTCTTATATGTTTAAACATAAATGGAGCTCGTCCAGTAGCGATAGCTGGGTATATACCGTTCTGTTTCAGTTGTTCTATTGCCTCAACTGTCTCCTCTACAACATCATTTCCTTCATGGATTAAAGTACCGTCTATATCAAAAAATACGATTTGTTTCGGTGTCAAGTTGGTGTCCTCCTATTATGTATAATCAAAATTTCTTTAAAATTCATTGTAAATTATGAATAGGATAAGTATATACTAATGAGAGGAAATTGAAAAATTTATTAAAACTTTGAAGGTTTCTATTTTAATTATTGCTAATTCCATACTATACTAGAAATAAGAGGGAAAGGTCGGCAAATTAAATAGCACGTTTTTTTTGATAGCTTTTTTCTAATATGTAGGAAAGGAGTTGTGTGGTAAAATGTTAAAAAAACTAAGGGAAAAGCTAAAAAAGCGTTGGAAAGATTTATTAGGTCGAAAGAATTTAGCATAGTATTCCTCCGTCTCGTTTTCAAAGTATAAACAATAATCGTACAAGTTTTCGGATTATAAAAAGGAAAAATGGATATGAAATTATTGAAGTTAGGAGAGATTTAATTATGATTTATAAAGTTTTTTATCAAGACTTACCGGAGGAAGTACCAGTACGTGAACGGACAAAATCATTATATGTAGAAGCAGAAACGGAAAGAGAAGTTCGTACAAAACTAGCCGATCGCAAGTTAAATATAGAACATATCGTATTATTAGATGAGGAACATTTAGGATACGAGCAACAATCAGAATATTATAAGGTGGAGAATTTATAAAATATGAAATTTGTTAAAAATGATCAAGCAGCTATTTTTGCACTAGGTGGTTTAGGTGAAATCGGGAAAAACATGTATGCTATTCAATTCCAAGATGAAATCATCTTAATTGATGCAGGTATAAAATTTCCAGACGATGAACTACTTGGAATAGACTATGTAATTCCAGATTATACTTACCTGGTACAAAATGTAGATAAAATAAAAGGTTTATTTATCTCCCATGGACATGAGGACCACATTGGTGGTATTCCTTTTCTGCTTAAGGAAATTAACATTCCTATCTACGGGGGCAAATTAGCGATCGGTCTAATTAAAAGTAAACTAGAAGAACACGGTCTTTTACGTACAACAACGCTACACACAGTTAACGAAGACGACATTATAAAATTTAGAAAAACATCCGTTTCCTTTTTCCGAACAACACACAGTATTCCGGACTCTTATGGAATAGTAGTAAAAACACCTCCCGGAAATATTGTTCATACTGGAGATTTTAAATTCGATTTCACCCCAGTTGGTGAGCCAGCAAACTTAACAAAAATGGCTGAAATCGGTCGAGATGGAGTACTATGCCTCCTATCTGATAGTACAAACAGTGAGGTTCCAGGCTTTACCTTATCAGAACGAGTTGTCGGTGAAAGCATTCGTGATATTTTTAGCAGTGTAGACGGTAGAATCATATTTGCTACATTTGCTTCCAATATCCATCGACTTCAACAAGCTGTTGAGGCGGCAGTTCAAAACAATCGAAAAGTCGCTGTTTTTGGTAGAAGTATGGAAAAAAATATTGAAGTTGGTAAACAGTTAGGTTACATTAAAGCACCCGATGACACGTTCATTGAGCCTTCTCAAATTAACCGACTTCCTGCTAATGAAGTAGTAATACTATGCACAGGATCTCAAGGAGAACCAATGGCTGCCCTTTCCCGAATTGCCAACGGTACTCATCGTCAAATTCAAATTCAACCTGGAGATACGGTCGTCTTTTCATCTTCACCAATCCCAGGTAATACGATTAGTGTCAGTCGAATCATTAACATGCTTTACCGTGCAGGCGCAAAAGTTATTCATGGCTCATTAAATGATATTCATACATCAGGTCATGGTAGTCAAGAAGAACAAAAACTTATGTTACGTTTAATGATGCCAAAATACTTTATGCCTATTCATGGGGAATATCGCATGTTAGTGGAACATACAAAGCTCGCAAGTGATTGTGGTGTAGATTTAGATAACAGTTTTGTATTAGATAATGGTGACGTTCTTGCATTAGGCAAAGATAGAGCCTCTATCGCAGGTAAAATACCTTCTGGGTCTGTTTATGTTGATGGTAGTGGAATTGGTGATATCGGTAACATCGTATTACGTGACAGACGAATCCTCTCTGAAGAAGGACTTGTGATCGTCGTTGTAAGCATCAACATGAAAGAGTTCAAAATTTCGGCAGGTCCTGATATTATTTCTCGAGGATTTGTATACATGAGAGAATCAGAAGATTTAATAAAAGACGCACAAAAACTTGTTTCAACTCACCTTGATAAAGTGATGGAGAGAAGAACGAGTCAATGGTCTGAAATTAAAAACGAGATTACAGATACAATTGCACCATTCTTATACGAAAAAACAAAACGTAAGCCGATGATACTTCCTATCATTATGGAAGTGTAAAAATAAAAGGATGTTTGCACCCTTAAGGGAGCAAACATCCTTTTACTTCTTAATCACCATCTTTGGGCATTTCTCTTTTAATAATGTTAAAAATAAGTCTCGATCTTTCGGAGAAACAAGTGCTGTATCATATTTGCTATACATGATTTCTATTCGTTTCAAGGATAGGGCAGGTGCCGACATTGGATTGGTAGTTTTTTCTGCCGATCTTATTTCATCATAGGGAATAACCTTTTTAAATGGACCGTATTTAATTAATAGGGTATTATCCGTTAATATATAGTATGTTGTAAACCAAAGCCAAATCATCACAATACAGAAAATAGAAATAAATCCATAAACAAAAACGATTTCCCATACGGAAACGGTTTCCCCTTTTATAATAGGTACAATTACTGTGATTAAACTAAAAAAAATCATTCCCCAGAAAAAAATTGTAATCCATTTATCTTTGTGAGAAGGAAATTTCATAAGTTCTCTCCTCCCCTTAGAAAAAGGTTTGAATTTTCATCAATCCTCTAACCCATTATTCATCATCTACCACTAAGTTTTTCTCGAAACGGGAAATATCTTTATCTGCTCCAATTACAATTAGAATATCACCATCAACAATTTCCTCAGTAGCCATTGGTGATACAATAACTTCACGACCTCTTTTAATTGCTACAACGTTACAGCCATATTTTGCTCGAATATCTAAATCTACAAGAGAATTCCCACTCATCTTTAACCCTGCTTTTACCTCTACTACACTATGGTCATCGGAAAGTTCTAAGTAATCAAGTACATTACTAGAAATGATACTATGCGCTATACGCTTACCCATATCACGCTCAGGGTGAACAACATGATCGGCACCGATTTTGTTTAACACTTTTTCATGATAGTCATTTTGAGCCTTCACTGTTATTTTTTTAATACCTAGTTCTTTTAACATAAGTGTAGTCAATATACTGGATTGTATATTATCTCCAATGGCAACAATAACGTGATCAATATTACGAATACCCAGTTCTTTTAATACCTTTTCATCTGTTGTATCGGCTATTACTGCGTGTGATGCAATGTCTTTAAACTCATTTACTTTATCTGGATCTAAATCGATAGCAAGGACATCCCAACCCTCTTTGCTTAATTCCTTGCAAATGCTACCTCCGAAACGACCTAGTCCAATTACAGCAAATTCCTTTTTCATTGAAGACTCTCCAATCTTTTAATATCGCTTTCATTAGTCTAACACAATGTCATTAATAAATGGAGTTGCAATTTTTCGGTAAAATCAGTTTGTTTTAGCGTAATAAAAAAGAAACCATTTGTTAAACCTATTATAATTGAAGCAACGTATGGGTGTAACTTTTGCAACTACCTTTTTTTCTGTTTTACAATTACTATATAAAGGAACCCCCAATGATGAACAGTAAAATTATATTTGGAGGTTAAACATGATTATTTCTTATCCGATAGCTGCAGCATTTTTAGGAACATTTTTAGCTCAATTTATTAAGATTCCAATTCACTATATGGCAACAAAAGAATGGAAATTTAGTTTAATGTTTTCAACAGGTGGAATGCCGAGCTCCCACACGGCAACAGTCGTATCTTTAGCAATGGCGATCGGTTTATCTGAGGGATACCTGTCAAATCACTTTGCCATAAGCTTAGTCTTAGCAGTAATCGTCATGCATGACGCAACTGGAGTAAGAAGACACGCAGGCCATCAGGCAGAACTATTAAACCAATTAACGAATGATTTTACGAACCTTTTAGAAGTTATTAGACACCCAAATTTAAAACGATATGAAACTAGAAAAAAGCTAAAAGAATTATTAGGGCATAAACCAGCAGAAGTTTTTTTCGGCGCTATATTAGGTATTGTGGTAGCACTCTTATTATTTGGAATATATTATGATTAAAAAAATCGTCTTACTATAATGGTAAGACGATTTTTTATGGGTAATAATTTTTCATTTGAGCTAGTAGAATTTCTTATTTAAGCTCCAAGCATTTGGAATTGTGCTTTTACTAACTCGTAATATTCCCCACCTTGCTTCATCAGTTCATCATGGCTACCTTGTTCAAGAATACGACCATGGTCAAGAACAATAATTTTGTCTGCGTCACGAATGGTTGATAAGCGGTGAGCAATAATGATAGATGTTCTACCAGTTAATAGTTTCTTTAATGCTTTTTGAATTCTTTGCTCTGTTTCTGTATCTATACTAGCAGTTGCCTCATCTAAAATAATGATACGCGGATCTGCTAAAAGTGCTCGAGCAAAGGATAGTAGTTGGCGTTCCCCAACAGATAAAATATTTCCTCTTTCCTCTACTTCTGTAAAATATCCTTCTGATAAGCGCTGAATAAACCCGTCAGCACCAACTACTTTAGCCGCTTCCATCACTTCTTCATCAGTTGCACTTGGGCGACCGAAACGAATATTATCCATTATAGTTCCTGAGAAAATAAATGTATCCTGTAAAACGACACTTATGTTTTGACGGAGACTATTTAACGATACATCTCGAAGGTCATGGCCATCTACTTTAACTGCACCTTCTGTTGGATCATAAAATCTGCTAATTAAGTTTGCAATAGTGGATTTACCAGATCCTGTATGACCAACTAAAGCAACAGTCTGACCCTGTTTCATTTCTAGGGAAATTTTGTGTAAAGCCACTCTACTTTCGTCATAAGAAAACTTAACATTATCAAATTCAATGTGACCTTTCACATCTTCCAATACTTTTGCATTTTTCTTCTCTTCTACATTAGGTTGCTCATCAAAAAACTCAAAAATTCTTTCTGAGGAAGACATAGCCATCAACAGTTGGTTATAGCTTTGACCTAGACGAGAAATTGGGTCCCAGAACATTCCTAAGTAAAAGGCAAAGGATACAAAAATACCTGTTGTAACGTTAGGGTCGTTCAAAATCAAGTATGAACCAAACCAAATTAAAATTGCTGTGCCAATTGCATTACTCATTTCTACAAAGGGGCGAAACATGGCACTCTTTTTCGTTGCAACACGCCAGTTTTCGTAGTTATCTTTGTTTACTCCACCAAAAAATTCTGTGTTTTCTTTCTCTTGAGAGAAAGATTGAGTAATGCGAATCCCTTGGAGACTTTCATTTAAATGCGAATTTAATCTTGATTGCTGAATACGTACCTGCTGCCAAGAACGGCGAATGTTTTTACGTAACTTAGTAGAAATAAAGAACATGATTGGTAGTATAATCATTATTGCTAATGCAAGTTTTGGACTTAGAATAAACAAAATAATGATAATACCGATCAGTGTCACAATATCCATAAGTAAGTTGATAATCCCATTCGTAAATAGTTCCTGTAAAGAGTTTACATCGTTTAATATACGAACGAGAATGGATCCGCCTGACCTAGAGTCAAAAAACTTATGAGAAAGGCGTTGAACGTGGGAGAATAAGGAATCCCTTAAATCGTAAATAACATTTTGCCCTAATTGGTTTACCCATTTTATTCGAAAAACGTTTGCGACATAATTAATTAAGTAAAGCCCACCAATAACAAAT
Source organism: Salirhabdus euzebyi (assembly GCF_014207435.1). Lineage (GTDB taxonomy): Bacteria > Bacillota > Bacilli > Bacillales > Alkalibacillaceae > Salirhabdus > Salirhabdus euzebyi. Next base: position 6,787 of record NZ_JACHGH010000021.1, read on the forward strand.
ACTAATACCATGAGCAAATCTGTATCTTTATTTGAAATGGCCCAATCAATCGTTAGAACACCAATAACAATTGGGACGAATAATCGCACGGCTGTTGAAATTAACATAGCAAACATTGCTGCTGGTAATAACGTTTTTGCATATGGTTTCATAAACTTCATTAAGCGAAGCATCTGTTTCCAGTTAAAAGGCTTATCAATAGCGGTATCCACCGTATATTTGAAGCGGTTTATATGTTTGCTTTCCTTTGGAGCGGAAACACTTTTACTCATATTGTCCCTCCTTTACCCATGTTGCCTTTGCATAATGACATCTCTATCTTGATATTGAATATCGTATATTCTTTGGTATACGCCACCACTTTGAAGTAAATCATCATGAACACCACGCTCAACTACTTCTCCGTCCTCTAAAACAATTATTTCATCTGCATGTTTTAAGGAAGAAATTCTGTGAGCAATAATAAATGTTGTCCGTCCGTTCATTACTTCTTTTAACGCTTGTTGAATTTTAAACTCTGTTTCCATATCTACGGCTGAAGTTGCATCGTCAAGAATTAAGATACTCGGGTCGATTAACAAGGCACGGGCGATAGCAATTCTTTGCTTCTGCCCACCAGATAATCCCATTCCTCTTTCACCAAGTAAAGTATCATAACCTTTAGGCATTTCCATAATAAATTCATGAGCCTGTGCGCGTTTAGCCGCTTCTATTACTTCTTCCATCGATGCATCTGGATTTCCGTATCGAATGTTCTCTTTTATCGAAGTGGAAAATAAAAATGCTTCCTGCAGTACAAAGCCAATGTTTTTACGTAAGCTTTTTAAGGAATATTGATTTACAGGTTTACCATCAATATAAATTTCACCTTTTTCCGGCTCGTAAAAACGGGTAATTAACTGCGTTATACTCGTTTTCCCAGATCCTGTTGAACCGATTAATCCAATAATTTTTCCTGGAGGTGCATCGAAGGAAATATTTTTTAACGCTGCATCATCATCTTCTACATACGTTAGAGTGACATCTTTAAACGTAACATGCCCTTTCATCCGAGTAATTTCCTGAGCATCTTCTAATTGGGCAATATCTTCTTCTTGTTCCAAAATTTCAATCAAACGTTCACCTGATGCCTTTGCTTGAGAGAATTGGTTAATAACAAAACCAAATTCAGCAAGTGGCCATACGATATACCAAACTAAGCTGAAGAAAGCTACCAATTCACCTGGTTGTAAACTCCCTTGAATAACTAAATAGCCACCATATGAAAGTAACGCAACGACACAAATATTTCCGATAAATTCCATTAAAGGGAAAAACTTAGCCCAAATACTTGCCGTTTTAATGTACTGTTGTCGGTAGTCCTCATTTTGTCCGGAAAATCGTTTAATTTCAAAATCTTCTCTAGACAAAGATTTTACTGTGTTAATACCACTAATATTTTCTTGGACCCTAGTATTTAAATTTCCAAGTGATTTACGAATTCCTCTAAATGCTGGATGCACTTTTTTATCAAAACGATACGTTATTACAGCTAAGAAAGGCATAGCAGCCATTGTTACAAGTGCCAATGGAATAGAGTAATAAAACATAACACTTAAACTAATTAAAATTAACAAAGTAATTCGAATAATCATGGAAAAACCGAATGATAAAAAGAATCGGAATCCTTCTACGTCAGCAGTTAATCGCGACATTAAATCCCCAGTTTTGGCATTGTCGTAGTATTTAAAGGACAAACGCTGTAATTTTTTGTACAAATCTCCTCGTAATGTGTAAACCGATTTAATACCAAACAATTCCCCTAAGTATTGATGAAAGTAAGTAGACAAACCTTTCACTGCCATAATTCCAATAAAACCAAAGGCTAAAAATGGAACAAGGTTATATCTCTCCCCTAAAATTACTTCATCAATAGTTATTTGAAGGACCATTGGATAAACTACTGTTATACCTGTTACGAATAGCAAGAAAAACAACGAAATAAATAAGTATTTTCTGTAAGGCCAATAAAATTCTTTAAGCTTTCGAAAAGTATCCAAAGCTCCCCCTCCCTTTCTCTAATTTTTGTAACGTACATATAAATATATCGAGTTCCGAAATAAAATACCACCCTTTTTACTTAAAAATTTAAAACAGTCAAATATCCGAAATTTTCAAAATTCTTAACAGTTTATTTTCTTATATTTAGCTTAAAAAACAAATATTTTCAACTAGATAAGGAAAGATATGAACAGCTTATTTAATAAAGAAGGAGAATAAAAATGGATCTTAATGAACAAGGTTTAGCACAATATCAGGCTGGTGATGTTGTTTATGTTATATATCGAAATCCGCATACCCAAAATGTGGCTAATGTTCAAGAAGCTGCTGTAGTAAATAATCCAGATAATCCTGGTGAACTTGCACTATTCCTATATGAAACCTACTATCCACTTAATGATCAACTAGCTGTTTACCAATCAGAAAATGAAGCAATGGAAGATTTTCAATTCTATTTTGGCTCACCTGATATGGAGGTATAGCTTTGGTTAAACCTTTTGTACCACAACTTGTATATATGGAACCTCGTGCAATTGAATATCCTTTAGGAAAACAGCTAAAAGAAAAGTTTGAACACATGGGTGTTGAAATGAGAGAAACCACCTCCCATAACCAAGTCAGAAATTTGCCTGGAGATAATGATTTTCAAAGATACAGGGTAGCAAAGTCTACACTAGTTGTAGGTGTTAGGAAAACATTAAAATTCGACACATCCAAACCTTCTGCAGAATATGCAATTCCTCTTGCAACAGGTTGCATGGGCCATTGTCATTACTGTTATTTGCAAACCACAATGGGAAGCAAGCCATATATACGGACTTATGTAAATGTGGATGAAATATTGGATGCAGCAGATAAATATATAGCAGAAAGATCCCCTGAGATAACACGATTTGAAGCTTCTTGTACATCAGATATCGTTGGTGTAGACCATTTAACCCACACGCTAAAAAGGACTATTGAACACTTCGGTAAATCTGATCTTGGAAGGCTCCGTTTTGTTACAAAATTTGAGCACGTTGACCATTTATTAGATGCTGAACATAATGGGCGTACGAGATTCCGCTTTAGTATTAATGCTGATTATGTTATCAAATATTTAGAACCCGGTACATCTCGTCTAGAAGAGCGGCTAAAAGCTGCAGCTAAAGTGGCAGAAGCAGGTTATCCGCTTGGCTTTATAGTAGCACCTATCTATCTTTACGATGATTGGAAAACAGGATACAGGGAATTGTTTGAAAAATTGGATGCTATACTTCCTCCATTTGCGAGACAAGACCTAACATTCGAACTAATTCAGCATCGTTTTACGAAACCAGCAAAAAACGTAATATTAAAAAATTATCCCATGACAAAGCTAGAAATGGAAGAAAATAAAAGACAATACAAATGGGGCAAATACGGAATCGGTAAATATGTTTACTTAAAAGAAGAGCAAGAGGATATGAAAACAGTTATAGGTGGCTATATAGAGAAATTTTTCCCTGAAGCAGAGTTATCTTACTTTACTTAATTATCAAATAGTAAAATTTTCAATCACAATAAAGGCAGTTTACTTGTGAACTGCCTTTTTGTATTTTATTAGGCTGCTCCTTTATCCTTAGCATACTGATTCATAGAACGCACCATAGGAAATCCAAGAAGAAATAATCCCACACTAATAATTGCAAGCCAACCGAAGTGATATAAATTTTCACTTGTCATTAAAAGTTTTATAAACTGTTGCCATAGTTCTAAAGTGAAAGGCACAAGTAATGTCATAAGAAAAGCACCTATGGAAATATAGAGAGCAACTAAACCATATCTAAACCATATCACAGAGAATAAAAGGCCCACAGCTAAAAAGAAAAGTAATATTGTAAAATCAAGCCATAAATAGCTCACTATACTTTCTTCTATTAAATAGGAGTAAAAATTCAACAATCTTAGCTCAACATGAAATGTCTCTAATAGTTTATCGACAAGGAAATAAATAGTGTTATGTAATAATGCTAACGTTACAGCAATTCCGAGTATCCCTGTAACTGCACCATAATAGAAATTTTTTCTCGTTACTCCAAAAGAGATTCCATAATTAAAGGTTAAACGGTAAAGTTGAGCACCTAAAATTGCTGCATATACCATTACAGGGGCATTGGTGTTAATAAATGCATTTTGAAAAATACCTACAATGGAAAAAATGACACTAACCACAATGATACTGAGTAGTACCATAAAAAATATGAGGAAATTCCGTTTACTTTCTAGCCAAATAATTGTTAAAGTTCCTTTTAATTGATTCATAAGTGAACCACCTTCTTCTTTTGTGTTTTTCGGAGTAAATAATCTTGAAGAGGAACTGATTCAATTGTCACTTTACTTCTGTCCATTTTTTGAGTTATAGAGCCTCTTTCCACCATAAAACTACCCATATTCCCCATCGTTTTTTCTTCCAAAATTTCCTCAATTACGATGAAAGGTTTTATGTCATCTATCGACCCTGAAAGATAAACTGCTTCACTCTGAATGTGGTCAATCTCATCATTCAACAATATTTCTCCTTCATTTAAAACGATTATGTTACCAATCATGCGTTGCCATTCGCTAATATGGTGTGTGGACATTACAAACGTTCGGTTGTCGATGTTTTCATACTCTTTTAAAATCCCCTCATAAAAAATTTCTCTAGTAGCAGCATCTAAACCATTTGTTGGCTCATCAAATATAGTTAAAGGGCAATTACTTGCCATACCGATTACAATGGATAAAGCTGTTCTCATCCCTTTTGATAATGATTTCACTTTTGCTTTTGGGTGAAGTGAAAATCGCTCCAACCATATATTCGCTTTACTTTCATCCCAATTTTTATAAAAATATTTACCCAATGTAAGGACGTTATATATTCGCCATTGAGGGTTCAGCGGATGATTTTCTTGAATAAAGCAAATGTTTTGAAGGACATTCCGGTTTTCGAACGGCCGTTCTCCAAAAACTTTAATGTTCCCAGCATCTGGCTTGATTAATCCAGTTAACAGCTTCATTAATGTTGTTTTCCCAGCACCATTTCTTCCCCATAAACCATATATACCATTTTGTTCTATTTCCAGGTTGATATGACGTATAACTTGGTTCTGATCATGGTAAAAAGATACATTAGTTATTTGTACAATTTTATTGTTACTCATTTTCTATCCCTCTCCTTAATCAAGTGTAAAACCTCTTCTAATGAAAGTTCAATTCGATCCGCTTCCTCTAATAGGGGTTTTACAAATTCATCAAAAAATTTTTTTTGTCGTTCTTTTATTAATAATTGTTTTGAACCAGGTGAAACAAACATGCCAATTCCCCTCTTTTTATAAATCACACCTTTATCCACCAGTACATTTATTCCCTTAGCAGCTGTCGCCGGATTGATTTGATAAAACTTAGCCATTTCATTTGTAGAAGGAATTTTATCCTCCTCTTTCAGCCGACCTACGACGATTTCATTTTGTATGAAATTTGTTATTTGTTGAAATATAGGACGATCTTCCTCTAATTTTATTGTCATTATACCACCTTCTGTATTGGTTAATTACTCAACTAACTAACCAACATGCTATATAACTTTATAAAAAAAGTCAACATATTTATTAACATTTAAAAAAAATTCAAAAAAGCGCCCCTTTTAAAGGGACGCTTCCTATTTTGAACCTTATTGTAGAGGCTTTTGTTGAATTTGACTCATACCTTGTGTTGGAGCATAACTGTTGATCATTTGTTGCATATCCTGTTGCTGTAACTGCGGTACTTGGTAATAGCCATTTTTGTTTTGATATAAGAATATCTCATAGGCCATTTCCACGAAGTTAGGAATACTGTCTGCCAATACCCTACGTACAACTGGGTTAGTAGACTCTAGTGAAGCAGTTGTAAGCGCAGTAGCATTTGTTTTACACAATGCCATCATAAAGCTTGAATAACATTGATCATTTATTTCATTTACAGATTGCTTTGGTTTTTTCGGCTGAGAAGGTGTTAATCCATACGTCACATTGTTATTTTGATTCATTTTATAGCTGGATGTCGGCTTTGAAGGATCTTGTCCTGTTGAAAAACACTCGACCATAATATTATATTGATCTGCCACAAACTGCTTTTGGTGATCAAGTATATTGATTAGCTCCTGGTCTTGAATGTTTTGACGGAACATTAAATACTGTTCCTGCATTCCAATTACTCCACCTAATACCTCGTGCATATCTAAAATCTCATGTGCACCATGGTTAAACTTCTGCCCCATTGTTCCCGGATTAATACTCTGATTTTGATTCATTTGTTGATCCAACAAAATCACCCCTTCTTAAGGTTTCGATTATAGTATGAATCAAAAAATGAACTTCACTCATTGAAAAAAATACTAATCATGAAAAGTTGAAAAACGAAAAAAGCTAACCACCAAGTTGGGCCAGCTTTAAAAAGGAAACATTATTTAATTCCTAATACACGATTTACACGTTTCTCAAGCATTTTCATTCCTCCACCACCTGCTTGGAAATGACGTAATTTTCCTTCTTCATCAAACAAATAATATGATGGAACATATTTATTTTTAAAAGCATCTGTTAAAGTATGTTTATTATCCACAAAAATAGGTTGTGAAATTCCGTGTTCTTCTGCCACGGCTCTTACCTCATCAATGTTTAGGTCCTTTTCAGACCTTGGCATATGAATCGCAACTACATTTAACTGATTTTTATACATATCCCGTAATGCGTTAACTTTCGGCATCGCTTCTTTACATAAACCACAACTTACAGACCAAAAATGAAATAATGTAGGTTTATCGCCAATTAGGTCTTTTCTCGTTAGTTCTCCATTTAACCATTCTGTTGCTCCATAAAGTTCTGGCATTGATTCTCTTAAACGCATACTATCTCCTCCTGCCCTTATCCTCATCTTCAAAAACATATTTCCTAATTACAATATTCATTCATACGTAAACCGTTTCTCGTTTTTAAAAAATAATACTTTCCTCTAAGTTCAAAAAAGGTCCAACATTTTCCATGTTAGACCTGATCTTTAATAATTCTCCAGGCTTCCAATTGGCTGGACAAAGTCCCCCTGTTTGTAAAACTTGTAATACTCGTGGTGTTTCATCAACATCACGGCCATTTATTATCACAGACCGTTTGATATTGTCATTCTCCTTCAGGATTAATAATAAACAATTCCCGAAGAGCAATCCCTTCTTTTTCAATTTACACACCATACTAGCGTGATACAACATGGTTGGTATCTGCTGCTATTGTAGTTGTTCTAATCCATTATCATCCCTAGACGTATTAATCCATGCTAAATGGGTATGTACAGTGTCCGTCGATACTGCAATAACTTCCGCATCGCTTTCCCAAATTCTTTGTTGGGTAAAACCGCTTCCATTTCAAATCGATGAGCTTGCTTACCTACCATACGCTCTGCCATCATTCATTTTCCCTCCAAAGTCTCTTCAAGATTAGTATGTTTACATCATCAAAGATACAAAATAATGTTTACTGAAGATTTTTTGCATCAATCATCAATTATTACCAAATAAAAAAAATAATACAAACACCATGTTTAAAAATACGAAACATAAGCGAAATGGTTGAAATGTGTCTTTTAGTGGTATTTAATTAGAAGAGTCTCGAATTGTTTAGAAAGGAGTGAAAGAAGTGGAAGTGTTTGGAACTGATATATATCCTTATGTAGAACAGGCTATTTCCATAGGGTTAAAAATTGTTCTCTTACTTATTGCTTTTTTTATTGTTTCACCAATTGGAAAAAAACTTATTTCTTCTTCCATTAAGAAAATAAGCTCGAAACAGGAATTAACAGAAGGTAGAACGAAAACATTAGAGAAGTTAATGCTAAACTTTTATAGTTATGCATTGATCTTCATCTTTATCGTCACCTTACTAAGTATTTTAAATATTCCTATTGCACCTTTATTGGCAGGTGCCGGAATAATAGGTTTAGCTATTGGATTTGGTGCCCAAGGACTTGTAAGTGATATTGTCACAGGCTTTTTTATTCTCCTCGAACGTCAGGTTGATGTAGATGACTATATTACTGCTGGTGGCCTATCAGGGGTTGTAGAAGAAGTTGGCTTAAGAACGACAAAAATGCGTGGATTTGATGGAACTCTCCATTTTATTCCTAATCGCAACATATCAAATGTAAGTAATCATTCCCGAGGTAATATGCGTGCACTTGTTGATATAGGTATTGCTTATGATGAAAATATTGAGGAAGCAATGTCTGTTTTACAAAAAGTATGTGAAGATTTCGCAAGCCGCGATGACCGGGTTAAAGATGGTCCAAATGTTATCGGTGTACAAAGTCTTAATGCATCTGATGTTGTATTAAGAGTTATTGCTCAGACAGAAAATATGCAACAGTGGGCTGTGGAACGTGATTTACGTAAACAATTAAAAGAAGCATTAGATTCTGCAGGAATCGAAATCCCATTCCCACATCAAGTGTACATGGAGAAAAAGATAGAAGCGTAGAAAAAGGACGAGCATTCGTCCTTTTTGCTTTCTTAAGGGTTAAACTTTTATACTTAGGATGACATAAAGGCCATTCACAACATGGATTAATTTTATAGGAACAAAACAATATCCTTTTTATGTATAATGTTATTGTGACTTCCTGCCATTTTTATGGTCATTCAAAAGGGAAAATCCATTAATTAGGAGCGAATTACTTCTATGATTATTAGGAAAAGTGAAAGAGAAATTTTGAAAATGAAGGAAGCAGGGGAATTGCTTGCGAACTGCCATAAGGAAATTGCAAAAATGATTAGACCTGGTGTTACAACATTAGAAATTGATCAATTTGTTGATAAGTACTTGGAAGAGCATGGTGCTACACCAGAACAAAAAGGGTATAAAGGATATGAGTTTGCTACTTGTTCCTCTATAAATGATGAAATTTGTCACGGTTTTCCAAGGAGCACTCCCCTACAAAACGGGGACATCGTGACAATAGATATGGTAGTAAATTTAAATGGTGGATTAGCCGATTCTGCTTGGACCTATGCTGTCGGAGAAATTAATCATGAAACAAAACGATTATTAGAAGTAACCGAAAATGCATTGTATAAAGCAATAGAGCAATCTCAAGTAGGAAATCGTGTTGGAGACATTGGTCATGCAATCCAATCCTACGTGGAAGGGGAAAACTTCTCAGTTGTACGAGATTTTACTGGTCATGGTATTGGTCCTAGTATCCATGAAGAACCTTCTATTTTACATTTCGGAAATCCTGGTAAAGGAATTCGGTTAAAAGAAGGTATGGTTATTACGATTGAACCAATGGTAAATGTCGGGGCATGGCAATCAAAAATGGATGATAATGGTTGGACTGCTAGAACCATTGATGGCAAGTTATCGGCTCAATTTGAACACACAATTGCCATTACAAAAGATGGGCCGATCATATTAACCCAACAATAAGAAAAACAAAAAAAGCAGCGAAAGCTGCTTTTTTTATTCGGCATAATTTAAACGTTCATCAACTTCTTGGCATACTTCTTCTGCTGTACGCCCTTTAACTTGAATAACAGAACCACCAGGTACATCAGTTGTCATTCCCATTACGTTTTGATCTTGACCTGTGACGACACAGCAATCACAATTTGCTGCATCCTCCATCGTATGCATTTCGACAACTTCATATCCTCTTTCTTCTAAAGCTTGTTTAACATCTGTCATGCTTTCTTCTACACCGACACGTTTCATAAAGTCATTCCTCCTGTATTATGTTCATAGTCGATAGTAGTTTGCCCAGATGGAACAAGCCTATTCACCGATATTAATGCGTTCCTTTATACGTTAATATACCGAATCATTCGCTCAGCAGCCTTTAATCCAACAATTAAAGCATCTTCATTCGGATTGATTTTCGCATGGTGCAAACCATAAGGAGAATCAACTCCTAACCAAAACATAAAACCCGGTATTTCCTTAACCATGTAACCAAAATCTTCGCCAGTCATCGCTTGATCTGCTTGCTTATAAACGATATTCGCTTGATTCATTTGCTGTTCAAATTGGTTAATATACTCGCCATTATTCCACACTTGATAATAATTGGATCCATAATCAATCGAACCTACACAATCAAATCGAATTTCCATCGCTTGAACAAGCTTTTCGATTTTATCTTTAATGCTGTCCATTGTATCTGCACTCAATGTTCTAATTGTACCTTCTAATCTAGCATTTTCAGCAATGACATTTTGAACGAATCCACCAGTTATTTTCCCAATGGAAATAACTGCTGAATCAAGTGGATCTATCATTCGAGAAACGATTTGTTGAAGCTCCACTACAAAGCTACTTGCAGCTACTATCATATCTTTTGTTTGATGAGGATAGGCTGCGTGACCACCTTTCCCTTTCCAATCAACAAAGAGTTCGCTCGTATTCGCAAATAGTAAGCCTTCCTTCGAGGAAACGGTCCCAACTGGAAGTTCTGGAGCAATATGCATGGCAAAAATAACATCTGGCCACCATTTTTTCATCGTATCTGATTGGAGCATTGGCAAAGCTCCCCCTGGTCCTTCTTCAGCTGGTTGAAAAATGATTAATACATGATTGTCAGGTCTATCGAAGACAAGCTTTTGAACTAACGCTAAAGCAATCGTCATATGAAAATCATGACCACATGCATGCATTTGGCCAATATGTTGGGACAAAAACGGTAAGTCTGTATCTTCTTTTATTGGTAACCCGTCAATATCCGCTCTATACCCTATTGTTTTTTCACCCTTCGTCCCCTCTACTCTTACAAATATACCTGTTTTCCAAGTTTCTATTTGTAAATGCGTCTGTGGCAACTTACTTAAAAATTCAAGAAGATATTTTTGTGTTTTATATTCTTGAAAACCAATCTCTGGTATTCGATGCAAGTCTCTACGTACTTTTTTCAATTCGTCTATATTCACCCATATTCACCCCAATAACCATCTTTAATAGGAATCATTACTAATGACTATAATATTTTCTAATAGATTGTCGTTTTACGCAATTTCCTTAAACTACGACATAACTATAGCTTTGCATTTTGATGAGTGCATACGACCGCTTCGGCAGAATACTTCGCTTTCCACGGGCACGGCCTC
>NZ_JACHGH010000022.1 GCF_014207435.1 Salirhabdus euzebyi
GTCAAAAAAAATAAAAGGGGAAGAAACAATCCCCCTGAATAAATATAGTTGAAACATTGTGATTCAATTTTACACAATAACGTGGACTTGACTTAATCTCCATCCGACTATATAACGCTGTCCCTATTCTACCTCATCAAAACCTGTAAAAGTTTACTGAAAGCCTTTACATAAACTGAAAACATTTACACATTATTTCGTGCCATAATGAAATCACAAGGAGTTGAAAGAACATCAGGAGGTGATTCCGCAAATGATATATACACTCACTCCCAACCCAGCAATTGACCTTTTTGTAGAGTTGGATTCATTCAAGCCGAACACGGTGAACCGAACGAATAATGAAGACTACCAAGCAAATGGGAAGGCAATCAATATTTCCATCATGCTAAAAAAAATTGGTTTAGATAACACAGCGTTAGGTTTTGTTGGAGGTTTTACTGGGTCTTTTATACATGATGAATTAAATGCACTAGGGATTAAGACAGATTTTGTAGAAGTTGATGGAATTACTCGCGTTAACACTTTTGTTCGAGCTTCTGAAAATGAAGAGTACAAAATCGTTAACCAAGGGCCTGAAATTCCAGAAGATAAGATTGAAGAAATGTTAGGAAAAGTTAAAAACATTCCAGAGGAAAGTATTTTATTCGTTTCTGGTAGTTTACCTAAAGGTGTTCCAGATAGCTTTTATGTAGAGGTAGCCAAAATTTGCGCCGAACGAACTATCAAATTAGTTTTAGATATTAGTTCGCCTAAACTTCTGGAGTGCCTACCTTACAAACCGTACTTAATTAAGCCGAATGATGAAGAACTTGCTGTATTTTTTGGTAAGGAAGCTTTATCAAAGGAAGAAATTATTTATTACGGTAAGGAGCTATTAAACTTAGGAGCACAAAATGTGTTAATCAGCTTAGGCTCTGAAGGTTCGGTATTTATTTCCAGTGCAACAGTATTGAAAGCTTCTTCTGTAAAAGGTAAAGTCGTAAATACGGCTTGTGCAGGGGATTCACTTTTGGCCATGTTTGTCGGAAAAATCATCCAAAACGCGGGCGTTGAGGAAGCTCTTAAATACGCTTCTGCAACGGGGGCATCAACAGCCTTTTCAAAAGGGCTAAGTGATTTATCTGACTTACCGGAGTTACTGCCTGCAATTGAGTTAACCAAATACAATTAATCTATGAAAAGGGAGGAAATAAAAATGAGTAAAATTAAAATTGTTGCTGCAACTGGTTGTCCAACTGGTATTGCTCACACATTTATGGCTGCAGAATCTTTACAAAAAGCAGCTGAGAAACTAGGAGTAGAAATCAAAGTTGAGACACACGGTCAAGTAGGTGTTGAAAACGGGCTTACTAGCAAAGAAATTAAAGAAGCTGACGGTGTCATTATTGCAGCAGACAAAGACGTAAACGCCGAAAGATTCGTAGGAAAACCTGTTGTTGACGTTTCTGTTGGTAGAGGGATTAAAGAAGCTGAAAAGCTAATCCAAACAATTATTGATGGTAAAGCAACAACATATAAAGGAAGCAAAAAGTCTGATGAAGCGGAAGAAGAAGTTTCTGAAGGCGGTTCTGGTTCAGTAGGTCGTGCTATTTACAAACACTTAATGAATGGTGTTTCTCACATGCTACCATTCGTAGTAGGTGGCGGTGTTCTAATCGCAATCTCGTTCTTATTTGGTATTTGGTCTGCGGATCCAACACATGAAACATACAATGAATTTGCAGCATTTCTAAAAAATACAGGTGGTCTTGCATTCGGATTAATGGTTCCAATTTTGGCTGCATTTATCGCTGAATCAATCGCAAAACGTCCTGGTATGGTAGTCGGTTTTATCGGTGGTGTAATTGCCAATGATGGTGGTGCTGGTTTCTTAGGTGGTATCGTTGCAGGTTTCCTTGCAGGTTATATCATTGTTCTTCTACAAAAATTATTACAAGGCCTACCGAAATCTCTTGATGGTTTAAAAGCAATTTTCTTATATCCTTTACTTGGTATTTTCTTAATCGGTGGAATTATGCATTTCGTAGTAGAGCCAATGACAGCTATTAACGAAGGTATGATGGATTTCCTAGCTGAGTTCCAAAACGCTAACCCAATTATCTTAGGTTTAATTGTAGGATCTATGAGTGCATTTGACATGGGTGGTCCAGTAAACAAAGCAGCTTACCTAACTGGTACTGCTTTACTAAGTGATGGTAACTTCTTCTTTATGGCAGGGGTATCTGCAGCATGTATTACTCCTCCATTAGTTATCGCGTTTGCAACGGTGTTCTTCCGTAAGTATTTCAATGAGTCTGAAAGAAACGCAGGACTTGTTAACTTTATCTTAGGTTCAACACACATTACAGAGGGTGCGATTCCATTCGCAGCGAAAAACCCAATCGTTGTTATCCCTATCTTAATGGTTGGTTCTTCTGTATCAGCAATTCTTTCTTACATGTTCGCAGTGGGTGTTCCAGCACCTCACGGAGGATTCTTAATCCTTCCAGTAGTAGACAAAGCAGTACTTTGGGTAGTTGCAATCTTAATTGGTTCTCTAGTAGGGGCATTCCTATACGGACTTTCTAAGAAACGCAGCTATGCTAAAGAACAAGCATAATTAAAATTCATTTGCAGGCTTCACGATAGAGAGAGATGACGTGATTGTTGATGAAATGAAGCAAAAGGTAGCCTATAAAGCTACCTTTTAGCTTTCGAAATTCTTAACTTGTAACTCCAAACTCCAAAAGAGGTGACGAAAATGGCTAATTTAGTCAATACAAAAGAAATGTTACTACATGCACAAAAAAATGGATATGCAGTTCCGGCATTTAACATTCACAATCTTGAAACAGTTCAAGTAATTGTAGAAACAGCAGCAGAATTGAAATCTCCGGTTATCTTAGCTGGTACACCAGGTACTTTCAATTATGCTGGTCGTGATTATATTCAAGCAATTGCGGAAGCTGCTGCAAGTCGCTATTCTATTCCAATTGCCTTACACTTAGATCACCACGAAACATTAGAAGACATTCAAGCATCTGTAAAGCTTGGTACAAAATCGGTTATGATTGATGGATCTCACCATGCTTTTGAAGAAAATATTGCAATAGTTAAGGAAGTTGTAGAGTATGCACACCAACATGGCGCAACAGTGGAAGCAGAGCTTGGACGTTTAGGTGGACAAGAGGATGATTTAGTTGTAGATGAAAAAGACTCCTTCTACACAGATCCAGAAGCAGCTGTTGAGTTTGTAGAGCGAACTGGAATTGATTCACTGGCAGTTGCCATTGGTACAGCACACGGATTGTATGCGGCTGAGCCGAACCTAGATTTCGATCGATTAGCAGAAATTCAAAAAAGAGTAGATATTCCGTTAGTACTTCACGGTGCTTCTGGTATCTCTCATGCAGATGTTCGTAGAAGTATCGAGTTAGGTTGCTGTAAAGTCAATATTGCAACAGAGCTGAAAATTCCATTCTCAAGTGCACTAAGAAATTATTTAGTAGAAAATCCAGAAGCTAACGATCCGCGCAAATACATGGCTCCTGCGAAAGAAGCGATGAAAGCAGTTGTTATAGAGAAAATCAAAATGTGTGGTAGCGACAATCGATACTAATAAATGATGAAGAGACTAGGCTAAAAAACGCCTAGTCTCTTTTTTGTGCCCAACATTAACCTCCTTTATTTAAAAAGAATATTCTACATGTAATGGATAGAAATAAACATACTATGAAAAGGAGGGAAATGTTGATGGATTTGTTTCAAAGCTATGAAATCAAGCAAATGGACGGAGAAATGACTGTTATTTTAGACTTAAATATGGCCAAAGAAGAGTTTTCAACAGAGTTCGGATTACAAACCAAATCTAAACAAATTAATTTAGAAAAAGAAGCAGAAAAATACATTCGAAGTATCTTTCCTAAACTAAAAATTGCCAAAGTACACATTATGGTTGATACGATTCTAATCAGTTCCTTTCCTTTACAGAAAAATAAATCGTATCGGAAGTAATCAGAATTTGCGTTAGCTAGTCATGTTTTTTCAAAAGAAACACAAACTAACAAAACAAACGTCGTTACAAAATAGTAGGAGGATTTCTTTTGAAAAAAATTATTAGTTTGATGTTTTTATCATTAGTGTACCTGATTGTCGCCCCTCTCTTTACACATGCCAATACATCTCCACTCACCCTTTTTAGTGTTGGTGAATCCAAAATAAGTGAGAACGAAAATAAGACATATCAAATAGCTACAAAAGGGCTGAAAAGCGGAGAAGGCTTTGTTTTTACCGCTTCAAACATAAAAAGCGGGAAGCAAAACACGTTTCAATTCGATTTAAAAGGAGCAGGAAATGTTGTTATTAAGGTTGTAGAAACAAATATTAAAGGAAAATTCATAAAAGAAACCACTAGTAAACCAGTAACCTTATCCGATCAATGGAAAACACAGCAATACACCTTAATGCTATCCCCTAATACGAAAGAAATGGATGTCATGGTCCTTACAGAAGGTAAACAACAAATTACTTTCCAAACAAAAAACATCGCTGTCAAACAGCATAAACAACCTACATTATAAAAGAATGGGCCTTCTCAAACAAACGTTTGAAGAGGGCCCTTTACTTTATATTTGATAAGAATCAATCTTACTGTTTTTATCTAGTTTTGCATACTGGGAACGTCCTAAATATAGAGGGATTGCTAGTTTTTCGAAATCAGGCAACCCATTCGCTTGAAATTTAGTCTCATCCTTATAAAAAGTAACAATATCCCCAACAAACCAATCATGATCACCATAGCTATTAACGTCTATCGTTTGGCATTCATACGCCACATAAGCATCATGTAATATTGGAGCTGGAATTTTCTCTCCCCTATCAAATGTCATGTCCCCTATTTCAAATTTATTTGTATCTTTTCCGGAATAAACGCCTGTTTGTTGAATGAACTTTGCTTTTTCATAAGGTAAAAAATTCACGGCAAAATTTCCTGCATTTTTTACTAACTCATATGTATGTCTTTCTCTCCCAATGGCTACTCCATATATCGGCGGGTCCATAGAAATATAGGAATGCCATCCAGCAGCCATTACATTATCTTCACCATTGTACGAGGTAGTGACGATGGCAACCATTCCTGGATAACTGTGCATTACTGTATTGTTTGTACGTTTTCTCATATGTAGTCGACTCCTCATTTCTTACTAGTTTTTATTGTAAAGGTTCTTCCATACACTGTCCATTAAGGCGGGAGTTCGATATACATATAGCGTGACCATCTATTGGGTGTGGAGTTCTGCTACAAATGAAACAGAGGATTTATACAAATGAGTCTGGCAAAACTATGGTAAGACTAAGTACTGGGGATATCAAAACCTGCATGCTCCGCTAACGTATGGGGCTGGCAATATGGTCGGGAAGCTACTATTTTTCCAATTCACATGAACTTGGTCATTTAACGATAATACGATATGCTATGCTGAGGAAAATACCGTAAGTGGGGACTGAACCCTACTTACGGTATTGCATTTAAACAACATTTTGCTTTTTATTATCCCTAGAGTGGATAATATCCTCATATTCCAGCAAAAGTTCATTAAAAATAGAATCCCATGACTGTTTTAAGGCATATTTTCTCGCTTCGACACTCATCCAATTTAGGCGAAATTCATTTTCAAGCGTTTCTGATATTGCTCTAACAAAATCTTCTACACTTTTTGGATTACATAATAACCCTGTTTTTTTATCTGTTACAATTTCTTGGACACCACCTGATCGAGCAACTACGGCTGGTGTACCAGAAGCTAAAGATTCTAGTACTACGTTTCCAAAGGTCTCTGTTGTTGAAGGAAAAACGAATAAATCTGTTGCTGCATAAATTCTAGCAAGTTCGTGGCCTTTTACATATCCAGTAAAAGTCATATTTTCTGGTGCCATTTCTCTTAGGTCCTTCCCTAACGGCCCATCTCCTACTATCATCCAATGAATTTGATTTTTTATTCTTTCCGGTAATTGCTTTGCAGTTTCCATTAATATATCTAAATCCTTCTCAGGTGACAGCCTTCCAACATAGCTTAAAATGAATTTCTCTTTTACATTGTATTTTTTCCTTACTATTTCTTTATTATGATTGGGATGAAAGAGATTACAATCCACTCCCCTACTCCAAATTTGCACATTACGAAAACCATATTGATTTAATTCCTTTTTAGTAATACTTGATGGTACAAATATTTTTTCCATCGGCTGATAAAACCAATGCATATATTTCCATAACCACTTGGACATGAACTGAAGTTTATAATAATGTAAATAATGATCAAAATTAGTATGATACGAGCCAACAATAGGAATGTTTAGCTTTTTTCCATAGTACAAACCACTGAGACCGACATTAAAAGGTGTTGCGATATGAATAATATCCGGACTAAAAGTTTGTATCTCTTTTCGAATTTGAATCACATTTGGTACTGCTAACCGACATTCAGGATACAGAAAGAAAGGCATACTTTTGAAGCTGAATATTTGTTCTTGAAAATTTTCATCATCTTTTGTTTTCGCAGTAAACAATCGGTATTCAATTTTTTGCTGCTCAAGATAGTGAACATACTTTTCAAACGTACGAGATACACCATTTACTTGAGGTGTGAACGTATCTGTAAAAATAGCAACCTTCATAGCACGTTTCCTCCTTAAGTAGTTTAAGTTACATTAACGGTAAAAACCAAACTGAAATGAGTCCACCAAAGGTACCTAAGAGCGCACCACATAAAACGTCAGATGGATAGTGTAATCCTAAAAATACTCTAGACAGACCAACTAAAGAGGCAATTGGGTAAAGGAACAACATTAGTATAGGTATTTGAATAACGAATGGAGTAATTAATGCAAAAATAGCAGTAGTATGACCGGAAGGAAATGAATGATCTTCTAGAGGATTAGGAGGGTATTTAGTGCTTTTAATATTTTTGTAAGGCCGTTTTCGGGGAAAGAATTTTTTCATAATTAGTACCGGAATGTGTGTAATAAGAAGGGCTAAAGCAGCTTCTAACGGGATCATCAGGAAGGGCATATCAAATAGATAAATCAAAAACGCAGTTATGAATATGGAGAATTTTGCACCGCCTAAATGGGTGACTTTGGAAAAAAAATGATTTAAAAATCGAGAATCGTAATAACGATTAATATTAAGGAGTAATAAACAGTCATAATGATGAAAATTTTTGGACCATTTAATAATCATTGTGTTTCCCCCTTACAGTGAATTTACTTAAAGTTTAAAGTCCAAATTTAAAGCCAGCTTCAAACTAATGTAAAGATTAGGTCAAATTTTTCATCGTTAAAAAGGATCCCCTAAAAAACATCTTCTTGGGACCCCATTTTGAATACTTATTCACTTTTCGTTTTGTGTAAGTGCGTGCGATACTATATGATTGTAAATTTCAGTGGGTCGTTCTTCTGAAATTAAATGTCCAGTTTTTTCATACGTGATAAGCTTTGCATTTGGCAAATCGTTTACTAATTTATGACCAATTTTAACAGAGACAACTCTATCTTCCTCTCCCCAAATAAGCAGGGTTGGTGTGTTGATCTTTTTGAGTTCATCACTACTTAGATCTCCTTCTCTATGCCGAAGCAGCCTAATCAGAGAAATATAAAAACCATCTTCTTGAAGTGGTCTGCCGAATTCCTCCACATGGTCAGCTGTAATGGATGATTTCTCATAAAAAACATCCAGTAAATACTCTTTTACCTCTTTTCTTCTAGCCTTTCTTTTCACAAAAGACCGAAAAAACGGTAAATAAGAACAGTAAATTAAAGATTTGTTGGGTCTTTTTAAATAACCAGAACTTGCTAATAATACTAATTTATTAATTTTTTCTGGTATCATCTTGGCAGTAAATAATGCAACTTGCCCGCCCATTGAATGTCCTACAATCGTCACATGTTTGAATTTAAAATGTTCAATGCAACATGCCACTATCTTTGCATAATTGTGTAATGAATACACGAATGAAGCAGACTTCTCACTTCGTCCGAACCCAGGCAAATCAATAGCCACAATAGAAAAATGCTTCTTTAACAATGGAATAAGAAGATTAAACGTATAGGTTGAGGAGGCGAATCCATGAATTAATAGTAACGGTGGCTTATTATTTATAAGATATTCACAGTATACTTTCACATTACAAAACTCAATATATTCTCGATTTAATGTCATTTTTTACATCTCCAAATTTTGCTAGTCAAAAATATATTATATACCATTTAAAGATATAGCATGTATTCCTTAAAATAAATTGGCCTCTAACCCTCAGTATTTCTAAGATTTTAATTAACTGGGTTAAAACTAGGAAGAATGGTGTAAGCTTAGTCCGAAAGATAGAAACCTTTCATAACGTTTATACAAAATAGAGGAGCTGTCTTTTAACTGAGAAAGACAGCTCCTCTTTTCTAGGTTTATCATTATCATGTTATCTAAAATCAAAAACGCAAAAAAGCAGAAACTACTAAATTTACAACTAACTCCTTAAATTATACTTTTTCTTTAAAGAAACTGGAGCCATCTTGATCATTCTTTCTAATATGAAAGTAGCAATAGCTATATCATCCACAAGTCCTAACACCAACAGGAAATCTGGAATAAGATCAAACGGGAAAACGAAGTATCCTAATACTAGTAGCACTCCTATAACTTTATGCTTGGCCTTTACCTCTTTCGAAAGGAAAAAGTCTCTTAAGAATGGAATGGACTTTTTAAATGTAAAAAGAAATCGTATTCTTTTAAAATACTTAATCATTTGCTTCACCCTGATCATCAATTTGTAATGGGAATGTCACCTTGGCGTTGTGTTTATTCATTACTTTTCTCTTTTTCTTTTACATATTTTTCATCTACACGTCTTTCAATTATGTCCATTTTCACTTTGCAATTTAAGATTTCTTCTCTATTTCTTTTCATCAGATCGGATATCCGTACTTTTTTTCTCTTCATCGTCATTTGTTTGTTTCCTTTCTTTTTAAAGTATTGGTGTACTAAAAGAAAAAACCTTTACCAAAATGGTAAAGGTTTATCAAACAAAATAAGACCTTTACCGGCTGGTAAAGGTCTTGCTAACAACGATAGTTGCCAATAAAGCCGAGAGTATAAAAACTCTGAAATGACGACTTTATTGTAAAAGCTACTCCCCTTTTAGGAAGAAGAAATATTCAATTTATGACATAATCATATCGAGAACAGAATAGCTTGTCAATTACTTTACATAAGCGTTGATTATACAACAACTTTGACAAGCAAATAACAAGAGAGGGATTAGTCTTTCTACCTAAGACCCAATTTAGATTCACTCCCTCTCCACAAAACGAAAAGGCATCTCATTTGAGATGCCTTTCATGTCTAAATAAATTCTCTATTTAATTTTAATCTTAACATCACCTTCAATGTAGGTAGGATAGTTTTGGATAGAAAATGATATTGGGTTCGCGTACTCCTGATTCTCAATATAAATGGTAAAATCATTAGAACTTGCTTGTTGTCGCCCAAAGTAAAATTCTTTTCCTTCTACATCTGTAAAGACGCCTGACATCACAAAGTAACTCTGATCCTCTTCAGGGGGTGCATCTAATAAAAAAGTAATGGCTAATTTATTCTCCAAATCAAAACTATTATCTTCTGAAATCTGCGCTAATGTAACGCGATTATCCGGCGCCTTTAGTAATTTCTCCTCTTCTAAATCAATAACTATCTTATTATCACTTTTATCTATTGCATTCATTTTTGTAAGAGTGAAATACAATTCTTCATACTCTGCAAAATAATTACTAGTAAAACTAATGACCTGCGTTTTCGTTGCACCATCTGTCATTGCCATATTTGGTTTAGAAACAACGTCACCATTCTCATTGACTATTTGAAGGTCTCCCCAGGATAAGATATCCTTCGTGTTATTCTCATCATACTCTAAATGCAATTCTTCACGTGTTGGATAAGAAATAACTTTCTTAAAATGAAGCTTTTGACCATCTAACTCAGCGGTTTTATTAATTGTATACGTTTTACTTTCTTTCATCTTACTTAAATCAATTGGGAGCTTATAGGTAAATGTTTCTGGTAATTCTACTGGTTCCAAATGACCACTTTCTTGTTTTTGATCTTCAATTAGCGAAAATGTAATCGTTAAAGGATCGGTTAATTCCACATTACCGTCCCATCTGACATCTAACACCCCTATTTGGTTTTTGTTCAGACTGAAATCACCTGATGAAGAAAAAGAATCATTTAACACTTGCCCATTCTTGTTCGTCAATTTTATATTTCCTATTCTTAAATTGGTCACATCTTCGTCTGTTTCTACGTTATAAAATAAAATTAATCTTTTTTCATCCACAATTAGTTGATCAATGGTAATGGTCATATCCCCTTTAGTATCACTCTGGTTCACGACTTGAATATATTCATTGCTTATAGCTTCCTGTAATCCTCTGTCAAAATCAACAGCTTCTGCTATTTTATTAATACCTGGAATTTTAGAAGCAAGTTGGTTTACAGAAGGAAAGAAATTAACAGATAAAACAAAAAGTATAAGTAAAGCAGTAACGGACAATATTGAATTTTTAGCAAAAATCATTCTATTTTTGTGGCGTCTTCCCCGATCTATTCCTATTAATATTTGGTCATCTAAGTTAAAGGGAACATTTTGCTCAAATAAAACCTTGCCCTCTTTTTCTAACATGTTATGCTCCTGACCTTTTTTCATCAGCTAAATCCCCCTTTCCGCATAATTTCTTAGCTCCGTTAATGCCCGGCTCAAGTAAGTTTTCACCGTCCCTGTCGGCATCTTTAAGCTTTCCGCTATTTCATTAACCGTTAGGTCGTTATAGTACTTCATGATCACAACCATTTGATACTTTGGTCTTAATGTATGAATAGCTTCTGTTAAAAATAAAGACTCTGTTACATCGTGACTTTGACTAGACTCTATTAAAGTGAAGTCATTCCCTGATTGAAATCTTTTTGATTTTTTAATTTCATCTAAACAATAGTTAATGGTTATCCTTACTAGCCAGGCCTTAACAGCTGTTGCTTTTTTCACTTTATGTATGTTCTTATAAGCACGAAAAGTCACTTCTTGAACAGCCTCTTTCGCTTTTTCACTGTTTTTCAAGTATGCCAGACCTGTATAGTACACATTGTCTTTATATAGCCGCATTAAAGTTAAGAAGGCTTCTTCATCTCGCTTTCTCGCTCTATTAAATATTTTGTCGTCCATAAGGCACCCCTAATTTTGTATTTCTATAATCAAGACCCACGAGCCAGTCATTTGGTTTCAATTTTTTTATTAAAAGAAAAAAACCTTCACCAGAACAGGAAAGGTTTCTTAAATGACTTGCTTAAACGATAGTTGCCAATAGGAATTCTTATAAACTCTCAATCAATTTCCCAGTAACAACAAACACGATTTTTGCCTTGCTCCTTAGCATATCTTTCAGAAAGGTCTGCTTTTTCTATGAGTTCTTGGAAGGTCAATGAATTGTCTTGATCAATACTCGATACACCTATACTTGCTGTTAGTAGGTATGATTCATTCACATGAATTTTACGTATTTCATTTAAAATACGGTGGGCTACACCCTTGGCAATCTCGGAATAGGTATTTGGCAGAATCACAATCAATTCCTCGCCACCATAACGGCCAACAATATCGCCACTACGGACTGACTGCTGGATGGTCTTGGCCACATTCTCCAAAATACGATCCCCTTCTGCATGACCAAACTGATTATTGACTAGCCTAAAATCATCAATATCAATCATAATAAAAGAAAGGTCGTTTTGGAAATCTGCTGTTTTCTGAAACTCTTCTTCCAACCTTTTCATAAAAAAGTTTCGGTTATATAGGTTCGTTAAACCATCAACATGAACCAACTCATTATAGACCACATTTTCAATCTTAGGAGAGATAAAATTCAAAAATTGTTCCATATAATAGGAGCTTTCTTCAGAAAGAACACTGTGATTTTTTATTAGAACTATCGATATAACTTCTTTCTCATCGGAGAAAATTGGAAAACCATGAAAACAAGCGTTGTCATACTTAAAATGACTAACTTTCTTTTCTTGAATTACCTTCCTCAAAGCAGTATCGACCTCTTCATTGGTTGTCTCTTCACTTTGCAGCTTATCACTAATATACAATGTCTTGGTTCTCTTTCTATCAATTATAAAATGAAAATAAACATCATCTAAAACCATATTTTCATGGAGAACCTTCGTAATATTTTTACAAACATCCCCAAGGTATTTGGCAGAATGAACTAGCCTAATGCTATCAAACATAATTTCATTGTTTGTTAGTAAATTCATCATTTCCAACTGCTTGTTTGATGGGATTTCTACTAATAATTGATCTATAGTTTCAATACTTCTTTCCATTTCATTTCGTTTCAGTAGATTATTGACCTTGGTAAAATAATTTTTGGCCCGAATAAAATAAACTCTTGCCTGGATATATGATTTATTTTTCAGGTAAAATAATCCCTTATAATAATAGACATAGCATAAGTAACCAAAATACCCTTTGTTATAGACTAATGATTCAAAGGATTGTACATACTTTAAAAAGGCTTCTTCCTGGTCTAATTTAATAAATGATTCTAATAATATCATGGAAAATTCGATTTTAAATTCTACACTTATATTCTTATCTTCAAGACACTTTGTAGCAATAGAAATTGCTCTATCATATTGGTTAAGCAAGACAAAATATTGGCAACTAAGTAATAATAAATTCATTTTATCCTTATGTTTTTTACACATCTTTTCCATAAATGGCCAGAGTCTCTTTGCTTTTTTTACATCCTTTTGTCTCAAGATGATTTTATATTGAAAAACCAATGCATCGACTCTTGTTATAGTCAGGTTTATTCTCCTCATCTTAGGCTTTAATTCATCGATTAGCTTTAACGCTTGAGGATAATCTTCTATGAGATAATAAAGCTTTACTAAATTAATTTCATTAAAATTTGAATTGATGGCTTGTCCAATCGCTTTTGCTTTTTCTGCCAGCTCTATGGCGTGACTTGTATCCCCTAAATACTGATAGAACATTAATAGGTTTGTATTAGCGACCATCTCATGCTGTTTATTTCCAAGTTTTATCGCCAAATCCCTCGATTTTAACATGTACTCCTTTGCTTTAATGACATTCTCCTCTAGTAATCCGATACCCATCAGGTTATAAATATTCATCAATATAGCTGTTTGGTTATATTGCTCTGCCAATGATTCTGCTTCATAGATGAATGGGGCCCGTTCTTCCCAACAACGATTATTTAATAATTGAAGAATATGTAAATGGTATAACCAGCGTATATAGTCTTCTACTTTCAGCTTTTCCCTTAGTAACATACTGTTCACTTTATGATATTCGACCATCTCATGAACCAGAGAAGCATCTTGTCCTGAATAGGAGAAATAGTAACCTAAAATAACTTGCAGGTGTAACTTATCACTTAAAGATATCGATGGAGCATTCAGTCTTTCTAAGCAAGCAGTTTCATATTGTTTCAAAAGAGATAAATCACGAAGATTAATACTGATATATCCCAATCGAATTAAGGCATACATAGAGCTATGCTTCCTGTATTGTTCATTAAAAATAGTCAACGCTTGTTTAAGATTACCGGTTTTTTCTATCGTATTACCATACAGGAGTTGAACACTAACAGGCGGCTCCCTATCCGCATTTTTATACATCACTAATACACTTTCCATACTACGTTTAGCTTCAGAAAATAAACTTGCCCTAAAATTCCCCTTAGCTTCTGAGAGAAGGGAGGCTAACACATTTTTCTCCTGACAGGTCTCTTCATTTCGAGGTAATATTTCCTTACTTTTTACGTTTTCTTTTAGATTTGCGTCATGCATATGACTTATCTCCTATCGATCTTATCATTCAACAAAGTGAAAAAGGACCTTACTAGTATGTATTACACAAGCATGTTTTTCCCCTAAACTAAAATTCTGTACATCATTACTTTTAAGTGTTAGTTCATTCAGATACTTTTTGTTACTTAATAGTTTAACATCATTTTCCAAAATTGATTATAAAATTCTTCCTTTTAAAACATAATCTAAATTTATTTAGACTCTTTTCATACCACTTTTAAGTCCAAATAAAAATCCCCCGAACGATAGGTCCGAGGGAACATATTTAGTAAGCCTATTGAAGTTATTTCAATTCTAACAACACAATCGCCTCTACTTGACTCGTTTGCGGGAACATGTCCACCGGCTGAATGGACTTCACCTCAAACACACTAGAAAGGGCATCTAAATCCTTTGCTAAAGTAGATGGATTACAGGAAACATAAATAAACTTTTTCGGTTTGATTTTCTTCACCGTTTCAATAAATTGCTGGTCACAGCCTGTTCTTGGTGGATCAACAACAATAATATCCGGCTGAAAGCCTTCTTTTTGCCATTTGGGAAGCCATTCTTCCGCTTTACCTGTTACATATTCAGCATTACTTATGCCTAAATTTTTGGCGTTTTTGCGGGCATCTTTTACTGCATCATCAATTACTTCAATCCCTCTAATTTCAGCTGCGCCTTCTGCAAGCCATAAACCAATAGTTCCCACACCACAATAGGCATCTACTATCTTTTCTTTGCCTGATAATTGTGCAACCCGCTTCACTTCATTGTACATTTTAACAGTTTGCGGTGGATTTAGTTGGAAAAAGGCTCTTGCAGATAATTCAAAACCAATGTTATCTAGCTTTTCCTCTATATATTCATCCCCAAATAAATGATGGGTGTCTTCTCCAAAAATGAGAGAGGTCTTTTTCCCATTAACATTTTGCATAAAGGACGTTACTTGAGGTAGTCGTTTTTCCACTTGTTTTATAAATAGGTCTTTTTTCGGAAAGTCCTTTTTTGTTGTGATAAGAACGAGTTGAATTTGATCTGTTTCAAACCCTAAACGTGTAACAATCGTACGTATAAAGCCCTTTTGCTTTTTTTCATCATAAATAGGTATGTTTAAATCACTAATAATTTGTTTTACTTCTTTTGACACTTTATTCGTCTTTGGATGTTGAACAAGACAATCGGTTGTATCAATTAAGCGATGGGAGCCTTGTCCATATAAACCTGCTATGACATTTCCATTTAGATTCCCTACTTGGAGTTGACTTTTATTACGATAATCCCATGGATGCTCCATACCGAACGTTTCCTTCACCTTACTCGGATCTATTTTCTTCTTTACGTAACGATCTAATGCTTGCAAAATCAAATCACGCTTATACTCCAATTGTTTTTCATAACGTAAATGCTGTAACTGACACCCTCCACAAGCTTCGTAAATATCACATGGAGGGTCTATACGGTCTTTCGATTTTTTACGGATTGTTTTTAATTCTGCCCGAATGTATTTTGGATACTCTTTTTGAATAACCGCTACTACTTCTTCATCTGGAAGGGCTCCTTGAACGAACACGGCTTTCCGTTTAAAGTAGCCGATACCTTCTCCGTTAATCCCCATTTTTTTAATAGTTAACGGTATATTTTGTCCCTCTTCATGTTTTCTTTCGACCTTTTCTTGTTGTTGCTTTCTCACATTTTCACCTAACCTTCAGTACTCCGCCATATTGTTAACGACGCATAACTTCTAAATGGGGACCATTGTTCTCCCATTTCATATATTTCTTCCTTTTTTGGTTTTGCATCCATATTCAAATACTTTTTGAGTCCATTTTGTATTCCAATATCAGCTGCTGGCAAAAGGTTTTCTCGACCAAGTCCGAACAAGAGCCAGTTTTCGGCAGTCCAAGTGCCTACTCCTCTTATTTTTGTCAGCTTTTCGATTACTTGCTCATCAGGTTGCTCGGCTAATTTTTCTAAATTTAATTCACCGCTTGCTATTAACCTGGAAGTATCTATCACGTATTCTGCTTTCCTTTGGCTAAATTGTAGTTCACGTAATTCCTCATAGTTTATGGAAGCTACCTTTTCTGGAGTTGGATAAAACCAAGACCCATCCTTTTCTTCCCCTAATAATTGCACAAACCTCGTTGATAAAGTGTAAGCAAATCTCATGTTTAATTGTTGATGAATAATTGTTTTCACTAAAGCTTCATAAAGTCCAAAGTCTTTCACAACAGGCGTTCCGGGGTATTTTTGAAATAAATGAGCTAAATTTGTTTTTTCAAAGTGACTATGTATCGTTTCTAAATCTTTTTCCCATTGAAAAATAGCTTTCACTCTTCTCAGTATATCCTCTTTTCGTTCAAAACTCTCACTTTGAATGATAAAAGCGGGACTATTAGTCGTACCCGTTGCTTGAAGCTTAACAACATGTTTTTCCCCTTTTACGCTCATCGGTATATGTACCCATCTCTCCTCTACACTTAAAACTAGTAAAGGATCAAAAGCAAAACGACTTAAAGCATAGTCAAAATCAAAGGAGCCATCGACGACTATTGTTTCCAACCACATATTTAAACCCCCTGCAGGACTTGCACGAATTTTTCATAGCATTATTATTATCTATTTAATATTTGAGTCGACGAAAATTAACATAACTTATCAATATTTTACCATATGTTGAAGATAGCAATAAATAAACATAAAATAGGCTTCTTTTGTTTAAAGAAACGGCGATGGACCTAACCTATCCTGTTAGTTGGGGATTAAGTCCTTATAATTGTGTAAAAAAGAAGAGTCATTTTATTCCTTTTTGTCAACAATGTTTTCAACCACGAAAAACAATGAAAAGAGGAATT
>NZ_JACHGH010000023.1 GCF_014207435.1 Salirhabdus euzebyi
TGCTGACATCCTTGTAACTCGTTTTGTTGCTTTGCTATTTAAAAAATAGCGAATTGACGTACTGGTTATTTTGTTCAGTTTTCAAAGTTCGAAAGGCGCGCTTCGTTTGAAGCGAACTTTACAATCATAACACTTTCAAAATTATAAGTCAATAATTTTTTATAATGTTTTAGTCAGCTGTTAAAAGCGACAAAAACTAATATATCATGATTTGATCTATCCTTGCAACAACCAATTTTTTAAAAGTTGTTTTATTACCGCCGTTTTTGTGGCGGATTAATAATATATCATGGAATATACCCAATGACAATACCTACTATCCATGTAAAATATGGAATTAACGTTTTGCAGCTACTATTCATGACTTATTTGCAAAGCGGGAGGACTATATTATGTTTAAATTAAAAAGCCCTACATATTCATGTAGAACTTCTCTAAACTATTAATCAAAAATCACTTCACCATTCCATTCTAACATCCCACCAACTAAATTTCTTACCTTATACCCATGTTCTTGTAAATATAGACAAGCATTATGACTTCTACGACCCGAGCGACAAACGATAACATATTCCGTTTCCTTATTAAATTTGTTTATGGATTCAGGAATTTGTTGAAGTGGTATATGTTGAGCTCCTTCAATCATTCCTTGTTCTACTTCCTCATCTTCTCTTACGTCAATAATTTCATATCGATTACTATTTGTTTCTATTAATCCCTCTAACATTTCCGGTGTAATTTCTTTCACCTCATCGATCATAATGCATTACCTCCTATTATATGTAATAACTTCTTTTAATTTTAAATTAGATAGGGTGATTGGAGCAAATTAAACCAACATAAAGGAAGGAAACAAACTATGTTCCCTCCCTTTATAACTTCTTCCTTACTTAATTGGCAACTATGTTAACTAGTTTTCCTGGCACAGCAATCACTTTACGAATAGTTTTTCCTTCAATCCACTGTTGAACTGTTTCATCTTCCAAAGCGATTTTTTCCATTTCTTCTTTCGTAACATCTTTAGCCATCATAATCTTGGCACGAACTTTACCCATAACTTGTATAGCTACTTCTACTTCATTTTCAACTAGCTTGCTTTCATCATAAGACGGCCAAGCAACATAGCTAACAGAACCTGAATGACCGAGTTTTTCCCAAAGTTCTTCTGCAAGGTGTGGAGCAACAGGTGAAAGTAATTGCACAAAACCTTCCACATATTCCTTAGGAATGTGTGTTGCTTTATAACACTCATTGATAAACACCATCATTTGGGATATACCAGTATTAAATCTAAGTTCCTCGAAATTTTGCGTTACTTTTTTCACTGTTTCATGATAAGTACGTTCTAAGTTTTCATTTTGTTCAGCTTTTACTTTTTCATCTAGAACATTATTATCATTTATGAACAAGCGCCATACTCGATCTAAGAAACGACGAGAACCATCAAGTCCATTTGTACTCCAAGCGATTGAAGCATCTAAAGGACCCATGAACATTTCATACATTCTTAGTGTATCTGCACCATGAGTGTTCACGATGTCATCTGGATTGACAACGTTGCCTTTTGATTTACTCATCTTTTCATTATTTTCCCCAAGTATCATCCCTTGATTAAATAGTTTTTGGAATGGCTCTTTCGTTGGAACAACTCCAATATCGTATAAAAACTTGTGCCAGAACCTAGCATACAGCAAGTGAAGTACAGCATGTTCAGCCCCACCAATATAGACATCAACAGGTAACCATTTTTTTAGTTTATCCGGATCCGCCAAAGCTTCACTATTGTGGGGATCAATATAACGCAAATAATACCAACAGCTTCCTGCCCATTGTGGCATTGTATTTGTTTCGAGACGACCTTTTTTTCCTGTTTCCGGATTGGTTACTTCTACCCATTCTTTAATATTAGCTAGTGGAGATTCTCCTGTCCCAGATGGTTTGATTTCAGTCGTTTCTGGCAGCACTAATGGTAGTTGACTTTCAGGATAGGCTTCAGCTGTACCATCCTCCCAGTGAATAATTGGAATAGGTTCACCCCAATATCTTTGACGACTAAACAACCAGTCACGAAGACGGTATGTGATTTTTCTTTCTCCATACCCATTTTCCACAAGCCATTCTATCGCTTTTGTAATTGCTTCCTCCTTATATAGACCATCAAGGAAATCCGAGTTAACATGCTTTCCATCTTCTGTGTAAGCTTCTTGATCTATATTTCCTCCTGCCACTACTTCTACAATTGGCAAATCGAACTTTTTCGCAAATTCATAATCACGTTCATCATGTGCTGGGACAGCCATAATGGCACCTGTTCCATAGGACATCAGTACATAATCAGCAATCCATATCGGCATCTTTTCGCCATTAATTGGATTAATTGCATAAGCACCTGTAAAGACTCCTGTTTTATCTTTTGCTAAATCAGTTCTTTCCAAATCACTTTTTGTTTCGATTTGTTTTAAGTATTTTTCTACTGTTTCTTTTTGCTCGTCTGTCACAATTTTTTTCACAAGCTGATGCTCTGGAGCTAATACAGCATATGTCGCACCAAATAGTGTGTCTGGTCTAGTTGTAAATGCTTCAAAAGAGTAATCAGTATCCTTTATCTTAAATGTAATTTGTGCACCTTCTGATTTTCCTACCCAGTTACGTTGCATGTCTTTAATACTTTCTGGCCAATCCAATTCTTCAAGGTCTTCTAGTAAACGATCTGCATAAGCTGTAATTTTAAGCATCCATTGTCTCATCGGTTTACGAACAACAGGGTGTCCTCCACGTTCACTTTTGCCATCGATTACTTCTTCATTCGCAAGTACAGTACCTAATGCTGGACACCAGTTAACTGGCACTTCATCAACATACGCTAAACCTTTTTCATAAAGCTTTAAAAAGATCCATTGTGTCCATTTATAATAATTAGGATCTGTTGTATTTACTTCTCTATCCCAATCATAGGAAAAGCCAAGTTCTTTAATTTGCCTTCTAAACGTATTAATATTCTTTTCAGTAAATTCCTTAGGGTCATTCCCAGTATCTAATGCATACTGCTCGGCAGGCAGACCAAAAGCGTCCCAACCTATTGGGTGAAGAACTTCATAACCTTGCATACGCTTCATTCTAGAAAGAATATCTGTAGCTGTATATCCTTCTGGATGCCCTACATGTAAACCAGCCCCTGACGGATAAGGAAACATATCTAGTGCATAAAATTTTTCTTTTTCACTTTCCGTATCCGTCTTGAACGTTTTATTTTCTTCCCAACATTTTTGCCACTTTTTCTCAATTTTTCTGTGGTCAAATGACATACCCTTTTCCTCCTTACGATTCTCTACATTACTGGAACTTTTACTGCACTTTCACGCACTACCGCATTAACTTTTAAAAGTATAAATAAAAAAACTCCCATCCCATCAAAAAAGGGACGAGAGTTGTTATTCCCGCGGTACCACCCAATTTAACACTTAAATCGTGTTCTCCTTGAGGTCTTTAACGCAGACATACGGCAGACATTACTATTTTCACATCTGCAACATTAAAGGTGAGTTCATGATTATCAAGGATAGCTCGCACCTAACCGCCATCTCTCTGAAGCTTGACTCATCACTACTATTCCTCGTCATCGTTTTTCATTACTTTACTATATGTAATCGTATTGTAATGAAGTGCGAGAAAATTGTCAACATTAGCCAAGAAAAGCGGAAGCGCCTTGGTAGACCCGACAGGCTTAAGACAAGACCTGACGTGGCTGCCTTTGCCACAGAAGGAATTGACTTATGACCCCGAGGGGCTAGGCGCTGCAGCTAGACATCTAGAAAAGCGGAAGCGACTGGATAGACCCTACAGGGCTTAAGACATCACTCCTAAAAAAAGCCGGAACAAAGTCCGGCATCAAAGACAATCTGTTATCTATATTCATTAACATCTACTTGATCTAAATACATGTCATTTAATAACTGAGAAACTTGGAGGTGAAGTCGGTGAAGCTGTTCTCTCTGTTGAGCATTTGCACTAATTTTCATATGCTCAATATCTGCTTCAGCTCGCTCTAGTCCCATTTGGGTACTTGAATATTCCTCATCTACTTCATAACCATTTTTATTTGTTTCATCAAGTTCTTGTTTTGCCGCTTCTACTTTTTCCATCACTTCTTCAATAAAACGCTCCATCGCATCTCTTGTAGTCATCAATTATCACCTCATTTGTAATTTGAACATCTACAACAAAACTATTCCTCCCAAATTGTGCACATTTCATATAAAGGAAAGTCATGATAAAATGCAATGGAATGTCTTATAGTTAGGAGTAACAAAAATGACAAATCCATTTACTTATTCATTTGACCATAAAAGATATCATTCCTGGAATTATCATTTAAAAAACACGTTTGGACATAAAGTGTTTAAAGTTGCCTTAGATGGTGGTTTTGACTGTCCAAATAGAGACGGTACAGTTGCCTATGGTGGATGTACATTTTGCTCTGCTGCGGGTAGCGGTGATTTTGCAGGTGACCGAGCGGAGGATTTAGAGGTACAGTTTCACAAAATTAAAGACAAGATGCACTACAAGTGGAAAAACGGAAAATATATGGCTTATTTTCAAGCATTCACAAATACACATGCTCCCGTAGCAGAACTTCGTGAAAAGTATGAAAAAGTGTTAAAACAAGATGGGGTTGTAGGACTATCTATCGCTACGCGTCCTGACTGTTTACCCGATGATGTCATAGAATACTTAGCCGAACTTAACGAAAGAACTTATTTATGGGTTGAATTAGGATTACAAACCGCACATGAAAAAACATCTAACCTCATTAATCGGGCACATGATTTAAATTGTTACTTAGAAGGCGTTGAAAAGTTAAGGAAACACAACATCCGTGTATGCTCTCATATTATAAATGGACTTCCTGGTGAAGATTACAACATGATGATGGAAACAGCCCGAATTGTCGCTAATATGGACATTCAAGGTTTAAAAATACACTTACTCCACCTGTTAAAAGGAACTCCTTTAGTAAAACAATACGAAAAAGGGATGCTTGAGTTTTTATCAAAAGAGGATTATATCCGCTTAGTTGTAGATCAATTAGAAGTAATCCCTTCTGAAACAATTATTCACCGAATAACAGGGGACGGTCCTGCGAATTTAATGATCGGACCAATGTGGAGTTTAAATAAATGGTCAGTATTAAATGAAATTGATGCAGAGCTTGAAAAACGTAATAGCTGGCAAGGAAAATTTGCTAAAGTAGGAGTTAACTGATATGAAGTTACAGCGAGTTATACCCTATTCCCATACACTTTTATCACAATCGGTTCAACCAGGAGACTTCGTAGTGGACGGAACTGCAGGTAATGGTCATGACACATTAATGCTCGCTAATCTTGTCGAGGAAGAAGGTCATGTTTTAGCCTTTGACATTCAACAACAAGCAATAGAAAACACAAAGGCGTTACTAAAAGAAAATCGTGTAAACAATGTCACCTTAATACAGGAAAGTCATGAAAGTCTAGAAAACCATTTGCCAGAAAAGATGAATAAAAATATTAGCGGAGCCATTTTTAATTTAGGATATTTGCCTGGAAGTGATAAATCAATCATTACAAAACCATCTTCAACCATTAAAGCTATTGATACCTTACTACGCCATTTACGAGTTGGAAAATTAATTATACTCGTTGTTTATTATGGGCATGAAGGTGGGTTAGAAGAGAAAAACAAAGTGATGGATTATTTAAAAGATTTAGACCAAAAATATTTTTCCGTATTACAGTATGGATTTTTGAACCAAAAAAACAATCCTCCTTTTATATTGGCTATTGAAAGAACAAGAGGCTAATAGCTAGACGTAAAAAAAGACTCGCTTATGTCATCTTCCTGACATAACGGGTCTTATTTTATGGTAAAGTTTCGTATTAAAGTAAAAGAACTTCGCAGTCATACCGGTTTCTTTTAGCAATCTTCTAATAACATCCCTGGCATGCTTGACTTGTTTTACTTTTTTATCAGCTAAATACATCCCAACTAATCCATTTTGTATTAATTGGTGAAATGGATAATCAGGTATTAAGGCATCTAAGTTTTTTTCTGTTTGTTGAATAAAATATAGAAAACGTTTCTTTAACTGCTGATGATCCGGATAGAAGCTACAAAAATTCAAATCCCCTTCTCGCTCATCTTCAATTTGATCAATAAAATAATCAAGCATGATATGAAGACCTTGCATATAGGGAAAATAACTACGAAAAATAACTTCCGCATTCTCTTTTGAAAATTGGCCACCTAATCCGTAAGAAACAAGACAAAAGATCCCTAAAGTTGATCCTGTACAAGCAGAAAATTCATACCACGTTAAATCCGGGCATTTTTCTTTGTGTTCCTCAAACCACGTCGTTAAACGTGTAATTCTCTCTTGCTTTGTCACATGCTTATGCACTTGTAAATCACTATATAAAGAAGCTAGTTGAATTAAATAAGGCTGTAATTCGTCATAGTTATCAATTTCTTTTAAACTTCTTTGACATGTTTGGACGAGCTCTTTTAAATAGCCATTATCATTTTGTTCGTTACGAAAAGCATAATAGTTTCTTACTGGTGCATCTGGTGTTAGCGCATCATACATTGCTTGATGGAGCAGTTCAAAATCTTTAGGATCTAATGAGGTACTTCGATCACATAAATTATCTAAATAATCACTTATCGTTTGGTACGCAACGATAAATCGGACAGCTTCCTGAAGGTTGTGTTTTGCAAGCAGTGCGTAAGTCCCACCGCCCTCACAATGGAACGTTTTTGTGTGAATGCTTGCAAGTGCCTGATGTCGTAATTCCTCATTCGTTATGCTGCTAGCTTTGCGTTTCCACTCACGAAGTTCCGCATGTACTTCCGGAAATACTCTACGATAGCAGTTAGTTATTAATTTCAGTGGGGAATGTGGTACTTTACTATTCAAGCTTCTACCTCCAACTCCTTAATTTCGCACACTTCATTAGCAAATTCCATTGCCACAGAAAAAACCTCTTCCCGTTCCGGCTCATTAAATATTTCATGATATAAATGGTTCCATTCATCAAACTTCTTTTCCTCAATAGGTAAGCTCTGAAACCAATTTTTAACATCCTTCACATTTACTAAAAAGTCTTTTCCTGCTTGCATAAGCAATGTTGGAACTGCTGGATATTTTTTTATTTGTTTAAAAGCATGTTCAATAGCACGTTCTAACTCATAATACCAATGAATGGACACCTTTTTCAAAATTAAGGGGTCTATCTTATTTCGATTGTGAAAAAATTCATTACGAGTTGATCGCCATGGACGGCATGGTACTTTTATTTTAAAAGTTGGAACCATTTTCACCAAAAATTTTGATAATGGGCGAACCCATTTAGGTGGCCGAGCACATATCCCTAAACTTGGTGAAGACAATATGACACCATCAACGTTTAATTCCTTTTCTTCTAATGCTCTAACCACAGCTAATCCACCCATGCTATGTCCTAATAAGAAAATAGGTTTTTGTAAATAATTGGCTGCTTCAATCCATTCTGAAATCTTATCTATATATTCGTCAAAAGAATCAATATGCCCTTTAATTCCTTCACTATTTCCTTGCCCTGGTAAATCACCATAAATGACATTATATCCCGCTTCATACCATTTATTAGCAAGCCACTCATACCTTCCAGAATGTTCAAACGCACCATGAACAAGGACTACAGTCCCTTTGCTTGATTCGTTTAACTTCCTTTTCAAGAGCAATGCCTCCTAAACATTTGATATACTTAATTTGTAAATCAACCAATCTTCAAGGGGGAATTAACTTATGATTTGTGAATATAAAGGAAAATATCCAAAAATCCATGAAACTGCCTTTATTACAGAAGATGCAGTTGTTACCGGAGATGTTACTATTCAAGAAAAAGCAAGCATTTGGTTCAAGACAGTTATCCGAGGAGACGTGGCTCCTGTCTATATAGGGAAAGAAGTAAACATTCAAGATCAAAGCATGCTTCATCAAAGCCCAAATAAACCGTTAATCATACATGATGGTGTAACAGTCGGACATCAAGTCTTGCTTCACTCTGCAATTATTGAAAAAAATGCTCTCATTGGAATGGGATCAACCATTTTAGATGGTGCTGAAATAGGAGAAGGAGCTTTTATAGGAGCAGGGAGCTTAGTACCTCCAGGCAAAAAAATCCCTCCAAATACGATGGCATTCGGCAGACCTGCTAAAATTATTCGGGATTTAACCGATGAAGATATTAAGGAAATGGATAGAATTCGCCGATCGTATGTAGAGAAAGGGCAATATTACAAAGAGTTACTTGAAAAAAAGTAAGTTCATTTTTGGGATAACTTGACTTACATAACAACTTTTTAACAGCTTAGTATGATACGAACTCCATAAAATATAAAAAAGGAGGGAGATTTCTTGATTATTTCATTATTCTTTTTCACGCTTTTCATGAGTATAATCCTTGGAATATTAGCTTATAAGGTTAAACTTTTCCAAAAACAACTTAAATTATACAGTTATTTATTTACCCTTTGTGCAGCAACTTTATTCCTTTTCTTTTCCTATCAGCATAAACAAATGTGGCTGCCAAAAATACAATCCGTACTAATGGGAAATCAAGAAATCCCTACTGTTTCTGCTATGGGCGTTTCGAACAATGATTTTTTTAAAGATACGCCACTTATTAATGATTTTATTATTCAATCAACTGTTCAACTTCAAGCACCAAAGGTTTTACAGTATCCGGAGCTTCCAAGAGGATGCGAAGTAACATCATTAACCATGCTGTTGCAATATAGCGGATTTAAAGTAGATAAAATGACCTTAGCAAATCAGATTGCTAAAGATAATACTCCATATAAGAAAAAGAATGGAAAAGAATATTTTGGTAATCCTAACGACGGATTTGTAGGGAACATGTACGATCTGACTGAACCAGGTTATGGTGTTTACCACAAACCAATTGCACAATTAGCAGAGAAATATGCTGGAGATAAAGTAAAGGATTTAACTGGAGAATCCTTTTATGAAGTTTTAAAATCCTTAAACAATGGACAACCTGTTCTCGTCATCATTAATGCCAAGTATAAGAAACTTCCAGAAAGTGCGTTTAAAACATGGCAAACTCCTAACGGTCCCGTAAAAATAACGATGAATGAACACGCTGTTCTCATAACTGGTTATGATGAAAATTATATTTATTTCAATGATCCACTAAACAAAACAAAAAAAGCACCCTTTGACGACTTTATAGACGCCTGGGTGCAAATGGGGAAGCAAGCTATTACGATTGAGCAATCGTAAGCTTGCTTTCTGTTTTATCTTCATTTTTCAGTTCTTCTACATCGTATTTCTTCTCCACAAAAATTTGGTGCCATTGCATAAACATAAGGACAGTCCAAATTTTCCGGCTATAATCCCCTTTTCCTTTACAATGACTTTCAAAAAGGTCAAGAATAACCTGTTTATTCAATAAATCGTCCGTTTGGCTTTCATGAATTAAATTTTTTGCCCAATCATAAAGTTCATTCTTTAGCCAGTGACGAATCGGAACAGGAAATCCGAGTTTTTTTCTATCGAGCACATGATCTGGAACAATTCCTTTAACCGCTTCACGTAAGATAGCCTTTGTCGTACCATTGGCAATCTTGAGGTTAACCGGTAGTTCACTTGCTACCTTCATGACTTCAACATCTAAAAATGGGACCCTTAGCTCCAATGAATGTGCCATCGTCATTTTATCTGCTTTCAATAAAATGTCACCTCTTAACCAAGTGTGAATATCTATATACTGCATTTGGTTAACAAGAGGTTCATTTTCAATTTGGCGATATAATCCATCCGTAATATTTTGATACGGGTATGCAGGATTATAATTTTTCAACAGCTTTTCTTTTTCACATTCTTCAAACATTTTTGCATTGCCGATGTAACGCTTGTTTAAAGGTGTTGTTCCTCTTTCTAAAAAGCTTTTCCCTTTAACCCCTTCAGGCAAGATATTAGCAACTCTTCTTAATAAGTCTCTAGCTGGGGTTGGAATAGACTGAAAGACTTTTAAAGATTCTGGTTCACGGTATATATTGTAACCACCAAATAACTCGTCTGAACCTTCTCCTGACAGTACAACTGTTACATGCTTACTAGCCTCTCTAGATACAAAATACAACGGAACACATGCTGGATCGGCTAACGGATCATCCATGTGCCACATGATTTTAGGTAGCTTTTGTACATACTCTTCTGGAGTAATGACATAGGATATGTTTTCTACTCCTAGTTTATCTGCTGTTTCCTTCGCGACGTCAATTTCCGAGAACCCATCTCGTTCAAAACCGACAGAGAACGTTTTAATTCCTGGGTGGAATTCTCTCGCCATTGATACAATAATGGAAGAATCAATACCACCTGATAAGAAAGAACCAACAGGTACATCACTTCTCATATGCACTTTAACAGAATCATATAATACATCCTGAATTTTGTTTACCCAATCTTTTTTATCCATTAAAACTGGATTAAACTTTGCATGGAAGTAACGATTAAAGCTTGGATTTTCACCTGGTTTTTGAACAAAATAATGCCCTGGTTCAACCTTTTTAATTCCTTTTGTTAATGTATGCGGTTCCGGAACGTATTGATAACTTAAATAATAGTGTAACGCTTCATCATCCACAATTTCTTCATCTAAGATCATGGAAAGACTTTTCTTCTCTGAACCAAAGTAAGTTTTTCCTTCTTTCTCGATGTAGTATAAAGGTTTAATTCCAAAAGGATCTCTCGCACCGTAAAGTGTTTGCTTTTCTTTGTCCCATATTAAAATTGCAAACATACCACGGAATTGCTCAAATGCTTTTTCACCATATTTATGGAACATACCTAAAATAACTTCTGTATCAGATTCTGTATTAAAATGATAATTTTCATCTAATAATTGCTGTTTTAATTCGACATAATTATAAATTTCTCCGTTAAAGATAATCCAATATTTATCATTTTCATAACTAAGTGGTTGCTGTCCACTTTCTATATCAATGATACTCAATCTTCTAAACCCAAAAGATATATGTTCATCATGGAAATAACCTTCGTCGTCAGGACCACGGTGAGAAATAACGTAATTTTGTTTTTGGAATTCATTTTTATCTGTTTCGTTAGGTGCTTCGGCGTTGTGTCGAATCATTCCTATAAAACCACACATGATGTTTGTCCTCTCTTTCATCTGTTCATTAAGTAACTAAATTTGAGTATATCACAATCAAAAATTCAATACGATACTCATTAGACGGTTTGATTTTTCAAAAGTTTCAGTACGATATGAAAATAGACAAAATTATTATCGCTCCTTATTCTACAACTGAATTAAATTATTATGAAAAGTACTGTAAGTTAAATAAACATTTGATACTTAGTGCAGTTAATTCGTTTTAAATGCACGTACAAAATATTTTTTTAAAGAGTTGAGTGAATTTTATCTGGGGTTTAGGAGATTTTTTGTATCGTATCAGTTATTTTTCTGATTAAGTCCTTATAATTGTGTAAAAAAGAAGAGTCATTTTATTCCTTTTTGTCAACAATGTTTTCAACCACGAAAAACAATGAAAAGAGGAATT
>NZ_JACHGH010000024.1:1659-4599 GCF_014207435.1 Salirhabdus euzebyi
AATAGTAAGTTAAGTGAAGAAGAGCGCACGGTGGATGCCTTGGCACTAGGAGCCGATGAAGGACGGGACAAACACCGAAATGCTTCGGGGAGCTGTAAGTAAGCTTTGATCCGGAGATATCCGAATGGGGAAACCCGCTGTCCGTAATGGGGCAGTATCCTTATCTGAATCCATAGGATAAGGAAGGCAACCCGGGGAACTGAAACATCTCAGTACCCGGAGGAAGAGAAAGCAAACGCGATTTCCTGAGTAGCGGCGAGCGAAACGGAATGTAGCCCAAACCAAAAGGCTTGCCTTTTGGGGTTGTAGGACACTCTATACGGAGTTACAAAAAAATAAGGTAGACGAAGAGGTCTGGAAAGGCCCGCCAAAGAAGGTAACAGCCCTGTAATTGAAACTTTATTTTCTCCAGAGTGGATCCTGAGTACGGCGGAACACGTGAAATTCCGTCGGAATCCGGGAGGACCATCTCCCAAGGCTAAATACTCCCTAGTGACCGATAGTGAACCAGTACCGTGAGGGAAAGGTGAAAAGCACCCCGGAAGGGGAGTGAAAGAGATCCTGAAACCGTGTGCTTACAAGTAGTCGGAGCCCGTTAATGGGTGACGGCGTGCCTTTTGTAGAATGAACCGGCGAGTTACGATCCCATGCAAGGTTAAGCAGATGATGCGGAGCCGCAGCGAAAGCGAGTCTGAATAGGGCGTTATATAGTATGTGGTCGTAGACCCGAAACCGTGTGATCTACCCATGTCCAGGGTGAAGGTAAGGTAACACTTACTGGAGGCCCGAACCCACGCACGTTGAAAAGTGCGGGGATGAGGTGTGGGTAGCGGTGAAATGCCAATCGAACACGGAGATAGCTGGTTCTCTCCGAAATAGCTTTAGGGCTAGCCTTAAGTAATAGAGTCTTGGAGGTAGAGCACTGATTGGACTAGGGGCCCTCATCGGGTTACCGAATTCAGTCAAACTCCGAATGCCAATGACTTAAACTTAGGAGTCAGACTGCGGGTGATAAGGTTCGTAGTCGAGAGGGAAACAGCCCAGACCGCCAGCTAAGGTCCCAAAGTATACGTTAAGTGGAAAAGGATGTGGAGTTGCTTAGACAACCAGGATGTTGGCTTAGAAGCAGCCACCATTTAAAGAGTGCGTAATAGCTCACTGGTCGAGTGACTCTGCGCCGAAAATATACCGGGGCTAAACGTATCACCGAAGCTGCGGATTGTACCGTAGGTACAATGGTAGGAGAGCGTTCTAAGTGCAGCGAAGTCAGATCGTAAGAACTGGTGGAGCGCTTAGAAGTGAGAATGCCGGTATGAGTAGCGAAAGACAAGTGAGAATCTTGTCCACCGAATGCCTAAGGTTTCCTGAGGAAGGCTCGTCCGCTCAGGGTTAGTCGGGACCTAAGCCGAGGCCGAAAGGCGTAGGCGATGGAAAACAGGTTGACATTCCTGTACCACCTTCTTTTTGTTTGAGCGAAGGGGTGACGCAGTAGGATAGGGAAAGCGTGCGACTGGAAGTGCACGTCCAAGCAGTGAGAGTGATGTGTAGGCAAATCCGCACATCAGAAGCTCAAGCTGTGATGGGGAGGGAAACTTAGTACCGAAGTTCCTGATTTCACACTGCCAAGAAAAGCCTCTAGTGAGAAAAGTGGTGCCCGTACCGCAAACCGACACAGGTAGGCGAGGAGAGAATCCTAAGGTGAGCGGGATAACTCTCGTTAAGGAACTCGGCAAAATGACCCCGTAACTTCGGGAGAAGGGGTGCTCGTTCAGGTGACTGGATGAGCCGCAGTGAAAAGGCCCAAGCGACTGTTTATCAAAAACACAGGTCTCTGCGAAGCCGAAAGGCGAAGTATAGGGGCTGACACCTGCCCGGTGCTGGAAGGTTAAGGGGAAAGGTTAGTTCTTCGGAGCGAAGCTTAGAACCGAAGCCCCAGTAAACGGCGGCCGTAACTATAACGGTCCTAAGGTAGCGAAATTCCTTGTCGGGTAAGTTCCGACCCGCACGAAAGGTGCAACGACTTGGGCACTGTCTCAACGAGAGACCCGGTGAAATTATACTATGCGTGAAGATGCGCATTACCCGCGACAGGACGGAAAGACCCCGTGGAGCTTTACTGTAGCCTGATATTGAATGTTGGTACAGCTTGTACAGGATAGGTGGGAGCCTGAGAAACCGGAGCGCTAGCTTCGGTGGAGGCGTCGGTGGGATACCACCCTGGCTGTACGGACATTCTAACCCAGGACCGTGATCCGGTTCGGAGACAGTGTCAGGTGGGCAGTTTGACTGGGGCGGTCGCCTCCTAAAGAGTAACGGAGGCGCCCAAAGGTTCCCTCAGAATGGTTGGAAATCATTCGTAGAGTGTAAAGGCAGAAGGGAGCTTGACTGCGAGACCTACAAGTCGAGCAGGGACGAAAGTCGGGCTTAGTGATCCGGCGGTGCCGTATGGAAGGGCCGTCGCTCAACGGATAAAAGCTACCCCGGGGATAACAGGCTTATCTCCCCCAAGAGTCCACATCGACGGGGAGGTTTGGCACCTCGATGTCGGCTCATCGCATCCTGGGGCTGTAGTCGGTCCCAAGGGTTGGGCTGTTCGCCCATTAAAGCGGTACGCGAGCTGGGTTCAGAACGTCGTGAGACAGTTCGGTCCCTATCCGTCGTGGGCGTTGGAAATTTGAGAGGAGCTGTCCTTAGTACGAGAGGACCGGGATGGACACACCGCTGGTGTACCAGTTGTTCCGCCAGGGGCATAGCTGGGTAGCTACGTGTGGAAGGGATAAGTGCTGAAAGCATCTAAGCATGAAGCCCCCCTCTAGATGAGATTTCCCATCATTTTAAATGAGTAAGATTCCTCAGAGACGATGAGGTAGATAGGTCCGAGGTGGAAGCGTGGTGACACGTGCAGCTGACGGATACTAATCAATCGAGGACTTAACTTAA
>NZ_JACHGH010000025.1 GCF_014207435.1 Salirhabdus euzebyi
AGTCAAGTCCACGTTATTGTGTAAAATTGAATCACAATGTTTCAACTATATTTATTCAGGGGGATTGTTTCTTCCCCTTTTATTTTTTTTGACCTAACTTTCATGATTTGTTTCCTTCACAATCGGAAATGGCGGTCAAAGGCTCTTCACTTTGACGGTCATTTCCGATTGTGAAATCATTCAGAATGAAAGTTTGTCTAAAAAATTATCTGGTAAGAGATGATTTTCTTGCATAAAAAGAATCTTGATAGCTCAATAATACCGCACCAATTAATCGATATGCGGACTGGGTATTTGGAAAAATACGAATTACTCTTTCTCTTCTTCGAATTTCTTGATTTAAGCGCTCAAGAGAATTCGTACTACGAATAAAATGTTTTAACTCAGAAGGATAGTTCATATATTGGATAGAATCTTCAAAGCCTTCATCTAATACACTCACGGCTTTTTCGAACTTTGGATTATCCCCAAATTGATTTATTAATTCTTCTTTTGTTTTTCTCATGTTTTCAAATGTAAGTTCCTCATAGATATCTTTAAGCATTTTACGAAATTCAACAGAATCTTTTTTAGGTAATTTCTCAATAATGTTTCGTTTGAAATGTACAAAACATCTTTGCCAGGTAGTTCCAAGAAACTCACGTTGTATAGCCTTCTGTAAGCCTTGGTGAGCATCAGATATCACTAGTTTTGGAGACTGTAAGCCTCTTGATTTAAGATGTTGAAAAAAGCGAGTCCAACTATCAAAACTCTCAGCATGATCCACGCTTAACCCAAGTATTTCACGCTTATTTTCTTCTGATATAGCAGTAGCAATATACACAGCTTTTGATACCACACGTTGATGTTCTCGTACCTTAATATACATTGCATCGACAAATAGAAAAGGATAGTACATGGTGTTCAAAGGCCTATTGGCCCATTCCTTAACAATTGGGTCCAATTTTTGAGTAATTGACGAGACAAATGACTTTGATACATTTTCTCCACACAGTTGTTCCACAATATTGGTGACCTTACGAGTGGAAACACCATTTACCACCATTTCTAACATCGAAAGCACTAAAGCTTGGTCGCAGCGAGCATATTTTTCAAAAACAGAAGGTGCAAAATCACCGTTTCGAGTTCTAGGAACTCTAAGTTTTATTCTGCCTATACTCATCATTAATTCGCGTTCATAATATCCATTACGATAATCTCTACGATCGATAGACCGTTCGTAAGCAGACGCTTTTAAAAAGTCATCTCTTTCTTTTTCCATATACTCATTTAGTACAAGAACTATGGCTGACTTAACAACTGCATCAATATTAGAATTTATCACCGAATCTTTTAAAAGATCCATATCTAGGTTAAACTGTAACTGAGTCATTTTAATTCCTCTTTTCATTGTTTTTCGTGGTTGAAAACATTGTTGACAAAAAGGAATAAAATGACTCTTCTTTTTTACACAATTATAAGGACTTAATC
>NZ_JACHGH010000026.1 GCF_014207435.1 Salirhabdus euzebyi
TGAACTGTAACCCGGAAAGCGGACACTGATAAAAAGTGCCCTTTCCGGGTTTTTGTGTTTCAATATAATTAATAAAAATGGGCGGAGGACTATCATGAGTAAGAATATATATAATGAGTTTCAAATCAAAGAGCTTGAGAAAAATCCTAATATTTTGAGTGCTTCAGATAGGTCTATCTCCTATAAACCAGAATTTAAAATACAAGCAGTATCTGAATATAAAAATGGA
The DNA here is from genome assembly GCF_014207435.1 of Salirhabdus euzebyi. Taxonomy (GTDB): domain Bacteria; phylum Bacillota; class Bacilli; order Bacillales; family Alkalibacillaceae; genus Salirhabdus; species Salirhabdus euzebyi. Next base: position 230 of record NZ_JACHGH010000026.1, read on the forward strand.
AAAGCACCTTCGCAAATTTTCATTGAACATGGCTTTGATCTAGAGCTAATTGGTAAGAAACAGCCTAAACGTTGCCTTCAACGGTGGAGGGAAACATTTGAAAGGTTCGGAGAGGAAGGATTCCTTACGGAACGTCGAGGGAAAGGGAGTGCTGGCCGTCCTACTTCGAAACAACTTTCTATTGAGGAGAAATTAAGGAAAGCCGAGGCAAAGATTAAGTTCCTTGAGGCAGAGAATGACTTCTTAAAAAAGCTGGAAGAACTAGAAAGGCAGGCGTTGAAGAAGAAACAATTCTAAATGCAGCAGAGAAATTTTCACTCATAGAGAAAACCATAAGAACACATCAGCTAAAGAACTCTGTTTCCTACTTGTGTGAACTTGCAGGTGTAAGCCGAAGTGGCTACTACGATTGGTTAAAAGCAGCACCATTAAGGGTAAAACGTGACGAGCAAGATGAATTAGATATAGTGTTAATTAAAGAGATTTTCAATAACAATAGGGGAAAAGTAGGTGCTCTACAGATCAAATTGTTCATGGAGAATGATTATTCTTCGGTCATGAATCATAAAAAGATTAGGCGTTTGATGGTAAAATATAATCTTGTAACAAAGATTAGAAGAGCCAATCCTTATCGCAAAATGGCTAAGGCAACCAAGGAGCATCGAACTTGTCCAAACCTCCTTAATCGGGAATTCAATCAGAGAGAACCAGGAAAAGTCCTCCTTACTGACATAACGTATCTATATTACGGCAAAGGGCAGAAAGCATATCTATCCTGTATAAAAGATGGAGCAACAAAAGAAATTGTCGCTTACCACCTATCCACTTCGTTAGAAATGGATATTGTCTATAAGACGCTAAAAAAGCTAAAACTAGCCGTCGGCAATCAATTTCATCCAGAAGCCATCTTGCACTCTGACCAAGGTTTTCACTATACTTATCCCCTATTCCAAAGTAAAGTAAAGAAACTTGGTTTAAGACAGTCGATGTCCCGTAAGGGAAACTGTTGGGATAACGCACCTATGGAGAGCTTCTTTGGGACTTTTAAGGATTTGGCAGAATATAAATCATTTGATAATTTAAGAGATGTTACAAAAGAAGTAGATCGAGTAATTTACGAATATAACCATAATCGATATCAATGGGGCTTAAATAAAATGACCCCGGAAGAATTCCGGGGCCATTTAATAGCCGTATAGGCGCTTTTTTT
>NZ_JACHGH010000027.1 GCF_014207435.1 Salirhabdus euzebyi
CCCGCGCTCGACTTGCATGTATTAGGCACGCCGCCAGCGTTCGTCCTGAGCCAGGATCAAACTCTCCAATAAATGTATTGGATGCTGACATCCTTATAACTCGTTTTGTTGCTTTGCTATTTAAAAAATAGCCAATTGACGTACTGGTTATTTTGTTCAGTTTTCAAAGTTCGAAAGTATAATTGGTGGAGCCTAGCGGGATCGAACCGCTGACCTCCTGCGTGCAAGGCAGGCGCTCTCCCAGCTGAGCTAAGGCCCCAAAAGAAAAATAAAAATGGTCGGGAAGACAGGATTTGAACCTGCGACCCCTTGGTCCCAAACCAAGTGCTCTACCAAGCTGAGCTACTTCCCGTAATAATGGCGCGCCCGAGAGGACTTGAACCCCTAACCTTTTGATCCGTAGTCAAACGCTCTATCCAATTGAGCTACGGGCGCAATATATGGTGCCGAGGGCCGGACTCGAACCGGCACGGTAGTCACCTACCGCAGGATTTTAAGTCCTGTGCGTCTGCCAATTCCGCCACCCCGGCAACTAATCTGGAGCGGAAGACGGGATTCGAACCCGCGACCCCCACCTTGGCAAGGTGGTGTTCTACCACTGAACTACTTCCGCATTTCCACAGGAAATTTCAACTTTGAAGGTAAAGCATCTCTCGAGTAAAGATATTCAAAGTTTAATATTAAGTTTGGTGCGGGTGGAGGGACTTGAACCCCCACGTCATAAGACACTAGATCCTAAGTCTAGCGCGTCTGCCAATTCCGCCACACCCGCATAGTGTGGTGAGCCATGGAGGATTCGAACCTCCGACCCTCTGATTAAAAGTCAGATGCTCTACCGACTGAGCTAATGGCTCTTAATACTTCGTATTTGTTAAATGACTTATATTCTATATTAACATGTAATACGATTATATTAAAGTGGTGCCGGCCAGAGGACTTGAACCCCCAACCTACTGATTACAAGTCAGTTGCTCTACCAATTGAGCTAGACCGGCGAAATGGTGGAGGATGACGGGATCGAACCGCCGACCCCCTGCTTGTAAGGCAGGTGCTCTCCCAGCTGAGCTAATCCTCCATAATCCACCTATGCCTAGCAGCGTCCTACTCTCGCAGGGGAAGAACCCCAACTACCATCGGCGCTGAAGAGCTTAACTTCTGTGTTCGGAATGGGTACAGGTGTGACCTCTT